>JBGSLQ010000041.1:0-381355 GCA_041740635.1 Desulfomonilaceae bacterium | reverse complement strand
TTGAAGGAATCAACAGCCTGATCCAGGCCGCCAAGGCAAAGGCCAGAGGATACAGGTCATCCAGGAATCTGATCACTATTGTCTACCTCATTGCAGGAAAGCTCGATCTTTCCGTTACCCACACACAATAGCGAGGAACCGATAATGGAGACAGCACCGGGTTTAACGTGATTCAGAGCTTCTAATTCTACGAAGTGCAGTAAATCAGGCAATTTCCCGGAAACTGGTTGGCGTCCGGATGTGAATCGGCCCAGCATCCACTCGGCCTCTGAGCCCCGTTCCAGTCCGATGCGCTTTCCTTTTGCATCGCAAACAGAATCGATTGCGAGATGATTCATCGATCTATTTCCACATTCCCCAACCGGCCTCATGCAGCCAGGATGCAATAATCGTTGCCATCTGCGGCCAAACTCGAAGCGAGGAAATCGCCGATAACATCCATATCGAGCTTTCCCCTCAGCATGTCCGATGCTGCTTCTGTCTCGGATTTATACGTGGTAATTGTTGCTTCAACGCGGTTACGCTCAAAAAAATCTTGTCTGGAGCCACCGACGAAAAGAGTTGATATGTCAGGTTCTACACTTCCCAACGATACCGGTTCTGATGTATTGGAAACCGGAAAAAAAGCGCTGTTCCTAGTCTTATGGCGAAAAGAACGAGTAAAAAACCCCCAAACTCCGGTAAATAATTCCGGACAACCCTCCCTAAATTCGAATGTACCAATCTGTCCGTAAGGGTCAACACTTGTCAGCCCCCTTCAGAATAGCTCGACCCCGGCCGTTTTTTCATGACCAACTAATTACAACGAACGAAGATTTCAATTGATATCAGACTACGCTCTCGTTATTCTAGTGTCAAGTAAAAAACCCCCATTGCAGCCGTCCACTTTCCAACAAGAAAACAACAGGAGCAAATGACATCGAGAGACACTTGACAGAAGATTGTCTCATCCCCTATGCTTTTTGTGGTTTGCCTTGGATTTATTTGCAAAAGGAGCATTGAATGCGCATTCTGGTGTCGGGATCACTCGCGTACGACAGAATCATGGATTTCCCCGAGAAATTCTCCAGCTATATCCTTCCTGATAAGATTCACGTGCTGAACGTATGTTTCATGGTGAATGGGTTGAAAGAGCAGTTCGGCGGAACTGCAGGCAACATTGCCTATAATTTGGCTCTTCTGGGTGAGAATCCGCTTATTCTTGCAACCGCGGGCAAGGACTTTGACAGCTACAAAACGTGGTTACAATCTCTGGGTTTGTCCCTGGAAGGAATATGTACCATTCCCGAAGAGTTCACGGCAGGTGCTTATATCACCACGGACATAGCAGATAATCAGATCACCGGATTCAACCCCGGAGCCATGAAGTATGCGTGCAATTATGCAATAGACGGAGCAGAACCTGCCGACACCATAGCGATAATTGCCCCCGGCAATCTGGAAGATATGTATCTTTACTGCAAAGATTGCAGAGAAAAACACATTCCTTTTATTTTCGATCCAGGCCAATCGATACCGGCACTAAAGCCTGACCGTATAGCGGACATGATCAATGGATCGAAGCTTTTGATCTCCAACGATTACGAACTGGAAATGATTCTACGAACAACGGGGTTGTCCCAGGCGGACATTCTCGAAAGAACCGAAGCCATCATCACCACCTTGGGAGAGAATGGAGCAATCATTAAAACTCCACAGGGACAGGTTCCTATTCCCGCAGCCAAAGCGGATAGGGTTTCCGATCCCACCGGAGCAGGCGATGCATTCAGAGCCGGTCTGCTCAAAGGACTCGTCACGGGGAACAGCCTGGAGGAATCAGCCAGAATGGGGGCAGTGTGCGCAAGCTTCGGAGTGGAATGCCAGGGAACCCAGTGCCACCGCTTCACCGTCGATGAATACTGGCAACGATACCGAGCAAATTTCGGCGAACCGTCCTAACGGTCTGATACCAACCCCAAATATAAGCAGAAGCACTGGGGAACCTTTTTTGTAAAAAAGGTTCCCTCAACCCTCCAAAAAACTTTTAACACTCCACCCACTTCACCGTTTTTTCGAAGAAAAAACGGTGAAGTGGGTGAATGCTAGAAGTTCTTGGGAAGGGGGCGGGGAAACACTTCTTACAAGAAGGGTTTCCCCGGTCTTTCTTCTTTTATTGGGTATTGGTGTCAGACTGGAGAATTGCCGAAGAGAGTATCAGCGGGTAGAATGTTGATAACTTTGATGCGTGAGGTGCGAGTGGACGAGCACTCAGAATTGTGTCCTGCGGGAACTTTCAACAGAATTCATGGCATGTTCCACGGCTGGGGATTGCTTGGCCGGGAATTCCTGATTTCTCATGAAGGAGCGTCCTACAGAGTTTTCTGTGATGAAAAGAGCTTCCTCGTTTACCGTATCAATGGTGACAGTGGCTCCAGACATCACGTCCCCGGATGGCCTGTGTGCATGGTCAGCCAGGATACGATCTTCGAGGAACATGCGCATCAGCACATCGGTCAAGATCATTGCACATGCGAACTAAAGCTGGAACACTGGTTGGATATTATCCGCTCCTACTCTCTACAGGAATTCATCTAATTTTCGATAGGTAATTCTGGCAATTCCGGAAAAGTGCTGCTGGAAGAATTCCACCCACAGCGAATGTTGTTAGAACCGCTGTATAAACGTTGCCATTCCCTGAACCATATCCGTGCCGGAATTGGAATTGTGCAGTTCGTCCCCAATTCCCCACATGTTCCCGTTGGAGAGATGTCTCCACTGCACACCCAGGGAAAAGACACCGGAATCACATACATTTTTCTCGAGTCCGAAACCTCCTAAGAACGACCAGTTCCACCTGGAACCTGAATTCCGATAAGTCTCTGATACGTAGCTCAGGCCGGCTCCACTCTCCAGGTAGGGGTTCAGCCCGAACCATACGGGAAACGTGAAGCGCCCTTTCGGTAACCACGCAAGCTCAAACCCGTCACGGAAGTCCAGATTTTTCACCTTTTCAATATTTCCTTCATAGTACAACACGTACGAAGCCATAAGAGCCAACTGCACCTCACCGACCGCCGGTCCCCAGTACGTGAGCGCAGGGAAGCTGGAAACTCGTTTGCTCAATTCAAATGTGGCGTAATCAAGCTGAGTGGAAGTGCCGAAGGTCCGGCCGTACGCAAGCTTCACCAGGTAATCCTTCAGCGTCGCGGGGGGAACAAAAAGAAAATCGGAATTATTTTGAGCACTTTCGTAAAAAGGATGCGGCTGTAACGAAAGGCCGGGGTTCAAATTTGCCTGCAAGCCCGTGCCCCATGCCTCTGATTGACACCACGCGGGCGTGCAGAAAAATGCAGTGCAAAAAAGAACAGCAATACACAAGCGACATAGGAAACCCACGAATCCCTCCTTGCACGAAAACACAAAACCAAACGAAACACATAATGAATCGCTCGCTAACACGCAGCGCGCCCGCTGTCAAGAAAGAAAAGCAGATAACCCTTCTCATACCTTCGCACATTCAAGAAAGAAGAATCGGGGAGGAACTTCTTGTAAGAAGTTCCTCCCAATGCTGCTTTCCTTGGATGGAGAAGGTATGAGAAGGGTTACCGATTCTTCTATATTCTTCTATTCGTCTTCGTCGGTTTTGAGGACGGCGAGGAAGGCTGATTGCGGGATAACGACATTTCCGACCTGTTTCATACGTTTTTTGCCTTCTTTTTGTTTTTCCAGGAGTTTCTTTTTGCGGGTAATATCTCCACCGTAGCATTTGGCGGTAACATCTTTTCGGAGTGCGGATACTGTTTCCCGTGCGATGATTTTGCCTCCGATTGCGCCCTGGACCGCCACTTTGAACAACTGGCGGGGAATCTCGTTCTTGAGCCGTTCGCAGACTCTGCGGGCCCGCTGGTGCGCTCTATCTTTGTGCACCAGCAACGAAAGCGCATCGACTCTTTCTCCGGACACCAGAATATCGACTTTCGCGAGGTCGGTTTCCCTGTACTCAAGGAAATCGTAGTCAAAAGATGCATATCCCCGGGAGACTGATTTCAGGCGATCGTAAAAGTCAAAAAGCACTTCGGATAACGGCAGATCGAAAGTGAGTTCAACTCTGCTGGAATCAAGATAATGCATGTTCTTTTGAACACCGCGACGATCGATGGAAAGGTTGATCACCGGCCCGAGGTACTGGTCGGGCAAAATTATGGAGGCTCGAATGAATGGTTCTTTTGCTGATTGAATATACACCGGGTCCGGGTACTTGGCAGGATTGTCTATAATGGTTTCTGTCCCATCTTTCAGTACGAGTACATATTGTACCGATGGCGCCGTTAAGATGAGCGAAAGATTGAATTCCCGTTCTAACCGCTCCTGTACTATTTCCAGATGTAACAATCCAAGAAAGCCGCACCTGAATCCGTGCCCCAGGGCCGTTGAATGATCCTTCTCAAAGGTGAGGGATGCATCATTAAGCTTCAGTTTTTCCAGTGAAACAGCCAATTCTTCGTAATCGTCCGACGAAATCGGGTAAAATGATGAAAACACGACCGGTTTTACCAGTTTAAAACCTTTGAGCGCTTCAATGCACGGTCGGTCCTCTAATGTTACCGTATCTCCGATTCTCGTATCGCTCACGGTTTTGATGCCCGCAATCATGTACCCCACCTGACCGGCGCTCAGCTCCTTGCAGGGCTTCCTCTCAATAAGAAAATGGCCTATTTCCTCTACCTTGTACGCTGCGTTATTGAACCAGAATTTAATTACATCGCCGGGTTTGAGCTTTCCATCGAAGAGCCGTAAATGGACAATGGTGCCCCTGTACGGATCCCAGTGGGAATCGAAAATGAGAGCCTTGAGCGGCGCATCCGGATCGCCCTTTGGGGGAGGAATCTTGCTCACCACGGTTTCAAGCACTTCTTCTATTCCGGTACCTTCCTTGGCCGAAATAGCGAGTGCATAGTCGGAATCCAACCCGAGATCTTTTTCGATCTGGGCCTTTACCCGATCCACATCAGCGGAGGGAAGATCGATCTTGTTGATTACCGGAATAACTTCCAGATCCAGTTCCAAAGCCATATAGAAATTGGCCAGCGTCTGCGCTTGAACCCCTTGAGCCGCATCGATCACGAGAAGAGCACCTTCGCACGCGACCAGAGCCCGCGATACCTCGTATGAGAAATCGGCATGCCCCGGTGTGTCAATGAGATTCAGAACGTAGTCTTTACCGTCTGAAGCACGATACGGAAGCGCCACACTTTGGCTCTTGATCGTGATCCCTCGTTCTCGCTCGATATCCATGGTGTCGAGCATCTGATCGTGAAATTCGTGATCTCCAACTACACCCGTAATTTGGAGGAGCCGATCTGCCAGAGTAGATTTACCGTGGTCTATATGCGCAATAATGCTGAAATTTCTAATGTTGTCCATGAACTCTTCGCCATCTCCTTAATCGGGTGTTCTCTTTGAAGCAGATTTTTGAGTCACCGGAAGAAAAGCGGCCAGGGGCAATCTGTAAAGTTTACCTTCCGGAGAAAGCACCACCAGATCGTCGCCATGGATTGCCGGTCCAAGCACGTCGTCCCGTGGAGCAAAAAAAGAAGTCTTGGCTGCATCCATAAGACTCTCTCCTGCAATAACAGATTTCAGAGGAGCAGCATAAATCAGTCTTTGGATTGGAGAGCGATTGTACTCGATGACCGTACGATCGCGGATTACCATTCCGTGAGGATATCCTGCATTGACGTACGACGCGATAAGCCCGCCTAAAACGTAGCCTTTCTTGAGCGCTTTTTCAGGATCTATCACGTAGGTCCTTCGAGTATACAGATAATTTGCGGCGAGCCACACTTTCTTGCCTTTCCACTCTCCCGTGGTCATTGCCGTTACCCTCAGGTACTTGAACGGCAACGTCATCACCATTACCGCTTGTCGTGCAGCAAATGAAGCGTCAAGATCGATGCCCATGAGAAGCCTTGTCGTAGCGTCCGGGACCAAGAGAATGTTTCCATCCACGGGAAAGGTCCCGAACATGGGAGAAACGTATTCCGGAATGGTGAAACTGTGTCCGGGTTGTCCTGATTCGGAAAAACGAGTGACTTCGAGGTGATCGTCCGGCTTTCGACAGAGCACCAGAAAATCTTTATCCTGAATTCCGAATCCCAGCAGTTGTTCGGTCTTCTCTTCAGGAATTAACGGAATTCCCTGAGACCACGAAACAGATTGCTTCGGCGTATCGATCATTGCTCTCAGGGGAATCCAATTTCCCCAGATCAGGATGATCAACAACACCAGAGCGGGAATTGCCAAGTTAAAGATATAATTCAACTTGCCCGAATACGGATCTCCAGCCGAAAAGCGTACTTCGGAGTCAAATTTTTTTCTGATCCCCCTCTTGAGTCTGAGGTAGCCTATGAGCACCTGCAGAGCCATGATTACGGAGAAGAAGGTCATCATGGGGGCGAAGAGATTCACTTCCCAAATCGCCCATGCCGCGTACGTGAGATACAGGAAATACTTGCTGGTAACGGTGATACGGGTTTTGAGACCTATTGCATTAATAATTACGCCGAAAACGACCACCATCAGGTAAAGCGCCATATATACGGCTCCAATGAGCGGCGCTACCATATGATGGAAGATGACCATCAAGGAGACAACGACCATTCCGAACTGATCGCATACGAGATCGGTGAAAGCACCGGACTGCGATGCCTTACCCGTGTGCCGGGCATATGCCCCGTCAACTCCGTCAAAAAACACATGTCCCGCCAGGAAAAGCACTGCCACAATGGGGTTTCGCACAAAGTAGAGGATTACTCCGGCAAGAAATGTGATCCCCACGTACGAGATTGTATCGGGAACGATACCCATTCGGGAAAAGATCGGAACAACACGAGAAATAAGCCTGGTTCGGAATTCTGCAAATCGGTCATGAACCACACGTTCTTCACCGAAGTAGTTAAAGAAATCTTTATAAGATTTCGCCTTCGGAGGATTCGATTCTGCTGTTTCGTTTTTATTATCAACTGGTTCTAACATTTAGAGACGCCGAATTCTTTCTTATATGGTGCACGTTACCGAATAGTTCGCGAACAAGCAAGGTCTATTCGAGTCTGCATTCTCCCTCAAAAAATGAATAGTTAAGCAGAGTGGCGAGATTGTTCCGGAGGGATTCGGTGAACCGTCGCAAACAAAATGCCCTGAACTTTGTCGATGACCGATCGGTGCGGGTATGCTCTGGAAGACTTGTTACGGTGCAAAGAGAAAGAAAAATAATAGGCGACCACCGGTACAGTCAGACTGGACACACCGAAGCCATCGATCATCCATGAGAATCCCCCGGCGTCCCGGGAGAGAATCAAATTTTCCTATGGAAAACGGTTTAATAATAGCAAAAAATCTTGTCATCAGGAATCCCAAATGCCGCGATAAGGATAATCACGTTGACTCGACTTGATAACCCCGGTGCATCTGCATAAAATCAGAAGAATCACCATAATGAGAAATGGTAACTCACGCAAGGTACAGCAACGAATGAACACAATCAGCGGACCACAAAGAATCATTCTGATGCGACACGGAGAAACCAAAGCAAACCGCGAGGGTCGCGTCTTGGGCTCGGCAGATTCGCCATTGACTGCCGAAGGCTTCGAGGTTGCAAAACAGTTGGCTGCATTCGTGTCCCGGCAAGAAGTGGGCGCAGTGTTCTCAAGTCCGCTTGGAAGAGCGGTGACCAGTGCCGGGATCTACACGAAGGAGAGAAAGACGATCATCCTCCGACCGGCTCTTTCGGAATTATGCGCCGGAGAATGGGAGCTGAAATTAAGGGCTGATGTAGTACCTGGCAAGCCTCACATTCGCCCCACATGGTGGGATAGACCTCCGGGGGGGGAGAGTTACGCGGATGCGGAATCCCGAATGAATCAATTCCTGGAAGAATTGCAGGTTACCGTCCCGGAAGAACCTGTTCTCCTGATAGGCCATGCAGGAATCAACAGAGTCTTTCTCAAGCTGTGGCTCGGTCTGTCTCCGGACTTTGCAGTCAAGGTGGATTGTCCTCACAATACTGCATACATCCTGAACGGCAGGTCTGTGTCCGGCTTTTCCGTCAATAGAGGTCCCATTCACGAACTTCTTGTGTGGGCGGGTCCGTCGAGTAGCTAAACCATTTTTCTTTGCGGGATTTTACAGTGTGTAAAAAAAACTGACATCGCCGAGTGAATTTGTGATGCGACAGGCTCCGGGGAAAGGTTATTTTGCGGGGATCACGAGACCCTCGTGGAAAGCGATTCTCTGGCACATTATTTGCTCTTGTCTAAGATATCTTTGCCCTCCTCCCAAACTCAGGTGCCACGCCGATCGATGCGCTACCCAAGCCGGCGCATCGTCCGTCGTAGGGGTACGCCAGCCGTGCCCCTACTTTGCCCTCAGGAACATGTCTCTTAACGCTTTACTTTCTTGGTGGGTTAGGCTATGAGCGGGCGGCATGAGAGACTACCGCTTCATCCCCTGCGGGCCGGACAAGCCACTGGAGCTTGCACCGGACATCAGAAAATGGTTGCAGCCGGATCTCCTTGCCCTGTTCATCAGCGATGTGGTCGATACCTTGAATCTGTCTCGGAGATATGCAGGGAAGCGGCGCTGGTCAAGCTCGCTCAGGTGGATGTTGACGGAACCAAGAAGTAAGCGGACGCATCCAAGCACGAGGCGATGAACCGCGATGGAATAGCTGAATAGAGGGGAGGACTACATGATCATTCTTAGCCTCATCCAGAATATCGCTCTCCTGGTCGCACTTGCTGCTGCATACCAAGTTATTGAATCCCGAATCGAAAAGAAAAACGTGGCGCATCAAATTCTGTCCGGTCTCTTGTTTGGAGGTGTGGGGCTTGTGGGCATGATGACGCCCCTCAATTTCGCACCGGGCATCATCTTCGACGGTCGGTCGATCATCCTGAGTGTATCCGGTCTATTTGGCGGTCCCTTGGTTGCTGCTGTTGCAGCCACCATGTGCGGTCTCTATAGGCTGTGGTTGGGCGGCACTGGAGCCTGGATGGGTGTCGCTGTCATCCTAGAGTCAGCAGCGTTCGGGGTCGCATTCTATTACCTCCGGAGGAGCCCCGGATACCAACTTAGTGCCCGTTCGCTATGGATTTTCGGCTTTCTGGTGCATGTCGTCATGCTGGCACTGGTGCTGGCACTGCCGGGTGGAGCCACTACAGAAGTCTTTCGACAGATAGGTCTGCCGATACTGGTTGTCTATCCTTTTGCCACGGTGCTGATCTGTCAGATCTTTCTCGACTACGAGAGACAGATTCAAGATAGGAAAGCGTTGAAGGAACGAGAGGAGTTCCTCAGTGTGATTGTCGAAAACATCCCTGACATGATTTGCGTGAAGGATGCAGAAGAATTTCGCTTTGTCCGTTTCAATAAAGCCGGTGAAGACTTACTTGGTTATTCAAGGGAAGAAATGATCGGAAAGGACGATTATGACTTGTTCCCGAAGGAGGATGCCGATTTCTTCAGAGCAACAGACAGAGAGATTCTGGAATCTGGTGTGCCGACAGAGATTCGAGAGGAAACCGTTCAGACCAAGCATAAGGGAGATAGAATCCTTCGCACCAAAAAGATCCCGCTGTACGGTGATCAGGGCATCATGCAGTATGTGTTGAGTATTTCCGAAGACATCACCGGCCACAAGCGATCCCAAGCCGAACTAAGAGAAAGTGAGGCCAGATTCAAGCGCTTCATCGATCTGTCTCCTTTGCCAGTGTGTTTGGGGAATGAGGACGGTGTGTTGTCTTACTTCAATAACCGATTCGTGGAGATGTTCGGTTATAGCCACGAAGATGTCCCGACGCTGAAAGAATGGTGGCCACTGGCATATCCCGATCCGATCTACCGACGGTGGGTTGTAGACACCTGGGAGAAGGCTGTGCAGAAAGCAGCCGAAAAAAATACGACTATCGAATCCATCGAATACAACGTGACCTGCAAGAACGGGGAGATACGAATTGTCGAGATTTCATGTGTCACCCTGGAAGAGGGCTTTCTGGCCACTTTTGTCGATGTAACCGAACGGAGGAGGTCGGAGGATGAGATAAGAAAAAGCGAATCTCGGCTCCAGGAAGCACAGCATATTGCACACGTCGGTAGTTGGGAGTTGGATCTTGTCACCCATGACCTTTCTTGGTCAGACGAAATTTACAGAATATTTGAGATTGCTCCGAGCGAGTTCGGGGCCACCTATGAAGCATTTCTCAATCTCATCCATCCCGAAGATCGGGAAGCAGTGGACGAAGCCTATGCCGATTCTGTGGCAAATAAGACCCCTTTTGAAATAATTCATAGATTGAAGTTCGGAGATGCACGAATCAAGTATGTTCATGAGCGATGTGAGACCATTTATGATGAGTCAGGAAAGCCGATCCGTTCTGTTGGCACGGCGCAGGACATCACCGCGCTCAAGAAGGTCGAGGAGGCTCTCAGGGAGCGTGAAAGGATGTGGGCTACTTTGATAAACAATCTTCCCGGTCTTGTGTATCGTTGCGCCAATGACCGATATTGGACAATGGAATACATGAGCACCGGGTGTCGGGAGGTGACAGGGTATAGCGTAGATGATTTCATCAGGAATAAAAATCTTTCCTTCAGCGAGATCATCGTTCCCTCCTATCGCGAATTCGCGTGGGAAGAAATCCAGCAG
Source organism: Desulfomonilaceae bacterium (assembly GCA_041740635.1). Lineage (GTDB taxonomy): Bacteria > Desulfobacterota > Desulfomonilia > Desulfomonilales > Desulfomonilaceae > Desulfomonile. Next base: position 370,674 of record JBGSLQ010000041.1, on the reverse strand, counting down.
GCACTTGTAAAGAAATCCATTTTTGACGTGGAATACCCGATCGTCGCAAAAGGAGGGGAGACTCGTTGGGTTTGGGAGCGAGGACAGGGAGTCTTCGCAGCAGATGGTCGAATTCTCTTTCTGGAGGGATTCATCAGCGATATCACTGTACGCAGGCAAATTGAGAAAGCCCTCCAAGAAAGTGAGGCACGTTTCCGGCAGGTTGCCGACAGCGCTGACGAATGGATTTGGGAGACCGACGAAAATGGTTTGTACACGTACTGCAGCTCGGCCGTGGGGCGTATTCTCGGGTATTCTCCTGATGAATTAGTGGGAAAGAAGCGCTTCTATGACCTGTTTGAGCCGAATGTGAGACAAGCATTGAAGGAAACGGCATTTTCCGGGTTCCAACGTAAGGAACTTTTCCGCAAGTTTAGAAATCCCAATATCCGCAAGGATGGAGAAATTGTCATTCTGGAGACCAGTGGTATGCCAATGCTGGATAATCAGGGTAAGCTTCTGGGGTACCGTGGAACAGTTATGGACATCACCGAACGCGAGCAAGCGGCAGAATCAAGAGAACTCTTGGCTGCGGTCGTCGAGCATGCCTCAGAAGCCATTGTGGTAACAGATACCGAAGGGAGCATACGGTACGTGAACCCGGCTTTTGAGCGAATCGGCGGATATGCGCGCGACGAAGTCATCGGTAGTAACCCTCGTATCCTTAAGAGCGGAAAACATGACGACAGTTTCTATCGAAATTTATGGCAGACCATCACCACGGGGAAAGTCTGGCGCGAGAACTTCATCAACAAGAAAAAGGACGGCAGCTTATTTGAAGAAGCGGCAACCATTTCTTCGATACGGAATGCCGAGGGGAACATCGTCAATTACGTTGCGATAAAGAGAGACGTCACGAAGGAAGCTCAACTTGAAAAACAGCTGATGCAATCGCAAAAAATGGAAGCCATCGGAACGCTTGCAGGCGGTATCGCCCATGATTTCAATAACATGATTTTTGCCATAACCGGTTACACGGAACTGGCTATGGAGGAGCTGCCCAAGGATAGTGAGGCTCGCGAGGACTTGGAGCGGGTTCTGGATGCCAGCCAACGAGCCGGTGAAATGGTAAAACAGATTCTTACCTTCAGCCGCCAGGGAGAACCTGAGAAAAGGCTTCTGGATTTGAGCCCTATTGTCAAAGAAGGGATCAAGTTCCTACGAGCCTCAATCCCCTCAACCATCGAGATACGTCAACACATAGAAGCCTCCCTGGAAAAGGTTCACGCGGACCCCACTCAAATTCATCAGGTGCTCATGAATCTGTGCACGAATGCGGCGCATTCCATGAGAGATACGAAGGGGAAACTGTCGGTGGGGCTGAGGGGCGTTACGCTTGACGCTGACTTCAGCGCTCAACGTCTGCAGGTAACCCCAGGAAAGTACATCAAGCTGACGGTGAGCGACACGGGCCACGGAATCCCGCCTGACATCATTCAGCGGATATTCGAGCCCTATTTCACCACCAAAGAAGTCAGCGAAGGCACCGGATTGGGGTTGGCGATGATTCACGGTATAGTGAAAAGCCATAATGGGGCCATAACCGTCTACAGCGAACCGGGGCAAGGAACCACGTTCAATGTGTTCTTTCCTGTCATAGAAGCAGCAGCGGTGGAGGAAGACCGACGGTCCGTCGAGATCTCACCATCCGGCCATGAACGTGTTCTTCTGGTGGATGATGAAGAAATTCTGATCGAGATGGGGCAAGTCATCCTGGGGCGTCTCGGGTATCAGGTTGTCGCCACAACGAGTCCCGTGGAAGCAGTGGAACTCTTTCGATCCGACCCTCAACGATTCGATATTATCATCACTGACCTCACGATGCCCAAAATGACCGGAGTCGAGTTGGCGGCGGAAATCACCGCCTTGCGTCCAGGTGTGCCTATCATCTTGTGTACAGGGCTCGCCGGCAAGATTACGGAAGAGGAAGCCGGGCAGTCGGGTATTCAGGCAATGATCAAGAAGCCAGTTTCGAAAAATGATCTGGCCAAAACAGTTCGTACGGTGTTGGATCGAAAAGACTGAGGAGGTGCAACGTCCCTGTATAAGCAATGCGGTTTGCTTTGCTTACCATCCAGCGCTGTCTCGAGTTTCGGCTCGAGCAACTCAGCACAAGTTGTCTTGAAAAAATTCGGGGCTACATTATTATCAAGGCAGGTGTACTCAAAACAATTAATAACGGATATTCATAGATATTTTAAAATATTAGCGATGTGAGCAAAAAAACAATTTTTCAATAAAGGGGATTTGCATTATGTTTGATCTTACATGGCGTGGAGAAAATGAACGGGAAATTCAGCCTTCCGATGAGATAAAAAAAATATATCGAGAAATGGAAGCACTTGTCAGCCGGTTCAAAGAATTCGGGATTGCTTCTGCAGAAGGGTTCTTTCCGGCAGTTGACGTTTGGGAAACGGAAAAAGAAATGATCGTCAGGGCCGAATTACCGGGAATGACGTGCGAAGAGTTGGACTTAACTCTTAGCAGTAATGTACTCACCATCCGAGGAGAAAAGAAAGCGGAACATATGGATGACCAAGAAGATGTACGCAGGAACGAGTGCTTCTTCGGCAGTTTTTCCAGATCGGTGACTCTGCCGAGTCAAATTGACCAAGACGCGGTAGAGGCTCAATACAAACAAGGGGTGCTCACGGTGAAGCTTCTGAAATCTGGGGCCTCCAGACAGGAAGTGTCGCAGATAACAGTTCAATAACATGAGAAAGGGACTTGGATATGAAAGACAAGCAGATTTTTTTCAATCCGTTGAGAATGATCAGCCCGAAATTGGATCACGAAGTTGCTAGAATAGAAGAGCTTCATGAGGCACCGGTGTCTGAATCAGTGACACTGGAAGAAGGCCTCGTGATCATGTTAAGCAAGCTCATTAAGATGACCGGGCTGCTGGAGAGCGGGTTTGTTCGAAATTGCCCCGACGAATTCGGGACGTGCGATCAGTTGGCTTCGGAAGTGCATCAGCAGGAAAAGCTGCTTACGGGAAATCTTCTCTGTGCAATAGATGTCGCCCCGGAGCTGTGCAGATTGATTGTGATGTTTCCAGCCCACCTCGAGCGCGTAGGAGATTCGCTTGAGAGCATTCTCAACTGTATACGAATAACATGCCGAGAACAAGTCCCTTTTGATGATAAAACTATCGAAGAAGTCCGTGAAATGTTCACGGAAACAACTGGTATTTTAACCGATTTCAGGGATGCAATCATCGCGCCCAACAAGTTTCTTCTGGAGAGCGTGATTTCACGACAGGGATCCCTTGATCAGAAATGTCAGGATTGGCAACTGGCGTATGTGGATCGTTTGCTCAACGGAACGGCAGCACACCTCAGCTCTTCTCTATATTTGGATATTCTCGAGTCCACGCAAAATCTGAGCAGACATATTAAAGAAATGGCCAAGCGCATGCTTGAGCTTCTCGCTCGACAGCAAGCGGCGTAGGACGATTCATTACTCTCACCGCGGTGTGAGTGCCTGAAGGCGTTCGCACCGCTTATCCTGCAATGCAGATACCTGCGAGCGGGTGCCACCATGATTCCCAAAAAAATACTTGTTTGTACTGATTTTTCGGAGAACTCGGTTCCGGCGAGAGTCCTTGCCATTGAATTTGCGCGCGCTTTTCAGGCCGAGCTTTTAATCCTTCATGTCGTAAATACCCGTTTCTTCGGTTATCCTACCTTTGCAGACCGTATTCCTATGGATTTGGCCTTGATACAACAGAATATCGAAGAAGGGGCTGCTGAAGAATTGGAGTTGCTTGCAAATGATAGCAGTCGGGAAGTAGAACACGTTCGAGCGTTTCGCCGTTCCGGAGCCCCCGCAGAAGAGATTATCAAGTTCGCGGAGGAAGAAGGCGTTGGACTCATTGTGATGGGCACTCACGGCTGGACCGGCGTGAGGCACCTTATACTCGGTAGTACCGCAGAAAATGTGGTTCGGATGGCTAATTGTCCGGTACTTACGGTACGCGTCGAGTAATCCAGGAAGTATTTTCAATCAATCACATCGATCTCTTCATCTATGACAGTCTGTGAAAGGTGGATTGGCTCCTTTGAGAATTCACCTGTCTTGAACGTATTCGAACTCTCATTTTTATTAAATTCAACAATTCGGATATCATACAATATTAGAATACGTGGAATCACCTTCTAAAAAGCTCTCATAGCTTTTCAAAATGCATTAAACTATTGGTGGAACATACGATGTGAGGGTAATGCGATGCTGGTTATTCGTCCTGTTGAGTTAAGAGATTTGGGCCGGTTGTATGAGCTGGCTAATCTGGCGGGATTCGGATTGACCTCACTTCCCAAGGATAAGGAAGTGCTCAGGAAAAGAATCCTTGAGTCAGTGCATACTTTCGAGAAGCCGATACATCGACCGGGAGGGGAGCTGTATATTTTTGTTTTGGAGGATCTGGAAAAGAACGCAGTCGCCGGTACCAGTTGTATTGTTTCAAAAGTTGGCGGATTCGAACCTTTTTACGCGTACAAATTGCAGACGATGGTGCATCGGTCGAGACCCTTGAACATTTCGAAGGAGATACCTGCCCTGGTGTTGGTTGCTGAACACAACGGACCCACGGAAATCGGCGGATTGTTTATGGCTCCGGATTATCGGAAACACGGGGCCGGACGCTTGCTGTCTCTGGTTCGTTTTCTCTATATGACCTTGCACCGGGATTCCTTTGAAAAAGAGGTTATTGCCGAGATGCGAGGAGTTGTCGACGACAGCGGGTACTCCCCGTTCTGGGAGGCTCTGGGCAGGCATTTTTTCGATATGGATTATGCAAAAGCCGATCTTCTCAGTCTTGCCGATAAGAGCTTCATTGCAGACCTCATGCCTATATATCCCATTTACGTATCGCTGCTCCCTCCTGAAGCTCGGGAAGTTATCGGAAAAGTTCATGAAAAAGCGCAGCCTGCATTAAGCATGCTCCAGAAGGAAGGCTTTACCTTCAGCGGCATGGTGGACATTTTTGAAGCAGGTCCAATTATCGGATGCCCTCTGGATCGGGCACGCATCATTCGGGAGAGCCGTATTACAGCGATCGATCAAATTACCGTTGAAGAGCTTGATTCCCCTGCATTCATAATTGCACGTGCTGAAGGCAGTTTCCGAGCGTGCATTGCTGCGTTGGATCAGAAACCCCGAGAGGGAATTCGCATCAATGCCCGCATTGCAAAGGCTCTTGACCTTGCCTTGGGCACAAACGTCATTGTTTCTCCTTTGCGGCCCTCTAATGCGGTTCAAGGCGGCCCGGGATGAAAACTGCCGCTGGATTTTTCTTGCGAGTAAAAAAATGAAAACACATTACCTATATGACCATTGGATTGAGGGAAGTGGCGAGGAATTTGTCTCCACCGATCCGGCCACGGAAGAAATTAATTGGAGAGGCCGGGCCGCGACCGGGAAAGAGGTGGACGCAGCGTATCGTGCTGCCACCAGGGCATTCGAAAAGTGGGCTGACCTTCCTGCAGACGAGCGTATCGGGTACTCGCAGTCCTTCAAAGAAGTAGTCCTTGAACACAGAGACGAACTTGCCGAGTGTATCAGTCGGGAGTCGGGAAAGCCGCTATGGGAAGCGTTCACCGAGGTGGATGCCATAGTCGGAAAAGTCGGTTTGTCAGTACAAGCCCACATAGAGCGAAGACACGATTCGAAACAAGACCTCGGAGGAGCCGCATCCGTCCTCCGATACAGACCTCACGGCGTCATTGCTGTTTTTGGACCGTTCAACTTACCCGGACATCTACCTCACGGACACATCATTCCAGCGCTCATTGCAGGAAATACCGTCGTGTATAAGCCGAGTGAACAGGCTCCCCTGGTTGCGCAAAAGCTAATGGAATGCTGGATTGAAGCGGATCTTCCCCGCGGCGTTCTGAATCTGGTTCAGGGTGGCCGTGAAACCGGTATGGCAGTGGCACAGAATCCGATGCTCGACGGACTCTTCTTCACAGGAAGTGTTGCTGCCGGAAAAGCGCTCCACATATCGTTCGCAGGTCAACCGGAAAAAATTATTGCGCTGGAATTGGGCGGCAACAATCCTCTCATAGTTGCTGAGATAGACGATACTGAAACCGCAGCATACATTGCAGTTCAGTCTGCGTACATTACATCGGGACAGAGATGCACGTGCGCCCGAAGGCTGATCGTCCCTGCGGGAAATGAAGGAGATCTTTTTATCGCTGCACTTATGTCTCTGATGGGCAGAATACAAATTGGCCCGTATACGGATACTCCCGAACCGTTCATGGGACCGGTGATTTCCCGAAAGGCTCGGGATGAACTCCTTGCGGCACAGCAACGATTGAGCAGGCAAGGTGGACGTATTCTGACGGAAATGACACCGCTCGATAGGCCGGGACATTTTCTCACACCCGGTCTCATGGATGTGACGCAGGTCCCCGATCGGTCGGATGAGGAGATCTTCGGACCGTTTCTCCAGGTCATAAGGGTTACCGATTTTGAACAGGCTCTTCGTGAGGCGAACAATACTGCATTCGGGTTGTCGGCCGGTCTCATCAGTAGAAATCCGAAACTATATGAACGATTCAGGAAGAAGATTCGTGCCGGTGTAGTAAACTGGAACCGCCAGACAACAGGCGCAAGCGGCAGATTACCGTTCGGCGGCTTGGGCAGGAGCGGAAATCACCGTCCCAGCGGTTTTTTCGCTGCTGATTACTGCTCGGATCCTATTGCCTACCTCGAAGTGGAGCGGCCCGCGACCATGCCCGATCCCGGTATCGGCATCATTCCCCTCAGCTAATTCGCGCTCTTAGGCAAGTTTGCGGTCCGCTTCCATTCAGGGCGTTGCCCAAATCATTTTATGCTCTACATTTATTTAAAAGAATGAGGTGGATCGATAATGACACAGGTCAGAATTATGAGAATTATCCTTGAGGGAGCAGGCGCTTCCATGAAGGAAGTAGCCAAGCTCCTGGAAGCGTTCGTGGCTAAATCCAAACCTTCACTTTACCTGAATGAATATGGAGGCAATCCTTACGACCTGAATTTTGACGAAAAGGATCGTAACCGTGTGTACGTTCAAATACTGATGACTTCAGAAATTGACAAAAAAGAAATGCAGGATGCTCTCCGTACGTTCCTGATGAATGGAGGCTATAGAATCGTAGACTCCATTGATATTGAAAATGTATCTGAAGACGAGTCTGAGGTGGTCCATCTGTTTCAACAGACTTCCGGCAGAGAAATTCAAAGACCGCTCAAACCGGAACCACCTGATTTCAGGGAATTCGACTATCCGAATGCATGACACTTCGACAGGAGTAGTCAAGGAACACGAAAAACTGATTCCAAAGAAGAGTTCTCCGAAATTCCTTAAGTCGGGATTACAGGACAGGTTTCTGTGTAGGTCGGGGAGAAGATCGGTTTCTCCTAAGCCGATTGAGAGCCTCTGTGCACCGCATCGGTCATAGCCCTTGTCATAAGTAATGACCTGAATTCGGTACGGCTGGTCCCTGAAAATCTCCCGGCCTCCTTTATAAAAGAGGGGAAAAGGCGGCATTGTCCCCCCTTCGTAAAGGGGACAAAGGAGGGATTTTGATTCGGACTCAGATTTTTTGACAAATGCGATAAGAAAGCGAAAATGTGTATGTGTTGTGCGATAAGCTCCGGGACATCTCTTGTGGTCCCGGAGCTTTCTTCTTTAGAATGTCAGGCAGTGCGTTCTTTCATTCGGAAGTACAGTTTTGTGAATTCTTCCGTGACCGCCGGGATAAGTGCCAATCCGAGGACCACGGTCCATTCATTCAGGGATAGTGGCGTGGTGTTAAAGATAGGATTGAGGAACGGCACAAACACTGTCATCAAGAGCACCGCCATGGAACCCAGAACCGCTACTACCAGATAAGGATTGGAGAATGGCCCAATCTGGAACAGTGAAAGACGTTCCGAGCGGACAGTAAAGGCACGGAACAGCTCACACAGAGAGAGTGTTACGAATGCCATGGTTTCGGCCGTAATAACATCTACTCCAGTCCAGTTAAGGTTCAATACGTGTGACAGGGGATTCACACCGGCGGGTACGGCATTATTGGCGCTGAGATGCCAAACAAGTCCAACCATGAAAGCTGTGAGCGTTGCGCCGGTCTGGGCTATGGTTTGAATGACAATTCCCACACGCATAGGCCCGTGAATGATAGGTTCCGATTTGGGACGAGGCTGTTGCTCCATGATATCCGGATCGCCCTTTTCCATTGCCAGAGCGAGTGCCGGAGCTCCATCCGTAACCAGGTTCAACCACAAGAGTTGAATTGCCGCCATCGGGGAGGGCAGACCGAACAGCGTGGGAAGGAAGATAATCATGATCTCGGCAACATTCGATGAGAGCAGGAAGAATACGAATTTCCGGATGTTCGCGTAAATGATGCGGCCCTGTTCCACAGCCGAAACGATGCTGACGTAGTTGTCGTCGGTAAGCACCATGTCCGCGGTTTCTTTGGCCACATCTGTTCCCGTGATTCCCATGGCAACGCCGATATCCGAACGCTTGAGAGCCGGGGCATCGTTGACGCCGTCTCCCGTCATGGCAACCACTTCACCACGCATTTTGAGTCCATCCACAATACGCATCTTGTGTTCCGGATTCACGCGGGCAAATACGTCTGTAGTCTCCAGAGCCTTGGCCATACCGGCCTCATCCAGCCGGTCCAGTGCCGCTCCGGAAAGCACTCCATGACCGGTTTGCAGCAAACCGATGGTAGAGCCGATTGCAGCGGCCGTATCCGGATAATCTCCGGTAATCATGATAGTTCTTATTCCAGCAGTTCTGGCCTTTGCTATTGCAGGAAGCACTTCCGGCCTGGCCGGGTCTATCATTCCGAAGAGCCCGAGAAAAACAAGGCTATGTTCGATTGCCGAGGCTTTTACCTCTTCCGGTGGGCCGTCCGTTATGCGATAGGCCACTGCCAAAACACGCAGCGCCTCCCGTGCCATGCTTGCATTTGCCTCAAACATGCGTTGGCGCATTTCATCCGTCAGTGGCGCCGGCTGGTTGTCGATACGCAGATAATGCGTACACAACTGCATGATGACATCAGGCGCGCCTTTGCATGCCGTTATATATAAGTTTCCATTCTCACCCGGAGCAATCTGAAAGACGCTTGCGCCCAATGCGCCCAATGGGGACGGGTTGGTCATACTCATGACCGTAGACATGCATTTTCGTTCGGAATCGAAAGGAACCTCACAGACTCGGGGGTAACAGACCTCCAACTCAGCCTTGACAGCTCCTACTTTGGCGGCGGCCACCACGAGCGCACCTTCCGTGGGATCCCCGATTATCCGATAAGTCTCGGTGTCATCTGAAGATCCGGACGGTTCTATATACGCATCCGACGCGAGCACCGAAGACCAGAGCGCAGTGAGCGCTGCCGGATACTGTTTCAGATCGACTGTCTCCCCATTTAATGAGAATTCCCCGAGAGGTTCGTATCCTTTTCCGGTAATTGCGAATGCATGTTCGTCAACCCATAGACGGACGGTAGTCATCTGGTTCTGTGTGAGAGTGCCTGTTTTGTCCGAGCAGATCACACTTGCGGAACCAAGGGTCTCTACTGCAGCAAGCCGCCGGATCAAGGCATGTCTCTTGATCATCTCTCGCATGCCTAATGCCAGAGTAACGGTAACGACCGCAGGCAAGCCTTCCGGTACTGCTGCAATTGCCAGACTCACAGCCACCATGAACGTCTCGGTAAGCACTGTGGAGAACGTCCGCAGGTAGTGTAGGAATCCGCCATCAGGAGCGAAAATCATACTGAGTTTGGTTTGATTAAATACCGCAACCGCGAATACGAGTCCACAAATTGCCAAGCAGGCATACCCGAGCTGTTTTCCAAGCTGATCGAGTCTTTGCTGCAACGGAGTGGGTTCGGATTCAAGAGTCTGGAGCATCGTAGCGATGAGCCCCATTTGCGTGTGCATGCCGGTCGCGATTACAATTGCCACACCGCGGCCGTACGTTATGAGAGTTCCCATGAATGCGGTATTGTGACGGTCACCCAAAGGAATATCGGGTTCCAGACAGACTTGGGCATCTTTTTCCACAGGAACCGACTCACCCGTGAGAGCTGCCTCGTCAATCCGCAAATTTATTGCCTGTATTAATCGTACATCTGCCGGGACATAATTTCCTGCCTCAAGTACGACGATATCGCCGGGAACAAGATCACGGCTGGCAACAATCTCGCGGGTTCCACCTCGAATTACCAGGGCATTTGGTGCGGTCATTTTTTTGAGAGCCGCAAGTGCTTCTTCGGCTTTGGATTCCTGGATCACTCCAATTATGGCATTGAGCAACACTATAGCCATAATTGCAGCCGCCTCGACATAATCACCCAAACAGGCAGAAATGACGCTTGCAACAACAAGCATCATAACGACAAAATTCTGAAATTGTTCAAGAACGAGTTTCCAAAACGGAGGCCTGGGCATCTCTTTCAGTTCATTTGGGCCTATTTCTTTCAGCCGTTTCACTACAACTTTACGACTGAGACCCTGTTGCAGGTGTACGGATAATACTTTTGCGACATCCTCTGCAGACTGGCAGTGCCAAGCTTCAGCAGAGAGAACTTGTTGTTTGTTCGTGGTTCCAGCCGTCATGAGATGCTCCTCGAGAAAAATGGAGACAAGTGCACGGTGTGCGGTTGCAGCCTCAACAAATTTACTGGTGTCGTTTTAGGCCCAAAGATACGCATTCTTCTCAATTCACTACCGAACCGGAATTATGCGCTCGTCTTGGCTTGAGCTTTTAGGCATGATTTGGGTGGCAAAGGAATAACTCCACTGACATCAAGAAGTCATCGTCTATACTCTAGCCCGGACCGTAGTATAGTGCCGAAAAATGCCTATTTTGATCCCCGAGCATACCTTACCATCGGTTTGTCCGTCAAGTGGGACCTTACGGACGACCAACAGTATTAGCGAGATAGTTAATTAGGCGGGATTGTCAGGCAGACTGGAACGAGACGGTACTGCTGCTGATTTGCGCCGGGATGACCGTTCAGGTATCATTTTAGTGAAGGTAATTGTCCCGGCACATGATCTGATAATTGAGCAGTCAACGCGGGCTCTATAATGAAAACTCGTCCTCTTGAACCTCAGGACAGGAGGAGATGACTGAGCTTTCAGGCACGGTAACGGAGATTGATGGTCAAAGGAACTTTCCTGGCCAATAACTGAGCAGCCTCTTCAATCAGCTTGTATTGCTTGGCATTGTGGACGATGCCATGAAGCGCCAACCCCGATCCAGTGGATTCGACATCCAAAGTGGGCACATAAAGCTGAGGGTCCGTGATGAGAGCGGACTTGATTCTGGCTGCCGTGGCACGCATCCTGAGAAGCTCCTGGGCCTCGGGTGTATTCAATTTGTCTCTCGCAATGAGGGCCTCGGTGACTTGCGTCACTATCTCATCGGCAGAGGTTTTACCTGTATCGTATACCGCATCGTAATTCCGGAGATCGTTCAAATCTTTTCCATATTGGGCATTAATGAACCCTGCTCTATCTCTATCCGTCTCCTTCGCGATTAAGGCTGCCGTTTTTCGGTCGACGGATTTCCATTCAGCAATTCGTTCGATTCTTTGTTCCATCGGTGCAATAAAGCGAATTCTGTAAGCATGGGGAATACCTTCGAGAAGAAAGTTGGAGCCTCTTCCCGCCAATATCACGTTATCGCGAAGAGCATGACTGAGCAGTACACTTTGGAGGATTGCCGCAAAGCCTCTAAACGACCAGTCGTGTTTTTCCCAGATACTGGGTGAAGTCTGATCGAACTCTCTTGCCCATTGCTCCCACTTCCCCCCCCTGGTTCGTATTTCATTCAGTATGCTCTCTTTATCCACGTATGCGTAGTTCAACGTTGCTGCGATCCGTTGGCGGATCTTCCTGATACCACTTCCGAACTGTCTTGACATGGTCAAGATTGCCATTGAAACCTCCCGACCTTCGCAGTCATTCGATCAAGCTCAGCAATATTGCTCCTCGACTGAAAAGGTCTTGTATGTCGTACGTAAATCCATTCATGCTCAGTAACGATGAGCGGGTATGGTAACTTATTTCCGAGTATGGCAAATAAAAAAATCTCGGGAATCGATTTTTTCTCACAGAGTGATCTGTCCTTTAAGGTCAATGTCTCCGTAGGAGCACATTTGTTTCCAGAGGTGCGGCACTCCGCGCCGATACAACTGAATCCATGAAACAGTATCCCTTAAAGAGCAGAACTCTCCCACTTTGAAGCGGGGTTAACTTTTGGGTCCCTTGTCCTTACGCAAATTGCGCGATGGACAAGGGGTTGAAGTTGCAGTCGCTATCTTACAGGGAACAGGAGAAGACTCCGGCAACGTGAATCGGGCCCAGAGCTTTCCTGCGATTATGACCCCAACTGCTGCAACCGCCTCTGCTGCGTACAAGAACATTTCACTCTGGGGCAAAACCGTTACCATCGTAGGATCGGTTACGATCATCTCGGCGCCGACTTTCCCGAGCAGAGCCGCACCTACATAGACGATTACGGGATATCTGTCCATGAGCATGGAAAGAAGGTTACTTGTGAATATCATGATAGGAATGCTTGTGGCCAAACCGAAGAACAGGAGAAAAAAGTTTCCGCGGGAAGCAGCTCCCACGCCCAATACGTTGTCCAAAGACATTGTTAAATCAGCAATCAGGATCAATTTGACGGCCTGCCAAATGCTATTTGTGTCTTGCTCATGATTATCCTCTGCATTCACATCAGCGAAGAGTTTAACAGCAAGCCAGACAATGATGAGTCCACCTGCTAATTTGAGATAGGGGGTCTGAAGAAAGCGCGCCACAAAGAATGTAAGGATCACCCTAAGAGCCACTGCAAACGCAGTCCCGATTATTATTCCCTTCTGGCGTTTCGCTCTGGGCAGCGCTCTTACAGCCATGGCAATCACCACTGCATTATCGCCGGATAGCACAATGTTGATAAGGATGATGCTCGCAAGGCCTGAAAAAAATTCCCAATCGAGATTAACAGTTCCAAGTATTCCTAGATCCATAGCACTACACGTTCCTTTCAATACACTGTCCCAGAGCGATTACCTGCGCTCCAGTCATATGGTTGATTCGTGATTGCACGAATGTGAAATATTTTGACACCATTCTGGTCATTATGCATAGCATTTCTTATGCCAAAATTTAGCGTGAAGCAGTAGGTTGGAAGACCAAAGCCTAGTGATGCTTTGAAACAAAGAACCTCCCACTGTCGCAATATTCTACGACCTGTAAAAAAAATTGCAACCGAAAACAATTTCATGGCGCTATCGATATAACTATCGATTAAATAAGGAGAACTTATCGAAGCGAAAATGCAAATCTAGTGATGCAGTTTCAACGTTCTTCTATCTCCTATTATATCCAATTTGATTTTATAATCAAATGAGTGCATCAAATGATCGAAATATGAACTCTTGTTACAGGAAAAGCATAATTTCGTTCAGTCTCATTTTTATTCTCCGGGTCAGGATGAACCAGAGCGATTCATTTTTTGTGTCTATATGTGCTATGCCCAACATACCCGGTTTAATGTCCGGGGGCCGGTCCATCAGCTCGGCTCTGACCCTGAAAACAGCGCCAATTCGCTCGACCGTTTCCGATTTCGGAGCAATGTTCTGCACTTTAATGACATATGGGTGATCTGGTTTGTAATTGAAATACACCGAGCCTGTTTGATTCGACTCTATGTACCCGATATCACTCTCTCGTACAAAGACGTCGGTTGCCAGTTTCTCATGGGGTGCAATCCTGCAAAAGGGCTCTCCGGCTTTGAAGCGCTTTCCCACAAGCGTCTCCACTTTCTTGCTCAATACGATCCCGTCAATGGGCGATTTGATATTGAGAAATTGCCTTTGCCAATCGAGAAACTCCAACTGCTGTCGAGCCCGTATGCTTTTGATCTGAACCAGTTTGCTTTCCGCAAGCTTCAGCGGGTTCTCGGCTCCCATTCCTCGCAAGATTTCGGCCTCGGTCTCGAAGGCCTTTATTGCACGTTTGGCCTCTCGTATTTTGTAATCGATCTCCTGGGATTCCAATTCTGCCAAAACTTGATTCTTTTTAACGGATTCACCCTCTTTCGTCATGATCTTGCTCACGACACCTTCTATTTCCACAAAAGAAACAAATTCGTGGTCCGGAACAACCTCTGTTTTTCCGCCGATAACCAGCGTGGTCGGGTACCATAGCACCACGAGAAGGAGAAAGAGACCGACTCCTGCGGCTATGAGTCGAATTCGAGACTTCTTCCGGTCCCGAACTGCATTTTCAGGTGACAATGCCTCGAAGAAAGACTTTCTCGCCCGGCTGTCATGAGCAAGCAGCCATTTCTCCGCCAGTGCCGATGAAAAAAACGGCACCATATTCATGAACGTATAGGTCTCGATTTGTCCGGGAGGAACTTTGTCAAAGAATTCCAGTACAAGATGACCGAGCACCTTATCGTAGAGAACAAAAGGAATCAGCATCAGAGACCGGCAACCGGTATGGGCGATGTACTCTCTCAGTTCCTCAGCAGTTTCAGGTGGGACATCATCAGCAACAGTTCCATTTGAAAACAATACCAGTCCGGTTCGAATGTCCCTGAGCTTCGGAGCCAATTCATTTATTTTTTGGACCAGTTCAGCTCGAGTTTCGAGTCTGGGCTGATTGTTCGCCGCTGCCAGAAGGGATTCGCCTTTCATATGAAGAATCAGCATTGAGCGATCGAAGGGGAGCAACGCCCTCGTATCGTTCACGAGAATGAATTGGAACTCGTCGAGAGTCTTTGCCCGAGCCGCGTTCTTTGCCAATTCCAGCCCTATGGCAAGAGCCTTTCGCAATCCATCGTGAGTTGCTTCGGTTGTATCCATGAATGAAAATCCTCTTATACGATTTCGCGAATGAATAAACCGAGTGTCCTGTCAGGAACGTCGGGCCCTGTTACAATCCAGTAGTAATCGGCTTCCATGCCGACCAAGTCAGATTTAAGGAGCGAATTCGTATCGCATTGATCTTGAGGTAAAAAGTCTTACCCTTCAAGACGGAATGTTCTCAAAAAACGACCTCGCGATGGAATGTCCCGTACGCAGCATCGACAACCCTCCGCAGAATACTCTTGGGCGGATGCTTCACGACAAGCCTGCCGGTCATTCCGAGAGGTATGCCGGTCGGATTGGGAAAATCCATCCTGCACAAATAGTACGGATCGAGTGGCGCATCTTTGCCGATCTGATCCCTGATTTCGGTTGCTATTTCGCCTCCAAAACGGCTCGAGAAAGGCGAACCATCCAGGTTTTCCGTCTTGAAAGGATCGATCTCTTTTACCGTTAGATTCATTGTCATGCCCGTACCTACCGGCCACCACGCAGTAACGGTTCCGTTTTTCATGATTGCGGATACATCGGATTCCGGCAGGAGAGCCTGTACTTCGCATGCGGTGCGGCTTGCCATTTCTCCCACGACCGTACCCTTGCCAGGGCTTGCACCTGGTTGAAACACCGGCGATAACGCGGTTATCGCTCCATCGAACGGAGCTTTCCATTCAATGAGAGCGAGATCTTCTTCAATACGCTTCATGGCATCTTCAATTTGAGAAAGCTCGATATACTTCAAATCCAATTTATGGAGATCCTGTTGACTATCTCTTATGATGGCAATTTCCGTTCGCACCAGCCGATGTTCCGCGTGTTTGTCTTTCAATGCATACTTGAGTGGCAAAGGATTCAGCCGAAAGATTACTTCTCCCGAACGAACCGAATCGCCCTGCTTTACACTTACTTGACTGACCGGCGCTTCCGCCGGAACGACAATTTGCCTCACCAACACGGATTCCAAGTAGCACGGGTATACGGAGTGATCGGACCAAGGAAATGAAATCAAGGCAATCACGCCGATCGAAACGATCAGGAATACAGCCACTCCCCGGGGCCGGAAACGCATTTCGGATTTTTTCCTGAAAAGATTCATTGCTCCCCTGCTCAAGGGCCGTACAATAAACATGAAAAATGCCGTTGCTGCCAAAATCAGTCCCAGGGTTTTGTCGAATTTCGTGTAGATTCTTTCAAGTATTCCGGCGTACAACACGAATCGATACAGAACGGCTGAGACACCATAGCTCACGAGGATACTGAATTCCCGTCCTGAGGAGGGGGGAATTTCTACAGAATCGATTCCGAGGACTCGATTCATGAAAAGATATCTCAAAACACCGAACGATTTCGCCTGCAAATTCGGCATACGAAGCCAATCGATGAGTACGAAGTAGCCGTCAAATTTCAATAAAGGATTACCGTTAAAGAACAGGGACGATATGACCGAAATTGCCATAAGATAAAAAGCTACCGAATTCACAATTCCCGGTTTCGTGAAATACCAGATGTAAATTGCGAATACTGCAACAGCCAATTCAGACAAAATGCCCGCCAAACTGATCAGCATGCGCTCCCTTCGATCGGAGAGCTGCCAGGCTGCCGTTGTATTGCAATACAGACATGGAAAAAAGATGAGAAACGCGATTCCCATTTCAGGAACCCGCAACCCGCGGCTTTTGGCCACGTAAGCATGGGCAAATTCATGAACAAGTTTTACGAGCACGAGAGCAATCCAGAGCACAATGAGATTCTGGATATTAAAGAAGAATAAATACTCAACATCAAAGCGCTTAAATCCCGTTATCAGGAGGTACAACGCTCCGGGAATCAAGCAAAACAGGACCGTTAGAGTCACCCGGTTTACGAGCATCCGCCATAAGAAGAGTGTTTTTTGGAGGAAAGCATCGGGGTTCAGGAGTGGAATGTAGAGATAATAGAGTTTGAGTATGCTCCTCGTGTGGAGTTCCGTCTCAACCCTCTCCTTCAATTCTTTCTGAATTCCTGATGTTCCGTAGATCGTTCCCAGGAGGAGTCCGGCTTTCGAGAATTTGTCGACGAGTTTGGCAGCTTGATTGAGCGTAAAATATCTGCCGCTCAACTTCAAACGTTCAATCGATTCACGCAGAGAGCGGGTTCCGTCGAGTACTTTGAGGAGTTCGAATTCATAGGAGGAGATACGGAAGAATTTATTGGATACAGGGTCTTCGAGAATTACCGATTGGCCGCCGTATGCCTCATCGTACGCGTGCAGCAGAATATCCGGTCTGAAACGTGGTCTTGTCTCATTCATAGAGATGTTCTGCCAAAGCGGAATGTGCAGAGCATCACCCGGAGATTTTTCCCGGACGGATCTACCAAGGAAGCGCTCTTCGGACGAGTCCGGCTGCACTCTTCAGTGCATGCACCGGATATTGAGAAACACGCGGTGTACTCGATTCGGTTACGGGGATGGCTGTGCTCACCGGATAATTCGTGCCCGCACACGTGTTCAGGCCTGCTATGGCCGAATGAACTTCACCCAGAGCAAAGAGCCGGTCCAGTTCAGCCTGGAGGTGGTTGGATTTGGCTTTTTCCCGAGTTATGCGAATGAGCGATTGATCGGCTCCTCTCATTTTGGCCGTTTCCACGTCAACAGCTATCCGCAGAGCTTCACCGGCCTGTTGCGTCAATTCGGATGATCTCCTGAAACGATCGATTGCCTTGATGGAATCAAGCGTCTTGAGTTTTACCTGGGTCAAAATACCCATGGAAATAACAGCCCGGTCCTGATCGGTTTTAATTACCCTATCGTTCGCCGCGCCGTGCTCAAGGTAATTCGCTGTGAAATCCATGAGATCCCAGGTGACTCTCATCCCACCGTCAATCCAGTTTTTGTTGAGGAAAAATTTGTTCTCATCACGAAAATAGCCGATAAATCCATCAACTCTTGGAAAGAATTTCACCATCAGCCGTTTTGCATCTGCCACCGAATTTGCGAACACCAGGTCCGCCTGATAGCATTCGGGCCGATTCACAAGAGCTGCTGCTTCCAATGCACACGAATCCAGGGCTGTAGGCGGAAGCGGCAGTAAACTGCCTTCCAGCTTTAGATTGCTGCAAGGGCTGACGTTCATAGCCGCAGCCAATAGCTCCTTCTGCCTGTCAATGTCAGCGTAGACAGCCGCTAACTGGTTCTTGGCCTCAGTATGCAAGCTCTGTGCATTGAGGTATTCCTGGTTGTCAACCAGAGCATTTTTTGCAAGGCTTCCGAGATCCTTCACAATATTCTTGCGGTGATTTTCGAGAGCTTGGGCTTTGGGTAATGCTTCATGCAATGCAAGAAGCCGGTAAAAAGCCGAAGTTACCGTTCCCACCAGTTGCTGTGCGACGCGAGCACGCTGATAGCGCGAGTACAGTGCATCATTGCTTTTAATTTGTCCGAGGTACCCTGCCATGAGCGCGTCCATGGGTGACCATGCAGCCTGCACATTCCAATATCGCTGATTGTGTTCTCGAGCCGTTGAAAAGTTTGTCACACCCGTTGCCGGCCCGGGGCCGACCACTTCCCATGCACCTTCCTGATCGATGACGTCACTGCGGCTCCATGCGGGGCGATCTCGCTGCATGAGTCCATAAAATACGTCCATTCGAGGCAACATCTTAACTTGGCCGGCTCGCGCAATTTTGTCTCTAACCTGCTCTTCCCATAGAACAGCCTGCAAATCGAGACTATTCGCCAGCGCTATTCGCGTGCAATCCTGGATTGTTAAAATTGTTTGTCCGCCGTTCACCGCTTCAAGAGGACGCGCACGGTACATCGACATCACCGCCGAAGCATTCTGTTGACGGACAAATGACCAATTACTCGTGGTACAGGAAGTGAGACCCAGGAAAGCAATAACCGTTAACGACAATAGTAAACAGGAAAGTAAAGAGCTCCCACAACGATCTGGAATACCGAACCACCGGTGCAACAGAAGAATAAGCCTATAAGCAACTCCACAAGTCGATCCCCTGTGGAGAACAACATTCCAGCCCATACGTCCCTCCTGGAATGAAACTTCCAGAAACTTAAAAACATCAAAAGACAAGGTGAGATACATGTACATATCAGAAGTCGATTCGGAAAGTCAAACTTGTTGGCTGTAAATCGGCATTTTTAGCTTTTCAAGTTGCTTTTCTCCTAATGTATGACGTACGTTTATTCAAAATGTCGGCACGACTCTATGAGAAAGCTGCCAGGAGCGTGTATGAGTGTTTCTTTGGATGCATGGATGAAAGCCGCTTCAATTCTGCCCGCAATAGATTCTCGCACAAGGACGATGATACGATGGCTGGTATTCGGCCTCGGACTGTTGCTGTTTGTCGGTGTGCAATCAGTCGTGATCTACGACCCTGTCTGGAACAGGGCCATGCTTCCGGAAGTGGACGATTCCTACACGTATCTCGTGAAAACAGCCGAAATGGAGCAATGTTTCTTTCAGGATTGTCCCGCGCTCAAGGACCTTCGAAAGCAACTTGGGAGTTCCTCGGGTGACCGACAAACAGGGATGGAGAAATACCTGGTGGAGGGCAGGATCTTTCTCGTGTATCATCCGCTATTTTCGGCTCTAATTATAGGACTGAAACAATTTACAGGCACTTTGGGAACCGCTTACCAGATGCTGTGGACTCTGGGACCTCTCTGGTTCGGACTTGGTTTCGGATGCCTGCTTGCAGCGTTTTGGGGACCGATTCCCGCGGGAATTGCACTTATACTGTTATCATCCAAAGTTTTTCCGGGAAACGGTATTCATTATGTGGTGCCTTCCAATATGGCCATGGGAATTGCTCTATTCGTTTGGGCCAGAATAATTTCCCGTAACGGAAATGCTCCTTTCACTCTGATAGTCGGCACATTGCTCATGGTAGCCATGCATCCATTGGGGCGTATTTTTGCCGCGATTGCAATTGTATTGTCTCTCTGGATGATATGGCCGATACGACAACGCAGTATACTGATTGCGCTGATCGCTGCCACGTCCATTATTGCTCTGGCGTTCTTGCTTCCCCTGATCATTGCCACACCGATTTTATCAATACCTCCCGAGCCTTTTTTGCATGGTCGCGGTTTTTTCGCGGAAATGGGAATCTCCTTAGTGACGGTGTTCGTTGAAATGGTTCGTTTCGAACCTGCCATTTTCGGCTCTTTTATTTTCTTCGCTGCTTCCGTGGTATTCGGTATCCTTGTGCTGAGCCCTGAGCGCCGTGATCGCCTCTTCATATTTATGATTATCTACACGCTCATGTTGGGAGCATCGCTGGTGTACGTCTTGCCGCTTCATCCGGCAGACGTGTTTTTGAGGCTGTGGATACCTTTTTTGGCGGTGCTCGTCGGTGCTGTTGCCACCGCAATCTGGTTTAGTGCTCGCCGGGCGATAACAGCTATTTCAGACACATACACCAGAAACGTGCCTTTAACGCTGGAAAATGCGTGGCCGTTGATTCTGTTCGCAGCATTCATGGTATACGGCACACAAATGCTTCTTTCCGGCATGGAAGCTTTCGGTGCGACTCGGGAATATATGAAAGCCCGACAACCACTTCTGCTCGATCCCGAACAGCCGAAACTGCTGTTGTCAAAAGCGTCTCCTGAAGATCTTGTGCTCTACGATAATGTAACCGTCATCATGCCGTTCTATTTTGTCCACGGAGCCATGAAACTCGGTGCAGTGTATTACCCGCTCGTCAAGGGTACTCCGGAGGAGCAAGCGTGGGTGAATCGGCCCGAGCTGAGGTTTGCCGTGACATACAATCCCATCGTATCGTTGAAAGAATTTCAACCATCAAGAGATGAAGAGTGGTGGATCAGCAGCCCGGAATTCCGTTTCTCGCCGCTCAGCAAACCCAGAATCACGTACCAAATCGGCAAAGAAGGCAGAATCGACGCGAATCTTTTCAGGTCACTCGAAATAAAGCCCGGGAATCAATCGGTCGAGAACACTCTTCACGTATTCGTACACAATTCCGGTAATGCAAGTCGGTTTCAGGCGATGCTCGTCGATGCCGAAGGAAGGCAGATCTCGGGAACGAGCAGGAGTATCGAAATACCGGCTCAATCCAAGAAATGGATCAATACGGAACTATTGCCAACTCCGGGGACGTCTGTTCGCATCGACTTCCCGCCGAGAACGGATTTCTCCATTGCCGGCTTGAATTTTGAAACCAGTGGTACCATGTGGCCTTGGGCTACCAAATCTTCAATGAGACTGATTTCAAAGGGATCTGGCTCATCTGTAGGGATTCGCTTCGATGCCCGAGAAATTGTGCCGGATTCATTAGCTGGGCGGGATCCCGTCGTCCTGGATGACAGAGGCTGTTCGGTGCTTCTGGACATCAGGGCGTCGGAAAAACGAGATCGGCTGACGTCCATTTCTGATTAGCATCACAGGTGCGAAGTTCCGGATCGGCTCGAGACCCGATTTTCAGGAATAGAGAATTTTGCTGTGAAATGTCCTCAGTCCTTCGGATAATGGTCTGTTTGAACCGGTTCCGATCTGGGCACGATTTCCGCGCGTATTGCATACGTCGGGCGCTCCATCATGCGAAAGTGCATGCGAGCCAAATATTCCCCTATTATGCCGAGGCAAAAAAGCTGAACTCCGGAAAATATTGCAATTACCGACGCTAAGAATGGAAATCCCGGTACACTGCTTCCCTGCAGCAGATACCGACCGATAACGAAGCACAGGACTCCTATTCCGAAAAACATGAACCCGAATCCCACGAAGCTGGCCAGCCGCAGAGGGAGCGTGCTGAATCCGGTTACCATGTTCAATGCGTGCACCGCCAGTTTGGCGAAAGTGTAATTGGATACTCCAGCGTGTCGAGGCTCAAAACGGACCGTCACTGATGTGAAATGCGAAGTTCCCCATGTGAGTAACACGTCGATGGAAACGAACGAGCCGCGATAATCCGCAAATGCATTCCTGAGCGCTGTTCTAAAAGCGCGAAAAGCACTGGATTGATAGGCGATTTCGGATCCTAATGCTGCTCTGAAGCTGAGTTTTGTTATTTGAGCAGCCAGATTACGCCATAATCCATGCTGCCGAACGGACGGCGTTCCATAAACCACATCATAACCTTTGTCCAGAGCGTCAAGAAGGAGGGGTATTTCTTCCGGAGGATTCTGAAGATCATCGTCCATTGTAACCGTGATATCGAATTGAGCCGCTCTCATGCCACATAAGAGGGCATTGTGCTGGCCATAATTCCTCATGAGATTAATGGCTCTGATCCAGCCATGGTCACGCGTAAGATCATGCATTAGGTCCCAACTGCGGTCTTTGCTTCCGTCATTGACCAGAATCAATTCGTAATCTCTGCCAAGACAATCCAATGCGGGCTTCAATCTCGAGATCAATGCAAAAAGGCTCTTCTCACTGTTATACACCGGAATGATTATGGATATTCCGCTTCTCAAATCAGTCATTGTTCACCATGCAAAACCTTGCCACGAGAATTCAGCTTCCCTAGCGTACTGAATTCAGATGAATCGTATAGTAACTGCGGGTAAGGAAGAAACCTTCTGAAACCCAGACGCGTTGCACAGCCAAATGCTCGAGCTGAGTGGAAAAAACCGTGAGAGGGCTTTTCTCATCCATGAACAAGCCCACGGTGAATCTAACCAAATCCCGGTACATTCCCTTTGCCTGGAATTGCGGTATTACTCCGCCGAGCACCCACTGGCTTTCGGTTTCGTCCATTTTGATCGCCGCAAATGCGCACGGTTGGTTGTCGAGATATACGATGAAACAACGTTTGTTGCTCGTAGTCACATGCAGGCGGACCCATTCCTGGTAACCTTCCACCAGATTGAAATGCGACAGACGCGGATTCTTGTTGTAATGATTACGATAGTCGGAAAAAATCTGCGCGGTCAGGGAGTCCAGGAGAGGAAAGTCGGAAATTTCCGCTTTTCTCAATTTTAATGGATTTTTCAAGGGGCCAGGTGGGCCGATCTTGAGATTGTCCCGTGAATAGATGACTAGACAGTCCGCCAATACTGAGGCCTGACACATAGCACCTAATGGTTGCAATAACTCGGACTGCGACGTGGGAATGCGAACAATTGCAAGATCCGCTCGATCTCTCTGTATTTGTTCCAACATGAGCGAAGGATCCGCCCCTTCCAGTATGTATCGATATACTTCACACGCGAAACGTCTCGATTCCTCTAGAGAATAGTACGAGACAAAGTCTTGACCAACTAAATGATTTTCGTCACCCATTTTGTCCTGCCTGAGGTCTGTAGAAATTCCAGATCAGCTCTACAACGCGATCTATTTCTTCAGGGGTCATTGCATAGTAGAGCGGTAATCTGACGATGCGCTCGCTTAAGTCATCGGTCACTGTCATAGAACCGGCCACTTTGCCGTACTTCCTGCCAGCCTGTGAAGAATGAAGCGGAACGTAATGAAAAATTGCATGAACGTCATGTGATTTGAGGCTTTCAATAAGGCCCGATCGCTCCTCGGGAGATCTCGTGATGATATAAAACAGATGTCCGTTTGAAGAACACTCTTCACTGATAAAAGGCAACCGTATATGCCCGCTTTTGGCCAAAGGCAGTAGCTCGGAATAGTACCGATCGAAGATGATGCGCCGGGTTCGATTGATATGCTCCGCGTGCTCCAATTGCGCGTACAGGAACGCGGCTATCAGTTCACTGGGCAGAAAAGAAGAACCCAGGTCCACCCAGGTATACTTATCTATTTCGCCTCGAAAAAACTTTGATCTGTTTGTGCCTTTTTCCCTAATTATTTCAGAGCGTTCGATGTATTCGGGCCGGTTCACCAGGAGTGCCCCGCCTTCGCCGCTGATAACGTTCTTCGTTTCATGGAAACTCAAACAACCGAAATCGCCGACCGTTCCCAAATATGCATTCTTGTACGTGCTCAACAACGCTTGAGCAGCGTCTTCGATGACAATGAGTTTCGTTGATTCGGCAATACTCATGATTGCATCCATATCGCAGGCTACACCCGCGTAATGGACCGGAACCACTGCCTTTGTCTTATCGGTTATCGCTGACTCGATTATGCGTTCGTCTATGTTCAGATTATCCTGTCGAATATCGACGAAGACAGGCACGGCACCCCGGAGCACGAAAGCGTTTGCCGTGGAAACAAAGGTGAACGACGGCATGATCACCTCATCTCCCGGTTGGAGGTCACACAATATTGCAGCCATTTCGAGAGCCGCGGTACAGGAGTGGGTGAGGAAAGCTTTCTGCCCGTTTAGTCTCTGTTCAAGCCATTGATGGCATAATCGCGTGAATCGGCCGTCTCCGGAAATATGAGAATCGACCATGACGGCCTGAGCCATATAGTACAGCTCTTTTCCTACACAAAAGGGCTTGTTGAAAGGTATTTGGACCATATGCCGGAATCCGTTTTCAGAACTGATGGAGAATTCACCGGGTTTCAAAGCCAATCCGCAATCTTATCAAAGGGGAAAGCTTCGGGCAATGTTTATGGCACAGTTCGAGAACTTTGACTATTTCAGGATAAGCTGATAATGGTTATTTTTTGGGAATAAATTTTTTATAATGAGACATTACAGGCTTATACCGAAAGAGAACTGATGCTGCTTATAGATCTTCTGGAGACTTCACTCCGGCAGATATACCGAAATAAGAGGCGCTACAAAGGAGCTGTCATAGGCACCGCTTTGGGAATTGCCGGTCTTATAGTTGTGGCAACCATTGGAGAATCTGTTGAGAGTGCAATAGGCAGAAATCTGGAAATGCTCGGTAGTGCCACTATTGTAAAAGCAGCCTGGGATCACAGATCTCAGACCTGGCACAAAGGCCAGTACTACGAAAGCGATGTGGTTCAGCTCAGGCAATTGCCAGGCATTATGCAGGTGTCTCCGACTGCTTGGAAAGCCAGAGAGCAGATCGATTTTCAGAAAAATAATATGAAGGTGCGTATTGGCGGGGTTGAAACCAACTTTTTCGAAACACTCCACCTGCCCGTTGCCAAAGGAAGAGGCATACTCCCCCCCGATGTGAAAGAGCGGCGCCAGGTGTGCGTTATTGGCGAAACTATAGAAAAAGAATTCTTCCCTGATGGACAAGTCATGGGGAACGCCATTTTGGTGCAGGGGCTTTCGTTTGAAGTGATCGGGGTGCTTGGGGGAACAGAAGATCCTGAATATATGGAGACGGTGCTCATCCCTCTTTCCGTTGCCAGGACAAAACTGAAAAATATGACGGAAATCACTGATATCTATATCAGAGCAATCGATTGGGATGCCGCCCCACAGGTGCATCAGGCTGCGATGTCTCTCCTCAGGAAAAATCACCCCGGGTACGCGGAGGCAATGCACATCACCTATTATGCTGACCGGATCTCGGCAATAAAGACTGTCGCGCTCATATTCAAACTATTTCTCTACGGAGCAATAACGGTCACGCTGATTCTGGGAGGACTCGGGATTACCAATGTGATGCTCGCAATCGTGAATGAGAGGACCAGGGAGATAGGTTTGAGAGAAGCCCTAGGTGCCACGGAACCCATGATTATGAGACAATTTTTATGCGAATCTCTCGGAGTCAGTCTTGTGGGAGCTCTTATCGGAATAACCGTTGGAATCATGATGGTTCAAACGTTGAATTCCGTGATTGGAACGTACGCGAATAATTCCGTATTTGTCATAAGCATTTTTTTGGCGGTCGCCATCGGCATCATACTGGGTGTGGTGTCCGGATTGATTCCTGCTCGTCGTGCGGGAAAACTCAATGCAGTGGAAGCAATGAAGTTCGAATGATTTGAGGGAACACATGATCATCGGCATACCAAAAGAGATCAAAGAAGATGAATATCGTGTCTCAATGATTCCTTCAGGTGTCTCAGCCCTCGTTCGCCGAGGTCATCGTGTTCTGGTGGAAAAGGGCGCGGGACTTGGATGCCTTATTTCTGACGAGGAATATCTTGCCGCCGGAGGGGAACTTCTCGATTCTCCCGAAGCTGTATATTCTCTGGCAGAAATGATCGTGAAAGTGAAGGAGCCGCAAGTTCAGGAGTACGATCTGCTTCGAGAAGGACAGATATTGTACGCGTACCTTCATCTGGCGCCGATGCCGGAACTCACCGCCGCTCTCTTGCGGAATAAAGTTACCTGTATTGCCTACGAAACTATTGCCCTGGATGACGGCACGCTTCCGCTCCTGGTTCCCATGAGTCAGGTGGCGGGAAGAATGGCTGTACAGATTGGGGCTCATTTTCTCGAAAAAACGCAAGGGGGCAGAGGCGTGCTGCTCGGCGGCGTCCCGGGGGTGAGAAGGGGCAGAGTCACCATCATCGGAGCCGGCGCGGTAGGAAGGGCGTCACTGCAGATGGCTGTGGGAATCGGAGCAGACGTATACATCCTGGATATAGACAGCAGCCGGCTGGAGCACCTCGATGATATGTACGGCAACCGCATAACCACGCTCATGTCAAATCAGGAGAATGTCTCTCAATCGGTGAGGAACTCTCACCTGGTAATAGGATCGGTCCTTATCACAGGAGCATTGGCTCCTCACGTAGTCACCAGAGATATGGTGAGAACGATGAAACCCCGGACGGTCATTGTCGATGTTGCCATAGACCAGGGCGGGTGCATCGAGACTTCCAGACCCACAACTCACAAACATCCCACGTACATGGTCGATGATGTGATTCACTATTGCGTGCCGAATATGCCGGGCATCGTTGCCCGTACTTCGACGTACGCATTGACGAATAATACCCTGCCGTATGCCTTGAAGCTTGCAGACCTGGGATTCGATCGGGCCATCAGCCTGGATAAGCCTCTTTCCCGGGGAGTGAACTGCTACAAGGGGTTCGTCACGTATGAAAATGTGGCCCGGTCGCTCAATTACGAGTATATTCCGCTGCAGGAGCTTGGATTTCCCGTTTACGACTTACCCTCGGACAGACACACACAAACACGCAAGTGACAGTACTCCCACTTCAGTGATGGCGTTCAGAAACTCGGGTCAATTTGAAGATCACTGGCTGAATTTCATTTCTCGAATATTCTTCCTTTTTTTGTAGGAGAGGTTTTCAATTTGCCCCCGATGTAGAAATTTTAAGGGAATAAGAATGTGTGGAGGCCTCTGATCGATGTCCAAAACTGTTGCACATCATATGATTCGCAATATTGTTCACTCAACGCTTCTCATAATCAGTATGCTGCTTCTGAGCTCCGGTCTGGGGTGGCTCATGTGGGGGACTGACGGTCTGTTCTGGCTTGGCATTTTTGGTGTAGGATTGTTGGTACTTGGGCCTGCCGTATCTCCTCAAATTGTGCTCAAGATGTACAAAGCGCGTCAACTTTCCGAACGCGATGCACCACACCTGATACGAATGGTGAACTCCCTGTCCCGGAAGGCTCAGTTACCCGCGATGCCTCGCGTCTATTATATCCCGAGCAGAATTGCGAATGCCTTTGCGGTCGGCACTCGAAAGAACGGAGCCATAGCAGTAACGGACGGGCTTCTGAGAAACTTTTCATTTAGAGAACTTCAGGGAGTCGTGGCCCATGAGCTTGGACACGTGAATAGTAACGACGGGTGGGTGATGAGTCTGGCAGATTCGCTCAGTCAACTGGTGAGTCTCATGTCGTGGATCGGCCAGTTTCTCCTCATAATCAATTTGCCGCTGTTCCTGTGGGGAGATTACCAAATTCCCTGGCTTTTCATTCTGATTCTCGTGTTTGCTCCGACCGTAAGCGCTCTGCTGCAGTTGGCGCTTTCCCGTACCCGCGAGTTCGAAGCAGACCTGCAAGCGGCAATGCTCACCGGCGATCCAAGAGGATTGGCTTCAGGTCTCGCTAAGCTGGAACGAATATCCGGTAATTGGTTTGAAAATCTTTTTTTGCCGGGAAGAAGAGTACCGGATCCTTCGCTGCTCAGGACTCATCCGCCCACTGAGGAGCGAGTGCGTCGCCTCCTCGAGCTTGAACAGGACTTGACGCCCGAGATTGACCGGGAAGAACACTACAGAGACCGGCTCCTTTCCAGTCAAGCTCCTGTCATGTCTCCACCGCGCTGGCACGTGAGCAGATTTTGGTATTGAGTTATGCTAACTCACTTTTGTCGCCCAAATCAGGCCGGCACGGAGGCACGGCCTCTACCGGCTCACAGTAGGGTCCGGCGTCTCGAGACTGTCTCAAAAATCGAAATTTATCCCAAGACCGTGGCACGTATTTCTCAAGATCTTCCCAGCCTGACTGTAGGGGCGGACCTGCGAGTCCCCAAATAAGGGCAGACGCATAGGTCTGCCCCTAATCGGATGGAGTATCGTGGCACGATTCTGCAGCATTCGAGAATTTTGAGACACTCTCTGCCGGACCTCTCGGTTTGATTGAATGTTGGCGAACTGTCTTAATGGTTTATCATTTAGCCAGAAAGCGCGGAATCAGTGCAAGCACCGTGCAGTTTCACGAATATTTCACATAAGGCTTTCTTGACGAAGTATACATTATGAATTAATGTCGAGCACAGTACGTTATGGGAGAATACCCTTTGAAAATAGGTCAGGGTTTCGATACTCACAGATTGGTTCCAGGGAGGCGACTTGTCCTCGGAGGACAATACATCGAATATCCCCTTGGATTGGAAGGTCATTCCGATGCGGATGTCGTGATTCATGCCGTGATTGATGCGCTCTTGGGAGCTGCAGGACTGGGTGATATCGGAATGCATTTTCCCGATTCCGATCCCGCGTACAAAGATGCATCAAGTGTTGCCATGTTGGAGACTGTGGCCCAGGCGATCGATTCTCTAAACTTCGTTATTGGTAATATCGATGTCACTATATGCGCTCAGGCGCCCAAAATAGGTCCGGTACGACACTTGATGATTGGAAATCTCTCCGCTGCCCTGAGGATAGACCCTGATCGAATAAACGTTAAAGCAACGACAACCGAAGGATTGGGGTTTGTCGGACGAGGTGAAGGAATAGCCGCCTTTGCAGTAGCGCTGCTGGAAAATAACTCGCCGGAAAAGGTTAATCGCTAAGCCATCCGACAACGGCAAAAAAGGCAATCAAGAAAATTAAATAAGCCCGCTTACGGATCCGACGAAACACACCTCTGTAAGAGCAGAAAGCAAGTACAAAGGGATATACCATTATGGGGCTCAAGATATTTAATACACTGACCAGAAAGAAAGAGGATTTCAAGCCGAGAAATCCGAATCGAGCGGGTATGTACGTATGCGGCGTGACGGTGTACGACTATTGTCATATCGGTCATGCACGCTCTCAGGTGCTGTTCGACATTATCTATCGATACCTGATGTACAAAGGGTACGAAGTCACGTACGTGCGAAATTTTACCGATATCGATGACAAGATCATTAACAGGGCAAACGATCTGCACATTGATTGGAAAGAGCTTGCGGAAAAATTCGTCCGGGAATTCTACGTCGATATGGATGCTTTGGGCGTGCTGAGGCCCACCAGGGAACCCAAGGCCACGGAATTTATTGCTCAGATCCAGGCATTAATAGCGAAACTTATTGAAGGAAAATACGCTTACACCGTGGATGGCGATGTGATGTTTTCCGTCGGAAGCTTTCCCGAATACGGAAAGTTGTCCGGGAAAAAAGTGGATGAACTCATGTCCGGTGCACGGGTGGATGTAAATGAAAAGAAGAACAACCCCCTTGATTTTGCGCTCTGGAAGGCTGCCAAACCCGGCGAACCGTCGTGGGAAAGTCCGTGGGGACCAGGACGTCCCGGCTGGCACATTGAGTGCTCTGCAATGAGCATGTTCTATTTGGGGCAACATTTCGATATCCATGGTGGAGGGGCTGACCTGACCTTTCCGCATCACGAAAACGAAATAGCCCAGTCGGAAGCCGCAACGGGAGAAACCTTCGTAAACTATTGGGTCCATAACGGTTTTGTAAATATACGGGCAGAAAAAATGTCCAAATCGCTGGGGAATGTTCTGAATATTCGAGACATCCTGAAAAGCGTGCATCCTGAAGCCTTGCGGCATTTCCTACTCACGAGCCATTACAGGAGCCCATTGGATTACAGCGACGCCTTTGTGAAAGAATCTTCGACGGCATTGGAACGGCTGTACGCTGCAATGGCTGCAATGGACGAATTAATTGAAGCCCGCGGCACCTCGGACGACCTTCCCCCGGAATTGACGGGAATTGAAGAACGTTTTTCCGAAGCTATGGATGATGACTTCAATACGCCCAGAGCACTCGCAATATTGTTCGAGGCCGCGCGGACGATCAACCGAATTTCGGGAACAGATTCCGTCCCCAACCCTGAATTACTCAGAGAAGTCAAAGATCGCATACTGCACGTAGCACGCGAAGTACTGGGGATCTTACGCGAGGATCAGACCGGATTTCTGGAACGCGCTCGAAAATCAGGGGTCCCGGAACTTGGGCTCTCGGAAGAACTGATTCAGCAGTACATCGTAGAGAGAGCTGAAGCGAGGAAAAGTAAGAATTTTGCCCGAGCGGATGAGATTCGAAACGAACTCGCTTCCAAAGGAATCGTCCTTGAAGATACCCCCAAGGGCACTATCTGGAAAGTGAAAGAATCCTAACGGAATTCATGCATGTTACCTTCGATCGAGTGACTCATACCTATAATAAGGATACACCGCTCGAGCTTACTGCTCTGAGCGGCATTTCCTTCGAACTGCCCTCTAATCGTTGGTTGGGAATCCTTGGAGGCACCGGCTCCGGAAAGACGACCTTGATAAAATTGCTGAACGGACTCCTGTATCCCACAAACGGAAGAGTATTGATTGACGGGAAAGATACGAGGGATTACGGTTCGGAACTTGCCTTGAGGGTAGGGGTGGTGTTTCAGCGTCCGGAACGCCAGTTATTCGAGGATACTGTTTTCAATGATATTTCTTTTGTGCTCAGGAGATTCTCGGGACTTCCTCAATCTGAAATCCGGGAAATCACATGGTCGGCCGGTCGGCTTATGGGGTTGAATCTGGATCATATCGGAGAACGGCATCCCGAATCACTTTCGGATTCCGAAAAACGGAAAGTCGCCATTGCAGGCATACTGGTGAATCAGCCGCGCGTTCTCGTATTGGATGAGCCCGGCGTCGGCCTGGACCCCGCGACTGTGTCGGATCTGGTTCAATTGCTGGGCACTATGAAAGCATCAGGGGAAAGATCGGTTATCATCGTATCGCATGATATAGGGCCGTTTCTGCCGATTCTCGATACCCTTCTGGTATTGAATCAGGGAAAGCGTGCAGCAATGGGCACACCGGAAGAGGTTTGTGGAGAACTTTCCGAAGAAATTGAAATGAGGAGCATTTTGCCTCCAATTGCTCTCCTCGTTCATGAACTCCGATTGGCGGGTTTTTCGATTCCTTTTGGAGAATACCGGATACCGGAGCTCGCGGAAGAAATCGCACGACTCGCGGGAGACCATAGAGTATGAA
The DNA here is from genome assembly GCA_041740635.1 of Desulfomonilaceae bacterium. Taxonomy (GTDB): domain Bacteria; phylum Desulfobacterota; class Desulfomonilia; order Desulfomonilales; family Desulfomonilaceae; genus Desulfomonile. The sequence continues at coordinate 339,286 of JBGSLQ010000041.1, read as the reverse complement.
AGGATTGATCGCAGGACTGGCATTATGGATGGTACTCGGGCAGGGAATCGCTTCCTCCCAGGATCGCCCTGCTGCAATCGATCACATAGTAGGAAAATTACAGGAAGTCTATTCGCATCACTGTTGTTTTAAGGCGCGTTTCGATCAGTTGACAGTGAATACGGCAATGGACCTCAGAGATAAGTTTCAAGGCGTCATGTTCGTGAAGAAACCCGGCTCAATTTCATTGGAAGTTGATTTTCCGGAGCCACAGAAGGTGGTGGTGAAAGGCAAGACGTACGCCATCTATTTTCCCCAGGACGGCACCTCTGCAAACGGCGAAATTCCACCGGAGATGAACGTGGAGCAATTTTTCGGCTTTTTTGCCAATATCGGAAATCTGGGCCGAAACTTCACGATCACCTTTCCTCCAAAGGCTTTGGACAAAGAAGAGAACATGTATTTTCTGGAATTGACCGATGCGGTGAACCCAAGCAGCACGTACAGGATGGTCCTCGGAATCGATGCCGCAAAGTTCACGGTGAAACGTGCAATCATCTACGATGCCCTGGGTAATTACAACCGCTTTGACCTGACGGATTTTACTTTTCTTGATTCTCTTCCGGACTCCCGCTTTGAAATATCGAGCGCGCCCCTGCAGCAACTCCCTCCTGCACAAGGTTTTTTTGGTAATCGTGAGAAACAGTAAGACAGTTCACATGATAAGTCTCGGATGTCCGAAGAACAGAGTGGATACGGAACGTATTCTCTCTACCCTCTTCGACCGCGGATATACACACGCGGACGATCCGTTGACCGCGGGGTATATTGTCATCAACACCTGCGCATTCATCGAACCTGCCGTGGAAGAATCCATAGACGCAATTCTCGATATCAAGGCAGAGCATCCGGAAGCATTTGTCATCGTGGCGGGCTGTCTCCCATTGCGATACAGAGAAGACCTCGTGAATTCGCTCCCGGAGATTGACCTCTTTCTCACTCCGGATCGTATCCATGAACTTCCCGATTTGATTGCTGCCAAAAACGCGCCGACTTCCCCGGACGATACAATCTACGGAAGTTCCGTATCGGGGCGGGTTCTCACCACCCCCGGTTATGCTTACCTAAAAATCGCTGAAGGATGCTCCAGAAAATGTGCGTACTGTACCATTCCTTCCATACGCGGTCCGCTCAAGAGCTATGATCGCGAGATGCTGGCTCAGGAAGCGGAATCCCTGGCCTCCTGCAATGTCAGAGAACTGGTGCTGGTCGCACAGGATCTCACGGCCTATGGAGTGGATAGAAACGAGAAACACTCTTTAACCAATCTTCTTAAACGATTGAATATGATTTCGGAGATCAGATGGATACGTCTCATGTATCTTTACCCGGACGGCATACCTCGATCTCTTCCCGAACTGATGAAGAATTCCGAGAAAATACTGCCGTACATGGATATTCCATTTCAGCACGTATCCGATCACGTGCTCAAGTCCATGGGAAGACCCTGGAAAAGAAACCGGATACGCAAATTGGTTGATAATCTGCGAAACGAAATTCCGGGCCTGGTCCTCCGTACCACGTTTATGGTGGGATTTCCGACAGAAAGGGACAAGGACTTTCAAGAATTGAGAGACTTTGTCGAAGAGTTCCGAATCGAACACGTTGGTGTTTTCACATATTCGCCCGAGGAAGGCACTCCCGCGTTTAACCTGGGGAACCCGATTCCTGATGACGTGAAAAATGCGCGATCGGATGAAATACAAAGCATACATTCTCGGTTCATAAAACGCAGATTGAAGGAAAAGGTGGGTACAACGCAGGAAAGCCTTATCGAAGGAGTATCCTCGGAAACGGATCTATTGCTCCAGGGACGCACCTGGGATCAGGCCCCCGAAGTCGATGGTGTGCTCTATATAACCTCGGGAGACGGTATTGCAGGTGAAATACACAAAGTGAAAATCAACGCCACGCACGGGACCGACCTTTTCGGCGAAATCGTCTGATACGATATAAATGCGCTTTCAAAGCAGTAAATATCCGGGAATCGTTTCTGTAATTGCAGGAAGTGTTTTCGAAGTCTGCGTAGGGTGCGGTGAACCCGCGATCTGCGCGGGTTCACCGCATCAGTCGAGGCCTTTTACCCAGGCCCTGAACGATTAGGAAGTTTTGAGACAGTCTTCGGAGGTCGGCACTCACCGATATTCTTTCTTCAATCGGACATTGATCTTGGCAAATTGCTGTAATATCATGTCGGCAGCGAAATCGTTTTGACTCCCCCACATTTCCCGAGAAAGCATCACCTTTATACAAATCCGCAGATTTATTCCCCCTGAGCCGTCGCCTTAATTTCGAAATGAGAGCAAGGGCCCTTGGCGGATTTCCGGCACAGCCCGAGTCTCTGTCGGCCTCCTGCGGAGTGCTCCAGGACCGGAGTTCTTTATCTGTATAAGAACAGATAAAGTCCGACCGCAAGGGTGAATGTGGCAATCACAATGATTCTGATGACGAGGTCCGTTTCCATAGGAGTAATGATACCCGAGCGGTGCGAGAAGCCCAAGGATAAAAAATCGTAGAAGTAGTAAACGGAAAATTTAGCAGGTTGCAAGCGGTTTAAAATGTACGTGTGCAAATTAGATCAACCATCACTTTAGTAAAATTAGCTATCCTCTGGTTTTTTAGGATTTTTTCGTTGACATACTGGTGGTTTCTTTGCTATGATCCTTGCAGCTTAACATCCGATACGGGAATCGAATACTCGTACTGTATCGGACGATTTCAATCGAACATCCCAGAGACGCCGTGGCTCCGCATGGTCTGGATCGCATCCACACGGTCTTCGAGAGAGGACAAAATGAGGTCACCTGAAAAAAGATACAAATCCCTGTGGCTTAGCTGCCTTTTGATTGCAATGGTCTGCTCCTACGCTGGGGCCGATCCCGGAGAATTAACCGGGATCGATGTGAATGAAGAGGGGAAAACCCTTGCCATTGCAACCAAGGGAACGGCAGGCAAGCATCTGGCACGTGTCATCGGAAATCCCAATAGATTGGTTTTGGATTTTGAGGGCACCTCGTTAGGTAAAGTGCAGCGGAAAGTGAGTGTCAACAAGCGAGACATTCATGAAATCCGTATTGGCACGCACAAGTCCAATGCACGGATCGTCGTGGATTTCCAAGACCGGCCGGTCCCCCCGTTCACGGTTCGCCGCGAACAGGAAAGAGTCCTCGTCGCATTCGGGACTTCCTTATCTGCGGAACTCGGTGAAGCAAAACCTGCGCAGGATAAGGAGCAATCCACCAGGGGAAAAACTCCCCTGGATCCGAAGTTTGTGCCTGCTGCTGCAATGCCGATAGAAGCAGAAAACAAAGCGGCGCCTGCGACACAGGAGAAGAGCGTAACAGTTGCAGTCAAGCCTGGTAATTCTTCCGAACGCGGGCCAAAGCTCGGTGAATTGCGTCAGGCAGCAGCCTCGAACATCCGACCGCCCGAGGTGAATTCAATCGGCAAGCTGTCCCAGAACATGGAGAGACAGATAGCGCCTCCCCCCATGCTCAAGGAATCGGACGTGCAAACCGATGCCCCTGCTCAGGCCGGCGGACGCGGAGGGGGACCTCAGATGGTGAAAGAGGTCCGACCGCCTGTGACGCCGCCTACGCCCGATCCCAGATTGCTGGTGCAGGAAATTACGGAACTCAAATTCATCCAGGTGGGACACAACGCTCGGCTTATGATCATGGGTGGCGATCACCTGGATTATCGAGTGAATAAGATATCCCCCACAAAAGTCAGGCTGGATCTCATCAATGCGGAAATTCCCAAGGTCCATCAGAAACCGTTGCGAACAGACCTTTTCTCCACTTCCGTTGAAATGATAATTCCGGGAACACAGAACATCTTCATTCAATTGAAAGACGCTGTGCCATATCAGGTTGAAAAGAAGAAAGGCGTCCTCATGGTGGACTTTCCTCCACCCCGTTTCGTGATGACTCCGGATCAGAAAGGCCAGAAGGGACCTGATATTGGCAAACAGCAGGCAGTCTCTCAGGCCAGGGAGTCGCGTCGAGAGGCTATGAGGATTATCAGAGAGGAACAGATCCTCAAAGATAATGAAGCGCGGCGGCGAACCCTGGATTCCCTGCAGAAGCAAATAGATGAACTCCAGAAACAGCGCACCGAGATACTGAAGAAACAGCAGGTTACTCCGGATCCTGAAATCTTCAACAAACCGATAACCATGGATTTCCAGGGAATTTCGCTGAAGAATGCCTTCCGGCTTCTGGCGGAACAAGCGGGCCTCAACATTATCGTCGGCGATGAAGTGACGGGAACCACCACTCTGAGATTGTTCCAGGTACCGCTGGGACAGGTGGTCGACACCATTCTCAACACGCATAAGCTGGATCGAGAAATGGTGGGCAACGTCATGAGGGTTGGCAAGCGAGAAGAGATGTCCAAGCTCAAAACGGAAAAAGTAGCACAGGCATCGAAGGATCTTGCCGATTTGGACAACCGTATCGCGGGAATCCGTCAGGATATTCAGAAGAGACGGGAAGAGATGAATAAAGCCCTGGCGGATCTCGAGCAAAAAGACGCAGGCGAAATACCGGTTGAAGAAGTCAACACCGAAGAGTTCGGCGAGGCAGGTTGCGTCGATATCGAAGGCGAGACCGTATGCTTCTACTACGCTCTGACGAAGCTCGTTTATCAAAAACCGTCGGATATCATACGGACACTCAACTGCGTATTCAACCTCAAATGTGGTGACGCAGGCCCCCAGGCTGGTACCGTAGCGGCTCTGCAACAAGATCGCGAAGAGAAGATGAAGCCGTTTCTCAAGCAAATCGAGGAACAGGGCAGATCTCTCTACGGCCGGGAGGGGCGGGAACTGATGGAACGTGCGAGCCGCATGATAAGTGAGCGGCAAACTGCAGAAGCTCAGGCGAGAACTGCGGAAGCCATCCAGCGGCCAAGAATGGGTGTTGCAGCACCCGGCGCTGCTCCCATGGACCCCCGACTCGCACAGATTATTGTCAACAGTATGATGTGGGCTGATGATACGAATCGTACCATCTTCATCAAAGACACTGCAGAGCGTCTTGCTCAAATCAAGAAGATGATTTACTCCATGGACAAACCGTTGCCCCAGGTCCTTATCGAAAGCCGAGTGGTGGTAGCAAGGAAGGACTGGTCCAGAGGCTTGGGTATTACCTGGGGTGGTCGAAATGCCCAGAGCGGCCCTCTGACCAACAACAGGAAATCATTCTGGGGTCTTAGCGGCGCTGGCGCACCAGCGGCAAGTCCAACCACGGGAACAGCATTTCCGCCCCAGCCCGAAGGAACCCCCGCTGCCTCCACCATGGCTGTCAACCTGCCGGTCGCAGCCTCTGCAGGCGCACTGGACCTGCAGTTCGGATTCTTGTCAGGAAACTATGTTACGGAACTCAATTCCATCATCAACATCGGTGAACTCAACCAAACAGTCAAGACCATATCCAGACCGAAAGTACAGGTGCTGGACGGTAAAGAAGCCAAAATCACAATCGGTAGCAACATCGCGTATCCAGGACTCTTTGAAGTCACCTGGGTGAAAGCCGCCCTGGAACTCACGGTCAAACCTCTGATCTATGCAGACGGCAGAGTCCAGATGGACATAAAAGTTACGGATGATGCTCCTGGAGCTCCGCTGAACGGGTTCGTGTCGATTGATACTCGAGCCGCCAATACGGTCATGATTGTAAAAGATGGCGATACGGCCGTAATCGGCGGAATTAATCGAACGAGATCCAGTTCCACACGAGAGGGTTGGCCGGGACTCATGAATGTGCCGGTAATCAACTACCTCTTCTCGAACAGAAACAAAGACAAATCAGGTGACGATCTGCTCGTCTTCATAACCCCCACCATCGTGAAGCGCCCGCCGCTTGCATCCTGATTGCATCTAATGCCATCACTCCAGGCCTCTCTTCCTTCGGGGAGAGAGGCCTTTTCATTTCTCCCATCCCATCTTCGGAATCTTTCTCATTGCTCGTCCCGGAGGAACAGAAGAAGAAAGGCTATAGCGATTCCAAAAATTCTGTCTTTTTATCCCGCGTGTGAATTACAGGATGTTGGTAGGGGACGGCGTCTCGAGACTGTCTCAAAACATGGAAATTTATCCCAGACCGTGGCACGTATTTCTCAAGATCTTCCCGGTCTGACTGTGGGGGCGGACCTGCGAGTCCGCCCAAATGAGGGCAGACGCATAGGTCTGCCCCTACTCGGATGGAGCGTCGTGGCAGATTTTGGTGCATTCGAGAATTTTGAGACACTTTCTCTCTGCCGGTCCATCATAGCGATATCATGTATTAATATTCAAGATGTGCCAGCACGGAGGTCGACACCCACCAATACTCTTTTTCTGAATCAAACATTAGTTTTGCCGCTCACTATAACGGTTCTCAAAAGTTTTCGTGTTTTGTGCCGACATTCAGCAAAGGCCAAGGTTGTGTCCTGGGTGCCACTGACCCGGTAGCACCAGGTCAGTGCGGTGGCCACTTGACGCGCCCAACACTGACCTGAGACGCTCAGGTCGGGGCACCCGTCTGACAGAGCTGCGAACGAGCCGATCGAGAAAAAATGGCTCACGTGAAGTCAATCCGTGATTACTTTTGAGAATCATGCATGAGGGGAGACTTCTTACAAATAGTCAGCTCCACATTTTGGCTTCGTCACGAAGCATACAATTGCGAAGCTCATCCATTCGGGCGAGCATTTGTGCCAGAGCCTGGTTTTGTACCAAGAATCGGTTCGATCAACAGTTCCAGAGATTGTACCAGAGGCAATGTCTGTTCCCATGAATGGGTAAGCTCATCTCCCTGAACAACCAGTTCTTCAGCGAGTTTTTTTGCGGCAGCAGCAGCACGCGCAAGTCTCAGGGACGATTCTCTGTCCCCGGATTCGCCGGAGACTGCAGTCAGTTCATTGGCATGCTGCAGTACGCCATCCCACATTTGTTTCGTCCGTTTCCTGTGTGTCTGATCTGCAGTGCTGCATGGAAGCACCTGAGTCGCGGAAATTGCTTTCACCACCGCAAGTCTGACTTCCTGCAATTTTTTGTGTATTTCACTTTCGTACGACCCGGCATTGCGGTACGGAGACGGGCTCTCGGGACTGAGGATTTCCAGGAGCTGGGTTGAGCGTTTGTCGTACGCCCTCCTCAATCGTCGAAAATCGTCCATAGCCTTCAAATCCCGATCGATTATCTCCTGCAGTTTGTGGAAAGCAACTGAAATTTTTGCGAAAGCACTCTTCTGATCGTCATTGCCGATTTGCTTTTCGATAGCCTTCAGGTAGGCGTTCAGGGCCTCATTGTTTTCACGGAGCTGCTGAACAAGCACCAGATCTCCTGACTCCAGGTAAGCGCTCAGAAGCAAGGGAATAGACTGCACACCGATTTGGAAAGAATGAACAAGATGATCCAGGGGATAGGGCTTGCCATCCGAGTCCTCAGCTCGCCCGTCAAGGGCAAAGAGGCTGAGTGACATGGCAGTTCCCCATGCAAAAACAACCAGGAGAGTAGAAACCACAAAACCGAATAGGAACTTTTTCATGGGATTCTCCGGCAGAAAAAATTGGCAAACCGAGGGTGAGGAAATAGTCATCGGAAACAGGAAAAACGGTGGGCTGACAACAGTTCGTTCGAGATCGTCAGCCGGACCCGGTTTCACTACCATGCACATATGAGCTTCGTATTAGGCGAAGCACCTCATCTCTAAAAATAGGCTTCGCGGCAAGATTCAAGCCACGGCAGGATCAGCCAATTTTTCCCGAAATTCTTCGATGACGGAGACGAAATCGTCATCTTCAGCTTTTGTACCGATCTTGGGAACGACCGCGCTTCCGGAAATTCCCAGTGCTGACAGACGCTTCCGTTCTTTATGCACAATTTTCTTTTTGTCCAACAAGGTATCTTTCATTTCCGACCTGAAAGCCGCCCTGAGTTCCTTCAGAATCGGTGCTTTATGCGGAGCAAGCAATTCCATAACTTCTGTATACTTGAGTACCTCCTCCTTGCGCCGCAAATCTTCTATGAGAAGATTCCATAAATTCTGCCGAATCAGCTTCAGATCGGACTCCGGCTCCTGGTTCAAAGCAGCAAGTGCTTCGTCGCGTAGCCCCGTGTCATCCAGGAGTTTGAGTTTGTAGCCTTTTGCCTTTTTCAGCATTTCTTCGCGGCGAATGTTTTCGCGTTCTTCCGCAGATAAAGACATTCCCTTGGTTCTTGCCATAATGAGATCGATAGTGCTTGGAATTTCGCTCAATTTTCACCTGCAGCGTGTCTGGTAAGGTTTATTCCCGGATTTGACCCTCTCCCAAGACGATAAATTTGGTGGTCGTCAGATCTTCAACTCCCATAGGGCCATAGGAATGGATCTTCGTGGTGCTGATGCCGATTTCTGCTCCGAGCCCATACACATATCCGTCACTCATCCGGGTGGCTGCGTTCACGATGACCGAGGACGAATTCACCTCTTTCAAGAATTTCTGAGCTGCCTCATAATCCCGGGTTACGATGGATTCAGTGTGCAAAGACCCATACTTGGCGATGTGCGAGATAGCCGCGTCGATACTGTCCACTACTTTGACAGCGAGGATCAGATCGAGATATTCGGCGTACCAGTCCTCTTCAGTGGCAACTTTCATTGAGTTCACGATAACCCGGGCTCTATCGCAGCCACGCAGTTCCACGCCTGCCGCTCCGAGGGAGTCCGCTGCAACGGGCAGGAATTGTGCAGCAATGTCTTTGTGGACGAGCAGAGTTTCCAGAGCATTGCAGACTCCGGGGCGCTGCGCTTTGGAATTGACCGTCAGCTTCACCGCCATGTCCATGTCTGCTTCCTTGTCCACGTACAGATGGCAGACTCCTTTGTAGTGCTTGATCACCGGAATTCTGGAATTGGCCGCCACAAAGCGGATCAGTTCCTCTCCCCCTCGCGGAATGATGAGATCGATAAGCTCCTCGAGTTTAAGCATGTGAAGGATGGCATCTCGGTCGGTCGTGGGTAGAAGGTTCACGACATCTTCACTGACACCGTTTTCCTTCAGGGTTTCCTTGAACAGATTCACTATGGCCTGATTCGATCTATGAGCTTCCGATCCTCCCCTGAGTATCACGGCATTTCCCGCTTTGAGGCACAGGGCGCCGGCATCGGCGGTAACGTTCGGCCTGGATTCGTAGATGATTCCGATAACTCCCAGGGGAATGCGCATTCTGCCTACTCGCATTCCATTGGGTCTTGTCCACATTCTCACGACTTCTCCGACCGGATCCGGAAATGCAGCTATTTCTTCCAGGCCCGCAGCAGTCTGCTCGATCACTTTGTCGGATAACGTGAGCCGGTCTATCATTGCCGCGGAAATCCCCTTGTCTTTTGCCGCTTTTACATCTTCCGCATTCTGCTGCTGAAGCTCGCGGCGCTTATCGCGCAATTTGGCCGCCAGTTCTCTCAGGATTTTTTCTTTAACACTCATGGGGAGTATCGCTGCTTCTCGGGCAGCGTCATGGGTAAGCGTAGCGATACGAAGCACTTGTTCTTCTAATGACATGGTGACTCCAGGTTTGGAGAGATTTGCCGGAGTTCTCGGGATGTGCCGCAACGCAAAACTATGGAACGGCTTAGGAATCCGGTCCTCTCGTATCCGAACCGCTCAAACAATACAAGCGGCTGGATTACATCTTGAGAATCTAGCACTGGATGTCTTCCTGCGTCAATCCCCGAAGAAAATCATAGCCGAATCTCTCGAGTACGCTTCTGCCGAGGATGGAGGATTGATGGGCGCCGGCCTCCGTGCCGGTGGTACATCTTCAATGTGATCAATGATATCAGTAGAATGGACCAGGACGGGGCGCCAGTCCCAGTATATCTTGTATTCGAGCCGGGTAAACATCAGAATTCTGGTGAAACGCACTACGATTCGCCTAAGAGACGCGCCAGAAACTATCGACCAGATCATTGCTTTTGCCCAAGAGCCGATATAAGAAGAATGTAGCTTTTCTTGAAACAAGACGCATGTCGGAGCGGCCTATATGATCCCAATTGTATCCATCGTCGGCAAATCGGATTCCGGAAAAACTACACTACTGGAAAAGGTTGTCAGGGAACTTCGATCTCGAGGTTATCGCGTCGCGACCATAAAGCATGACGCGCACAGCTTTGAAATCGATCACGAAGGCAAAGACTCCTGGAGGCATAAGCGAGCCGGCGCGAATCTGACAATCATCTCATCTCCCACGAAAATGGCCCTTGTAGCGGATACCGATCACGATCATTCTCTCTCTGAATTGCGGGATAAACTCATAAAGGACATGGACCTGATCATCAGCGAAGGGTACAAACGGGAGATCCATCCGAAAATTGAAGTCTTCAGGAGTGAAATGAAACGCGATCTGCTCTGCGAAAAAGACGACAATCTCGTCGCAATCGCCGGGGATCCTTCCAATCCTCCGGAAGGGATTCCCGTCTTCGATCTGAACGATCCCGGACCTCTGTGCGATTTTATTGTGAAGCGGTTTATCCGATCCTGAACATGATTATTGCGGTTCCGAATGATTGCTGATCACTTTCGAGAGCGTCTCACCTGTCAAACGGCTGAGTCGTTCGGCTCGTGCGATACTTTCGCTGCTCAATTCAGTATCCAGACTGACGACCCAGAATCCGGCAACCATTCTCCTCCTGGCCTTTTTGCCGTAAAATATCGGAACAGCCACTGCCCAGACATTGGGAAGATACTCTTCCACATCGTGAGCCATTCCGTTCGATCTCACCTTTTCGAGTTCGGCAAGGTACTTGTCGTGCTCCACTATGGAATGTTTCGTAAATCGAGGAAGAGGCTTGGAGCGTATCAGTCTGCTCACCTCGTCAACGTCGTGATGTGCCAGAAAGACTTTTCCTGCTGCTCCGGCAAACATGGATATCCTGGTTCCCGGTCGTGCCCTTATTTTCAGCTCTTTTGAAGACTCGATCTGATCCAGGATAAGCAATTGCTGTCCTGTCCAGATGCCGAGAAAAATATCTTCGTCCAGTTCCTGTCCCAGTTTTTCGAGGTGAGGCCGCGCCAGTTCCACGAGAGGCATTCTCACGACCGCATTCGATGCCAGGTCTTTCACCGCGTGACCGCAAGTATACTTTCTTGAAATGGGATCCCGCAGCACCCAGCCGGATTCTTCCAGCGCAGCCAGAATACCGTGAGTAGTGGATTTCGCGAGAGAGAGTTTGGATGCTATTTCGCTGATTCCGGGATTTGCGGGGGAACTTATGATCATCTTGAGCACCCGCATTGCCTTGGAAACGATGGGAGCCGAATACACTATATGTGACGAATCTTGTTTTTCAGCCATGAAGTCACCCGATTTTATCGATTATTGAACGTTCTATATCCGAGAACACCATTTCGACCAATTGACAACGACCCGACGAGACCCGAATCGATATTGCGTGAATTTACAGCAATCAAATTACCATAAAAAATCTTTGATTGACTGCCGCTTACTGAATCAGGGCACCCCAATCATTCTTATAGTTCATGGGAGTGAACTCAAGTGTTTGTAACGTGTCCTCGGGCGGTTGTCAAATGTTTTTATCATTTCTTTTCTTTATCGCTTGACAGAGACCTGCTCGAAAGCTATGCTAGAAAAGAAAGTTCTTGATACAGAAACTTTATCCAGGCTGCACATGCTCCAGATCAGAATCACTGATATTCATCGGGCCACTCTTCCAGTGAGAGCGGGGAATGAAGGCTGGATAGGAATTTCTCCAGCCGGAGACCGATATCACATCGTTGTTCCTGTTGACGTACAAATTGCCCGGGGAGTATTAGCCTGCAATCTTCCCACAGACGGAACGCCCTTCGGAGGATATTCCGGATGGCTGTATTTCAGATGTCCGCCATTTGAGACTGAATCCGAGAATGAGGATGTCGAACGTCAAAAATGTGTTGCGAGCACGGCCGAAGAACTTATCCGTTTTCTCGAATCGTACGATATTCACGCTACCTTGATTGCCCATACTGATGCAATTTCCTCACTGAATCCGAATACTGACATTGAGGCTGCTTCCGACAAGTCGGATGAAGAAATTTCCCCGGCTATCTGCTGCGACGGTTGCGGCAAAGAATGGAACCGGCTTGCACCATTCTTGAGAGATCCGGATTTGACATTCATTGGGTACAAGGCATTTCTTGAAAACTTTCAAAAAGGGATCTACGTTTTTTCCCATTCGTGCGGCTCGAATCTCCAGGTTCCGGTTTCACGCTTCATTCGACCTCGATCCGGAGGAAAGTCACTCATAGCATCTCATGCATGCCCCGGATTATGCTATTACGAGACATCCCTTCAGGCGTGTTCCGCAGTATGCGATGGTTCCCCATACAGGAGAATTGCAGGAAAATTGAGCTCAAGATCGTAAAAGGTCATTGGCTGCACCGTGACCTTATTCTTAGCTGCTTTTCGATGTTTGTTGAAAACATTTCTTAGTTTCAGGAGGAAAGAAGTATGCTCCTGCCGAAATTCGAATACCACGAGCCCACTACGCTTGAAGAAGCTTTGCAATTGCTGTCCGAACTCGGAGGGAATGCAAAGGTTCTCGCTGGTGGAACCGATCTTCTCGTGAAGATGAAACTGAAGGTAGATCAACCCAAGCATGTGATCTCTATCGCACGCGTTCCGGGTCTTGATTCAATCGTCCCCAGGAACGGTCATGCCATAACCATAGGTGCCGGCGTCAGTGCTGCAAGTCTCGCCTGTCACGAGAAGATACGAGACCGATTCACTCCTCTTGCATTGGCTGCCAGTCGTCTTGGTGCTCCCATGATACGCAACCGTGCGACTATCGGGGGAAATCTGGTCAATGGCCGGCCTGCTGCAGATCTTTCCCCGGCATGCATGGTGCTCAATGCGCGATTCAGACTCAAGTCTGCATCTGCGGAAAGAGAAATTTCGGCAAACGAATTCTTTCGCGGACCGGGAGACACTGCAATCGAACCGCATGAGTTGATGGTCAGCATTTATGCTGAAACCCCTCCACCCTGGAGCGGGGGCTCTTACATAAAACTCGGGGCACGCAAGACTCTTGAAATATCCATGGTAAACGTTGCGGTGCTCCTGACCCTGAAGGCTCCCGACGGTCCTATTGCGGAAGCAAGAATCGCCCTCGGTTCCGTCGCCCCTACTCCGGTAAGGGCATACGCTGCGGAAGAGTTTCTTGTGGGAAAAACCCCGAGTGACGAGCTGTTCCAGCAAGCCGGCGAAATCGGTGTAGGACTTTGCAGCCCTATAACGGATCACCGGGGGACAATGGAGTACCGGTGCATGATGATCGAGGTGCTCACGAAACGTGCACTGAAACAGGCACTCGAGCGTGCCAAAGTATGGCAGCCGTGACCGTTGCCGCAGAATTCCAGGGGAGATGAATACCTATGAAGACCATTATACAGCTCACAGTAAACGGGCAGCCGACAGAAGCCGCTGTGGATTCGAATACAACGCTCCTGCAGTTCTTGAGAGAGGACCTGGGACTTACCGGCACGAAGCACGGATGCGGTCTCGGTGATTGCGGCGCCTGCACGGTTATTTTGGACGGAAAGCCTGTAAACTCGTGCCTTGTGCTGGCAGTTCAGGCACGGGGCAGAGAAGTCATCACTATTGAAGGACTTGAAGAAGACGGCCGACTGCACTCCATCCAACAGGCTTTCGTGGAAAAGGGCGCAATTCAATGCGGTTTCTGCAGTCCCGGGATGATACTTTCTGCAAAGGCCTTGCTGGACGAGAATCCCAAACCCACTGAAGTGGATATACGAACTGCGATCTCGGGTAATCTCTGCCGATGCACAGGTTATCAAAAAATCGTGGAGGCTATCCAGGAAGTATCCAGCACGCTCCAGGGCACGGAGGTATCCTGATATGAGTGAATACCAGGTTCTCAACTCGAGGGCGCCTCGTTTGGACGGTCCGGTCAAGGCAACAGGACGGGCAAAGTACACTGACGACATCAGCATGCCGGGCATGCTCTATGCCGGAATACTGCAAAGTCCGCTCGCACATGCCAAGATACTCCACATTGACACTTCCAAAGCCAAGAAGCTGCCCGGAGTAAAAGCGATAATAACAGCCAAAGATGTAGGGCTGATAAAATATGGGGTCTCTCCGGCTCGGTACGACGAGACCCTGTTCGCTTTCGACAGGGTCCGGTACGTGGGAGACGAAATAGCTGCAGTCGCGGCGGTGGATCAAGCTACCGTGCAGGAAGCGTTGAGTCTCATCAAAGTCGATTACGAAGAGATACCTGCAGTTTTCGATATGTTCGAGGCGATGAAGGAAGGTGCTCCTCAGCTTCATGCAGAGTTTCCCGGCAATTTGAATGCCGAGGTTCACCAGGAATTCGGTGATACGGAAGCAGCGTTGCAGGGATGCGATCTTGTTGTGGACCACACGTTCCTCAACAAACGACAGGATGCGGCATTCATAGAGCCCCAGTCCTGTGTTGCCGTATTCGATTTGGACGGCAAACTGACATTGCATACTTCTACCCAGGTTCCTCACTATGTCATGCGTACCGTGGCAATGGTCCTTCAGATCCCTGTGGGTAACGTGCGAGTTGTAAAACCGTACGTGGGTGGGGGATTCGGCCCGAAATGCGAAGCAAACCCGATGGAAATGAGCTGCGGGTTCCTCGCCCGTCAAACAGGGCGGCCTGTGAAAATGACGTACAGCAGGGAACAGGTATTCCTTCACAGCCGCGCGAGACACCAGTTCTACGCGGAAATGAGTCTTGGCGTAAAAAAAGACGGGACCATGGTTGCGCTCAAGAATAAAGCCATACTGGATGGAGGAGCGTACACCAGTTTCGGAATAGCGACTGTGTACTATTCAGGTTCTCTCCTTGGTGGGCCGTACAAGCTCCAGGCCATGAAATACGACGGAATAAGAGTGTACACGAACAAGCCGGCCTGTGGGGCTCAGCGGGGACATGGAGGGGTTGCCCACCGTGCAGCCTTCGAGCAGCTTCTGGACATGACTTCGGAGAAACTTGGAATGGATCCCGTGGAATTCCGCTTGAAGAACATGATGGTAACGGGTGACATGACGATAAATGAGCTGGATATGTCCAGTCTGGGAATGAAAGAATGTATACAAGCCGTGCGCGATGGTTCGGACTGGTCCAATAAGAAAGGAAAACTGCCGAAAGGAAAAGGAATCGGCGTGGCATGCGGATTCTTTGTTTCCGGTGCAGGATATCCCATATACAGGTCCGATACGTATCATTCCACCGTGGTGATCAAAGTCAGTGAAGATGGCGGCATAGTCAACGTGTTGACAGGTTCCGCGGAAATAGGGCAGGGCTCTGACACGACTATGGCTATGATTGCTGCCGAAACCTTGGGAATTCCGCTGGCGAATGTCCGGGTGACATCCGGCGATACGGATCTGAGCGTTGACCTGGGAGCATATTCCAGCCGTCAGACCCTTATGACCGGCCATGCCACGAAGGAAGCGGCGGAACAGGTACGCAGCCGAATTGTTGGGTACCTCGCAGAGGCTATGGGGTGCGATCCTTCTTCCATAAGCTTTAAGAACGGAAACGTGCTGTTCGATGGCGGTCCCGGCAACTTTGAACAGATACGAAGCTCTTATATCAAAGAGCATCGCGGCTGGACCGATCCTCCGACAGGCGACTACCTGACTTTCAGAGAAGCAGCCCGCATCGCGTATCTCAAGGGTGGCACGCTTGTGGGAACCGGAAAATACAAACCGCCCCGACTCGGAGGCTCGTACAAGGGCGCTGCAGTGGGAACCTCTCCTGCGTACGGGTGCTCGGCCCAGGTTGTGGAAGTCACAGTCGATCTCGAAACCGGAGAAATAACCGTGGACAAGATGACTGATGCGCATGACTGCGGCTTGGCCATTAACCGGACTCTCGTGGAAGGTCAGATGCAGGGATCTCTCTCCATGGGACTCGGCGAGTGCCTCTTCGAGGAAGTGAAATTTGATTCCAGAGGCCGTATCTTGAACGCATCTCTCGGTGAATACCGTATACCGACTGCTCTGGATATGCCGAATGTAAAGAGTATCATTGTCGAATCACATGAGCCCAACGGGCCGTATGGAGCAAAAGAGGTTGGGGAAGGGGCAATCATGCCGACCATCCCTGCGATATTGAATGCCATTTATGATGCGACAGGTGTTCGGGTCACCGAATTGCCGGTCTCCTCTGAACGGCTCTTTATGGGAATAAAGCCCAAGAAGTAGCCGGATAGTGCAGAAATAAGAATCGGGAGGCACTTCCTTAGGAAGTGTTTCCCGAATGTCCTCAGACTTCATTCCTGCGTAATGCGATTTCGTTATTTCGGAAAGTGTTCCACCAGAGGATTCCCCTTGCAGTTCTTGTTCAACGGATTTCCGGAAAAGGTCGAAGAATCCAGCCTGACGATTCAGCAGTTGCTCGATCGCACTCATGAGGATGATCCCGCTGTCATTGTGGAGTTGAATGGCCGGTATGTATACAGAAAAGATTTTGCCACGCTAATGATTGCAGAAGGGGATCGCGTTGAATTCATTCACCCCTCTTTCGGCGGCTAAGGACCTGAAATCGGGGCATAGGCGTTAAGAGAAGAGCACCATCCATTTTCGATTCTCCTGGTGGGGGGCGGCGTCCCTGCCGACCCATCTTTTACAGCACGAAACAAGGCAGGATCATATATAGGAAGATTATGGAATAGATTGGTCCACTCCCTCTCGCAAAAATAACAATAATCAAACCGATCTCGTTTGGCCAGCCGGTTGCAACACACGTTCAATTTCTCTACATTGAGCTCAGAAAATTGTTACAGAGGAACGGCATGGAAAAGCACGTATGTCCCTGGTGGATAGGGTACCTCTTGGTGAATCCGATTCGCCGCTGGCTCCAAAATCCGGACAAACTTCTGACTATGTATGTTCGTGACGGAATGACCGTGCTGGATATCGGTCCGGGAATGGGATTCTTCACTATTCCTGCAGCCAGGCTTGTGGGAACCGATGGAAAGGTAATAGCCGTAGATATTCAGGAAAAAATGCTTACTTCATTGCAGAGAAGAGCACGCAATGCAGGCATGGCCGAGCGCATCGTCACCAGAGTCTGCCGGGCGGACGACATCATGGTTTCCGAACTGATAGACGTATGTCTCGCACTGCATGTTGTGCATGAAGTTCCAGATGCAGATCGTTTGTTTGCTCAGATCAGGGACATTCTGAAGCCCGGCGGCATAGTCCTTTTTGCTGAGCCGCAGGGGCACGTGTCGAAGGAGGAGTTCCAATCTACTCTGGATGTCGCATCTGCGGCAGGCCTGAAAATGATTGGCGAACCCGAAATACGTCGCAGTCGGTCGGCCGTCCTTACTATCAAGTAACAGCGACCGGTTTGGTTCAAGATTTGTGAGATCAGAATTCCGAATCGTCCGGAGGCACTGCCAATCCGTGTCCGGGAATGAATGGAATTGCGGCGACGGGAAATCCTTTGATCCAACGAATGCCGCAACGAACCACCGATTTAACCGGAGCAGCATGAACAAAGTCTTCAGGATTGCCCAACAATGCGTCCTGCTCCAACATGGACGGTATTATTTTGATACTGTGTCCCTGGTTCGCATCATAGCTGTAGAACGGCTTTAATTCTTCCGGAATGTACCCGGGATAATCGTCGACCGTCTTCGGTTTGCCGGATCCTTGTGATCCTTCAGGCCGGAATTCAATGAGTTCCCAGAGGTTTTCTCGCGGATAGGATTGAGCACAGAACCCCCGTACCGCGCGATCGAACTCAATGTCTGTCCAGGGCGCGGTTTTCCTGATCATGGGCTCCAAATACTTGAAGAATTTTTGAAAGGAGTTCGATGTGGCTATAGAAAATTCTTTGCCCCCTTCATCATAGAAATGTACGGTGAGTGTATCTTGTTGTGAAATACGCCTGAAATCCTCATCTTCGTCTTCGGAATAGAAATTCCACCAGATATCGAATATTTCTTCCATTTCATCGGAGTACACTCGGATCATGGTCAACACGAGGAGAACGTCATTAAATTTTATGGCCCCTGCGCGTTGCTGAATGGCGATATTGCCGTTGGACTTGGGGAACTCGGCCACAGAACGTACAAAGATCCCGACCTGACCCGGGTCGTCGGGGCCTGGAGCATACAATCCGTGAAAGCTTTGCCCGGGAAACAATTTTACGTTCTCCGGATTTATCATTTTCATGAATGCCCTCTCCTTCGCTCGAATATTAGCAAAAGGATGAAATCCGGTCCATCGAATTCAAGCAACCGGTTGATAAGGTCGCACCTCTCTAATTTGTCCCCTGCTACACTTTGAAGTTCCGTATTTGGCTTCGGAGTTCATAAACCGACTAAATAAAGTTATTCCTGCTAAAAAAATGAGCAAGAGCTTTAGTTCTGAGCAAGATTTCTCCTGTGAATAAGGTAATTCGATCCGGGCGAAAAAGCGGTCAGATTGCATGGCAGAGATTGACGCAGATCGAGCCTTGTTCCATTATAGTCACAGGGATCGGGGGGGTGCAGTCGGTTATCAATCAGCATTCCCTGATCACGAGGTTCCGGGCCTTTTATTACAGGACGGTTTTCTACAACGAGGAGGAGTCCATGTATGCACTCGGTATAATCATATTTCTCATTGTGATTTTCCTGTTCATGGCCATCAAGATCCTGAACGAGTACGAGCGGGCAGTTATATTCCGTCTCGGAAGGATCATCGATCACAAGGGCCCCGGTCTCATCATTCTGATCCCTATCATAGATCGAATGGTGAGAGTGAGTCTCCGCACAGTTGCCATGGATGTGCCTTCCCAGGACGTGATCACCCGTGACAACGTATCCGTGAAGGTAAACGCGGTCATTTATTTCCGTGTCATGGACCCGACGAAAGCCGTTATAGAAGTTGAGAACTATTTGTACGCAACTTCACAGTTGGCTCAGACGACCCTCAGAAGTGTATGCGGACAATCGGAACTGGATGAGCTTCTTTCCGAACGGGAAAAGATCAATATGGAAATCCAGGAGATCTTGGACCGGCATACCGATCCCTGGGGCGTTAAGGTGAGCATGGTCGAGGTAAAACATATCGATCTGCCTTCCGAGATGCAGCGAGCCATTGCCCGTCAGGCGGAAGCAGAGAGAGAGCGACGAGCAAAAGTCATCAATGCCGAAGGCGAATACCAGGCTGCTGCACGGCTTTCCGAAGCAGCGATTATCATAGCCAAGGAACCCACAGCCCTCCAACTCCGGTACCTCCAAACATTGGTGGAAATTGCTGCGGAGAAGAATTCTACGACAATCTTCCCCATACCGATTGATCTTCTTGAACCTTTTATCAGGAAGACCAGCGCAATCGATGAAAAGTGAGGCATCCCACGGTAGCCTCAAACAACCTGTGCTGATGCCGAAACTCAAAGAAAGCTGAAGACCGGGGAGAAGTACCAATCATGCACGGAATATTGATAAGATGGCTCATCACTACAGTCTCGATTCTTTTCATCCCGTACATTTTGTCCGGGGTCCGGGTGGAGAGTGTCTGGAGCGCATTATTTGCCGGAGCAATACTCGGAATATTAAATGCACTGGTGAGACCGCTCCTCATAATACTCACGTTACCGCTCACAATAATTACTCTTGGGTTCTTTATTCTCGTTATAAATGCATTGCTCTTCCAACTGGCCGGAGCTATTGTCCCCGGGCTTCACATCGCTTCTTTCTGGTCGGCTCTCTTTGCTTCAATCATCGTCAGTATCGTGTCCTGGTTCATGAATTCCCTGGTCTCGGGCGGCGGCGGCGAGCGAACAGTTTTTGTGCGCCAGTGGGACAGCGGACCGATTGATATGCACAGGGGCCGGTCGGGAAAATGGGAGCGAGATTGACGTGAATCTTGAGATACGGCAGGGTTGTTCATGCACCTCCTCTCAATCCGCGATCATAGAATAGCTGCATGGTAATTACAGGTCTCGATAGAATTCTCCGGGAGTCTCAGGTGCTCTCCCGCGCCGGAAGATTGGGGCTCCTGTATAATTACGCTTCGGTCAATGCTCGATTCGAATCGAGCGCCGATCTGATTGCTGCACGATTCCCGGGCAGATTGAAAACGTTGTTCGGACCTCAGCATGGAGTGGGTGGAACCGAGCAGGACAATATGCGCGAGACCGGCCACGGCATGCACCCTAATTTGAACATTCCCGTGTACAGTTTGTATTCCGAAACGCGAATCCCTCGACCCGACATGCTCGAATCCGTGGATACCGTGCTTGTCGACATCCAGGATGTGGGGACCCGGGTTTATACATTTGCCACTACAGTGCTGAATCTTATGCAGGCGTGTGCAGACACCGGGCAAGCTGTTTTCATCCTGGACAGGCCGAATCCGATCAACGGCAAAGACGTTGAAGGAAGTGTCCTGAATCCTGCATTCGCCAGTTTTGTGGGGCCTTTTCCCATTCCCATGCGGCACGGCATGACACTTGGCGAACTCATGGCCTTGTTTCATGCGGAAATGGGAATAGGCTGTAAACTGGAAATAATAACTCTCGGCGGCTGGAATCCGAATACGTATTTCGAGGACACCGGTTTACCGTGGGTTTTACCTTCCCCGAACATGCCTCTGGTTGAAACTGCCATTGTATATCCGGGCCAGGTGATCCTGGAAGGGACCAACCTCTCGGAAGGGAGAGGAACCACGAGACCCTTCGAGATATGGGGCGCTCCTTTCATTGAACCCAAACACGTGACGAATCTCCTGGAAAAGGATTGTCTCGCCGGGACAGTGTTGCGGGAGACGGATTTCAAACCGACTTTTAATAAATGGGCAGGTCAACATTGCAGAGGGTACCAGATCCATGTCACGGATCGAGAGCTGTTTCGACCTTTCCGGGCGTCGTTGGCCTTTATTTCTGCGATGCTGAAACTCTATCCCGAAGAATTCAAATGGTCTGAACCGCCTTACGAATACGTCTCGGACAAGCTTCCGGTGGATGTCATTCTCGGAGATGACAGGCTCCGTCTGGATCTGGAGCAGGGACGCTCTATCGAAGATCTCGAGCATAGCTGGTCCGAGGATCTGAAAGAATTCCTCTCTCTACGATCACGGTTTTTTCTCTATCCCAGATGATTCGTTGACCCGCTTTCGGAACCTGTCTGAGGCACTCGCTCCTTCAAATTCCCCTCTAGAATAGTCCTTGATACGTATTCAGTCCACGATGGGGAATGTTGTTTTCTGGTTGACAACCATCCAACCCATCCCATAACATGCTGAATCGAGCTGTGTTCTGCCGGGACGACACTGTACGTCTTTGGAGGAATGGTGGATTTTCAAGAAATAGCGCGGAAAATTGATGGCCTTTCCAACGAATGTACCGAATTTCTCGTACGGATCTGTTCTATTCCGGCGCTTGGTCCGGACAACAACGGAACCGGAGAAATGGCAAAGTATCTGGTTGTGAAAGATGCAGTGACAGCGCTGAATCCCGATCTCATCGAGGAAATCCACGCACCGGACGAGCGGGTTCCCGATGGAGTTCGGCCTAATCTCCTGGCGGTTTTCCACGGCAGAGACAATGCTAGAACATTATGGATTTTATCCCACATTGATGTAGTTCCGCCCGGAGAACAGAGATTATGGGAGCATGATCCGTTCAAACCTGTGGTACGGGACGGGTTTATTTCGGGACGTGGAGTCGAAGATAACGGGCAGGCGGTTGTGGCAAGCATTTTTGCAGCCCGCGCTGTTAGAGAAACCGTTGGATTCGGCATGAATGTAGGCCTGGCTCTCGTCTCTGACGAAGAGACCGGGAGTTTGTACGGACTTGATTACATTTTGCGTCAGCGTCCGGACCTTTTCAAACCCGAAGATCTGATTCTCGTTCCTGATGCCGGAAATGCCGATGGTGATGTTATTGAGATAGCGGAAAAGCATTTGCTGCACGTGAAGTTCACCATAAAAGGCCTTCAGGGACACGCAAGTCGCCCGGACAAGTGCAGGAACACTCTGAGGGCTGCTGCGCATTTTATTGTCGAACTCGATGAGTTGCTCCATAGCAAGTTCAATAGTCAGAATACTTTTTTCAATCCGCCGGAGAGTACGTTCGAGCCGACTCGTAAAGAAGCGAACGTGCCGAACGTGAACACCATTCCCGGCGAAGACGTCGTGTTCTTTGACTGCAGGATTTTGCCGGATCTGGACCCCAAACAGATTTTGGACGAGATGGAACTGATGGCAGAGTCCGTCCAGGAAAGATTCGGCGTCCAAATAGTGGTTGATGAGTTTCTCAGGTCAGATTCCCCGAATCCCACGCCTGCCGATGCGCCGGTAGTGTTCGCTCTTGCGCAGGCTATCCAGGAGATCTACGGGGTTCAACCGCGGCCGCATGGGATCGGCGGACAAACGGTTGCGACATTTTTTCGAAAAAGAGGACTTTACGCAGCAGTCTGGGAAAAGATTCTCCAAATGGCACACGCACCCAACGAAAGAGTATCTGTGGAGAATTTGATCGGCAATACGAAAGTATTCGCAAGGATGATGGTCTGAAGGGAATTCTCCCTGCAGCACCTTTCTGCACGTTTCAGACTCTCGCTTCCGCCTGAAACACCCTCTGCATGAGGAAGCGCTGAATTTTTCCCGGATGTCCGGGTTTTCGCTTAAGGAGGACGAGGTATGGGTTGTTCGAATGCCTCGAAGTGTCTATGTACAATTGCTATCCTCGGATTGTTGCTGGCCGTCATTCCTCTCTCTGCGAATGCAGCCGAGCCTAGCAGGAGAAATAGAGCCGACAGCAGACTCACTCTGCCTCAGGCCGTTTCAATTTCTCTGACCAGAAATCTCAGAATGGCCGATGCCAGATTGGATGTCAGAGAAAAAGAGTCACAGCGCAGAGAGTCATATTCGGATTTTTTCCCCACTATCGATCTGCAGTACGCCGGGACGGGGTACAGATATCAAAATTCCACGCCAGTTGCTTCCTTGTCCGGAGTTCACCCAAGCCGATGGTCAATTCGAGGAAATCCGAGTATCCCAGGTTTCGGACTTTCGCCCAATTACCCGTACCGCATCGATCCATTCAAGTTTTTCAGTATGTCCGCGACAATAACCCAGCCCCTGTACACCGGGGGTAAGTTATTGAATGATTATAAGTACGCCCGTCTCGGGGTGGACTATTCCGCGATTCAATTTGATGTGGAACGCCAGGATCTTACCCTGGATGTGTACGAAGCGTACTATCAGCTCGTGCAGGCCGAAAAATTGTTGGAAGTGGCGGATTCATCGATTCGAGCGCTCGAGGCGCTCCGCAACCAAACGCTGGAGTTTTACAAAGCCGGCGTGGTTCCCAAAGTTGATGTTTTGTCCACCGAAGGCCAGCTTGCCACGGCAAAGATCCAGAGAACCCAGGCTTTGACCGACATAGGCAAATCCAAGGCTACTCTAAATTTTCTGTTACGGTATCCCCAGGAGACTCCGATCGATGTTGTCCAGGACACGGCATACCGGGCGAATAATTACGCTATTCCCGGAATTTACGGAGTAGCGGCAGCAAACAGGGTAGAAATCAGGCAGGCGAACATATCGGTGGAACAGGCTCTGGCTTTGGTGAAATCCGCAAAAGCCGACCTGTTGCCTTCCATCCAGGTGCAAGGTCAGGCCACCAGGATAAATGACGACTGGAACACATTCGATCCTGAAGGCACTAACGATTGGCGACTCCAGGGCATCCTCTCATGGACTTTTGACATGTTCAGGCGGCGTGAGACCGTTCAGGAAAGGCGAGTCACCCAGGCCCGGGCATTCGTTGCCAGAGAACAACTGGTCGAGCAGATCATGGAAGAAGTGAAGACTTCGTACCTGGATATGAAACGCTCCGAAAGCGACATAGAGAATAACCGCAAGGCAGTCGAGTTTAGAAGAGAGAATTTCCGTATCAACCAGGAGCGGTACAAAGAGCAGGTTGCAACGTACATAGAAGTGCTCGATGCGCAAAGGCAGCTATCGTCGGCAGAAGGCGATCTGATAATTTCTCTGATCGGGTACAAGATTAATCAGGCAAATTTGGAAAGACGGCTGGGTACCATACGGTAAGGGTTTTCACAAATGTTCCGTCCATTCAAGTGTATAGGTGCTATCGCATGTGCAATATTAGCTTTAGCTATCGCACCGGTTTTCGGACAGGATGTCCCCGGACAAGCAACTCCTGCTGTTCCTTCCTCCGGCAGGCCCAGCACCATTCGCATCAAACAAAATATTTTGGTGAAAAAACAGGAAGCTTTGCAGCGGCAAGTAGATGAGGCTCTCCGCTGTATTGCGAATGCAAGCAAACTCCAAACGCTCCGTGACCCTCAGGGAAATATTAACTTGGTTCCACAAACGGATATTGTCAACTGCACACGACTATTGCGTACATTTCAACGAGAACTGCAGTCGCTTCTGCGGCAAAGTGCGAGGCTGGGGGACGACGCTACTGCAGCTTCATTGCAGCTTCAACGACAATTGCAGGTTGTTGAGAGAGCGGCGCGACTGCAATGGCTCAGTGAATAAATGGGTAAAAGTTTCGGAAGATAGTAGAAGAAGAATGACGAACGGCTGGATGCTTCAATGTAATCGGAGTCTCCCCGGCAATCGGGCGAGTATCGACACCCCTACCTGACAGTTCGCTTCCCGCGCACAACAGTAAATACGTGAATGATAGATTCGTGCACCCCCGGGAGTGAACACCTCATCTCTGACCATGGATGGAGCGCAACTCCCGGGGAACACACAATTGCGAAAAACTAAACGCACCCGGTGGGTTTGGGGAGTCCTGCCACTTTACAGGCGCCCTTGGCCGGTCCGGACGGAAACAGCTCATAGATCTTCTTGAGTTTGAAGCCGGTGTCTTTGCAGACTTTGCGGATCATAGGAGCAATGTTGAATTCCAGGTAATAATTCCTGAGATAATGGACCACTTTCCAGTGCTCGTCCGTCATTTCCTGGATACCTTCGGTCTTGGCAAACAGTTTTGCAACTTCCTCATTCCACAGATCCGGATCTTGGAGAAAACCGTCCTCATCAACCTCAAAAGTTTTACCTTCGATTTCGAGCGTAGGCATTCGAAAGACCTCCTTTATCTGGAACATTTGCCGGGACATAACCGGGCAAATCGTATAATCCTGCAGATGTTATCATTAGTGCTCCGCAAAAACAACATGCAACATGTTTTTTTTTTCAAGGATTCCTGCACCGAAGCTATCACTTGTCGTTTGGGTGACCCATCCTACATGACAGTTCCGGGCGGGCAAGAAATCCCGTCGTCGGCACACGATTTAATCACTTCTTCTTTATCTTTGTCTCCACATCCTGGATGTATTTTTCGAGATTCCTTCTTACTACGGGCCGCTTCTCACGTGTAAGCGCTTCCTGATAAGCCTTTAAGGCTGAAGGATAATTCTTTTGAATCTCATAAACCAGTCCCATGAGGCCATATGCCTCGGGATAGTTCGGATTCAACTGAACCGCCTTCTGAAGATCCAGTATGCTCTTGTCATATTCTCCCATCTTGGAATATGCAATCGCTCGATTGTGATAGGTAAGATAAAAATTTGCGTTCTGCTCGATGGATCTGGTGAACAGGTCTATGGCCCGTTCCCATTTTTCCACGCGCAATGCGAATTCCCCCTGCTCATAGAAATCCAGGTAATCGTCGCCCGTTGCAGTTCCGGCCAGAACCGCGCACAAAATCACCAGAGCCCAAAGAAATCGCATTGGTTTCGTTCCCATACTCGCCACAACCGGAGCCCATGAAAGATGTGTATATTAACACAAAATTATTTGAAGAAAACCTTTTCTTTACAGCACATTTATTTTTCCTCGGAGTAGATAAACTCCATTGCCCAACAATGCTCGGATCTGATAGCCTCTCTTCACACGAGCCCGCAACACGAGTATCGACCCGTTTCCTCTCCGCGCGGGCGGACCCATGATATGACTCAGAGGAGGCCCAGGCCGCATATGAACGAATCCGATAACGGAAAAACCGTTCCGGAACATTTGAGAAACGGACATTTCACGCATGTTGCAGGGATACTCGACAAAGAGCCGCCCTGGATACTGCGTAAACTCATCCCGATACTCTCAAAGCAAGTCCGAATTGACGAAGAAGTTGTCGGCAAACTCCGTGAACTTCAGGCTGCCGGACCTGTAGTCTATGCCATGAAGTATCGCAACATCTACGATTTGCATTTTCTGCGTATGCGCTTTGCGGAACTTGGCCTTCCGGTTCCGTCTTTTGTTTTCGATACTTCCGCAGCAGCTACAGGGTCATTCCGGAAATTTTTCAAAGTGTGGGGCGCGGCCCTGAGCGGAGTCATCCAGGAGCACCGATTTCCGAGACCATCGCAGGAGGTGCTGAAGGAAATACTCGAAAACCGCGGCAGTGCAGCAGTGACATTCCTTGTCGATGAAAAAACCACAAGAGATCGATACGTATATCCTGACAGTGATCCAATAAGCATCCTCCTGGATGTGCAGGGCCGGCTTTTCGCTTCCATAGCCATTGTTCCGCTGATCATTCTTTACGATCGCCGCCGTCGCAACGTGGTACCTTCATTCTGGGAAACCTTTCTCGGCGACCCGGATAACCCCGGCATCGTGCGGAGGATTGCCACTGCATTCAGAACGTGGACCGTTCCGGAACTCTTGATAGGCGAGCCGGTTCATCTTGTTGCGGAATTCGAGGAATTCGGTTCGGGTCCGGAATGGGACGAGTTGCCTGTTCGGGTGAGACAGAAGCTTGTCGATTCCATCAACTCACGAATTCGGGTAAACAGGGGGCCTGAAAAGTTATCCCGTACGGAAACCAAAGAACGGGTTCTGCAAGATGCGCGAGTGCAGAGGTCGGTCAGGGAAATGGCATCAAAGGAAGGGGAAACCGAGGAGAAAACGAAAAAACTCGCCGAATCCTATGTGGACGAGATTGCTGCGAATCAGCAACTCCAGATTCACCATTTCCTTTACTATGTCCTTCGAGCGCTCTTTGCCAAAGTCTTTGACGGCGTAGATAGCCAAACATCCGATTTTGCGAAGTTGAAAAAAGCGAACGCAGAGTCGTCTCTGATCTATGTTTCGTGCCACAAGAGCCATTTTGATTACCTGCTTGTCGGGTATTTCTCGTTTATCAACCAAATGGCTATTCCCCATATGGCCGCAGGCAAGAATCTTTCATTTTGGCCCATCGGACCGATACTGCGTCGGGGCGGGGCATTCTTCATTCGACGGACGTTCAGAGGATTGGGGCTGTATACGTATGTTTTTACGGCATATCTCAAAGTCCTTGTTCGGGAGAAAGTCAATATTAACTTCTATATAGAAGGCGCCAGGAGCAGAACGGGTAAATTGACGCCCCCTAGAATGGGCATGCTGGCTTTTCTCCTGCAGACCATAGAAGAAGGAGCAGTCCCGGATCTCACTTTTGTGCCCACATACATAGGATACGATCGAGTACCGGAGGAAAAGTCCTATCTCAAAGAATTAGCGGGAAAAGAAAAAGAAAAAGAGAGCTTTTGGCAGTTTCTTCAGGCTCGGGCCGTGCTCAAGAAACGATTCGGAAAAGTGTATGTAAGGTTTCGAGATCCGGTTTCCTTTGTGGAATTCTGTTCTCTCGCAGGCCATCAAGTGCAACCCGGAAGCTCTTTTCTGAAAGAAAACCGGAAACTGCTCCAGGATTTCGCATACTACCTGATGTATGGAATTGTGCGGGCCGCTGTGGTGAGCCATATCGACCTCACTGCCGCAGGATTGATTTGCAGAGGAGCGGCGCTAGTCACCCGTGATGAATTGACTCAAGCAGTGCAGTGTTTTTGGGACGTGTGTCACCACGAAGGTTTTGAGCTTTCCCAGACTGCCAGAGATCCTGAATTCGCAGTACGAAATGCTCTTGATTCTTTCGTGGCACGAGGATTCCTGGAAACAGGTGAAGGAGCATCCAATGAGGATGCAACGTTCAATGTGAGTCAATCCAAGGTCCCCAATTTAGATTTCTATAGAAATGGAATAGTGAATTGCGTATGGGATTCCTCATTGCTGGCCATGATTCTCTTGAGCAGAGGTCCTGAAATTCTGGAGAACCTCTCGGCGATGTCGGAGGAATTTGAATTCTTGAAGGATCTCCTTTCGAAAGAACTCATTGTTAACCCTCTCCAGAAGACTTCGGATTCGCTTGCAGAAAAGATCCGGTTTTTCCGGGAGCAGAATTGGATTTATTCACAAGGAGAATCGGTCACACTCAGAAAGACGCCGCTGGAGTGCCTGGCTGGGGTGCTGCACGACCTCATTGAAATCTACTATGTTGCTCTAGTTGCTTCGGAAGACGTTCAGGAAGTGAGCCAAAAAGAACTGATGAAAAAAATGGCGCTTCTCATGGAAGAAGCCAGAAATAAAGAGAATCCTCGTTTAAAACCGGCTCTTGCAGCAGTTCCCGTTAATAACGCGTTGACGCGTTACTCGGAACTGGGGATTCTCGAATATCGGACTTCCAGAAAGTTTCTGACCGGAGTAGCGGATCACCAGCAACTGACATCAGTGAAAAACCTGTTGGGTAGCCTTCTGTGAACTCCTGCTCATTTGCCCCGGTGATGTCTTCGGTAATTGGCCGCCCAGTTGGTGAAGACATCTTCACCATGACCGATTACGCCGTACCCGCCATAAAGGTTATTCCAGTGTTGCGTTGCTTCGAGTGTGGCTTTGAATTCGGCTGAGTCGGAATGTTGAATGGGGTTGAGCCATCTGCGAACACCAAAGGTGTATTCGTATGGGTCTCCTTTGGGACTTGGATATGGCACGTTTCTGGTGAGGGGATATTCCAGGCTATAGGGAAGAACTTTCGTATGCATGGGCTGCATTGCCCATGCACCGCTAAAGCTCAAGAGAACAAGACCTACGGCTGCTATGAGGAGAGATTTTCTCATGGGTGCTCCGCTTAAAAGAATGAATACCTCGACGTTTATTGAACAATATCATATAGCATCCTGATTTGGCAAGCATAAATTACTGTAGTCGCTGCCAAAACTTCTGTCGTTTATCCCTCGTGTGAATCACAGGATATTGGTAGGGACCGGCGTCTCTGCCGGTCCATTCTGTTGATATCATTGATCATGTTTAAGATGTGCCGGCTCGGAGGCACGGCACCCACCAATATTCCTAAATCTTGAATCGGTCACTAATTTTGTCAACTCAGTTAGATTCTCCGAGACTATAAATAGCGCGGCTGGAGCGTCTTTCGATTCCACAATAAGAATTTCATTCATTTCAATAAATTCTACCGTGGTGTTCCATGGAGATCTAGAACATATTTTTATCATGGTGTCAGCTTCTCTTACAGTTCCTACAGAAGATTGATAAATGTCTTTATCGGAAGGATGCGGAATATTGTGTCGTTTTAAGGGATAATTGTATGAGATGTTACTTGGCACTCTGATTGCATAGTTATCTTGTTGTCACCTTCAGGACCAGAGGAATCCACTGAGCGTGACCGGTGGAACAATAGCACCGAAAGGTACAAGCATCACGACCCAAGCAGGAGGTGAGCCATGATAATCCAGAATCACGAACTATTCAGGGAGTTGAGCCAGGAAACGATATTCGAGATTTCCAAAGTCATGGTGGAACAACGTTTCAACAAAGGAGCCACAATCTACACGCAAAAAGATCGCGCTCTCTACTTTTACATTCTGGGCGAAGGAAACGTCCGACTCACCATGGCGGCACAAGCTGAAATCGATTACAGCGTTACCAGGACAGGAGAAGTTTTCGGATGGTCAAGCATGGTAGGACGTCACTACTACACTGCAAATGCCGAATGTCTTCAGCCGAGCAAGGTGTACATGATCGACAAGGAAAAACTGATAGCCATCTTTCAAAAGAACCCCAGAGACGGAATGAAATTTTATGAGCGCCTCGCTGCCGCAGTAGTGCAACGACTGGTTGACAACTACAGCGCTTTTCTTACAGGCGGGACTCTTCATGGGGTAACCTACGGCTCCGGTCAGGTCATGGGCGCGGGTGAGGAATAATAGGGAAAGTAAATTGAAGGGATCTCCGGGAAAAAGGAGGTCCCCTCTTTATCTGCTATGACGGCAATTCTGAGCCCATCCCACAAAGTAACATGAAACAGGTATTACTCTCTTTACAGATTGTATATAACGCCTCCAGATGTGTAATCCCAAACGTATAAACAGAGTACGTGAACTGCGCTTCCTCTGCGCGCGAACCAAGCTCGGACTTTGCCTCGCGAAAGAATCCCGTGACACTGAATCACAGCAATTTGCGGGCATCTGAAACACCACAATTTTGTTCTTTGTGCAGGAGAATTGTTATATAGATTAATTGAGCGAGAGAAAACCGGCTGATGCCTGCCGGAGGCTTTGAATCGTTGCCCTCCGGCGCTGTGACAGCTTGTTCCGTAAGTCAACATAGAGGCAAGGTGTGCCTTTGCTTTATTCCATCTTTGGATCGGGGGAGGTGATAAGCCAGTTATCTGCAAAAGTCTCTGTCATGTTAATCCATTCAGTTAAAGACTGTGGTTTATGTAATGCGCTCGGACGTTATAGAGAAAGGAGCTGACAAGCTATGTCAAACGGCAAACTAGGTTGGTCAGTGCTTTGGAAAACGGAAGATTGGCTGGCCGTATGGATAGGGTTTCTTATCATCGGTCTGGTGCTCGCAGGGCTCACCATCAAGCCTCCGAAGTTCAAGTGGGCTACAGAGGGGGAGTTTACCTCGTACGTTAAAGAGATGACGCCTGTAATTGATAATCTCGCCAAGCAGGCTGCTGCGAAAGGCGAACAGGATCTTCAAACTCAAGCTGCAGCTCTGAAAGCGGCCATGGAAAAAGGCGACAGAAAAGCAATCGGGGATGCAGCGAAAAAACTGGAGTCTGCGGCCAAGAACGTCAAAGATAAAGACTTGAAGAAAAAGGGAGCCGATCTTGGCAAACAGATCTCCGGAACAGCCGGAAATCTGATCGGCAAAGTATTCTCCGTAGATAACATTCTGTGGTCCATATACATAGCAATCGGTATTCTCATTCTCAGTCTAATAGCGTTGTCCCTCCTCGGAGTAAATGCAGGTCTGTTTGTGATCGGTTTTCCCATAGTATTCATCATTGCGTGGATTTCTCTGCTCCTTGCGGGTAATTACACGATCAATACATATGGCCTGGAATACGTATTATGGTGCCTTTTCCTGGGACTCGTCATCAGTAATGTGATCGGTGTTCCTGATTGGCTCAAACCCGCCGTTCAGACGGAATTCTACATAAAGACCGGTCTTGTTATTCTCGGTGCAAACATTCTTTTTGGAGAAATAATTCAGGCTGGAGCCCTCGGCATTATTCAGGCAGTCTTGGTAGTCGGAGTAGTCTGGTATATGTGTTACTGGATTGCCCGTAAGCTTGATGTAGACGA
Source organism: Desulfomonilaceae bacterium (assembly GCA_041740635.1). Taxonomy (GTDB): domain Bacteria; phylum Desulfobacterota; class Desulfomonilia; order Desulfomonilales; family Desulfomonilaceae; genus Desulfomonile. Next base: position 307,816 of record JBGSLQ010000041.1, on the reverse strand, counting down.
AGAATTCTCTGCAATTCTGGCCAGTGCAGTTTCCATATGCGGTGTATCTGCTGCCATTGCAACTTCGGGCGCAATCAAGGGCGATCCTAAGAAGCTGAGCTACACAACATCCATCGTGCTCATCTGCGCGGTTCCCATGATGGTCCTGCAGCCGCTGATCTCCAAGTATTTCGGCATTCCGGATGCGGTTGCCGGAGCATGGCTTGGTGGGACCCTCGATACAAGCGGATCCGTTGTTGCCGCAGGCTCTCTCATCAGCGAGACGGCTATGAAAGTCGGCGTTATCGTCAAGATGTCTCAAAACGTGCTCATCGGTTTTGCAGCATTCATCTTGGCTGTGGTGTGGACGTTCAAGAAAGCAGAGGAAGTGCCGGGCGGTGAAAAGCCAGGTGCAATCGAAATATGGAATAGATTTCCTAAGTTCGTGCTTGGTTTCATGATTGCCTCGCTGGTATTTTCGTTTCTCCTGTCTCCCGATGCAGTAAAAGCAACGAAAGGAGCCCTTGGCGGTCTTCGGACATTCTGGTTTGCTCTGGCCTTCGTATCAATCGGTCTCGAAACCAAGTTTTCGGAATTGGCGACTCTCGGCGGCGGCAGACCTGCGATAGCATTCCTTATCGCTCAGGGAATCAATGTCATCTGGACCTTGATTTTGGCTTATCTCATTTTCGGCGGGATATTGTTCGACACTCCCACCTTTTAAATCATCAAAGCTCGAAGCGCGTGCCTGTTTCCGGGACACGCGCTTTTTCTTCTGTGAAACCCTTCCAGTACGGAGATGATTATATGGGCTCGAAACGGCAGGTGGAACAGGCGGAGTGGTGTGTGAAAGATGGCGCCCTTGATGAATCCGACCTTATCTCAATAATAAAGGATCTCCTGGCCGGGCAAAAGTTGGCTGTCCTTGCTACACAGAGACATGGAGAACCCTATGGCAATCTGGTTGCATTTGCTGCAACGGAAGATCTTTTCGAACTCATGTTCGTCACGCCTCGAAACAGCCGGAAATTCGCAAATATAGCGGAGTCTCCCAATGTAGCTTTGGTAATGGACAGCCGATCCAACGATAGTGATGACTTCTCGACCGCTGTCGCAATAACCGGCCTGGGCCATGCGGTGGAGTGCGATGAGGCGCAGAAAAAGGTTTTTATCGAAACTTATCTTAAGAAACATCCCCATTTGGTGGATTTCGCAGAATCGGAAAGCAACGCGTGTATGGTCGTTCAAATCGAGACTTATATTGTGGTGAGAAGGTTTCAGGAAATTGCAGTGCTGGCGCGCACATTGTGACACAACTGAAACTTTAGAAAAAATGCCCCCCGATTGCCCTTCTTTGATTATCAATCAGTGAGAATGATTTTTTCTTCAGTCGTAGGCTGAAGGCTCAACGCTTCCGGATGCCGTTCTGAAAAACTTTGGCTCAAACATTCGGTTGACTCAGGTTCGCCGTGAACCCATACAGCGACTCCCGGATTGAAATGATCCGCTATTTTCAGCAGATCGTCACGGGTGGCATGAGAAGAAAGTGAGAACCGGCGTCTGTGAGGACAAATCACCCGAATGCGACGATCACTTTTGAGATCCGGTTGCACAAAGTCACCGGTAGCCACGCCGGCGAGTTCGTAGCCGAATTCTTCCGGAGCGACATAGCTCGTCAAAAAGATACCATTTTTCTCCGATTGCACCAGTTCTTCCGCAAGTCGTGCAGAAGGGCTTCCTCGCGACAGCATCCCGCTTGTGAACACGAAAATTGAAGGAACTCGCGTGATTTCCCGGGCTGTCTTGAATTCGTCGTTCACGTTGAACGCAGTTACTTTGCGGGATGCAGTGCTGATGATTTTGGGATCGTAACCGTTGAGGTACTCCGGATACATTTCGTACACTTTATTGATCGCAGAAGAAAGCCCATGATGATAGAGGACGGGAGTATCCACAGGAATCGAACCATCCCATTTCATGGATTCGAGAAGAACAATGAGTTCTTGCGTCTTTCCCAGGGCAAATGAAGGGAGCAGCACATGACCGCCTCTCCGGAGCGTGTCGTTGATTTCTTCCGCGAGGGCGCGGATTTCGGCTTTCCTGTCGTTGTTGGGATCGGATTCTATTGAACCTCTGGTCGATTCGATGAGGAGGAAATCTATGTCATCCGCTGAATCAGGCAGCATGCACCCGTTGTGGATCGTCTGTTTGTGTTTCGCGATGTCACCCGTGTAGACCAGCGAGTGCCCCCCGTCCCACAAGACAACTCCTGCTGCACCGAGAATGTGACCTGACGAAAAGAAGGAACCGAACAGGCCGTTTGCAATAGGGAATCTTTCTCCGAATGTATGGGCAGCAAAAACACTCCTGGTAGCAAACATCTTTGAAACAGACTGCCTGTCGAGACACCATTCGTATGGATAATCTTCGCCCTGTCCACGCGGACAAACCTGCATTTTTGCCGAATCCATCAACATGAGAGGGATGAGTTTCTTAGATGGGACAGTCACGTGTACGCGGCGGCCGCGGCGAAGGTAAGCATCCATAATGATGGGGAGACTACCCACATGATCGATGTGGGCGTGCGTCACAATAACAGCATCCACCCCCCTCTTGCCTAATGCATCGAAGCGCGGAAGTGCTTCGTATCCTTTCTTTGTCACGTCCAGGCCGCAATCCAGGAGAATTCTCGAACCTTTCCAGTCCAGAAGATAGGAATTTGCTCCTATTTCCCGGCCACCCCCGAGGACGGTGATACTGATGGGTTTTCTATTAGGCACCGGCATTTCCTGTTAATGAGAGTCTCGCGCAAAATAAGGCGTCGAATGCTCTCCTAAAATGTGAACGGCATAGGAATCTGTAAAGCCTTTGTACCATATTTTCATACATTTCCATAATTCTCCTGCGACCATCTACAGATTGCAGACCTCGGTCTCATTAAGGAGATCGAGAAGAAAGGTTCTGCTTGGCTCGACTGCTGTTCTTCTGCTTACGAATGATACGGACTTGCAGCCAAGATAGTGGTCGTTTGAGGCGGAAGCACGGACCTTCAGGGCAGGTCCGTGGCACCCAAAACCGGTGCCCATCCCCTATACAGAGGTGCCACTGACCTGGGAACCAGGTCAGTGCGGAAAGAATCCGATCCAATCTACCTCTCTGAATCCGCATTCCCACATTGGGGTTGGTATGAGCCGTCTAGAGTTTATGGTTCAGGAATTCGTCCGGTCGCGTGCACCAGCATGTTGCTTTCGTCATAGTTCAATTCTAAAATCGGAATAATACCGACTCGCTTGAGGACACAGAAGATCGGGTCGAAAACCGCCTCATGACCCGCTTCCCAGGAAAGTGACACCCGTGGTGCACATTATGGGACCAAGGGCGCTAATGACGTGAGCCTGCTCAGGTCAGTGCGATTGATCTCGCGTAGCACTCGGAAGAGCGATTCCGCGGAATTGGTAGCACCGGGCCTCCGTGCCGGTGGACTATATGTTAATAAATCAGTTAGTAGTCCCCGCCAGGAACGCCGGGCGCGCTACTAATATTCTTCAGGACCGGTATCGGATTACTTCAAAACTTCCGGGAAACACGCGGACGGGTTCCGCTCTTATTGACCGTTGTTCCGGCCTCGAGCCGGACTTATTATTAAGGAGGATCGCATGGAAAAGACTCTTTCCATCATCAAACCGGATGGCGTATCGAAGAATCTCATAGGAGAAGTCATCAAGACATTCGAGTCGCAAGGAATCAGAATTGCGGCAACAAAAATGAAGCTCTTGAGCCGCAAAGAAGCAGAAGGATTCTACTATGTTCACAAAGAACGTCCTTTCTTCGGAGAGCTGGTGGAATTCATGATGTCGGGACCCGTGGTCTTGATGGTGCTGGAAGGAGACGGCGTGATTCGCCGGAATCGTGAAATCATGGGGGCCACCGATCCTGCAGAAGCAGCGCCTGGAACTATCCGAGCAAAATGGGCTGACAGTAAACAGAACAATATTGTGCACGGATCCGATTCTCCTGAAAGTGCGACTTTCGAAATAGGATACTTCTTCAGCGGAATAGAAATATTTTGATGAGCGTTTCTCACAAATCTCAACCTGAGACATGCGTCCCCGACCTCGTGGGCATGCCGCTTCCCGAGCTGGAAGATTTTTTCCGCGAGCTGGGAAAAGAACGGTACAGAGCCGCTCAAGTAATGAAGTGGATACATCAGGACTTATCCGATTCATTCGCGGGTATGACCAATTTGTCCAAACGGCTCAGGGACGAACTGAACGAACGAGCAGGTTTGTGCATCCCGACGCTGATGGACATGCAGTGTTCGGATGATGGTACCAGCAAATTCCTCCTGGGTCTGGAAGACGGGCTCAGGATCGAGACCGTACTCATCCCTTCCGAGGATCACGATACGCTGTGTGTGTCCACTCAGGTGGGATGCGCGATGGGCTGCAGAATTTGCAGAACCGGTTCCATGGGATTTGTGAGAAATCTTACTGCCGGAGAAATCGTTTCTCAGCTTCTGACTGTACGAAGGCGTTTGCCGAGCAGTCGGATTACCAACATAGTTTTCATGGGGATGGGCGAGCCACTCGCGAATTTCGATCAAACCGTGAAAGCACTGAATATATTCAGTCACCCCAATGGACCCCAGGTGTCCTGGCGCAGAATAACGGTGTCGACCGTTGGGCTGGTTCCTCAAATAACCGACCTCGGAAACCAGGTGAGAGCCAAGCTTGCGGTCAGTCTCAATGCGGTAACCGATGAACAACGCGATCGAATAATGCCGGTAAACAAGAAGTATCCTATCGGCATGCTTATGGAGGCGCTGAAGAACTATCCTGTGACCAGAGGCGACCGTATTACCATCGAGTACGTGCTGGTACGGGATCTGAATGACTCCGATGCGGATGCACGACAATTGGTGCGATTGCTCAATCCGATTCGCGCAAAGGTGAATCTCATTCCTCTCAATGACGAGGCAACAGGCGATCTAAAATCACCTTTGCCAGAACGGGTCCTCAAGTTCCAGGACATACTCCTGAACCGTTCGCTCATGGCTATTGTCCGCAAATCCAGAGGCCGGGATGTTCTGGCGGCATGCGGACAATTGGCGTCCCGTGGGACAGAACTCCCGTGACCGACCATTTCCCGGAACTCATCGCCGCATTATCCAATCCCGCGGTTTATCCTGTTCGGCCCGATTCCGTGCAAGTCCTGCAGACCCACATTTCAGTAGTTTTCATAGCAGGAGACCTTGTTTATAAAATCAAGAAGCCTTTGAATTTCGGGTTCCTAGATTTTACCACCCGAGAGAAGCGTACCTATTACTGTCACCGCGAAGTAGCACTCAATTCCCGGTTTTCAAACGGGATTTATCTTGACGTTGCAACCATTTACCGGACGGATTCCGGAATCGATCTGACAGGACCGGGTGAAGAGATCGAGTCTGCAGTCGTCATGCGAAGGATTCCAGATGAGGCTCTTCTGATAAGCATGGTTGACGAGGATCGTGTGACTCCGGGGCTCTTGGACCGCATTTCCTCCTGTATTGCATTTTTCCATGCGCAAGCCGAGCGGGGGCCTCAAATAGATGCGTTCGGATCTCCTCTGGTGATTCGAAATAACGTGACAGAAAACTTCGTGCAAACGGAAGCGTACATTTCCCGAACCATCGATCGTTCCGTGTACGACGAGACGCGAGCGCTCTCCCTGCAATTCCTGGCGGAGAACGAATCGTTATTTACGAAAAGGGTAATGGAAGGATTCATTCGGGATTGTCACGGAGATTTGCATCTCGATCATGTGATCGTGCTGGACGAAATTATGTTGTTGGACTGTATTGAATTCAACGATCGTTTTCGGTACGGAGATACTGCTTCCGATCTTGCATTCCTGCTCATGGATTTTGAATATCGAGGATATCCTGCTTTCGCAGACCGTGTATCAAAGCAATATGCAGCCGCATCAGGCGATGAGGATGCATTGAAGCTCCTGGGGTTTTATAAATCCTATCGTGCCTTTGTTCGAGGCAAAGTGATCGGATTTACTCTGGACGAACCTGAAGTTCCGGAATCGGACAAAGCCGCGGCAGCTATGAAAGCGCGCTTGTATTTCGATCTGGCTCTTGCGAATCTGAAAGCTCCCCCTGAACCCGTGCTGATCGTCACATGCGGGCTTATGGGAAGCGGAAAAAGCTTTATAGCGGAGAAACTCGGGAAACGGCTCGGAATAACCCCTATACGATCTGATGTGCTGAGAAAACGCATGTACGGCCTCTCTCATGCAGAACATCAGCTTGACAACTATCGCGAGGGGTTCTATACGTCTGGGGCGACGGAAAGGACGTACCAGGCGCTTCTGGCAGACGCTCGGGAAGCTCTTGCGCGTGGTTCATCCGTCATTCTCGATGCCTCGTTCTCTCGATACGAGGATCGGGTCAGCGCGGCCCGGTTAGCAATCGATACTGGCGCACGATTCAGAATCGTCTACTGCCGGGCACCGGACAAGACAATTCATGCTAGGCTCGTAGATCGCTCAACCAAATCGAACGAACCCTCGGATGGTCGGTGGGAAATCTTTTCACAGCACAAAAGTGATTTCGAAAACATCCGGGAAGACGAGAAGAAACATTGCAGAACGTGGGATTCTACAGGGGATACGAATACGTTTCTCACAGAGTTTGTCAGAGAATTAACGTTCGACAGGAATATCAACCGAAGCGTACACGACTAGCAGGTCTTTCCTACCTTTTTTCCACACTCCCTATCTATGAAATGCGAGGAATATGCCATGAGTTGCGGGAAACTCCTTAGGTTTTTTCCATTGGTTTTGGTTCTGCTGGGCTGCGTTCCCCAACAACTCGGAATTTCGACAGCGGACAAGAAAACCGTTCAGTTCCATTATCAGTTGGGGATCACCTATCTCGGCGAGGGCAAAACACCTCAAGCCATTAAAGAGCTCACTACAGCGCAAAGCTTGTATGCGGGTAGCGCCGATATCGAGCACGCACTCGGATTGGCGTATCAGCAAAAAGGTATGACCGACAAAGCTATCGAACAGTATGAGAAAGCCATAGGACTTGACGAGAAGCTTACTGAAGCCCGAAACAACTTCGGGACCGCTCTTCTGGCAAAAGGCGAGTACGACAAAGCTTTGGAGCAGTTCGAAAAATGTATGGCCGATCCTCAGTACGCGACTCCGGAAAAAGCAGCGTATAATATGGGAGTAGCGTATTTCAATAAGAAGGACCTGGATAAGGCCACAGAATATTACGAGAAAGCCATTAAACTGAAGGACGACAATCCGAACGCTCTCTTCAATCTGGGATACATTTACGAGGAAAAGAAGAATTTCGGCAAGGCTCTGGATGCATATAAGAAAGCAGCCGCCCTTGATGCGACTTTCAAAGAAGCTTTCTATCGATTAGGAGTCATCTACGATGACCAGCAGGAATACGGCAAGGCTCTGGAAGCATTTAAAAATGCGGTTCAAGTCGATCCGGATTATCTGGCTGCTCAATACCGTTTGGGAATGGTCTTTCTCAAAACCGGCAACATGGAGGGCGGGCTCAAGAAACTGGAATTCGTCGTAAAGACCGATCCCGGAAGCCAGTTCGCGAAAGATGCTTTGGAAGAACTCAATAAACAAAAGATAGTTCCTTTGAAAAAATCCACCAGCCGATAAACAACGTGTGAGGAGTTCACATGCCGAGAATTCAACGGGCTCTCATTAGTGTGACCGATAAGTCGGGTATCGAAGTTCTGGCTCGGGGTCTGGCGGAATTTGGAGTTGAAATCCTCTCCACAGGGGGAACCGCTGCCGCATTGGCCCGAGCCGGTCTGAACATCCGGGAAGTTTCCGATTACACGGGTTTTCCGGAAATGCTGGACGGACGGGTGAAGACCCTGCATCCCAAAATCCATGGAGGCATTCTGGGCATTCGGACGCGGCCGGAGCATGTTCAAGCTATGGAAAAACATGGCATTTCGCCAATAGATATGGTCGTGGTGAATCTGTACGCGTTCGAGAAGACCGTCGCGAAAGAGGGCTGCACGCTGGAAGATGCCATCGAGAATATCGATATCGGCGGGCCGACTCTCCTGAGAGCTTCAGCGAAAAATTATCCGTTCGTGACTGTTGTAACCGATCCTATGGATTACTCCCTGATCCTGAGCGAAATGCGAAGCTCCGAGGGTTCGGTTTCATTAAAGACCAATTTCCGGTTGGCCAAGAAAGTCTTTCAACTCACTGCAGCGTACGATGCTGCTATTACTGACTACTTGAAATCCGCAGAACTCGATTAGTTTCCGGCAAGAGAGAAGTGATGGAAAATATTCAGGTTGGAATTCTCATGGGCAGCGATTCTGATTTGCCCGTAATGCAGAGAGCTGCCGCAGTCCTGAAAGAATTCGGGATAGAGTACTTCATGACTGTCGCTTCTGCTCATCGGACCCCGGACCGAGTGATTGCGCTGGCCAAGCGGGCTGAAAATGAAGGTTGGAAAATTCTCATAGCAGGTGCAGGTATGGCGGCCCATCTGGCTGGCTTTATCGCTGCGCATACGGTGCTGCCGGTAATCGGAGTTCCCATGGATTCGTCCCCCCTTGGAGGCCTGGACGCACTATTATCCACCGTGCAGATGCCCGGGGGAGTTCCGGTTGCTACGATGGGGCTGGGATCTGCTGGAGCCAAAAACGCCGGACTTTTCGCTGTGGAAATTCTCGCTTTGCAGAACCCGGAATTAAAGCAAAAACTGCGAGATTACCGGGAAGAACAACGCAAGCTCATCGAAGAAAAGGCAGCCGCTCTTTCGCAGCAATGATGAGGAACGAACCGCATAGAATTGACTTTGCCGACCCCTCTCTTTAATTCCAAACGAATCAGAGCTTTCCTGAAATCTTGATCTCCATGCGGATCTATTTTAGAATGACCGGGTGGTCACCGCGCGGCCGCATGATACATATTTTATGTTCAAGAAGAGTGACATAGGGCGTTAACGTCGCTTTTCATGATCTTTCCGGAGGGACCATTGACAGACAAGGTTGTCCTCTTGGAATTCGGCCGTCCCGCCGGGACTCAAAATCTTTATGATGCGCCGTGCACTGGTGATGAATCGCCAGCCTTATTGTCCCGCGTCTCGCGGGATTTCTCCGGAAAGGCAGTCTATTTTTGCTCTTAAATTCGATTTTCCTTACCGAGTGGAGAAATGCGCGACCATTTTGAATCCGGAACGGAACTTTTCAAAAGTCTTCCGCTGGAAAAGCGGGAAAAAGTCTTTGACGCAGCAGTAGCAGAGTTCGCTTCGAAGGGTTACAGAAATGCTTCCATGAATTCTCTCGTGAGAGCTGCCGGGATCAGCAAGGGAAGCATATTTCAATATTTCCGGACCAAGCGGAATCTCTTCGATGCAGTTTTAGAACTCGCTGTGGATCGGGTGAAGAATTACTTGCGCAAAGTGCGTTCCGATACCGGAGAGATGCCTTTTCCCGCGCGCCTTGGAACACTGCTTCGATCTGGTTTTTCGTTCATAGATAAGCACCCGCTTCTGTCCGCCATCTATTTTCAATTGCTCCAATCCGGCGATGCTCCCTTCGGCACGGAGAAGATACTGCAGTTGCGCAGGCTCGGAAATGAATTCCTGGCTGAAATGTTTGACGAAGCGGTTTCCCGCGGTGAAGTAAGATCGGACCTCGACCGGCAAAAAACGGCATTCCTGGTGAACTCTCTTATGGAGACTCTCCTGAGGGCTTATTACACAGAATTTCTGGATTCGGGGCTCGGTCTGTACAAAGGGACTGCTCAGAATCGAGAGGCATGGATAGAGACAACGGTTGCATTCATTGTGTCCGGTTTGGGGAACGAATCTTCAGATTAATCTGTGAACAAGGGAGGAAATAATGCGGATTCGCACAATTTTAACATTGTCTGCACTGATGCTTTCAATTTTTGTCCCATACAGTGGAGTTCACGCTCAGGAGAAGATACGCTTCGGCGTGCTTCCGGTACTGCAGGCGCTGCCTTTATTTGTCGCCCAGGACAAGAAACTCTTCGAGAAGAACGGGCTCCAAGTGGAGTTGATACCGTTCAACACGGCAACAGAAAAGGATGTGGCACTTACTACGGGAAATATTGACGGGTACTTCGGCGATCTGTTAACTCCTATTGTTCTTCAAGCCAATCGACATAACGTAAAGATCGTTGCGACAAGCTATGACACTCGCAAGGATAAGCGTATGTTCGCAGTCCTGGGTAAACCGAAATGCGAATATAAATCAGTGAGCGATTTGGCTGGAATTCCGGTGGCCGTCTCGTCGAATTCTGTTATCGACTTTGTAACAGAGCGGCTTCTCACCGGAAATGGTGTGCCTCAGGATAAGGTCGCAACGGTCGAGGCCAAGAACATCGGGCTGAGGATGCAGATGTTACTTTCCGGACAGGTGGAAGCAGCGACACTTCCGGAACCCCTGGTCACGGCAGCGGTTGGGAAAGGAGCGACCGTTCTCGCGGATGACTCGAAACTGGGTGAAAGCCAGACAGTGCTGGTTTTTTCCGCCGGATATCTGGACAAGAAACCTGCTGCGGTCAAAGCGTTTCTCAAGGCACAAAATGAAGCAAGCAAGCTCATCAATGAGAACCCCGATTCCGCTCGGTCCACGATGGTTGAACATGTCAGGCTGCCAGAACATCTCAAGGCGGGTTATCCGGTCCCTCGATTCCCGGAACTCGCAGCGCCTGAAAAAGATAACGTTCAAACTATTGTCCAATGGCTTACCAGAAAGGGTGTGATTTCGGAATCGCTCACGTACGAGCAGGTTGTGAATGCTTCATACCTCCCATGAACTCATGGGCTGCATCGCGGCAGCCAAAACGTATCTTACCGACAACGGTCCGATTCCGGCACTGAGCGCGACCGATTTTGCCTTGTTTCCCGGTGAAACCGCGGCAATTGTAGGTCCGTCAGGTTGTGGCAAATCCACGTTGCTCTTGCTCATGGCAGGACTTGAGCGACCTACTTCCGGACACCTGATTTTTAAGGGGGAACCTTTACTCAGGCCCCATAGGGAAATAGCGCTGGTCCTCCAGGATTACGGCCTCTTCCCGTGGAAGTCGGTACGGGACAATGTGGAACTTGGCCTCAAGATACGCAACGAGCCTATCGAGGAAAGCCGGACGAATGCCCTTCTCACGGAACTGGATATCGGGGAAAAGGGCTCCGTTTATCCACAACAGCTTTCAGGAGGTCAGAAACAGCGGGTCGCACTTGCCCGCGCACTAATCCTGAAACCGTCGCTGTTGTTGCTTGACGAGCCGTTTGCAGCTCTGGATACCTTGACTCGAGAGCGGCTTCAGGACCTTGTGGCTGATTTATGGGGTAAGCTCGGATTTGGTGTGGTGGTTGTCACGCACAATATTCAGGAAGCGGTGCGGCTCGGTCGAAGAATTCTCGTCATGGGCGGCACTCCGGGCAAGGTCCTCGAAACGGTAGAGAATCCTCTAGGGTGTGCAGAAAACTATCGCGGGACCGACGCATTTTATGAAATGTACAAACAGGTACGCGGTCTTCTGGAGCAGAACGGATGACGAATTCCCGTACAAGCTACTTCTGGGGAGTTCTCGTTTTGCTCGCGATCTGGCAAATCGGCGCGTGGATAGCAGGAGAAATGGTGTTGGCCGGACCGTTCACGGTTCTGCGAAAACTCGTCAGTGAGGCCGGTACTCAAAAGTTTTGGCTCCATGTGGGCACTTCATGGATGCGGGTGCTTGCCTCGTTGGCGATCTCGTTTGTTACCGCAGTACCGCTCGGATTACTGCTCGGCTCGAATCCGCGAGCGGACCGGCTTGCCAGTCCGTTGATTTACCTGACCTATCCGGTTCCGAAAATCGTATTGCTTCCTCTGGTGCTGCTGATTTTCGGTCTTGGTGATGCGGGCAAAATTGCGATGCTCTCGCTGATCCTCTTTTTCCAATTGCTCATTACGACACGTGATGCGGCACGATCTGTGCCCCGTTCGGCCCGGTACGCACTTTTCAGCCTTGGGGGCACAAAACGGCATCTGTTTGCCCATGTGATATGGCCATCCACGCTTCCGTCGGTATTCACTGCATTGAGAATCGCTACAGGAACCGTCGTTGCCGTGCTATTCTTCGTTGAATCTATCGGCACGCGATACGGCATGGGATTTTACATATTGGACGCATGGGGCAGGGGCGACGTGCCTCAGATATTTGTGGGAATAGTTGTTCTGGCCCTCATGGGCGTTGTTCTGTACGAAACCTTCGATATTCTTGAAAGAGTCTTCTGTAAATGGAACCAGCTTTAGAAAAGAAACCTTTGAAACAATGGACGGAGCAGGAACGCATTCACGCGGTGAAACGCATTTTCAACACCATCAGCCCGCATTACGACCTCTTGAATAGAATAATGTCCGCACGCAGGGACGTGTCGTGGAGGCGTTTCGTAGTAAAACGATTACCTGAAGATGCTAAGACCGTCCTGGACGTCGCCACCGGGACCGGAGACCTTGCCATCGAAATTGCAGCAAGTCGGAACAGGCAAGTTTTCGGGGCTGATTTCGTGGAAAGCATGATGCGTCTGGCAATCGAAAAGACAAACGCCCGGGATTTGTCCGGGAGAATCTCCTACACCGCCGCTGATGCTTTGCATTTACCGTTTCCTGACAACACATTCGATGCTGCAACCGTTGCATTCGGCATACGCAACATGCCGGACAGGCTTGCTGCAATTGAGGAGATGAAGCGTGTCGTCCGGCCGCAGGGGAAAATCCTCGTTTTGGAGATGACCTTCCCGAGGAACCTCCGTCTCAGACGCTTTTTTACATGGTATTTGAACAATGTGATCCCCTTTGTTGGGGGATTGATTTCGGGAAACAAGAGCGCGTACACGTACCTGCCCGACTCCATCCAGGATTTTCTCCATCCGGATGATTTAACCGACCTGTTCGACAAAGCAGGACTGAAATCGGTGAAAGCGTTTCCGCTGACCTTCGGTTTGACGTATCTTCACGAGGGACACGTATCGTGACCCGCGAGCGATTAGGAGCATGGATTCAGGCAAGTCGTGTTCCCTTCTTCGTTGCAACCCTCATTCCCCTGACTCTCGGCGGTGTCGTGGCGGCTCGTGCAGGCGCATGGAGTACGGACCGCTGGTTTATCGTTCTGGTTGCTTCCTTCCTTGTCCATCTGTGTACGAACCTGGCGAACGACTATTTCGATTATGAAACCGGCGCGGATTCAGGCGAATCCATCGGGGGGAGCAGAGTCATTCAGGAAGGCAAAATCGCTCCCGAAGAAATACGGAACGCTCTCATCCTTTTGTACGGAATAGCGTTTGTGTGTGGAGTCTGGATTGTGTGGGCGTCGGGAGTGTGGTGGCTTGCGGGTGTAATGGGATTTTCTTTTTTCTCCAGTCTTTTCTATACGGCTCCGCCAATTCGATATGGGTATCTCGGTTTAGGGGAACTCTTTGTCGGGATCAACATGGGGCCCATCATGGTTGGGGGAACGGCCGCCGCCGTTGCAGGAGGTTCCCTTGAGAATGCCTGGGCGGTTTCCATTCCCATTGGTCTCATGGTTGCGATGATCCTGTATTATCAATCCCTCCCCGATATCGAGACGGATAAAAGCGTGGGCAAGCGCACCATAGCCGTACGTCTGGGGAACCCTGCTGCAATCTGGGGGTTCAGAGCCTTTGCTGCAGCTTCCCTGGCCTCGATCGCTGGACTCGTGCTTTTCGGGGTGGTGCATCCCATAGCCCTGCTGTCCCTTGTGACGATCCTTCAGGTATACGGAATAGATCGCATGATACGGACTACTCGGGACTGGCAGGATTTGCACGACCGCGGCGGGCGCATGCGCCTGTTTTATCTCGTGAATGGATTGTTGTTGATCATGGCCGCTGCACTGGCTTAACAACGATCTCTCCCCACAAAACTCGACAGGATGGATGCGATCGCGAACAAAAAAAACGGGTACCTGCCGGCGTTCGTGTCAGGGCATCTTCAAAAATAATCAATTGTGTCAATAGAATGGACCGGGCAGAGAGAAAGTGTCTCAAAAATCGAAATCTATCCCCGGTCGTGGCACGAATTGCTCATCTCCTGCTGGCCTGATTGTAGGGGCGGTCCTGGTGTCCGCCAATGAGGGCAGGCATCCCGCGTCTTCGCTGGACCCCTATAAGGACGGCGAATCGTGGCACGATTTGTATGCATTCGAGAATTTTGAGACAGTTTCAGAAACGCCGGTCCCTACTGATATCATGTGTTAGAATTTGAACAATTACTCTAGAGATTACCTTCTCTGGACCAGTGCTCGGATTGCTGTTTCCTGCGCTCGTCCCACTGTTGGCGTGCTTCGGAGGGTGGGGGGATGATATCGGAAAGGGATTTGAGGCCGGGAACTTTTCTCACGAGCCATCCTTCTTCCTGTTCAGCGTCGAATCCGGCTTTCACGGCATTGCCAGCCTTCAACGCGGAACATGAACTGAGCAACGGCATGAAGAGAATGGATAAAACCAAAAGCATTGCATAAAATTTCATAAATATCCCCTGTTCATGGAGGGTTGATTAAATGCGACCAACCGGGGATGAGCTTATAACGATTATCGCCTGCGGATACAAGAACTTTTCTCTCATACATCAAAAAAGTTTTTAAATTTTCCGTGTGATAAGGGAAATGATGAGAATCGGTGCCAGGAAATTAGATGGATCTATCTGATACCTTATCGCATCCAACGATGTAGAGTGGGGGAGACTTCCTTTGTAAGGAATGGCATCAAAGCTTCCTTGAAGAACATTTATCATTCGCACGGAGACAGATTTCTTGTAAGAATGTCTCCGGGGAGGAGCGAAGTATTATGGAAGTGTCTCTGTTGCATTTCACATGGGCTGTCGGTCTGGGGCTGGTGAGTGCGGTTTCTTTGCCTCTGGGTGCATGGATCGGCATTCGATACCTTCCTCGACCTACCGCTCTGTCGGTTTTGGCTGCTTTCGGTGCTGGAGCTCTTTTTGCCGCTTTGACCATCGAACTGGTCGCACCGAAGGTGATGGCGATTGCCCACGGAACCGGCTCTCCTTCCGAGGCTGCTTACGAGCATTTTTTTGCACTGCTCGCTGGTCTCATGATTGGAGGAATACTCTTCGTCGTATTGGATCAGCTTGTCAACGCTCACGGCGGATTTCTCCGCAAGACTGCAGCAACTCTGGCCCATTTGAGGGAAAATGAACGAACGAGGGCAAAAAAATCTCTTGAAGAGCTGTCGAAATTTGCTCTCGTGCGCACTCTGTCGCCGGAACACACCAATGTTCTCGTGGGAATGATCCGCCCAGTCACGTTCTACGATGGAGAAAAGATTGCCAAGGCCGGAGAAGGTCTGACATCTCTGTATTTCATAAGATCCGGCAGAGTTGACATCGTTCGCGATTCAGCCGTCAGTTTACCGGGCGAACGAACAGAAATAAAGGAGTTCGGATCCGGAGACGTCCTAGGGTTACTATTTCTCCTGACCGACAGCCCCACCGTCCTGACTGCAGCGGCAAAAGGCACTGTGGAAGTCTTCGAACTCAGTAGGGAAAATCTCTCGAAGCTGCGCCAACTCTCCCCTGATTTTGACCGGGCGTGCCGAGAACAGGCTGCACAGAGACTCGAACAACTTGAGCAGTATCAGGCTGGTCGAGTTGAGGCAGCGCAAACGTGGGCTCGGCAGGCTGAGCGATCGTTGCACATAAGCCCTGCTTTTCCGAGCGAATTGCAGCTCAAGTCCGAATCGGCGAAACACTCGGGTGCTCCTCTTGCCATCTGGCTCGGGATACTGCTCGACGGAATTCCTGAGAGCATCGTAATCGGTGCCGGGTTGGCCGATCTGCTGGTGGAACGCGCCCATATGATAGACCAGTTGCGATTTCTTCGCGTCATTCCCTATACCCTTATCGCAGGCCTGTTTCTTTCCAATTTTCCGGAAGCGCTGTCGAGTGCAGCGAATATGCACAAGCAGGGTATGACTCACAAGAAAATCATGCTCATGTGGACGTCGCTCCTGGTTCTCACGGGGGTAGGGGCTGGACTCGGATTTCTCCTTGGAGGCATTCTACCGCTTACGTGGATCGTGTTCACGGAAGGCGTTGCGGCAGGAGCAATGCTCACCATGATCGCATCCGCGATGATACCTGAAGCGGTTCATTTGGGGAACCCTCACGTGGTCGGTTTGAGCACACTGTCCGGGTTCTTGTCGGCAATTGTTTTTAAGCTGCTGGAGTGACCTTTTATAGAGGTTTGATACCTATTCGCTTTTATGAATCCAATTTTGGCCGGCACGGAGGCACGGCACCCACCAATATTCTTAATCTTCGATCGGACACTAATTTTGGGCATATGCTCTATCCCATTCGGCGGGATAATCCTCCTGCAATCAAATATACCGTTGCAGCAGATACCAGTAATGCGCTGAACCCCCACACCATAGCAATCAGGACTGCTGCGCAGGCCGATATGACTGACGCGAACCCGTTGATAGCCCACGCAAGGGGAACTGCGGGGGCGGCATTTTTGTGCACCTTCAGCAATCCTGAGGGGAAAGGCATTCCCATGAAGAAGGCGGGAACCGCCATGACTCCGATTCCGATGGAATATTTGAAGAATTCAGAAGCTCCGGCTGCAGATTCCAGAAGAAGAGGGAATGCAACAGCAAAAGCAAGAATCAGAAACCCGATGATGCATGCCACGGAAACGATTCCTCCCGGGATGCTGCATGAAACGGAGGATGAACAGAAGCTGCCTATCCCTGCAAAAAAGAGAAACGTCCCGACAACCACACCCGCAGCAATCACCGGATCGCCGAAGAAACGCGTGAAGATCTGAACAAAACTCATTTCCACGAACATGAACCCGATTCCCAGACATCCGAAGTAACCCGCTAAAGACATCACATACCTGAACGACGGACCTTCTGCACTTCGAACGAGCAGTATCGCCGGACCGGGAATCAATATCGATGCGAAAGTGACTGCCCACAGCAACGAGATCAGCAACACGAGAAAACCCATTTCAGCACGAGCGGGCCATAGCGGACCGAATACTTCCGCCAGGCGTGGCAAAGATCGCCATTTGAAAAAATCGTAGAAGAAAGGACTGTCGTCACATGCCGGTTCAATGCGGAAGAGCCAGGTATCCAGGAATTCTTCACGATTCCCGGAAAGCAGCTTCTTAACTGCTTCGTGATACCAGGATTGTCCACCCGGTCCGGGAAGCACGTGAATTTTATTGGTGTCTTCGGGCCGTACTCCGGGGAACCATTCAACTTCGCTGGACATTTTTCGGGCTGCCTCACGGAAGGCATTCACCTCGGTATCAGTGAATTCCGATCTCCCTACCAGTGTCACAAAGGAAAGCTCATCCCGGGCAAGCAGCAGGTGATTACCGGGCGCCTTTGCTCCCGCTCGCTCCAGAGCTTCTATCCATGTAGCAATAATTTTGAGATTGTCCCGGGCAGGCTCCTGTATTCCCCGCACCACGCACGCAATTCCTCTTTCCGAAAGCCGCGAGAGGCTCTTGCCATATCCTTCGACGGTAGCCAAATAGTCTTGCCGCAGTCCCCCTATACCGCCCGATCCTGCGGCAAATCCCTCCAGCCCGGCAAATTGTATGACATCGAATAGTTCATCGGTTGAATCGAGAAACGCCCGAGGTTCCTGCACGCCGATCCGTACACGGGGATCGTCGAATACACGGCTCGAGTGTTCCTGCAGGACTCTGACGATATTGGCATCGGGTTGAACCACGGTAATCGAATCGGCCGGTGTGAGCCGCGCTGTCCAGGTGTGAACCCCTCCGGTTTCTCCCAGAATCAGCACTCGTTGGGGCACGATTATCCTGTAGGGTAGGGAGTACAGCGCACTCTCAAGAAACTTCGCGTCGTTTTCCGATGTTATCTCGAGAATGGATCCCACCTGAAATCCGTCCACCAGGAGCATATCCATGGGAGGAGGAGCTTCCCGGGAAGTGAGAGCAAGCAGCGAATGGAACAGCGAGCTGGAGAACACATCTATTCGGCCTCTCGGACCGGATCGCGATATCAGCCTCTCAGCAGCCCCCTGTTTTTCTAATTGCTGCACGTAAGCCAATGGTTTGTACTGATCCACGTTGAGCGGGAATAACCGGTCAGGGGGCAGAGTCAATCCGACGGAAACGATGATTGCCGTCCCCGCAAGAGCCCACAAGTACGAAGCGCTCCCTGTCCGGGACGCGAATACAAGGAACATGCCCGACACGAGGACTACAAGTGACAGAACCAGCACAAGCCCGTTGGCAGGAAAATATGCGAGGAGCACTATGGACCCGATCGCTCCCGCAGCGCTGCCGACAAGATTGGATGCGTAGATTCCCGGTACTTCCGCTTTGCCCACCATGAGGGCAAGTCCTATGAGCAACCCGGCAAAGAGAAAAGGTAAACTATGAATGACCCAGAAGAGTGCCCACCAGGCAATGGTGCTTCCCCACGCTACAGGCGGAAAATAGACATTCAAAGGGAGCATCTCCCCGACCCTGAAACAAGCCGGAAGACACAAGGCGAAAAGGAGAGTTCCCCATCTCAGCACTTTCTCAGAGTTCTTCTCAAACCATGCCCCACCCACTGCGAGTATTGCTCCACCCGCACCAAACCCCAGGAGCGCACAACTGATCACGAGAAATGAGAAATGATGATAGCGCGCGATGAGCAAACAGCGCATCAGGACAATCTGCCATCCCACCGCGACAAACGAAATAAGGAAAATCGCGGGAAGAAAAAACCCGTACCGCATCGAAACAGCATTCATACCGGTGCGCTTTCAAAGGAGTAAGATAGGGGAATCTTTTTTAGAAGGGGCTCGGGCCCCGCGAGACGCGGGGTTACAAGAAGGGTTTCCCCGATATTACTCCTTTGATTGCGAATCGGTATCAAGGCGTTCCTCGGATCAGGGGAACGAATCGTACCAGTTCCAGAGTCTGTGAAGAACGGCCACCCTGTTGGTCCTTTGACACGAGCAGGAGTCGTTGCGTTTCAAAACTTCCGCCCACCGGAATGATCATTTTGCCTCCGGGTTTGAGCTGATCGAACAGGGGTGCGGGTATGTGCAATGCGGCACAGGTAACGATAATACGATCATAAGGAGCGCCCTCGCTCATGCCGAAGTATCCGTCCCCCTGGCGAGCGACTACGGATGAATAACCCAGATCCTGGAGTTGTTTGGATGCCGACCGGTACAGGTCTTCGATTATTTCCACCGTGTACACGTGAGGCGTAATCTGTGCCAGAATCGCTGCCTGATATCCGGAACCTGTACCGATTTCGAGGACCTTCATTCCCGGTTCCACACCCAGCGCCTGGGTCATGAGAGCAACGATGTACGGCTGAGAAATGGTCTGGCCGAATCCTATGGGCAAAGGAGTGTCTTCATACGCCAATCGCCTCTGACCATTCGGCACGAACAGATGACGAGGAACCGTGAGCATGGCCTGGAGCACCGCAGCGTTTTCTATGGGGGTGCGGCCGAGACCTCTAAACTGAGTCTCCACCATGCGCTTGCGTTCCTGCTGCATTTCTGAAACGGGTGGCGGTTGTGCGGATATAAGGATATCGGCCGAACAGACGATCAGGAATACCAATAGTGCGGCAACCCGGACGGTGAAGCAATAAACCGGCCATCGATTTTGCGGGCAGCGATACATCAGAGCGCGATTTCTTCCGAATTATGGGTTGCTGATTCTGTCTGGTTACCTAACCATTTTTCCATGACAAGAGCATCGTCATCTACCACTGCATAGTATTTTTTTCGAAACCCGATGGAACTGAATCCTGCTTTCTTATAGAGCGCTCGGGCAGCGGAATTACGTCGTGCCACCTCGAGGATAATACGATTCATGCCGTTGCGCCTACAGATCTCATCGAGATATTGCATGATCTTGAGACCAATACCGCGGCCCCGCTTTGTGTCGGCAACTGCGATGTTGAAGAGGTGAGCCTCATCGAGGACTTGCCAGAAACACATATACCCGACAATTTGTCTGGACGCCCTGAACACGATCAGCCGTGAATGCCTGTGGGCCAGCTCGTCGAGAAACATTTGTCGCGACCAGGGGGTTGGAAAAGAGACTGTCTCGATGCTCAAGACTTCGTCCAGATCTTCAGCCGTCATCGATTCGGGTGTTATGTCGAGAACGTCGTACATGTACGTGTTTTCAGGCGCTTGATGTTTCTAGAATCCGATCAGGAGCCCTCCTGCCAAAGCAGTTATCAGACCTGCAATAAACAGCACAATATGTCTTTTTTCGGCGAATCCCTGTAATAATTCCATTGCACCCACCAAAGGTACGGAATAGTAGCCCAACTCAAGCGCACGCTGGGCCGGTACAGTAAACCACGTAATTAAAATATCCACCAGCGTAGCTCCTGCAAGTACCGCCATGAGAATCACAGCAAAGGCACAGCCGAACCCCAGCAGCAAGCCTCCAACGAAATATCGCGATAGAGGGGGGCCGTAACCGTCAGCCAGAGACTGTTCGGCTTTTTGTGCCAGACCGCCCAGTCCGAGCCTGACCAGACAATCCAATCGGGCGCCGGCAAATGCAAGGGGAAGAAGGATAAGAAAACTGAGGAAAACTACAGCAGTAATCGGGGCAGAAGAGGTCTGTTTTACGATGACTGCAACCGCGGCGGTAGAAACTGAAGCGATGGTTACATCCGGCGGGACATATCCTCCAACAGGCGGCCTGTCCAACCACAAGACTTCATACAAGAGACCGGCTGCAAGGCCGACGGTGAAATCTCCAAGGGCGAACCCGATCAAAGGCGCTGCCACGAGCGGTCTCGAGATCATAATTTGAAAGACCTGGAACCTGTCCAACCAAAGCAAGCCTCCGAGGGTTCCGGCCAGCAATGCGTCATAAAACATGGCAACAGCCCCAGGATTGAATTGCATGTCACAAGGTGACATCCGAGCAATCTTGGCCTTCAATACGGCGCCAATCGTAAATCGTGAATCTGAGCAGCCACGGTCCGCCATAAATGACGATGAGGTTACTTCAAAGATCGCTTATGAGTGGCTTTATGCGTTCCCGACCGAAACGACGGAGAACGGAAATATCGATCACCTCTCCTCAGGCAGGCAATTGCAGACCTCACAAAAATCAACAGACTTTTCAAAAGGTACACTCTGAATGTGCACGCGCACTCCTTCCTCAACAATGTTCAAGAGTGCCCGAAGACTGTCGTTACCCAGTATCACGGATCTGCTCAAAGAAGCTACAGCGCTGTTTGCAGTTAAATTGCCCAGGTTGAGACGGTCGAAGTTCACGCCCAGTTTCTTGAGCCTGAGGGCGTCAAGAGGATGATCCACAAGAATCATGCGTCTCACGTCTCTCTCGTTTTCACTCATGAGCAACGAGGCAATCCGATCGACACTGTCGATCACCACTCTAACGGAATACGGGACCGCAGACGAAAGGATTTCTTGTTGCACGAGATCATCGGCCAGGGCATCATTCGCAATGAATAATTCCTCTGCCCTGGTGGAAGGAACCCACCCTTCCAGGACTTGTCCGTGTATCAGCCTCTCGTCAACTCGTACGAGGACTATGGGCATCTATATACCTCGACGGCTTCCGGGCATAAAGGCGCTGTTCTTCATTTCATTCTCCGTCTTAAGAACTCGCCTGCAAGATATATATTCTCTTTTCCCGCATCCGCAACGAGCTTTGCCAGGCCGGCCAGATCCTGTTCGTTTCGTGAGTTGACCGCTTTGATGATCATGGGAAGATTCAATCCGGTGACTACCTCAACACTCCCCTCCTGCAGAAAGGCCAGCGAGAGATTCGTTGGAGTGCCTCCGAACAAATCCGTTAAAATTAATACACCGTTACCGTGGCCGACTTTCTTGATGGAGTCGGCAATCTGATTTCTCAGAGAATCCGGCGAATCACCGGGATCTATACTCAAAGCTATTAACGAATCTTCCGAATTCAATCCTATAAGACGAGCGGTATTGATGAACTGCTGTCCCAACTCACCATGGGTCAGCACAAGTATTCCAATCATAGTTTTACATTCCTGATGTGTATGAACTAAGTGCCTAATTCCCTGTGTTTGACTTCGACTCTCGTATAATCGTTCCGAACGAGCAACTGTGCCATGTGTTCCGCTACAAGCACCGATCTGTGAAATCCACCCGTGCACCCGATTGAAATAGTAAAGTACTGCTTCCCTTCCCGTATGTAAAGAGGTAATAGGAAAGTCAACAATTCTTCAAATTTATCAAGGAACTTACGGGTAACTTCGTGTCCGAGCAACCAGTTTGCCACACTAGGATCGCGGCCGTCTTTTGCTTTCAATTCCTCGACAAAAAACGGATTCGGCAAAAAACGCACATCCAGAACCATGTCAGATTCTACGGGTACACCTTTCCCGAATCCGAAAGACATAACCACAACTTTCAAGTAATCGCTTCGATAGCTATTGAATATTTTCCTGATTTCGTCACGGAGTTGATGAACCGTCATATCCGAGGTGTCGATGATCCAATCCGACCGCTCGCGTATTTCCTGCAGCTCTTTTCGTTCTTTGTTGATTCCATCCAGGAGGTTTCCTCTCGGCGCAAGCGGGTGCTGACGTCGAGTCTGACTGTATCGGCGAACCAACACATCATCTCGTGAATCCAGGAACAGAACGTCCAGACTCACCCCCGCCAATTCCAGCGATTTCATGATGCTGGAATAGCGAGGAAAGAATTCCCTTTGCCTCAGGTCAATTATCAAGGCGAGGCGAGCGATTTCGCCCCCCGTGCTGTCCGACAGTTCCAGGAGTTTAGGGAGAAGGTCCACAGGCAAATTGTCCACACAGAAGAATCCCACATCTTCCAAAGTCTTCGCTGCAGTAGACTTTCCGGAACCGGACATTCCCGTTACGATGACAATTTTTCTGTTCATGACTGTTTCACTGTGTCTGCATCGCAAAAACGTCGTGCGAGAATCTCAATGAGGAGCGAAGGGTCAACGCTTTCGATCACCGGTACGCGGACAGTGGGAATCTCCTTGTCCAGGACATTTGCAGTTCGCGTTTCCGGTTCAATTCGTCCTGAATCCCGTATGGGATCGTAAGTGTCCAGATCGGCAATGAAATCTATACGTGCCGATTCCGCCACTCCGTGGGGGAACAGCGAGCGGGCTTCAAAAATACCCAGTCCCCGGACTTCTATTCTGACGGCCTTCTCCAGCGCCCTGCCCACCAACGTTCCATCGGGTGCGGCGGTAATATCGACAAGCTCGTCCGCGACCAGACGGTGACCCCGATCCATGAGCTTAATGGCTGTGGCCGATTTGCCCGAACCGGAAAGCCCCCGGATGAACACGCCAACTCCGTAAACTCTGACGAGAGAACCTCGTAATTTCGCGGATACCATGGCCTCATTCATACCATGTGTTGATTTGCGGATCAAATTATTAGGATTTCAGATGCAATGAGAAAATGGTTGACATTCGGCTAAATATACATTAATTGCAATATTAATGTATACCAATATTGGCGATCCGAAAGGAGCAAACCGAGTGCCTCTCTTCAAAAACATCATGGCAATCCTGACGATTCTTCTTATAAGTGTTTCTGCTGCTCAGGCCACTGACCTCACCCAGGCTGCAAACATTTTCCTGTATCCAAAACGGTTCCAGGTTGCGAATATGGAACTGAAGACATCTTCCGGGCAAACAGTATCGTTAAAAGATTATCGTGGAAAGGTCGTGCTGTTGCATTTCTGGTCTATTAACTGCCCGGCCTGCAAAGTTGAGGAACCGCTGCTCCATCAACTAAAGAAGAACTTTGGGTCACTGGGATTGGAAATTTTGGCAGTCAACCTCGTTGATTCGCCTCAGGAAATTATGGGGTATGCAGCGACGCACGGATCGCCATTTCCCGTTCTGTTTGACGCGGGCAAGGGGTTCGGGCTGAAGGTCGTGAACATGAGTGGCCGAAACACCGCATTTGTCGTGAACCCCATGCAGGAGGCAATACTTGAAGTTCCCGGTTTTCCGACAACGTACATTATCGATTGCACAGGAAGTGCTGTGGGATACAGCGTGGGTGTCGCCCGATGGAACAATCAAGCTGCAGTACAGCTCCTCCAGTCTCTTGTTGCCGACAAAAAATTCTGTGTGGCCGCGAACAATAATGGCGTTCGATAACTCGTACAAGTGAACGTCACATATTTGCTTTATGAAAATTCGATTAGCTGACGTTGCAGTGCGAAGCAATTCCTCCTCTTCGGTCATTGTGTGAGAACTGTTCGACATATGCGTGCAGAGTTGGACCTGTACAGTCAGGGAGTGCCAGTTTTCCCTTGACAACGGGGGGTTAGATTGTTAGCTTTTTTCGATGAAGGCGCGTAGCTCAGGGGGAGAGCATCACCTTGACGCGGTGAGGGTCTGGGGTTCAAATCCCCACGCGCCTACCAGAGTACGAAGTCTTCCTTCCCGAATAAGAAAGAAAGAGGAGGGTTTTCCATTCAATGATAAACAACGGGTTTTGGTGCCCACCTGTTAAGATGTGTTTGCTTAAAGTATGAACCCCTCCGTAGATATCCAAGTTCAAGGCGAAAACAAGTCCTATTCTTCCGGAATAACCCCTGGAGACATATTGCAGGATCTTGGCATCGGCAACGGTCGTGAAATCGTTGCAGCGGATTTTAACGGCCGCGCTATTGATTTGAGCACTCCGCTCACGGAATCGGGATCTCTCGATTTCATAGTGGTGCGCTCTCCCAGAGGTCTTGACATACTCAGGCATTCAGCCGCACACGTGATGGCCCAGGCAGTCAAGGAATTGTTTCCGGATGCGAAAGTTACCATAGGACCGGCAATAGAAGATGGTTTCTACTACGATTTCGATACTTCGAGGCCTTTTACCCCTGAAGATCTGGAGAAAATCGAAAACCGCATGCAGGAGATCGTGAAAGGACGCCTGTCGTTCAGGCGTTTCGTTCTCCCAAGAGATGAAGCGACAAGGTTTTTTCAGGAAAAGAACGAAACCTACAAAGTTGAATTGATCCGGGACATTAATGAAGAGGAACTGAGCCTCTACACGCAGGGGGATTTTACCGACCTCTGTCGCGGCCCTCATATTCCCGATTCAGGATTCATCAAAGGTTTTAAGCTTACCAAGGTAGCAGGGGCTTATTGGCGGGGTGATGAGCGCAACGCCATGCTGCAGCGTATTTATGGCACGGCGTTTCCCTCCAAAGACGAACTAAAGAATTACCTGCGCCTGATTGAAGAAGCGAAGAAAAGAGATCACCGCAAAATCGGACGGGAACTGGACCTGTTTTCCATAGTGGAGGACGTCGGTCCAGGTCTGGTCATCTGGCATCCGAAAGGTGCGATGCTCAGGTATCTCATCGAAGACTTCGAGCGCTCGGAGCATATCAAACGCGGTTATCAACTGGTCCAGGGTCCGCAGATTTTAAAACGGGAGCTTTGGGAAAAATCGGGCCATTTTGACAATTATCGGGACAACATGTATTTCACCACTGTGGACGAGATAGATTACGGTATCAAACCGATGAACTGTCTTGCGCACATGATGATATACCGATCCAAGATCCGGTCTTATCGCGACCTGCCGCTTCGATTTTTCGAATTGGGAACCGTTCACCGGCATGAGAAAAGCGGTGTGCTTCACGGATTACTGAGAGTGAGACAGTTCACTCAGGACGACGCACACATCCTGTGTACTCCGGAGCAGCTCAATGATGAGATCCTCGGCATCATTAATTTTGTCCGAGATGTTATGGGCATGTTCGGATTCGAGTACACCATGGAACTGAGCACCCGGCCCGAGAAATCCATCGGTACGGACGAAGACTGGGAGCGTGCGACCAATGCCTTGGAAAACGCTCTGAAGCAGCTTCAGGTAGACTATGAGATCAATGAAGGCGACGGAGCATTCTATGGACCGAAGATTGATATTAAACTGAAAGACGCTCTGTCACGCTCATGGCAATGTGCCACGATTCAGTGTGATTTCACTTTGCCGGACCGATTCGATCTCACGTACGTCGACTCTGACGGGCAACGGAAACGTCCTGTCATGATTCACCGGGTGGTCCTTGGAGCCATAGAGAGATTCATAGGAGTGCTCATCGAGCACTACGCCGGAGCATTCCCCTTGTGGCTTTCGCCTGTGCAGGCAATCATTATGACGATCACGGATCGTCAACATGCGTATGCCGAAGAGATTGCGCAGAAAATGAAGGATCAGGGTGTACGGCTCGAAGCGGATTTGCGAAATGAAAAGATCGGGTTCAAGATTCGGGAAGCGCGTAATCAGAAGATCCCGTATATGATTGTCCTCGGCGACAAAGAAATGGAAACCGGGGCAATTGCAGTTCGTAAAAGGGGAGAAGATCAAACGAAAACATATTCTTTCGAGGAATTCATTGCACAGTTCAGAGACGAGGTAGACAAACGGGTATGAGAAGAGGCAGATCGGCACAATCTGAATGGTTTGTTTCCAGGGGGCTGGTGGCATGAAAGGAAGACCGCGAGCGGCCGTTCCTGCGGAACCGAAGGTTCGGGTGAATCAGAGGATCCGCGCTCCAAAAGTTCGGGTAATCGCTCCTGAAGGAGAGCAGTTGGGAATACTCGATGTGATGGACGCTTTACATCGAGCCGAAGAATTCGGTCTCGATCTGGTCGAGGTTGCCCCAAACTCTGATCCTCCCGTATGCAAGATCATGGATTACGGGAAATTCCGCTATGAAGAAAGCAAGAAAGAGCACGAACGCAAGAAGAAACAGGCTACGGTTGTACTGAAAGAGATCAAGCTTCGGCCCAAAACGGAAGAACACGATCTCGAATACAAGGTGAAGAAACTCCTAGGCTTCCTGAAAGAGGATTGTAAAGTAAAAGTCACCATCATGTTCCGAGGACGCGAAATTACGCATCCTGAACAGGCGCGTGTCTTAATGGACAAGTTGCTGGAACTGGTGGGAGACGAAGCCCAGGTCGAGCAGAACGCCAAGTTCGAAGGGCGTAACATGACAATGGTGCTCGCTCCGAAGTAATTGCTTCCTGACGAAGCGGAAAAACTGAAGCCAATCACAACCGCCTATTGCGGGAAGAGCGGACATGCGCCTCTTCTCGCACACATCCTATCGCAAAGGGACTTGTTTTCCTCCCTTGCCGACTCCAATGGACCCACAAAATAAGCTCAAGTTGGGCCCCAAACCCGTCCGAACAACTTCTGCCATTCGCCGGAACCCGAATTCCCTGCCGGGAATTGGAGTTTCGGGCAAACACCACTTGCAAGAACGGTTTTCACGATTGTATTTCTTAAGGATATAGTCGATCCATAAGACGAGGGAAGGGGATAGTCTCTCGTACGTGGTGGATGCCGGCGATCCATGTGACCGTCCGTTCGATCCCCAGGCCAAATCCTGCGTGTGGAACGGAACCGTACCTGCGCAGGTCAAGGTACCATTGCAGCGGCTCTCGATCGAGTCCGTGTTGTTCGATTCTCTCTTCGAGTTGCTCCAATGAGTCTTCCCGCTGACCTCCCCCGATGATCTCGCCGTATCCTTCAGGCGCCAGGAGATCTACTGCCAATGCGAGCCTCGGATCGTGCGGGTCCCGTTTCATGTAGAACGCCTTAACATCTGCGGGGTACCGGGTCACAAAGAGCGGCTTGTCGAATGACTCTGAAAGAACGGCTTCTTCGTCAGCCCCGAAGTCATCACCCCAGGCAAACTCAACGCCTTTTCCCTTTAGCAGATCCACTGCGTCTGAATACGTGATTCTCGGAAAAGGCGGCTTCACCTTTTCCAGAAAAGAAGTGTCCCGCTCCAATATTTTCAGTTCTTCGCGGCTTTTCTCCAGCGAGTCTTCAACGATTTTGGCAATGAGCTGCTCAGCCAGGTCAATGGTTTCGTCGAATTCCCAGAAAGCCATTTCAGGCTCGATCATCCAGAATTCGGTGAGATGTCTTCTTGTTTTGGATTTTTCAGCTCTGAAGGTAGGCCCGTGCACATAGATCTGTCCGAGCGCCATGGCAGCGGCTTCGCCGTACAACTGTCCGGACTGCGTGAGGTACGCGGAACGATCGAAGTATGCCACTTCAAACAATGACGTGGTTCCTTCGCATGCTGTAGGGGTCAGTACCGGGGCCTCTATGGAAATAAATCCGAGGTCGTCGAAGAAGCTTCGGGCTGTACGGGTGATCTGGGACCGGAGTTTCATGAGCGCATGTTGCTTCGAGGATCGAAGCCACAGATGCCTGTGATCCATGAGAAAACCTACTCCGTGGTCCTTCTTCGCTATGGGATATTCCTCGGCTTCGGAGAGCATCTCCATATCTGTAACGCTTATTTCATACCCAAGGGGAGATCTGGGTTCTTTCTTCGCGATACCTCGAATGACCACCGACGATTCATAGGGGATTCGATCGGACAAATCAAATACTTCAGCCGAAGTTTGGTCTTTGGTGACGACACATTGAATTATCCCGTGTCCGTCCCGAAGATGGAGAAATCTAATCTTTCCTGAAGACCGCCTATTCGCGATCCAACCGCGAAGTTCTACTTGTTGACCTTCAAACTCGTGAATCCTGTCCACTGTGAGCCAGTTCATAATACCCTCCTGAACCCGTTCATCCGGCAATATTGTGCATCAGACGATCCCGGGGGTCAAGAACGGTGGTCTGCCTTATTATTGAAGAGTGATGGTTCTCCATTGCATCATGGTGATGCCTCTGGTAAGAAGACCATCTATGGAAAAACAGTTTTTTCAAGGGCAGTGCACCCTCAAAATACAAATCCCGGCAAAATGGTTCACAACTTTACTTTTTTGCGGAGTTCTGGGTGTCGTCTCGGTTGCGGTGACTTCTTCGTCCGCGGTCGAATCGGCTACAACTCCTCAGGAAATTCAGACAAAACTTACTGATAAGGGAAAAAACCTTTCTGCGCTCAAGGCGGTGATGAATATTACCAGCTCCTACGAGCAAGGAAAATCCAGGCAGGATGTGAAAGGATTTCTCCTGTACCGGCGGCCGTCGGACTTTCGGTTCCAGGGAGTGGCTCCGGGCGGAAATTCCCTGTTCGAGCTGATTATCAAATCCAATCTTTTTGAACTGTACATTCCTTCCGAGGGAAAAATCATCAAGGGAAACAAGGATTGTTTTAGCCGCAAGTTCCCCGATGTCGCGGAAATAGAGTCGCTCATTCCGCTCGTTTTGCTGCAATGGAAAGACGTAAGACCGGATAGGCTACTCTCCAGAGACAATGAAAAGATAGTGATGCGGATGAGTTTTAGGGGAAAAGTATGGGCCGCTACTCTTGAGCCCCAGACTCTTCATTTGAAGCGACTGGTTCGACTGAATCCTTCAGGTGAAATTGACCTGACTGCGGATTTCTCGGAATTTAAAGCGGGAGCTGAAGGCTGGTTACCCAAGCGCTTCGACGTCCAGTCCACTTCAGCAGGATGGAAGACGCTTGTCCGCATCGGTCAGTTGGAGCCCAACCCCTTCCTAGTGGAAAAGAATTTCAAACTGGAGACAACCTTTTCACCGAGAATTGAAGACTGCAAATGATTGCGGTCCGGGCCATGCAAGTGTGACGTCCATCATATACGGCCGTGAACGGCCCTTGCGGACACTGGCGCTTTCTCGGAAAGACCTGCAATGAATCTTCTTGCATACAATCTGTTTCTTCACACAGTAGCCGCCCCCTTCCTGGCAGCGTATTACGCGCCGCAAATCGTGTTTAAAGGAAAGTATCGAAACTCTTTATCAGGAAAATTAGGAAAAATCCCAGCCGATTTTCCCTTGAGACCTCTCGGAAGACCGAGGATGTGGTTCCATGCCGTTTCGGTCGGTGAAGTCACTGCTCTGAACCCGCTTGTGCAAGCAGTGAAAGAACTCGTACCGGAGAGTTCCGTGATTGTTTCGACGGGAACGGAAACCGGCCAGCAAAAAGCTCGGGAATTAATAAAGCATGCTGACGGATTCTTGTACATGCCGCTGGATTTTCCTGAATTCCTGAATCCCGTGATCAAGACCGTCGATCCCGATCTGTTTGTGCTCATGGAAACGGAATTGTGGCCGAATCTTATACATCTCCTCAAACATCGGGGCACAATGCTGGCCATTGCCAACGGACGCATCTCCGACAGATCGTTCCCGCGCTATAGAAAGCTCCGGCGCTTCTTTTCATCCACACTGCAAAAGCTGGATCTGTTGCTCATGTCTTCAGACACGGATGCAGCAAGAATACGTGGCATGGGTGCTCCTGAAACGGCAATTCATGTGACGGGCAATACGAAATTCGATGCTGCCCTTACCGCGCTGCCTTCCATTCCGAATCCGCAATTGTGCGCTGCTCTGGAACTCACCGGTAAAGAGCCTGTTCTTGTCGCTGGAAGCATTCATCCCGGGGAATTTGAAATACTCCTGGACGCGTACGCATTGCTGAAGGCTCAATTTCCGGAACTCGTTCTTATCCTTGTTCCTCGGCACATAGAACGAACCCCTCAGATATTGGCATTAATCAATGAGAGGAAGCTCGACGCGCCTCTTCTGAAGACTGCTGCAGACAGCGGAGAGAAACGAAACGGCCGAAGCATTATCGTGGTGGATAAAATTGGTGAGCTGTTCCAAATCTTCTCAGTCGCCTCGGTGGTCTTCATCGGAGGATCGCTCGTGAAGAGAGGCGGACAGAACATCCTGGAGCCTGCGGCCTGGGGAAAAGTGGTCCTGTTCGGTCCCTCAATGGAAGATTTTCGCGAAGCGAGAGACGTGTTGATGTCTGTGGACGCGGGAATCCGAGTAAACGGGACCGCGGATCTGGTCAGCTGGTCTGCGGCAATGCTGGGCAATGCGTCTGAAGCGGGACAGCGGGGGACGAGAGGCAAGCACGAAATATTGAAACATATAGGCAGCTCGAAGAGAAACGCGGAAATTCTCGTCAATAGACTTGAAACCAGAAAGAAAGAATTTGGGAAACCTCTGCCCAAATCCTTGTAAGAGGCTTTCAAAAGGACTCAGTGAAACGCTGGACAAGTGCCCCTACGGAACCGTCCTCCAGCAATTCCATCAAAAGTGTCGTCATTGCGAGGAGCAGAGCGACGTGGCAATCTCCTGACTCAGGTCGATCTCCCTTCAGTTCCGAGGCTATCGATGCATGATTGACTTTTTTCGCTATTTCGGGTCTGTAGTCTATCCGAACCGTCCATTCGGCAGTTCCATTATATCGATTGCCAAAAATCCTGACGTTTACCCCACGCTCCATTACAAGATATTAGTAGGGACCGGCGTCCCTGCCGGTCCCTTATATCGATATCATTGATCATATTGAATATGTGCCGGCACGGAGGCACGGCACCCACCAATATTCCTAATCTTCAATCGGACATAAATTTTCGGCAACTGCTACAAATGTCGTCATAGCGGAGCGCAGCGATCCCGCTCCTGGCGGGACAATCTCCTGACTCAGGCTCCAACGTTCAGGGGATTGCTTCGCTTCGCTCGCAATGACAGACGTTATATCAATTCCCCTGGATGCATTTAAGATCTTGGAATTTCGATCAGGAGAGGACGTTTCGGGAAGCTGTTACAAAAACGGTGTGACATCCCCTTTGCCTTCACGCAACACTACCGGCGCGCCATCCACCAGGCTTATCACCGTAGAAGGCTCAGGGACGAAAACTCCACCATCTATGACCAAATCCACCTGACCCTTGTATATGCGATCGATCTCCTTCGGGTCCCACAGGAGTTGGTCGTCCGGAAGCCTGACAGACGAACTCAGAATAGGGTTTCCCAATTCGGTTACCAGCGCCTGGCAGATCTTGTTGTCAGGAATGCGAATTCCCACCTCATTCCGTTTCGTCAAAACGATGCGGGGTACGAGTCTCGTGGCATTGAGCACAAATGTGTAAGGGCCGGGAAGGTACTTGCGGAGAATCTTGTAATCGGAATCTTCGACTTGAGCATACTGGGCAATTGATTTGAGATCGGCAAACACGAAAGATAACGGTCGCTTGTTATCCATCTTCTTGATGCGGCGTACTCTATCCAAAGCTTTCTTGCTGTGAATATCGCATCCAAGGCCGTACACGGTGTCCGTCGGGTAAACAATGGTTCCTTCCGATCGGAGTACCTGGACAATTTGTTCTATGCGTCGAGGCTGCGGATAAGCCTCATTTATCTGTAAAATCATAATGAAGTCCCAACTATTTCTGAGTGAGACGGATCCCCATGGTGGGATAACTGACTCTTCCGTCCAGAAGAATGTCAGGACCGATCCGATAGGCTTTCACATCAAAGAGTCTTGGAGCTTCTTCCAAGCGGTTAATGCCTATTCCTTCCACACCGGATGGAGCTGTCTTTCCACCGATTATGATGGGAGCATAGAAGAAAAGGCACCGATCCACGACTCCAGCCTCGAGCGCGCCCCACGCCAGCCCGGCTCCGCCTTCTATTAACAGGGATGTAATCCCTACCAGATAGAGACGTCTGAGCATGTCTTTTAGGTCCACCCGCTCGGTGCCGCACGTTCTCAACACCTTGGCGCCTCGTGATTCCAGTCTATATTTTCGATCCAAGGGAGGATTCTTACTGCTCGCAATGATGACTCCGGCAGTGCTCGACGGATTGAATATGGAAGAATCCGCTGGAGTCCTGAGTTGCGAATCCGCTACAATCCTTATGGGATCTCTCCCTCTCCCGTCAGGGAGCCTGGTCGTGAGTAGCGGATTATCGGATATGATGGTTTCCACGCCAACCATAATGGCGGAAACACGATCTCTCAGCCTGTGAACTTTACGGCGGGATGCTTCAGAAGTAATCCATTGCGAATGTCCGGACCGTGTGGCGATCCTTCCATCCAGGCTCATAGCGAGTTTCAAATATACGAAAGGCCTATGCTGGGTGATATTGATGAGATATGCTTCATTGACTCTTCTGCACGCATCCTCAAATACGTTTCCCACAACCTGAAGTCCGGCTTCCTTCAAACGAAGGGCACCTCCACCGCGCACGCCCGGATTAGGATCGTCTATTCCGTACCACACAGTGGCTATTCCGGCATCGAGAATGGCTTCGCAACAGGGGGGGGTTCGACCGTGATGATTGCAGGGTTCCAGGGTGACATAAAGATCCGCGCCCCGAGCCTGGGATCCGGCAGCTCG
This sequence comes from Desulfomonilaceae bacterium, assembly GCA_041740635.1. Lineage (GTDB taxonomy): Bacteria > Desulfobacterota > Desulfomonilia > Desulfomonilales > Desulfomonilaceae > Desulfomonile. The sequence goes on along the minus strand of JBGSLQ010000041.1, from coordinate 274,630 downwards.
TATTGCCTCAACTTCCGCATGAGGTTCGCCTGCAGCCCGATGATATCCTTTGCCGACAACCTGCCCGTTCTTGACGATGACCGCGCCTACTGCAGGATTCGGAGATGTGCGTCCCAAGCCGCGGCGGGCGAGCTTGAGCGCCATAGCCATAAAGCGCTTGGCTTCACGGGGAATTTCGGATTTCTGCGACTTCTTCCGGGGGCTCTGCTCGGCGCTGCTCCCGGGCTTCCTTGAGTTCATACAATTCCTTTATTTCACGCACAAATTCTTCGATGTCCCGGAACGATCGATAAACCGATGCGAATCGTACGTACGCGATGTCGTCCATCTGCTGCAGCTCGGTCATAACGCGTTCGCCTATATACTGGACGCTTATCTCCTTTTCCGGTCGTTCCATCAGCTCTTGCTCTAATGCATCAGCTACGGACTCAATCCTGTCTATACTGATCGGTCTTTTTTCGCATGCCCTGCGCATTCCTTCAACTATTTTTCGTCGATCGAAAGGTTCACGACGCCCATCCTTTTTTATCACGTACGGCAGGATCTCCTCAATTCTCTCGTAGGTTGTGAACCTTTTCTGACAATTGAGACATTGTCTTCTCCGCCGGATTACACTGTTATCCTTACCAAGGCGGGAATCGATTACCTTATCGTCTATTGCGCCGCAGGCCGGACACTTCATGGTAGCCGCCTTCTGCGATGTTGGTGCACAAAATTGTTGCGTCACGATATTTATACCGAAATCCCGACAAGATGCAAGAAAAATAAAGAATTCTCTGTAACTCTTCAGTTATGGTGAAGAAAATCCCCAACGATCGTCCCAACATCTCCGCTATCTCTGTCGTGCAGCAAAAGAATCCTTAATGTAGCTTCATTACCGCGCGCCGCACGGCCCCGGATACGCAAAAAGGTGATAATTCGACGATCGCAAAACCGGGTCTATCGGCATGTTGCAAATATCTCCGGATTCTTTTAGAATTCCGGGCGGATGGAACCACATGCATACAACCGCCGCGGATAAAGTTCTCCTGATTACCATGCTTTTGCTTGCAGTCTCGTCTTGTTTCTTGGTCCCTCACTGGGTTTTTTCCGGAGTGCCCGATGTGGAAATTCGTGTCGGAGACCGGTTTATCGGTACATATGGACTGGACAAAAACAGGGTCATCCCTGTTGACGGTCCTTTGGGCACGACTTTCGTGGAAATCAAAGCCAGGAAAGTGAGTATCACGTCTTCCCCCTGTCCGAATCAGACATGTGTTCGCATGGGACATTTCGGCCAGGAAGGAGGCTGTCTCATTTGTTTGCCGAACAAAGTGTCAGTCAGCAGCCGAACCCGACATGACGGACTGGATGCAATTGCCAGATGACAGAGAATGTTTCCAAACTTGCGCGAATTTCATTGCTTCTGGCTCTTGCAACAGTCATCCATACTGCGGAATCGCTCATTCCCTTCAATGTACTGTGGTTCAGGTTCGGTTTCGCAAATATCATTGGGATTGCCACCCTCTACATGTTCGGGTTTCGCGATGCTCTGATAGTCACGCTGGGAAGAATTTTTCTGGGCTCTCTCGCTTCCGGCACGTTTGGTTCGCCTGGTTTTGTGCTTTCCTTATCCGGAGGACTCTGCGCCATTGCTGCAATGGGATTTGCGTATAACTGGGGAAGAAATCTCTTTTCAGAAATAGGCGTGAGCCTTATTGGAGCTTTGGCGCACAATACAGCTCAATTGACTGTCGCTTATTTTCTCCTCATCCGGAATGATAGTATTTTCCTCCTTGCTCCGGCTCTCCTTTTTACTGCCGCGGGAACCGGCTTGCTTAATGGGGTTGCTGCCAGATATTTTCTGCAGACCGCGGAAAAACGCGTTATGGTTTTCCCCACGGGCAGTTTAAAGGCAGAAAAAGATTCGAACAATTGAGGTGAAGGCGATTGTGAATCGCCTTCACCTCAACAGCTTACCAGCTCCACGTATAGCCTCGATAAGGATAATAATTGTAATAATTATATGGCCGGTACGAGTACCTGCCATAATAGGGGTACCTGTAATAGCTACCGTAGTTCGGATATCGATAAGAGTACCCGTAAGGGTGTCTGTAAGAGCCTCCTCGCCAATGACCTCTGCGACGCACCAGCTCTGTCTTGGCATCAAGAGAGGAGGAGAGCGCTACCACCCGATCCCCTGCCTGAATGGCTGTGCTCCCGGATCTGTCATTCGCATTTGCCTGACCTCCGGAAAACTGAACAAGCAACAATGAAAACGCCAGGACCAAGAGCAGTTTTCCTATAGATCTTGCTATCATCGAACTCTCCTCGAATTCAGGAATTGTACAAGTTTTTTAACCTTGTACAAAAAAGTTATTCACTGACACCAGAGGGGCAAGTAAGTAAGAAGTTGTCTCCTAATCAGGATTATCTTGTTGCGTCCTGATGGCCGCCGTGAAGCGGCTGGGCCGCTATTCAGAGGCGATTTATGCGGTTTCAGAGAATTGATTGAGAGGATAATGATTTTTTTCTTTGCAATTCAATACAATACGGATATTCTTCGCGCCCAAAATCAGGATGGTATCTAATCTCCCGGACTGTCCTGAAGCTATCAAACATCTGGATTTTAATCCGTCAGGAGAGAGAAGATGGGACTTATCGAGCAATTTATGGAACTCAACGGCAGGGTCCTGAACAATGTCTTTGACTGGCCTTTCTTGGCTTTCGTGTTCCTGGTGTGGTTAGCGAACCGATACCGAGACCAAATCGGTTCCATGTTGGATAGAAGAAATACCATTCCTTCCGGAGAACTATCCAAAAACGTCAAAGTCCAGTTAGAACCGCTCGTGCGGGATGTTGCGCAACTCGGATCAGAAGTATCCGAATTAAAGAGCAAAATGGTTGAATCTTTGCATCCCGGGACTGCAGACGACATGCTCAATCCTATCAACGCAAGGATTTCTGTTGTTGAAGATACGCTGAGCTCTATCAGAACCAGAATCGAGGGATTCAATCACAAAGATCTTCCTGAACTCGTCACCCGCGGTTTGGAGCCCTTGAGCCGGGATTTGGATAAGATGAAAGATGACGTGCAACAAATCCGGTCGAATACCGAGTCTTACGCCTCACAAGAAATGGTGGCAAATTTCAAAGGCTCTCTGGATCAGCTCAACTCGGATCTGTCAGCTCTGAAATTGTCCCTGAGCGAATTGGGCGCCATGACCGACTCCTTTGCCTCAAAGAATGATGTGAAGGAGATCCGGACAGCTTCCGTAGCTGCAGTGGAACAGGTGAAGTCATCTGTGAGCGGCATGCAGACTCAATTGTCCGACCTGGGCGCAGCATTGGCCAAACTGGAGATGCAACTGAGCGCAGGCGCTTCCAAGGAGGCTCTGACGCAGCTTCAATCTGACCTCAAGCTTGTGTCGTCCGATGTCAACACCATGAGAGAAACACTGGCAACAATGCAACCAACGCTCGTTTCACGCGGCTCTTTTGACGAACTGCAAAGCGTGGTGACCGGAATGCAGACCCGTATCGATCAGGTGACGCACAATCTGCTCCAGGTTGAAAACACAGCGCTGGATGACGTAAGAACACAAGTGAACAATCTTGAGAAATCCATATCCGGCCTGCGGGATTTCGTAAACAGCTCACCTGCCGAATTAATGGCTCGCTGGAGTGAGGATATTCAACCGCTCAGCCGAGATCTTGGCATGTTGAAAGTGACGGTAGAGCAATTAGCGCAGGCAAATGTACGACCTCCGGAACCGGTTGTCATTGAATCAAACAAAACGCGGGAATCAGGTAAGAAGAAAGGGAAGACAAAACGTCCCGAACTGAATCGGTAATATTATGCGGCAACAAGACCTGTCCATTGAAATGCTTCACTGTTAAACGCAGGAAGTTTCACCCATTCTCTCTCAATATCAGTGCTTCGAGCAGCAGAAATTTGCGGCTCTTAGTTGAGTGATGCGGGGAAGGACTTCTACCGTGAGTCCCTCCCCGTTACCTGATTTTCAGCCCCCTATGCAGGGTTCAAAGAAGGTATTCCCCGATTTTCTTTTGATGTGCTCATGTTTCGAATGGTGGCTATCAAATTGTCCAGGCTCGGTAATGCAACCTGCTCCTGCCAGACAAGCGATAATTCGACCATAGGAAGATTTCCTGCGACATTCCGGTAAACTACCCCCGACCTCATGTGTTTCTGCGTCGATTGAGGAACGAGAGCTACTCCGAATCCAGCCGCTACCAAAGCGACAGAGGCAAATTTAGTGGTGGTCTCCTGTGAGATGACAGGAGTGCAGCCGGCGGCTTCGAGGCATTCGATCATTCTGTCATGCAATTTTGCGTGAAGGCGCCGGGGGAAAAAGATAAGGGGCTCACCGTCCAATAAGGCAAGAGGGACAATGTCGAGCGACTCAAACCGATGTCCCGACGGCACTGCCAGGATATAGGGTTCTTCCACAATTTTCTCGGTTAGCAGACCTTTCAGATCGTGTTGGAACAATCTCATTACGCCTATGTGAATGTCACCCGCCTTCAGAGCAGTCAACTGGGCGCTTGTGCCCATCTCCAGCAACTGGATTTCGATCAGGGGATTCCGTAACCTGAACTCGCGGATTGCATCAGGCACGAATGTGTCCATAGCCGGAAGAACCAGTCCCAGTGAGATTCGGCCGAGAACGCCGGAAGCGATGCCTCGCGCCTTTTCTGCGGCACAGCGTGCCCTTTCCAGAATCGCCCTGGCATCCTGCAAGAAAGCTACACCTGCATCCGTTAAGAATACTTTCTTGTTTTTTCGGTGAAAAAGCTGTGCTCCCAATTCTTCTTCCAGGTTCTTTATCTGTTGGCTGAGAGGAGGCTGGCAGATGTTGAGCCGTTCCGCTGCACGTCCGAAATGCAGTTCTTCAGCTACTGCAACAAAGTATTTCAATTGTCTCATTTCCATGGTTTGATATGTATTTCATATCAAAAAGTAATGCAAGATATATTAGACATATCGATATCTCCGGCTATTCTGAATGAAGACGCCTGTACGGGCGCAATCATGATACGATTTCCGGAGAGAGACAATGAAATCACGCCACAAAGTGAAGCCTACGTTGGTGAGGAAATCAGGAACGGACCTCGGCAGACTGAGGATGCTCTGTCTGATGGGTTACGTTTGTGCATTCTTGGCCCTCATTCCGGCCACCAATTCAGGAGCCAGCATGAATTCCGAGCAAGAAAAAGAGCGGTACAAGAAAGGGCTGACGACTCTCAGGTCCTTGGATGCCGAAGCAGCTGACAAGGTCCTGAGCAGTCTTCAGGATATTGCCCCGGACATGGCGAAATTTATCATCGAATTCGGGTACGGTGATATCTACAGTCGTCCGGCATTAGATCCAAAATCGAGACAGGTAGCGACCATCTCTGCGTTGACGGCTCTCGGCAATGCGAAACCTCAGTTGTTGTTCCACATCGCAGCCGCACTTAATGTAGGGCTGACACCGGACGAAATCATTGAAATCATGTACGTCACTACGGTCTTTGCCGGTTTTCCCTGCGGCATAAACGGAATTAATGCTGCCCGAGAAGTTTTCCAGGCGAAGGGCGTTTCCGTCGGCACAATAGGTACTTCTCTTCATGGGGGAAAGACGGGCCGTCGCGAGCGCGGACTCGAAGCGGTTAATCTGACGAGTAAGGGCGCAGGAGAGAGGGTATTAAAAAGCCTTTCTGATATTGCACCGGATATGGGTAATTTCATCATAGAATTCTCCTACGGTGATGTGATTTCCAGAAATGTGCTCACTCCAAAGCACAAAGAAATAGCAATGATAGCCGTAACTGCAGCCAAAGGCACCATGGAACCGCAGATGAAAGTGCATATCCATGCAGCTTTGAACGTTGGTTGCACTAGACAGGAAATTGTTGAATTAATGTATCACACGGCAGTCTATGCCGGATTTCCAGCGGCTCTAAACGGTATCAGTGCTGTCCGGGAGGTGTTTCGACAACGTGAACAACAGGAGTCGAAACCGTAGGAGAATCTTCAGGAGCAATGCGATCTTAGATGAATTTGCATTCAAAGAGAGAAGATTTGCGAAACACTTCTCACAAAAAAGGTTCCCGGATATTACTGCTTTGAAAGCAAGTTGGCCTAAAATGATCCTGGAACGAAATATCAACTTCACCACTCTGCATCTTTGCCACCATATGCTGTCGTTGCGAGTACTACTCGCAATGACACATTCGCATCGCCTCGCAGGTAGGCGCAATTCCTCATAAATGTTGCTGCTTGATGAGATATGTTACCGGATTGGTTTACGATTGTTCCGGCAGTTTGCGGTTCAACGCCCTGGATCTCGAGGGGCGCTTGCGCGTAATCCGGAAGGACTCTGAACACTTTTTTTACTCAATAAAAGAGAACATTTATGGTATAATCACGTGAATTTGCAGTGGAGGAATCATGAAACCACAACCCGCCACGGACCAAATCATAAAGGATATCCGTTCAGATTTGATCGATTCCGAAATTATGCAGAAACACGGGATTTCCGCGAAAGAATTGCAGAAGATCTATCAGGACCTCCTGAAATCGAATTCAGTGGAACTGGCCGAACTCTATTGCAGGCCGGTTCTTTGGGATAACAGCGTAAGTTCCGAGCATCAGAGAGAGTTTCCTCGATTGCTGCTGGCTTTTGTGCTTCCGGTTCATGATGCCTCAAATCCGGAAATGAAAGGGATAGTCGGAGATCTGACGGAACGGGGCATGAAACTCGAGGGAATCCTTGCAGAAGTCGGTGAAAAACGCCAATTTGTGGTGAATCCCTCCAAACTCGGGCAAATGGCACCCATCGAGTTTGAAGCGGAATGCAGATGGATGACCAAAGAAGGTCAGGATGAGCGACCGGTCGGCGGTTTTCAAATCACAAGAATCTCTGACGATGCCCTGGGACAATTACGCAATTTTATAAGTTTTCTGACTACTGGAAGAGAGCGGAAGCAAGAACCATCCATACCGAAACTCGAAGAGGAAACGAACTCCTCACAAAAAGCCTCACCGTTGCCCGATTCAAAATTGCAGACCGTTGAAGAGGCAGCTCCTATCTTGAAGAAGCCTGTTTTCCGGGTCTCATTCAACTTGAACTGCCCGGAGGCCTATAGAGATCAACTGAGGGAACATATCGGGGCTGAGCTTCAGAAGATTCCGGATGTGGCCATTACCGAGGAACAAAAATCCATATTCCATATTGCAGTTTTTGCCGTGGAAGTGGAACCGCGCCTTTTCTGCTCGGTGGCAATCACTCGCACAGTCTGGACGGATGTAGAATTTTGCATCCGTCGTGCGCTCCTCGACATGTGGGAACGCATGTCGGACAAATCAAAGGACGGACTTTTGTACAGAGGTGCAGTCATCAATGAAGTGTTAACCAAGATCGGTCACGATCATTCGTTGAAAGGCATTCAGGATCATTGGCCCATGGTGGTGACTCCGGATTCTCTGGATAAGGCGTGCGAAAAAATAGTAGCGTACCTTGACTCGAAGTTTCTCGAAGTCAGGCGACGTAAGCGCAAATAAAAATGAACAAAACATTTGTTTCGCCCGGGTTCTGATTGCATCAATTGTGAATGTTTCCGGGTGGCGAAAGCATTATTCCTCGACCGTACCCGACGGAGTTCTTTTGTTGCCAAATAGTCTAGAATTACAAGGGTTTAGAAAAGGATTTTCCTGCCGTTTCACCTGTGCGAAAAAGTCTCACCACTTTTTCGGTTCAAATGAGCGAAATTGCCCTTGGGGAAAGGCTTTTGCCTTTAATCTCCTTGCTTTTTGATGTCGGATACACTATACATGTGGTACCTTGACTTGTGTTACTCCAGTCGACCTGTATCGGGACACGGGCGTATACAAGGATTGAGAGTAGAGGACAGAGGCGCCCGGTGCCGAGGATTACCCAGCCGGTTTATCCCCGTTCACAAAGAGCCATTGTTCCCCACATCACATAGGCACTCCGAAGTGAAGAGTGCTACAAGTAAAGGAGTTTTGAGTATGAGTATCAACATCTATGTCGGAAACCTGTCTTTTAATGCAAACGAGGGTGAACTGAGGGAATTGTTCGAGCAGTTCGGTTCCGTGGATTCCGCTAAAATCATTACGGATCAGTTTACAGGTCGATCCAGGGGATTCGGATTTGTGGAAATGTCAAACCGGGAAGACGGGTTACGCGCTATAGAAAATCTCGATTCAAAAGATTTCAGCGGCCGCAGCCTGAAAGTAAATGAAGCCCGTCCGAAGAAAGCTATGGGCGGCGGCGGTGGTGGTGGTGGCGGAAAAGGCCGTGATGGAGGCGGAAGGTCTCGCTGGTAAGCTTCTCACCGATACAATAGGTTGACTCAGGCAAAGGCCTTCTCCGGCTTTTGCCTGTCGCTTTTCCCAGGCGCTTGAGTGCTCCGCACTGGACGCTATCACGAATATTCCTGCCTTCAATGCATCCCCTTCAACGAATCTTTTTCTCAGATAGTTGATTTATACCTCGGCAGGATGGTACCTGTTAGGTGCAGGCTTCACTGTTCTGCGCAATGCAACGGCATCTCGTTATCATAAGAGGGCTTTCATGAAAACGTTTCCTGTAAGAGATTTGGCTATACGTGAAGGCGGAGAATATGTTCTGGGGTACAAGGACTTGCATACCCGCTCCTGTTATATGATCTACGGTGTTCTCAATCCTCTGGAAAAAGATCGCGTTATAAGGCCCGGAAAAGGTTACGAAGAGATACTCTGCGCTTCCGGAGGGCCTCTCCTGATCCATACCGCAAAAGGAACGACGCCGCTCGAGAAAGGCCGGGCCGTTCACGTGGGCGAAGAAGAATCTATGACCATGTCAAATCCGGGAGAAGAACAAGTAGAATACATTATTGCCGGAGGGCCGGTTGTTGAAGAATCACAGTAGTATAGAATCTGCAGAAGCCACTCTTGTCGCGAGGGGTGCAGAGCCTTTGGCAGGAACACGTATTTTTCCTTACATTGCAGTGGCGCTCCTGTTTTGTTGCATCAGTCTAGCCCTTCTTATAGGAAACATCGGATTTCAGGGGGACGACTGGTGGCAGTTTGCATTTCCTTACTGGAATTCGTTTCCCGGCTCGGTGTGGGAGTATGCAACAGCGTCAAGACGTCCGGTGGAAGGTCTTTACACGGTCGTAGCCTTCGAACTCTTCGGTTTGAATCGAATTCTGTACACGCTTTCTGCACTATTTCTCCTGGCAGGCGCCTGTCTGCTCATGGGAAAGTGCCTGCAGAATGTTTTTCCGGGAAGGAATTCTTTTGTAGTTCTCAGCACTTTCTTTGCATTTCTGCTGCCCTCTGTTTCCAATCTGATTTATATGTTTCATACGGATAACTCTCGGATTTCTTCTGTATTCTTCTGGACTTCTGCCCTGGCGTTTCAGAAATGGGCAACCGGAAAAAAAACATGGCTTGGTCTCGTCGTACCGTTACTGCTCTATTTCCTCGCAGCATTCACGTATGAAAACACGACCTTTCTTATTTTTGCCATTCCGCTGCTCGCGTGGCCCGTGTATCTTCGCAATCAGGGGGATCTTTCTGCACGTACCTTCCTTATTCGCATCGGTTCGGTCGTTCTCGGGGGATTTCTCTTCTTTGTGATTACGCGATTTGCCTTGCTATCAGGCGGTGCGGTGGGGCACAGATCGTTACTACCGTCTCTCGATCTGATTCGGTCGTACGCCGAGAATCTCGCGCGATACTGCGCAGCCCCTTTGCATTCATTCCCTGAAGATCCCATGTCTTGGGCGTGGGGAATTATGGTGGCTATCATTGCAGGGCTTCTGTTAATTCACGCGAGCCGAAATATGGAAACCGCGGAAGAACGTTTCAACAGTTCCTTTTACATAGCTACTACAGGAGCTTTCATTCTGGTATCAGGTATGCTTCCTTACGCTCTCGCTGGATACCAATCCACCGTGGAATTCACGAGCCAAAGCAGAATCTATTCGTCGGCATCGTTCGGATTGGCCATTTTGGCAGCTCTATTCTTCTCGACATCAGCAACTCCCCGGTTGAGGACTCTGAAGAGTTCAGTGGCAATAGTCCTTATTATGTTCATGGCTGTTTTCCTTTCCGGCCTTCGGATCAACTGGCAGGCTGCGGAAGAGAAGAGATCGGCCATATATTCGAGCCTGCGCCAGGCTGTTCCTGACGTGACTCCGGGTACAACTTTTTTATTCCTTGATCTTCAATCGTACATTTCTGAGCCCAATGCTGGAAGTGCGGTGATTTTTCAGGGAGTGGACGGTCTCGATGAATTCGTCAAAATGTTTTATAACGACCGTGATGTGTATGCTTACTTTCTCTATTCTCCAAAATCTGCAGAGAACACCAGAGAGAGTCGTGCGCTTATCGCTTCTGTTAACGGAGTCGTCGCTCGAGGAAGCGCTTTGCGGCCTCCCATTCCCCTGGATTCGCTTCTCATCCTGAAAAGAGACAACGACAAGATGGTTCTGCTGGATTCGGTAGACTCCACACAGGATGTTGCCATTGTCTGGGATGGAATTTCGGAAATACGTTCGAATAAAGACCGAATTCTGCAAAACCCGAAAGACGGCATAATTCCCCAATTCAATGTTCGTGAAACAAAGCAATAATCGCTGGTAACAAGAAAAATCAAGGATCTCATGTATCGGAGATTTTGTCTATCCGGCGTGACGGAATGTTACCAGGGCTTGTCACATTCATGCTGCACTCGTATAACGGAATAAGGAATTTTCGACAGATTCGTAAGTTTTGAAAGATCGTCCAGTAATTTTCACACAAAAGTTCACTGAAGAAAGAGGAAAGTAACATGAAAATCATTGCTATTCTCGGAAGTCCCAGATCGAAAAGCAACAGCACCGCTCTTGCGAAGACCATTCTTTCAGTCGCAGCCGAGAAAGGTGCCGAGATTCAGGAATTTCAACTGAACAAGCTCAACTACAAAGGGTGCCAGGCATGCGAGACCTGCAAGACCAAACTGGACAGGTGTGTGCTCAAAGACGATCTGACAGCGGTATTGGACGCGATACGAGAAGCTGATGCGGTGATATTCGCCTCACCAAATTATTTCGGCGAGGTTTCCGGTCAGTTCAAAACCTTTTTCGACAGGACCTACTCACTCATCGCCCCCGATTTTTCCAGTCGCCTGCAACCCGGTAAAAGCTCTGTGTTCATTTTTGCCCAGGGACAGCCCAACCTGGAACTGTACGCGGACGTATATCCTCGGTATGAAATGTGGCTCGGTCGTTTCGGATTTTCAGAAAGGCACCTGCTGCGCATGAACGGACCACGTCCGGCGGATTCCGCCGCCTCCAGATCGGACTTGATGGAACAGGCCCGAAAGATAGCCGAGAGCCTCATGGCCTGAATGTGAACTGAACTGATTTGCGTTCAAGGCAGTAATATCCGGGAACCTTTTTTGTGAAAAAGGTTCCCGAACCCTCCAAAAAACTTTTAGCACTCGCCCGAGTCCATAGTTTTTCGAATAGAAAAACTATGGACTCGGGCGAATATTAAAAGTTCTTGAGAAGGGTCTGGGAAACACTTCTTACAAGAAGGGTTTCCCATATTTTATCTCTTTGAATGCAAATTGGTGTAAGTCAGCTCGCATCATAATCGTCGGTCCAGAGTACGATACTGAATGGCTTCTGCTACGTGTGGCGAACGAATGTTTTCGCAGGATTCCAAATCCGCGATGGTTCGCGCTATCTTCAGAATCCGGTGGTAGGCGCGGGCGGAGAGTCCCAGTTTATCCACCGCCTTCTCCAGAAACTTCATCGACTCAATTTCGAGCTTGCAGTGTTTCTTGAGCAAAGCGGAGGTCATCTGAGCATTCGAGTAAACACCGCCTCGAGTGAATCGAGCAAGCTGAATTTTCCGGGCAGCATCAATCCGATTCCTGATAATCTCAGACGATTCACCATCCGAGACTCCGGTAAGCTCTTTCCACTGGACAGCCGGAACTTCTATATGGATATCGATTCTGTCCAGAAGCGGTCCGGAAATTTTGCTCCAGTAGCGCTGAATGAGCTGTTTCGAGCAACTGCACTGATGCTTCGGGTCTCCGCGATATCCGCACGGGCACGGATTCATGGCCGCGACCAGCATGAATCTGGCGGGGAAGGTGACGGCAATCTGGGCCCTCGAGATGGTGACTTTTCCGTCTTCCAGCGGTTGCCTGAGCACCTCGAGCACGTTTTTCCTGAATTCCGGCAGCTCATCCAGGAAAAGCACTCCATTGTGAGAAAGAGACACCTCACCGGGCCGAGGAATCATGCCTCCGCCAATGAGACCTGCGTCAGACACCGTGTGATGCGGAGATCGGAACGGCCTTGATTGTACGATAGATTGATTGCGATCCAACAAGCCCGCTGCCGAATAGACTTTAGTAGTCTCGAGAGCTTCTTCAAACACGGGCTCAGGCATGATTGTCGGAATTCGTTGCGAAATCATAGTCTTGCCGGAGCCTGGAGGTCCGATCATGAGCATGTTATGTTTCTACATCATGCTAACCGGCAGCAAAAGCAGCCTTTGTCCAATCGCTGTGACCCAGTGTTCGAAGTGCTGATTGCTAATTATCGTGACTGCGTGGAAGACGCAATGATAAGATTGGACCTCGCGAAAACAAAACGTCGAAAACCGGGGATTACTGTCTGATTATCTAATAAAAGAGCTGGATTATGATTACTCTGGGTATCGATTACGGAGCTTCAAATATCGGGATCGCGCTGGTCCGGAACACCGATGAGGGAAATGAACCGTTGTTTGCCGGAACAATAGTCCTCGATGCGCGGGGACTAAAAGACAAGACGGAGACGCGCGCAGGCATACGAAGAACAAGACGGACGCGGAAGACGAAGAGAAGAAGGCTCAAGGATTTGGAAAACGGTCTCGCGAAGATAGACCTAGATCCGGAGCAGATACGCCAAATTCTTCGGTTCTGCGAGCGACGGGGTTACAAATCACTTTACGGTAATGAAGAGAGCAACGATAGGGATTCCTCGGATGATTTCACCTATCGTTTCACGAGAGAGGAATTCTTTCAATCGCTGGAGCAGTTCTTGGCTCGAATGATCCCCTCAGAACTTCAGGATACAGCTCTCAACATCTGTGAAGAGACGCTTAATCGATATGGCGAACCACGTTTAGAAATCAGACCAATCCGATTCGAGAATCGTGGTATCAGCCGTTGTGCATGGGAAGGATGCAACAAGACGTCCCCTAGACGCATCAATGCCACCGAAGACGCTCTCAAACAGCAACTGGTGACCTTCTTTCAGTCTGCTCTCAGAGAAGAGCCTCGCTTGTTGGACAGTGTAAATTCGACGGTTACTCACCTCAATCGAATTTCATACGAATTGAGATCAACCAACGAGAAGAATTTGCCTGAATTGCAGAAATCGCTTCTCACGAAGGCACGTGCTCTTATGAAAAGTTTGAGGGATGAGCTAACCGGACCTAAAACCGACGATGAGAGATTCGTGAAGTCCTGGAAATATGTTCAAGAGAACATAAAGAACATTCTAAAGGGTAGTTCCGGAAGGAATACATACTGCCGGGAACATAGCGAAGAATACGTTCGCACGGTCTTATCCGGAAAACAGCCACCGTTCAAGAAGTCCATTTCAGAATCCGAGATTATTTCACGAAGAGAACAGATAGCTTTCAGCAAGATATGGCGCTACATAGAGGCAAGGATGTTGCCGCTCGCTCCTGAAGGGATCGATGCTATTGTTGTCGAACGAACTGCTTTCGATATCTTGGGCGGTAATCGCAAGCAGATTCGAAAGACCTCAGATCAAAGAATTGAAGAAATCTATCAATTAGGGCCTATGTTTGGATTTAATAGCCGAAGAGAGATGCTCCAAAAAGAATTTGGCGGTCTGTGCGCTTATTGCGGTAATCCTTCGGATAATTTGATTGAACAGGAGCATATTTTGCCGCGTCGCGATTTTTTCTTCGACAGCTACTTAAATATTCTCCCTGCATGTCCAACCTGCAACGCTGAAAAAGGCTCTCGACGTCAAGCTCTATTGCATATTAACGACCAGGCTTATGTGAATTACGTCAATTACTTGTCCGAAATCAGCCGCAAAAGGCCATTGCATTTCCTCCATAATGAGAAAAAGGGGATTCTCAATCTCATGCGCGATCCGAACCGCAAATGGGAAGTGGATCGTTATCTCAGTCTCATTGCCAATAATTTTGCTGCAATCGTTCAATCACAACGCGGACCTCGCCCCTTTGCACGATTTCTCTTCTCTAAACTATCCGAACGACAGACGAAGCCCCCGAAGATCAAATTCAGGAGCGGACGACATACGGCTTTATACAGGAACATTGCCTTCCCGAATTTCCAGAAAGAAGCAGACAAAGCCAGCAATGGAAAAGTCAATCATGCCGTGGACGCGATACTCCTGGCTTCTCAACTGCCGGACCCGAATCCCCTAGAATCTCGCGGATTGAATTTACATACTGTTGGCGCTTGGAGAAGATCGGTCGTGTCTCGGAGTCCCCGAGTAGGCAAGACCGGAATCCCGGTCCTACCGATTTATAAATGGTATGTCGAAGGTTTCGAACACGTGGACAGTGATGGATACGTGCTTGTCGAAATGGCTACAATGAATTGGAATAAGAAGGATTCAGCAACCCACAAACAAGACCCTTACGGATCTTGTTCTACAAGCGGAAAGCCGACCAAACGGACATCAGCGGCAGCATTGTATGACGATCTGGTGAAGGAAAAAGATCAGAAGAGACTGACAGGAATAATCGATAGTATCTATCATCCGGCCCTCCGCTCCGCAATGACGGAAGGACTGAGCGATTCTCCTGCTGGTCCCTCGGTAGCTAAAATTCTCCGGGAATGGCTCCGGAAATCCGTGAGAAACAGTATTGGGAAATCTTCCTTTTCGGAACATCCGGCGGACGTATCAAGGAAGAGGGATCTGGAGTCGTTCATAAACAACCCGGATGCTCCAATACCTCGGATCATTGGTATCAAACGATTTGATTCGGGGGTTCAGGGGAAAATTGACTTGGAACGCCTTGATCAAGTCACGGGAAAAACGGGGCATCGCTATATGGCGCAACCCGCCAACAAAGGAGTTCTGCTGGTATATCGGGCGGGATCAAATGGAAAAACTGATTTTTCAAAGCCATTCATTGGACGAATACGCCAAAATTCTTCTCTAAAGACTGATAGCAAAGTATTTGGTCCCAAGCCGGTTGAATTGGAGCGCGGATTGATTTGGGGGGACAGTTCTTATTCAAACGGATGGGAAAGAGTCCTAGAAGAATATTTGCGGAGTTGCGGGTTCACAGAATATCTGGTCTTGACTGCCGGATGCGTCGCTTGTTACCAGGATGGAAAACAACTGTTCATCAGGAATTTTGACAAACAGGATTTCAAGGTAAGCATGCTCAAAGGGATAGTCGGAGTCAGGAGAACTCCTTTTTCTGATCGAATAATACGCTTGAAATCGTTGACAATGAACGGATGACGGTGGTAAGAACTTCCAAAGCTCTTTGACAAATCGTCTCGATTAATCAGTTCCGGTTGAAAAGAGCATCTGTTCTGACGAGCACTCCGGAATGGGGCAGTTCCGGCACTTGCGGTTTAACATGCTTAGTGCATCGATGAACAATCGTCAGGCAAGTCGTAAGACAAGATGTGAGCCCTTTTAAAACAAGTCTATACAAGCAATATTATTGAACTGATCCTTGCATCTGCATTGCAGCGATATCGCGAACAATCGACTCCTTCTTTAATGTCGTTTCAATCAAACTGATCCTTGCACCTGCGTTGCAGCACCGGGTTAGTTGGTATACGTATAACTCCGGGTGTTTCAATCAAACTGATCCTTGCACCTGCGTTGCAGCAACCGACGCAAAGACATAAAAGCGCAGTCGTCTGTTTCAATCAAACTGATCCTTGCACCTGCGTTGCAGCATCGCACCCGGCGGAACTGTGCCCCCGTATTCAGCGTTTCAATCAAACTGATCCTTGCACCTGCGTTGCAGCGGAAGCCCCGCCCGTTTCGCAGCCAACCACATATGTTTCAATCAAACTGATCCTTGCACCTGCGTTGCAGCCTATGCTTCCACGGATAAAATGATCACCAACGTGTTTCAATCAAACTGATCCTTGCACCTGCGGTGCAGCTCCAGCGAATGTTTCCTCGATCAGAGTCACCGACGGTGCAATCACACTGATCCTTGCACCTGCGTTGCAGCTGCCGAGACGTTTTGTCGAATAATGTTGGATTATTAGCTCCTTGATTTTGCGAACCTCAGCAATAGCTAATCTTGAAACGGGCTCTTTTTCTACTGTAGTTAATTAGAATATGTTGATAAGAATCTAGATTGAAAGCAGATTAGCTCTCTCTGCGAACCTCTGCCTAAAACGATTCTATAATCTGCCGATTTCGTGTTCAAATTCTTCCTAATTCTAAACACAGATAGCAGATCATCACTTTGCTGGCTATAGGTTCGCAGAATTGAGCGTGCGTTGATAATGTCGGAATTGCGGTCAGGTGGCGGGGATCAATTCCACAATTGGGAAACGCTGTCAAGGGATTTTTTGAAGGGAAGGCGACGGGGAGCCGGTGAAATGAACGCTTGAAAAGCCCGGCCCCCCTATCGGCAACAGTCTGCTGACCGTTTCCAAGAATCTACCAAAAATATATTCCTATTGTCAAACACGCCATTATTAAGTGTCAATCCCTGCGCTCGGAATAGAGGCTTTATACCCTGGACATTATTCAATTATTCGCCCAATTATGAGACGGGCTGAGACTAGAAACATTTCCTGCTAATCAAACTTATATACGGCTATTCGCGCCTCACTGAAAGTTGCTTGACTTAACTCGAATCAGCGTGCTACCGCCTCCTATAATGAATACAATTTTCGGAGGAATAATATGATCACAACAAGGCATTTGACGGTCAGGATACCGCAAGACATTTTTGACGATATCGAGAAATTGTCTGCTCAGAATAACAAATCAAAGAGCGCTGTCCTGGCAAGTTTACTGAGAAAGGGATTGAAAGTGGTCCGGAACCGGAAGAAACCCGCTGCCTGAACAAAGCAAAACCCACATGCTGAGTGTGGGTTCTGACGACGGAAAATTCGGAAAGTTTTGGGGTAAAACCCCTTCAGGTGTAATGATGAGTGTATCAAAACAGCCGCTAAAAGTCAATAATGTTTTCGATGTAACCAAACCGGTTATTGTCGCGCGATTAGACAAGTTACAATGTCGCATTATGGCTACAAAAGAGAATGTCAAATACTTGAGAAAGAAGTTTTGGAAGGAACTTGTCCCGATGATTGCCCGGATGATTGGAAACTGTGTTCCGTCAAACCCTGATTTTGACAAGCTCTGCCCGGATGATATGACTTCCGAACCTGAAACAAGGAAGGACTTCAAAACGAGATTCCGAGTATTCAAAGCTGAGGACACGAACATTTGGTCTTTTGAAATCAAATCTAACGATTTCCTTGATCGAGACCTTGCCGTGAGGATCGTCGGATTCACTCCGGAAAAAAAGTTAAGGTCCGGAACGTGGACTCAGCCGCCGAAAAACATGCTTCCAGCTTTGTTCACGTATTGGTCAGACCTTTCCAATATCGACTGGAGCGAGATGCCGTATGGCTGGAGTGAGCTTGATTGGCAAAGGATGCACGAGGAATTTCCAGACAGCTACCCTTTAGAACCGCCACGGAAAGCGGATGTTGGCTGCATCGGACTCATAACCTTCACGAATCCCCGAAAACTGGACTTCCTTGATTATTTTGAACAGCTTGTAAAACTCGTTGCTGCCGTTGAATCCAAGATTTCTCTAATCCCGAACCGGCTCGAAGTGGCTTTTGATACTACGGACAAGGCACTCGGGACGCTATTCCGAATGAACGTATTCCTCAAGAATCGCTGGAATCCAGAGCATGTCTTCTACGTGCTGAAAAAAAAGAAAAGAGGAAGGAAAGCACGGGGAGTCAAAAAGAAAAAATTCACTAAGAAGACTGTCAGAGAACCGACTATCGGCGGGATAAATCAGTATCTTGGATACAGGCCAAAATCAGCCAAAGACAGAAGGCCGTCTTCCGTGAGGCCCGAAGGCGGCGGCGATCAAATCTTTTCAGACATTAAGAAAGTAGGAGATCGCACTATCTACCGAACCGAATACCGGGCTTATAGAAGACGAATCCGCTACTTTATGGAGAAATACGGCCTTAAAACAACCGTGGACCTTATCGTCAATTTCCAAATCATCATTCTTGAGAAACTGCAATTCGCGAAATTGAATATGGAAAAGCTGCTCAAAGACTTCCCTCAGTTCAAACGGCTGAAAAAGACTCTCGAAAAATTCAGCGCTATAGGTCAGGCCAACATATTGAAGCGTGCCGGAGTATTCAAGACTGTGAATCGCAAAGAGAAGGGAAGCGTTGTTACTAAGGTAATCGATTCATGGCGAGACTATTTTACATCAGAACCCTTCCCACCAATTCTCTACCTTTCCAGGATCGGAGATGTTCAGGAAGCTATGCTCCAAATCGAAAACGGAATTATAAATGAGCTGAGCCTGTCTGAGAGCTACGAATATGCCCTTGAACATGCCCTCTACTAACATAGCGTTCGAACTGAGGAATACTTCCTCACATATAAACCATATAAACCTAATTTTATTACCGTTTCCACCAAAACTCCATTTCCACCATTTTTTCTTATTTCCGGAACCTTTCTTTCTCACTCCTTTATTACGAATTCCCCGGTTTAGAGCTTATTTTATAGAAAATCAATTTTACGTGAGCGGAGCGAACGTATTCCTCAAAAGCTCTAAGCAAATCTCCCCTCTCAGCATGTGATGCTTAATTCTCCGTAACAATCCGATTAGAGCTTTCGAGGGTAGCGCCCAAATTACCAGAATTCCCCCCCACCGCTTCACGAGCCGCTTTGCGGCAAGTTATCACTCCATCGATCGTTTCCATTACGCGACTATAGAAGTCAGATGCTCCCCGTTTTCGTCTATTTTGATTGGTTGCTGATCGATCCTATAGCATCTAGTTCGATTTGCAAACGTTTGCAAATTTTTGTGCAGATTTTCATATCTGGATTCCCTCAAAGAAAAAGTAATTCCATTCTGCTGTTATCATATACCAGCAAACCACCTATTCCAGCCGAAATCCTCTTCCGAAAAAGAAATCCGGATGGAATCCGTAAGAGCATATTTTCATACTGGCGGCGGCGGAAGTGAGTATTGATCGTCATTATTCACCGGAAATGCCGGAAGCACGTTGCGGAGGATCCTCATTGTAAAAAATACGGTGGAAGGATCGTGCTGGTAACCAATCGGCGGGAGAACCCTACATCATATAAAATTCAGTTTTCCGGGGAATCTTTACATCCTGCACAGTGAAAAAAGATTGGTCTTGCTACTGAGTAGCCTGTTCCTGATCGAGAACAACCACAGATCATGTTGTCCATCTGTTCACGGAAAAATTGATGCAAATTCCGACTAATCATGCGAGGAGTAGGGTATGTGCTGGAAATGTTCAATGAGAACAACCAAGTTGCTGTGCTGTTCGTGAAGTCTGTTCCGACAGAGAATCACAGCAACCGGAAACTCGCATATAATGCGAAATTCACATAACCGTATAACGCCCGTGTCTCTTGTGACGGCCAGGGCGGGGAGCTTAGAATATGCAAGCGATTGATAATCAGACGACTGTTACTCGAAGACTGAAGAAGTTGGTCAAAGAATCTTCAGCTTCATCATTCAGACTGCGGGATCTTCCAGACCTGCATCTCTTCCAGGTGTATCAGATGTTTCGGGGCGGATCGTCTCTGCGAGACTGCGCTGAGTATCTTCGAAAAAACGGACATCTGAAAAACTCTTCAATTGAGAGTGCTGTTAAACTTACCGGAAAGCTCAAACAACGTATTAGTCCGCTCTTAATAACGCCGCCACCGCCACCTGATAAGGCAAAGCTGCCACCGATCAAGGCTGCTATTGCTTCAAACGATCTCGAAAGAGTTTCAGAACTGATCGAGATGTATTCAGACTGCATCCGATCCGAGCTGGAAGCGGCCAGAGACGGAGCCCCGTTGTCTCCAAACGTCTCGAAGCATTCAAACGGTCTGAGTTCGCTGATAAGGGCAAAGCTGGATTTGCTTTCACGAGCGCCCAAGAAAACAGGCGATAGAGTAGATCCTGAATTGGCCGGAAAACTTCAGAAAGCCATTGGCACTTTGCCTGATAAGGGCCGCCGTGTCGCACAATTGGCCGCTGCACTCGTTCAGGAGATGGAAAACGATTGTATGTTGTGCGAAGAGGATGAGAATGGCAGTTTCGTTGAGGTCAAATAAACGCTTGACCTAATCTGACACATATCCCTGCTATCATACCCGGCCCCAAATAAGAAAACCGCCCATCGAGGGCGGTCTTTCGTTCAAGGGTATGCGGCTTATTGGATGCCGGTTCCGAAAAAAATATCCAAGCTGCTATCTTCCAGGTCCGATCCGTCACGCTGCTTCTTTAGCATTTCGGGATTGGCGAGAGCCGTGCTCATTGCATCCGGTAATTCGTTTTCCTCGCCTTTGGCTGCCGCAACAGGCTTTCGGGTCGGGTCGAAAATTATTCCGCGAAACGGATTCGAGGGGTCGATTGTCCGATGTTCGCCAATCGTGCCGAGCCCGCTGAAGACTCCCCGTAACCCGGTCTTGGATGCGGCGGCATTCTCAGCCTTGATTTTCGTGATCTCCTGGAGCTGCGCCTTGACTGCTTCAATTCCCTGGAGTAGTTCGCCGATAGGCCCGGAGGGAGCAACCGCTTGTCGAAGCTCTGCGATGTCCTTCCTGATCGGACTCACCATTTCGTTAAAAATTTTCTGAAATTCACTTTTGTTCATATCAAATCCTCTTAGCTAAAAAGTTTGTGACTCTATTATTGCGCGATGAGTCTAATCAGTCAACCAGTTTCCTGTAATCACAAAGGAATGTCAGAATACCAGACACATAACAGCTTAATCATATACCTGATAACAGAAATATCACAATTAGATCACAATATCTCTTGACAACCATTTTCTTTGTCTGGTATGTTCATAACAACAGACTGATACGAGGTGACTATGGCTGAGAAAACACCAAAGACGCCAAAAGGAAAAGCGGCGTGGACCCCTGAGCAAAAGGAAACGCTCAGGTCATTATTGGATCTCTACCCGAGATTGGTCGAGCTGGTTGATTGGTATGAGAAGCAACAGCGGATTGAAGGCTACACGAGGAAAACCCCGGTCTTTAAGCGAGGAGACAACCCGAAGTATTCGGGGATCGTTCTGAATAGAGACATCTTCGACCGAACCCGAGAGAAACTGAAAGATGATCGGGAGTTCAAGTCATTGAGTCAGTTGATTGAATACTTGCTCTGGCAATATGCCGGAGAGCCTGAAGACGTTATTGAGTAAAGGAGAATTTCCGTGCTGCCGATTCCTGTTGAGACTCTGCCTGTCCAAAGCAATCATAAGATCGTGGATGAATTCCTTCGTGGTCGGACTCAAACCACACTGAAAGCATATCAGGCCGATATGGAAGCCTTTGCTCAGTTTCTCCATGCGTCCGATGCGAACTCAGCCGCTCAGATGTTCCTATCGTCCGGCGGAGCTGGTGGAAATAGTCTTGCCCTGGACTATCGGAACAGCATGAAAGAAGCCGGATTGCAGCACAGCACGATCAACCGACGACTCAGCACGCTTCGATCACTTTGCAAGCTGGCACGTATGAGAGGGCTGATCTCATGGAGCTTGGAAATCGAGAATTTGAAGAATAGAGCCTATCGGGATACCAAAGGCCCGCAAGAATCAGGATTCAGGAGATTGCAGAATCAGGCCGAGAAGCGAACCGATCCGAAAGGAATCCGGGATTACGCTATTCTCTTGCTGCTCCATGACTTGGGACTCCGGAGAAATGAAGTATGCAGTCTTGACCTGGAAGATATCGACCTGGAAAACAGCACGATCAGAGTCATGGGAAAAGGAGACAACCAGAAGCAGTCTCTCATGCTGCCCAAGCGAACAGCCGAAGCATTACGCACCTGGATAGACGTTCGAGGGAATCACCCAGGAGCACTAGTCACGAATCTCCACAGGTCCGATGCCATTGCCGGAACACGTTTGACCACGACTTCTTTGTATCGAATCGTTCAGCGTCTTGGATCTGATACTGGCATACTGAAGTTGTCTCCACATAAGATCCGCCACACCGCAATCAGCACAGCATGTGAGCGTGCAGCGGAAGCAGGGATCAATGATTTAACCAAGATTCTACATTTCAGCCGACACAAAAACCTGAAGACTCTTCAGGTCTATCTTGACGATCATGAAAACTGCCAGGGCAAAATCGCCGAAGTGGTCGCCAAGTGATAGGTATTAAAATGGTGATTATCATACGTATCTTTTCCGATTATTTTGAGGGCAACGAGGAGAAAAGCTATGGCGAAGACACCAGAGCAATTACACACTTAACGCATGAAGGAACTGTTGCGTCGGGCCGAGGAAGGTCCGGAGATCGAGATTGAATTTACGGAGGAAAAAATGGAAGTCGTAAAAAAGCTGGAAGCAGGCCACGAGATCGTCTTCAAAATAGACAAAGGCTGTAAAGCGGTCGTTGATGAATTCATAAATCTATTGCTGGCGCATCCTGAGAGCCGCGCGGATTGGCTGGATACCGAACCCGAGGACATCGGGGTCTTGGGCCAGTATTTCATATGGCGGCTCAACAGAGCCGGTGGGACTAAATTCAAGTTGGAAGATTGGCGTCGCACGTTCACGAGCGGCAAGGTAGCAACCATGCTCAGTATCGGTGAAGATACTCCAGAAGTCTTTGATAAACCAAAAGCCCCGAAGATGCGGAAGATACTTCGGAGGAAACCGGATTAACGGACGCCCGCACAACGCGCGAGGGCGTTGCGGCAAGGGTAATCATCATTCTTTTTCTGAAAATCGCGCTACGGCGATTCTGGACCCCTTGTATTTGAAAGCAGGAGACTATGAAGACTGCAAAGATTGAAGCCGTCCTAAAAGGCGGCCAAAAGATTGAAATGTCCATTGACGATCTGAAGAAGATCCTGGAAACGAAGCCGGACCCGAACAGCTGTTACAGATGCGAGGTAACTATTCATCATGAGGTCTTGATCCAAGAAAATTTCTTCGATCCGATCCGTGAAACGTTGCGTCAAATGCGGAGCTTAAAGGGAACGGCCAAGCTGTATGACAACCGCCACGAGGAGCTTATCTTCGAGGGCGATTTGCGAACCGTTGAAATGGCGCTCTTGCAAGTATGCAGCTAACGGAGGAACACCATGAGATACTCAATTGAGATTGAACCGGCAAGGGCGGTCAGAGAGAATGCCGGGACGTTGCTGGAGATCATGGACGTAATCCAGGCGAGCCAAGGTCGAGTGAAGATAACCGATCTCATAAAGGGTAAAGAAATCTTTTCAGGACCGGCGAGCCGAGTGGATCGAGCGCTCCATGATTACGCCAACCAGCAATAGACCCCCACGGGTCACAAGTTTAAAAAGTCGGATGACTTTGAGGGTCCGAGATTGACTGTATAATTTCCCAAAATTTTCCAGAGACTCGGAACAATCATCCTGAAAGGATAAAACATTGAACGTCGCCTATATCCGCATTTCCACCGCTGACCAGGAAGCCAAGGGGACACAGGAAACGCAGCGGAACGCAATTGAAAAATATTGCAGCGCGCACGGTATCCACATTGATGAATGGCTCGAAGAGCAAGAATCAGGAGCTAGTATAGAGCGCGGCGAGTTCAAACGTCTTATGGATGGGATTCAGAGCGGCATTATCAAGTGCATTGTTGTGTATGCGCTGGATAGGTTTTCACGTAATACAATTCAGACTCTTCAAGCTATGGAGACTTTCAAATCCCTAAAGGTGAGTTTCCACGCGATACGAGATAACATTTGCATTGATGAGGGGCGGTTTGATAAGGCTGCCGAAATGCTCGTTTATATGTTCTCATGGATCAACAAGAATGAAAGGGAAACCATCCGAGCGCGTACGCTGGCAGGGAAGCTCCGGAAGATGGAAAGCGGTTTGTGGGTCACAGGGCAACCGCCTGTCGGCTATGAACTCGACAAGGTATCAAAAGTATTGAAAGTCAATGAACCGGAAGCGGACCTTGTCAGGCGCATGTTTGACATGAGGATTAACCATATCGGAGTCAACGGTATCCTGCGCCGATTCAATCAAGAAAAGGTTCCCTTTTTCGAGCAGCGTATAGGATTCACCGGGACACGATACTGCAAGGTCTCTCAGAAGCCGCGTAAATCCCATTACTGCCGCATTCGGCCAAACCATGAAGCCTTTAACGTATGCCAGACCTGTATTCAGGAGAATGGCGGAAAGCTAGAGCCGCATGAATTGTGGGGCAAGACCACGATTACAAAAATCCTGAAGAATCGTGTCTATGAAGGAAGACTGAATTCCAATGGCAGATGGATCAAAGGCAAGCATGAGGCAATAATTCGGCCTGAAGTATTCGAGACAGTTCAAAAATTGATTTCCGAAGCCATTTATCCGAAAGAGAGGTGTTATCCACACAACCCTCTGGCAGGAATGATTTTTTGTGGCCAGTGTGGGTCTCCAATGCACGTCACGAGTTCTTCGACCAAAAAACTGCTGAAAAGCGGCGAAGCGGCGACTCCCTATATGGCATTCCGCTGTTCGGGCAATCGTGCTGGAATTTGTTCAAGAAAGAACGTCAAAACTAGCTCGGTCTATGAACGATTCTTCGAAGCTCTGTCGGAGTATTTGCATTCACAGGAAGTAATCGAAATCTTCAGAGCTCTTTATGAAAAAATTTTGAAGCATTATGACGAGGACGTGGTCCTGAAAATGCGAGAAGCCAAGAATGAGATCGCCATTATCGACAAGAAAATCGAGAAATTAAACACGGCCTACATAAGAGCCGGAATCGCCGGAGTGGAAGACAGAACACTAGACGGACTCTTAAAAGAAATGCGCCAATCCCAGGACACAAGAGATCGTCTACACGATAAGTGCATAAGCCTCGAATCGAAAGCCGACCAGGGACCAGGAATATTAGACGAAGATCCTGCAACGATAGTGGAAGAGATAATCCGGATTTGGGATATGTGCATGTTCCTCGAAGGAAAACCATTGTCAAAGGAAATAATGCAGTGGAGAGAAGGTGTGATTACTAACCTAATCCGTGGTCTTCTTGTTGCTGTCACGATCCATGGTGAGGAAATGGAATTCTATTTTCAACTAGAAAATAGTTTGCTGGACAAGCCTGTATCGGAATTAATTGAAAAGCTGCTACAAACAGAACGGCTCTTTCAGAGTATTCAGCTTGATAAGATACGATTGCGGGAGGAATCAGAGAAGACCCGAGAAACTAAATTCGTAATAGACTACATGAAGAAAAATAAGAATAGGCTTCCGCCGTGTTTATTCCTTGATGATGGATTATAACATTAGCATATTGTGCCCGCCGGCTGCGGCTACCTCGACCGCTCTCTTTGCGTACTGCTGGCCTTTTATGTCTCTGAAATCGATATCATAGCTCCCGAAACGGGCAGTCGCCTTGTTTACGGAAGCTTTGGCCGGAGACAGCGGCACTCGATCCATGAGAAAACCGGTCGTCGTCAGCAGACTTGAAACGCCAAGAACTTCGATACCTTCTACGATGGCTGCTTCGAATGTATTCGCTTCGGGCAATATCAATCCCTTGAAGCCTCTGTCGCGTGCTGCCAGTGCGATAGACAAAGCGCCTTTCACCGGCTTTACCCGTCCATCCAGCGCCAACTCGCCCACCACCATGTATTTCTGCAGTTTGTCCGGAGTCAGCAGGTCCAGTGCGGCAAGAATCCCCAGAGCAATGGGAAGATCGAACCCAGAACCCTCTTTCTTCAGACCCGCGGGAGCCAAATTTATGGTGATTCTTCGGGAAGGAAATGGATAACCACTGTTGATTATTGCAGATTTGACGCGAGCAGTGCTCTCTTTCACGGCATTGTCAGGAAGCCCCACCACGGCTATGGAGGGAAGTCCCGGATAGACATCTACCTCAACTTCTACCGGGTAGGCATCGATTCCAATTAGAGATCCGGAATGCACTTGGGCAAGCACTCAAGGCTCCCAACCGACAAATTGATGATTCGAAACGGCTTCGTTCGCGAACGCGTGAAATAAAATTTAAAACAATCTCCAGGAATGCGTGAAAAGCCGAAAATCCGAAGCAACTTTATCAGTATATGAGGTACTTTTCAAGTATGGGATTTCAGCCGTTTTTCGCATTGATGGAGCTGATAAGGCATTATTGTTGAGGTGGAGAATTTTCCGTAACGACATTCGGATCTTTGCTTTCGATCTCGTTTCCTCTGCCGTCAACCAGCACAACAGACTCTATGTCTTTAATAATCTTCCGCTTGTACTTGGCTATGGAAGCATCATTGTTCATGACCATATCAAGCTGGCGAGTATGAATGATGAGATAGCCCAGGATCTTCAGGCTATTTTCCATGTAAGCCTGGTCCATGCCTTCCACCCGGGCAAAAGAGCTGTCTTTTTTAACTTCCGTCCGAAAGCCGAATCGCTCGAGAATGTCCGCAACAAAGATAGCGCGTCGCACCCGGCGCGGCATATCTGCTGCTCCCCCTTTGAAGCTGAAGCTTATATAATTCTCCGCAGCACGATCGCTCACGAGCGCTTCCACCGTGGAAAAATGAAAGCCGAACCGGGAGGATAAGCTCAGGAAATTTTTTGAAAGCATAAAATAATTCCGAGCAGCGTATGGAGAGCTCATGGTAGGATCCAAGGCCGGATTCGTAGTGGCCTGTAACATAACTGACATGAGCCCGCCTGCATCGACCGGGGGAGGCCCTTCCCACGGAACCGAGATTACCCCCTTCCACAAGGCGATCATAGGAATGGAAATAATGTTGTCCAGATGAACGAACTTACCCTCGACATCCTCTTTGAACCCATCATCAAGATTGATGATCCACCACTGCATAGGAACATGGCATACGAGCTGTTTACTGGAGCGTTCGGAAAAATGGTGCTCTTTTCCGAAATTGAACATTTCGTGAACGGATTTTTCGTGGCAGAAACGAGTAATGTCGTGCAACGTTTCGCATTTTCGCGGATGGAAATCAGTTGAGTCCGGGTCCAGTAAATTCAGAGGAATTATGTGAGCAGTTACAGCCTCAAGCGTCTCATAAACAGGACTCCCAGCCATGAGATTCTTCTTGCAGATTCTCCGGTCAAGCAGCGAATCCACACATCCTGCGTAAACGGTCCGACCATCCGCGTCCACGGTAATCACATCGCCATTTTTGAGCACATTCGTCACATCCGGGATACCGAACAATGCAGGAACAGAAAACTCTCGGGCAACATTTGCAAGATGCCCCGCAACTCCGCCGAGTTCCGTCACGACGGCCGCAGAATGGCTGAGGAGGGGAGCCCATCTTGGCAGAGATTGACTCGTAACGAGTACCGATCCGGAAGGAAATTTCAGCTTATCCACATCATTTCTGACGATGAAGACAGGTCCGGTCGCCACACCGGAAGACGCTGTTATTCCACCTCGCACGAGCACGGTTTCGTTTTCAAGCTGAATACCCGGAACATGCTCTTTTCCGGGGACGTCCGTCTGCTGAAGCGGCCTGCACTGTAAAATATATATGGAATTGTCCGGTGTGACAGCCCATTCAATGTCCTGAGGCGATCCGTAATAATCCTCAAGTTCTATTGCCATGGAAGCCAGCATCTTGGCTTGCTCGTCAGTAAGACAGGGCAGACCGGCCTTTTCCCCGGCAATTTCCATTCTGCACACACCTTCGTCCGGCAGGCACTTGAATTCCAGTTCCTTTTGTTTGATCTCCCTTCGGATCACCTCGAGTGTATCCCGGGAAATCACATACTCGTCCGGAGCGACATTTCCGTCTACAACAGCTTTAGGGAGACCCCACACCGCATCTATGAAGATAGAACGGTCGCGTATATTCAACGGGTTGCTGGAATACATGACTCCGCCGGCTTGAGCATCCACCATTTCCATGCTGCCCACACACATGGCAACGTCTTCGTCCGGTATTCCTCGTGCTAATCGATAACTGACCGCCGGTAATCCGTATTTGCTTGCGACCACCTCTTTGTATGCATCAATCAGGTGCTCGGCCCCCACATTCAGCACAGTACGAAATTGACCGGCAAAGGTCGTTCCTGCAGCATCTTCACCCAGGGCACTGCTGCGAAGGGACACTTTGACATCAGGATAGGTCGCTGCTTCCACTTGACGGTAAGCCTGCACAATCGCTGCTTCCAGGTCGGGCGGAACCCTGGAGCGCATGATCAATTGCTGAATATCTGAAGAAAGTGTGTAGAGATCGTCGATTTTTTCGGTATCCGCGGCTTGTATCCGCCGATCTATTTCCGTCTGCAAATCGTTGAATTGGATGAATCTGTCGTACGCCAGGGCGGAAATCACAAAGCCGCTGGGAACAGGAATATGAATCTTGTTCTTGATTTCCGCAACGTTGGCCATTTTGCTGCCGACCTGATCCACCATATCGGCAGTAATCGATTCCAGCGGTATCACCGGGGAATCCCCCAAAGCGGGCTTCTTGTAGGCCAATACTGCGTTAATCTGCTCCTGAATCTGCTTAAAGCTATTGTGAAGCTCGGAATATTTTCCCGGAGCGAGTTCATCCAGATTTTTTATCATGCGGAAGACATTGACGAGAACTGCTGTGCAGTTTGACCGTATAAAGGACATACCGAAAGTCTGATTGCCCTCGAGCGCTTTTTCGAGGTCCGACATTATTTCAAGTGCTTTGTTGTTGGCGGTCAGAAGAAGTTTGAAATTATGATAGCGACTCGTGAATGCAACCCTAAGCTCATGAATGTTAAGAGGTTCACGTTCTTTCTTCTTCCGGGAAAAAATGTTTCTGATAAGCTCAACAACTCCGGCCATGTTGTTCTTACGATCCCTTTTTAGCTCATGTAATTCTTATAATAGAATATTCATGCAGGTCCGGCAATTTTGCTGAAGAATTCTGAAACAAGGAACTGTATTCCGCGTAACTGCCGATTGACATATGGATTGAAGCGGATGATTAAGGTCGAAGGGAGTCTTTGACGAACTCCCTTCGGAAATCGAACGGTTTATACTTCTTTCTTGGCTCCGGCTTTCATCTCCAGGCCGAAACCGTCGAACAGGTACATGACTGCAATGCCCCACCAGAGGGTATAAATAACGTAGAACACCAGAGCGAAAACGAGGATTCCCATTCTGGAAGACGCAGTTTGGGGAGCGATCTGGAAGAAATTATAGGCCACTTCCACACCTCTTTTGGTAACGGTGTCGACGAAAGCAGCCTCTTTGAATTTATTCTTCCTTTTCAGGTCCTTGTCCGTTTCCTTCAGAATATTCCACCAGACCCGCAGTGCCTGTCTTCCAGGTATTCCATATCTTGATTCGAGTTCAGAGTCTTTATTGTGAAACATTGCCAGGGAGTCATTCAGGATGACGGACAAAATCTTCCCAAGATCTCCTATTACGTTCAGTTGTGTTCCGTCCTGGGTTACTTTGGCACCCGTGGATGTCACCAATTTCTGAGCGTTTTGGGCCAATGCCTGGTCTTTGAACTTTAAATTCAAATCAACCTGAGTGCCCATAAACTCTTGGTTTCTCTTAATCAGACCCGGAATATAGTCCGTAGAGCCTTTTGAAATGGCATTGAAAAGATTATCAGCCGCCTCAAGCGCATTCTTACCGTCGAACAACGGCATAAACATGGCAGCGAGCACAATGTAAAACGTGACGGCAAGGAGAAGTCCTTTTATGAAAGCTCCCTTATGTTTGATCATGGTCTAGACCTCCCCTCTCAGGGTTTTTATGTTGCCGAGGAACTTGCCGATTACCCAAACAGCGAAAATCCCTATGACCACAAAGAAAATAATGAGCCCGGCAAAACTGAGCCCTTTGGCCAGGGCTTCGGATATGTTGATGATTTCCATCTGATTGAGTTTCTCGGGAAGCGCAAAGAATCGATTTACGAATCCCGCCAGAATGGAAACTGCATAAAATCCGCGGATATGTATTCCTTTCACCACTTTTGTCGCAAGTGCGCCTATCTGAATTCCTAAGAGCGAACCCAGCAGCATGCCCATTGCGAGCGTATAAAAAATGAACCCGTAAACCGCATACTGAGCTATGGATGCTAGTCCGGCAGTGAAGATGATTTGTAGGATGTCGGTACCAACTGTGGTGAATGAAGAGACACCCAAAATGTAAACGAACATGGGAAACGTAAGAAAACCGCCACCGACTCCCATGATTGCGGCGGCAAAGCCCACTACTGCACCACAGAGGGCAACAAAGAGAGCCGGGATCTTTTTTCCACCAGGAACCAGGTCTTCATCAAATGTGATGAGAGGGGGAATATTCGAGGCTTGCAGCTTCGCAGGAAGACCTACTTTACCTGAAGCGGCCTCTTCTCCGTGTGCACTCTCTCCATGATGTGCACCAATATCACCAGGAGCCTTCCGGAGTTTCAGGAAATCGAATAAGGAGTAGAACCCCAAAAAGCCAAGGAGAACGACGTACACGATACTGATAAAGAGGTCGCTCAAAACAGGGTTCTTCTCGTAAATAGCCCTATTTATGAACCCGCCGCCCGTCACGCCTAACCCGGACCCCACCAGGAAGGCAATCGCAAGGGGAACAGAGACATTGCCCAATTTCTTGTGGACCGCTGTTCCCATAATGGCTTTCGCAAAAATGTGGAACAAGTCTGTGCCGACAGCGAGAATCCCCTTGACTCCCGCGCTCATAAGAGCAGGAGTGATTATGAATCCTCCACCCGCCCCTATACAACCGGTAATCAAGCCGGCTCCCATACCGATAAGTATGGACACGACGAAGATGAACGGGTCGTAGTTGGCAGGTTGATACGCCTTGTATCCGCCCAGAAATCCATCTCCTGCAGCCATTGCCACGCCGATCGCCAGAGCCGGGATCGTCATAATCACCAAAAGGAGAAGCCTCTTCCTGTCCCGTAGAATGCTCATGGATGTCTCGTAGTCCCACCTTGCATGAGCTTGAGACGCAGCCATAAACATACGGTACAGCTCTTTTGCCACCTTCATGCTACCGCCCTCCGTTGCTGTAATGCGCAGAACCGCCCATTTCGAATTCACGTCATTTTGAATGAATTCGATAGGGAATTCGCTACAATGTAAAATGGGGAACGCTTAATGAGGAACCCGCGCGTTCCGTGCAAGATCATGGATCAACAGTAACAGAAAAGTACACTGACTGAAAAGAAATAAATTGTCCCGGTTTTCAATTTCCGTAAAACGGCCGCAAAATCAGGCTTAAATTGCCTTTATAACATGAGGGTTCAAATCACCTTGAGCGAGTTAGGTACCTCGCATACATCATCAGCGCGGCACCATTTTCTTTTATAGGCGTCCTGGAGCTTAAAGAGCAGTTCGTCAATATCCATCGGTTTCATAAGGTAATCGAACGCTCCCAATTCCATTCCTTGTACCGCCACTTCCACGCTTGCGTGTCCGGTAAGCATAATCACTTCAATTGAAGGTTTTAATCTTTTGATTTCTTTTAAGGTTTCGAGACCGTCCATATCCGGCATTCTGACGTCCAGCACTACTACATCTATGGGATCGCTCTGAATTATCTCTAAGGCTTTTCTCCCACTTTCCGCGGACATCACGTTCAGTTTTCTCTTTTTGAGTCGTTTTACGAGTGTTTCAAGGAATTCCGTCTCGTCATCCACCAGCAGGACACGAAAATCCGTCACTTGATGCCTCCTGTTATTCCTTGCCCGGAGTATATGATAGCTCTCTGTGAGCACGCCAAGTCAACATATGATCCGGATCCTCCAGAAAAGTGATATGAGAGCACTTTTAAGCGCTCATATCCCATTTGCCTTCTGACGTGCCGCTGATACCTCTTACGAAAAGGGCAAAATCGTCCGGGTTACTGGCTGCTCCGAGAGCCGTCTCGTACGTAACCAGATTCTTCTTGTACAGTTGCATGAGCGATTGATCGAAAGTCTGCATTCCATAACTGATGTGACCTTCGGCAATTGCATCCCGAATTTCTCTGATTCTTACTTCGTCTCCGATGCACTCCCGTATGCGGGCTGTAGATACCAGAACTTCAACGGCAGGCACACGCCCTTTTCCATCCGCCTTGGAGAGAAGGCGCTGGGATATAACCCCTTTGAGAATGCCTGCTAACTGAAGCCGGATCGAACTCTGGTGCTCGATTGGAAATGCAGAGATGATTCGGTTGATGGTTTCGGTCGCATCCAGAGTATGCAGAGTGCTGAAGACAAGATGCCCGGTCTCTGCCGCTAACATGGCTATCTCGATTGTCTCGAGATCCCGCATTTCGCCTACGAGGATGACGTCCGGATCTTCACGCAATGCAGCCCTCAATGCGTTCTGGAACGAAAGCGTATCCTGACCGACTTCTCGTTGATTGATAATGCTCTTGCGATCCCTGTGAAGGAATTCTATCGGGTCTTCGATCGTTATAAGGTGACAGTTCCTGAACGAGTTGATGTGATTGATCATGGCAGCAAGGGTGGTAGATTTTCCCGAGCCGGTTGTTCCGGTCACGAGGACCAAGCCCCTGTGTTCCATCGCGACTTTTTCGATGACCGCCGGAAGGCTGAGATCTTTCAGCATGGGAGGTTCGGAGGGAATCGTCCTGAACACCATGGCAATGGAATCCCGCTGGGAGAACACGTTTACCCTGAACCTGGCAAGCTTTGAAACGCTGTAAGCCATGTCAAGCTCTTTTGTCTTGGTGAAGATTTCGCGTTGGCGCTCGTTCATAATGGACAGAGCGATTCGGCGAACTTCATCCGGACTGAGTCTGTCCTCACCTCTCATGGGTGCAAGTACACCGTTAATGCGGGTTACCGGCGGAAGCGGAACTTTTAGGTGGATATCGGAAGCTCCGCTTTCAATTGCTTTTCTGAGACATGCATCAAGATCCATCGTAGTCACCAGCCTCATGCAGGATATTTTCGTTTGAGTCGTCGGACTTGCTTTGCACTCCAATCCCTTTATGTTCCAGAATTCTGGATTTAATCGTCTCCATGGTGTCGGGATTATCTCGCATGAACTGCTTTGCGTTTTCTCTACCCTGTCCTATACGCTCATCACCGTACGAATACCATGCACCAGATTTGTCGACAATTCCGAGGTCCACTCCCATGTCGATTACTTCACCGGCTATGGAAATACCCTCGTTGTACATGATATCGAATTCTACCTGATTGAAGGGAGGGCTCAACTTATTCTTTACCACCTTCACTCTGGTCCGCGACCCAATAACGTTTTCGCCCTCTTTGATTCCCGCCACCCTGCGGATATCGAGTCTCAATGAAGCAAAAAATTTGAGTGCGTTACCGCCGGTGGTCGTCTCCGGATTGCCGAACATGATTCCAATCTTTTGCCTGATCTGGTTGGTGAAAATCACGGATGTATGAGACCGGGCTATGGCTGCTGTCAATTTTCTCAGGGCCTGAGACATGAGCCTTGCCTGCAGCCCCATATGGGAATCGCCCATATCGCCTTCGATCTCAGCTCGGGGTACGAGAGCGGCCACAGAATCTATGACTACAACATCCATCGCACCCGATCTTACCAGGATTTCTGTGATATCGAGAGCTTGTTCACCGGTATCAGGCTGCGAGACGAGTAATTCATCGCTATTGACACCGAGTTTTTTTGCATACCCGATATCCAGCGCATGTTCGGCGTCCACGAATGCGGCAAAACCGCCCAACTTCTGGGCTTCAGCGATCACATGAAGGCATAAGGTAGTTTTTCCCGAAGATTCCGGCCCGAAAATTTCCGTGACTCTCCCTTTGGGGATGCCACCGATTCCGATGGCCACGTCGAGTCCGAGAGAGCCTGTGGAAATCGCCTGGACGTTGGGGATAACTCCACCGCTCCCCAGTTTCATAATAGCGCCTTTGCCGAATTGTCTTTCAATCTGCGAAACCGCAACTTCGACAGCCCGCGCTTTTTCATTTTCAGGTAGATTACTTTCGATTAAATCTTTGCCTTTTTTAGGCTTCGCCATCGGGCTTCCTTTCAATATTCAACGTCAGTAGTGATTCAATTTCTGCAAGAACACCGCCCCACAGCGGATCGGATGCTCAACGGGAAATACCTTGTCCGGGCATTATAGCACGGATCGGCTCATTCAAGGCCAGGAACTCAGGAAAAAACTGAGCCTCTTCTCAGCCGCTTTCGACAGCCATCAACTTGACAATGAACAGCGCTCGTATGAGAGTAATGTGGATACGTTGCGCGTTTCTATCCGAGGACGATACTCATTTCGGCATCGACCGTGATTTCGTACGAGGATAGATTCTGCTCCAGTTATTGTAACAATTCAACTATTTTCGCGTAATGGCCTACGCAGTCAAAGGGACACATTATTTATGCACGTGGTTTCCGCTTCCAGACGCACCGATATACCTGCATTTCATTCTCGATGGTTTATGGAACGCATTCGAGAAGGGAACGCCGTGGTCCGTGTCCCTTTCGGAGGAAAGTTGTTCCACGTCTCACTTGTTCCTGCAGATGTTATTGCTATTGTTTTCTGGACCAAAAATGCCGCTCCGCTATTGCAATGTTTAGACGAATTAATAGACCGGGGATATTGCTTTACTTTTTTGTATACTATAAACAATTATCCGCCCTTCCTGGAACCAAACGTACCTCCTTTGACTCATACAATGAGAGTAGTTGAAAATCTTGCTAAAATACGAACTACTTCAATCGTGAGATGGCGTTACGACACTATAGTCATGAGTGATCAACTTAATCGTGCATGGCATCTGGAGAACTTTCGAGAACTTTGTCAACTTCTTGCGCCCCATTCCAGGGAATGTATTTTCAGTTTCTGTGATTATTACAGAAAGACCACCAGGAATATGGATCGATGCGTTCCCGGATATCGCAACCCGCATGCAGAAGAATGTATCGAACTGAGTACGGGCTTGGCCGAAATTGCACGAGAATGGGGCATAGAGATGAAATCGTGTGCTCATGATTTCCTCGTCAACGGCGAAATCACGAAAGCGCGATGTATCGATCCGGCTCATCTCGCGAGCATCATCGAATCGAATGCGAAACTGTCGGCGCTGCAAAGCCTGAAGAAAACGCCCACAAGAGAGGATTGCGGGTGCTTTGCTTCTAAGGATGTCGGTGCATACGATACGTGCGGTCACGGATGTGCATACTGTTACGCGAATGCAAATCCGGAGCGTGCATTATTTAATCTAAACCGCATCAGGCACGATGATCCCTGCCTGGATCCGAATATTTCCGAACGATTGGGACCTGCAGCAATCACTTCGGCTTCGATTCGTGCTTGATAATGAAGAAAAGCGAACCAGGATGTGCTATAAGAGGGATCGATTCGCCCCAAAATTGGTGCGATGAGACCTTGAACGATCGCGGTAGTTCGGAAAGCAGCGGAATTTTTGGTGCAGGTGGTGACAAGTTGATGGACCCTATTCGCAGCGAACTGATCGATCCTTTCGCTTCGGATTCGGAGGACATCGACGATACGTACGATATCCCTCAAATCTCGAGAGATAACCTTGAGCGGGTGGACTCTTTCGGCGCAGACCGGATTCTGAAATACTGTGTTATTGCGTCATTGCTCCTGCACGTAGGGGTTTTCGCCGGAATCCCCAGACTAATGGAGATGAATCACTCCAAACCGCTTCTCAATCCTGGGGAAAAGGTTACCCGAGTGCGTCTCGTGGAACCGCAAGAAGAAAAGAAGCCCGAACCGCCTCCGGAGAACGCGTCTGCAATTTCTGACAGGGATCACACTGCCGTCAAAGAACGCCTGCCCAAAGCGCCGCCTTCCCAGGAACAGCCCATCGGCAGAATTGAACAGCAACAAAAGAAAATGGCGTCTTTAATGCCACCACAGGCGCCTGAGGACCTTGCCCGGCAGCCTGAAGAAAAGCGCCAGCCTGAGGAAAAGAAAGAACCAAAGCAAAAAACGGGCGTTCGAAAACCTCCCGAGCAACACGAGATTCGGCCTAAAAAAAAGGAGAATTCTCGGAAATCTCCGGTGGATCTGCGGCCAACTCCTCAGGATATAGCCAAAGGATTTTCCGCAGCCGGTTCCCGTGAATTTTTTCCCGACGGAGACGTTGAGGAAGCCATTGTAGATATTAATACGAGGGAAGATCGATTCTTCTCGTACCTGATGCACCTGAAAAGAAAGATCCAGGGAGTCTGGACTTATCCACCTGCTGCAGCGCGATCGGGAATCGGCGGAACGCTGACTGTGGAATTTTCTATAGCCAAGACCGGGGAATTACTGGAAGTAAATTTGCTCGATTCATCCGGGCACACGATTCTCGACGAGAATGCCATGAGAGCCATCAAATCCGCAGCACCGTACTTTCCTTTTCCCGAACGGATGAAAGCCCAAAGACTCCGTGTTCGTGCCAATTTTGTGTACGTAACCAGTAATTTCTTTAAGAATATCATGTAGCAGGGAGTGTGTGGACGGGACTTTGACCGGTTCCGATTCGCAATGAAAGAAGGAAAATCAGACGCATCCCTCGCTGGTGGTCGGTAGTGACCGGCCTCCGTGCGGGTCATTCCGGGAAAAGCGGGGCCGAGACCTGACTTCACAGGGGCTCGCAATTCCAAGATCACATGTGTCAGTTATGAAGCGAACGCTTTGCATTCGGCCCCGAGCTAATGGCATAATTCATTTACAAAAAAGGTTCCGAGATCTTACAGCTTTCAAACAGCAGGACTATTCGTCCGCGTCACCTGCCACTAATTTGGCATAATCCGCGGCTTTCATCAGTTCATCCAGTTCCTCGGGATTGGATGGTTCCAGAATAATAAGCCATCCGTCTCCGTAAGGATCGTCCGATAATATTTCCGGTGACTCCAGAAGCGCAACATTCTTCTCCACCACGATTCCCGATAAAGGCACAATGATATCCGTGACAGCCTTACTTGTCTCGAATATGCCTATAGGTTTGTCCTTGAGCACAGTTTCATCAAGCTCGGGGAGTTCAATGTAATCCACGTCTCCCAGCTCTTCTTTTGCGAAGTCCGTAATGCCGATGAGAGCCTGGTCTTTCTCCATCTTCACCCACAGGTGGTACTCTGAATACAAACGATCCGAGGGAAAATTCATGTCAATACCTCCTTAACCGGAACAAAGGCACTATTGCCTTAAACCGTCGTGCATGTCAATGAACGGCATAATCAATTCAGGAGCTTCCCGCAAGGCTGTATCGCATCAAAATCCTGTGCAGAAGCTCTCTTTTGAAAGGTCACCTCTTGAACGTCCGGGTTCTATCGGGTAAGATAAGATTGGTAGGTATCCGCAGGGATATTTAATACCAGTTCTTTTTCATACATTTTCAATGAGTTGGAGGGTCACATGAGGGATCGCGTTTTAGGGATCCTGATGGTACTAATCCTCGTCGCACTCGTGCAGACGTCCAAAGCGGAAGAATTTTTGGGCAAGCTGGAACGGGTGGACTGGGAAACGGTGACCATTGTGGATTGCGATAATAAGAAGTTCGTCTTGCGGGTCGATGGAGATCACCGTAGGGAAGCGGCTGTTTTTCTGGGTAAACGAGTAGTAGTGGATTTCAAACCGGATGACGGACATCTCAGGGCGGTTCGTTTCAGAGCGTCCCAATAATCGATCCGGTGAATCGCTTCAGGTGCCGCGTTTACGGAGATACCCCGAGCTGAATTCCGAAAACGGCAGGCACGAAAATCAGGCAAAAGAAATGCCGGGAGTTATTCGAATTCCCGGCATTTCTTTTCTTGTTATTCTTGTGGTGAAGATGATGAAGACCGCGGCACGGAAATGAATTCTGCCGCTGTGTTCTGAAGTATCTAGAGACTGCTGTTCAACGGCAATATTTCGTAACCGGTTCTGATTTCCTGTCTTCCTGCAAGTTCATACTTCTGCAATCTCTGCTGCATATCCTTCACACATGAGCCGTCAGGACAATTCTGGGATCCCAGCTCTATAGCTTTTTTCTGATGCTCCACTGCTTTCAGAGCATCGCCTTGACGGAAGTACGCCTCGGCCAGAGTCTCCTGGGCTGCGCTGTTCTTCCCGCCGCTTATGTCAACGGCTCTCTTTGCAAGTTCCATTGCTTTGGCTGAGTCCTGAAGTTTCTCGTCGGGACAGGTGAGCAGGAACCATGCGGTGTCCTGAATAGCTGCAGGATCATCCGGTTTCATCTTCTGAACCGCGATAAAATCAACCGAAGCTTCCTTGCATTTGCCCATATGGGTCAGAATCGATCCTCTCAATCTATATGCTTCTACGAAGTCGCTTTTTGCCGCCACGGCTCTATTCGCGTCATTGAGAGCTTTTTCATAGTTCTTCTGCTTATTGAAGATGTCTGCTCTCTGCGCCAAGGCCCAGGCGTATCTACCATCTTTTTTGATGGCTTCATTGAAATCCTGGAGAGCTTGATCCGTCTTATCCTGAATCTTGAGAATGACTCCGCGCTGTCCGTACGCTTCGGCGCCGGCATTCTTCTCTATCGCTGCCGTCGCATCCTGCAGCGCTTTGTCGATATTGCCGAGTGCCATGTTTGCCTTGGCCTTACCCAGGAAAGCCGGTCCGTTGGGATTCGCCTGGATTGATTTATCAAAGTAACTGATTGCTTCGTTGTACTGTTTATTCTTGAGGGCGTCCATTCCGGAAAGATAGTCTGCATCTTTAGGGCTTCCCCCACCTATCTGGTTCCATGGGAAGACAAAGATTACCGCGATAATGCAGACTGCGACAATCGCGAATCCGAGAAAGGAGTACGCTGCGGAACCTCGCTCGTTCCTGAGGCCATGCAAAACAGAATTGTCCGACTTCATTGATTCACCCCTTCAAATGTCCTTCAGAATAGTTCCAGTCCTGGGAATGTCTCTCAAGACTTCCCTTTCGAAATTGAGACGCTCCCTCGGGGGGCCGACAATCGGCGATCGGGGAAGCGTTATTTTCCATCCTCCTGTTATGCAACAAGAAAAAAGCCAGTTTGAGAACCCTCTCACCCCCGTCATATAGACAGGCCGGCATTGACATGTAGAACCTGTAATTTTACCTTTTCTTTTGGAGAAATCAACGAATAATCGCAGGTGCATCATTTCAGCTATTATTTTCGTGTTGAAGGAGAACAACATAAACATTGAAGCTCACCTGTAACTGCCAGAATCCGTACAGTCTCACAAATCTTTTTCTTCATTGCATTCGGATGTAGATAAACGGGGGTGTTGATGTGTATCCGCGCACGATGCAAAGCATTTTCCATCTAGAAGCACCATTCATGCAGTATTTCTTTATGGCTCGATTCCTCGGAAGTCTTCTTAGAGATACGCTTCCTGCAAGGATTACCACATTCAGACACCCGGACTGGTTTTCGGTTTCGCTATGACGTCATGAAACGATCAACAAACCATGCTATAAGGCACGTCGGTTGTTACATGGCTGCTGTTACGCACTCACTGCTGATGAGCAACACCGATGAGAGATGAGGAAACATTCATGAAGAAACAGGATTCATATCAAATAGCATACGTCGTGTTGGATTTCGGAGGGGTTATCGCCGAAGAAGGCTTTAGAGAAGGATTGTACGCAATTGGGAAACAGGCCGGGTTGTCGCCTGAAGATTTTTTCGAGCTGGCTGCCCGCCTCATCTATGATTGCGGTTACGTGAAAGGGAAATTTGCCGAACATGACTACTGGGAGTTGCTCCGGGAGAAAACGGGTATACAGGGAACAGACGAAGCACTACGTCGCGAAATACTCGAACGGTTCACCCTGAGGTCCTGGATATTTGACGCAGTCAGGAAATTGAGAAAATCCGGATTGACAGTAGCCGTGCTGAGCGATCAAACGCAATGGCTGGACGAATTGGATGCGCAGCATCGTTTTTTACGGGAATTCGATGTGGTTTTCAATTCTTACCATTTAGGCATCACGAAAAAAGATCCTGCGATTTTCGACCTTGTCGCATCACATTTTTCTGCAGAGCCTTCCAAATTTCTGTTTGTGGACGACAACCCGGGTAACGTGCAAATGGCCGTTTCCCGAGGGTTTAACGCATTCGTTTTCACGGATAAGAAAGGGTTTTTCAATAGTCTCAGCGAGTTCGGTTTGAGGCTAGACTGATAGATACCTCTGCTTCCAGAGTGACTCGTCGGAATCTTCTTTGTAAATGATTATGCAGGTGATAACGAGTCTCAGAAAGAATCGCAGTGCGCAGAGTGATTCATCAAAATTGATGGCCGCCGGCCTCCGTGCCGGCGGATAATATGCAAACAAATTGACCGGCACCCGTAAGGGATACCTTCACCGGTCCATACTGCGATCCGCCTGAAACAGCCGGATTCTCAAGCTATGGTGTAACCCGCATTGCGGATCATAGCCACATCTTCCTCCAGACTTCGGCCTCCGGTGGTCAAATATCCCCCGATGATCATGCCGTTTGCCCCGGACCTGAGCGCCATTGCCTGAAAATCGGTCAGATTGCGCTCTCTGCCACCGGCGACTTTTATGGTGGCTTTGGGGAGAATGAGCCGGAAAATAGCGATGGTTTTCAGGATCTCCAGCGGTTCGGGCTGTGCGACTTCGTACAAAGGAGTACCTTTTCTGGGATTAAGTATATTGATAGGCACGCAATCCACTCCCAAATCTGCGAGCGTAAAAGCAAGGTCCAGTCTTTGATCGGGGGTTTCCCCCATACCGATGATTCCTCCACTGCACGCGGAAAAACCATGATGCATCACGGTGCGAACCGTATCCACCCGCTGGTCGAAATGGTGGGTTGTACAGATTTGTCCATAGTAATCGCGGGAAGTCTCCAAATTATGGTTGTACCGCGTCACCCCTGCTGTAGCCAATCTTTCCGCTCTGACGTCATCCAGGAATCCCAATGACGCATCCAAATGAATATCGACTTCTGCGCGTACGCGTTCCAAACATTCGATAAGAGTATCGAATTCCTTTGCTGACAAAGCCCCGCCGCTGGTAACCGTGCAGAAACGGGATGCCCCGGCTTCCCGAGCTTTTTGTGCGGCCAGGAGAATTTCCTCTCCGCTTTTGAGACCGTATACGTCGCATTCGCCATGATGATGACCGGATTGTGCGCAGAATGCACAGTCTTCGCTACATCGACCGGATTTCGCATTGATGAGTGAACAGGAATCGAACTTGGAGCCTTTGAAGGTGATCCTGATGCGGTCCGCGGCCGCCAAAAGATGCATGAGAAACTCGTCGGGAATCTGAAGGAGCTTTCGTGCTTCCGTCTGCTCTATGCTTTTGCCGTCAAGAATCTTTTCCTCAATGGAATTTATGAGCCTATAAAACATGTAAAGAACCTCCACAATAAATTCTATATACTCTCATCGCACCCAGAAATCCAGACTGGCAACCAAACCGAACCATCTGCATCTAAATGGACGGAAGCTGAAACTGAGCCACGCAAGCATATATGCTTGTGTCGGCCATGTTGAAGGTAAAGATCTTTTAAAACGTACGGTCCTCCGTACCGCGAGGGACTATCATGGTAGGAATACAGAAAAGAGTGGCACGGGAACCCTCAACCCACTTCGGATTCTTTTCCGATGCGGCGTTCGCGACTCCAGCCGCAGACATATTCGAGACAGCGGATCATCTGACAATTTTCATCGATCTTCCCGGAGTGAGTCCTGAAAATGTCGATTTGGATTTCCAGGATGACATTCTTTCCATCTGGGCACGTAAAGACAAAATTGATGATTCGGGGGACTTCTTGCTGCACGAGTATGATTCAGGTGACTACTTCAGGAATTTTTGCATCGGCTTTGAAATCGATACGGAGAGGGCCAGGGCATCGTTAGGTGACGGTGTGCTCATGATCGTGCTACC
Organism: Desulfomonilaceae bacterium; assembly: GCA_041740635.1. Lineage (GTDB taxonomy): Bacteria > Desulfobacterota > Desulfomonilia > Desulfomonilales > Desulfomonilaceae > Desulfomonile. The sequence continues at coordinate 232,594 of JBGSLQ010000041.1, read as the reverse complement.
GAAATTTTCGAAAGGCTCGAGAAGAGTTATACCTGTGGGAGACGAATAGTCGGCCTGAAGAACCCCTTAAATGTCCAGATGAGGAAGCAGGAAGAAGGATCCGAAGAATCCCAGACCGAAACAAAAGAGCGATACCAGGAGGGCGAGAATCAAGAAAGAACTCTTCTGCAGGAACGCGTCCAGTGCGGAAAAGACCCACACTCCGACAGCTATGAGCAAAGCAGGTGTCTTAACGTCATATTCCATGGTCTGAGGCATGAAGAGCGGTACCACATAGAGAATCACGTTCAGGAAAAACATGAGACCGGCAAAAATCCTGCCGCGCACGATCTGACCGAGTCCCGGAACGACAAGGGACAGCACTGCCGAGAAGATTCTTGATTTGCTTTTGCTTTGAGAAGAATCTCGCTCTTTACCGCCGTCCATACGTCCTCCTTCAGGGTAGGATAAGCCTATAAATCAATGGGCCTGGTAAGTCAACGTAAAGGATGTACACGAGTACACATTCTGGAGCAGGACTGAAGTGAGAGGAGGATGTCGTGCCTACCGTAAGCGTCTTGCTCGGCTTTTCAGAATAATCTTTCTCACCACATCCTCTGTTGTGTCGCTCCTCACTTCTTCCGATTGATCACTACGAGGTCTCTCGATTGAACATCGGTCTTCTTTTCTCGATGAATGCGGATATCCCTTCTTTGCCGTCGGGATGAGATGCACAGGATCGAAGCCCGGTCCGCTCCAGTTCGAGGTGTTCCTCGAGAGAGTTGCGGAACGAATCCGTCAGCAGCTTTTTTGACCATGCAAATGAATGCAATGGTTTTCGGCTGAGTTCCTCTGCAAACGTGATTGCTTCCTCCAGTGCTTTGCCGTCGTCAACCACGCGGGTCACCAGGCCCCACTTTAGCGCCTGATCCGCAGAAATAGGTTCATCCATGGCTGCAATTTCGAGAGCCCTGGCCAAACCGACGAGCCTGGGCAACACAAATGTCCCGCCGCCGTCTATGGAAAGACCGTTACTCGTATATGCCTGTTTCAATACGGCCGATCTGGCCATGATTCTGAAATCGCACGCTAATGCCAATGAAAAACCGCCGCCTGCCGCTATCCCGTTGATTGCGGCGATTACCGGTTTCGACATGCGCCGAATCTCGAGTATGCACTGGTGGTACCTGGCTGCAAGATTATGAAAAGCCGAGGCATAATCCTGAGGCCAACTTGCCACCCACCTGAGATCGCCACCGCAACTGAAGGAGTTTCCCTCTCCTGATATGACGATTCCGCGGACCGTATCGTCCGCGGCGAGATTGATAAGGTGATCCATCATTATTGTTATGGTGTCCAGGTCGAACGCGTTGAGCGCCTTGGGTCTATTAAACACCACAGTGGCTATATCGCCGCAGATTGTCGCTCTGATAGTATCGAACATGATACCTCCGTACCAATGAACCGATTTGGCACATTCTACAACAAATCCCGACAGATTCCGATTCGGGAATGCGCTGGTGCAAAAAATTCTCTCCTCATTCCAGCAAAGAAATAGACGGAATTTGTCCATGCACCTGGCGTGAACCCAGGATCGACATGCCATCACTTGCACCTCATGTTTAACAATGATATGTTTGAGACCCTAAAGAAAAAGATAAATAATAACAATGATTAAGGAGTTCTGATGCCCACCTCGGATTTCGTCCATCTGCACCTTCACACCCAGTTCTCCCTGCTTGATGGGGCAATTCGCATTCCAGACCTGATCGCTGCGGCAAAAGAATACAAAATGCCCGCGCTTGCGGTGACGGATCATGGAAATCTCTTCGGTGCAATGGAGTTTTATTCTCAGGTGAAATCCAATGGTATCAAGCCGATAGTCGGTTGTGAACTGTACGTCGCGCCGGAGTCACGCTTCGATCGAAACGCGAAAGCCGGTCAGGGCGCGTACTATCATCTGATTCTGCTCTGCGAAAACGAGAAGGGGTACAGGAATCTCTGCAAACTCGTAACGAAAGCTTATCAAGAAGGCTTCTATTATAAACCCAGAATTGACAAGGAATTGCTGCAACAGCATAGCGAAGGGCTTATCTGCCTGAGTTCCTGCTTATCCGGTGAAGTGCCGTCCCTGTTGCTTGCTAGAGACGAAAACGGCGCTCTGAAATCAGCGGAGTGGTTCCGTAATCTCTTTGGAAAGGAGCGCTACTATCTGGAGCTTCAGGAAAACGGGATGGATGAGCAGCGCAAAGTCAACAAGGGGCTCATCGAACTTGCTGCAAAATTAGACATCGATCTCGTTGCAACCAATGACTGCCATTATCTCCATAGAGAGGATCACAGGGCACACGAAATTCTTCTCTGCATTCAGACCGGTAAGAAGATGGAAGATACGGACCGTATGAGTTTTGGTTCGGACCAGTTCTTCTTCAAATCCCCGGAACAGATGCAACACCATTTCCGCCATGTTCCTGAGGCAATCAAGAATACTCGAGTCATTGCAGATAAATGCAACCTCGTCCTGGAATTCGGCAAAATACACATGCCCCGATTCGACCCGGGAGAAGGCAAATCACTCAGAGAACTCTTCGCGGAACAGGCCCATGAGGGATTCAAAGGAAAAACGGCTCATTTGATTGAACAGGGTGCGATGGATGATGGGCTTTATAAACGGTATCACGACCAGCTCGATTATGAAATCCGCATGATCCAGGATATGGGGTTCTCAGGCTATTTTCTTATCGTGGCAGATTTCATCGGTTATGCAAAGAAAAACAGAATTCCCGTAGGGCCCGGCCGAGGTTCGGCAGCGGGATCACTTGCCGCGTACTGTCTCGGCATTACCGATATTGACCCCATTCGCTACAATCTCCTTTTCGAGCGCTTTCTCAATCCCGAACGCAAGAGCATGCCTGATATCGACGTGGACTTCTGCATGGAAGGTCGCGACCGCGTCATCGAGTATGTTTCCACACGATACGGCAAGGACAATGTGGCTCAGATCATCACTTTCGGGAGAATGCAGGCAAAAGCCGTGGTGAGAGACGTGGCCAGGGTTTTGGGATTTCCGTACGCTGTGGCGGATCAGATTTCCAAATTGATACCTGAAGCCCTGAAGATGACACTGGAAAAAGCCCTGAAAGAAGAGCCTCGTCTTAAAGAAATGATGAAGCGGCCTGAAGTGGCGGACCTCATCAACACGGCCCGATCTCTGGAGGGATTGACTCGCCATGCGTCAACCCATGCTGCGGGGATCGTGATCTCGGACAAGCCGCTGGTGGAACATCTGCCGTTGTACGTTGGAAACAACGGTGAAACGATCACTCAGTTCGACATGACGTGGGTTGAAAAGATCGGGTTGGTTAAATTTGATTTTCTCGGGCTCAAGACGCTTACCGTGATCGATCAGGCACTCAAACTTATTGAATCGGGCCGGGGAACGGTTCTCAATCTTACGACCATTCCTCTCGATGACCCGGTGACGTTCACCATGCTCGCAAAAGGCGATACTCTGGGAATTTTCCAACTGGAATCGTCCGGAATGCGGGACGTGCTGACCAAATTCAAACCATCGGTGTTCGAAGATCTCATCGCCATTCTCGCACTCTACAGGCCGGGACCATTGGAATCGGGAATGGTGGACGACTTCATCAATCGTAAGCACGGTCGAACCTCCATTGAATACCCGCTGCCCGAACTGGAACCCATTCTCAAAGAGACGTACGGGGTTATCGTGTACCAGGAACAGGTCATGAGCATTTCCAAAGTCCTGGCGGATTATTCCCTCGGTGAAGCCGACCTGCTCAGACGTGCCATGGGAAAAAAGAAACCCGAAGAAATGGCAGTGCAGAAGACACGATTTGAGAAGGGCGCAGCGAAAAACAAAATCGATCCGGAACGTGCAGCATTCATCTTCGAGCTTATGGAGAAGTTCGCAGGCTATGGATTCAATAAATCGCATTCCGCTGCATACGCGATGGTCACGTACCAGACGGCATACCTGAAGACCCATTTTCCGGCTGAATTCATGGCTGCTCAACTGAGTTGCGAGACCGGCAATACCGACAAGATCACCATGTACATTTCCGAATGCGCGAACATGGGGATTGAGGTATTGCCACCACACGTGAATGAATCGCTTCAGACGTTCAACGTGTCAGACGGGAAAATACGATTCGGGCTCAGTGCGGTAAAGAATGTAGGAGAATCGGCGGTGGTGTCCATTCTGGAATCCCGCTCCAACGACGGGCCGTTCTGCTCATTGTACGACTTCTGTCGTAGAGTGGATCTCCGGCGCACGAACAAGAAGGTTATCGAGAGCCTGATCAAATGTGGCGCAATGGACGGCCTGGGGCACACACGAAGATCCATGTCCGAACATCTCGATACGCTAATTGAGGAAGCCTCCAGTTTCCAAAAAGAGAAAACCAACGGACAATTTAATCTCTTCGCCGGTGAATGCGAAGTTGCCGTACCTGCTGGAAGTTCGTCCGCGCAAGATATGGAAGAATGGGACGATCTCTATAAGCTCCAGTTGGAAAAAGAGTTAATGGGATTCTATGTCACAGGGCATCCATTAATGAATTTTATGGATATCATCGAAAAGTACTGTAACGCCTCGTCCCAGTCACTCGCTGCCACTGAACCGCAATCTCTCGTCCGAATGGCTGGTATGGTCAAAAAGATTAAAGAAATCAATACCAAAAAAGGCGATCGCATGGCATTCGTATCTCTGGAAGACCTCACAGGGATTACCGAGGTAACCATTTTTTCGGATTTGTACAAACTAACCAGAGATCTGCTGCAATCGAGCGAACCGCTCATGGTATCGGGTGTAAGAGAGGGCGACAAGGAATCGCCCAAAATGCTGGCTCACGAAATCTATCCCCTGGATGAGGCTCCTCGTCGCATGAGCAAAGGTATACGGATACGGATAACTTCATTAGGAGCCGACCCGCGTCATGTGAGCCGGTTGAAGAAGATTTTTTCAAAGCACAGGGGACGGGTTCCCGTAAAAGTCTCTGTCTCCATACCCAACAGATCCGAGACGCTCATTTCACTCCCGGCCGTGGAATGCGATCCATCGGAAGAATTCATAACGGAAATCAAAGAGGTCCTCGGCTATCCAGCCGTTACTTTGGAGTAAGATTCATCATCGGTAATAGACTAACTCCAGGTAACCAGGTTCATGGAAAGCGGATTAAACAGGTACGGATGGAAGGGGAGGATTCTCACGGTGTACCCGTAAATCCCCGTTTCGCGACAGGGGACCGTGCCTTTGAACACCCATGTTCCTTCCGATGCCTTTTCAGAGCTCATCATGGTGGTAATGCTGCGATTGAGCATGAGATCCGAACCGTTTTCTACTTGTCCGTGGCAAAGGTCCACTACAACCTCTTGTGTTCCGACGTCCCCCAGCCGAATAGTCGCGGACACTTCCAGGTCTTCTCCGAGAGCCACTCTGTCACCGTTCGGCAGATTGACATCCAGAACCCGGATACTTTCCCACAAGCCGCGAATCCGCTGTTTCCAATCGCGTAATTCGCGCGCTCGCGCCATCCTGTTTTCCCCGAGTATCTGATGGGCCCAACCCGCAGGGATATAGTAATCGCGCAGGTATTCTTCCACCATCCGATGGGAATTGAACTTACCGCATACCGTGGCCATGCTGTTCTTCATCATTTCGATCCAACCGTGCGGATGCCCGTCAGGGCCGCGATCGAAAAAGAGCGGGACCACTTCGCGTTCCAGCAGATCGTAAATCTCGTCTGCCTCCACATTGTCGCGATATTCGGCATCTTCGTATTCTTTTCCCGCTCCAATTCCCCAGCCGTTTGTGCCATCGTATGCCTCGGGCCACCAGCCGTCGAGAATACTCATATTCAGAGCGCCGTTTGCCGCAGCTTTCATCCCCGAAGTACCACATGCCTCCATGGGACGTATAGGAGTATTAAGCCAGACATCGACTCCCTGTACAAGATAACGGGCTATATTGATGTCGTAATCTTCGAGGAACACGAGTTTCTTCCTGAAACCTTCCTGTCGCGATTGATGCACCACCTTCTTGATGATTTCCTTGCCCAGCAAATCCTGGGGATGGGCTTTTCCTGCAAAAATGAACTGCACCGGCCTGCGCTTGTCCGATATTATCTTGAGAAGTCTGTCAGGATCTGAAAACAGTAGACCGGCCCGTTTGTACGGAGCGAATCGTCGAGCGAAACCAATGGTAAGAGCTTCCGGATTGAGAACTTCCCGGGCTCGCCGCACTGCCAAAGAAGTCCCGCTCAGATTCAGCATCTGTCCGTAAACCTTTCTTCTGCAGAAAGCGACAAGGCGGTCCCTGCGCGTCTCATGGATGTTCCACAACTCTTCATGGGGAATTCCAAAGACTCCCGACCAGATCTTTTGATTATCCGGTTCTTCTATCCAGCCTTCCCCGAGATACCTCTCAAAGAGATCTGCCATTTCCTTGGAGAGATATGAGGGAATATGAACGCCATTGGTCACATACCCTATGGGAACGTCTTGCTCGTCGACCTCTTTCCACAGGCCACTCCACATTTTCCTCGAGACGCGGCTATGCAGCCTGCTGACTGCGTTCACTCCTCTGGACATGCGAAGAGCCAATACGGCCATGGAGAGAGGCGAATGCTTGTCTTCAGGATTCTGTTGTCCCAATTCCAGGAGATCCTTTACCGACATTCCGAGAGATTCCATGTACTTTCTGAAATATCGCTCTACAAGCTCCGGAGGAAAAAGATCGATCCCCGCCGGTACAGGCGTGTGTGTTGTAAAAACAGTCGATCCCGCAACAGCTTCCAGTGCAACGTCAAAAGGTATCTTGTACGTGGTCATGGATTGACGGATGCGTTCCAATGCAGCGAATGCTGCATGCCCCTCATTCAAATGGTACACGAACGGCCATAAACCCAGCATATGAAACGCTCTGGCTCCGCCGATTCCGAGGACAATCTCCTGTTGGATACGCATTTCAATGTCACCGCCGTACAATTCCGCGGTGATCTTGCGACTGGCAGCGGAATTGGCGGGATGATTCGTATCCAGCAGATACAGTGGAATGCGCCCAACCTGCATCTTCCATATGAGCACCCGAACTTGCCTGGAATCCAGATCCAATTCGAAGCTCGCCTGATTTCCTGTCTCATCAAGCACCGGTGAGACCGGCATGTTGTAGAAATCGTTATCCAGATACAGCTCCTGCTGCCAACCGTCCACATTGAGGTATTGTTGAAAATACCCTTTCTGATAGAGCAATCCCATTCCCATGAGCGGTAAGCGCAAGTTCGAAGTGCTCTTCAGGTGATCTCCGGAAAGAACACCCAGCCCGCCCGAATAGATAGGTATGCATTCGCTCAGGCCGTATTCCATGCTGAAGTATGCAATGCGGAAATCAATGGGTTTGTCGATATTGAATGAGTAAATTCCTACGTTGCTGATGTAATCTTCGAAAGCCTTTTCCGTCTGGAGCACCCGCTCCATGAGCAGTGCATCCTGAGTTATTTCCGCCTTGCGTTCGGGTGATAGATTGGCCAACAGCAGTATAGGATTGTGCTTGCATCGTTCCCAGAGTTCCGGATCCAATTCTTGAAACAACCGGTTTGCTGCGGGATTCCATGTGAACCAGAGATTTCTCCCGATATTCATTAATGCCTGTAATTCGTCAGGCAGATCCGGTTTAACGATGATATGTCTCATGAGACGCCCCATGCTGAACGTAGTGAGGATCGCAAGAATTTTTAACAGCTTAACGAGTGTACTGTCAAGTTTGACGAATATGAGGAAAAGATGTTCCGGAGAGTCTACTTTGGCACCAGGGATTTCCTGGACTTCTCCCGAAAACTCGCATCACTATGGCTGAATGTTGGTTATAGCAACCCTAAATTAATGTCCGATTGGGGACAATACCATTTTGCATTCAAGTTGCTAACTGCACTGACCTGACGTGTAGATCCGTGCACCGCCTCAATGAGAGATATCTTGATTGAAGGTCCGTATAAGGACATTGGTACGTGCCGGCCTCCGTGCCGGCGCAATCTTTCACATGATCGATGGTATCGATAGAATGGACCGACAGAGGCATCGGTCCCGAATAAGTTGTATTTGAGCACGGGGGATGAACTGATAATTCTCTGGCCACGACCACCAGATTGCCCGGCGACCCGAATTACTTCGTGGAGAAGTGATTCGTGACGGTATTAACCTGCGTTTTCGCTCCCTGTCTTCCGCTTTTCGGAAGCATGGTCAACGTACTTGGCCTGAATTTTTCTGCACACGTCATCTTTCACCGTTTGCCAGGAGCAGAATGCTGTGGTTCTGATGCGACCCGAATCCACATCTTCGTACGCGAACACCGCAGGACAATCCTTGAGGCGAGCATCCTCGAGACCCCCCTTATCCTCGTACGGGATAGTCAGAAGGGTTAGTACATGTTTGAAGCTCGTTCGATTCTTGAGTATCTCGTCAATCTTTCGGCCTCTAGCCAGGTCTGAGACTGCTCCAACAATATTGGTAAACGCCGAGTCACCGAATATACGTCTTATCTTGAGGTTTTTTCCCAGTGTTTTCGTGAGCGCCCAAAATGATGCAATATCGAAAAATGTCTTCCTCAAACCGGTTATCTTCTTGCGAGCAGGTTTGGCAGCAAGCTCCGTATCGACCTTGCGCAATGCAACGAGCAGTTCCGAAAGAGGTATTTCAAGATAATCGGAAAGAGGAGAATATTTCTCGCCGTCTGAAACCAGCAGAGTGGCGCTCTCGCAATTAGGATGCGAACCGCCGAGGGTCTGTTTCCCGAAGAACCGTGAGAGAACCTCGAACTTCATCATCCCTGTGGAAACGAACTCCACTCCATGAATCATTTTCTCAAAAATTTCTTCTACGCATTCGGTGGTCGTAGGTTCCAGATTCACGTTCTCCCCTTCCCAGCAGGGAGTGAGCGGAACAAAAGCCCAAACCGAAACATGCTCGCGGTACTGGTGGATGAACTCCAGCATGTCACTCATGTTTTCGTCGTTGACGCTTACCGCTAACGTGGTGATAATCACCAGCTTGTTCACTCCGCACTCGATAACGTTCTCCAGGCCCCTCTTCTTGGCTGCCAAAGAATTGTCTCCGCGCAGAGTCTTGTAGATTTCCGGACGAGTGCCGTCGAATCCGAAATTCACCTGGATTCCCAGAGAGCATAGTTCCTTGCAGTAAGCTTTGTCGGCAAGCTTGATGCCATTTGTAAATAGCTGTACCTGAAAACCGTACGATCTCGCCATCTTGACTATAGTGAGAAAATCTTCGTGAACAGTTGGTTCGCCTCCAAAAAAGCAGATGTTCGGCCGAGGATCGTTATTCTGGAAGTGCTTAAAAACTTTATCGAAATATTCAATCGGAGGATGATACGCATACCCCATGGCATCGACGTACGCGAGGCATATCGGGCAATGCTGGTTGCACAGGTTTGTAACGTCCACGGAAACGGTAGTCGGAGGGGTATGCAACTGGTGATCGCATTCTTTGCAGTTCAGGGAACACGCCGGATGAGCCGGTTCCTGGTATCCGACCACTTCTCTTTTCCAGCGCCATTTCCGCGCATTCTTGGTTACAAGCGTGGAAGAACGGCCGCATTCCCGGCAGAATTTGACCAGATACACTTTGTTGTTTCTGATTTCGTAGCACGCATCAGCAGGATTACCGCATTTTTCGCACAAACCGATTTTCATAATCGCTCCCTGACAGATAAAGGAATGGCTCCAAGAAACCGGAATGAATATTTCTTTGGAAGCCGCATATTGATGTGGAAAAGATCCTTATTAAGGCGCAATGCTTATCACATGCTTTTTTCTTGTCAAGCTAAAAAGTTTTGTGAGATACTGAAAGGTTTAGAAAAGAAATCGATCGAAATCCCCGTGCAGGGAGCACATTCTTTACCATTGGGCGCTCTCGGAATGCTCGTGAAAATGTGGTATGCACGGATAACCAATCCAACCGGGTAAGAGGTGCTGTATGCATCGAGGACCTTCCATACTCCTGCTTGCTGGAGAAGCATCCGGCGATTACCACGCGGCCGCTCTCGTGAGAGAAGTCCGAAAGCTCAGACCTGAAACACGATTTGTGGGTATAGGCGGAGACAAGCTCGCGGCAGAAGGAATGGAACTGCTGTTTCACTACAAGGATGTGAACACAATCGGCCTGAGCGAAGGCTTTGCGAAAATGCGCAGCATCTACCACGCGTATCAATCCATGAAGGATCAGTTACGTAATGGCGGGCACCAGCTTTTTATTCCGGTGGACTATCCCGATGTGAACATTCGGCTCTGCCTGTTTGCAAAGAGAGCCGGGATTCCTGTGTGTTATTACATCAGCCCCCAGATTTGGGCATGGCGTAAAGGCAGGACGCGCAAACTGGCGAACCGCGTGAACCGTATGATGACGCTGTTTCCTTTTGAAGAGAAGCTCTACCGGAGTGCAGGTTTACAGGCCTATTTCGTGGGACATACCATGGTGAACGATATCCCCGAAAACCTGGACAAGACTGCCGTCCGTTCCGGGTTAAACCTCGATCCTGACGAGTACACCGTTGCGTTGGTCCCGGGAAGCCGCCCCGCAGAGATTATCCGCATGCTTCCCAAGATGTGTGAGGCAGCCGATTCGTTTACCAGGGAATTTCCTGACACCGTTTTCGTGCTTCCTCTGGCCGGTTCTCATCTCTCGGAGTTGGTGGATCAAATTCTCGCGAAATATTCCTCCCGAATTCACGTGCACCGAACCGAAGCTTCAAGGCTCATGGCTGCTGCCGACTGCGGTCTCGTAACCTCCGGAACCGCGACGCTTCAGGCCGCATTGGCCGGAATGCCGCATATTGTCGCGTACGAGTTGGATACTCTGAGTTGGTGGTTTGCCACAAGGATTCTGAAACCCTTGCTCATGGACAAAGATCTGCACGTAGCCATTGCCAACGTGCTGGCAATTCAGCAGGAAAAGGAAGGAAAAGGGCCGATCAAGATTATGCTTGATGCAGGATTTCACATACCTTGTCAGGAATGCCGCAGACCGCTCTTCGTACCTGAATTGCTTCAGGATCATGCCACTGCATCAAATATGGCCGCATGGCTCGTACGATTCAGAACCGAACCATCTCTTTGTGCAGCAATGACCAGGGGGTTCTCGGATTTGAGACGATCTCTCGAACCGACCCGTACCGGACCCACCGCGGCAGAGATTGTCTCTGAGTTTCTGTAAATAGGATCGGGCTATTTGATGGATCCTGGTTGAGCACTGATGAATTGAGAGGGAGAGAGCGTCTGAATGATGTCATTTGCGAGCGAAGCGAAGCAACTCCCTGAAGGTACAGGCACATGTCAGGACATTGGATACGCATTTCAGGCGATTTTGCTATTAAAAAATGAACAGCTATGTTTTAACAGCGCGGTAACTTACTAAGACCTCTATAAGGACTATCTCGACATTCTTGGAGAGGGGACTTAGTCCGATTTCCACCAGTCACTTCTCTCAAGAGGAAAGTCACAATCCAGCGGTCAAGCAATTCTATTGGAATCCGAATGTGTCTTTCAGCTTCTTGAAGATGCTCAGTAATATTCCCGCGATCTCGTGCTCTTTTGGAATGGACGTTGGATTGAGTCACACAGCAAATAATTGGGCTGCCATGTATGTCAAAGTGATTCGAATGCACACAAAATGAAAGGTCCGCGTGCATGGTAGGAAACAACCGGACCTTTCCACAAATATATTAAGTAGGTAGGTATTGTTGATGTAGACACTTGCTTTTGATCGGGTGTTCCTGAAAAAGACAATACCATGCGAAAAATTTTCTTCTCGATTGAGAAAAAAAATAAAGGGGGCATTTGAGATAATCAAACTACGGGGGATAAGTATTCCGGTAATTCTGCTATATTATTGAGAATTCGTCTCGGCTTCAAAACGGCTAATTCTTCCGGACTGAAGAAATCGCTTGCAATTGCGAACGCGTCGATCCCCGCGTTATGAGCAGATTCGATATCGATGGGCGCGTCTCCTACGTAAATCGTGGTCTCTCTCGCACTGGAGACTGATTCCATGAATTCTACGAACATTTCAGGAGAAGGTTTTGCCTTAAATCCGTCCTCCGCACCTATGATTCGTTTCATCCGGGCTGCGAGCCCCAAATGCTCGGCCAATATGCGCGCATACCTTCCTCTTTTGTTGGTCACAATCCCAATAGTCGCAGTTCCGTTCAGTACTTCCAGCATTTTCCAAACACCGGGGATGACCGTGGTTCGTTGAAGAAATATGGTGTCATAGTACTCGCGAAATATTTTTATACCAATTTCGGCTTCTTCCGGTTTGAGGAAGCTCCTCACGAAATCCAGGAGAGATATTGAAGTCACGCGAATTATCTGGTCCCGCGTCATGCGAGGATAGCCCAATTGCGCAAACATGTAATTGAACGCATCCGTAATCGAATCGATAGAATCAACCAGGGTTCCATCCATATCAAACGATACTGCTTCGATTCTCCGGGTAAGCAGAAGGGGGATTTCGGCAAAATTTTCCGCACGAATTGCAGGAATGCCTTTGGCAGCGCAATAGTGCCACAAATCTTTGAGCGCAATCACCACGTCTGCATTTTGAGCAGCATGACGGTCTGATTCACCGTCACCGATAAGAATGATCTTGTCGTAATCGGATCTGAACGACTCGAGAATCTTTAATTTGCAGGTGCCGCAGATTCCGCAATCGGGATTCGCGAAGGGATGCTCGATTTTGACGCCTGTGTCTTCGCCGATGATCAGACGGTTGGCAAATATTTCCAAACCTTCGATGCCGTGATTCCTGAACAGGGTAAGAATAGTCGCATCAAAACCGTCAGAAACAATTTTTACGTCTATTCCCCGCGAACGAGCCCACTTGAGAAACTCGGGAAAATGAGGGTCCAACTCCGCATGCCCAAGCACGAATTCTTCGAGTTGCTGACGGCTCATGTGCATGAGCGGCGCGACCGCGCGATACACCTCCCAAGACCCTATGTCACCCCGCAAATACCGTTTCACATGAAATCGCCATTCAGGGGAGACACAATGAAATCTCACGAGACGGTTCACCGTATCTTTCACTGATACGGTGCCGTCAAAATCGCAGAGAATCAGAATCTTCTGTCGGAGGGTTTCTTGAGATGGAGTCTGTGGCATATTTTTGTTCTACAATCAGGAGACTTCCAGGACTTCGTATTCCTTCAGGCCTCCGGGAGTTATGACTTCCACGACGTCATTTACTTCTTTACCTATCAAGGCTTTTCCGATAGGGGAATCGATGGAAATAATCCCTCTGCTTATATCCGCCTCATCCTGCCCGAGAAGCGTAAAGACTCTTTGATCGCCATTGTCGACGTCTTCAATTTTTACAGAACACCCGAAAACGATACGATCAGTCTGGGGTCTGTTATTGAGATCGATGACCTCACAGGCTGACAATCGTTCCTGTAAGTCGCGAATACGCGTCTCGATCAGGGCCTGTTTTTCTTTTGCATAAGTATATTCGGCGTTTTCCGAGAGATCTCCGTGGCCGAGGGCGATTTCTATTTCTTTGATCACTGACGGCCGTTCCGTTCGGATCAGCCGGTCCATTTCTTCATGTAATTTTTTTAGCCCTTCAGGCGATATGGGTCTCCTGGGCGTCATCGCTGCCATCCTTTTCAATCATATCGAAGTAGAGTACGTAAAAACAGGCAACAGCTCACACCCGAAATCGGGTCGTGAGCTGTTGCATCTCTGAAATTTTTATCAGATTTCGGGTTTTAGGTCAACAACCTATAGCTGTCTCCGACAAAACTTCACGGAGCAGGTATTTCTTCTCCTGTCTTTTCTATTCCATAGCCGCCAAGATCGTTCACTCGTTTCTTGAATCGATCGCTCCTTATCACATCTATAAGTTTCAAGACTTTCTCATCTTCCATATGTTCCATTGGAATCACGAAGTCGTACTGCTCCACCGCAACGGGCACGAAGTCCAGATCGAGTGCTCTTGCTGCTGCGAGAACTCCCATTCCCACGTCAGCTACGCCTGAAAGAACCGTAACGGCAACGGATGTGTGCGTGTATTCTTCGGTATCGTAGCCTTTGATTTCCGCAGCATCCAAACCGAGCCGCTGAAGATGATAATCCAGAAGAACACGTGTTCCGGCGCCGGCCTGACGATTGATAAAAGTCACATCTCCCCGAAGCAGATCGTGGAAATCTTTGATGGACTTGGGATTCCCCTTGGGAACGATAAAGCCCTGCTCCCTCTTGACTCCATGTATCACTTTCACCGGTATGTCCGGAATGTACCGACGAATGTACGACCAGTTGTAAACGCCGGTTTCCGTATCAAGGAGGTGAGATGTGGCCATGTGGGATGTTCCGTTTTTCAAAGCCAGCAATCCGCCGAGACTGCCCACATTGCTTGATGAAAGGAACACGTTCCGCTCGATGAGCTCGTCAGCCAGAATGTCCAGCGTCAAATCGTGGCTCCCGATGATAACCAGCGTGTGTTCTATTTCAGCGATGTTTCTCAGCAGCTCCACTTGTACGAGCGAGGATTGATCCACCCCCTCCTGCGACGAAGGTATGCGTAATATTCCGTCTGCTCGGGTAAGCGTGGTTATGGACCCTGCTCCCCTGGGGAGTGGAGCGGCAATCACGCAGTCGCCTACTTTTCCGAGCTTCATGCGCAAAAACTCTTCCTGTCCGAGTTTCGACGGGATCTTTCGTGCAACCATTGCGTTAATAGTCGGTCGGCGCTGTCTGGGGCGTCCGAGCATCTGTTCCAATAGTGGAAGTCCGAATACCTCAAAAGAGAGTACCGCGGAAACCGGATAGCCCGGATTTCCTATGACCGGCTTATCGCCTACGATGCCTAAGATCGTGGGCTTTCCAGGCATCATGGCGACCCCATGGACCAGTACTTCGCCCAATTCTCCGATGGCTGCGGCGGTATAATCTTCGGAACCAGCGGAAGAGCCCGCATTCACCACAACTACGTGAGCATCCGATTCAACTCCCTTAAGGATTGCATCTTTGATCTCGTCGAATTCGTCGGGAATTATGGTATGGCGTATCGGCTCACCTCCAGCTTGAGCGACGATGCCGGATAGAATCACCGTGTTGAATTCGAGAGTTTCCCCCGGTTCCAGAGGTCGTTCGCGAAGCACGTCCGGTGAGACGAGTTCAGAACCTGTGGGAATAAAGAGAAACTTGGGCTTACGCACCACTTCAATGGAAAGAACTCCTGCTGCAATGAGGGCTCCCGCTTCGTACGGAGTAACCACATGCCTGCTCGGGATGATCATTTCCGAAGCGACAAAATCTTCCCCCACTCTGCGAACGTGGCGCCAGGGAACCAGACCCTGCTCGATCTCGAACGTTTCATCATCAACGAAATTAACGTTCTCGATCATGATCACGGCATCTGTTCGGGGTGGAAGCGGCCTTCCAGTGTTCACCGGCCAGGCATCACGCCCGATCCTGAGAGTTATCGGACGATCCGGACCTGCTCCAAACGTAGATTCCGCCATGACGGCAAAACCATCCATAGCGGCTGTATGAAAATGCGGGGACGATAAAACCGCATGGACCGGAAGGGCAGTTGTTCTGCCCACAGCGTCCGGAACCGAAATGCTTTCAGATCCGGGAAAGCCTTTCCTGCTGAGATGCTGTAAGAACAGGGCAAGCGCTTCTTCCGGCGGTTTCATGTCCAGATAAATATTCCTTCTCAAGACTCCCCTCCATCCAGTCGGAAAATAAATAGACCTTTACGAGATCGCCTTTGTACAGCCCCTCGCAATCGGTTTGAATAATGAAATAACCATGGGCTCTCACCATGGAAGAAACCATTCCGGATTTGCCCATGACAGGAGTGGCAAAGAGTTGACCGTTTCCCTGTTCGAGCCGTACTCTCACGAAATCGGTGCGTCCCTCCCTGGACGGCACATTCCGTCTCAAGTGAGCGTGAATGCAAGGATTCAGGAAAGGGCCTAAAGAGCTTTCACCTTCCAGGCGTCGTATGAGCGGCACCACAAATTGCTGAAGACACACCATCGCGGAAACGGGATGGCCGGGCAATCCCATGATCGCTTTTGCATTCACTCGTCCAAGAATCAGCGGTTTGCCGGGAGAAATCGAAACTCCATGCAACAGTAATTCGGAATTTTCGTAGGCAGCGATCGCTTCTATGACATGATCGCGGCTCCCCATAGAACTGCCGCCGGAAATGACAACTGCATCTGCCTCGCTCAAACCGCGGTCGATGTTGGACGCGAGATCCGGGAGGTTGTCCCTGGCAATCCCTATCCAGACCGGAGTGGCGTGGGCTTCGGTTATCATTGCGGAGATCGTATGTCTGTTCACGTCCCGCATACATCCGGGCCGTGGACTCTCATGAACAGGGACTATTTCGTCACCCGAGCTGAGCACTGCTATCTTCGGCTTCCGATAAACAGTGATTTCGCTTTTCCCCATTGCCGCAAGCATTCCGAGATCCTGGGGTCGCAAACGATGGCCCGCAGGCAGCAGGATATCTTGAGTTTTGAAGTCCTCTCCTCTGCGCACAACATTTTCGAACGGAGCCACCGATTTGAGTATTTCCACCGTGGTTCGATCTATCTGCTCCACATGTTCGATCATGACAACCGCATCCGCATTGGGAGGAAGGGCTCCCCCTGTCCAGATGCGAACAGCTTCGCCTTTCTTGAGCTTCATATCCGGAAGCTCGCCCATGGCAATTTCCCCTGTTAACGTGAACAGGGCAGGGGAACTCTCGGAAGCTCCGAATGTATCTGCTGCTCGAACGGCAATTCCGTCCATTGTTGACCGACTGAATCCGGGAACGTCTTCCTCTGCAATCAAGGGCTCGGCAAGTACGCGATAGAGCGCATCATGCATAGATATCGATTCTCGATGCAGCGGCGTAAATGTCTTGAAAAGTTCCAGTGCTTCCTCGGGCGAAAGCACCTTGAAGAATGGTTTAAGCATTGCTGGTTCTCGTCTAAGTGACTGTAGGAATAGTCTAACTATACCAATCCACCATAGTTATGTCAAAAATGTCAAAAGCATTTTACAGTCTTGAATGGGTGCTTTTTTGCTTCTGGGGACTGCACAGTATCTGTTACTGTACGTGAACATCACCGGCAAAAAAGAAAGGGGAGGTCCATGCACGAAAGTTTGGCGGGAAGAGTCCTAAGATATCGATGGCTTATTTTTTGGATTATGGCGCTTGCATACGTGTTCGTTTATTTCCATCGATTGTGTCCTGCCGTTGTTGCAATGGACTTGCAGCAGGCCTTTGCGGCTTCCGGGGGGTTCATGGGATTGCTTGCATCCGCCTACTTTTACCCTTATGCGTTGATGCAGTTTCCTGCGGGGCTCCTGTCAGATTCTCTCGGACCTCGAAAAACCGTAACCGTATTTCTCTCCATAGCAGCAGCAGGCAGTTTGCTCTTCGGATTGGCCCAAACCATGGAAGTTGCCGTTATCGCCCGAGTTATCGTAGGCCTCGGAGTTTCCATGGTTTTTATTCCCACCATGAAACTGCTATCCCAATGGTTCAGAATTCGTGAATTCGCGTTTATGACTGCGCTTCTGAACACCATGGGAGGCATCGGAGCACTTACCGCGGCAACCCCGCTGGCACTTATGACAGGATGGATAGGATGGCGCTCGTCATTCCAGATAATCGGGCTTGGAACGCTAACGATCGCAGTGCTCGTGTGGCTTTTCGTAAGAAATAAACCTCAGGATAAACGGTGGCCTTCACTTGCCGAGATCGATCATTCAGGTCCCGGCACTGCGGCCCCGCCTATCGTCATCCCTCTTTGGCAGGGCGCTCGCAGAGTTGTCACGGAAAAATACTTCTGGCCGGTGGCTGCATGGTTCTTTTTCGGGTGCGGCATATTTTTCGGCTTCGCAGGATTATGGGCCGGACCGTACCTCATGCAGGTGTACGACATGTCCCGCGCGGAAGCGGGAAGCGTTCTGAACATGATTTCGGTGGGAATGATCTTCGGTAGTCCTCTGGTGAGCTATTTGTCCGATCGAGTTTTTTGCAGCCGCAGAAAAGTGCTCACGCTCTGTTCCTCTCTTTTGCTTGCAGAAATGATATTCCTCAACATCTTTCACTCCGGCCTGCCGATCTGGAGTCTTTACATTGTCTTTATTGTCCTTTCCGTCTCATCGTCCGCGATCGTCGTAATAGGATTCACGTCAACAAAAGAGTTGTTTCCCGTCGAAATAGCCGGTACCTCGGTGGGCACGGTAAACCTTTTCCCCTTCTTGGGAGGAGCCATATTCCAGCCGATCCTTGGGTGGGTTTTGGATGCGTACCCTAAGACGGCTGCCGGTGCCTATTCCATGGAAGGTTACAAAATGCTGCTCCTGATCCTGCTTTGTGCTTCCGTGCTAACCCTTGCTAGCACATTCTTCATGAAAGAAACCTTTCCCAAAGCGTTCATGGGCGTGAAGTAAAACGGTGCATTCTTTTTCCGGACACTCCTTGCAAGGCGATATTCTGGTGATCAGATCGGGAGCATTGGGTGACACCATTCTCACGCTCCCGCTGCTTTCGTCCATTGAAAAGGCCCATCCCGGGTCACAGGTGCTTTTTCTCGGGAATCGAGCGTACAAGGACCTGATTCCGCAGGGAATAAGATTCGGACCTATTGACGGCAGGGAATGGGAATGGCTCTTCGCACCGGAAGCAAAGGTTTCTGCCCGACATCGCGGTTTTGAAAAAGCGTATGTCATCCTGAATCGTCCCGAAGACGTGATACGCAATCTCAAGATTGCAGGAACGCATACCATTGCGCATACCGGATCGCATCCTCCCCCTGGAAAACACATCGTGGTGCATCTGCACGAATCGTTGGGTTTGGAAATTCCCCCCAGACAACCGCTGTTCCAGCATTCGGGGAAATCTGACCGTCCTTTTATCTGGATTCACCCGGGAAGCGGGGGACCGCGAAAAAGCGTCCCCCTGTGCTCGGTCGTTCGTCTCGTGCAAAGGCTCAAATCGGTAACAGGGCTGGATATCATCGTCACAGCAGGTGAAGACGACGCGTTTCTCATGGAATCGGAGGACTGGCACACGCTGGTTTCATTGCCGGGAGTGACCCTTGTGGAGGGGCGAGGACTTTCGGAATTGATGACGCGTCTGGGGGGGGCTTTGCTATTCATCGGAAATGATTCGGGAATAAGCCATTTTGCGGCAAATCTTGGAATACAATCAGTGGTTTTTTTCGTGGTAACGGACCCGAATCAATGGGCGCCCTGGGTGCCTTCCTGTATTCTTAAAATAATTGACATGAGAAATCGGCAACTTGAAGAGATTTCTTGGATAGAAACCGCTATTGAGACCGCTCGTGCGCTCCTGTCAGACCGCGTCTTTTTGTTATAATCAGAAGCCAAAAAAGCCGCTATAATAAGTAGTTAGCTATAATCACTAAAGTTAAATCGAGATACGGTTTTCAGGTGCGGGAGGGGCGGGTGCGCGCGGTGTATTTCTATAAGGTATTAAACCACGTAATACCAAATATTTAAATGCAAAAAATCAACCCCAAAACGGCCTATTCATAATCTAATTTCTAGTATTTTAAGATAAACAATCTGTTTTAGAAAACATTTTACTTGACAACAAAAAAGATACGGGTAATTCTCACTTTCAAGAGATCGTTGTTCCTGGGAGGGAAGGTATGAACTCAAGAAAACCTCGTACGCTATTAGTATATCTAGTCTTTTTGGTTTCCGTCTTTGCACTGGATGCACAAGCATGGAATTTCAAAGTGGCCGCTGCGCCAGATCGCCAAGAAGACCTTTTTTCACCGTCAACAGCACAAAACAAACCGATCGAGAAGGTCAAAACCAAGCAGATCGTAAAATGCAAACCCGCATTTTCGGTCCCGACCTTAGGGCAGGCATATGTCCCTTCATGTTTCCTGCCGCAGGAAAAGCAGAGAAGCTGGAAATTTGAAGCGGAAGCATTGTTCGCCCGTGTCAAAGGTCATGTGAAGTACTCAACAGGATCCGCGTCCTATTTTCTGTGGCAGGATGAGATTGACCTGAACTCGGATTTGGGGCTGCCCGATCACGCTGTACTCGGCACTTTTTCCGCAACCTACAAGTTTCGCCCTCAATGGGGTGTGCGGTATTCCATAATGCCTTTCGCTCTGGACGGCTCTGGAACCATCGGAAGAAATTTTACCTTCGGCAATTCCAGCTTCACGACGGGCCAGCCGTCGAGAGTCAAGTGGGAGCGATTGTACCAACGAATCGGACTCGTGTACGACCCGGTACAAACAGCGAAAGCAAGAATCGGCATCTTTGCAGACTATGTCAGGATAGACGACAAGCTCAGTGCATATCAGGGCGGCTGCTGTTCGGATGTCATGAATAACGACCTGAACATGGGCATGGCAGGAATTGAATACGAGCGGTGCCTGAAGACGACTGCGAACTGTAACACCCTGTCGTTTGAATGTCGCGCAGGAGTCGCTTTCCTGGACGAGGCTTTCGGCTCGGATATAAGCTCGGCATTGAAATACAGCATTCCCATGAATAATGGACGCTGGGGATTTGTCAAAGGCGGATACAGATACATGACCTTCAAGAAGAAATACAGTGACGTCCGCTCCTTCGACACCGCAATGGACGGCGGGTTCGTGCAGATGGGATTCCTCTTCTAAAAACATAAGGGTGCCGGGACGTCGAGGAGGGAACCCGGCACATCCAACGATTTTGAGGCCCGGAATGTTGACCTTTAGCCCGACCGGTTCCGAGGCCCCCTCCCAGCACTAATAGCCCGGTCGGGCTTTTTTCATTTTGTGGCGTATCATTTTTCGCGTTCGATCCGAACGGGCTTTCACTGTCTGGAGCAAAGGACTAAACTACAGAAGAGAAAAGATACGCGTGGGTTGGTACTTGCATGAATCTCGAACAGGATGTCCTCTCGGTTCTTCTCCAGAATCCAGGCATATCAAAACACCGGCTTTCGCACATGTTCGATCTTTCGAGCTATCGTTTGCATCGCGTTTTCCGGCTTCTCGCAAGAGATCTGGAAAACCGGATGCTTATCCATGACAAAGACAATGGCGTGTGGATTGTGGATATCGATCCTGATTTTTGCCATGACGTTGAATGGCATGGTCCGGATGGTGGTGGATATCGGCAATGTGGGAGCAGGCCCAAGTTTCCTGACTACCGGTGTTATATGCATTCGCAGTGGCAATCTTGTGAAATGGCTGCATTCCGGAGAGAGCTGGAATGCCTGGTGAGTCCATGCGATCCGTCCGCGTACCATCTGGGCCAACTGACCTTGACCGTCATTGAAGAAATGTTGCACAAAATTGCCGGTATTCGTCCGATAACTCTGCAAGAAGAGCTTGCACGACGCCGTTTTCAGACGATGCTAAAAAGCGCTTTCGCATTCCTCACCTGGAAAGACATGATGCGTCGAAGGAGACAGGAGCAGGAGATTCCACCGGAATTTTTCGAACGTCACAGATCTTCTTCTGTTCGCCCCATGGAATTCGCGGTGAAAAAGTTCTTTTTTATCCTTGAAGTTCCGCCCACATCAACGCGCGAAGAAGTTCTCAAGGCGTGGCGAAAGCTTGCCCGGAAATTCCATCCTGATACGGAAGACGGAGATGAAGAGAAAATGAAGGAATTGAATCACGCAAAAGACCGCATCTTCCGCATCAGACGATGGGATTGATACAATTCAAAACCAAAAAGCCAATGTTATTGAGGGGTTCATTGTAACGAATGTTCCCCAAACCCCCGGTTACTCCAGCCTGATGCCTGCATCAACGAATTTTACGATTGACAGCGAATGAGCCTGAAGGTAGTCTGAGGAGCACTAAAGCTCAAGGACTGGTCATGTTGTTATCCCTACTTCTTCTCCTTCTTCTGCTGCTTAGCCTACGGGCCAACGTCTGGGGACTCCATGCCTTTCCTGTGCGGGTGACGTAAAGAAGAAAAACACAAACGCGAAAGAGCAAAGGCCATGGGTCCCAACCCCATGGCCTTTTTGTTTTTCCGGATTGAAGAAATCTTGCGAACTGGACTGATTCCAATGTGCTTTCAAAGCAAAAAGATCTGTGGAGCCTTTTTTGAAAAAAGGGTTCCTCAAACCATCCAAAAAACTCTTAACACTAGTCCAAGCTCTGGTTTTTTTTGTGCAAAAACCAGAGCTTGGATCGATGCTAAAAATTCTTGGGAAGGGGCTCGGGGAAACACTTCTTATAAGAAGGGTTTCCCGGGTTTTATTTCTTTCATGAGGAGGTGATGAGGCATGGGGCTCGATGGCACACCGGATTTACGTAAAGCTCTTGGAAATTTGTACCCATTGAAAGGCTGTGGAATTTTAAAGGAACAGAAGAAAGGAAAAGAACGTGAGCCGAAAAATATACGTTTTCGATACTACATTGCGAGATGGGGAACAGGTTCCTGGAGCAAAACTCAACAAGAGGCAAAAGCTGGAAATCGCCCAGCAATTGGCAAAGCTGGGAGTGGACGTTATTGAAGCGGGATTTCCGTGTTCGTCTCCGGGGGATCTTGAAGCTGTCAAGGCCGTGTCGGAGCAGGTAAAAGGCCCCATTATTACCGGGCTTGCCCGAGCGGTGAACCAGGATATCGATATGGTCTGGGAAGCGGTGCAACACGCGGAACGTCCGCGCATACACATCTTTCTGGGCTCATCCGATGTTCATCTTTCAAAAAAGCTGCGTCAGGACCGTGAGAGCGCGCTGGCCATGGCAGTGGACGCAGTGCGTTACGCGAAACGTTTTTGCGAAGATGTGGAGTACTCTACAGAAGATGCTTCCAGAACGGATTTCGAATACCTCTGCCGGGTTGTAGATGCCGTCATTCGTGCCGGCGCCACTGTGGTCAACATACCGGACACTGTCGGCTACGCGGTGCCCGAAGAATTCGGAGATCTGATTCGCAGGTTGAAAGAAAATGTCCAGGCTTTGGACAAAATTATACTCAGTGTGCACTGTCATAACGATCTGGGTCTTGCTGTCTCCAATAGCATGGCAGCCATAAGAAACGGCGCGAACCAGGTTGAATGTACCATCAACGGGATGGGGGAACGGGCCGGAAATGCTTCTCTGGAAGAGATCGTAATGCTCCTTCGGACCCGTCATGCCAGTTACCGCGCTCACACCGACATCCACACGGAAGAGATCTATCGTACCAGCAGACTGGTGAGCAGGCTCATGAACATTCAGGTTCAACCAAACAAAGCAATTGTGGGAAGCAACGCGTTTGCCCATTCTTCGGGTATTCACCAGGATGGCATACTCAAGGACAGAACCACCTATGAGATCATGAAGCCCGAAGACGTTGGCATTCGCCAGAACAAGATTGTTCTCACAGCGCGGTCCGGGAGGGCGGCGCTCAGACATCGTTTAAACGATCTGGGCTACACCCTGGAACCGGACCAGTTTGAGCGTGTGCACAACCGTTTCCTGAATGTGGCGGATCGAAAAAAGGAAATCGCGGGGCAGGACCTGAGAGCCATTGTGGAGATTGAATTAACCAAGGTGCCGGAAACCTATGGATTCCAGAGTCTTCAAATCATGAGCGGGAATACCATGGTTCCCATGGCTTCAGTGACACTGACCAGGGAAGGCAAAGAACATACTGATGCAGCCGCAGGCAACGGTCCGGTGAACGCGGTTTTCGCGTGCATAGATCGGATCGTGGGCCAGCAGGGAATCCTCACGGATTACGATCTCAAAGCGGTAACCATGGGGAAAGACGCTCTGGGAGAAGCCATGGTCCGGGTGGAAATCGAGGATGTCGTCTATTCAGGCATCGGCACGAGTCCGGATGTTATTGAAGCGAGTGCCCGCGCGTATCTGAATGCATATAATCGCTTCTTCGCCAACTCACATTAGGAGAGATTCAGGATAAAAGAGAAGGGACTGAATGGCGGGGCTCAGAAACGGGGATAAGAAGTCCCCGTTTCTCATGCAGATCGATTACCAGTAAGCTCCGAAAATACTCCCAGCCGGAGCTGCGAGGTGCTGCTCGGGGGCAGTTTTTTCTTCGGCAAAAGGAGCAAATCTTTTTGATCTCGGGGGCCCGGGCCGCATTCCAACTGGTCTACCCGGAGGATACATTCCGGGACCACACGGAGCAGGCCCGCACATAGGGGGCGCAGGCGGCATACAGGCCGCAGGTGCCGGGCCCTGGTAAGCCGGGCCGCATTTTGGAGGACCGCTCAGGCCTTCTATTACGCAATCAACCAACTTGAATGGCAGGGCAACTACGCCGCAAGCCACCATAATGGTTCCGTTCACGATTTTGGCGAGAGGTGTGTCTCTGCAGTTCCGGGGCGGAGGCGGTCCGCACATGGGACCCGGAGGTGGGCACGCCGCCAGAGGCGGGCATGGAGTAGGACCGCAAATGGGCAGCGGTCCGCACATTGGCGGTGGTGGGGCACAAACAGGTCCGCACATCTTCGGCGGACATACCGGACCACCCGCGAATGCCGATACACCGATAAATATTACAAACAGACCGACCAAGGCAAGTCGAAGAACGACATCTCTTACCATGCGAATCCTCCTCTAAACGGGGCCGCAATGACAGCTCACCATTTACTGATCAGCGTTTCCCTCCGTTAAGGAACGCCAGCACCATTGCATGTAAACTACAATAGCTCGAACATACCAGCCTGAGTGTGTACATGTCAATGGATAAGACGCTCTGGAGAGCGCGAACACCACGGTGAAAGCATTTCATACTGTAGCAATGCCAAAATTTAAGATGTCCGATTGAAGACGGGAGCATTGGAGGGCGTCGGCTTCCGTGCCGGCACATCTTCCAAATGACAATGATATCGATGGATGGGCCGTCCGGGGCATCGTCCCTACTCATATCTTGTATTGGATTGTGGGATGAACGTCAGAATTTTCTCTACTGCAAATGAATAGAAGGAATAGTCCGGCGATACAGCGACCCAACCATAAGCCCGTACCTGTAACGTCTGCGCTGCCTGAAATGGGGTTCATACAAGACAATTCATATAGGATGAAAAGTATTTTGCAAAAATGAGTGAAGATTGTTCCAGAGGAAAGAATGTTCCACTCGGAAAAGATTTAATGATGCTTAGTTAAATACCCGGTGCGTGTGAAAGCGCTCTAGCCGGAGCGCTCTAATGAAAATTTATTCTTTCTCCTCCCACACGGGATCTTCATCTTTGATTTCGGTGTCAGGTTTTCGGGGGAATCCGATCCTCCCGCAGCCCAGATCGGGAGTTTTGATAGCTCCAAGATTTTCCAGGGTCTGCCGAGCATAGGATTGTCCGGAGACAGTCCACTTGTGAACAGACATTTCCAGGACAGGTTCATGATTCTTGTCAAAAGAGAGCTTGCCTCTGGGGCCTCCTTCCAGGGTAACGTCGGAAACGGCCTTCACAAGAGCCTCGTGCTTGGTGACTTCTCCTTGCACCTTTTGGGCAGCCTCGAGAACGACCCGGGCAATGTCGTATCCTTCTGCAGCACGCGCCGCGTCCGTGACTTCGATCGACAAGGCTCGTTTTATACGGGCAGCGAACTCCTGCGGATCTACAAGAGGCGAGGCCGTTATCAGCGAACAATTAGTCCCTTTTATCAATTCCAGCGTGCCCGGATAGGAAGTGAGGGAATCGGGACCGAGTATTACCTGTTTTGGTGAGGGAACAGCCTTGAAAAAAGCCTTCAGAAATTCCGATGCCCTTTTTCCCGAAAAGCCTGCAAAGACAGCATCTGCCTTCGAAGTCTTCACCGCATCGATAATCTGGGTGAAGTCTGTTGCGTCTTCATCGACCATGATGCGGTCGACGAATGTCCCACCGGATCGTTCGAACCCGTTTGCGAAAAAATCCAGGATTCCGTTCATTTCGGGACTGTTTTCTCCACACAGGAAAACCGTGTGCCCGACGTTCTTAATCGCCCAGGGACCCATTGGGTATCCGACCTGATACGTGTTGGTGCAAACACGAAATCCTGCTGGAATGCACATTTCGCCCGACACCAGACGCACCTCGGGATTAGTCACGAACAGCACACGATTGGCACTACCCAACCCATGGACAATCTGTTCCGATCCTTTTGTCGAAGGAGTGGCCACGATGAAACGCACGTCTTCGATTGCGAGAAGCTGTGCCAGTCCGGGAAGAGTAGCCCCATCATCCGGGCCTGAATTTTTTTCAATAATTTGAACTTGGAAGGGACCGGATTTCTTTTCTTCGAGATAAAGCCTGAACCCCGCGAGCAGTGACCGGGACTCTTCTGCCAAAGGCCCTTGTACCGGGAGTACTAATCCGACCTTTACCGGTTGCTGTGACTGAGCTGCGGAGAAGGTGCCGCACATGAGGGATGCAAGAGAGGCACCGGAAGCGACCAGAAACTGTCGGCGTCCGAGAAGTGACCGGTTCGATTTTTTGGATGAACTAAGTCCGTGCATGAAAATAACCCTGGTTAATGGTGCATTTCGGAACGGCAGATGAAAAACCGAACCGTTAGTTTATGAATCCGATTGAGATTTACCGGCACAGGTCGCATATCATGATATGCGCAATCATTCGTCATTTGTCGGCAGCCAGTGGGGCTCGCCGAATTACAGAGAAAAGGCGACCAATGCCGCGGCATCCTACATGAAAGCCGAATGTGTGTAAAGAAAAGCAATTATGCCAACTCCGACGTGACGGACTGAACTCATGGCGCGACAAGTTGTTTCGAGAGCAGGGGACAATATTACGTGGGGCCTGGGTAAAACTGAATGCTGAGAGTTCAGTCATCGTACAAATCAAAAGCCCCTCATATAAGGGGCTTGATTGCATTCCACGGACCGAGGGGAGAATGTCACGGCATGGGACGACCGTAAGCAGCGGGGTAGCCTCGGCTCATTTTGGTTTTGTACGGTTTCTTCATAGGGGGCGCACAAACCGGGGGGGGACACTCGAGCCGGACCGAAACCACCTTGCAGCTAGGCGGTACAAACGAGTCTTGGGAGCACTTGACCACCGCCATTTCGCTGGCATGACCAGGTGTGGGACCGAATCCTTGATATAACGCTCCCCTGAAGTTCTTGGCAGTCGCCACGAAAACTCCGCCGGCCTGGCACGTTGCCGCAAACATAAACATCACTGCCAATCCGGCTATTACAACGATGAACTTCCTATTCATTTCATACCTCCGTGTGTAGAAACATTAAACTAAAATTTACGTCCAGTCCAACAAAATTGACTTACTGGCATCAAAAAAGTTCCTTTCAGTCACGTTTTTTGATGTTGTTCGTCAAAAATGGCTATATTTTGGGACTGAACACCTAATAGCTCACTTTTATGTTAAGTTAATGAACAATCACGTTGTGATTGTTATGGTTTAAAAGATGGTTGACCTGTAGCTTCCAACACACTGCTCCAGAGTTTCCCATCCAGCTCCACCTGTTTACGTCCTGATATCACAAGATCCACCGGAATGTAAACATACTCGTCGCTCCAGTTACCTACGACCATATTAGTTTTGCCGGCCATTCCCGCATGAACCGCGTTTTGAGCCAGAAACGTGCAGAAGATGGCGTCATCCGAGGTAGCTTCTACGGACCGAATGGTATAGCTGGGATCGATGTATTTGAGATTCAGCTCGATGCCTTTTTCTTTAAAATATGCGTCTATCACTTCCTTTAAGAAAATTCCGATATCGCCCAGACGCGGATTTCCCGATTCATCCGTGCCCTCACCCTGAGCATACTGCTGTCCTGCGCCTTCGGCCACGACAATCACGGCATGCTTGCGGTCGAGAATTCGTTTTTCCAGGACTTCCAGAAATCCGTGGGGCCCCTCGAGGTCGAAATCGGATTCGGGAATGAGAACAAAGTTCGCGTCTCTCTTGGCCAATGCGGCGTATGAGGCAATGAATCCCGCGCGCCGTCCCATGAGTTTCACCAGTCCGATACCATTAGGAGAACCGGTTGCTTCAACGTGTGCTGAGGTAATTACTTCAGCGGCTACGGTCACAGCAGTATTGAAACCGAAGGAACGAGACATATAGCTGATATCATTATCTATCGTCTTGGGAATTCCTATGACGGCTATTTTTGCATGGCGATTTCTTATCCCTTCACAAATTTTCGAGACAGCCCGCATGGTGCCGTCTCCGCCAATGGCGAAGAGAATGCCGACATTCATTCGTTCCAGCGCATCCACCATATCTTCAACACTTTGAGGTCCTCGAGACGATCCGAGGACTGTTCCACCGAGTTCCGCAATGTCACCCACAGACTTCGGGGTAAGCTCCAGTAGGGGATGCCCATATTGAGGAACAAGCCCCTGGAAACCATATCGTATTCCCAGCACATTTCGTACGCCGTACGAGTAATACAGTGTCAGGACGATGGCCCGAATCACGTTATTCAGACCGGGACACAAGCCACCAGCCGTTACTACTGCGCATTTGAGCTTGCTTGGGTCGAAATACATAAATTCTCTGGGACCAGCCTTCATGAAAGAGACCGGCGTTTTGCCTTCGCGAACTTGCTGCTCTACGTTCCTTGCAGAGGAATCGTAGAGAATGCACTCATCATCCGTTACATGCTGAACATGCTTTAATGGTGAGGGGATTCGAGCAACTCCCAGGCTTTGTATTGCGGTATCCATGCATTACTCTATAAAAAAATCGAGATGTTTCACTCTTCATAGCTCAAATTGTCAAAAAAATCAATAAGAAACCGTGTCGACGAGCGAGTGTTCAGATATTTGGCGTACGATGAATGCCTGAACAAGTAACCCTTGTATAACACATGACATAATTTCTGACCTTTTGAACACATCGTGCTTTAAATGAACGGTAGGGGCCGGCGTCCCTGCCGGCCCCTAACCAGTTGATTTGTATTTGAAAAATGCGCTGGCACGGAGGCACGGCACCTACCGTTTGCCGAGAAGTGCTTTTCGCAATTGGCCACTGTTTTACACACTTGCGATAGTTGATGGAGGCGCGTGATGTCATGGGCCCAGGCGTCAAAGCGCTTTCAGTGTCGGATTTCGCACAGGCGGGTATTATCGCGAGCGCAACGTCAAACATTGAACCGAAAGAGAATGATATCGCCATCTTTTATAATATAATCCCGGCCTTCCAAACGCACTTTCCCGACCTTGTGAGCGGCGGCGAGGGATCCTGCAGCGTTGAAATCATCGTACGACACGACTTCAGCGCGGATGAATCCCCGTTCCATATCCGAATGGACTGTTCCTGCAGCCTTCACAGCAGACATGCCATTCTGAAGCTGCCATGCTCTCACTTCCGGTTCGCCTGCCGTGAAGAACACTAAATAATTGAGCAGCTCGAATGATTTTTTTATGATGCGCTCCTTCGCACCTTCTTCCAGTTCGAGTTCATCCAGAAATTCCCGTGCATCTTCTTCACTGAGTCTGGCAATTTCGGCTTCAGCATCGGCATTCAGCGAATCGATCATTACGTTGGGCTGATCCGCCGTAATCTCGCGAAGTTCGGTCCGAAGTTGGTCAATTTCCGCCTTTGTTTTGTTTTCGCCCGAATTGATCAACAAAAGCTGGGGTTTTGCCGAGAGAAACGCGAATCCTTTCAGCTTGTCCGATTCGATGGCCGGAGGAAAGATTCTCAGTGGTTTACCCTGTTCCAGGATCTCATAAGCTTCTTTGAGAAGAGAGAGTTCTTCGGCAAGATCCTTTCTGCCTTTCTGCGCGTCTTTTGACACTCTTTCCAGGCGCTTTTCCACGATGGCAAAATCCGAAAGAATCATCTCGTCCTCAACAGCTTTGTAATCGCTTAGGGGATTTGCTGTGCCGGACATTGCGGAGTCGTAAAAGCGAACACAGTGGAGAAGTGCCTCCGCAGTGCGCGTATGAGAAAGTATCTTGTCGCTGATGGAATGCTGGACCTTGCCCTCGCTCCTGACACCGGGAATATCCATGTATTCGACATGAACAGGAGTGGTCTTTTTCGGTTTGTAGTGATCGGCAAGCCAATCCAATCGAGGATCCGAGACTTTTACCACACCCAATGCAGGCTCAAGGTGACCTTTACGATCCGCTATCTCTATCCCACCGGTAAGAGCTCTGAAGACCGTTGTCTTTCCACTCCCGGGGAGTCCTATTATCCCAAGTTTCAATGGAGAATCCCTTCCTGATCGACTGGTCCTTTCACCAAGGAATGGTGAATGAACGGGGATCATGCCAGATCGTCCGCCTCATACGCAAGCGACTCAAAATTTTTTTTGTGGAAATGGAGGGGGATGCAACGCGACGGTACATGAATTCCACCCGGGGGGGGGGCAGAATCAGAGGCTCAAAACAATCGAGCAAATAAAAACGCGACGGAAGACCATTCCATCGCGTGATCGATCGGAACGTTCGCAGACTATCGTCTGTGTACGAATCGGATGTAGAGGAGCACGTTGTTCCCGTCCTTTTGTGTAGGAGAGTAGCGTTTTTCGTCAGATCCCACTCCCACTGCCAATGCTCCGTGGTCTACAAGTTCCTTGGTGAGCCGACTGTACGATTCGGAAGGGATAAGAACTGCCAGGACGACATCCCCTGCATTACGAAATCCTTTTTCGTCCCCCACAATCTTGCCCTGAATATTTGGGAGAATTTTTTTCTTGAGGGATTCTATGGCAGTGTCGATGCTGTTACTTTCAAGGGTGAGATTGTCTGCGCCTATGCTTTCTGCGATGGTGGGGGGGAAGTTCTTGAGGGAGGGTGCTGAAGAGATGCTGATTGGCGTGGTCTTTGAAGTTGAAATGGGTGACGCCAACCCTCCGACCTTTTCTCCCGAATGGGAGGACATTGCCTCCGGCTTCGCTGTGGGCATAAACGACAGAGAACTCTTGTAAACGACAAGCCCGATGCACGCGACAAGCGCAAGTGCCGCGACGCCCGCGGGCAAGGGCATGTAAGGGGTCGATGCGAAGATGTTTCGAAAAAACTCTATAAAGCTGAAAGAGTGGTTGGGTTCAGTGGAGATCCTGGCATGCAGTTTAGCTAAAAAGTCCGGCGGTGGGTCTACGGTTTCCAAGCTGCCAAGGGCCTGAACGGTTAACGCGTACCATTTGTATTCTTCACGGCATCCAGGGCAATTGTATAAATGGTCTTGGACCATAATTTTAGTCTTGCCATCCACTTCATCGCCGTGAAGTTCTCCAAACAGGTCAACGATTCGTTCGCATTGCTTCATGACGGGCCTTCTTCAATTTCTCTTTTACGACCATTCTGGCTCGGTGCAGACGTGACTTGGTCGTTCCTTCCGGAAGATTGAGGATTTGCGCAATTTCATCATATGAAAACCCTTCGATATCGCGCAAAATCACGATTTCTTTATGGTCCGGATCCAGATCCGAAATTGCGTCCTGGACGATTTTCTGAATCTGTTTACCGGCTAACATCGTCTCCGGATTGGTTGAATAATCAGGTACGGCCTTTTGAGCCGATTCGCGTTCGTCATCGGGTTCCTGCTGGCTTCTGCTCGCAAAGTACCCCCTGCGCTTCAGGTATTTGAATCGATTTTTTCCTCGATTTGTAGCAATCTGAAAAAGCCATGTCGAAAATTTTGCATCTCCTCTAAACTTTTTCAGATTCTGATAAGCGGCCGTGAATATCTCTTGCGCCAGATCGTTGGCTTCCTCTGGGTCCCCAACGAATCGGTAGGCGAGGTTATAAATCTTCTTGGAGTACTTTTCCACAAGAATATCGAAGGACTCTCTGCTTCCTTTGACAGACTGAACAACAAGGTCCTTATCATCGTCGTTCTCGTGGCCTAATACCGACACTATGATCAAACCTACGCTATTCAGACACAGCCATTGCAGAATTGTTTCAGGAAAGGCAACCACGATTTAAAATTTTTCCTGTTCAAGAATATCTGAGAAAAATAAGGGCAAAGTGCTTCTAAAGTCAAGGAGTATGCAAGTGCCGCGCAGTTGAAATACTAAGCATTCAATCCCCTGTCGACCATCGGCATTACTCTTGATCCTATCTCTTCATCCCCGGGTAGCGAGAGAAAATAGCTCGGTAATTCTCCCGGAGACCTCCATGAATCGTCGGTAAATGTATAAGCTATTCCCCCGCGACGAATAGAGAAACAGACTCTGTCAGCCTGTCACCCATTCCCTGCTTTCTCGATTTGCCAGATCGGAGTTTCACATCGTAAATATTCTGACACTAAAGGATCTAAGTTGTTAGCGCGAGAAGAATGTCAAATGCGTTTTCTTCGATCTTCGAGCCAGACTGCAAAGCTCCGGAATACACCTTATGAAGCCGGATTTTTGGCCTATACGGGAAAGCGCTACGCGCTTGATCTTCTTGAATTTGATTGCTTTCCGGTGTAAATAATTAAGGTTGTCTTGCACCTGCCGGAACGATCCTGCGCGACTTTTTTTATCCTTGGAGTTCAATGCGTAGTGGGTTGTACGCGTGCTCAGGACAGCATTCCATTTCCCGGAGGGTCTACATGACGTTCTCAAGGCGAGTAATCGATACTCCTCCTTATTTATTTCATCTTATTGACGAAAAGCGGAAGGCTGCCGTGCAGAGAGGCATGGACGTCATTTCGCTTGCGATTGGAGATCCCGATCGTCCTACACCGGACTTTGTCCTGGAACTTATGCAGGAGGAAATGCACGATCCGAGAAATCATGTATATCCCAGCTACAAAGGCGAATCGGATTTTTGCGAATCCGTTGCCGCGTGGTTCGAAAAACGTTTTTCCGTGCAACTCGACCCCAAAACAGACATCATGGCCACAATTGGCGCCAAAGATGCCGTTTCCCATCTCCCCTTCGCGTTCCTGGACCCCGGAGACTCGGGGCTCGTCACCGATCCCGGTTATCCGGTCTACGATGCGGCAATAGGATTTGCCGGGGGCCGTGTCGTACGCGTACCGCTCAGAGAAGAATGCGGTTTCTTACCGGATCTTTCCGCGATCGATTCCGTAGAGGCGGACCGGGCAAAGATCATGTTCGTGAATTACCCGAATAATCCGACTTCAGCAGTTGCGGACGAAAGCTTCTTTGAAGAGTTGGTGGAGTTTGCAGCAAAGCACGATCTGGTCATCTTATCGGACAATGCTTATTCTGAAGTATATTTTGAGGAAGCAGACCGACCGATCAGCATAATGAAGATTCCCGGCGCAAAGGACCGCGCCATTGAGATCCATTCATTTTCTAAAACCTTTAATATGACCGGTTGGAGAATTGGATTCGTTGTAGGTGGGAAAGAGCTCATAAACGCATTTCTCACTCTGAAATCGAATTTCGATTCCGGCGTGTTCATGGCCATCCAGAGAGTGGCTGCGCGTGCACTCGGGCATCCCCAGGTCGAGTCTTTTTTTCGTGAACGGACAGCTCTTTTCAAAAACCGCCGGGATCGCATAGCTGCGGCTTTGACCGAACTCGGGTACCGTTTCCAGCTACCCCGTGCAAGTTACTATTTCTGGGTGAGAATTCCGGACACGTACACATCGTCGGTTGAATTTTGTGCGGACCTGCTGGAAAAGAAAGGGCTCGTGGTAACTCCCGGCGTCGGATACGGTCCCGCGGGGGAAGCGTTTTTCAGGATTTCCATGACTTCACCCGACCAACGGATCGATGAAGGAATGAAACGATTGCGGGAATTCCGCTGATATTGGGAATATTCGGTTCCTTTAAGGAATATATTTGCCAACTTGGCGTTCTCGCCATGTGTTCCGCAGGAACGTTGGCCATAGACCGGCGATTCATGACCGGACAAGGGAAAAGTATAATAATTCTTGAGTCCTGAAGGGACGGCTGATACGCAATTCCCGGCAATGAAGTACCGGGCTATTGTTTATAGTTCCTTTGGACCACGATTGAAACACAGTCAATGCCTATCCTCTTAGGAAGTCCCTCAAAGGTATTGAAAGGATACAGAATGAAAGCAACACTCGTGCTTGCCGACGGAACTGTCTTTCGGGGCAAATCAATGGGAGCTACAGGAGAAATAGTCGGCGAAGTAGTCTTTAACACAGCGATCACGGGTTATCAGGAGATACTGACCGATCCGTCCTACCGCGGCCAAATTGTGACCATGACGTATCCTCATATCGGTAACACAGGGGTGAATCTCGAGGACAATGAAGCGGTCGAGCCATACCTTGCCGGTTTTGTGATCAAGGAGTATTGCCCGCATCCCAGCAACTGGCGCAAGAACCAGGATCTCGAAGAGTTTCTCAAGAAACACGATATCATTGGGATTCATGGAATAGACACGCGCAAGCTCACCCGAAACATTCGGGAAACGGGCGCGAAAAAAGGCATCATTTCAACAGAAGATCACGACCAGCATCAGCTCTTGAAGCGAGTGCGGGATTATCCGGATATTGAGGGCCTGGATCTCGTCAGAGAAGTCAGTTGTAAAGAGCCGTACGACTGGGACGAAGGAACCTGGCAATGGAACGCTGTTCCTGAAAAGCGCGAGGGAACTTTTCGAGTGGCTGCTTACGATTCGGGCATAAAGCAGAACATTCTCCGCCTCCTGGTGGACGCGGGAGCGAAGGTCCGTGTTTTTCCGGCGTTCGCCTCAAGTGATGAAGTGCTTGCGTATAATCCTGATGGAATATTCCTCTCCAACGGCCCTGGAGATCCGGAATCGGTCCCGTACCTCATTGAGAATGTAAGGAATCTTATCGGGAAGAAACCCATTTTCGGGATTTGTCTCGGACACCAGATTCTCGGATTGGCGCTTCACGGAAGAACGTACAAATTGACATTCGGGCACCACGGAGCAAACCATCCGGTGCGGAGAATCGAAACCGGCCATGTGGAAATAACGTCCCAGAATCACAACTTCGCGGTAGATCCGGAATCCGTCAAAGGCGAATGTGAAATTACCCACACAAATTTGAACGACGGAACGGTCGAAGGCATGGTCCACAAAAAATACCCCTTATTTTCAATTCAATACCATCCAGAAGCTTCACCCGGCCCGCATGATTCACGGTACCTGTTTGAAAAATTCCGTCAGCTGATAGAAAAATCGTAAACATTATTCTTTAAATAAAGTTTCTAGATGTTCATCTCATTCCCGAGAATGAGCATCTAGATCAGCTCCCTTTGGGCTCTGGATCTGTCTTACGTGCTGACTTGAAGGCGGGTTGGTTCGTTAAACCGTTCAGCAACAATTTAGGGCGGTTCCCAAAATTCTGACGTTTATCCTACGCTCGAAAACAAGATATTAGTGGGGACCGGCGTCCCTAGACTGTCTCAAAAGTCGAAATTCATCTCAGATTGTGGCACGATGTTCTCTTCAGCTTTTCGACCTGACTGTAAGGGTGCCCATTAAAAGGCCCAAATAAGGGCAGACGCATTGGTCTGCCCCTACTCGGATGGAGTGTCGTGGCACGATTTTGGTGCATTCGAGAATTTTGAGACACTTGCTCCCTGCTCCCTGCCGGTCCATTCTATCGATATCATTGATGTGCCGGCACGGAGGCCGACACCCACCAAGACTCCTATCCTCAATCGGACATTAATTTTGGCAATTTTATACATGCTTGTCATTGCGAAGAGCGGAGCGATCCCGCGTCTCGCGGGACAATCTCCTGATACGTGCTCGTACCTTCAGGGGATTGCTTCGCTTCGCAATGACAAGCATTCAGACGCTCTGCATCAACAATGCGGTTCGTCTCGCTCACCAGCATTCTACGAACGCCTACGATGTAACGGGGCAATATTGCGCCATTTAATAATTTCACAAGATGGAGAGATGGGTGGTTACAATGGCTTATTCGCCCAGCGGTATACTTTTTCGGCAGCCTTGAAATGGTGGGGTGTATTGAGGACAACGACCATGTGCTCTTTGTCCTTGTCCTTAAAGAGAACAACTATGCATCGTCCCGCCTGATTTGTGTACCCGGTCTTCGCTCCGATTACCGGAAGATTACGACTTAAGAGTTTGTCATTGGATACGAGAGGATAATCGCGCGGGGTGGAATTGCGCGTACGCATAGTGTAGCTCTTGGTGCTGGATATTCTGGAAATGAGCTTGTTCTTGAAAGCTTCCCGTGCTATTGAGGCAACTTCTTCCGCGGAGGCAGTATTCGCTTTGCGGGCTTCCAGGTACATTCCTTCTTTCCGCCCCAAGGTGACTTTCATGTCCAAACCGCTGGGAGTAAAAAAGGTCATTGTCGATGCACCCAAGGCAGCGGCTTTCCGATTCATGGCAGCGATGAATCCATCTCTGCCGCCCTTCGGATAAGCTCGAGCGAGGACTTCCGCACAATCGTTTCCCGATTCTATGAGCATCCCGTGAAGCAAGTCGTTGACGCTCAGGAGATCTCCGGGTTTCAATCCGACGACGTGCCGTTCTACCAGTGGAATGTCCTGCGGCACTTCCAGGACTTTTTCCAGCTCCATCTCCTCGATGACTATCATAGCAGTGATGAGCTTGGTGATACTCGCGATGGGAAGAGGTTCCGAGGTGTTCTCGGCAAACAGAATCTTGTTCGAGGAACAATCAAGACAGTAGAGCGCCTTTGCTTTTACCGCAGGCCGAAAACCTAGGGCAGATGACTTAATTGGAACAGGGCTCAATTTTGGAACGGCAATTCTCGTTCCACGGGCATCACCCTGAGGGACCACAGTATTATGCCGTGTCTTAAGTCCCGTTGTGATTCCCCGTTCGCGTAGGGTCCGAGTGAGGGGAGCGGCCGAAGCACGCTGAATTGATGGCTGACTGTGACGTATGCCGTGGGGGGCAACGTTCTTTCGTGCATCGGACCGATTGGGAATTACTGAGGCAGTTCCTCTTTCGATCCGCATCTGCGGAGTCGTTATCTGTCCCGAGTGCATGTTCTTGAGCATTGCGTTCACTGCAGCGCTGGATGTGACTGGTTCCAGAGCCCATGCCATACCTGTATAACAGGAGAACAGCCCAAGAAAACAAAGGATTCTCAGAAACAAGAGCCCTCCTGAAGAGACACTCGACCTTGCAGCGGTCACAACCGAATGAACATTGAGATTTTCGGGAATTGTTCCCATATCCTCGAATACATACAATCGAGCGTTACAGAAAATTATAAATAAAACTGATAATTGTCAAGAGAATACGTATGACCGCTCACCGCGGTCTTGCTTGCGCGGTATGCGAGGCTTCACTCCGATGAAACCGAAAGAATTACCATGGAGAGGATGCATGTAATATCTTACGGTATGTATCTGATTTTAGGAAAAAGATTCGGATCGTTCTATAAGGCACCATTGTATCTGATGGACGATCCTCCAGTGAAGCAATCCGGCTCGGGAGAGAAATCCTTTTCTATGGAAGCATAAGCGCTGTGATTATGGATGGACTCAAAATTTTCCACCTCGATCTTATACCAGGGGAAATTGTTCTTCTCTCGCAAACGGGAAAGTGCCAGTCTCACGACATCCTCGACGAACATCGGATTTTCGTAAGCCTTTTCCGTTACGAATTTCTCATCGGGCCGTTTCAGGAGCGAATAGATTTCGGAACTCACCGAAGATTCAACAACTTCAATGATTTCTTCTATCCAGAACAGTTTTCGAAAGCGTAACTGAACTCTGACGATTCCCCTTTGATTGTGGGCGCCGTACTCGGAAATCTCTTTGGAACAAGGACATACGGTCGTGACAGGGACTTCGACTCCTACAATCAGATCGAATCGCTCGGCCAGGGCGCCTCTCATGAAGCAGGTGTACGACATGAGTCCCGGGGTGCCCGTAATCGGTGCATTCTTCTCTATGAAATAGGGAAACTCAACGTTCATATGGGCGCTTTTGGCGTTCAATTTCGATTTGATCTTCTCCAGGATTTCGCGAAACTTCTCCATCGAGATTTCGCCCCTAAACTCATTGAGCACCTCTATGAAGCGGCTCATATGGGCGCCTTTGAAATCATGGGGAAGACTCACAAACAGATCGAACAGCCCGACCGTATGCTGCAGCCCCTTCTGGCGATCCTTTACGGAAATGGGATATCGCAGGCCTTTCACACCCACTTTATCAATGGGAATCTTTCGTTCGTCGGGCAGGCTTTGAATGTCGGGTAGGCTTGCGTAATTCGCTAATACTCTGCCGGAATCCACAGCTCCATCGCCATTGGCGGGGAGAGTGCCCGGAACGTGCCGTTCTCTCTTGCGATCTGCCATTTTGTGTACCTAATCTTTGAGGTAAGTAGCTTTCGAAGTGTCGGATTCCCAAACGGAAACGCTATAGAGCATTTCTCCCCGGTCCTCCAATTTTTGCGACACTTCACGAAAGATATATGCAGCCATATTTTCGGCCGAGGGTTCTATTTCGTCAAATGGTTTGATATCATTGAGATACCTGTGGTCCAATATGTCAAGTACCTGGTATGCGGCTTTCTTCAGGTCTCCAAAGTCAATTACCATTCCGCCCTTTCCAGGGGATGACGAGCGGGCGGATATCTGTATTTTGTAATTATGTCCGTGTAGCTGCTCACATTTGCCGTTATAGTCTCTGAGGCGGTGTGCGGCTGAAAAACTTACGGTAATTTCCACTTCGTACATGAGCATCTCCAGTAAGCACAGGGAATTAATAAATCACATGAGCAAATGTGAAAAACATCTCGATAGATCGAGATAAAGGACAGAAAAAGCGTTGACACAATCGTATTTCCAGGGTTATACCGAATCCACTTCCCGGATAGCCGGATTACGGCTGCCTTCCGGAAACCGTTTAAAGGAGTTTTGTATGACGGTTTTCCGATTCGGATTCATCGTTATCATAGCATGTCTGTTCGTTTTTTGCTTGTCATCTTTCCGGCTTGCCACTGCTGACGAGCCGATTATACGAAAAGCCGCCACACCCTCCGGTGCGGGACTCAATCATGGCAACATCCAATCCAATGAGCTCGGTCCCGCGAAGAGAACTCGCATAGGATTGAACCCGATTCCGTTCAAACCCGAATTACCGGAACAGAAGCAAGAACAGGAGCCGGCTATCCCGCGGATCGCGGCGTTCCCGGACCTCAGAGAGTTGGTAAAGAAAGTCAACCGCTCTGTGGTATCTATCCGTATGCTGGATTCCGGTTCGTCTTTTTCACTGGGTCCCCTGGGGTTTACCGGCGATCCGTCCAGCAAAGCTTTGGGGTACGGTTCGGGATTCATCATTTCCAGCAACGGTCACATTATTACGAATGAACACGTTTTACGCAATGGTACGCAGACCGAAGTCGAATTACTAGGGGGCAAAAAATTCGTTGCCAAAACATTATTCAAAGATGCGAAAAATGATATCGCTCTCTTGAAAATCGACGCAACGAACCTCCAACCCGTGGCCCTCGGTAATTCCGATGCCGTAGAACTCGGAGAATGGGTGGTGGGAATCGGGAACCCTTACGGAATCGGTCAATCGCTTATGATCGGGATTGTCAGTGCTCAGAAAAGGATGGTCCCGGGTTCGGGATATCCTCCTTTGATTCAAATCGATGCAGCCATGAATTTGGGAAATTCCGGTGGCCCCCTGTTCAATATGGAAGGACAGGTCATCGGAATTAACACGATTCTCCTCTGGAAGAGTCAGGGCATCGGTTTTGCCACGCCCATCAACGTCGCCAAGGAATTCCTGGAAAAGCGGAGTTATCCTCCCGTGAAAGCGGCAGCCGCAGCTCATGGACCTATGGGACCCGCCGCGGATGAGCCCCGATCGATGTCAGAGCAGTTTAATCCTCTGGATCCCCCGTGGAAGTTCGGAAAGCAGTAGATTGGAATAGCTTTCCACGAACACTTCGGGAGAGAAGCGCGGGACAGTGATTTCCCTGCGTACAAACCCAAGAGAGAACAATCCAGTTGTAAGTGAGGACCTCGAATGCCCAGAAAGAAGCAGATTGAGAAGAAAAGCGTCACCAGCGCCAAAGAGTTGAAAGAAAAGCTGTACAAGGAGCCTGTCCGCGTCTGGGACAAGCTATCTGATGATGAGAAGAAACAGGCCTTTCAATATGGTGACGAGTTTCGCTCTTTTTTGAATGATGCAAGGACTGAACGAGAAGCAATCAAGCAGTTCGCCGAAAAAGCGGTTGCACAAAAATTCAAAGAGTTGAATCAAGGGGCAAAAGGGGCAAAGGGAGCGAAATTCTACAAGATTTTGCGCGGGAAAGGGCTCGTTATGGCAGTGCTGGGAAAGAAACCCCTGACTGAGGGTTTTCGCCTGGTGTGCGCGCATGTGGACTGCCCCAGGCTGGATCTGAAACCCAATCCCTTGTACGAAGAGACCGGAGTGGCGTTTCTCAAAACCCAGTATTACGGCGGAATCAAGAAATATCAGTGGCTCGCTCGGCCGCTTGCGCTCTGCGGAACCATCATTCTCGGAGACGGTTCGGTCATGGACGTGAAAGTCGGCATCAATCCCGAAGATCCGGTCTTTACGATCACCGATTTACTGCCGCACCTTGCGCGGAAGCAGATGGAACAGAAAGCGAACGAGTTCGTGCCGGGAGAAAACCTGAATGTGGTCATGGGCACGCTGCCCTATGGAGAGAAAGACGCGGACGAAAGAGTAAAGCTTGCGGTACTCCAGCTTCTCAACCAGAAATACGGTATTACAGAAGAGGACTTCACCAGCGCGGAACTGCAGTTTGTTCCCGCGGATCCGGCCAGAGATGCCGGAATCGATAGAAGCCTGATCGCAGGGTACGGGCAGGACGATCGCGCATGCGCGTACACCTGTTTTACTGCCATCATGAATACTGCAAATCCCGAACACACAGCGATTGCAGTCTTTTACGACAAAGAAGAGATCGGGAGCGAAGGCAACACAAGCGCTCGATCGCCTTTTCTGGAAACATTCGTCATGGATCTCATGCAGCTCACCGGAGTAGAGCCTTCTGCGAGGAACCTGTATCAGGTGTTCATGAACAGCAAGGCCATTTCAGGGGACGTTGCCGCAGCGTTCGACCCTACGTATTCGGATGTATACGAGCGCCGGAACAGTGCCCGAATCGGGTACGGGGTGACTGTTCACAAGTACACCGGACATGGCGGAAAATATAACGCGTCCGACGCGAACGCGGAATTCGCATCCTGGATTCGCAAGCTTTTCAATGACAACGGCGTCATATGGCAAGCCGCAGGAATGGGAAAAATTGACGAAGGCGGGGGCGGCACGGTGGCAAAATTTCTCGCAATGACCGGTGCAGACGTTATCGACTGCGGTCCTCCTGTCCTCAGTATGCATTCCCCTCTGGAAGTGAGCGCAAAAGAAGACGTGTGGATGTGCCACAAAGCATTCACCGCGTTTCTTGAAAGCTGAAATGCCAAATACTGGTGATGACAGGCAGGCTTTGCCCTAGCTCACTTCGGACAACAAAAATACTTAGCGGGCAACGATCACCTGGAGAACAACCATGGCCGATTACGGTGCAACAACGACCTTTTTCTAATCGGCCGTTTTGAGTCACGATTGGTCATGGTTCTGTGAATTTCCCGAGTTATGGCAGATGACATACTTTCTGACCTTTTGAGCACATTCTGCCTTAATGAACGGTAGGGGCCGGCGTCCCTGCCGGCCCGAACTAGTTGATTTGTATTTGAAAAATGTGCCGGCACGGAGGCACGGCACCTACCAATTGAGGAGAAGTGCTTTCCTCAACTGGACACTGCTTTACACACTTGCTCTAACTGAGCTTGACTGCACTTTCTCACTTTTCGGCGATGAATCATTGTTGCAGTAAGGCCGCAAGCGGATCGTCGGCAAGCAGTTTTAAGAATTCCTGCTGATAAACCTGAAATTGCTTTGATTTCAGGTAAACAGCGCGCCACTCGAGCCGCACCCCACCTTGTCCCAGCAAAGACGCGCAGAGTTCGCCGCTTTTCAGAAATTTTTGCACAGACCAGCGGGGAAATATGGCGATCCCGAAACCTGAACGGACCAGATCGATGATTGCTTGGGGTTGCTCAATAGTCATGAACTGGCGAATTTGGACTCCGGCCGGTACAAGATAGTGTTGGTAGAGCAAATCTTTGGACTTCTCCACGAGAGAAATCATGGTCACACCCTCAAAATCGGGCTCGCGTACCGTTTTCTTGGTGCTCATGGGATGAGGGGGCGATGAAACTGCAACGATTTCATCTTCAAAGAGTTTCAAATATGTCATTTGGGGATGATCGATCGGAAATGCGGTGATCACCAGGTCAAAGGCATCGGATTTCAGGTCGCGGATAAATGTGTGAGAGTTGTTGAGCACGAGTTCCACCTGGGGATACATGTCGCTAAATCTGCGCATGATGTTGGGGAGCCACTGCAAACTCAACACACAATGCACTCCGACCCGTATCGTGCCGGCCTCGCCATGCACGGCCTTGGCAATGTCGCGCTCCACTCGGTCAAGCTCTGTTAAAACTTTTTCAGCCGCTTGCAGCACCCATCGGCCCATTCGGGTGGCGATCATCTTTTTTCCGGTGCGTTCAAAAAGTACGGCGCCGAGACGATCTTCCAGTTCCCGCAACTGTTGGCTCAGTGCCGGTTGAGACACGTGGAGCTTTTTGGCTGCACGCGTAAGATTTTCGGTCTCCGTCAGGGCCTTGACCAACCTGAGATGCCGTATCTCGAGAGTACCCATCTTCCCACCATAAGAACAGCTTATCATTTCTATAAGATCAATATATTTTACTTATTTATTAGGGCGACATAGGATGTGTGTCAACAAAAAAAGGGCTGGAAGTCAGGTGCCTATTCTTTCAGTTAAAGAACCGGACACAACCAAGGAAGAGAATAATGTCCACTTCTACCATGCAGTTACTCATATCCATGATACGGAACGCACGCTCACATGAAATGAACCGTGCCATGATCGGGCATGCCGTGGAACAGAAATTCCCACCAGTGACCCGCGAGGCTATAGCAGAGTTCGCTCGGGCTACCCGCGACGAAAATCCTGCTTACAATTTAATTCAGGCCCCGGCGCCGCCGTTCTTCATTGGGAAGCTGGTCATTCCACTGGTGAAAGATATCTGGGCTCATCCATTCCTCAAACTGAACCTATTGAAAACAGTTCAAGTCTCCCAATCAGTGACTTGGTTTGCGCCCATCCGGGAAGGAGACGAAGTATCTGTCCAGGGACGAATAGAAAATATTTGCTTTGCACCAAAGGGTGAAATCATCGAGATATCTGGAACAAGCCGGGTTAAAGATCAGATCGTCGTACAAGGGAACATCGGATTTCTGGTAAAATCGAAGGTCCGGACCGAGATACTCCGGCAATCAGAGGAAAAAGCCAGACCCGAGGCGTTTCGCCTTTTGCTTCCTACTGCAAAGGGGCAGGAACTTTTGTATGCCAAGGCCAGCGGTGACAACAATTTCATCCACACCAGTGGAGTCCTTGCCCGAATGGCCGGACTCCCGCGTACCGTCATGCATGGAAACTGTGCCTTGGCCATGATCTGTAACGCTCTCTCCAAACGACTGGTTGACAATGACATCGCTCAACTGGCCTCAGTAGCTTGTCATTTCGGCAAGCCTATTTTTCCGGGGGAAACGCTTACTATCATCTGTTACCAGTCAGAAAATGAGAATACGTTTCTCTTCGCGGTGTTTAACGCCAGGGGAAAGTCGGTAGTTCGTGATGGGATTTTCACTATCAAATAGCTGGAGATTAGATCTCTTGAATTATGCTTCATCGCCAAATTGAGGTTCAACGCCAGGGGAATGCGCGTCTTGAAATCGCAACTCCTGTAGTAGCGCGAACATTGTAATGATTCTTTTCTGAACATTTGTAGTCTAGAATGGCAAGACGTTCACTCTGTCCCGCGCGTGAGGTCTCCCCCCTGATTCACATTCTCAACAGTGTAGTTCCGATATTTGCGCTCATTGCCTTGGGCTACGTCCTGAAGAGGATGGCAATGGTGGACGAAGCGTTCCTGCAGGTCTCGGACAGGCTCGTCTATTTCATTTTTTTCCCTGCACTGCTTTTCTGGAAAATCGGAAAACCTGCCCCTTCGCTTGGTCTGGACGCGAATCTTATAACTGTGACAATCGGCGCTGTGGTTATCGTGTTTGTGCTGTCGCTTGTTTTCGTGTACGCAGTCCGGGTACCGGATCGGGACGTGGGGGCTTTCTCTCAGGGGTGTTTTCGTTTCAATACGTACATAGGGATTGCGGTCATTCTCGCATCCCTTGGTGAAGATTCAGTCCGCGCGTTCGGTGTGCTTGTGGGTTTTCTCATTCCGATCATCAACGTGCTGGCAGTTTCGACCCTGATCTGGTTTTCCGGTGAATCATACTCATGGAACAGAAGACTGCGCATCCTGCTGAAATCCATAATTTCCAATCCGTTGATCATAGCGTGCGCCCTCGGGATGGCGTATTCACAGTTACGTATGCCTTTTCCGATCTTCGTGGACAATACCCTGGCGTTCATGGCAATGCTGGCTTTGCCCATGGCTCTTGTATCAATCGGTGGATCGCTGACTCTGGCGAAACTCGGAGGTCACCTGCGTCCGGCGCTGATCGCGGCGGTATTCAAGTTGGTTCTGATGCCAGTTACCGGTTACGCGCTCATTAAATTGTTGAACGTATCAGGATCTGCAGCATGCATAGCCATGATATATTTTTCGCTTCCCACTTCTCCGGCGAATTACATTCTTTCACAGCAACTTAACAGCAACACGGATCTGGCAAGTTCGTCAATTATCTTGTCTACCGTTCTTTCTACAATATCAATTTCGGTGACTCTTCTGCTTTTCTG
Source organism: Desulfomonilaceae bacterium (assembly GCA_041740635.1). Taxonomy (GTDB): domain Bacteria; phylum Desulfobacterota; class Desulfomonilia; order Desulfomonilales; family Desulfomonilaceae; genus Desulfomonile. Next base: position 187,876 of record JBGSLQ010000041.1, on the reverse strand, counting down.
CTGACACTGAAGAAGGAGCGCTCAAAAAATGGCTCGTAAATTTGCTGAGCTTGAAGCCAAGATGTCCGCCAAAGCAATCGCCCGCTCCGATGTGCGCTATCGAAAAATGGTTGCTGAAATGGCACTGCACGAATTGAGACGAGCGCGGGGAATCTCTCAAGAGAAGCTTGCTGAGGCGTTACACATCAAACAACCTAACGTAGCCAAACTGGAGAAACGCACCGATATCTATATCTCAACGCTAAGAGCGACGATTGAGGCAATGGGAGGGACTCTCGATATCGTGGCTCGTTTCCCCGATGGTAAAGTGAAGATCACGAATTTCTCGTCTATCGATGAAGGTGAGAAGGCAACAGTCGGAGACTGAGTTGGGCAAGATACGATAAAAAACAGCTAAATAGACTGTTCAACCCCGAAAGGAAGTCGAAGAATTTTTGAACAGAGAAATTGCGTTGATGCTGTTATCTCCGTCTCATACATTTCTATCAATCGGTGGGAAAAGACTTTTGCAGCGTCCTGGAGTATCATGTCCTGGACTTCGTCAAAAGCGTCGTCTGATGACATAGTAGTTGATCCGATACCGAGGTTTGTGGAAAATATGTCCCTTGCGCTTTGTAATCCGACCCCCGATTCGGGTGCGCAAGCGAATAACCATATCGCGGACGTAAATCAAAGCGGATACGATTCTGAAGGGAAGAACTTTCTATGACAATGAATAAGAGCCGACGGCTCATACTCGTGACGGGAGGTGCGGGATTTATTGCAAGCCACCTCGTGGAAGGCCTTTTGGAGAGAGGCGAAGCGGTCCGCGTGCTGGACGACATGAGCACCGGGAAGCAGGAAAATCTCATGGGACTCGGGAATGGGCAATGGAATGCGCACCGTGATTTCGAGTTCGTCCTGGGGGATATACGAGACAGGAAGATTGTGCAGACAGCAATGGAACGTGTGGACGCAGTTTTCCACCAGGCTGCGCTTGGAAGCGTTCCCAGATCCGTTGCCGATCCTGTGACCACTCAGCAGGTAAATGCAGATGGTACCTTGAATATTCTTCAGGCAGCCCGGGATGCCGGAGTCTCGCGGGTAGTGTATGCATCCTCGTCTTCCGTGTACGGAAATAGTGAATTGCTACCCAAAAGGGAAGGGGAGGAAGGCTTGACCCTGTCCCCGTACGCACTCACAAAAAGGGTCAACGAGGAGTACGGGCGATTGTTCATGGGGCTTTATGGTTTCGAGACAATCGGTCTGCGTTATTTTAACGTGTACGGCCCCAGACAAGATCCTGAGTCCGAATATGCTGCGGTCATTCCCCGCTTTGTCACTGCATTACTTAAGGAAAACCAGCCGGTTATTTATGGAACCGGGCTTCAGAGCAGAGATTTTACCTTTGTGAAGGACGTGGTACGTGCCAATATTCTTGCATTGGAAGCGCCTCCCTTCGCCTGTGGAAGATCCTTCAACATAGGATGTGGAACTCAGGCGACTCTCCTTGAGCTGCTTTCGGCATTGCAGGAACTTCTAGGAAAAAACATTGAACCTCGTTTCGAGTCCCCAAGAGCTGGGGATGTAATGCATTCTTCAGCAGATACAAGTCTTGCGGAAAAGATGTTGGGATTCAAAGCGGACTTCGACTTGCGTCCCGGACTGGCTCAAAGTATTGCATGGTATAGCGAGAATCTGTAAAAGGAAGGTTGCACAAAAAATGAAAACCCGGAGCGGGGTCAGGTAGGAGCGCCGGGTTTTCTGCCATGCGCAGCCTCGAAAGCTGGTTGGTAACTTCAGTGTACCAATATAGACGCATTATGTCAACTATTACTTGAATAAGAGTGCTGTGCATGGGTGCATTGTTTACGATTTGAGGAATTCACTTGGTCATAAAGGGATTGGAAAGAGAGAAAGACAACTCTGTTACTGTGTCGAGCGCGCCAAAATATCTCAACGATAGCTTCTGATGCGGCTGAATCTTAGATGTCTGATTTGGTGGGGACAATAAATGGAAAGAGTCCGACCCTAACCCCTCTACCCTCGCCGGACTCAATGGCAAACCGGATAAAAACCGGCAAATAAAGATGTAAAAAACGTTCCTCAACATACACATCTGATCTCTTGTTGTCAATTTAGAAACCACTTTAATAAAAGATGGCAACTCTTAGCTTCCACATAGTTGAGTAGCCTTATTGTTAGTCTTGGTTTCCAGCCTAACCTATGATGATCAAGGGATTTGAGCATGCATTATGGGAAGAATAGGGATGATTCGACGGTGCATCAATTCTTCTCGTCTCTTCGACGCGCTTGGAAAAGGCAGGGACACCGCTCCAGAGCACAAATATTGACAGACATCATCGATCGGCCAAACATCTCGTATAACCGCGAACCGGTTTGCGAAGGCTTCTGGGTGACTTCTCTTGCTCGCGGCATACCCGTAGTACAATCGGGAAACTGCCGAACTCCTCGAATTTGAGAGACCGGATCGAACGGAAAGGTGGGGGGCTCATAAAAAACGAATCGGCCTCCGGGAGATTCATTCACCAAAGGCCGATAAACCTATCGAACCGTATGTTCATCCGTTAAAGTATATTTACAAGCTCTATATCAAAATTCAGGTTTTTTCCTGCAAGGGGATGATTTGCGTCGAGCGTAACCGTACCATCCGTCACGTCAGTGACAATCGCGATAAAGACGTATCCGTCCGGACGATGCACTTCAACCTGTTGGCCGAGTTCGGGGTTCATGCCTTCGGGCAAGCGCTTCCGATCAACGACAATGATCATCTCGTCGTGCCGTTCTCCGTATGCATTCTGTGGGGCAATTTGCGCGGATTTGGTTTCTCCGGGATTCATTCCGACAACTGCTTCCTCGAAGCCAGGAATAACCTGGCCCTCACCGATGGTGAATTCAAGGGGATCGCGACCGGAGGAACTGTCAAATACGGATCCGTCGTCCAGTTTTGCAGTATAGTGCACTGAAACTTTATCCCCTGATTTTGCTTCTGACATCCTTTTCTCCTCTCTCATGAATCCGGAGCCGCACCGGGTCCAATTATGCAAATCCGTGGTCACCGGTTCGATGACTCCTCTTATAGATAGTCTTAAAAGTAATTCCTTATGTTCCGTTTGCGAAGGAAAGGCAGCTCCCGTCACGCTGATAGCAGAGAACCACCCTCAGCATGAGTGCTCGTTCACCTCGCGCGACCTTCGCATCAGTGCTCGGTGTTTTTCACTTCTGCCGGGGTGCCGGGCATCTTATATGTTTCCCAATAGAAAAGCAAAATCGGAAGGAACTGCTGAAAAAAAAGTTCTCGGACTATCAGTCTGCGAATCCTCTGTGGATATCGCGCAGGTTCAAACAAAAAAATGTTTACAAGCATTCTACAAATCAAAAGAATACTGATGTCGTCAGGATACTGGTCTTTTGCCCTGCTGGAACGTTATTTCTTTTTTCGGTAGCTGTACGAACGGGGATAATAGTTGAAGGGAATATACCTCCCATACTTGCCATAACCATAAGGATAGTACCCGAATCGTCCGTACCCGTACGGTGAATACTGTCCATACCGATAGGCTCTTCCATCTTTCCGGTGACTCCGGTACTCAGGATTACCCGGAGTAATTTCTCGACCATACTGATCCAGCGGGTAAGTACGCTGGCTGGGTAATTGAGGAGTACCACTGGGAAGCTGAGGAGGATTAACGGCCCACTGCCGCGTGTCAATGGGCTGTTGCTGTGCAAGTCGTGTATAACCCGATATTGTCGAGTTCGAGGATAGTGATATCACGGAATCCGCGGAACCGGAGTTTCCGAAACAGAGCAGCAATAGAAAGGCGGTAACAGAAGCCTTCATGATTATCGATCCTGTTTGTCGTCAACTTCACTATATAAATTAATCACTGAACCAATCGGGACAAACTCAGTTGATCCGTCACATGGACTCCGTCATTGCTTCTTCACCGCGAATCGGATGAGTTGGTTCTGGTGCCGCACATGGGGCAAAACTTCGCAGTCTGCAGCAGCGGATGATGGCAAGCCGTACATCTCCCTGGTCGTGTATCGTGAGATTCAAAAACAGGTTCGCGGATATCTTCTTCGTTAGATTCCGCAGGCGGAATCTCGATCATATCCTCGGAAAGATCGTCCACCTGACGTGAAGCTGCTCCCCGATATTTGGAGACAATAACGCCGCACTGGGGACATTCGTCGAACTGAAAAAACTGGGGAAGATTGCAGGCGGGACACCACCACATCTTCGCAGGATTCGGTTTGGCCGCTGGAGGTGTTTCAGAGATTTTTGGACGAGGCCTGGAGAGTGGCAGGTCAGGTTTTGGCCGTGTCTTCGGAGGATTCGGATCGGAAGTGATCTGCAGGGAGCCGGTAGTCGGAGGAATTTCTGAAACCGGTCTTTCCTGCTTATCCGGTATCTGAAGCATTTGCTCATTGCGTTGGGGCAAGGGAGTCGACAGCGATGAACTCAGAAGTTTTCCGGCATGCTTTCCGGATTCTGTGAGGATTTCCCCAAGAGCAGGGGAGCCTTGCTTTATCAATCGAATAGCGTCCGAGCCTATTTCGGAATATCTGGAGCGCGAAATTCCAAGCCATGTAGCTGCTTGCACCAGGAGTTTCTTTTCCAGGCTCTTTACCTGGCCGTCCGAAGCGGTAAGAAGCATCCCAGCCATGAGAAGCTTTTCCTTGAAAACATCCGATTGATATTCGAATATGCTGAGTATCTGTTCCATGGATTCGGTGGATGCTTTGGACACCATACGATCCATTTGTGATTGAGAGAGAGCTTCTCCAAGTTTGTCCATCGCAGAAGAGATGAATCTGTGCTCTGCATCATGGAGATCCCCTTCTGCCAGAGAAAGCCTGATGAGAAACTTCACGATTCCGGAATGAACCGGATTGACTTCAGTAGCGTCTTCCAGATCGAAGGGATTCTCCGAAAGATCGAGGTCGAATGGAGTCGGTTCCTCAAATCCGGGCAATTTGCATGAATCGTCACCCAGGATCATGTCCCGGGTAAGATTCAGGATATCAGCAAGAGGGTTGAAGAAAATGTCTGCCCGACGCTGGAGATCTTCCGTGAATCGCGTGGCTTGATAGAGCTTTCCGAACGATTTGCTTTCCACCACAATGCTGATCGGAGCAAGTTTAGGCGCTAGAGAGGGAACCATGCGGCTCAATGATTTCAAAGAACACTCAAGTTGCAGTCCGGAGGGGAATTCCGGGTCTCGTTCGAGAAATTCAAGGATTTCGCTTACGATCACTTTGCCGAAAGCCACGGAAGTTCCGCCGCATACCCGTGTTTCACGGATAAGCGCACCTAGTGAAGTCAACACGTCCGAGTCCGTTAGATGCCGCCGTCTGAACCGATCGAAAAATGCTTCTTCAAAAAGACCTGCCACCCTGGAACTCATGAGCGTCAGTTCCAGGTGCGCTTCAGGCGTAGACATTCGCGTTGTTCTTCCGTTCATATTTTGTCCCGAGCAGGTGATGATATGAAAATAGGCTTTTCAGTCTTCATCCCGCGGCTGTTCCCAATTTCGATCCAGCTCCAGGATTTCACGGCAAGCTCGCTTGTTCCGGTCTTTCTTGCGGTCCGCGTGAGCCCCCGGTTTTGTATGGAGTCTCATGGAACGGACCAGCCAAGCTCGAGGCTTCATGCGTTTTTTTCGTATTCTTGACACTTTTTTTATCTCTCATCTCATTCGGAATCCGATCCGAACACATCACTTGAGAGGGCCTGATAATTCGGAAGAATGTGCCCTCAGATCTTGTCCGCAACCGGGACAGCGGTCCAACGGCTGCTTGTAAGTGATGCTTTCGGGGTCGCCATCGTACCAGACTATCAGAGCCATCGTGTGAACCGATCTCGGCAGAACTCGAATGAGAGGATAATTGCAGTCGTGCTTGTGGTGAACCATGATGATTCTCGATTACCGGGAACTAGTGAGAATTCCGATCCAGCCTTCAGTGCCGAATCTTCTTCGGAGAGAATAGCACGAACCAATTCAGAATCGAAATATGCTTTTTCATGAGTGATTCATGGAGTTCGCTATTATTATGCCAGATCTGCTCCTTCGGATTCTTTTTGCCCTACGGTATAGATTTCCACGTGTTCAGGAGCCTCCAGCAATTGAGCTATTTTCTTTGCAAAAGCTTGTCTCTGTTCACTTGCCAGCCAGGCTTGCCACCCCCTCATATCGGTCCATGTGCTTATCACCATAAGCTTATTGGGTTCTTCCACAGAAATGAGTGTGTGCCCGGTTACATAACCGGCACGAAGCGTGCCCACAGATCTCATTTGTGCCAGGAGCCGGTAGCCTTCATCCACCTTATCTTTCTTGAATTTCCGAGTGGTTAACACTTTGACAGCCATGGTCGACTACCCCCTCTCAGGTTTGTGGGACCGAATGGAGTACTCTCACTCTAGTATATAGCCATCCGGAACAAAGAGAAGGAATTATTTCCAACGATCTCCCGCTTTCCACCCGGGTGGGGCATAGGCATCAACTGACGATCGGTCGGACAATTGGGGCGAAAAGCGCTTCTCGAAAATTGGTGGGTGCCGGCCTTCGTGTCAGCACATTTGGTAAACAAAGCGAGTAGTCAGGTCTGCCAGGGGCGCCGAGCTGCCTTACCGTTCCTTGTAAACGGCAGGGTGTTCAAAGGTCAGAAATAATGTCACCTGCTACAATAATTCAATGACTGTCATTGCAAGGAGCGAAGCGATGCCACTCCTCGCAGAACAATTACCGGACGAAATGCTCTTTCAGTGATCCGCAATTATTTGTTGAGATGAACTGCGAACAACTAGTCCGACTTGGAATTTCATTGCACTTACAGCATGGTAACGTAATAGGTGCATGTATCTGCACCGTTTCTTCGACAAGGCTTTTGCTCGTCGTGTCTCACAAGAATCTCTGTTGTCTCCGCGGGCCCGAACCGCTTGGCAAAACTCTCCAGATATCCTCTCGTCAGTGAACACGGAAACGGAGTCGAAGCTGTTACTCGGAACCGCTGAAGCCCTCCCGGTGCGTCATCCTCCTGAACGTCATATCCCCCTGCGCTCCCCCCGCGGTGAATTTTCTGGAGCGTGGCGTTCATGTTGACGAGACACTCTTTGAAAGTTTTAATCTCCGGCGGAACCGGCGCTCTTAAGGCAGCCTGTTCACCGACTTGCGATAGAAGGTGATGGCCGAAGGATGTCTCAAGTTCCTTCAGAGCATCCAGAACCGGCTGAAGCAAATACCATTTATCAGGTTGAATATCTGCAACCCCGTGCTTGACAAGGACATTCTTGATTGCTCCCTGGAAATTTTCCGGAAACGCCGCCCAAAGTGACGCAATCATGCCTCCAATGAGTTCGCAATTTGGAGAGGAAGCTTTGTATTCTGCCATGGTGTAGTTCCCTCAAGATCATGAATAATCAACGTTTATGTGTCGTTAAGATCACAAACTGAAAAACGGCCCGCATCTTCTACATTTTGGGATTCTATAGGTACCAGAAGAAAAGATAGCGTCCGGTCAACTCGCATGTCAACAACAATGAAAAATCCGCTAAGAAAAAGATAGCCGAAGAATCGCTTTCAATCAGGACATGAGAGAACCTCTGCTTTAAGAGCACTCTTTTGGAAGGACACCCCGAACGACTTATTGGAGCATTCCTCTTCTCGCTAGAATCAAGGTTGAATCATATGACTGTTAGCACAAAGGATGCCTCATACCAATTCGCTTGTATGAGCCCATTTGGCTGGCACGGAAGCCGGCCACTACCGGATGATAGGTAGGGTCCGGCGTATCTGCCGGACCTTCCGGTTTTTATATAATTATTGGCGAAATGATATCACCTACCTTATTATAATATACTGAGATAATTTAGGATCATAATTTAATGTATTTAGCCGTAAACGTCATGATGGTGTTATAAAGAGGAACAAATATCCTAGGGAGTTTAGAGGCAAGGGTGTGTGGAACAAGAAAGGAATTCCCGGCCTCCGCTCGGGGAAGCCGGAAATCAACGATATGACAGACTGACGAAAGGAATTACTGTTCCTGATCGTCAGGATTAGCTTTCTTTCTGGAAACTTCATCTATAATTTGATCAAGCTCGGTAAGTCGTGCTTCAGCCATTCGCATATTCAATTTTAATTCGTCTATTTGCCTGGGATTCAATTGGGATCCTGAACTTTCGTCCATATCCCGCATTTGCTGCAATTGAATCCTCAGCACCTTCTTTTCTTCAAGCATGAGATCCAAGTCGTTCATGAGCAGACCTTTCTCTTTTTACGTACATATACAACGGCCCGCGGGCAAAAGTTCCATGCAGCTCTCTCCTTGAGAATCACTGTACGGCAGAATCCTGTATTTGCAATTGCCTCAACAAAAAGAGCTCACACTATCAGTTTGAATTGCCGAATGCCCCAAACAGAATTAAGATCTGTTCGACTCGAGCAGTCCATGATGTAATTATGGGTGAAGGGGGAGAGGTCATGGATAAGAAGCGCACCATAAAGGCAAAGGAACTTGTCACGGATATCAAATCCGGAAAAACGGATTTCGAGTTGACAACGAAATACGGTCTTACCGCGCAAGAATTCGACACTGTTTTGGGTTACCTGATGAATGCCGGACTTATCACAAAAGGACAGCTCGAGGAGCGCCAACAACTCTCGGAAAGCCAGATAATTCGGGCATTCGTGGAATCCTGTGAAGATATCCAGGTTGTGGATTGAGCGCACTTCCGGCCTTTTTACATGAAAGTCTCGTTCTGAAGGCTATGAGATCCAGAGCAGACAAGAGGACCGTGTGGCAGCAATGAACCGTGATGAAATTCTAAACAAATTAGAAGAAAACCGAGAGATTATCCGGAACTTCGGTGTGCTGCGCCTCGGAATTTTCGGCTCATATGCCCGGGGGGAACAGCAGGAAGCCAGCGACATGGATTTCCTCGTGGAATTTGAGAGCGCCACATTTGACAACTATTTCGATCTGAAATTCTTCCTGGAACGTCTATTTGACCGTCCAGTCGATCTCGTAATATCAGACACTATCAAGCCACGAATCCGATCTGCGATTCTTGATGAGACGGTCTATGCCCTGGGACTTTAGACTTTATCTTGAGAATCTACATGAATCGACAGTTTTGAATTATTTAAAATGATAGATTGATCGCCACGCCACCGGCCAGATTGTATCTTCTGTAAACCACATCGCGGTCTTGAAGTATCCCGAAAACCAAATTGGGGTGGGTAGTGCTGTAACCGCTCTCGAGACGTCCTCCGCCGCTTGCGGTCATCCAGCCGCCTTTACCCCAGAGACTCAGATGGGTACCTGCCGCCATGGATATGCGATACTCGGCGCCCGCCTCGAAAAAGTAAGCCATACTGTTCATGGTGATGATGTTTTGCGCCAGGAAATTGTACGCGGGCGCGATATCAGCTCTGAACCGGGTACCTACCTTTACTTTGGCCGAACCCAGGACATTTCCGATGAGCCTCAGTTTCAGAGCCTCCCCCGCGTATTCCACACCCAAATACGGCAACACGAGATCGCTCAGAACGTCGCTGGCAAGGAGGCTCACGTTCCTGTAAGATCCCACGTTCACGCGGCTCAGCACTTCGGGTTCTTTGACAGTCATATCGAAATGATCCCATTTCAATCCTGCCACAAGGCCGATAGAAGGGCGGAAATAGTATACAAAACCTCCTTCCACTTCCAGCCAATCCAGCGGGTATTTTCTTCGCAAACGAGTCTCGGGTTCGCTGTCAACATACCCGGTGAAAGAAGTGGCGAGATTCTGAACAAGATTGCCTGCGCCGCTCACGAACAGTTTAAGAGTCGGAGTGATTCGTGCTTCAATTCCGGCCTCGATAATCCAGAGATTCACGTCCGGAAGCCCGAGATTCACGGAATCTCCTTTATAACTCTCCGTTCCCGGGACAGAGACTTCGAAGGGAACAGGGACGCTCACGAACATCCCCATTCTCCGATATCCTGATTTGAGTGACGGAATATATTTGACTTCGCTCAAAGCTATCCGAGGCAAGTCAGCTATTCCGGGTATCGCAAGGATGTTTGACGCGATAAACCCGCGGGCACTGTTGGCAACCGGATCGGAAATACCTGGTTCATGGGCCCGCAGTATTGCCGGATGCAACAGGAATGCAACAATTACAAGAATTGCCAGAATTAATACGGACCTGCAATCAAGATAGTTCTTACTGAGGCGGAAGCATGGACCTGCAGAGCAGGTCCATGGCACCCAAAACCTCTGTCGGTCCCGGTACGGAGGTGCCACTGACCTGCGGAGCCAAGTCAGTGCAGTAAGCATCTTGAACCCAAAATGGTATAAGTCCGATTGAGGACTGGCAGTATTGGTGGGTGCCGGCCTCCGTGCCGGCACATCTTCAACATGATCAATGATATGGATAGCATGGACCGGCAGGGACGCTGGTCTCCACTGATATCTTGTATACGAGCGGAGGATAAGCGTCAGAATTCTTAGCAATCGCTCTACAAGGAGTCTACAGGTGCGGTTCATGGTTTCTTGCGGCCCGTACGAAGGGTCTTACCATCAGTGCGTCGAATAATTTGAGAATACTAATGGTTATAAGGAGTTGCAGTCAAGATAGTTCTTGCTGAGGCGGCAGCACGGACCTGCCGGGACAGATCCGTGGCACCCGGAACCGCGGTCGATCTCGGTACGGGGGCGCCACTGACCTGCGGAGCGAGGTCAGTGCAGTAAGCATCTTGAAAGCAAGATGGCATCAATAAGTCCGTTCGTTCTACACAATAGTTCTGGCTGTCTACAGATTGTAATCGCTATTTATTTTCTTTCGGACCGGGCAGTTTTCAATCGCTCAGTAATATCTTTGGAGCACGGTTTGCCCGATTTCTCGGCTTCGTCGCAGAGTTCTTCCGCTGCTTCGATTTGTCCGATATCCAGTAGCAATTGGGCCATGTTCTCGCGCAATCCCGGAAGATCCGGCTGAACTGTATAGGCTTTCACAAATTCTTCGAGACTGGTTCGGGAATCTCCCTTGCGCGCATGTGCGATACCGAGCAAGCGGTGTGCCTCAGGACTCGAAGCAAGGGTCAAAGCCTTTGTGAGGAGCTGGACGGCAGTGTCGGTGTTTTCCTGTCCACCCAGGAGAATTGCAGCCCGGTGAATGTAGGGATTGGCGAAAAAACCATCCAATTCGGTAGCCTTATCAAAGGCTGCAAGGGCTTGATCCGTCTGCCCGGCTCTGAACAGAGAAATTCCGAGATCGTTCCAGAGCACCGGGTCCGCAGGAGAAGCATTCACCGATTCCCGTGAGAATTCCAAAGCTTCCTGGTACCTACCTTCTTCTCTGAGCATCGCAGCCAACATGGTCCGGGCTCCCGGATGCTTGGGACTAACTTCAACGGTCCTCTTGAACATGAAACGTGCATTCTCTCGATCTCCCAGAGCATGGTAGGATCGCGCCATGTTTATGTACGCCACATCGAGCGACGGTGCAAGCTCAGCGGCCCTGCCGAAGTACTCCAGAGCTCGGCTATAATCGCCCCGTTTCATCAGCTCGGAACCATAATTGCAATATGCAGCAGCAGAGGTCTTCGTGATCTTCAGGGTTGCCTCCCAAAGGGCAGCCGGGTCGCGCCACAGGAATCCCTGCTGAACGGATAACAGAGCAAGCACACACACCAGGGCGTACAGCACTGCTGTAAGTCCTTCATTGAGCCATCTGCGACCGGCGAGGCGACTGAGAAGCTCCTGGGCAATCTGCGAGACCACGATGGCAAGCCCCACCATAGGCAGATACATGAAATGATCCGCAACAAAAGAATGACCCATATGGCCGAAGGCGACCAGTCCCGATACGGGAAGGAGATTGACCAAAAAAAAGAACAGTCCGAAGAGGATGGCGGATTCAATTCTCCGCCGATAATACACAACAGCTCCCACCATCAAGATGAGCGCAACGAGTAAAGCAGAGAATTCCACAACATGATCGGCAACATTCCAACGGGGGTAAACGAGCACCAGGTTTACGGGATAGAAGAACTTTGAAAGATAAAACCAGATAGATGCTGCAGCCAACAGCGGGCGGTGTTCGAGATTCGGGACAACTCCGGGATAGGACACCTCAGTGGATATCACGTAAACTCCCCATCCAACCGCACAGGTGACAAGCAGTGCCAGGAGATAATAGCCTTTCCACGATCTTTGATTAGTGGCAATCATCCATGCGGCCATTACCACAGGAAGAGTCACTGCAGCCGGTTTTGAGAGGAGCCCCGCCAGGAAACAGACAATTACAGCCGCCAGATATCGGTTCTTCTCAGTGGAAAGATATCGGATAAAACCGAGCAGCCCGCTCAGATAGAACATCGTGCAGAGCAGGTTTTTTCGTTCCGCTATCCATGCAACAGTACCTACCTGCACGGGATGCACAGCGAAAACAAGAGCACCAAAGAGCGCAGCTTTTCTTTTTGCTCCAAGCGTGATGAGGAGGACAAAGACCAGGAGCGAATTCACCCCGTGGTACAGCACGTTCATCAATTTGGATATCCAGGCCTGTGGTTGCAAGCTGTTTACCACAAGAGTCTGGTCGATCATGAGACTCAGGAAGTGCAGAGGAGAATAATAGGCAACGTTGGTGTACTTCAAATCGAAGTCCGTTATAATACACCAGGCTCTGCCAAGCGCAGGCTTCCAAACTGCCTTTATGTGCTTGGGGTCGTCCCAGTTGGTGAAATCCTGATTTACAATGGGCAAGTAAACCGCAACGGCAATTATGACAATGAGAAGCCCGGCTATAAGATATTCTTTGTCAATCCGGGATGGATTAGCGGCGACAGAATTGGATTGATCCGACAGAGGCATGCGAATGCGCTTTCAAAGCAGTAATATCAAGTGTCCTTGGGAAGGGTCTGTGGAAACACTTCTTATACCATTTCGCCAATAAATGATAAAACCGAGAGGTCCGGCAGAGACGTCGGACCCTACCATCAGCCGGTAGTGGCCGTGCCTCCGTGCCGGCCAGAATTGGATTCATAAAAGCGAATAGGTATTATAAGAAAGGTACCCCAGATTTTATTTTCTTGAATGATGTTGCTCCCGGCCTGCTTCAGTGATGAGGAGAGTGACAGATCCGGAGGCAGTTAACGGGGAATTCCTCATTGAAGGAAGTTCCCTCTGAATTACGACGAAGCAGCGGAACTCTTTACACCATCTTTTTCAGCCTACCTACTGAGCTCTAGGCTTGGATTCCTGAACTTCCGGGGATTTCTGAGCGTCTGTAGGTTCAGCCGGTAAAGCAGGCTCAATTTTTTGCCCGGTTTCCTGGAGAATCGATTCTCTTACCACATCCGCTGGAGTCGTTTTTTGTTCTTCATTTGGCTTTGTCTCTTTTAGAGGTCTATCTTCTACGCTGATGGCACGATTGAACAACTCGAAGCCGCGTTCCCCGGTTTTTCTGTTTACGAAATCGAAAAAGCACTCCGGTCCGGATTCCTTTATGTACAAGAACAGGTCGTTATCTTTGACCCTCATCCTCATGGGATCTTCCCACAGGAATTTTTGCGAGTCGAAAAAGGATTTCTTAAGCGCTTGAATCTGTTCTTTTTCTGCAGGTTTGAGATTAAAGCGAATAAGAAATAGCCTGTTTTTTTCCGTGAAATGGAACGCCAGATCGGAATAGTACGGATTCTCCGGGAGTGACCAGGTTATTTTGGTCCTGTCCTCTTGACCCAATTTTTCGCTGGAATGCGAACCGGAACCCGAAATTTTTTTGAGGAGGTCTTCCGAGGAAGATCCCATGTTCAAACCGACGATCTCTTTGGGCAGCGGCTCTACTTGAGCGAAAACGTGAGAGTTCACTACAATCGAGAGCACCACCGCGATGAATGCCAGGCAACAGATGTTCGCCAGGCTTAGAGAATGATTCCGCGACATTTTCCACTCCAACGAATTTAGGCTAAAATCCCACTCTACATGCACACTCCATGGGATCAGGGTCGTTTCAGTTGAAAATCCTTGTTGTCAGGATTTTCCGCTTTTACCAATTCTTCCAGGGCTTCCAAGAGATAAGAGCCACGAAAATTTTCAGGAATTCGTTTTCCCTTAAAGAAAAGCTGTGGCGTGGAGTTAAGCTTGAGCTTTATACCGAGCGCTACGTCCTCTTCAATCTTCTTTGCAGGCTGAGATTGAGGTTCCAGCAAGCTTTCGAATCGAGATGTATCGAATCCGAGCGTTTTTGCAAACTGAAGCCATGGATTCTTATTCAGCAACTTCTGATTCTCGAAAAGTTTGTCTCCATAACTCCAGAAGCCCTTCGAGCCAGCCACGAGAAACGCTGCATAGGCCGCACGAGCCGCAGGGCACGCCATTGGATGCAGATTGCCGAGAACGGAAGAATTGCACTCAGTAGACAAAGGAAAATTCTTGTATACGATGTTTATGATCCCCTGGTTCACGTTTACGATCTTTTTAAGATAACTTTCTGTACGTGCACAGATGGGACACTGAAAATCGCTGAAAAAAATGAGGTTATGCGGGGCAGAGGGGGACCCGTACACTGGATCGCTCGATGAAACAGGAATTTCGTATGACGGCGAACTCTTGAGCACTGCCGCTATAACCGCCGGATCGTTAGCAAGCTCCTCGTACTTCACATGTATGTCTTCTACGACCAGTATTTTCTCGATTGCTGTGGCTACAGCGAATGAGAGTAGCGACAGCACTATTCCTAAAGTGATGAAGTAAAAGCGCTCGCCGGGAGTGGAGATTTCTTTGAGCAAGAAATTGTCTTTGTTCTTGATCGCCACAACGAGTACTACGGCCAAAGACGAGAAGTTCACCACGTGAACGACAATGCACCACGTGCAAATATAATCAACAACGAACATCATGATGTAAATGTAGTACCAACTGAACCCGATAGCCGCAAAGAAATAGACTGCCAGCAACGTCCATGCAATCTTTCTCATGCGTTCGTTCCACAATCCGTTCACGACAAGCCATAGAACAAAGACGAATCCCATGAGCCCGAGTGCGGACGATGAGACAAAGCCGAGTATGGTCGCGTAATCGTCCAGCAAGATCGCATCGCAATTGATGCTTCCCTGGGCTCGGCACAAGGCCGATTCAGGAACTCCTCCGGTATTGCTTACCAGGATGAGATGCCTGTACGTGAGAAAACCGGCTGCGAACGTCCCGATGAGAGCAAGAACCAGCAAAATCAGGAATGGTCGGCGACCCGTAAAATACGGCCCGACTGCGGGATTGTAGTCGACGAGCATACTGGAGCGACGGCGAAACCATTTTGACAGCCCGTTTCGCTTGGACAAGCTTATGTTTTCCATGTGATATCAACCCGGAATATTTGTCTCGTCCGGCTACTCTAGTCAAAAACCCGTTCCCGGTCAAGAATAGCCGACATGGGCGAAACCGGACGACTTTTCATCAGTAGTTTTATAAATGGATCCTGTTAATATTATATGAGATGGAAAAGAAGGAGGCTCACGCGAGGATGAATGACAAACGAAACGAAAAGAAGCATGTCTGGGTAACGGATAAGGCGGGAAACGAGTATCTCTGCCCTATCGACGCTCTGAAAGATCCCAAAGACGCGACTCAGGATGAACTCGACAACTGTATTGACGTGGAGTCGCTCAAGGATTACGTAGACGTCTAGTGTGTCGGGTGTGCGGAAGACGTCTATTCGTAGCGCAATGCCTCTATAGGATGGAGTCGGGAAGCCTTGTAAGCCGGGTAAAAACCGAAAAACACGCCGACTGCGCCGGAAAAGACCAGGGCTACAGTTATAGACGGAGCGCTAATGAGCGCAGGCCACCCCGAGGTTTTGGCGAAGATGAATGCCCCGCCTACCCCGAGCATTATTCCGATAAAGCCGCCTGCCATGGAGAGCACCACAGCTTCCACGAGAAACTGAGATAAAATATCCCCGGATCGCGCTCCTACGGCCATGCGGATTCCTATTTCTCTCGTTCGTTCGGTGACCGAAACAAGCATAATGTTCATGATACCGATCCCGCCAACGAGAAGAGAAATAGCTGCAATCGCTCCGAGAAGCGTTGTCATGATGTTCAGGCTCTTTTTAGCTGTATCCAGTATTTCTGTCAGATTGCGGACGGTAAAATCCTTTTCCTGATTGCGGCCGATCTTGTGACGGCGGGTGAGCAGCTCGTCAATTTGTTTTTCCGCGTCCGGAATGAATGCAATTTCTTTCGCCTGAACCAGGATTGCCGAAACTTCATCCGGAAAGGGTGTGCCGAAAAGCCTGTATTGTGCTGTGCGCAGGGGCACGAATATGGCATCGTCCTGATCGTCCCCGCGAGGAGACTGCCCCTTCTTCTCCAGCACACCGACAACCGTGAAGGGAACATTTTTAATGCGCACTACTTTACCCAAGGGGTAAGTGTCTGTTCCCATGAGGTTTTCCACGACGGATTTGCCCAGAACAGCAACCTTTGCGGCCCGGGCTTCCTCTTCCTGCGAGAACAAGCGGCCGTAGTCGATTTTCCACTCACGAACAGGAAAGTAATCTTTTGTGGTACCCGTGACACGGGTTCTCCAGTTCCGATTCCCGTACACGACCTGAGTCACTTCGCCCCACACGGGAGCAGCATACCTTACTGCGGATAGCTCTTTTATTATAGCTTCTGCATCCGAAGACTTGAGTGTATGGACAGACCCCGATCCGAGTCTGGCACCACCCGACACCGATGCGCCGGGAACGACGAGAATGAGATTGCTCCCGATGGACCGGATTTGCTCTCCTATCATCTCACGGGCACCCGCGCCAACGGCAACCATGACGATAACTGCGGCAACTCCGATCACGATGCCCAACATGGTGAGCAGAGACCGCATGACGTTCACACGCAGTGCGCCCAAAGCAATTTGTAATCCGTCAAAAGGGCTTATCATGGGGAACTGATCGAACAGATCAACGAGATTCCTTTCTGGCGAGCACACGGGAGATGTTCCGTTTCTCTCCCGCATCCGGCTCGTGTACCAGTATATCAAATCCTGAAAAATATTGAACAAGCTCGTCAGGCTGAATCAGGTAATCCTTGTTGAATTCGGGTCTGACGCTCAAGTGCCTGGTGTTGTACGTGGCATAGAATAACAGTCCGCCCTTCTTGAGCGCCGCAACAATACGCGGCATGAGATCGCGGGAAAAGAAATAGAACACGATGATGAGACTGTACTTCAGAGGAGGTAAGGAAAAGTCGTCGAGATCGGCAACTACAGGCTGAATCGGAAGATTGCGCAAAACTGCTTCTCTATGAAGTTTCAAGAGCGCGTTATAACTGATGTCAACAGCGTGCACAGAGTAGCCGCATTCGGCCAGGAATATTGAATTCGCCCCCAAGCCACAGGCAATATCCAACGCCAAACCGGTTCCCAACATAGATGCATGGGAGACAAGAAATTCGTCGGGGGAATCAATGTGATGCTCCCGTGCGTACCGATGGTTCCATTTTTCCTGATCGGCTTTCAAAGCAACATCACCGTTTCCAGAGACTTCTGATACCGATTCGCTTTTATGAATCCAATTTTGGCAGGCACGGAGGCCGGTACCCGCCAATTTTCGAGAAACCCTTTCGCAAACGGACAAGAATTCTGCCATTTGCTATAAATTATCGGTGAAAGGGTATGAGATGCTCTTCACTGATTCGGGTAAAATGCACTGATGACGCGGGCTATTTATCGGTCAAACAGCACCGATCTGAAGACAGTCAGTGGCACCCATTCGACAAGATGGATACTTCTTCCACCTGGAGCAGCGATCAGGCTCCATCGAGCGGTGGCTTTTCCTTTTCTATGTACCACGATTTCGGGTCTGTAAGAAACAGCTTCAGATCTTCCAGAGATGCGAAATGCGTGTGTTCTTCCGCAATCATTTTCTTTATGAACTCGATTTCAAGGGGATCGGAGGCTTTCTTGAGTTCATCCTCATAGAAAAGAATCGAACCCTGCTCCATCTGAATTCCGATTTCGACTACATCGAGATCCCCCTTGGCAGCTTGAGCTTCGGGGCCGAGCAATCGAATGCGGTCCTGCATGAGATTTCTCAGATTCTCGTTGGTTCCCTTCAATGCTTTCCAGTCTTCAGTCCAGGGATTACCGGCTTGAAGGGATTCATAGATTTGGCGTATCCGTTTGATATGTATTTCTTCTTCGATGACCAGAGTACTGAATAATTCTTTCCCTGGCGCCACGGAACATTTTTCCGCAGCTTCCCTGTAAAAATTTCGGCCCTGTTCTTCCTTTTCCAGAGCAGCAGCCAACATTCGCTCAGGCCGTCCAGCCTCTCCTGCCATGCGAATCCTCCTTTGGTTCTTTATTGCTCGATATTGCCGAGGGACATACACACCGAGTCGCAGAGTATCCCAATTCCGGATCGCTTGCTCCGTAAAACTACTATTCTGCGCCTTGAGCCGTAGGCATAGTGAACACCCGCGTGCCAAGTTCGCGGTCTATCATGAACAATCCGCTGCCCTGTCCGCCGGCAAGCTTGAGTTGATTCACGACACCATCAGCAGATGCTTCCTCTTCGACCTGCTCGTTGACAAACCATTGGAGAAAAGCATTGGAAGCGTGATCCTTTTCCTGGATCGCCAGGTCCACCAGACCGTTTATTAACGCGGTAACCTTTTGCTCGTGCTTGTAGGCTTCTTCAAAAGCCGCCTGGGGAGAGTCCCACGAGGTTGGGGGTCCGTCGATTCCAGCCAGTTGTACCCTGCCTCCACGCTCGTTCACGAAGGCAAAGAACTTCATAGCGTGGAGCACTTCTTCCTGGGCCTGACACTCCATCCAGTTGGAAAATCCGGAAAGGTTGAGAGATTTGAAATACGCTGCCATGGACAGATACAGATAGGAAGAATACAATTCCGCGTTGATCTGCTTGTTGAACGCATCCTGGATTTTGCCGTTGATCATTGTGTTCGCCTCCTGATGGTATTTTACAGCCTTGAGCCCGTCCCATAATTGCGAGCCGCGCAAGACTCTCTCATTCGAGTAATTGTACAACTAAACATCATGTGACGTCCCGGCAAGTGCATTCGATAAACAATCTTCAGGATGCATTTTGTTGCCGGTTTCTATAAATCATATAGTAAATCATCGGAACTACAATAAGCGTAAAGATTGTGGAAGCAAAAACACCGAAAATAAACGACCACGCGAGTCCGGAGAATACCGGATCGAGCGTTATTATCCATGATCCGAAAATTGCCGCACCTGCGGTCAAGAGAATAGGAGTGAATCGCACGGCGCCGGATTCCACAATTGCCTGTTTCAGATCTTCACCAGCAGCAACCCGCATATGGATAAAATCAATAAGAATGATGGAATTCCTCACCACAATTCCGGCGAGCGCAATCATCCCTATCATTCCTGTCGCAGTGAAGAAGATCGCGTCCCGGTACTGTCCGACATCATGAGCCATGAGCATGTTCAGCAGTGCAAAACCCGGCATGATGCCTATCAGGGTCAGGGGAATGGCAACCATAATAACCAGAGGAACCGTGAACGATTCCGTCTGCTGTACCAGCAGTATGTAAATCAGAATCAACGCTCCGAGGAATGCAAGCCCCAAATCCCGGAACACCTCCAAAGTGATCTTCCACTCTCCTTCACCTGCCCAGTTCAGCCGAAATCCCGGCGAGAGCGGTTTCTCCTCGCTGGCGGAGGTAAGTTGAAGTATTGCATCCACAGGGCTGCGACCGGCGGTTTCTCCAGTGACAAAAACCACTCGCTCCATGTTCTTCCGGTAAATGGTTTTGTCCACAATCGTGGATTTCAGCTCGCCCAATTCATGGAACGGCACCATGCTTCCGTCCGGAGCCTTTACCCTGATGGGCCCCATGTCTTCGGGACGCGAGCGGAGGGATCTGGGAAGCCTCAGGTTTACTTCAAGGGGAGTCCGTTCCGTGTCGGTGTGGAGAATTGTGGGAGAGTCACCTCCCAGGAATATCTTTGCGGACCTGGCCACATCCTCTACGGTGATGCCATGCAGACCGGCTTTCACTCGATCCACGAGGAAATTGTACTGGACCTGGTCGGCTTCAACAGAATCATCCACATCCACCACCTGTGGAGTTGATTCCATCATTTTACGCACCTTTGCAGCTTCTTTAATCAAATCCTGGTACGAGGCGGTTGGAGGTCCATAGACTTCCGCTACAAGGGTAGAGAATACAGGGGGGCCGGGAGGCACTTCGACGATCTTGATGTTTGCCCCATTCTCTTGCGCTATCTTTTCCAGATCGGGCCGAATACGCAACACTACTGAGTGGCTCTGTTCCTGTCGCTCGTGTTTGTCCAGGAGATTGACTCGCAGATCCGCGACATTGCTACCCTGCCTGAAGTAGTATTGCCGCACCATTCCATTAAAATCGATGGGCGATCCGGTTCCCACGTATGAAGCAACATCCCGGACCTCATTTACGGTCGCAAGGTAACGCTCCACATCCCGGGCGACCTTGTCCGTGTCTTCGAGGGTTGTTCCTTCGGGCATATCGATGAGAATGAGGAATTCGTTCTTATTATCAAAGGGCAGCATTTTTACGGGGACCAGCTTCATCACAACGAGCAGCACGGAAAAAATGAGAGCTACCACGACTCCACCGAGAAACAGAAGGCTTTTTTTCCGATTCTCCAATAAGGGTACGATCATGCGGCTGTACGTCCGGTAAATCCACCCGGTCTTGAAATCATAGGGTTTGTCCTGCTTGTCGTATTCATGCTTCAGGGCATGGTACGTAGTCCAGGGAGTGACGGTGAACGCTATTACCAGAGACATAATCATGGCAATAGGCACATTCAGCGCCATAGGCCGCATATACGGGCCCATCATGCCGGTAATGAAGAAGAGGGGTATGAACGAAGCTATCACAGCGAGTGTGGCCAGGATGGTCGGCGGCCTTACCTCATCCACTGCAAGTAATGTCGCATCCAGCGGTGGATGGGTCTTCAATTTGAAGTGGCGATGAATGTTTTCCACATCCACGATAGGGTCGTCCACCAGGAGCCCGAGGGACAGGATAAGGGCAAACAAGGTAACGCGGTTAATGGAGTACCCGACCAGGAGATTCGCGAGGAGCGTCACGGCAAGCGTCATGGGAACCGCAAGAGCCACAATCATGGACTCTCTCCAGCCGAGCATGATCGTCAGCAACGCTATAATGCTGATAACCGCGATGCCCAGATGCTTCACCAGCTCGTCCACCTTTTCATCAGCAGTTTTTCCGTAATCACGAGTGATGAGCACCTGCATGTCCGAGGGAATGACAGTTGCCTTTAGCTCTTGAATCTTCCTGATGAGCCCTTCCGAGATCTGTACGGCATTGGTTCCCTTCCGCTTTGAAACCGCAATGGTGACCTGGTTATATGGGCCGGCTTGCCGATCTGCTGCGGTACCCGCGGTTTCGCTGTCCCGTTCGGCACCGGGGCCGAATGCGAGACGTGTATAGCCGCGCACCTCTTCAGGGCCGTCCAGGACAGTAGCCACATCTCGCAGGTACACAGCCTTGCCTTCTTTGACCGTGAGAACCACGTTCATCACGTCATCGGCACTTTTCAGGAAAGGCCCGGCATCGACGAGTATTTCCCGATTGAGCACGTCCATGGAACCTGCTCGGAGATTCACGTTTGCGGCTTTCAACGCACGTTCCATTTCCAGGACGGAAACCTGACGGGCGGCCATTTTTTCAGGGTCGAGCACCACTTTCACCTGCCGCTTGCGTCCTCCGAGCACATACGCGCGACCGGTATCAGGGATATTCTGCAGCCGATGCACCAGCTCGTCCGCCACCCTGCGCAATTCATAATCGGAATATGCCTTGCTGTACAGAGCAAACGTCACAATGGGAACGTCATCGATCTCGACCGGGCGGACCACCCAACCGGCAACCCCAGGAGGAACCTGGTCCACGTATGACATAATTTTGCTGTGAGTCTTGAGAATGCTGTTTTCTCTGCTCTCGCCCACATAGAAGCGTACCGTCACCACCGCAGATCCCGGCATGGATCGCGAGTACACGTATTCCACCCCGTCGATTTCCCAGAGCTTGCGTTCCAGATTAATCGTCACCAGATTTTCTATTTCCGCAGGTGAAGCGCCGGGGAAGTTGACCATAATATCTATGACAGGCACTACGATCTGGGGCTCTTCTTCCCTGGGGGTCAGAATAAGCGCCGCTGCCCCGGCCAGAAGAGATGCAATGATAAATATAATTGGGAGCTTGGAGGTGAGAAACGCCTCGACTATCCGCCCTGTGAACCCGAGATGATACTTGTCGGAAAGACTCATTATGTCGTCTCTCGAATGAATATTCCCTTATGGAACCGAAGAATTGACAGACACACTAGCATCGGGTTTGACCGCGGTCAACCGAACTTAGCGCCGGAGCGCAATCGTTGTCTCTACAAAATAATGACCGACCTGAGCATTTCTCAGGCCAGTGCCACCCCTGGTATCATGTAGATGGAGTACTGGTGCCACTGACCTGGGAACCGGGTCGGTGTATTTCTCAAACGTGGAGCTTTGGATCGGTAGCGACCGGCCTCCGTGCCGGTCGTTCAGAGCGACCAGGAAGCGAGTGAGACCCCGCCAGTAGCCGTCCGTCTCTAACTGAACACCGCATTCAGGCCTAAAGGGGGCTCAGTATTGCAGTCTCCGTTTGTGCAGCAAACAAACTCCAACCGGAAAAAATGGCTCGACAGGAGGAGGGTTTTGGGATTATGTTAATGAGGATACAGGGTTGGGGAAGCTTTTTTTTCCAGCCCGAAAAACATCAGACTTGACATTAAACCAGTTTTTCTGGTAACGAGAATATCTTCGTGAAGAAGGTCGGCACAACCTGGAAGCTCCTCGGTGACTCGCTCCAGCTCGGTGCGTCGATTGTCTTCGCGATCTTTATCGGAGCCGGCCTGGGTTATTGGCTGGACGGTAAATTCGGAACATTTCCATATTTGAGCATAATCTTTTTCTGTTTGGGAATTGCGGCTGCCGGCCGCAATGTCTGGATTGAAGTGCGAAAGCAACTTCGGTCGGACAGAGATACAGATCGTACATGAACCTTGAAAGAATCCCTGGAATCTGGTTTTTGCTTTCCGGTGCGGTGTACGTCGTGGGGCTGCCCTTATGTTTTGCACTTGGCCCCCGAGAATTCGCTATCGGATTTGCCGCTGGTGGAGCACTTGTGCTGCTGAATGCCTGGGTTTCTGCAAGGAGAATCAAGAAAGCGGATTTCCCGAACAGAGGCCGGGTCACAGCATCGTTACTCGGTGGCTTTTACGTGCGGCTCATCATGCTCGGAATTTGTTTGTATGCGTTTATTGCCTACGTTCACGTCGATCCCGTAGGTCTGGTGACCGGCTTGTCGGTAGTACCTGCCGGCCTTTTGTTTATGCTGGTCCTTATCTACGTAGCGAATAGAAGACCAGAGGAGGTCTAATCCATGGCAGATATCCATCCACCCGTGTTGACGGACGCCATCTCCAATCCTGCGTACCATTCCATGGAGCCGTTCTGGCACCAATGGGGCGTAACTCACGCGGATTTGAATAATGTCCTCAATACTTGGCTCGTCATGGGAATTCTCATTGTCGCAGCCCTCATGGTGAAGAACAAGCTGGAAACTGTCCCAAGGGGATCGCAGAACTTCTGGGAGGTGGTGGTCTCAACCCTTGAAGACATTGTGTCCCAGACCATGGGACACCATGGCAAGGCATATTTTCCCCTGATCGCTACACTGGCATTGTTCATTCTTTCCTGCAACCTCATTGGCATCCTGCCCTGGTTCCAGTCAGCCACCAATAACCTGAATACGACGCTGGCGCTTGCATTGGTGGCCTTCGTAACTACCCATGCAGTGGGAATAAGAGAACACGGAGCCAAGTATTACCATCACTTTCTCGGGCCGGTACCCTGGTTGATTCCTCTGATGTTGCCGATCGAGTTGATCGGGCACTTCAGCCGCATACTCTCTCTCAGCTTTCGTCTTTTCGGAAACATAATGGGAGAGGATTTGGCCATTATCATTCTTACACTTCTGGTGCCTTACCTGGTGCCGCTGCCTATGATGTTCCTGCAAGTGTTTACCTCTTTTATTCAGACATTGGTATTCATCATGCTGACCATGATGTATATCGTCGGTTCGTTGGAAGAGGCTCACTGATATCAGACACAAGGAGGTTTTGATCTATGAAGAGAACAGTTGTTACCGCATTTATGATTCTGGGAATTATGCTGATCGCCAGCATTGCCTTTGCACAGGATGCAGGCAAAGCCGCAATCATTCAGTACACCGTATTGGCGGCGGGCTTGGCCATAGGACTTGGCGCAATCGGAAGTGGTATCGGTATGGGAACCGCAATCGGTGGAGCCTGCGAGGGAACCTCGAGGAATCCTGAAGCCGGCGGCCGCATTCTCACCACCATGATCATCGGTCTGGCCATGATCGAGTCTCTGACCATTTACGCTTTGGTCATAGCACTCATTCTTATGTTCGGTAATCCGTACGTGAAATAACTTGCTCATTGGAGGAGCCTCTTTCGGGGCTCCTCTCCCCGTTCAATTCCCTCTCCTAATTCGTTGACATTGAATTCGTTTCTGATACCATCCCGCACGGCGATTTAGAGGTAATGGTTTCCAATTTGAGGCTTGGAAACACGGAGCCGGGAAAATCCATGTACAAAGGATGACTCGTGAAGTTTTCGGACATAATTCGTGAGAATACCCCCAGGATATTGGACGAACCAGAGCAAAAAGATACGTCCCAGAGAACCGCATCCATGGAATACGGTTCCTCGGGCACAGCGCGCAAATACGAAACCAATTATGGATACGCCAAATCTGCCATGACTGACGCCCAGGACGAAGAGTCGTATTATGCCGGTGCGTCGGAAGATTCTGAATTTTCGCGTTTCCAGGATCGCTTGAGGCGAGGCAAAGTGAAAATATGCGACGGGTGCGGCGGATTAATGAATAAGACTTCCAGGAGTATTCTTTCGCCTCTGGCAGGACTCGTCCTCGTTTTATTGGGAATGGGATTGATGACGTTTTACGGCGTCACCACCAACTTTTTCCAGCCGCCGTGGTTCATTAAATTTGCACTTCCTGCCAGCTACTACGTAGGATCCATATTCATCGGAGTAGGAATACTCTTCTTTTTCATCAGAGAAAAAGTGTGGGTTTGCCACAGGTGCAAAGAAATCCGCAAGAGATAAGACTGAAATAGGCGCTGGATTAAGGACGTCCACACTCAATTTTTTATGGGGTTCGGTGTCCCTGTAGACCCCGAGTTGATGGAAGTCTACACGAACAGCCAATCTGACAACTCAATGCCCCTTTTTTATCATCCCGCACTTGAAATTCCGTACGAAAGCAGGTAAAGTTACTTTTTTCACCACTCCTTGCCCCCCGAGGGGCTTGACACCCGAAAGGAGCGCCGATGAGACGCTACGAATCCATCGTTGTCCTGGACCCTGACCTCCACGACGACGACATCAAAGCATTTACCGAAAAGTACTCGCAGCTTATTATGACTCAGGGCGGGGAAGTCATCAAAGTCGAGGATTGGGGCACCAAAAAGCTTGCGTACCTGGTGCGCAAGAGAGACAAAGGGCACTACATTCTCTTCGATTACGTCGGAAATCCTGCACTCATTTTCGAGATGGAACGGCAGTTGAAGATTTCGGAAGACGTCATGAAATACCTCAGCGTCAAACTGGACGACGAGGTCGATCTTGAAGCCTTCAAGCAGCAGGCAAAACCTCAGGAGGCCGCTCCTGAAGAAGCCCCAGCGGCAGAAGCCCCTGCAGCAGAAGCCGTTGCCCCTGTTGAAACTGCAGCGCCTGTTGAAGCCGTGGCAGCCCCCGAAGCTGAAGCGGCAGAGGAAGCGGCCCCCGCAGTGGAAGCAGCTCCCGCAGAAGAAACTGAAGAGCCGAAAGCCGTAGAAGAGACGGCAACAGAGAGAAAGGAGAGCGAAAATGAGTAAGCCTCCTAAAAGAAGAAGCTTTCCCCGTAGCAAAGTCTGTCGGTTCTGCGCGGATTCTTCTTTGAAGATGGACTATAAGGAACCGAATATTTTACGTATATTTATCACCGAGCGCGGGAAGATCATTCCCCGGAGAATCTCCGGAAATTGCGCAAAACACCAGAGACAGCTTACGACTGCCATTAAAAGGGCTCGTAATATAGCCTTGCTGCCTTTTACAGTGCCCAGGCGATAACTGAATTACGGAGGACGCTATGGAAGTCATACTTCTTGAACATCTGGATGATTTGGGGACTGTCGGGCAGACGGTTAAAGTGAAAGACGGATATGCTCGCAATTATCTGCTCCCGAGAAAGCTTGCATGTCTCGCAACACCGCAAAATCTGAATCTGTATCGGACGATTATCGAGGCCAAACAGAAGAAACTCGCGAAAGCGAAATCTGCAGCGGATGCTCAGGCCGAGCAGATTTCCGTTGTCGTGCTCGAATTCGTTCGAAAATCCCGGGGACACGATGGCCGGCTCTTCGGATCGGTCACCAATGCGGATGTTGCCGCGGAACTGCAGAAACTCGGTTATGAGTTTGACAAGAAACGGATATCCTTATCCGAACCCGTGAAGAAAACCGGTGAATACAAAGCTTCCATACGACTGCACCCGGAGGTAACTGCTCAGGTGACGATAATGGTCAAGTCAGAGGAAGAATCGGAGAATGTCGCCGGAAAGTAACAATACGATCAGGGTTCCCCCACAATTCCTTGAAGGCGAACGGGCTATTTTGGGGGGACTGCTGATTGATA
This sequence comes from Desulfomonilaceae bacterium, assembly GCA_041740635.1. Taxonomy (GTDB): domain Bacteria; phylum Desulfobacterota; class Desulfomonilia; order Desulfomonilales; family Desulfomonilaceae; genus Desulfomonile. Next base: position 161,061 of record JBGSLQ010000041.1, on the reverse strand, counting down.
ACGACGCAATCCCGAAAGTGCTCATGGTGCTTTCCCCGGATGATTTCTATCGCGAAGCTCACCGCATCGTCTTCAAATCCATTACCGAACTTTTCAATAGAAGCGAACCTGTCGATTGGCTTACCCTGACTGCCGTGCTCCAGGAAAACGGGCAGATGGAGACTGTGGGGGGACCTGAGTTTCTGACGGAACTCATCGATGCGGTTCCCAGTGCCGCGAACATTCTCCACTACACAAGAGTTGTCAAAGACAAGTCTATCCTGAGACAGTTGATTTCCGCATCCACTGAAGTAGTAACCCGCTGTTTTGAAGAACATGGGAATATCGATGAATTCCTGGACGAAGCGGAACAGACTATCTTCAAGGTGGGTGAAAGCAGGATTCAAGCAGGTTTTGTCCATATTCAGGATCTCATGAGGGGGAGCTTCGAGACCATCGAACGACTCTATGAGCGGAAAGAGAATATCACGGGAGTCGGTACGGGATTCAAGGATTTGGATGCGCTTACTGCGGGTTTTCAACCCTCTGACCTGATCATTATTGCCGGCAGACCATCCATGGGGAAGACGTCCTTTGCTCTGAATGTCGGCATGCACGCCGCGATGGAACTGGGCACCCCCACAGCAGTTTTTTCGCTCGAAATGAGCAAGGAGCAGATCGCTCTTCGTATTCTCTGTGCGAGGGCCAAGGTCAACCTGAAAACCCTGAGGACGGGGTTCCTGACTTCCGATGACTGGGGCAGGTTAACTCTCGCTGTTGGGAATATTTCGGAAGCACCTCTTTACGTCGATGACACTCCGGCAATTAACACTCTGGAAATCCGAGCCAAAGCACGTCGCTTGAAAAAGGAACGCGGCCTCGGACTGGTTATCGTGGATTACTTGCAACTCATGCGCAGCGCAGTGCGATCGGATTCACGAGAAAAAGAGATTTCCGATATCTCCAGGTCTTTGAAGGCACTTGCGAAAGAAATTTCCGTGCCGGTTATCGCCTTGTCTCAGTTAAACAGGAAAGTTGAAGATCGCCCCAACAAGCGCCCCCAACTTGCGGATCTCCGTGAATCGGGAGCCATAGAGCAGGATGCGGACGTAATCGTGTTCATCTATCGTGACGAAGTGTACAACAAGAGTCCTGAGAATCCAAAAAAAGGCGAAGCTGAGATTATTATAGGGAAACAGCGAAACGGCCCCATTGGCATGATAACAGCCTACTTTGACGCAAAGTTTTCAACCTTTCGACCCTATACGCCCAGAGACGATATGCCCACCGACGATTCCGCGGTATTAGCCAACATTTAGCTATAAAACGATTGCCAAAAATTCTGACGTTTATCCCACGCCCCAATACAAAATATCAGGTGGGGTCCGGCGTTCCTGCCGATCCAGCCTGTTGATATCATGAGGCAATATTGAAGATGTGCCGGCACGGAGGCACGGCACCTACCGCTTTTCGAGAAGCGCTTTTCGCAATCGGATAAAAGGCTGATATTTGCTAATGATTCCAATTGGCATTCAAAATCCCCTCTACCCCCTTTAATAACGGGATGTTCTATTTGACATACCCAGGAAAGGGGGATATGATGGGTGACCCTAGGATATTACTTAAGGATGAAGTTCGGGTCAGTGAGAATTTTTTTCAACCTTACAGGATCGCAAGCGTTATGGAATTTCTTGAGTTCTATGCAGATCTTTGGCTGACTGTTTTTTTTGAGTTAACTAAAGGCGTGGCTGCCATCGAGCTTGATGAAGAACTAAAGCCACAACTGCAAGAGCTTTATGTACAATCGGGTTTAGTACTTAATGTTCCGAAACGACATGGGTCTCTCCTTATAGAAGAGGATTTCTATGCTAAGCTTGTTCAGTGTTTACAAGAGTTAGAACTAACTGAGTCGGCAATGTGCGCAGAGGAGATCTTTGATTCGATACGATCCGGAAAATTAAAGAACGTCCACGACATTAAACCAAAAGTTTCAGAATTATTAAATATTATACGGTACCAGTTGAGAAGTAGGTTGATATTGATGCTCCCGCCATCTAAAACAAATTATTATGATGACGTTTTCAAGGTGTTTTCTTACGCTACCCGAGAAGCCTTCCCGTCTGCTTTTGTTGATATGACAGAAGCGTGTAAGTGTTTTGCTCTTGGTAGACATACTGCGTGCGTCTTTCATTTAATGCGCGTTCTTGAAGCTGGTTTGGATGCACTCAGTAAAAGTCTAGAGAAGCCTATTGGTAAGAACTGGAATGTAGCATTGGATATGATAGAGAAAGAAATTAGATCTAGAAGCATAAAAACACATGGCCAGCAGTGGAAAATAGACGAACCATTCTACTCAGAAGCAGCAACCCATTTCCGCTTCATTAAGAACGCTTGGCGCAATTATGCGGTACACCTTCATGAGCATTATAATCAAGAACGATCACGAATGATTCTCGATCATGTTGGAGAGTTTATGAGACACTTAGCCACTAGGCTAGGAGAGGCCAATTTACCAGACGATATTGTCCCTGAATAGATCTTTATCTGAGGGAATTCCATGACATAGTGAAAGGATATTATTGTGACTCAACCAATCATATCACAAGCGCATTTCCAAAACGAAGAAGCTGCCTATGTCTTCGTGGAAGCTCGAATATGGCCTAATGGTCCGGTTTGCCCTCACTGCGGATCAACCGAGCGTATCGGCAAGATGAAAGGAAAGAGCACTCGCATAGGGACTTATAAGTGCTATGTCTGCCGGAAGCCGTTTACCGTGAAAATCGGGACCATCTTTGAGGACAGCCATTTACCGCTTCACATCTGGCTTCAGGCAATCTATCTGATGGCTGCATCCAAGAAAGGAATCAGCAGCAACCAGCTTCACCGTACCCTCGGTTGTACCCTCAAAACTGCATGGTTCCTTAGTCATCGCATCAGAGAAGCCATGCGGGAAGGTGATTTGGTACCTTTTGGCACCAATGGGGGAACCGTCGAATCTGATGAGACTTTCATAGGTCTTGAGCCTGGGGCTGAGATTCGCAGGGGATACGCGCATAAACGCAAGGTGCTTTCCCTTATTGATCGCGACTCCAAGTGCTCTCGAAGCATGGTTGTGGACCATGTAAACGCCAAGACTCTTGTTCCTATTCTCAAAGAAAACATCGACAGAAAAGCGCGCGTTGTGACCGATGATGCAGGACAATATCATTACCTGAAGGACCATTTTGCAGACCATCAGGTTGTATGCCACAGCCAAGGCGAATATGTGTCGCTAAAAGACCGCACCGTGCACGTCAATTGTTCGGAGAACTTCTTCTCAGTCTTCAAAAGAGGCATGAAAGGTGTGTATCAGCATTGCAAGAAACAACATCTTCACAGGTATCTGGCAGAGTTCGATTTTCGGTATAATCACCGATGCGGAAAAGGAACCGATGACCCTGAAAGGGCTGAAAAAGTTTTAGACGGGGTAGTTGGCCGGAGATTAACTTACGAAACGGCTCGTTGCCAAGCCAGAGTGGGAGAAGAATGAGCAAGAAAGAGCACCAAAAGCCCGACGATCCAGAAGAGTACGCTCGGTTCGTAAAAAAGGCCGAAGAAATTCAAGCTGAGGATGCGGAAGAACTTTTTGACGATGCGGTAAGCAAGATTCTTGCCAAAAATAGGAAGGACTCTGAAAAGGAGTCTAAATGATGTTGTCCGCGTAAGTCCACGAATTCGCGCGACTTTTCGCGTAAACTATCTTGACAGTAGTGTCCAAAATCGGATACACATACCCCCAGAACAAACTAACGGAACCAGATTGAAAGCTTGGCGGCTCTCTGGCTCCGTTGATACTGTTCGCCTCACCGCTGTATGGCGGTCAGGGAAAAACTTTGACTGCATTCATCCTAGAACGTGGGGAAAATCCTGTCAAGCGTTTTGACGGGATGAGTGCGGTCAAAAGGATGCAGGAAGTGGCAATTTGCACATGGCCTCTTGGTAATGGCGAATCGTTGGTATTTACTGTCTACGATTCACACACGAGTTGGTATCACCTTCCCGGCCTCTACATATTTGCCTATAGTATAGGCGATCTATGGTACCCAGTATATGTGGGCAAGACCAGCGACTTTACCGACCGTCCAGGCTATCATGACCGATGGGATGAGGCCCGCCGAAACGGGGCCACTCACGTTCATGCTCTTTACGTTCCGCAGGCGGCCACCCGACACAAATGGGAACAGATGTTGATTCAACACCTTCACCCGCCATTAAACGTTCAATGGAACCCTTGGCATCAGTATATGTCAAGGTAAAGGCTACCGAAAAGCAGCCCTCATTTTGTAGGGCTGCTTTTTCATCCTGATTCATATTAACCCCCTTTGGGTCCGTGAAGTAGAACATCCCGTTTAATAAGGGGGGTAGAGGGGATTTTCGTCTAACTTTGAAAGCAAATTGGTATGAGCCGGTAGCGGCCGGCCTCCGTGCCGTCCGAATTAGGCTGATAGAAGTGAATTTGTATGAGGGCCGGTAAGCGTCACCCACGCTTTCGCGAGTCTTCTGATTTGGGTGGCACGGACCCGTTCTTACAGGTCCGTGATGTTTTATCTTCGATCTGGCGAGTTGGTGTTTGTTGATGGCTGGGACAAGTGTTTTCGAGCTTCTATTGATTACGGTACTTTCGTGTAAGTTCGCGAATATCCTTTTCCGTGAACTCCATTCCGTGTTCTTCCATAAGCTCGTTTTCGACTTTGATCAGTTCTTCCAATCTGATGTCTGCCCCGAAGACCCCGTTCATTTTCTCTTTTTTGTCACGGATGGGAGCGGACACGGTGATACACAACGCTCCGGTGATTCGTGAAGTAAACGGCCCAACCACATGAATTTTCCCGTCCTTGACCGGTTTAATGAACCAGGAGCGGTCGGAAAAATCTTCTTTATCTTTGAATTCCATGTACTTCGCACGTTCTGTTATATCGGTGATATTTTCCGTGATCTTTTTTCCTTCCATATCCGCGACATAGCAGTACTGGATGAAGGGATAACGCTTCAGGAAGTGCATCATTGCGGTTTCCATGGTTTTGGAAACTCCCGACTGCATCTCTGTCGTCCCGACGAAGCGCTCCACGATTTTGAAAGCCATTTCCCTTCCGATCAGTTTCATGCGATCCCAATCGGAGATGAATAGCTCAGGCAGGTACCGCTTGACCAGAGCCATCATTTCCTTATCGGAAATTGCAGTCACTCGGCCTTTATCGTACTGCTCGATAATAAGATCGTATACTTTCGAGATTGCGGGATGGCTCTTATCAACCTTCTCCTCACTCTCTATCTTGCTGTTCACCCAATGTGCGATTCCCGCGAGCCCCGATTTGTCGGTAATGTTCACGACAGGCGGTCTGCCCAAAATCTTGGTTGTGTCGAATATGTTGTAAATCTCTTCGTTCTTCAGAACGCCGTCTGCATGCACCCCGGCGCTGGTTGCATTGAACGCTTTTCCCAGGAGCGGATAGTTGTCGGGTATCGGATGCCCCAATTCCTTTTGGAAGTACTCGGCCATTTCAGTAATAGCGAGAGTATCCAACCCATCGGACATGCCTCTTAATGACATGTACTCGATTATCAGTGCCTCGAGAGGAGTGTTGCCGGTCCGCTCACCAATACCGAGAAGAGTCCCGTTCACAGATGAGCATCCATAGAGCCACGCGAACACCGCGTTTACGAGCCCCTTATGGAAATCATTGTGTCCGTGCCATTCCATAAGGTCTTCCGGCACGTTGGCGTCATCGATAAACGCGCGAATCAATTTGGGCACGCTCCGCGGCAGAGCGGCTCCGGGATACGTCACCCCGAATCCCATGGTGTCGCACAGACGAATTCTTATGTCAGTCCCTGACTGCTCTCTGATTTCCATGAGCTTCTGAGCCAATGGGACGCAGAACCCATATATGTCGGCCCGGGTGATATCCTCGAAATGGCATCGCGGCACTATCCCTTTTTCAAGGGTAGCCCGGACCATGTCCGTGTACTTCTCGAATGCTTTTCTCCGGTCAAGCCCCATCTTGAGAAAGATGTGATAGTCGGAAACAGAAGTGAGAATCCCCGTCTCCGTTAATCCCATGGCTCGCACGTTGGCCAAATCTTTTTTCTGAGCCCGAATCCAGCCGGTGATCATAGGGTACTGATAGTTCTTTGCCTGACACCGTTCCACCGCTTCTCTATCCTTCTTGGTGTAAAGAAAGAACTCCGATTGGCGGATAATTCCTCTCGGACCGGACATCCTGTGCAGAAAATCGAATAGTTTGGAAATCTGGTCGACGGTGAACGGAGGTCTCGCCTGTTGACCGTCCCTGAAGGTCGTGTCGGTCATCAAGAAATTTCGAGCCGGGTTGATGGGGTTCATTGCGAAATCGAAGTCCACCTTCGGAACCTCAGAGTACGGAAAAATGTTCCGCAAAAGGTTCGGCTTATCAACCTCCCGCAGGGACCTCTCCTTATTGAATTTGTTGAACTCGTGATATAAGACACCTTTTTTGGGGTCCCAAGTGGCCATAGCGGGTCTCCTTCTACACTATTTTTTTGCAGTTACTTTTATTCCCAATTCCTTAAGCTGTTCCGGCGCCACAGGAGTCGGTGCTCCCGTGAGCGGACAGGTTGCTCGCTGTGTTTTCGGAAATGCGATTACTTCTCGAATTGACTCCGCTCCCGTAAGAATTGCAATAATTCGATCCACACCAAAAGCTATCCCGCCATGGGGAGGCGCTCCGTAACGCAGGGCTTCGAGGAAGAAGCCGAATTTCTCCTGAGCTTCTTCGGGATCGATACCCAATGCCGAGAAAACCCTTTCCTGAACATCGCTTCGATAGATTCTCATACTCCCTCCACCGATTTCGGAGCCGTTGAGGACGAGATCGTACGCCCGTGCCCGAACCTTTCCCGCGTCCGATTCCAGGAGATCGAGATCCTCTTCCCATGGAGAGGTGAACGGATGATGCATTGCCTGAAACCGGCCTGCCTCTTCATCATACTCGAACATGGGAAATTCCGTTACCCAGAGAAACTTGTGCTCGTTGGCCGGTATTTCGCCCAGTTTGGCAGCCAGATGATTCCTTAGATTTCCAAGCACGTCATTGACCACCTTGAAGGAGTCTGCGCCAAACAGTATGACATCACCGGGAACTGCCTCGAGCCGCTGGTTTATCAAATCGCGTTCGCTTGAAGACAAAAATTTGGCAATGGGCGACTGCCATTCTCCACCTTCTTTGATTCGCGCGTACGCGACGCCCTTTCCACCGTACACGGCAGCGAAATCGCGCAGATCATCCAAATCCTTTCGCGAAAGGCGCTCGCCGCGGTTAACTTTCAAGGCTTTTACTATGCCGCCATTTTGGAGTGCCGTTTTAAACACTCCGAATTCTGTTGAAGCGACTATGTCGCCAATATCGCTGAGTTCCATACCAAAACGGATATCGGGCTTATCCGAACCGAACCGGCTCATTGCCTCTTCATACGTTAAAGCAGGGAAGGGCAGGGTGAGAGGTATTCCGAGAACTTCACGAAAAATTTTTTCCATCATGCGTTCCACGATGTCGAAGAGGCGCTCCTCTTCAATAAAGGAAGTCTCAATGTCCAATTGCGTGAACTCCGGCTGGCGATCTGCACGGAGGTCTTCATCCCGGAAACACCTGACAATTTGATAGTATCGTTCAAATCCTCCTACCATGAGGATCTGCTTAAAGATCTGCGGAGACTGTGGCAACGCATAGAAGTTCCCCGGGGAAATCCTGCTTGGCACAAGATAATCCCGCGCTCCTTCCGGAGTGCTGACCGTAAGAAAAGGTGTCTCTATTTCGATAAAATCTTCAGCACTCAAAAAATTGCGCAAGAGCGAGACGACTCGATGGCGTACCAGCAGATTATCCCTGACTCCACCGAGTCTTCTCATATCCAGATAGCGGTACTTGTAGCGGACCGCATCCGTTGGAGGAATATCGTCATCCAGGGGGAAAGGAGGCGGTTCCGACTTATTCAGTATCTTCAATTCCTGCACAAAGACTTCCAGCTTGCCCGTGGGAAGATCGGGATTAATCGACTCATCCGGACGAATCCGAACGATTCCCCTGGCCGCGATCACCCACTCCGGTCTCACGCCATGAGCCGCACCGTGCGATGCTTCTGAAAATTCAGGATTGAATACCAGTTGGAGAAGTCCCTTGCGATCGCGCAGGTCCACAAATATGACACCGCCATGATCCCGACGCCTCAGGATCCAGCCCATGACCATGATTTCAGAATCAACATCATTTTCCGAAACGTCGGTCGAAAGATGCGTGCGTTCCCATCCATCAAGGGTGTCAGGTTTCACAGTTTCTCTCCTTGCACATACGATATTATTGCATTGATGGGAACCGTCGCCTGTTCTTTCGTATTCATATCTCTTATCGTCACTTCCTGACGTGTCAGTTCGTCGTCCCCAATCATGATTACCTTTTTGGCATTCAACTTATCCGCAACCTTCATCTGCGATTTGAGGCTCATATCGCCGTAACGCATTTCCGCCGTATACCCCATATTTCGCAGTTCGTTCGTAATACGGGCTCCTAATTCGCGGGTATTGTGTCCCAATGTTGCTACATACAGATCTACGGAACGCGAGAAACGCGGATCCTCGTCCGGGATAGCCATAGCCAATCTTTCGAAACCTATGGCAAACCCTATTCCCGAAGCATCCGGTCCGCCCAACTCTTTGACCAGTGTGTCATAACGGCCGCCGCCGCCGACGGCTTTTGTACGTCCGAGTTCCTCATGAACGATCTCAAAGGCCGTACGCGTGTAATAATCGAGTCCACGAACCATTCGGGGTTCCACGCGATGGGGTATCGCGAGTTCTTTCAGAATGTCCTGAACCTTGAGGAAATGCAACCTGCACGAGTCGTCGAGGCTATCAACGATCAGCGGCGCGTCTTTGACTATTTCCGTGCATCGCTGGACTTTGCAGTCCAGGATTCTCATCGGGTTTACATGATAACGTCGCGCACAATCCGGACAAAGTTCTTCCAGGTGAGGGCTAAGAAAGCTGCGAAGCTTGTCGCGAAAAACGCTTCTGCATTCTTTGCATCCTACGGAGTTGACTTCCATTATGAGCCCGGAAGCTCCAATATCAGCCATGATTGCATGAGCCGCCGAGATCGCTTCCGCATCCGTAAAGGGCGTGTCATCTCCAAGGATTTCCGCGTTTATCTGATAGAACTGACGAAATCTTCCCTTAGACGGGCGTTCCCGCCGGAACATGGGGCCTATGGTATAGACTTTCAGAACCGGGTCCTTTTTCAGGAGAGAATGTTCCACCACTGCCCTGAGCATACCGGCCGTGGCCTCAGGTCTCAAGCTGAGGGAATCTCCGCTGCGGTCCTCGAATGTGTACATCTCCTTTTCGACTATGTCTGTGACCTCGCCTATTCCGCGCACGAAAAGCTCGGTCTTTTCCATAATCGGGGTGATCATCTCGCGAAACCCGAACCGCTCCAGAGCGGCCTGGGCAGTGCGAATAATGAATGCCCACTTGGGGGTTTCTTCGGGCAGTATATCGTGAAATCCTTTGATAAGCCTGATCATGAATGTTTCCTCATGGTGAGCCGGTCAGTAAACCCGACAGCAAGCAAATTCTTTATATTAGAGATAATGGATTTGCCGGTCAAGCTCGTTTCATGAAGAATAGTGATATTGGCTGCACACGCCAGGTTTCGATTGATTCACGCGAGTTCGCGTAGCCCGCGTAGGATACAGTCAATGAATGAACCGCATTGTTACGCGAAACCGACCGCTGACTCGACCGATGCGGTTCGAGACTGTCTCAAAATTCTCGAATGCGCAAAAAGCGTGGCACGATGTGCCTCTCTTGTAGGGGTCCCGCGAATACGCGGGATGCCGGCCCTTATTTGGGCGGATACTAGACCCGCCCCTGCAATCAGGCCAGCAGGACGATGAGCAATTCGTGCCACGATCTGGGATAGATTTCGATTTTTGAGACACTTTCGGTTCGCTTCGCTCACCGGCATCCTTGTATATTGTTTCCAATAAGTACTGATCTTTCGGCCCGTGCGGTATTAAGGGGGGCTACGCGGGATTCTTATTTAACGCTTATGGGGGTAGAGAGCGCTGGCTTCAAAAAAGGGCATGACTCCAACTTCCTGGTAGGGAGCGGCGTCCCTGCCGCCCCATGTTCAATGGAACACCTGTACGGACAGCCCGCGTAGGATGCGGTGAATGAAATGAACTCATCTGTTACGAAACTGACCACTGACTCGACCGATGCGGTTCGCTTTCGCTCACCGGCATCTTACGAACACCTCTTGTATTGGGGTCTTGAAGGCCTTCTACATGGCCAGGATCGGGTCTTCATGCAAAGAGGCCGGCAGCGGGTGCCGGCCTCGTGAGAAGGTAACGGGATTTTCGTTGTTAGCGCGTATACGTCGTCCTCGCTCTAATCAAAGGGCATTGTTTTCGGATTGTCGTCGATGCTCACGCTCCCCACTATGTGTCAACCCGCCTTTTCAATGAGTCCCAGGATTTCGTCGGTTTTTTCCTTGAGCAGTTCAGGGTTGTGTCGTGTTTCCACATTGAGACGTATGACAGGCTCGGTATTGGATGCGCGCAGATTAAAACGCCAGTCCTTGAATTCCATGCTCACACCGTCAATGTATTCCACATTCAATTCTTTGCCTTTGTAATAGGCTTCGATTTGCTTGAGCACTCCCGGGGGGTCTGCCACTTTCCTATTGATTTCACCACTTACCGGATATTTGCTCATACGATCAGCCATGAGTTCGGATAGAGGTTTGTCCTCCGCGGATATGGTCTCAACCATGAGCAGCCAGGGGATCATGCCGCTATCGGCATATGCGAAATCGCGGAAATAATGATGAGCCGACATTTCCCCACCATAAACAGCATCTTCCATACGCATTCGTTCTTTTATGAACGCATGGCCTGCTTTGGTCATGATAGGAATTCCACCTGCCTCCCGCACCATTTCCACGGTATTCCACACCAGCCTGGGATCGTGAACAATTTTAGCGCCGGGGTGACGTTTCACGAAAGCCGTTCCCAGGAACCCTACGATATAGTAACCCTCCAGGAATTCGCCCTTTTCATCGAAAAAGAAGCACCTATCGCAGTCGCCGTCCCAGGCTATTCCAAAATCCGCTTTGTGGGTCTTGATCGCTTCTATGGTAACTCCCCTGGTTTCCGGAAGAATCGGATTCGGAATACCGTTGGGGAATGTTCCGTCAGGCTCGGGAAAAAGTTTAATGAACTCCAGCATGGGCAGCTTTTTTTCCAGCTCATCGAGAATAGGGCTTGCACAACCGTTACCGCAGTTCATGACAATACGGAATTTCTTCAGCTTCTCGGGATGTATGTAGCTCATGAGGTGATCAATATACGCGGTCCTGACGCTCATGGATTGAGCCTCTCCCTTCCTGGTTGCAGGAGAGAAGCTCTCATCCACCACCAGGCGTTCGATATCTTTCAATCCGCTGTCAGCGCTTATGGGTCTCGCCTCTTCTCTGACCAGCTTCATGCCATTGTAATCCATAGGATTATGACTGGCAGTCACCATGATTCCGCCGTCGAGTTTCAGGTGAAACGTCGCGAAATACACTTCTTCCGTGGGACATAGTCCGATATCGATGACATCGCACCCTTGGGCAGTCAATCCGCGTGTCACTGAAGCACTAAAATCTTCGCTTGAGAGTCGCACGTCCCGGCCAACGCATACTTTCTTCGGAGAAAGCAGAGAAGCGTAGCCTCTACCGATCTTGTAAGCCATATCGGCATTGAGTTCGTCCGGAATTCGTCCTCTGATATCGTATGCCTTGAAACTGGTGAGGTGCTTTTTCGTGGAGGTCATAATCGGTTCCTTTCCGCTCCCCCGGCCAAAGGATCCGTGGAGCATCCCCTTGGGTTCTCACGTGCCTGTTTCGATGCGCTGTCAGTATACGTAATACTGTTGACACAGAGAAGACTAATTCGAAGCCCTTATATTGTAACGATTGCCAAAAATTCTGACGTTTATCCCACGCTCCAGTACAAGATATTGTAGGGACCGGCGTCCCTGCCGGTCCATTCCATTGATATCATTGATCATATTGAAGATGTGCCGGCACGGAGGCCGACACCCACCAAGACTCCTATCCTCAATCGGACATTAATTTGGCAATTGCTATAATTCCACCAGTGTGCTTTCAAAGCAGTAGTATCCGGGAACTCTTCTCGTAAGAAATGTTTCCCAGATTTTATTCTTTGAATGCATCTCCGCATAATGCGTTTTATCCAATCGACATAATATCCGATTTTGTTCGCAAGACATCAGGCGCCGGCATTTTGTTCAAGCGCATCAATTCTTCAATGGTGGCCATTTCTTTTTCCGTGTCATTGCCGGCAGCCGCGAGGACGCGATTGCCCTTTGCGTAGTACGCGACAAATTTCTTGGAAGAAACCCTGCCGTGAACGACAATATCATCCCAATCCGTTGCATGGCCTACGTACCGGAAGTACAGTCCCACCTGAGTCGTCCAGAAGAAAGGAATACTTCTGAATGGGGTTGCTTTCCCTGCCATGTTGTGGCCTGCTGTGCGGCCTTGCTGCTCGGCAGTACGCCAGTGCTCGATTCGGACCCGTTCCCCGGAATACCAGTACGGAAATGTAGCCACATCTCCCGCGGCATAGACGTGCTCCTGCGCCTGGAAGAATTCATTTACTGCCACGCTTCCGTCGGACAACAAATCTATTCCCCGGATGAAATCCGTCGCAGGCTTTACGCCGACGCCCAGAATTACCACGTCTGCGGGAATCCGTTCCCCACTCTTCAGAACTACTGTCTCAACTCTTTTCGATCCTTCAAATTGCGAAACGGTTGTATTGAGCTTGAAGGTCACTCCGTTGGCTTCATGGAGTTGCCGAAAGAGAGTCCCTATTTCTTTCCCGAAGGGTTTCTCGAAAGGAACTGCGTCCGGCCCTACAACCGTTACCGCCAGTTGCCGCCGGCTCAGGCTATATGCGCTTTCTATTCCGATAAAGCTAGACCCCACGATGACTACGTTCCTGACTCCCTGGCAGGCACGTATGATTGCAGAGGAGTCATCCCAACTTCGCAACGTGAATATCCCTTGCAACCCTGAACCTGGCATGTCGAGCGTGCGAGGGACTCCGCCTGTTGCCACCAGGGCCGAATCATACTTGAGAGTCCGACCGTCGTGAAACGTGACGGTCTTGTCTGCAACTGCAAGGCTTCTGACCTTGCTGCCGAGACTGAGTTCAATGTCGTGATCGTTATAAAACTCTTCAGGACGAAGCGGGAGAGCGGAATCGTCCGATTGCCCTTCCAGGTAGTCTTTGCTCAATTGCGGTCGGTCGTAAGGGCGATGGCTTTCCGATGTTATCATGACGATCCGACCTTTGAATCCGTCTTCCCTGAGGGTTTGAGCAGCAGCGTTCCCGGCAGCACCTGCTCCGATTATTGCAAAGACTCTATCATCCGGTTTGGAGTCGCGTGTACCTATCCTGGGAGGGCGGCTATCCGGAATTTCGTCAGGAACTCTCACGATTACGTTTTCGCCTTCAATTCTCACATCAAAAGAAAACAGCGAATCCAGGGACGGCGGTTCTTCGAGATCTCCGGTGCGGGAATCGTAGCATGCATGATGCCAGGGGCAGACAATTCGTGAACCGTGCAGAATTCCCTCTTCGAGAGGAGCCCCGTAATGCGGGCACGTCTCTCCCAAAGCATGGATTTTTCCTTCAACTTTGGTGAGCAGGATTTTCTTGTCTTCACTAATGGAAAAGGCCTTCATTTGGCCTTCTTGGAAGTCGTTCACCTTTGCGACAACAATTTCTTTGAAATTCATAACAATTCTCCTTGCGATGTAATAATTCTAATAATGTCAGTGTGCTTATTGAAAATTGTTGAAGTAATTTCATACCCATAAAGTATTAGTAGCGCCCGGCATCGCTGCCGGACTCTCGGTTTTTTCTTATTTCAATGAAATCATCCAGTCTAATTCATAGTCGTGCTGCAAAAGTGCATGAAAAATGTTTAAGAACAGCATTCCCTAAAGCAAGTCGCCATACCCGCGCGCCACAAGCAAATCCTGCAGCTTCTTAACATCTTGGGCTTTATCTTTACGACATACGAGTAGTGCGTCGGGAGTGTCCACAATGATGAGATCGTCTACTCCCAACAGGACAGCAAGTTTGTGGGGAGAAGAGACGACGCATTTTAACGATTCCACGCACAGGGCCGAACCGTTCACCGTGTTGCCGCAATCATCGTCGGACCACACACCGTGAAGAGAAGACCAACACCCCACGTCGTTCCATTGCACATCCATAGGTATGGTGAGCACTTTTGGTGCTTTTTCCATTATCCCGTAATCGATGGAGATGCTTTGCATGTCTGCGTACACATCCCGAAGAGCCTTGGCCTCTTCAGGGGTGTTCAGTGCGGGAAAGATTGACTCCATTGCTTCTGCGATGGCAGGCAAATGTTCTCGGAACGCGTCAACAATGGTGGAGACTTTCCAAATGAACATTCCGCTATTCCAGAGAAAACCACCCTCTTTGAGGTATCGTTCCGCAGTGGCAAGGTCCGGTTTTTCCACAAAACATTGCACCTGGAACGCATTCACTCCTTTCAGACCCTGGATCGGGGACCCCAATTTCAAATAACCGTATCCCGTTTCGGGCCGGTTGGGGATGACGCCCAGTGTTATGAGACGATCGTCTTCAAATGCTACGTCACAGGCTTTCTTGATTATGCTGCGGAAGGACTCTTCGTCCCCTATGAGATGATCGGCGGGAAGCACTGCCATCACGGCTTCGGGATCCTGCTTCAATACCTTGTATGCGGCCAAGGCGATGCATGGTGCAGTGTTTCTTGCGAGAGGCTCTTCAATTATCTTTTCCGGCGTGAGTTCGGATATTTCGCATCTGATCTGTCCGGCATACATCTGAGCGGCGATAATCATCGTATTTTGCGGCGATACCAGCGGAGCAATCCTGTCCACCGTTGCCCGTATCATGGATTTTTGACCGTAAATCGAGAGCAACTGTTTCGGCTTGGTCTGCCTGCTTTCAGGCCAAAAACGGGTGCCGCTGCCGCCGGCCATAATGATGCAATGGAGCATTAACCGTCCCTTCACGAATCCATTTTCAAATCGTCGCCACTTGTGCTCACATTTCACATGAACTATAGCAGTATACCTCTAGAACAGTATGATTCAGGTCATTTTTCTGTAAAGGTTTGAGACCTGGACACACTTCTTCGATTGCACTACTACGGGTATTTCCCTTCAGTCAGTGAGGTCCCTTTGGGAATATGAAAGACAGTTCCATCCGGGACTTTGATTTCCACCCTGCCGTTGATGGCTATGTCCCTTCCGAAAAAAGCGGAACCGAATACCTCGAGAGAATGCGCATTCACCAGTGAGATAGAGGAAGAATCTTCGAACCGACTGAGCAAGTGGTCCGGTGAATCCACGAAATTTGACGAAAAAAAGACGTCAGGCCTGAGCGGTAAACACTCCGCCCTGGAAGGATTCTTCCGAATGCGAGCCATGGTATCCAGGATACACGCATCCGACTGGAGAACGAACAGATCGCTGGTTTTTTTTGTCGGAAAGAAACGGTCGCGACCAACCCTTAAACCACGAGCACCCGGGAATGATCCGATTGCCGACCCCATGGCCGTCTCCAGTTGAATGACCGACCTCCCTGCAATGTTTTTCCTATTGCGGATGAGCGGCAATTTCAGTTCGCCTTCGTTCAATATTCGATCCAGCGCAAGAAGATCGACCCAAACGTTGTTCGTATTGAATACTTGGAATCTCCGTATATCCATGAACAGATCGCGCTCAGCCGGGTTCACTTGCGCTATTTCCAGGAGATCGAGCCGATTGTTCTGCAATACCAGCGTTCCACCCTTGCGATCCGATTCGGTCCGATCTGTCACTTCCAGGAGGAATTCAATTTCTTGATTCTCCATGAGCGCAGGTATCCAGGGATCTACACATGCAGCCAAATTATCCAGGTTGGAAATGAATGCCCACCGAAATCCATTTCTCATCAGATCCTGAAGGATGCCAGACCGTTTGAGGCTCAGATAAATGTCCCCATGGCCCGGAGGAGCCCAGTCTTCATCCGTGCCGGTATCCAGAGGAGCCAGCGAATCCTCTATCAATCGCGGTACCTGGTTCTGGATGAACGTTCTCGGAGGGTTCTTTTTTCCCGCGATTATTCTGGCGGTAGCAGCATTGGTGAAGAAACTGTTCATGAAGATGAGCGGAAGATTCACCCCCCATTTCCAGAAACACGCATCCATCTGTGTGAGAATGATTTCGAGATACGTCAATCCATCTTTGGCTTTGAGAATCCCTTTCGGAACCCTACCGCCCATCGTCGTGGCCCTGCCGCCGTTCAATTTGATGACTACGACGTGCCTCAGAAGTTCTTTTCCGGCTTTTGTCAATTCTTGAATGTCGTCTCTGGTCGGATCCAGGACAAACTCGGAGGTCGGTGCACAAAGTCCGTCGAGAGGTACATAGTCCGATTTTTCCTCTACCACCTGACGGACCATGCGCAGGAAGTGTTCTTCGATATCGAGTTCGATTGAGCGACCCCTCATTTTCTTTCTGATAAGCTCTACTGGAATGTCGCGCTTCATTCATTCCCCCGGAAAATAGCATTCTTGTTGGACCAAGAACCGGCAGCAATCATTCTTTTTTCGTAAACCTTTCCTTGGTTCCATAATAACGCGTGCATTCGAAATGGATCGCCATCCCAAAAAGACATAATGCATGTGGAGTACAGTTTATTCTTGATTCTTTTTTTTCGCTAGTTCTCTTGCCTGTTCAATAAGCTCAATCAGCGTAACAATTTTGGGTGCAGGATGCTCCGAGAAAGCTTTTTCAAATTGTTCGGGTGAGAGAATATTTCGAAAGAACGCTTCAGCGTCGAATTGCTCGAACCAGCAGTGGATTGCCTTGTGGCAGGGTAAAGCTCCCCGCTCGACTCTGCAATACGCGAACGTCACCGGTCCGCCCAGTCTGGGGCATCGGATCTGCTTATCTTCGTACGGTGTCTCCACAAATTCAGTCATGTTTGTCTGAAAGGGGAGAGATCCAGCCGGCATCTCTCCCCGGGGAAATGCTACCCGAGAGCAGGTTTGGGAAATCCGTCAAGTGCCTTGAGCGCTTCCTGGATGACTTCCAGAGGCAGCTCGTAATCGAACAGTTTGCCCTGGAAGTAGGCATCGTAAGCTGCAAGATCTACCAGGCCGTGACCACTCCAGTTTACCAGAATGGTCTTTTCTTTGCCTTCCTCCTTGGCTTTTTGAGCTTCCTGGAAAACCGCTGCCAGTGCGTGGCATGTTTCAGGAGCGCTGATGAATCCCTCAGTCCTGGCCCACGTTACTCCTGCCGCAAAGGTTTCCAATTGTCTCACTGCACGGGGCTCGATAAGGCCGTCCAGTACCAGTTGGCTGACGAGCGGGGCCATGCCGTGATAGCGCAATCCGCCTGCATGAATGGGTTCAGGAATGAATGAGTGCCCGAGCGTGTGCATGGGAAGGAGAGGGGTCATCTGAACGGTATCGCCGAAATCGTACGTGAAGACGCCCTTTGTCATGGTCGGACACGAAGCGGGTTCCACAGCTATAATATGGACTTTCTTTCCGGCAATTTTGTCACGGATAAACGGGAACGCGCATCCGGCAAAATTGCTTCCTCCACCCGCGCAACCAATAACGATATCGGGGTAGTCTCCAGCCATCGCAAGCTGCTTTTGAGCTTCCAACCCTATTATGGTCTGATGCAGCATGACATGGTTCAACACGCTTCCGAGAGAGTAGCGCGTGGGAGGCCGTCCCATTGCCTCGCTCGTGACAGCATCTTCCACAGCCTCGCTTATGGCAATGCCCAGGCTGCCCGGAGAGTTGGGGTCCATTGCCAGAATTTTTCGGCCTGCTTCGGTATCCGTGCTGGGCGAGGGTATGCAGGTTCCGCCCCATGTGTTCATCATGAGCCTGCGATAGGGCTTTTGCTCGTAGCTCACCCGCACCATATAAACTTTCGCTTCTAACCCGAACTGATTGCATGCGAAACTGAGAGCGCTTCCCCACTGACCTGCTCCGGTTTCAGTCGCAATTCTCTTGATGCCGAAAACTTTATTGTAATAGACCTGAGGAATTGCCGTATTCGGTTTGTGACTTCCTGCAGGACTAACGCCTTCATTCTTGTAGTAAATTTTAACAGGGCAGTTGAGATATTTCTCGAGTTTTTCTGCACGATACAACGGAGTGGGACGCCAGAGCAGCAACTTATCCAGGACTTCATCGGGAATATCGATCCATCTTTCCTGACTGACTTCCTGTTCGATGAGATTCATGGGAAAAACCGGCGCCAGATCCTGCGGACCTATGGGCTGCCCGGTTCCCGGATGGAGAGGCGGCTGCATGGGATTCGGCATGTCTGCAGCAATATTGTACCACTGCCTGGGAATCTCGTCTTCGTGGAGAAAAAATTTAGTCGGCATCCGTGTTCCTCCTGAGGTGTGATTCAAAACCTTGTGCCTGCAATCGTGCAGGTCTACCGGTCAAAACTGAAATCCTGACCGGATTTCATTCCAGGGAGTTTGCACCCGTGAAACCGGAACAGTTATGCGAGATAAAATTCAATTCGTTTGCCGAAATATGGATGATTCCACAGGATTCGTAGTGGTGACAATATCCGTTCATATTACTTCCAAACGAAATCTCTCGCAAGCATTTTTATAACATATCGATTTAAATGCGTTTCTTAAACGCTTCTCGGGTGCATCAATTGGAAGGCTTCGGCGCAATCATTTAATGAGCGACCCTGGGGCAACCGATTCATCGAGTGCACACAAGACGATTTTTCCGTTCGCACCTGAAGCGGCAAGCACCATGCCTTCACTTACGCCGAAGCGCATTTTGCGCGGTTTGAGATTTGCCACGACGACAACTGAACGACCTACCACCTCTTCGGGGTGGTACGACGATCGTATGCCCGCAAAAACCGTGCGTGTCTCTGCTCCGAGATCGACAGTCAACTTCAGAAGCTTGTCAGAGCCTTCCACTGCTTCTGCTGCGACAACTTTGCCCGCACGAAGGTCAATTTTGGAAAAATCCTCTATGGTGACTTCTTCCTTGAACTCCGGAACAGGCGAGAGAGCAGCTTTTGGTGTGACGACACCGAGATCTGCCCGGCTTGCTTCAATGAGTTTGTCCATAGCGCCCGGCTCGAGACGATCGACCAATTTTTCAAATTGGCGGATTTCGCGGTTCTCCAGGTCGAACGCCGCATCTTTCCAGGCTAGCTTCTCCACTCCCAGGATTCGTTCCAGTTGCTCGCAATAGGCGGGCAGAATCGGTTTGAGAAGCACTGTTATTACTTTTATGCAGTTCACGACGAAAGTCAGGTCATTACGTGCGCGCTCGGGATTTTCCTTGATAGTAGTCCACGGAGCATTCTGCTGAACGTAATTATTGGCGATATCCGAAATAGAAAGAATGCTGCGGGTGGCCATCCCGAAACGCAAGTTCCCGTAATCTTCGAAAGCCTTCGCAACAAAAGATTGTATTTCCGGTATGATTTCTTTCGCTGCCTCCGGGATAATTCCAAGTTTTGACGCAAGCCTTTTGTTCAGGAACCCCACTGTACGACTTACCAGGTTGGTGATATTGTTGACCAGCTCGGCGTTCGTGCGGTTGACGAACTCTTCGATGTGAAGATCGAGATCGTCAATGGTGTTGCTCAATTTCGTTGCGTAGTAATACCGCAAATACCACGTATTCAAGTGATCCGCGAAGCTTCTCGCTGTTATGAATGTGCCGCGGCTTTTGGACATTTTGCGTGCATCCACGGTGAGAAAGCCATGCACGTGAACTGCCGTGGGCAGCCTGTAATCGGCCGCTTTGAGCATGGCGGGCCAGAAAAGTGTATGGAAATAGGCAATGTCTTTGCCTATGAAATGATGAATTTCCACTTCGGAATCAGGTTCCAACCAGTACTCTTCAACCGTGCAACTCTTCTTGGCACTGCAATAATGTTCCGTAGCTGCTATGTAGCCGATGGGAGCGTCAAGCCATACGTAGAAGTATTTGTCTTTCTCACCGGGTATGCGAAAACCGAAATAAGGGCCGTCCCGCGAGATGTCCCAGTCCTGAAGCCCCTGGTCTATCCAGTTGCGGACAAAAGCGACCACTTCAGTCTGAAGTCGCCCGTTTCCTGAAGTCCAGTCTACGAGAAATTCAGAAAAATCCTTGAGCTGAAAGAAAAAGTGCTTTGAAGTGCGTAGAGACGGCTCGGCTCCACAAATGGCGCAACGAGCGTTCGAAAGCTCGGTGGGCCGGTACGTGGCTCCGCACGACTCGCATACGTCCCCGTACTGATCTTCGGCACCACACTTGGGACAGGTTCCCTTGATGTATCTGTCAGGCAGAAATCTGCCGCAGGATTCGCAGTAATACTGCTCTATGTCCCTTGTTACGATATGACCTTTGTCCTTGGCACTGAAAAAGATCGTCTCCGAGTGCTTCTGATTCTCCGGGGAATCGGTGGTATAGAATTCGTCAAAACCGATTTCAAACCGGGCGAAATCTTCCCGGTGCCGGGAATGAAATTCGCCGACGAGCTGTTCAGGGCTGATTCCTCGCTTCGAGGCATTGATTTCTATAGGTGTTCCGTGGGCATCGGATGCACACATATAAATGACATTATTCCCTATAAGCTTTTGGAATCTTACATAAATATCCGTCTGAATGTATTCGACGAGATGTCCGATATGTATATCGCCGTTCGCATACGGAAGAGCGCTGGTAACCAGGATTTTTCGCAAGAGTCATCTCCTGTGCTGTTGAGTAAAAGAGTCCGGCCTTTCAAGAAGGAAGACGGGAATAGAAAATCGCTTGAAATTCGGACGTCCGAATTCGGCGTTATCAGCTATTCCTTTTCAATCTGGAGCGCCTCCAGGTTAGGATCCTTCTCTTCATCGATTTTGAACACCTTGGCCTTCATCACAATGGTGTCCATTTCCTTGAGGCTGTTCAGAATACCCGCTTTTTCTTTTTTCATCCAGACTTTGTCCAGGGTGATGTAGCTGACTCGATCTGCAATGATGAAGTTTACGTAATCATCGCCCAGAGGGCAGGGGAGGTCCCCCTTTTTGTAGAATCGTACGGAAAAAACAATTTCTTTATCCAAATACTTTGCGGGAGCATCTGCGAGCTTAACAATGGTAAGTTCCTCATCAAGACTCCTGTGCATTCCGCCCTTGACGAGCTTCGACAGGCCGCACCCACAGAGGAGCAGTGCAGGAATACACAATAGTGCAAGGTATTTGTGAAGAATCATGCCCCTCAAATTCTCTCGAGATACTAAATGGGCAGGGCCGTAAAATAAACCGAGGGTTTAGAAAAGTCAAACAAAAATCAAATTAATCAAGTGATTCAGTGTCTACGCGTCGGATGCGCGCACGGCTTTTTTTACATCGGAAAAAGTTCTGTAATGTCGTTGGCGATTCGATTGCTCCGTTATCTGGCATGGTTATAAGAGAAGCTCTTCAAAGGGCCCTTACAAGGGAGTTTAAAAAAGAAATCAGTGGAACTCACAACAATTGACAATAATATGCGTAGGTGATAAGAAGCGAGACATGGATGCTGCTATGCATCCATAGACCTCTCAATGAGAATTGCCCAAGGTTCTCGGGACCCGACAAGTTTGATCCGAATTCCCCGGCAACATAGTTCAAATACTAAAACGTTTCGGACAGGGGCTTGAATCCCCAACAATTTCTTGTCGCCCATCTTTGAGGATTGAACTTTTGCAGATCTCGGATGTCCTGACTAAGACAGGAGACGGAACCCGGCCTTATAATATTTCAATCTTTCCGAACGAACGAATGATTGAGGGCGGTTGTCAATAATAACAGACGACTCCGGCTCCATGTCAAAACCAACGCTGTTCAGGCACTTGGCTGAACGTATCGGCTCACAGAATTAGTAGTTACAGATGCCGATCTTTAGCGTGAGTTCGTTTCCCAAGATAATGGACCAAGCCGGCTACTCCGTGTGGAATGCACAGAGCGAATCCGACGCAACCGATTACATGGGCGCTGTGATCAGGGCTTTCGAACTGATACGGCTGTTCGGTTTACCGTGTAGAGATACACTGAAAAACTGAAATATGTTGACAATATTACGCTGGGCGAATATACACCCAATCTCACCAATGAATGGAGAAAATTGTGATCAGGGAGAACCCGAAACACAAGAAGGCCATAAGAAGCCAAGGAGGAAATACTTTGGAAAAGTGCAAAACGTGCGGCAAAGAGTATACCGCAAATCAGACCATGACGTACTCTGTGTACGGTTATTGTTCCTGGGAGTGTCTCATGAACAAAAACACCAAGCGAGGTAACTCAAATCGACCCAATCGCAAGAATTCGGGCGTTCGCGAAACCGGAACACGATCGAAATGGGCTCAGAATTACTAATTACTTTTTTTTAAGTTGAGATCACATTATTATGTGAAGAATCCGGCCCCGGATTCAATCAGAGCAAAAGGCTTGATTTTTATTTGCGTGTCTTAGCAGAGGCTGCGTCCGAAAGCGGAGATTACAAATAAAAGACAATCCCGGGGAAGCGTAAGTTGCCTGAACGAAAAGGCTTGATTCTGTAGGTTTGTCTATCGTCTGCCCCTATTTTCGGGGCGCGATTCAACCTATTGCGAATCTTCATGCCTCCTGTAAGGGAGCGTTCACCTCTACGCTCGTGAATCAAAGCAATAGAAGGAAGAAGACCGTGAGCCAGTTGACTCTTCAGACAGTCATTGAAGATGTAGATGCAGTGCACCGTGAGTTAGCCAAGTTAACGGTGGATCAACTTCTGGGGGCTCCTTCAGCCCTGAATACGACAGACATTCTCGAGACTCATCCTGTGCCGCTTAGGCCGAAGACTCTCACGTATCTTCGGAAATTAATCAATTCTCCTCAGACTCTCGAGCAGGCGCAAAGCGCCGAACGCGCTCTGTTCGCATGCATGGATCTGATGATAGAGGAGACTACCGCCTCCATCGGAGATATGCTGAGGTTCTATGTCCAGCACGGAAGAATGCACGTGCAGGGAGAAAAGATTCCTGCCGCAGAAGTTGTCCCGTGGCTTCAGGCGCAATCGGATTTCCAAAAACGCGAGGAAATGCAGAATGAGAACCGCATATTCTTCAAAGGCATAATAAATCCTATGCTGCTTGCTATGCTGGAACTGACGGTCAAGGCTTCAAAAGAACGGTTCGGCTTCCAAAACTATGCGCGATACGCGGAAGCAAAAAAAGAACTCTCTTTTGAGGAGCACGTCGGGCTGTTCAAAAAGTTTCTTGCGGACACTGAAGCCCTTTATTTTCAGAAAATGACTCCTTGGGTGGAGCGAAAAATAGGTCGTCCCTTCCAAAAATTAAGTCGCTACCACGCGCTTTACCTGATGAGAATCAGGCGTTTTGACAGCCATTTCCCTGTGGGGAGACTCTCGGAATTAGTGAAACAGACGTTCCGGGGGATCGGTCTGGACCTCGATGCGAGACCCGATGTGATCATGGACATAGCCGATTATCCGTCAAAAAGTCCTGAAGCAATGTGTGTGGGCGTCGAGGTGCCGGGAGAAGTATACGTAATCATGAAACCTGTCGGCGGATTGATAGACGTAGAGACTCTGTTGCACGAGATGGGACATGCATTCTTCTTGAGCCATATGAATGCCGATCTTCCTGCGGAATATCGGCGCATGAGACGATCTTCCGCGCTCGATGAGTGTTTTGCATTTCTTTTCATGAATCTGCTGGAGAACCACTCCTGGCTCGTGGATGTTGCAGGCCTCGATTCAGAAAAGGCAGACGAGCTGGCGGACGTGTTCGGGACCAAGAAACTCTGCCTTATGCGGCGTTACATGGGAAAATTCCTGGCGGAAAAAGAACTCCATGAGACCGGAGAAATAAAGAATTCGGAATACTATTGCCGCCACATGGCTGAAGCTACGGGTTTTATTTATGAACCCGAGGGATACCTTGTGGATATGGAATCCGATTTTTACGCCTTGGATTATCTTGCCGCATGGGCCGGCGCGGATATTTTGCGGAAATTTCTGGAACTGAGATTCGGTGACACCTGGTACGCTCGGAATGAAGCAGGTGAATTTCTGAAATCCATCGCCGCTCAGGGGCGAAAATATTCTCTGCGGCAGGTCATCTCCAATTTTTGCGGCGAAGACCTCAGAATGCCGGAATTCAGGGCAGCGTAAAGAAACCGTACGTTTATTGCCGTAGCATATTCTTGATTGTAGACTTAATTCGTATAGAATAATGCACAGGATTTTATTACGAGCGACACTCAGATGTCAGGCGCGATTCTTGGCCGATCTGCATTGACAGGAACGCGTGTACGGTGTGCGAAAGAAAATGCCCTTTGAACCGATAAAAGAATACGCCGATTCGGATGGCGGATATGGCAGCGTCATTACGGAGTACGCAGATTTTGACGGAATCACCCTCGAATCCGGTGTCTTCATAGGCCCGCTCAGAGTTGCGTACGAAACCTATGGAACGCTTTCTCCGAGAAAGGACAACGCGGTACTCATACTCCACGCGCTGTCCGGCGACGCGCATGCAGCAGGAATCGATGCGAATGGCAGGACCGGCTGGTGGGACGCATTGATTGGCCCGGGTAAAGGAATCGACACCAATAAGTATTTTGTCATCAGCTCGAACTGTCTCGGCGGATGCAAAGGAACGACAGGCCCCCCCAGTACCAATCCTGCCACAGGCAAACCATACGGCCGCTCGTTTCCGCTTATCACCATAGGCGATATGGTAAACGTCCAGGCCATGCTCGTCCAACATCTGGGAATTGAGAAGCTGCACAATGTAATCGGCGGCTCCATGGGGGGAATGCAGGCTCTCGAATGGGCGGTGCGGCATCCCAAAGCCGTGAAATCGGCTGTGGTGATTGCAGCCACTGCGAGGCTTTCTCCCCAGGGCATAGCGTTCAACTGGGTGGGACGCAATGCCATATACAGCGATCCCGCAACAGCTTGCCCTGAACCTGCTCCAGGCCACGTATACCAACGAATGGGGCAGGGACTCGCCGTAGCCAGAATGATAGGACACATCACGTATCTTTCGGAAGAGACTATGGAGGCCAAATTCGGTCGTAAGCTCCGGTTGAAAGATATGAACGGGTATCGATACAGTTTTGGCGAAAACGGCAAGGAAGATGGCGAATTTGAGGTTGAATCATACCTGCAACATCAGGGAAGCAGTTTTATGCGCAGGTTCGATGAGGATTCTTACATAATTATTACAAAGGCCATAGATTACTTCGATCTTGCCGGTGCCGACGGCGATCTTGTTACCTCCTTCAAAGATATTGAAGCGAAAATGATGATTCTCTCTTTCAGTTCGGATTGGCTGTATCCCACATCCATGTCTCTGGCCATGGTTCGTGCCCTGCAGGCAGAGAAGAAACATGTATCCTTCCTGGAACTCGATTTGCCGTACGGACATGATTCGTTTCTGGTAAATGCCGGAATTCCGAAACTCACTCGCATCGTAAGGGGATTCCTGGACAATGTCTAATCCTTCTCAGGTGCGTAACGCCTTTCACCAATTCGAAGTCGGCTTCGAGATCATTGCCGACCTGATTACTCCCGGGACGCGAGTTCTTGACCTTGGATGCGGTTCCGGAAGTCTCCTGGAGATTTTGCGGGACAAGAAGGATGTGGAAGGGTGCGGAGTAGAACTGGATCAGGAAAAAGTCATCCGATGCGTCGAGAGGGGCATACGAGTGATGTCGATCGACTTGGACCAGGGATTGGTCGGATTTCCAGACCTGAGTTATGAATACGTGGTGTTAAGCCGAACGCTGCAACAGTTGACGAATCCCGAGCGGGTCGTGCGGGAAATGCTCAGGGTTGGATCTAAGTCGATTATAGCGTTTCCGAATTACGGCCACTGGCGAGTCGCGCTGGAACACGTTATATCCGGCCGCACGCCTACTTCCCATACGTACCCGGATCCGTGGTACAATTCTCCCGATATCCACCGTATCACGATAAACGATTTCAAAGACTTTGTACGTACTATCGGCGGTCGAATAGAAAAAGAAATATATATCAAGAACAATGTCCCATGTTCGAACCTCTTTTTACCGAACATTCGAGCGGACTGGGGCTGCTTTCAGATCTCGACCAAATAAGACAGAGGCGTGGTCCCCAAAGCGCCATGAGAGCGGAGAACTGGAAAATTCCCCTTGCACATACGTCTGGTTATGCCGTAATGTAGTTGCATATTCGTTGTCCTTTCCATAAATCGGTGTTGAAGTGTGTGTTCATTCGACCGAGGGGTATCTCTTTTTCCGCCCTCTTGTGGATTCCTGTTTTTCGTATGATCTGAAGGAGCTTCATGATTAACAAGTTTTACGTATACGATGAGGAAGTCGTGTTTTCTCTGATAGAAGAACCAGACTTTTTTAGGCTTAAGATTGAGCGGCCTACCATCGAAGAAGATCATGTCGAAGAATTTATGGACAAGACCGTCGAGTGGTTGAGCACCAATCCGGAAAAGGGAATTCTCATCGATTTTCAGGGAGTCCACACTATCTGTACCGAATTCACTGTTTACCTGTCCCGGTATTATCAAGATATCAAGAGTCGCGGTCTCAATGTTCGCTTTGTGAATGTCGATCCCAAAATAGAACCGTTTATCGACGTCTCTAATATTACGATCGTCATGAGTATCCCGGATAAACCGGTGGTCAGCGCCAGACAGTTGCTGCAAGATCTGGGAAACAACCTCTCGGATCGGCAGCTTATGAAAAAACACGGATTGTCGCGCAAGGGACTCGCGAGTCTTTACCGAAAATTATTAGGCAAGGGATTGATCAGCCGGAAGGAATTGGCAAAAAGGTTGGGCGTGGAAACGTGCGAAATCTCAGTGCGACTCGAAGGTCTTGTTCATAAGCAAACCGTGGATGCAAGCGAGGTCCTAAAAGATATTTCCGAACGCATACCCGATTCGGTGCTGATGGAAAAATACAAGTTGTCTCCCAAGGGAATTCAGAGCCTCATGAAGAAACTCTACATGAAAGGCCTCATTACAGGAGACGAGCTCGACCGCCGCAAGACAAAGCGCAAATGAAGCGCGATTCTCTCTTTTGCCATACATCAAGTGAACGTATGCTGCTCATGCTTGAGTAGGTTCTGGGTACGGTCCTGTTAAACTTTCTTCCGATTTCACCCTTAAGAGTTTGTGAGTAAGCATTCAAGGCCTACCAGAACTACTCGACAGATCAATATTCCTGTTTTCAGTCGGACATTATTTTAGGCCATCCTATAAAGTCCTGAAGGGACGATCCGTGAGTAGCCACGGGTACGAGAATGTGTAAGAACTTCTAGCATTCGTCTGAGTTGTTGTTATTTCTATAGAAAAAACAACAACTCAGACCAGTGTTAAAAGTTCTTTGGAAGGGTTTGGGGAACCTTTTTTACAAAAAAGGTTCCCCAAATCTTAGTGCTTTGAATGCTCATTGGTGCTACCTGGCTGCTTCTTTTTCTTGGGAATTCTCGGGGGAACAGTAAGCGGAATGCGGTACGAGCAGCGATAACCCGCAATAAGGGCCCCTGCTCGGGAAAAGAAATCAACGTTCATATCGATGTCGTCACAAATCTGACTTCCCGCACCCAAAGATTCCCGAATATCGAGTATGCGAACTGTCCCGGTGACCTCCGAGTCAGGCTCCGGAATTTCGTGATGGGAAAATGTTTCCGCAACCAGGACCGGAGCGAGCGGGTCAACGCCCAGATTCTCCCAAATGGAAATCAGCCCGGCGGTTCCGTGCAGGAGCAACACTGCCGGCCAGTTGCAGGGAGGCGGCCAGTGAGATGGTAGCGCCTCCTCATCTTCGTACATTAGCCGGAATAGTGCTCTGGAAAGCTCGACGGAAAGGGTTGCTTTGAATGCCGGGAACTCCTTATCGATGAATTCCCGATCTACCATCAGCCTGTACGCGCAAGGATTGCAGTTGCTTGGGGGCGGATCTCGAATTCAGCTCGCATCGCGTCTGCACGTGCGGCAGGGAACTCGGGAATCTCTGCAAAGGAGGGATCGAGCGTGCGTTTATTGCGGAAGAACTGAAGGATAAACGGCCTGTCTGCACCGAGGAAATTCTTGATTTCACGTATCTGCGGCTCTTCAACCAGGCCGGGTATGGCAGTGGTGCGGAATACCGCTTCGATATCGGAATTCCGGAGAATCTCTATGCTCCGTTTAATGAGCCTCACATCCACGGGAACGCCCGCCACCGTGGAGTAGTCTTTCCTGTTCAAAGGCGCTTTCACGTCCATGTACACGGCATCTACGAGCCGTTTACGGATCAACTCCGTGAGCATTGCCGGATTGGAACCGTTCGTATCCAGCTTCACCGCAATATGTGTTGCTCGTAATGTTTGCAGGAACTCAGGAAGATGCTTGTTGATTGTCGGCTCCCCGCCGGTTACGGTAATTCCGTCAAGCCACTGATTCCGTTGGCCGATCTTGGCGAGGATCCGATCCAGGGAATGATCGGGAAGATCTTGCGGTTTCAGCACCAGATCCGCATTGTGACAGGCTGGGCAACGAAAACCACATCCGCTCAGGAAGAGGATCGAGCATAGCTTTCCCGGCCAATCCAGGAATGACGTCTGAATGAAACCCTTTACAGGGAGCATGAAAATCCTCGGCTATCTTGGTGAGTGGTCGGGAGTAGCTTCCTACAGGAAGTGCCTCCCGGATTTTTTCTTTTCATTACGAGATTGCGTGAGAAGTCTTATTGATGAGCGTCAGTTCTGCAGTTGCTTTCGAGATATTTCCTGATATGCCCGGCGCCCGTTATCACCTCATCAGATTCTGACACCAGAATTGGAAGCTGCTTTTCAGATAAAGATACACATTCATAATACGCGAGCAGAGCAAGTGCTTCGGTATTCTCCTGATCCAATTGCAAGACCGTCAAGTCTTTAACGCTATTCAGGTCCACATGGCTCTTGACCCATTCGCATTTGCCGCAGCCTTTCTTGGTGAACAGATACGTCATAATCTAGCCTCCTGTCTGATTTTAACCCTATATTGCAACCAATCTAAATTTGGTAGTTCGCTGAAGACGCAGCGAGTGATCCGTCATTGCGAGCGTAACGCGTGGCAATTTCTGTTTCGGAGATTGCCACGCTGGCTCTTCGTAATCCTTGACCATGGAACCTAAGATGGGTCCGCTGAAAGGTGCATATTTCTGAATCTGTCGGCGAGCTCGCCGCGTTTACCCTTGTTCCAGCTCGATACTTTCGTGAAATATCCGGTAATGCGTGTGATCTGCTCCACGTTTCGAGAATCGCAGTACGCGCAGATGTCGTGGAGGCCTCGTGTGGTCCTCCCGCACGAAACACAGGTGGTCAGTTCAGGGGAAAAGGCTACCTGATCGTTCTGAGTCATCCTGAACGTCTTCACCACGAAGTTGGCAAGAGACTCGGGACTCGGTCGACTTTCACCAAGCCATATATGGGTCAGGGAACCCGCTTCAATTAATGGATGGAACAGACCCTCACGTTTTACCCGGTCGATGGGGTCAACCGGAGCGCCTACATTGAACAACGTTGAATTGGTGTAGTAGATCTCTTCCCGGTTTACGTTACCCTTCACCACTTTCAGAGTTTCCGGAAAGAGGCGCATGTCCAGTTTGGCGAACCGATACGCAGTGCTTTCCGCCGGAGTCTGCTCCAGGACGAAACGCATATTGTGTTGCTTGCCGAGCCGGGCTGCCACGAGATTCATGTGAGCTATTATTTTCAGCCCGAATTTGATGGCTTCCTGACTTTCGTGCAACTCATCACCCGTATGGTACTGCACCATTTCATTGAGTCCCACCATACCGATGAGATAGGTCACTCTATGCATTCTCAGATAGGGTTCGCCGTCCCTGTCCATGGTGAGCAGCGCGAGCGGTCCGGTTTCTCCGAGTGCCAGCAATCTCTCAATAAAGGCTTTCTTTTGCAGATGTCCCTGCGCGGCGATCCCGATACGCTCCGTTAACAAAGAAAACAGTCTCGTGTCGTCGCCCATGGCTTCATATGCTATTCTCGGAAGGTTAATGGTCACATTCTGGAGAGCTGAATAGCGCATTTTCCAGGGATGAACCGCATCCTCGAGATCGCTTTTTTCCAGCTTGAATGACAATCTGCAGCATTCCGATATCTTGGCAGTTTCTCCCCGGTCGAATACGAAGTAGGTGTTACCCTTTTCGCCGGCTATGTCACAGATGTGGTGGAGAAATTTTTCATGCCCGGGCGTTTTGAAGAATTTTTCGGTAATGTGCACAAGCGGTTTGGGAAAGAAAAACGGCCGTCCAGTGCCATCACCTTCGCGATATACGTCAAACAGTGTCCAAACGAAATTCTGCGCTTCCGGGAGATACTCCGCATAGGTGTGACCCGTAAATTCTCCGCCAGGACCTATTGCAGGGGTATTCTCGAAGTGCTTCGGAATTTCCCAGTAGAGATTGATATCCGTGAAGATTGCCTGACCGCCTCGAGCAACCGCCTGCTGGGAAAACTCGAAAATGAGCATCTGGGCAAGCTGTCTCACTTCTCTGGCGGGAAGTCCCCGCAGATAGGGAGCGAAGAAAAGATTGACCGCGTCCCAGCCGATTGCTCCTGCAAAATGGCTCTGTAAAGCAGCAGCGAATTTCACCATGTGCGCAAGGAGCACTTCCGGATGCTTGGCAGGTTTTGCCATGGCCAGAGAATTGGGAAGATTCAATCCGAATTTCTTGATGTACTCCAGAGATTGGCCTGAGCAGTACGGTCGATCGATAAAACCCAGGTCGTGAAGATGGAGGTCACCGCGCATGTGCGCGTCTCCCACTTCCTGAGAGAATACGTTCAAGAGCGCGTATTCCTTTTTGATGTTTTCCGCCAGAGTCAAATTGGTCGCTTCAGGACCATGCGGAACGTTTGCATTTTCTTTGTTGGGTCTGGTGATAAGTTGGTCCACATCGAACAGAGGAACTCCCAACCTGGTGTGAAGGCGTCGAGCGCTTTCAAGACCTCTCTCAAGGAGCTTTGCGTTGACCATCTCCCTGATGAGGGGTGCAGTGATCATCTTTATTCCGCTGCGTTTGATGTCGTTTTCCACCTCAAGGCTGATGTCTTCCGCAGTGCCTTCATCGATAAAGGTTTCCCTGAGGAGTGCATCGACGATTCTACTGCGATCCCACCCGTACATAGCCTCGCTGGATGTTCGGACAAACAGAGCCATGTCTGTGGTCTCAAAATGTTGCATTGATTCTCTTCTTTCAAGACTTGAGACGGTGCTTCGTACTGTGCTCTGCTCTTCCATGTGTCCTGCCGGTGTCCGTGTAGTAGCATTCACTACTTGTAGATGATCAGTTTTCATAACAAATGCGCCTCCTTTGCAGTTTCTGAAGCAAACCTGTCCCGCCTTTCCGAAGGAAAGCAGCCCCGATTACTCGTGAACGCGCTTGAGTACTGGAGGCATTCCGAAGTTCCGCGCGAGACAGTTTTGCCTCTGAACCAAACCCAAATAGCAGTATTGAATGAAAAGTCGTAGATCCGTGTTATTGCTCATTGACAACGCAGGATCTAGTGGAACGTGTCTTAGTAGCTACCATATATGGTAGTCAAGACTTTTTTTCCAATTGTCAGTATCCGCAGACAATCCAACAACATACGTAACATGCCAAAATCAGTATGTGATGAATGATGTCAGGTAGTTACCTGGTTTGCTGGCCCACCGAGTGGGGGGGCGTAGTGCTCTCACGGCTCCGAAATGTGGAAGTCGCGAGCGCAATAGGTACAGAACGTGGTCTCAAGCCGGTATTTGGAAAAATGTAAGAGAACGAGGTTATGTCCACAAGCCTGAGCGGCCTTAAACGCCGTAATACAACTGCCTCAAAAGCATTGTTTAGCTGACTCGGAGGTTATCCGCATTCCTCACGATTATGTAGATGAATTCCTCAGGAGAATAGGGACTCGTGGGAAACAGACGGTTCCAGTGCTTCTTCACTTCCGGTACCAATGATTCGATTTGCATGGTACCCCCACTTTTCGCCAGAAGAGCTTGAATGACAGAGAGAACCGGTGTTCTTGCCTCGCCCGGAGATTGATTGATTCTATCCACTTCTTCCAGGGGAAGAACAGAAGACGCGTCTGCCAGAAGCGATACTGTCATTTTGCCGACCTTACCCTTTACGTGTGTAGTCAGAGTGGTCGTCGGTCTGGGAATATCTTTTGCTGAAGCAATTACAACGGGACTTTCTTCAGTCTCACGTGTATCCGTATCTTCTATGTGGTCAGCCATTTCCTCAGGCAAATCCTGCCCGCTTTTGTTTTTCGCTGCCATGAGTACTCCTCGAGAAGAAAAATCATTAGGAATTTTAGAATCAAGTATACTAAACGCGGTTGTACCGATTTGTCAATCTTTGACTCACCGCGTTTGCTGCAATGAGTTCCCATTCCGGGGAGTGTCAAAGATTCTGGCCGCGCTGTTTGGGCAAGGCGCATGGCAATTGCAGAATTAATAACCGATTGAAGAAGGAGTATTGGTGGGTTTCGTGCCTCCGTGCCGGCACATCTTCAACATGATCAATGCTATGCCAGAATGGACCGACAGGGACGCCGGTCGCCACCGGGCACCCACAAGGGGCGCCCCTACCGATCCCCATTCAAACAGCGCGCGACCAGCGAGACAGAAACATCTGATTAACCTCTGAGCTGAACTAAGGAAATAATCAATTACGATTTTGTATCGTAGTGAGAGTACTGCATCGTAAAGATGCCTCTTCCCTGAGTCACCGATCTCAGTGAAGTCGAATACCCGAACATTGTCGCAAGGGGGACTATGGCAAGAACAACCGATGTCTTGCCCCGTGGCGTTACTTCTTCCAACCGTCCTCGACGACTGTTGAGATCGGCAATAACCTCACCCACGAATTCGTCGGGGACAACGACTTCGACCTTCATCAGAGGTTCCAGGAGCGCTGGTGATGCCTTTTCGCACGCTTCTTTGCAGGCGAGAGCTGTCGCGACTTTTGCCCCGAGACCGGTCATGGAAAATGGATCCTGAGCCACTGCTTCCAGGGTGACTTTTATATCCACGACCTCGTTTCCTGCCAGCACACCTGCCAGGGTGGCTTCTCTGGCTCCCTGTTCGATGAAATTGAGCAATTCCTGGGGTATTGCATCCAGTTTGGGAGAGACGGCGAAACTCGTGCCTTCACCCCTGGGTGCCGGCGCCACGCTGATGGTAATTTCACCCCTGTGATGAACATCATGGATATCGCGGTCGAATACGGCGTGCGCTTTACCGGTGCCTGTAATAGTTTCTTTGTATACCACCTGGGGCTTGCCGGTCTGAACTTCGACTCCGTATTCCCGTGAGAGTCTGTCCAGAATGATTTCCAGATGCAACTCCCCCATTCCAGAAATAAGCAACTGCCCGGTATCCGTATTTTCGGAGTACGTGAACGTAGGGTCTTCCAGCGCGAGCTTTTCCAGACTGGAAAGAAGCTTTTCCTGATCGGACCTGGTTTTGGGCTCTATTGCTATTGAGATTACCGGAATATGCATGTCCAGGGATTCCAGGATCAGAGGAGCGGACGGTGACGTGAGAGTATCGCCCGTTCTTGCGTCTTTCAGGCCCACCGCAAGAACGATTGTGCCGGGAAGAGCAGCAGTGATTTTTTCCCGTTTATTCGCATGAGTGAGGAAAAGCCGGGCAACTCGTTCCTTGGAACCGCGGGTAGCGTTGTACACTTCTTTTTCCGATTCCAATTCGCCGGAATACACGCGGACGTACGTAGCTTTCCTGCCCTGATCCATCATTACTTTAAAGACAAAGGCACACAGCGGTTCCTTGGCTTTTGGCGCCCGGAATTCAATTTCTCCCGTGATCGGATTGACACCGGATACCGGAGGAACATCCGCGGGCGAGGGCAAGAAATCGATGACCGCGTCTATTACCGGTTGAACGCCCTGATTCTTCAGAGCAGAACCACACAAGGTGGGCACAAGCCTATTTGATATAGTCCCTATGCGAAGGCCCCGGATGATTTGTTTCTCGTCCAGGTCCTCATTTTCGAGATAGTATTCCAGTAGTTCTTCGTCCATTTCCGCTGCCGATTCCAGCATGTTTTTTCGCGCTGCCAGGGCTTCCTCGAGAAAGTCCTCCGGAACACTATCAAGGGTGAACTCATCGCCAAGAGTTGATTGGTCCCAGACCACACTTTTCATCCGTATGAGATCGATCACTCCCAGGAGTTCATCGCCCCGGAACATGGGTATTTGAACCGGCACCGGATTGGCTCCCAATCGCTCACGCATCATGCTTATCGCTCGATTGAAATCCGCACCTATCCTGTCCAACTTATTGACAAAAACGATTCGTGGAACTTTGTATCTCTCCGCCTGGTGCCACACGGTTTCCGTCTGAGGCTGCACTCCACCGACTGCACAAAGCACGGCGACCACGCCATCCAGGACCCGCAACGATCTCTCGACCTCAATGGTGAAGTCTACGTGCCCGGGCGTATCTATCAGGTGAATTTCATACCCTTTCCACAAGAACATGGTGGCAGCGGAGGTTATGGTAATCCCACGCTCCTGCTCTTGCGGCATGTAATCCATAGTAGCGGACCCTTCGTCCACTTCGCCTATTTTGTGAATCTTCTTGGTGTAATAGAGTATTCTTTCGCTGAGGGTGGTCTTCCCTGCATCTATATGTGCGGTGATTCCGATGTTCCTGATTTTTGCGACGTTCTGAGCCACGATTTCACCATTTAGCCGCCTCGGAACGGCCTCTCATTTGCAGATTGGGCACTGACCAGGCTTTGGGAAAGTATGTCTCGTACCTGGAGACGGGTGAGATTTCGCCGCCCTTAGTGCGAACCCGGCCGAGATACCTTCAAGGATGTTCTTTTATTCGCGCGTTCATCCAGTCTTGTCAAGTGCTACAGCCATTTTGATTTGCTGTCGGAGAAGGATTCATGCTAGACTCCGGGCAGTTTTGAGGCATTCAATAATGTGTGGTGGTGAACCATGGAAACCATGTCAAACTTCTTTGAAGCGATAAACCGATTTCTTGGAATCAGCACTCCCGGGGAACTTGTTTTCCACCCTGTTTTCATGGGGTTGTGTATTGTCATCTTTCTCTATACCCTGTTCACCGGTATGAAGTATTTTGCCGTTGGTTTGGCGGCCATCATGGGCGGAGCAGCCATTATCCATTATCTCTATCCCGAAAACAGCTCAAATTTATCGGAATTGTTTACCTTTGTAGGAGTCATGGGAGGTTTTGCTTTAGTGCTTATCTACTTCGGATTTGTGCGAGATTGACTTTGTTTCATCACGGAGATGTCTAATATTTATCCTTTCGTGAACGATGTCTTACCTCATTGATGGCAATAATGTAATGGATCAAGCGGGAACGCTGGATCAAGATTTATCGTTTGCTCGAAAACGATTGATCAATGAGTTGGTCCGATTCGTAGCCGCAAGACGGGTAAAGATAAGAGTAGTCTTCGATGGAATTCCGGAAGAGGATTTTCCCGAAGGAAGATCGTACAAGAGTGTGAAAATTCTCTATGCCCGGCCCGGCTCCGATGCAGACAGCCGTATCAAAGATATTATCAGAAAGTCCTCCTACAAGAGGGACATGACCCTGGTCTCTTCCGACAGAGAACTTGGAGGGTTTGCACGCCGCCAGGGAACAAGAGTAATATCTGCGGGACAGTTCAGGTCAATGCTCAGAGAGACAAGCGAACAGACCGATACCGTAGGAGACACCTGCTGCCCGGAACCGGTCAACGTAGACGAGTGGTTGGACTTTTTTGAAAAACCCAAGAAACCATAATTGTGAACGCGAAGCGGCTATTATCCCGGCATCGTCGAATTGTCAACGTCGGAATGTCATGTTGAATGCGGGCGAACGTGCATTTACCCTTCCCAACCTTTCGGGACCGGGAGCTTTCATGGCTTTTTCGGTTCGTCGCGGCGGCGTATCAGCTCCACCATATGATTCTCTCAATTTCTCGGTGGGCGATGGAGACACGCGTGATTCCGTGCGAGCCAATTTTGCTCGTCTCACGGAGGATTTGGATATTGAATCTACGCACATTGCAACCTGTAAACAGGTCCACGGCAATCACATCGAAATCATTCGAACCATCCCGGAAATTCCCCCTGTTGCGGATGCTCTCATAACCCCTGTCAATGGGGTTTTCGTAGCTGTAAAGACAGCCGATTGCCTGCCTGTCTTGCTCCTGGACAAATCCCGGGGGATAGCTTCAGCGGTTCATGCGGGCTGGCGAAGCACGGTAATGCGAATACTCCCCAAAGTAGTGGAGCGTATGGCAGAAGAGTTCGGCACAAAACCCGAAGATGTGGTTGCCGCGCTGGGACCTGCAATAGCCCCGTGCTGTTACGAAGTGGACGACAAGGTGCTGAATCCCTTCAGAGAAAGTATTCCTGACCCCGAACGATTTATCACGGTGGTGAATACTGAAAATACTGCCTCACGTAGAATCGATCTCGCTCTGGTGAATCGATTCGAGCTTATAGCTAAAGGAGTGAGGGAAGAGAATATACAAGACGTGAATCTCTGCACCTGCTGTAATCCGGATCTTTTCTTTTCGTACCGGAGAGATGGTGCGCTTTCAGGCAGGCAAATCTCGCTGGCCGGATTCAGAGTCTAATACCAATTTGCTTTCAAAGCAGTAATATCCGGGAACCTTTTTTGTAAAAAAGGTTCCCGAACCCTCCAAAAAACTTTTAGCACTCGCCCAAGCCCATAGTTTTTCGATAGACAAACCATGGGCTTGGGCGAATATTAAAAGTTCTTGGGAAGGGTCTGGGAAACACTTCTTACAAGAAGGGTTTCCCAGATTTATCTCTTTGAATGCAAATAAGTATAGCGCATCAAGTGCTTTCACTCTTGGCAAGAAGTTCCAGGAGCAACGGGTGAATACGGCTGTTGGTTGCGACGATGTTGTTGGTGTATACGCTTGTGGGGTTGCCGTATCTGTCTGTAATAATTCCGCCCGCTTCTTGTACCAGCAAGATTCCTGCAGCCATATCCCACGGCTTGAGTTTCAGTTCCCAGAATCCATCCAGTCTTCCGCATGCAACATATGACAGATCTAAAGCCGCGGACCCGCCTCGACGCATTCCTTGCACTTGGGTAACGACCTGATTGAATTCCGCAACATTGTTTATCGGCGAATATGCCCGATCGTACGGAAATCCGGTTGCAACAAGACTCCTGGACAGCGTCTCGGCAGCCGACACATGAATACGATTGCCGTTTAGGAAGGCTCCTTCTCCGCGAATTGCCGAAAACGTCTCCTGACGCAGGGGATCGTGGACCGCGCCCAGAACGATCGTTTCATTCTCCATGAGTGCAATCGATACGCAGAATGCAGGATATCCATGAGAAAAATTTACGGTACCATCCAGAGGATCCACTACCCACAGCCAGTCCGAGCCCTTCTTTTCCGTGATTGTCTCTTCCGTAAGGATGTCGTGATCCGGATACTGCTTTCTTATTTCTTCAAGGATAAAATCTTCAGATGCATGATCCGCATCCGTGACTATATCAATCGCGTCCTTGCGAGTCCCTTTCCCGACTACCTGAAAACTTCCGTGAGCGAAAGACGCTAAGATGCGTCCAGCCTGTTCTGCGAGATTCACGATGAAACGGAGATCTTCCTTAGAGTCATGCATGGCTTTCATTCAGTGTTCCTGTTCTCTTCTTCATCACTATCTGATTTCCTCGGGATTCGATTGCCCGCTTCTTCCATCTTATTCAGAACACGGCAGATCAGTCCGCCTTTGTGCATCCTGATTTGAATCATTTCTCCAACTTCTACTGCATTGGAATCCCGTATGACCTCATAGGTTTCCGGTCTCAGTGTTATGGAGTAACCACGGGACAGAACCGACAAGGGGCTGAGCGCGTCCAAACGAGCGGTGAGACTCAAAAGTGCTGCCCGTCTGGCAGCCATACATCCGGACATTTCCCGATGTAATCGATTCACCAGGGACTTGCATTGCTCCCGGCCGATTTCAATCTGTTTGAAGAACCGTCCGGGTGTCAGCCTTTGCGTGAAGAGTTGGGTTTCACGTGCGGAATCACCGATTCTCCGTTTGATGGCGCGAGTCATCCTGACGATCGTGTCATCCAGAGCAAGACGTTTTTCCTGAATCTGACGTCTCGGATTAAAGAGTCTTTTGAGTTGCTCTTCTACTGCTCCGGTGTTTCTCCGGATAACGTTTCTCATGGAATGCGTGAGCCTTGCGACGATATGCGTCAGATTCTCCCGGAGATCTCGCCGGTCAGGAAGGACTATTTCTGCTGCAGCAGATGGAGTCGAAGCTCGCACATCTGCAGCGAAATCGGAAAGGGTTACATCCGTTTCATGACCTACTGCGCTCACAATCGGAATAGGGCAGGTAGCAACCGCTCGGACAACGCGCTCGTCATTGAAGGCCCAGAGGTCCTCTGTGGCACCCCCGCCTCTCCCGACTATGATCACGTCGACTCCGGTCGCCTGGCATAAGCGGTTTATGGCGGCGCTGATTTCTGCCGGAGCGCGGTCTCCCTGGACGGAGGAAGGACTGACGACTATGTGAACGGCAGGAAAGCGTCTCCTCAGAATACGAATCATATCACTGACCACGGCCCCTTTGGATGAGGTGACCAGTCCTATGGTTTTCGGAAATGCCGGGAGCTTTCTTTTCTTGGTTGGATCGAACAGGCCTTCTGCAGTCAATCTTTCCCGGAGCTGCTCGAACGCGAGCATGAGGCCGCCCAGACCTGCGGGTTCCATGGTATCGAGAATGAGCTGATATTCACCTCTGGCCCCATATACGGATAATTTGCCCCACACAATGACCTGGAGTCCGTCCTGAAGCCGAAACTTCAAAAAACGACTCTGAATCTTGAACATCACGCAACGTATCTGAGCTGTTTCATCCTTGAGCGTGAAATACAGGTGCCCCGAAGGTGCAGGTCTGTAATTGGAGATCTCTCCGCGAACCCAGACAGACTGAAACCTCGACTCGAGCGTGCTGCGAATTTGTTCGGTAAATGCAGAAACGGTGAGTACTTTTCGTCCGGGCAGATCCATAGTGGCGTTGCTCGCTTCCATCTCATACTGGAGTGAAAAACGGATTGTAGCCGGAGGACGGTGCAATTTCAATCATCTCCCGGAAACGCCCATTCTGCGCGCATTTGGGCTTCAATGAAAAGAAGTGCTTTCTGAAACGATCTCTTAAGGTTTCCCCTCTGTTTCATGAGCCTTGAGCATCTTCACGGAAATTTCAGTTCCCTTTTGTTTGACACTGAGATTATAATGCGTCGACAAGTGTAAATTTTGTATTTGTTGAGGATAGGATTGTGAGGAGATTTGCTGTCGTATCGTTGTTGCTCTTTTCTGTCCTGACACTGTGTTCGGGAAACAGCCAGGCTGAGGTGTTGCCGCCCGGTGTCTTGGATTCCTCATTCCGGATCGAATTCCTTTTCGGATCGCAATCGTTCTCCTACTCGGGGGCTACTTCGATTCGAGGGGATTTCAATATACGTGTTCCTTTGCTGGCAGGGACCGTAGAATTGTCACCTTCTCCTTTGATATCGGGCCGTTTTGCAGGTGCAATCAGCATTTTCGAACGTAGCGGCAGTATGATGCGGGACCCGAATTATACGGGTTTGACGGATTTTGTACGATGGCAGGTCGAACCGGACCTTAGTTCCTGGGAATTTGCAGGGCTCTATCATCTCTGGACCGGCGGCGGCTACCGGTACAGCATCGTGGCCGGATATAGAAGCGAGACCTGGCGACATCGCGGCGAAGCGGTGAATTCGGAAGGAACATCACGAGACGAATTTGCTTCCCAAATACCTTTCCTGGGACTCCAGACGTCAATGCTTTTTCCCTGGTGGAAAGCCAAATTCGAAGTCCTCGGTTCTCCCTTCATGACCAGGACAGTTTCGAATAATCTTCAGGAACGTGGACAAATTATTTACTATACGGGCGCTCTCAGTCAGGGTGGACTGCTGGAATTCCAGATGGAAGGTAATGTTGCCATCACACAGAACGTCTGGTGCGGACTGCATGCTCGATATTTGCACCAGGAAGTGCGCGGAGATGTGTCAGGGACTATGAACAGTGTTCCCACAGGTGTCCGGGTACTGTCCATTGCAGATAGCATTGTTACTTTAGGTCTCGATTTTACCTTATTATTTTGACCATCTGTTTCAGGAATTTTTTCAATTCAGTGTGCATTCGAATTTTCAGATCTTCTCCTGAGAAACGTGCTTCCCAAGAATCGCATGCTGCGCCTACAGCAACTGCGGAATAAAGAGGCATCGAATACCGAGTAATGCGCATGCATCCGTTGATGCACGAACCCATGATTCACCCGAACCGGTAGAAGCAGGTGAAACAGGATCGCTGATGCTGCGGCCATCACAACGGGTCTTTTGCATTTATGATGCTCACTGCACTGACCTGGCTCCGCAGGTCAATGGCACCCCTGTATCCGGGCCCAAATGTCAATCTTGGTGCACCGACCTGCCGTGTAGGTCCGTGTTATCGCCTGAATGAGAAATATCCTTACTGCAAGTCCGTATCAGTGCGTTTGATTGAGCGCTGCGGTTTCCATGATCGGAATTCCGGGCAGAATTGCTACATATTGCGGTGTGTTGTCAATTTTTGAATTGAACGATGGATAAAATTAGAGGAGTGAAGATCCTATTGCGCGGACCGTCTTTTTATGTCACGATTTTGCGATACTTCCGTTCGCGTAATTTCCTGGAGAACCACCGAAAATGGAAACTGGTTTGATTCTGGTAACCGTGGGTGATGCGGCCAGTAGCGTTCTTCCTGCCATGGGGCAGGTGTTAAGAGCCATGGGGCGTCATCTTAAGATAGGAATAATAACTACTTTGCCGGCTGACTGGCACAGATGCATGGAAAAATTCGCGGCGCCGTTAAAAGACACTGTCCATATCTATGAACTCAATAAAGACGGGACTCCGGACACATTGCGAAAAGAATGGGAAACTGCAACAAAATCAATTACATCAGATCATTATGGGATGGTCATTTTGCAGGATATCAGCTCTCTGGTAAAGAAGAATGCCATTACGACAGACCAGGTTGTGGAAATGCTCAGGAAGCGACCCGCGTCACTTCATGTGATCATTGCCGATTCGGACCCGGGCCAGGCGGTTCTGGATGAATCGGACATGATCACAGAAATGCGCACGTTAAAAGGGTGACCTTTCGGCCAATTCGGTGTTAGATCAGGAACCCGGTTTGTGTTTCGGACGTACAGCCATCCGGCAATGTGTCACAAACAGGCCTGAAAACACGCTCCTGAAAATCGTCCAGGAATGCCTCAATTTCCGGCCTGTTTTCTTCCTCTTGCGGAAGATCGTACAAATCGATCAGTTCGTCAGTATCATGCCTATATAGGAAGATTACGAGTTTCTTATTTTTCAAATTACTCGCCCAAGCCTCGGCAGTCAGAACCGATCCCGTAAAGGGCCGGGAAAAGAACCTGTACCCGGACTCGGCCAGTTTCGTAACAATATGTTCCCTTCTCATTGAAAAAACCTTTTCAATACGATCTGCTTCAGGCAGACCTGATTCGTCATCAAAGTAATAAGCAATAACCATACCATGCGGTACAGGAAAAGACGAATTACCGCCAAGCCTTGAAGTACAACAGGTCGGGGACCAATTTGTTTGCTACGTTTTGGTAGGAACTCTGTGAAAACCGACGACTCGGAATGAATATAGCGCACCAAGATTTTGTTTCTCATCCAAGGAAAGTAGAGGAAACCGGAACCCCGTATCGGAGGTCCGAATCAATAGGTAGAGGACCACACCTTGCATTGCGATCGATAATGAGTTTTCAGCTCGACGCAATGATTCCGCAAGCGTTTTGGTTATATTGTCGGCTGCCTCTTTAACCCTATGAAGGACAAATCCACATGAAACCGAAAGTTGTATTCCACATTGATTCAAATAAACCGGAAAGGTTGGATATGATACTGACATCCATTCATAACATTTTGGACGAAGTGTCTGACAACAATGCATCAATATTCGTCATTGCTGAAGCCGAATCTATCGTCCTGTTTCGAAAGGATGTGCCCCCGAGTCTCGCTGATGATTTGCAGAAGCTCCGTGGACGAGGGGTCCATTTCCTCCTTTGTGAACAGAGCGCGATGAGACAGGGGCTTGGCAAGAGCGACCTTATCCCCGATTTCCCTCTAATCAAATCAGGAATTTGGGAACTGATCAGATTGCAACTCGAAGGCTTCGCCTATGTGAAACCGTGAACAGGGATCAACCCATTGGTTTCTAAGTAGTAAATCTCGGGAAACCCTTCTTGTAAGAAGGGTTTCCCCAAGAATTGCTTCTTTGAAAGCGAATGAGCATGATTCATCTGCATCACGACCCCGGAGAATTGCTTAATACGGCCACTGACGCGGAAGCCAGGTCAGTGGCATTCCATTCTAATGATTCTGTCCTCAAGTCTGTGGTGTCCTACGAGGATAGACGAAAAATGTGGTTTCGCTGTCAATCTCGACTATTCTATCTCCTACACTTAAATTCCGCCGTATTGACATTTCATTGTTTCCAGGCTTCTCAAAAAACTGAGTCTCAGCTTGCGGTACCGTGCAGCCTTTTCTGTTGAGCCACACGATTTTTCATTGTCTTCCAGAATATTCGTGAGTGCTACGGCGCTCGCAATGTGCGATAGCGCAGTATTCGGTTCAGGCGCATCGTTTTGTGCAAGCCTTACCAATTCAGACTCGCAGTATCGTTTCGGATCCCCTGTCAGACATTTCGAGCCTGCCTGCATCGCGTCCGCAAAGAGAGTATATGCTTCGGGATCGGGAAGTCGTGTGAGAGATTCCTGCAACGTGCCGATTAGAGCCTGACCTAATTTTCCCGTTGTGTAGTACGAGAAGAAAGCCTGAGCAAGTATTCTCGACCGGGGATCCACATATTTGAGCCTGTCCAGTTCATCCGGATCTCTTGTAAAGGGAAATCGCCTCGGATCGTTTTTGGCTAAAATTACGAGAAATGGATCCTTGTATATGCAGATCCAGGATTTTGACCGCATAAGCTCGGTGGCAATGGCGAAATAATGAGGCCTGTCCGCGGTATCGATGATTACCAACTCGGTTCCGTATGCTGTCATCACGTCTGTAACGGATTGCACGTCATCGGGTTCAGGATCGAATATCGAAAGATAGGCTTTCATCACTTTTTGAGGAAAAAAGGATTGTGCCCTCAAATCGAAAAAGACCTGAATTTCCGGTACGTGGAAGAGCAGATAATCCGACAAAAAGACGTTGGTGAATACCCGTCCGTTGATTCCATTATCCTTGAGAAAAGCCACCGCGTGTTCGCGCGACAAGGTGTTCGTCATCAGACGTGATGCGACGGTCCGACTCTGCAATGATGGATTGAGGGGGTTCGCAGCAGAGTACCGGATAGCTGTCTTGTACGAGATTGCCCCGAGAACAAGGAGCCCCGCGGCAGCTAATACCAGTGCAAGAGACCTTCCTGCCCGATTTCTCATGAATGTGC
The DNA here is from genome assembly GCA_041740635.1 of Desulfomonilaceae bacterium. Taxonomy (GTDB): domain Bacteria; phylum Desulfobacterota; class Desulfomonilia; order Desulfomonilales; family Desulfomonilaceae; genus Desulfomonile. The sequence continues at coordinate 117,333 of JBGSLQ010000041.1, read as the reverse complement.
CGGCACGTGGAAACCCGTCCGCCGCGAACAGCGCGACACCGTACATACCCAGGCCAAGAACGGGTACCAGTGCGACGGCACCGAAGAGAAGCATTCTCTGGAATTTGAACACGAGGGGAGCCAGGAAAAGTGGAATAAGTATTTCCAGAAACACGTCGGATTTAGCGGATTCCAGCAACCTCCGGAATCCGGATTTTTGGTTCCGCGATATTACGAACAGGAAAATCCAGACCAGAATCGTAAACCCAAGGACCAAAAGATAAGGCCGTGTTGAAAATGCCTTGAAATAGCCTCTTCGGAACACCGATTGTACGTCCAATAACGGCTGCCAATCCACCCAGGATTCTGTTATGGACTCGGTGAAGAGTTGCTTGAAGAAGAGGGTAAGGTTTTCCGGTCCGTACGGATTTGCCCATGCAGCACCAATGAGGGCAATAGCCAGGGTGATTGCCCAGAGCGCCGCATCCTGCCCGTGCTCGCGAAAGAACTGGGTGTCGGTGCTTCGCTTTGCTTCAAGCGCATAAACGAGCGAGACAAAAAAACGAAGGCCTATGATAAGCAGTCCCAGCGTGAAGGAACCGTGAGAATTCGCCCAAAGAACGAGCACCGCGATAGTGCCCAAATACCTCCAGCGTCCCCAGCGAGCGGGTCCCACCAGAAACGCTGTCAACAGCGCAAAGTAAAACAAACCGAAATTTTCTGCTCGGATTTTGAGAAACGGAGCAAGGGCAAGAATCCCGAGTGTAACGGCAAGCATGGAAATGCCCGGTGAAACCGTAAGAAGACGGCACCGCATATAAAGGATCGTCGCTATCGCACAAAGCAGACTCGCTTTAATAAGAATGGGTCCCATGTCGTCCAGAAACAGGTACGACAGGTAATACGTGAGATGAGACAACCAGGACTGGTCAATCCACAGGGAGCCCGGAACAGAATACGACCAGGTGTCCGGAGTCGCGAGATTTCCATTCCAGATAGCGCGGCCGGCAACAAACCCCAGGAACAAATCTTCGTTGGTAAACGGCATGATCAACGCAATGAAACCGCTCATAATCAGACAAAGGAACAACACTCTACGCGTCAGAGCTTGCATTCGATGCACCAGACAGACCGCACTCAAGAAAATTCAATGATGACATTAAAAATGAGCCTGCCTTTACAAGCACGATGCAGTCAACATATTTTCTTCTTGACTCGAAAGAACACGTCCCGCTAATTCCGGGAATTGATGCCTTTTTCGTATATCCGGTGGTTTTACATTCTCTGAGTAATTACCGAACATGTCCGGATCGCAGGCTGATATGTGAAACCCGATCGATGAGTGTTAATCTATCGGTATTTTACGGGATTCCCGCTCTTTTTTCATTTCCTCGGGGGAAGGACCGGAACCGAATACCACGGTGGATATCCCTCGCTGAAATTCCTGCAGACCGTTGCGGAAGTGTATTGCTGCAGTCATTAAGTCATCCGGTCTGGGCATTACGTACTTGAGCAACATGTAACCCGCTGCCACCGGCAGCAGCGCGATTCCCATCACCCTAACAAAAGCCCGATCTGAATTCATTCATAATCTCCTTACTCTTGGCTGAACGGTATGGTGAGCACGTTGTCTTCCAAGGATGCACGTCCCGGTTTCCGGCCGGACAACACCCGCGGCAGAAATACATGTCTTTTGAACGATCCGATCCGTACGACGAGATTTCCATCTTCGGTCACCAAATCCACATAGTCTTTGGTAATGAATGGCAGTTTAATTCTTAGCGCGTAGTTGCCGTTAGCCTGTTCGACGCTGTACGGCGACTCCCGGTAAAGCAAAGCCGCGGGATCCACATTTTCGTACATGATTTCGCCCATTTTTGAGAGCATGTCCGTGCCGACCACCTCATCCTGCAACATGGGCACTTTTCTCATGGGAATGGGATCGAATATGCGGCCAATTTCTTCAAGGCTTCTCTGTTGAGTAGATATCCAGTCTTTGAAATAATCATCCTGCAAATCGCTGGGAAAAAGCCTATTCACAATTATTGCGTCAACAACCAATCCGTACAGGCAGAAATACATGAACGCCCTCTGAGTCTCGCGCACCACCATTTTCTCTGCATTGGTGACGAGACGTACTGACGTGATGTCCCGGTCGAGAAGTACGTCGTCCACGCCGTCCAATTTTAGAAACAGGTCCTGCAGTGCAGCAAAATAGGAATCTTCGGGCAAAGGAATATCAGTCAGTTTTTTTGCTATGGGGCGGGTAACCCGCATAAGATTGCGTTCCAGTTTGAAAACTTTCTTTATGTACCACTCAAGAGTGGTAGGCATGCTAACGAAACGCAGCGATTCCCCGGTCGGAGCGCAGTCGACCACGATGACATCAAAAGTCTTTTCACGATAATATTGATTGATGTACAGAAGGCTTACTACATCTTCCATGCCGGGAATAATTGCCAATTCCTCGGCAAGGGTGTCTGCCATGCCGCTTGCTCCCAAAAGAGCAGCCAAATACTTGGAAACTTCTCCCCAGTGTTTTTCAAGCTCTTCCTGAATGTCTACTTCCTGCATCCAGAGATTGTCAGCTATTCGGACAGGTTTCCCGCGATTTCGGTCGTGAAGATCGATTTCTCTCTGGAACGCGTCTGCAAGACTGTGGGCAATGTCGACTGAAATTACAATAGTTTTCAGGCCTTGCCGAGCACAGCGGAGCGCGGTTGCCGCTGCTGCGGTGGTCTTTCCAACACCGCCTTTTCCTGAAAAGATAATTATTCTCGGTTTGTTGGTTTCCACTCCGTCCTCCCGGTGCGTGCTGTACACCATATAGTATAGTACGCAGCCCTAATAAAAGGATGTCGTTATTCCTCCTGTTCCTCAATGTTCCTACCTATGGCAAAGAAGCGGGAGGAACGAGGTCTCGAACATTCAGTCTTTGATCGATGCATACGACAAAAAAGGAGCTCTAAAAAAGCTTTTCAGAGGCACTGAGCTTTAAAAGCCCACAGCTTTGGGTTTTTTATCCCCATAAGGATCGTAAGTAACAAGCTTATTTCAAAGGTAGTCACAGAAATTGTGGGTTCTTTTTGCCCATATTGCTGTGCCATTGAGGCTTAGCGTTTCATAAAGAAATCACAACCCGCCTGTATTTGTGCCAGTTACTTCATTTATTGTAATTGGCACACAGTTTGCAAATTGTTCGTCACGCACAGAGATCCGGTGCGGTATGAGATGAATTGCTATCAGCGGTTGCTGACAGGACGTGACTTACGTAAATGAAACACGTGAAAAACGTGGCTAGCGGTTAAACTCTACTTAGCGGTCTAGCGCAGACCGAGGCCGGTAGTGATGATAAACAGAAAAGGTCACGGCGTATAATTGGTACGTTTTTCAGGGCGCAGAATGGATGTTTCGCCTCGGGTTTAGCTGACATGTCTGATTCGAATGCGCCTCCAAGGCAATTGAATTTGGGGAGCCCTCCAAGGTCTTCCCCAGATTTCTTCCACTGCTTCTTGCCGTTGTAATACCCATCCATCATTCGGGTCCATGTTCCGCCTCTTATTGAGCGTTGAATCCAAAATTCATTTTTCGCATCAATATTCTTAAATTGGCCCAGAGTAATACCCGAACCCGGAGGAGGTAAACCGATGGGAATTAAGGAAACATTTGAAAAGGCCGCGGATTCAATCATTAAGACTGCAAAAGAAGCAATGGGTGTTGAAGAAGATCGCGAACATACACGTGGAACAGGCTCGGATATGCCGGAAAGCCGATTCTCGGGAGAAGTCGAACCTGAGCTTGCTGGAGAACATCCAGAACCTTTGTATATGTCCGAAATGGAAACTGAAGAGGCAACTGAAGAGGCAGATTACTTCGATACCAGCCTGATTGGTGGTGGCTTCAAGCAAGATTTCGTGAATTCTATCCGAGACACGGATGAGGCTCGTGCAAACGAATTGAATGTTCGTCCCCAAATGGAAGTTTGGCCGTTCGAAGACGATTGGGGACACTGGGTTCTGTCCCATGAAGACCCAACCCGATCGGTAATCTGTAATACTCCGGAATTCAAGGATTCTCCCTATTGCGGTCACGGCTTTCATTAATCAGTGTTTCATCAGTTGTGTAGGTAGGAAACTCAGGGGAAGAGACGTGGTTCTCTTCCTCTTTTTCACAATATTTTATAGGAATGGAGCGAACCCTTTTCTCAGGGTGTTCTCGCTCGCGCTTCTTTCGTGCATGAATTGTATGAGGTAGTTCGGACCACCAGCTTTATACCCTATCCCTGACATACGGAATCCCCCGAACGGCTGTCTTCCTACGAGCGCACCCGTAATTTTTCGATTAATGTATAAATTTCCCACATCAAAACCGGCTATTACTTTTTGGATATTTTGAGGGCTCCTGGAGAACACTCCCCCGGTGAGGGCATACTGGGAATCAGTAGCCATACGCAACGCGGAGTCCAAACTGGATGCTCGTAATAGTACCAACACGGGTCCGAAGATTTCTTCTTTTACGAGAGAAGAGTGCAGGGGAAGATCGGCAAACAGGTGAGGTCCGATAAAGAAGCCGTTTTCCGGGCCTGGTCTCGCGAGGAGAGCATTACCTTCCTTGATTCCGGTTTCAATGTATTTCTGAATTCTCTGTGCAGACGCCTGATCCACTACAGGACCGAAAAAATTCCAGGGTTTGTCCGTAGGACCTATGCGCAGACTGTTCATTGCCTGCTGTAGTCGCGCGGTGAAATCCCCGTACACGGAATCTATTACTATGACTCTGGAGCATGCAGAGCACTTCTGTCCCTGATATTCCAAAGCTGAATCGAGCACTCCTTTTACGGCTTCATCCAGATCCGCTGTCTCATCAACAATGATTGCATTCTTGCCGCCCATCTCGGCAATTACACGCTTCACTCCTTTCTGACCCGGTTCGGTTTTGCTTGCAACGCTCACGATGTGCAGCCCCACTTCTCTGGAGCCGGTGAAGGAAACAAAATCTATTTCCGGGTGAGAAACGAGGTATTCTCCGGTTTCATTCCCGGGGCCGGGGACGAATTGTAGAACCCCCGGAGGCAATCCGATTGTTTTAAATATTTCGGCAAGCTGCCATCCGCACACTGAGCTGAGTCCGGATGGTTTGAAGATCACGGTATTTCCGGTGACAAGTGCAGCGGAAACCATACCGGTCGGAATGGCAATGGGAAAATTCCAGGGTGAAATCACGAGCCCCACACCAAGGGGTTCGTAAAAATAGAGGTTTTCTTCGCCCGGATAGGCCCCCGCCATGGTTGTTTGGCCGAGTCTTATCATTTCGCGGCCGTAGTATTCCAAATAGTCGATTGCTTCGGCAATGTCGCCGTCTGCATCCTTCCAGGTCTTACCTACTTCAAAAATCTCTAGTGCCGCTAGCTTAAACCGTCGTTTTCGCATTTCTGCGGCTGCTCGGAAGAGATAATCCGCTCGTTCCTGAGGAGAGGTCTTCTTCCATGCCACGAATGCCTCTCGCGCTGAATCGACTGCATCCCGGGCCTGGCCGCTGGTGGCACGGGAGACTCTTCCCACTAGCTGTTCCGGCCGTGCCGGATTAACGGAAAACGTGGTCTCGTCAGTAAAAACTTCCCGATCCTGAATAATAAGCGGATACCTGTTGCCGAGATTCTCTTCAACCGTAGCGAGAGCATCGTACATTGCGGATCGATTCCGGGCTCTTGAAAAATCTGTTACCGGCTCATTCATGAATCCGACTGAAGCGGGGGGCTGAACGAAACTCTCGTCGAGCTGCGGAGAACGGACCAGTTCCATGCCGGTGTTATCAAAAAACGAACGCTTGAGAAACGACTCGGAAAACGTATTTTCCAGGAGTCGCCTTATCAGGAATGCCATGCCCGGAATCAGCTCCCCGGTTGGGATATAAGCCCTGACCCGGTACCCCATTTTCTGTACGGCTTTTCGGACAGGTTCAGCCATTCCGAAAATCATCTGAAATTCCAAAGCGTTTTTCGGAAGACCGGCATCCTCAGCGACTGCCATGGCATAGCTCAGACTTCTCACATTGTGGCTTGCAAAGGCAGGTCGGATGAGATCGATATTGTCCAGGACTACTTTGGTCATTTGTTCGTAATGAAGATCTGTCTTTTCCTTTTCCAGGAATACGGGAATCGGCCACCCTTTCCTCGGATTGATCACGGTTTCGTAATCCCAGTAAGCCCCTTTTACCAGCCGTACCCCAAACCGACGACCATGCTTGCGAGCCCAGTCCACAAGGCTTGTGAGATCCGCCGCCGTTTCAGGAAGATATGTTTGAAGCACAATTCCGGGATATTCAAAATCCGGATGGTCCAGGAGGAGGGCTTTAAAAATTTCGATTGTAATATCTTTGAGATAATACTGCTCCATGTCGATGGTGACCGAAGCCCCCTGTTCCCGAGCAGCTTCGAATACCGGAGCAAGATTCTTGGTGGTGGTGAGGATCGAACCGTCCCAATCCACAGGGTCAAGTTGCGAATAAAAGGAGGTTGCCTTGAGTGATACATCAAGACGGGGAATGGGACCGCGATCGTCAGTGTCCAACAGTGGCATCTCCTGCCACGACCTTGCAGCCGGAACCAGCACGTTCATGACTTCCAGGTACCTGTTGACGTAGTGGTCGGCTTCCTCATCACTGAGCACCTCTTCGCCTACGATATCCAGGCTCGCAGCAAGGCCTTGCTTACGAAATGCATGAAGGGTGCTCAATGTGTCTGCAACAGTCTTCCCGGCTATGAACTGAGCGGCCAGCGAATCCAGCGCTCGCTTGAGTATTACGGGAATTATCCGATCCAGGTCTGTGCGCCTGGACAGGCGATCCACTGGAATCCGCACGTCAGGAGGTATGGCATCCACATCGGAGAAATACTCTTGAAAGAGTTTGTAAACGGCTGAATCTGTCTTGAGGGTCGGCAGAACGTCTACGAACCGGAGCAACCTGCTTCTGAAGTCCTGATCCTGAACAGCCCAGCCGATGATTTTACCTTTCCATTTCTTCCGGTTGAAAAGAGTCGGGACTTCGTCCTCCATGAACGAATACATGATCTTCGCTTTTTCAAGGGCAAGTTGCTCCACGTGCTCGGAAAAGCTCATAGGCTGGGGACCTTTCATAGTTTCATTGACATCATTATAGCTGGTTTGCGATGTGAACGTTGATAGGGAAATCGAAGAGTGTGCGGATTCATCTGATACGTGAGGGCGCGCGACATATGACCCTCTTTTTGTGCGAGGAGGGGCGAAGCGAACATGCAGGTGCAAGTTCTTCGCTTCGCTCCCGATGAAAAGCAATGCCGATAAACGTCGCAAAACTAATGCGAAGACCGGAGCAGGGCATGTATCCGGTCTTCTCGGGTTCTCAGCTTAGTTTGTGCCTTCCGCAACGCGCTTCTTGATTACCTTCTTATCCAATTTTCCGACGCTGGTTTTAGGAATTTGGTCCACGATAACAAAATTATCAGGTATTCCCCATTTGGAAACAGAGCCGTCGTCCACGAACTTCTGGAGAAAGCTCTTGAGGCTATCCCCGGAAAGTGTGTCCTTAAAGTCAGGTTTGGGAACCACCATGGCAAGGGGACGTTCGCCCCACTTTTCATCAGGTATTCCCACCACCGCGACTTCGGAAACGGCCTCGTGCTGGCTGATAAGACTCTCGAGGTACAGGGAGGAAATCCATTCACCACCGGTCTTGATCACGTCTTTCAGCCGATCCGTAATCTGAAGGTAACCCGAGGGGTCCACATTCGCAATATCGCCCGTATGAAGCCAGCCGCCGCTCCAGAGTTCTTCCGATTTTTCGGGTTCCTTGAAGTAACCCTGGGTGAGCCACGGCGCGCGGACCACTATTTCGCCGGGCGTGCGCCCATCTTTGGGTACTTCTTTCTCGCTCACCACGTCCTGTACCCTGATATTCACGAGAGGAACCGGTAATCCGGTTTTCGTTCTGATGTCCAACTGCTTTTCCATGTCCCAGTCGACCATGTGGGACTGCACTGTGGCAAGGGTGAGAAGCGGACACGTTTCCGACATTCCGTACCCGGTATAGATCTGGATTCCCCGTTCAAGAGCCAACTTTGCCAATCCCCTTGGAAGGGCGGAGCCGCCGATAATCACTTTCCATCCGTTCAGGTCCACATCTTTGGCCGCGGGTGATGTCAGGATCATGTGCAGGATGGTCGGTACGCAGTGGGAGAATGTCACTTTCTCGGTCTGAAGAAGTTTGAGGAGCATGGCAGGCTCATAGCGCCCCGGATACACGTGCTTGGCTCCGAGCACCGTGGCCACGAACGGAACGCCCCACGCGTGCACGTGAAACATGGGTGTTATGGGCATGTAGATGTCCGCGGACTGGAATCGTCCCGGTCCGCTGAATCCTGATAATGAAATTGCCATGCCGAGGGTATGGAGAACCAGTTGGCGGTGGCTGTAATACACGCCTTTCGGATCGCCGGTGGTTCCTGTGGTATAAAACGTGGTTGCCTGGGTATTTTCGTCGAACTCCGGAAAATCGAACGAATCCGATGCCTGCGTGAGCATTTCTTCGTACTCGGCTGCGAGGGGCACGGAAGTGGCCGGTTTTTCCGGGCCCTCTTTCAGGAGAATATATGTCTCTACCGTTTTGAGATGGGGACGAATGGCATCGATTATGGGCAAGAAGTCTTCATGTACCAACACTACTTTGTCTTCGGCGTGATTCATGGTGAACAGGATTTGCTCGGGAGAAAGCCTGATGTTCACGGTGTGGAGAACTGCGCCGATCATAGGAATCGCAAAGAACGATTCCAGGTAGCGATGAGAATCCCAATCCAGGACGGCAACGGTGTCTCCCGGTTTGACTCCCATGGATGTCAATGCCGAAGCGAGACGGCTGATCCGCGCGTACAGATCCTTGTACGTGTAACGCAGGGTATCACGATATACAATTTCCTGATCGGGATTATATATTATGGGTGTGTGAAGTAGCTGCTTGAGCAACAACGGATATGAGTACGCCGAAGGCGAGTGGGTAACCAAACGTACCTGCTTGTCCATAATACCTCCTGAGAACGCATGATTTTATTTCTCTTGGCTTCTGAAAATCGGCAGAGTCATGGATCCGAAAGGACAGAACGTAAACGGAATTCCTGCATTGGTCAAGCGGCTTTTTATTTGAAGATTATGCATACAAAAAATGTTACGGACATAACGAACAAAAAATGTTCTGTCGTAACCTGAGGCCGATCGACGACCCTTCACTACTCGGAAACGAGGAATTTCGATTCCAGTCTCCCCCGCAGGCAATAATGGGTCGTCAGAAAAGGAACACATGCAATCATGTTGCACACAGCGGGCGCATTTCAAAAACCTCTGTCTCAGAGCACATAAATGTATGGGCGCGCGCTGGGAGGTTTTTCAGCAATGGCGAACACCTGCTTTGTGTCGGTAATTGCTCTTGACTTTCGGAGTATCCCAATTTAGTCTGATATTGTTAAGCTGAATACAATTTAGTTTTTGGTTCACCAAGAAAGAATGTTTTGCGTAAACAATTCGAAGGGACCTGTCCATTGTGAGTTCTATGAGAGGTACGAACGATGTTTGAGTCGAAACGCAATAAACACACCTCGATATTTGCACGAGAAATGATTCTGGAAGCGCTTGAGGACAGAATTGTTTTGGACGGTGCGGTAGATCGGGAGGTAAGCGATCAAGGAGACGCGGATCTGGTTTCGGATCAGGCAATGGATCAAGGGCAGGGAGATGTTGTTGCCGTTCTCGAGGACTACTGCGACGGCAATTGGCACATCGTGAATGGATGGTGGTTTGCGTACCAGAACGGCTTTAACCTCTGGTACTATGACGGCCTCCACTATTACGCACAGGATGCAACCACTTTGAGGTGGTTATGGTTCGATGCGGTTATCGATAATCAGTGGGAATACCATCAAACCTGGGAGTATGATTCTGCCACCGCATATTGGTATTACAACGATTGGGACGGTACCTACTATCATCAGAGTGATGCACATCGTTATTATCACGATCATATTACCGGCGTATGGTGGCAATACAACGCATATACGGGTGCATGGAATCCGGATGCCACGACACAGTTCTCGTACGTTCAGGAAACACAGTACTGGAGCAACGGTGACACCGATTTGCATTGCTGGTTGACGAATGACGGAACGACACTTCTGGATTGGTGGATTTTTGACGCCGGTTCTGACGGCCAGTGGAGCGGAGGGGCTCTCAATGTGGTTTTAGTTGATTACACGGGTTTCTTCGAGTGTGTCGAGCAATATACTAAGACCGATGTAATCGTCATTGAGTACGATCTGGGTAACGACGGTCTTGCCACGGTAGTAGACGGCCTGAGAATTCTGTCTGATTATTACGACACTCAGATATCCAATCTTGCTGTCATGAGTCACGGCGACAGCACGGGGATGTATTTCGGTGAATGGATAAGTTCATCAAACTATAACAATTTCTACAATGACTTTTTGGAGCTAAATGCATACATGGTAGATAATGGGCAGCTCATGCTCTATCATTGCCAAGTAGGCGCCGCATCGACCATGCTTGGCAAAATTGCGGTCTGGACGAGCACAGATGTGTTCGCAAATCTTGGGGATCAATGGTATCACTGGTCTTGGTATTCCACACCATATGAGGAAACGGAAGGGATTTGGAATCACAATTATTATGAGACGTATCTCGGAGAGTATATTTTTGAATATAGGTCCGACAGATACGCCACGTATAATATGTTGTTCGATTTTGCGTGAGATTAGCTTTTTCTGATCTTTAAATGTGTCCAACCGTTGATATAAATTTTCGCAATCAAATGAGATCTCACTGTCTTGAGAGGGGACACTTTGCTCCGGGAAAGTCTCGCTAAATTTCGGGTATAAGGATCATCTTAGATATCTGATTGTCATGATAAAATGGAAGATTATGATCTTGGACGAACGCCGGATTATCAGGAATATTGGTTTGGTGAACTCCTGAGCGTATAGATCATGCATTGAACGGTCAAAGATGAATTGAGAGTATTTGAATTCGATAAAATACTGAACTATGAAACAGATGAATGACATCCGGGGGAAAAGAGATGACCAAACAACTTATTATGAGTGTGCTGGTATGCAGTTTATTACTTCTTACTTCCGAAAAGGTTCGAAGCGAGAACGATGACAAGTCTGCTGGCGGAAGTTCGGTCGAAGCGCACAGAATTCAGCTTGGCGCATGGAGAGCATCGCAGCTTATGGGCATCAGTGTCCATAGCCAGGATGGAAATCGTGTCGGTTCAATAGCGGACATGGTGGGAGATGTGAAAGGAAAAGTCATATACGTCGTACTCTCGCATGGGGGATTCCTTGGAATAGGCGATAAGTTGATTCCTTTGCCCTGGGACGCAATAAAACCGGGAGAACAGGCGGGTACTCTCGTTGTAAACTTGAGCAAGGAAGCACTGATAAAAGCGCCAAATTTCGACAGCAAGAAATGGCCGGATTTTAATCAATCCGAATGGAACGAAAAAACAAAGAAATATTACCATGGGTCTAGGCGCAATTGATAAAAGGCGTCTAAAAATAGCTTACCTATAGAATCACTCTTGGGAGACTCGAATTGGAATGGGAGAACATGATGCGCCAAGATGTTCCAATCTCGAAATTGGGCGTTCAAAGACTCCTGCTTTTATTTGTATTGATATTTTGGATATGGATCGCGTACGAGATAGTCAGACCATTTTTCGATGCGATCTTGATAGCAGGGATGTTCGCTATCATTATGTATCCTCTTTATCACAGATTGCTCGATTTCTCAGGCGGACGAAAATCTCTGACTGCATTCATATGCTCGCTTTTATTAGCACTCTTGGTCATGATCCCCGGTTGGCTGTTGATTTCCCAGCTTGTTCACGAAGGAACCACAATTGTACAGAATCTGACGCAATGGACTGGGTCTAATGCATTTGAAGATTTTATGAAAAAGCCTCAGGTCGTACGAATTCTTACTACCATCAATAGATATGTGGCTGAATTACAAGGTCTTACAGGAGAACCGGCAACTCAAAATATCCAAAATGTGCAGATATTGCCTCAGATTGCATTGTCTCTTGCTCAACGAGCATTATCCTCGGGAAGCTACTTTCTCGGGAATACACTTTCTTTGGTAGGCAATTTCTTTCTCATGATTTTTACTTTCTTTTTCATGATCCGCGATCACAAAAAGATTAAACAAAGCGTGTTTTGGCTGTTGCCTTTTATTAGGAATCATGAAGATATTATTTCCGAACAAATTACTCTCATCGCCCGATCTTCCCTATTGGGAACATTCACAGTAGCCATCGCTCAAGGGATTGGCGCAGGAATCGGTTTCTGGTTGACCGACATGCCTGTGCTCTTTGGATCCATTGCGACTGCTTTCGCGTCATTTGTTCCGATTGTAGGCACAGGAATAATATGGATACCGGCAATTATTTATCTGCTGGTGGTGAACAAGTTTTGGTCAGCGGTGTTTCTGTTTTTTTGGGGCGCAGTGGTTGTTGCATTCATATTGGATAATCTGTTGCGACCGATTGTCGTAGGAAAGGGAATGGCTTTTAGCACTCCGTTGCTCTTTTTTTTCATTCTGGGAGGAATTAATTTTTTCGGTCTCCTGGGAGTTCTTTATGGTCCAATGATTCTTGCCGGTCTCTATATTCTTCTCTATTTATTTGATTTTACAATCATTAATCCACCCTTGGAATCGATTGAGGACGAGAATGGCAAAGAACAAGTACCGCAAAACAATATGGATTAAGGTGAGATCTTTTGTCGAATTGATGGAGGCTACCTATCGTGCCTGGACGAATGACAAAGCATCGACTTTTGCTGCTGCTCTAGCCTTTTATGCAACTTTCTCATTGGCTCCGATTCTTCTCGTAATATCGGCAGTGGCGGGGGGGCTTGTGGGGAGCGATGTCGCAAGAGGCCAACTTACGGGAGAAATCACTAGTTATCTCGGGCATGATGGAACTGCTTTCGTGATGAGAACACTCGATAAGACTCGTGAAAGCATGACAGGTTTGACTGCAACTGTTATAGCTTTAGCGACGAGTCTGTTCGGAGCTACTGTTCTGTTCGTGGAACTGCAAAGCGCATTAAATCAGGTATGGAATGTACGTGCCAAAGGTGAACTCAATTGGAGGTATACTATAAATATTCGCCTGATTTCCTTCTCGGTTATATTGATAATGGGATTCTTATTGATTCTGTCCATAGTATTCACTGCTACTATTTCCACAATGACGGCTTTTTTACCCGAAAAAAGCATTGTAACCGAATGGCTGCTCCGAGTTGCTAATTTTTTAATATCGTTTATTCTTTCTTCTTTAATGTTTGCCGTTGTTTTTAAAGTCCTGCCGGATGTCGAAATTGGCTGGAGAGATGTGGCAATTGGAGCTATTTTCACATCTTTGCTCTTCACGGTCGGCAAAATGATAATTTCGCTTTATATTGCTTACAGCAGCCTGCAATCCCTGTACGGCGCGGCAGGGTCGTTCGTGATCATTCTAGCTTGGGTATATTATTCCGCACAGGTTTTCTTCTTTGGTGCCGAGCTTTGCCAGGTGTGGTCAGCCAGATATGGTTCCGGAATAAAGCCCAATCGATATTCGGAATTGGATCCTTGCGCACTGACGCGGTCAACGTCAGATAGCAAGAAACAGAAATCTCCTCAGAAAACCGGCAGACCACTTTTGAGTCTGTGAGCAGGCAAACGTTCCATTCAGAAGAGATTCCCAGTATCTTGGATTTGATGAAAACAAATTATACCAGTAAATTGGAGCAAAATACGTTTGTGGTAAACAAGGAGGTCAGCGTCTGCCACCATATATAAATTGTGCACATTCCTTCTCGGAAAGATGGCTGATTTATTGGAAGTAGGTAACTGATAGAGTTTACGTGATTTTCAGAATTGTCCACATCCTTTTCAGCCCGCAAATTTTCGCTCGAACCGTATCACTTCGCTTTCCTGCTTGATTCTCCGTAATTCAGGAGTAAGTCTGAAAAACCAGTCCAGAATTTCCGGATCGAACTGCTTGCCTCTTTCGTCGCGCATTATTTCGAGAGCTTCTTCTTCCGAGTAAGCTTCCCTGTACGGCCGCTTTGACATGAGTGCGTCGTACACCTCGACGATGGTTGTTATGCGGGCTGATTCAGGGATTTCTTCTCCAGCCAGTCCCCTTGGATATCCGGAGCCGTCCCAGCGCTCGTGATGATGGAGCGCGATTTCTTTTGCCATGTCCAGCATTTCTATTTGGGTGCCGTGGAGGAACTCGGCGCCGGATTCTGCATGCTTCTTGATCTCTTCAAATTCCTGCGTCGTCAATTTGCCCGGTTTCAGGAGTATTTCTCTCGAGACCGCAAGCTTTCCCACATCGTGCATCATGGCCGCAATTTGAATATCATACACCTTCTGAGCTGTCCAACCGAGGGAATCCGCAAGAGCGCCCGCATAGAGGCCCACCCTACGGACATGTATCTCCGATTCACCTGTGAAGGAAGAGAGTGCGGCCATTAAACGGGAAACCGTCTTTTCTTCGCGCAGCCGGATTGCCGTAATCCGTTGTTTTGCATGTTCCGCAAGATTGCGTTCATATTCTTGACTCATTAGTTGCATATCGCGACGTTCAAGAGCGCTTGCTACGTTGATGAGAATCTCGTTCCTTTCGAAGGGCTTGATCACGTACCCATATGCACCCAATTCCAACGCAGTTATTCCCGTCTTCCGATCGTCAACTGCTGTCACCATGACCACAGCGACATCGCGAAATTTGGTCCTCACTATATTAAGCAGATCCAAACCTGACATTCCGGGCATTTTTATGTCACAAAGGACGAGATGAAATTTCTCCCGTTCCAGGTGCTCGAGAGCCCATTTTGCGTCGGAAGCTATTGTGCATCTGTATCCGGCTGCTGTTAGCCAACGAAACAGTATTTCACACACGTACGGTTCATCATCGACTATCAGAATGTTACGTATTCTCTCCTGATTCATACCATCACCTTGCCTTTAGTCCGAAATGATAGACAAACGATACCTTACGATTTCTTTTAGGTCTATGAAAATGCCTCCGTATCTAAAACTCTGCGGATAGCTTGGAGCAATTCGATCTTTTGAAAAGGCTTTTTAACATAGTCAACAGGTCTTATGGCAGCCTCCGGACCGGATACAGCATCGATCGGATCGCTTCCAGCCAGTAACACCTTCACTCGCGGATTTATCTCTGCAAGCTGCTTGAGGCACTGTCTTTCTCCCATATCGGGCATCATCGGATCAAGAATAATAAGAGCAACCTCTGTATGTTCCCGGCCATAGATCCGGATCAATTCTCGACTATCCGCAGCCGTTAGTACCTGATATCCCGCAGCAATGAGACACCTGCTTCCAAAATCGCGGATATAATCCTCCGCATCGGCCAGGAGAATGGTTTCTCTTCCCCTTAAGGGTGAAGCGAGTTGTTTTGGTTCGAAAATGTCTGCTTCACTGGCCAACGCAGGAAAGAATGCATTGAAAACAGAACCTTTTCCGGGCTCGCTCTCAAATGTTGTGAAGCCCCCGTGCTGTTTCACGATGCCGTACACCATGGGCAGCCCGAGACCCGTACCTTTTCCCGGATCTTTTGTGGTGAAGAAGGGCTCGAAAATGCGCTCTTGAATTTCCCTGGGAATGCCTTCTCCGTTATCGGCCACCGTGAGCCGGACGTAATTTCCCTCTCTGGCCATGACGTGCGTCTGCGGCTCGTTTTCCTGGATTCGCACATTTTGCGTTCGAATTAAAAGCCGTCCACCTTCAGGCATTGCATCCTTTGCATTCACTGCGAAGTTGATCACTACTTGATCCAAATGGGAAGCATCACCGACAATACTCATGAGATCCGGAGCAAGGTCCGTTTCAATCTTGATCATCTTCGGCAAAGTCCTGGTCAACATCTCCTTAACGTGACGGATAATGTCGTTCAGGCTCACCGGTCCGGGAGTCGCCTCTCTGGCCCTGCTGAACGTGAGAATTCTCTGAACCAGTCCTGCTCCATGTCGTGCAGATCTGATGATTTTCTGGATGTCCGCATAATCCTGATCGCTTTCCTCTTTGTCCTCCAGGAGCAGATCGGCATAGCCGAGAATACCCGTGAGAAGATTGTTGAAGTCGTGGGCAATTCCTCCCGCAAGAGTTCCCACAGCCTCCATTTTCTGTGCATGCAATAACTGGGCTCTCAGTCGCTTGGCTTCACCTGCGTCCGCGAGAAACATAAGAGTCGATGGTTGTTGGGCGTAATCGATACGAGTGACCCAGACTTGTGCATCAAAACTCTCTCCCGAATTTTTCAGTCCTTTGAGTTCCCCATGTATTGCCTTCTTCTTGCCGGAGAAAATCATTCGATTCCAGGATCCTGCAAAATCTCTATCTTCTGCATGAACGAATTGTTCCGGCATCCTGCCCACGATTTCATCCAGCGATTCGCATCCGAGTATTTGGACGAAAGAAGGATTCACATAAGCAAATCGACCGTTTGTGATAATTCCTATTCCTACCGGAGATAATTCTATGAGCAGCCGCGTGTGTTCTTCCGAGGCTTTGAGAGCATCTTCCATGGATTTCCTGTCGGTTATGTCTCTCCCCACGGACTGAATTTCAACAATCTGTTCTTGAGAATTGAAAATTCCCTTGTGATTCCAATGAACCCAGCGAAGCTTGCCACCTGGCAACAGGACTCTGTATTCCCCGGTCCTGGAGGGCGATTGAGCGCGAAGAGCGACCAGTCCATCTGTGATGGTCATGCGATCCTCATTCAGAAACAGATCAAGAAGGCTCGAGCCTATAAGGGATTCTTCATCAACGTTGAAAAAGCTGAGAAAGCTGCTGTTCGCGAAGGTTATGGTGCCGTCATTCAGGGTCCGGCAAATGAGGTCCGTTTGCTGTTCAACGACTGCCCGGAATCGTTCTTCACTCGCAATCAGTGCTTCTTCGGCTAATTTTTTATCCGTGATGTCACGGATTACCGAGAGGCTTACCGTCCCCAATGCAGGATCGTCTATGTTGACCGAGTCCAAAAGGACATCAATGATACTGCCGTCTTTTTTCACAAACCGGCAGGAAAAATCTTTGACCTGTGCCCCATTCCAAGATTTCGGAAGCAACTCTTCACATTGTGCTTTGAATTGAGGTGCAAGAATAAAGTCGAATTTTCTGCCTATGACCTCATCTTGCGAATAACCCAGTTCGTCCAGCCACTTTGCATTCACGTGGCGTATATAGCCATCGTGATCTATGGAATGCATCATCACCGGCGCCTGATCGTACAAATGACGGAATCTCGATTCAGACCGCCTTAGAGCTGCTTCGATTTCCCTCCGTTGAGCAATCTCAAAAAGGAGCTGCTCATTTGTCGTGGCCAGATCTGCGGTACGCTCCTCTACTCGTTTCTCGAGTTCGTCTCGAGCCCGTATGAGCATGGCCTCGGTGGCTTTCAGCTTGGTAATGTCCGTTACTACAGCGGCATTTCCCTGGTACCCGTCCGGATCCAGGAATGGGCGGCTGGAAAGAATGGCAGGGATTCTCCTGCCATTCTTTCCTAGATAAACCACCTCACAGGAGTTGCCTTTTCCTTCTTTGCCTTTTCCTATCTGCTGCTGGAGTATTTTGAAGCTCGTCGGATCCAGAAATTCGTTGATATGCCTTCCAATGATTTGTTCCCGAGAAAATCCGAGCATCTCACAGTGCTTGTCATTCGCGAAGGTTATGATGCCGTACTCATTTTGGATTGCAAAACCTTCGTTCATTAATTCTATGAGATTACGATATTTTTCCTCACTCTGCCGTAATTGTTCCTGCGCCTGTTTTCGTTCCTCAATTTCAGCCCTGAGCTGCTCATTCATCTTTTCCAGTTCTGAGGTTCTCTCGCGAACTCGTTTTTCCAACTCGTCACGCGCTCGCTTCAGTTCAGCCTGATGACGGTGATTGATGAGAAGTTGCCTTTTTTCGAGCGTCAAATCCTCGATGAGCACGAGTACCGATTGAAGCACGCCCAGTCTCAGACAGCGAAAATGAATTCTGCCCCAGATTTTGGATTTTTCGAACTTGAGGAGACCTTCGCAGGTTCTCGCTTTCTTGCTTACAAAGACACTGCCAAGCAAAGAGCGGGCGGCAGTCGCTTCGTATTCCCGTTGAAAAAGCAAGATAAGGTCAGTGCCGAATAGGATTTGCGGATCGCCGGTCAGTTTTCTGCACGCTTCATTTGCAAACGTTATCTTTCGCTGCGGATCCACCAGCAGTGCAGGAAGAGGGATTCCGTGAAGCAGACCCTCCAGGCCGGTCCACTGCTCCTCCCCAACCTGGAAAGTGCCGGACGTGGTCAAGTAGGATGCAATGAGAGGGGAAGGGGTTGTCTCAGCGATCTCGCTCAGCTCGGATTGAGAGCTGTCGACTGACTCGTCGTGAAAGGAGCGCGACCGCTGTTCCTCATCACCCATACGGACCTCATGGAGCCCGATAAGACTGCCGGTCAGATAGGATCTGCCAACTCCGATATTGCCGGGCTTGGAAGATTTACTTAAAAACCGCAGATTTCTGTAAGTTACCAGAGAATGCACTCAAGCAATGAGTGCAGATACACAGGGATAAAGAATAACTGAACCGGTTGTGCATTGTAAATCCTTTTCTTTGTCCGGATGTAAGCCATTCATGATTCGAGAACATGGCCGGGGGAGAATCGTGGCTCCTGATATCGGTCGTCTGTCAGCACCAGCCGGAATTACCGATGAATTCTCCATGAAGCTTGAAGCAGAGCACAATCTTGACTGGTCAGGAGGGCGCGACTTTTGTAAATTGCCTTCATCCAATTATTGCACCGAGGACGTGTCATGGTCCCCACCACGAACAAAGAGAGAATCCAGTTGGCACTTGCAGTATCCCTGGTCCTTGCTTTGATAACTGCCGGGGTATGGCTCGCAGTCTCAGGCCACCTGCAGCTATGGCTGGACTGGTTGAAGCAGCTCTTTGAAAGCAAAGAACGATTGCGCGATTACGTCCAAGGCTGGGGTGCGTGGGCTCCTATCGCTTTTCTCCTGATGCAGGTTCTTCAAGTCCTCATTGCTCCCATACCTGGAGAGATTTCGGGAATAGCGGGCGGATTCATATTTGGAGCGTGGAAAGCCACATTCTTTTCAATTATAGGTCTGACTTTGGGGTCCGCAATTGCTTTCCTGACAGCGAGGATTATAGGACAGCCCTTGGTAAAGTTGGTCATGAGTCAGGAAACCATGGTCAAGTTTTATTCCTGGACGCACGGCCGCCGAACACTGGTATTGCTCGTGCTCTTCCTGTTTCCCGGATTTCCGAAGGATTTGCTTTCATACTTCTTGGGTTTGACTCCCATGCGTTTTGTCACTTTTCTGGGGATCTGCTTTGTCGGCCGTTTACCGGGAACATTGTTGCTGGGAGTCGGCGGGGCTGCTATTTACAAAGAAAACTGGTTTGCGCTTGCAATTATTTCAGTCGTTACTCTTATAATCGTGATTGCAATATACTGGAAGCGGGATGACCTTGGAAAATGGCTTGAAAAATAGCTCGCCGAAGCGACGGCAGAGTGGTTGCCGTGAGTGGCAGTGACTCTTACAATCTTTCCGGAGCTTCTCATTTTGCATTCTCCGTTCGTCGTCTCCAAGGTTCGTCTCTGAACTCTCAACGATACTCTTCCCGTCCGTTGCCTGGACATAAAACTGCGCCAGAGAAGATCTTTGCCCAATGCATTTACTTCGTTCACCTGCTGTTTTCTTACTCTTGCTTAGAATACGCTGAAAACTCTTATTTGCATTTTGGCAGTTGTGAAAAGTGTTCAAACCTGATACAAGCAACAATATACCATAGCGCCTATTCAAGTAAGTGGAAGTGCCAACCAACTCTGAGCCACTACCAAACGGGGGGTATCAAGATGATGGCAAGTAATTTATCGCGCCAAGGCGTTATTTGCAGGGAGCATGCATTCTCCATGGAACAGTTGGAGGAACGAATTGTTCTGGATGCAGCAGTACCCGACGCGCAAGATGTACAGCACCAACCCGCCGATGCAGATTCGGTCGAGACTCTCGGTTGGGTTTACGTCGACAATGGGTGGTGGAAGGAAGATACGGGGAGCGGCTGGTGGTGGGACCAGTCCACAGGATGGTTCTTTAACGAATTCAACTGCTGGTGGGCATTCAATTCCGGCGATCTTACTTTCTGGTATCACGGACTACATCAGCTGTGGGCAAACGAAGTTACAACCGGAGCCTGGTTCTGGTGGGATGATGTCACTGACGAGACTTGGGAACCTGCATTCACATGGTTTGCAGACTTGGTCAATGCAGAGTGGACATGGGTCTACAACGATTGGAACGGGTCACATTATTTTACAGATGAATACCATTACTATTATTTAGACCATACGGCTCTCGACTGGTGGCAATGGAACGTTGTCAGTTATTCCTGGCACTTGCTCGTGATCCCGTCTGCGGACATGGTGTCTGACATCAATCTCACGCACCAAGGGCCCATGACAGTGTACAACGGTGGCCTTTACTTCTCCGCTGACGACGGTGTTCACGGCAAGGAGTTGTGGAAATATGACTCTGCCACCAATACGACTTCGATGGTCGCCGATCCGCAACAGTACGGAGATTCGGAGCCGGGTTATCTCACTGTTTACAATGGGGCACTCTATTTTGCCGTCAATGACGTGATTGACGGGAAGGAGTTGTGGAAGTACGATTCCACCACGAACACATACTCGATGGTCGCTGACATAAATGCGGGCCACGGCAGTTCAATTCCTCAGTACCTCACTGTTTATAACGGTGCTCTCTATTTCACGGCCGATGACGGAGCCAGCGGCGCGGAGTTGTGGAAATACGATTCTGCAACGAATGTGGCCTCAATAGTAGCTGACATAAGACCCGGTTCCGCCAGCTCAGTTCCAGCTTATCTGAGTGTTTATAATGGGATGCTCTGTTTTATCGCCGATGACGGAGTCCATGGACACGAGTTGTGGAAATACGATTCCGTTACCAATACTGCTTCTATGATCGCTGACATAAATCCCGGCGGTTTTGGCCAATATCTCCTAAACCAAATGACAGTCTATAACGGCTCGCTCTACTTTCGGGCCGATGACGGAGTCCACGGATACGAGTTGTGGAAATACGACTCTGCAACGAATACGACTTCAATGGTTGCAGACATAAGACCCGGTTCCAGCAATTCATATGTTACGGATTTGATTGTCTATAACGGCTCGCTTTACTTTTCCGCCTCTGACGGAGTCCACGGATACGAGTTGTGGAAGTACAATTCTGCAACGAATGCAACCTCAATGGTTGTCGACATACAAGCCGGATCCGGTGATTCATTGCCACGCGATTTGACTGTCTATAACGGCTTGCTCTACTTTTGCGCGGATGACGGAGTCCACGGAGAGGAGTTGTGGGCATACCATTCCACGACCGATTCAACCTCAATGGTTGTCGACATACAAGCCGGATCCGGTGATTCGTGGCCCAGGCATTTGACAGTCTATGGCGGCTCGCTCTACTTTTGGGCCGATGACGGGGTTCACGGGCTAGAGTTGTGGAAATATCAAACCTGACCTGTATCGCAATTGCCGACAAACGGATTGGGTCCTGATACAATTCACGTCCATAGTATCGGTTCAACTACTTGACGTTCTTGGAACGCTTGAAACAGGGCAGGAGAATGGGGGTGTGGCAAACTGTTGCCCAATTCAATTGACATTTGGAGCAGCGGGTACCCTCCCTTTAGAGTGTTTCTCTCAGTCCTTACTCTCACGACCGTTATTGTCATTTGCTGGAAACGGAATGAAATCGGGAAGTGCCTCGAACGATAGCAGACGAAAGCGGTTGTACTCTTGATCGATCGTTACCGAGAAATAGAATCGGGGCAGCGTCCTTCCGAACTGTGTCCCGATTTTCCCGGTCACGATCCCTTGTTGAATTGCGGCATCAATTCACGAAAAACTCTCGCTCGTTGTTGCTGAGATCCACTTTGAAAAGGATGACGCCTTTGGCCAGGTATTCGTTCTGTAGGTTGGAAATCGCTTCAGCATCGAGATCGAATGCGCGGATGTACACGTAACGGGATCCCTCGGGAGCGGATTCATACGTGCTGACGATACTCGCCAATCTGCCTCCCTGTTCTCTGATCGGATCGGTGACTTCTCTAATCGAACCAGGAGCATCTTTCAGCAAGAATCCGAACAGAACTCCGCGGTGACTCAGCCCGCTCAAGGAGATGAGTGCGGCAAAGAGATCGTCTTTGGTAATGATTCCTTTAATTTCACCTTGCTCGTCAACTACCGGAGCCCCTGAAATATTATTCTCAAGGAGAACCTCTGCTGTTTCTTCTATCGTCCGGTCCGTAGAAATCGTCAAGGCTGGTTTGCTCATGATGGAGCCTACGGCCATCCGTGCCACGTGATACATAACATTCTGAAAATCCAGAAGACATGCGTCTGAAGGGGACGCTCGCTTGACGTCACGATCTGTTACGATTCCGACGAGTTTTCCCTCCTCCATAACCGGCAGAATGCTGATGTCATTCTCCATGAGCAGGTTTATTGCTTCTTGAAGAGGAGCGCGGGAATCAATGGTCACTACATTTTTATTCATCCAATTCTTGACCAGCATATGTTGTTCCTCCGTATTTCGCCGGTCCGGCATGCATCCGGCGAATTCTGCGTAAGCAGAAATCAATTTCCAGACCTGCTAAAAATAACAGAAGCTTCGGAAGAGTCCAATGCATTTTCTGTTATAGATAGATTCATTCTTTTTTTGTGTAAAGAACAGGTTTTCACCAGAGAAATCACCGCTCATGAGATACCGCAGTAATGCTATCCATGAGAATTGGTTGGTTTCGCAGACTCTGCCAAACCCACTATTCACACGGAGAGGCATTTCTTCTCGAGGAATTTGTTGCTTGACCGGCATGTGCAGCCGATATACTCTGTGACGTGAGGAAAGAGAGTATGCCGACAGTCCTGAGAGAGGGGGCTTACAGATTCTTCTTTTATGCAGGCGACGGTAATGAGCGTCCGCATGTTCACGCGTGGAAAGTCATGACCTGATCGCCAAGTTTTGGCTCCATCCAGTACGTATTGCCAGGAGAAGCAGGTTTTCAGAGCAGCAATTGAATCAAATCCGGCAAATCATCGAAGAGAACCTCAATCATCTCTTAGACGAGTGGGGGTGAGTTTTTTGGAGGAGAATGAAATGCTCATTGTTGGTATTGAAATCGGCGAACGGGACTTCATCATTGAACTTGATAATGGCCAAAAAGTAGCTGTTCCTTTTAGACTTTATCCTCGCTTGACTCATGCGAGCCCCGAAGAATTGAGGAATTGTCGTCTTATAGGCGATGGGGAGGGCATTCATTGGGAAGATCTTGACGAAGATATTAGTGTTGATAACATTTTTGCCGGCGAAGGATCGCACGAAAGCAACAACTCATTCAGAAAATGGTTAAGAAGCAGGAATCAGTTGACTATGGGCGTGTAGCGTTTTGCGAATTCTGTGAACCACACTGCGGTCTGTGTGTCCCTGATACCGCAGACACGATCACATCACTTCCCAACAAAATAGCCCGTACCGCCATTTTTCGATCTTCAGCGACATACTTCCGAATAGTACTACGATTTTATCCACGTCCAGGCATCCTCGAGCTTTTCGACAGGAAATGTTTTGATCTCAGCACGCACAAAGTACGATTTGAATTTCATCCACTGTTCGAGCCATTTCGGCCCTCCTACGGCTGCAACTTTTTCGAAATGATTCTCGTGCTTCGTTCCGAATTTTGCATAGTCCCAGAATCCACCGGACGTCCACCCACCGAAATCTTCACCCATCAAAAACAAAAAGCGGGCGGAGCCATGCGTTTGAAAAAGGGCTTCTAATTTGGGAATCAAAACGCTTTCGTAATCTTCATCGGTTAGTTTACCTCTCGCCCGAACAGCGAGAATATTTCCTTCACTTCTATCCAATATTTCTATCATTTGCGACCTCGAACTTTTTTGCATTTAACAATTCGGGGGTATTCCCGTCTAACAACTAGTTAGACGTAAGACTGTCCTCTTATGTTCCCAAGGACTTATTGGTTGCCATTGCGCGCGATATTGCGTACAAACGATTTCTTTGATGGATTACCCGGTGCCCTGTATTATCCGACGAATTGACACACGAACGGGCTTAACCCGTCTCCAGGAGGAGGGGAAATGTCGGGCTGCAAAATTATGATAGTAGAGGACGAGGCGCTTCTTGCGGAAGATTTGGCATCTTCTCTCCATAATCTCGGATATCACGTCATAGGCAATGTTTCGAGAGGAGAAGAAGCCATTCGGATCCTGGCCGAAATTGAACCCGATCTCATCCTTATGGATGTTAAACTGGCCGGCAAGATGGATGGACTGAGCACAGCGAATCATATTCACGACCTGTTGGATGTGCCAATCATATACATCACCGGCTACAGCGAAAGAGATGTTCTCGAGAGAGCAAAGAACACTCGTACCTACGGGTTCTTACGGAAACCCATAAGCTTCGTGGAACTGCGTAACACTATTGAAATGGCGCTGTACAAACATAAGGCAGACCGGCGGTTGCGGGAAAGTGAAGCACGGCTGGCTAAAGCTGAAAGATTGGCGCACCTTTGCAGTTGGGAATGGGATATCAGATCGAATGAGCTTGTTTGGTCAGACGAGGCATTTCGCATATTGGGCTATGAACCGCATCAAATCCAGCCGCACTGGAATCTTTTTCTTGAGCACGTCTTTCCTGAAGACCGGCACAAGCTTGAGAAAGCCGTTTCTTATGCGCTGAGTGGTGGCACCCCCCCTGATTTGGAACTCCGTATCAGGAGTATGAAGGGAGACATGAGGATTATCCATTCCCGTGCAGACAATATTGCCGACAGTTCGGGAAAGCCTGTCCGTATGGTGGGCGCATCACTCGATATCACCGAGCGGAAGCGCATCGAAGATCTCATGATCGTACAACGGGATCTTGGTATCGCTCTTAGTGCTGTGACTACTTTGACAGAGGCTCTCGATCTCTGCATCGATGCTGCACTCCGAATCTCCGGTATGGAAGCCGCGGGGATTTACGAAATCAATGAAAAATCCGGCATGTATCTCATTGCTCACAAAGGATTACCTCCGGATTTTCATAATGCGATTGCGCATATACCGCCCGATGTACCGGAATTTGGCAAAATGCTATGTGGAATTCCTTTGTATGCCAAGGCCGCTTTTTTTGAATTATCAACCTCCATACAGCAAGCCCTCAAAGATAATCGGTTCATAGTAACTGCAGCAATCCCGATCTCGTATCAGGGAAAAGTGATTCTGAGCCTCCACCTCGCTACCGGGCGATTTGACGAAATGTCTTCGGAGACGCGTCATGCTCTCGAAACCATCGGATCGCAAATCGGGGGCGTTGTCACGCGGATCAGAGCCGAAGAAGCAGCCCGCGAGAGCCGGAGAAATCTGGAATCTTTTGTTGAGGAGTGCGGCAGCGGTTTTGCATTAAAGAGCCAAACGGGTCAATTTCTCTATATCAACCGTGCTCTGGCCTCGCAATACGGAATCGAACCTCAGGATGTTGTCGGAAAATCCCTGTCCGATGTATCATCTGGACTGGTTGCAGTCGTGCGAAAAGAAAAATTACGCGAAGTCCTCCAAACCAAGCGACCGCTGCGGTTCATCGACAGGGCCGAAGGAATGTGCTTTGAAAATATACTCGTCCCAATCCTGGACCGTCATGGCGTACTGAAATCGGTTGCAGTATTCAGCAACCGCATTGATAACGACACTGCTGACGATTCCGCTCCTGATCTTTGAGCAATACTGTCACACGGTGAGGCAAGTAAAGAAAACTTTTCTTAAGAAGCGTTCTTCCGCATATTGCTCTTTTCCCTCTTCCGACAGGCTAAAGTTGATTTCAACGGCTCCGTATGGCATCATCCGTTCTCACCTGGAAACGTATGAAAGGAACGGAAGTGACTGAATATAAAGACCCTAAGACAGAAGAAAACCACCTCGTAAAGGAAGAGATTCAGCAGGAACAGCCTATTGAGGATGAGCAGATAAACGTAACATTTTTTGACCGTGTATTGGCGTTTCTCGCACTGGTTTACCCTTTTTCACTCCTCATAGACCAGATGCAGAAACTTCTTCTCGACTGGGTCGGAAGTACCGTCAACAATATGCTGGTCCTTGTCGGGCTGATTGCTTTCCTGATCGTGGTAAACGAGGTTGCAAAGCTCCTGTACAAGCTACGCCACCGCAACCAAACGTGATTCCGGAACCGTGCCATTGATCTTTCGATTTTCAACCTACTGAACATTGCATCATGAACTTATCTTGAATAACAGAATATGAGGTGTGTTATGGAGCACAGAATCAAGGTGGATGAAACTCACCTTATCCATGCTTCTCAGCTTGATGTGCCGCCCAGATTACTGCTTGGACCGGGACCCTCCAATGTGGATGCTCGAGTGCTTCAAGCTCTCGCAATGCCTGAAATAGGACATCTCGATCCGAAATTCATTGAGCTTATGAACGAAATCCAGGAATTGCTTCGCTATGTGTGGCAAACTGACAACACCATGACCATACCCATGAGTGGAACCGGCAGTGCAGCCATGGAGGCAACCCTCGCGAACTGCGTGGAACCCGGGGATATCGTTCTCGTTGGAGTAAACGGGTACTTTGGCGAGCGGCTCTGTGACATGGCTTCCAGGTATGGTGCGGACGTGCGCCGGATCGAAAAACCCTGGGGAGAGGTTTTCTCTCTGGAAGAAATCGGGAATGCTCTTGAGACGCATCGACCGGCTATTCTGGGGCTTATTCATGGGGAAACCTCCACGGGCGCCATGCAGCCCATGGAAGGCATCGGTAAGCTCTGCAGAGAATTCAATGCGTTGCTTCTTTTGGACACTGTCACGAGCCTTGGAGGCGCCCCTGTTTTCCTCGACCACTGGCATGTAGATCTGGCTTACAGCGGGTCACAGAAATGCATTAGCTGTCCTCCCGGAATAGCGCCGTTCACCATGAGCAAACGGGCAGTGGAGAAACTCAAACGCCGCAAGACCAAAGTCGCAAGCTGGTACCTGGATGTGAACCTGATTGCCAAATATTGGGGGAGTGAACGCACCTATCATCATACCGCTCCCATCAATATGAATTACGCTCTCCGGG
Organism: Desulfomonilaceae bacterium; assembly: GCA_041740635.1. Taxonomy (GTDB): domain Bacteria; phylum Desulfobacterota; class Desulfomonilia; order Desulfomonilales; family Desulfomonilaceae; genus Desulfomonile. The sequence goes on along the minus strand of JBGSLQ010000041.1, from coordinate 90,066 downwards.
AAGCATTGAGAATCATTGCCGAAGAAGGTCTCGAAGATCGCTGGGAACGTCATAAAGCAAACGCAGACCGTCTGTACGAGGGACTCCAGGAATTAGGCATTGCATGCCACGTAGCCAAAGAATACCGGCTGCCCAGCCTGACAACCGCACTCGTGCCCGATGGAATCGACAGCAAGGCTGTCAGCACGTACTTGCTTCGAAAATTCAATATAGAAATAGCGGCCGGATTAGGGCAATTGGCCGGGAAGGTCTGGCGTATCGGGCTCATGGGATTCAATTCTCGAAGGGAGAACGTGAAGTTACTCCTCTCAGCCCTGAGCGAAGCACTGGAAGCAGTTGGATGATGTCCAGCGTGTCTTTTATGGAACGAGACGCTTGTCAGGTTTCTGCTCAACCTGAGACTGAATATTGATTGAACGACTATCGTCGAAGCACATTTTTCATAGCTTCCAGCGCGAGATAGTACGAATATTCTCCGAAACCCGCTATCTGCCCGGTACATACGCCTGCAAGAAGCGATTCTTGTCTGAATCCTTCTCTTCTGTGAATGTTGGATAAATGCACTTCTATCGCAGGTACTCCTGCTGCGGCAATGGCATCTCTGAGGGAAACGCTTGTATGAGTCAGGCCGCCGGGATTGATGATAATACCGTCCATCCATCCCATCTTGTCCTGGATAATGTCGATCAATGCGCCTTCATGGTTGGACTGAAATGAATGGAGTTCAATATTTGCCGCCTGTGCGGCCTTGGTTAGCTTTTCATCTATTTGTTTGAGGGTAGTAGTCCCGTATATGTCGGGTTCTCTCGTCCCGAGAAGATTAAGATTAGGACCGTTTATTACCAGAATCCTCATAGTTCGATTACCTTCTACCGGCTTTTTTTGCTTTTGTGTTTACCGCATTCTTTGTCCCGCGTTTCGGCAACTCGTTCGATATGTTGTGCACGTGGTCGCAGAGACGGTCAATGTATTGATCTATTGTTCGTCGTACAGCTTCGGGGTGTTCCGCATTTTCCCGCAGAACTGACTCGAAGGCTCTGAGTCCTGTCAGCAATGCACACAACTGATTGCGCACCGCATGAATATCATAGTCGACGGAATCCGACTCGTGGTGAATTTCAATCGCGTCGGTAGAACTGCTTTTCGTTTTGCTCAAAGCGGCTCTCACGAGCTCCGACAGTGCCGGCGCTTCATACGGTTTCAATAAAAATCCGAAGAGATCCGGCCTTAATTCCGAGGGAGGGGCTTCTCCGCTGATGAGTATGACCGGAGTATCCGGCAACTCTTCCATGATTTCGTTCACCAGTTCAAGCCCATTTCCGTCGGTCAGGTTCAGGTCTGAAATTACCGCGCGAAATTCGTGCTCCTTCATATGTTCTCGAGTGTCGTGATAGCCTGCGGCAATTGTCACCGACAGCCCTTGGATATCACGTTCGAGATTCCTCGCAGTGAAGTAGGCCAACGTAGTATTGTCATCCACAATCAGTACTCTGTCCATTTCACAAACCTGCACTTTATTGAACCGGTAATCAAGAGAAATGCTGTTGGACTCAGTACACGCGTTCCAGCATTATTCATACCAATTCAGCGTGTTGGTTTATGCACATGAAAACAAGAAGATGCTGCTGACGCGGCGGGCTGTAGGGTTATGCGAAGGCGGGGTTAAGTGTGGAAACCCCGCCTTCAGGTAATAAAGTAGTAATTTTATATATCTAAGAAAACCCTGGTGCGTGAATTGCACGCAAACCGGTCCCGAAAGAGTATTAATCACCGGTCTACATCAAGACCGATTGCTTTCATCTGGTGTGCAAATGCATGGCGAGAGACCCCCAAGGATCGAGCTGCTTCCTGTTTATTTCCCCTCGATCTCCGGAGCGCTTCAAGAATGAGAGCCCTTTTGAGATCTCGCGTAATGTCGTGGATGCTCTTGGTCTGGGGAAAATTCACCATGTACGTCCAATTCTCCTGGTCTCCTGCAGCGCCTAATGAAGACAGATTGATCTGATCCGAATCAGATAGCATGACTCCGCGTTCCAGGGCATTCCTCAGTTCCCTGATGTTTCCGGGCCAATGATAGCCGGAGAGCCTCCGAAGTGCTCGGTCGTCTGCTTCTATAGGCCTTTGCAAGCCCATTTCGTCGCTTAATTGACCGAGGATCTCCTGCACCAGAAGCGGCAGATCTTCCTTCCTTTGCCGGAGTGGAGGAACCTTGATAGTAAGCACGTTAAGACGATAATAGAGATCACCCCGGAATCGACCTTGATCCACCTCTTTCTCCAGCTCTTTATTTGTGGCGGCTATGAGTCTTGCGTTCACGGGAATTTGCGTTTCACCGCCTACTCTCGTGAAGGTGCGGGTATCGAGAAACGTCAACAATTTTGCCTGCATCGGAGTGCTCAGTTCTCCGATTTCGTTAAGCAGCAGGGTGCCTCCCTCCGCAAGTTCGAGTAATCCCCTTTTGCGTCCACGCGCACCAGTAAATGCTCCCGGTTCGTGACCGAAAAGCTCGGATTCCGCCAGTTCAGGAGCCACTGCAGCGCAGTTTATGGCGAAGAAGGGACCGTTGGAGCGTTTCGATCTGTTGTGAATGTGCCGTGCAATAAAATCCTTACCGCTCCCGCTTTCGCCGAGAAGGAGCACGATGCTGTCAGTCTGAGCGGCATAGCGGGCTTGAACCATGACAGCCTGCATGGCTTCGGAGCGGTAATCCTCTATTGCAGCATCAGGCTTCTGAGGTCTCCGGGAAAGCACGGGGCCTGTTTTTCGAAGCAGCTTGATTTCCTCATCCCTGAGCCGATCGTGCATTACATTCCGAACAGCCAGAAGGAGTTCATCCGGTTCAAAGGGTTTGGTGAGATATTCTCTGGCGCCTCTCCTGGTTGCCTCAACTGCCGACTTTATGGAGCCGAATGCGGTGATAATGATGTAACCGGCGGAAGGATGCTTTTCTGCGAGTTCCGTGAGGAGGCGCGTTCCGTCTACATCGGGTAATTTGAGATCTATGAGAACCACGTCCGGAAAGTATGATGCAACAGCCTTTCGGGCAGATTTTCCATCGTGGACACCGATAGGTTCATAGCCCTCGGTTCGCAAGAGATGCTCCAGATGCCGTACAAGTTGAATTTCATCATCTACGATGAGCACCGTTCCTGCCATTTACCCTAACCTTTCTAAATTACTCTTCTGCTCGAAGTACATACCGAGATTGTGAGACTTGAAATAGTCGCATCCGAGACACTCAGGGGGCCAGGATCCTGTCCCGGTCCGATATTCCCGTCCTTTTGTCGCCCAGCAAAATCGTGGATTCTCCGTGTAATGGACTTCACACGCAGGACAGTTTCGCACTTGATGAGGGTTCGACATGTGCCGACAGTGCGGGCGGTCAGCAGTAGGAAGCAGGATCTCCAGCACTGTTGCGCCGGGAATCCATGAATCGAACCAAATAATCCCACCGTGATACTCAACTATGTCCCGGGCGACAGACAATCCCAAACCCGTAGCCCTCTTCTTCGTGGTCACGAAAGGTCTGAATACCGAGGTTGTGGTGAGATCGGCCGACAGACCCGGACCGGTATCTTGTACGAAAATGCCTACTACGTTTCCGGAATAACCGGGAAAAACGGAGGAAGTTCTGCTCTTATCGATAGTTCGATGACCTATTGTGATGGTGTCCCCGGATTTGCATGCTTCCACAGCATTCAGAACGATGTGAGACATGGCCCTGGTCAAAGCCGGTTCATGACCGAGGATCCATGTTTTCGGTCCTGTAGCTCTCCGCAAATCTATGCCCCCGCTCAATGCGGACGCGCTGAAGTGTCCGGCACACTCTGCGATGAGCTTCGCCACATCTATCCGGGAAGGAGCATCTTCCACAGGCATCAACACTTCCGAAAACCTGTTCACAACGGCAACGACCGAGCGAGCCGCCTCCAGCACGAATCGCAGGTTTTCCACATCTCCCCGATTCAGTCCTGATGAGGTCTCCAGCAATTGCAATCCTGCAAAAATCACCGCGAGCGGATCTCGAATCTCGTGGCTGAGCTTACGTGCCATCTTCTCGATTGCGGAAAGCTGCTGTAAAACCAATCGGCGTTTCTCCAAGTCGTCGATTCGCGTGACATCCCTCAGCAGAATGACATAAGCATCGTCCTGCGGCAAAAACTCCGAGCTGTACTCGATAATCCGCTCACCCGATCCCGCGGCTACAATGAGACGTCCTTCTCGTTCACGCAATGAACACGATATGGAGATTTCGTTATTCGTCACTTCGGATATGTTCAGGCCCTTCATCGGAAGATCGCAATTCAACAGCCTCTGAGCAGATGGGTTTGATAGAAGTATGGCACCGCTCTTATCAGTCAGAATGAATCCCGAACCGGAGTTGTTTACCGATCCACATAAAAATTCTTTTTCAGAGGAGACTTCCGTGTTCATCGGAGATTTTCTCGTATCGGCAGAATCATCTGATCCGCGGCCAAAAGGTTTCTCAATTTGTTGCGAATTAATACATCGCCGCCGCCCGAATTCGCAGCTCACATTTTGCCGAAAACGGGCCTGCATTGTCGCGCAAGATTTGAGCCCCAAGAGATAGGGAACGGATTACGGTACACGCGCGAGAATGCCGATTCCAAGTGCACGAAAGAGTATCGGCGACGGAGAGGAGAAGTCAAGTACATTGACCTCTGAAAGTAAGCACTCCTCGAAAACGACCGATCTGAAGACGCCAAAATACGGCATGGCACGTCATTAGCGTATTCCTCGAGCGTATGGACTGAAGTATCGAACTGCTAACGGGCTTTCATAGAATGCTCTGAGGGATAAGAATGAATAACAAAAAAATGGCCCGGAAAACCGGGCCGAATAGGGTATGGTTTATTTCTTTATTGGAAACCTTTGTCTCACAAAAAAAAAGAGTTGTCAATAGTCTTGAGAATTTAATTTAAGAATTACTTCTACCTTCCTGATTATACAACATAAACCAACTTCCTATTAGAGAACCGTTTGCTTCGGGAATGAGCCAATCACTTTCACCAGCCTGTTCTCCTTCATGATTTCTGTAAGGCATCCGCTTATTTTCGAATCGTCCCTGTGCCCGTCCAGATCTACAAAAAAAGCATACCTCCAAGGCATACTGCCTTTTTCCGGACGAGACTCTATGCGGGAGAGATTGATGCCGCGCCGCGAGAATTTCTCGAGAATTCTGAATAGAGCGCCAGGTTCGTTTTCAGCCCAGAAGACGATTGAAGTCCGATCTTTCCCCGTGGGGGGTGTTTTCAGAGTACCGAGAACGAGAAAGCGCGTAATGTTTTCGTGCCTATCCTGGATTCCTTTTCTCAGCACCTTGAGCCCCAGGTCCGTGCCCAGGGTTTCGCTCGCTATTGCCGCCACCCGGGAATCGGCTCGGGCCTTTTCGGCTGCAACAGCAGTACTGGATGTTTCCTGAACGGGAATTCCGGGGAGTTTTCTGGCGAGCCACGATCTGCACTGCGCCAGGGCCTGGGGGTGTGACATGACGATTGTGACGTCGTCCATTTCTCCGGAAAGATTCATCAGCGTATGGCTGATGCGGATGGCAATCTCTCCGCATACGCCAACCGTAGATGTCATGAGCATATCGTGGGTCTCACTGACAGATCCCTCAATACTGTTTTCTATAGGCACCACGCCAAACTGGGCTCTTGCTTGCGCCACTTCGTTGAATACTTCCGTGATGCTCTCGCACGCGGTGAAGGGCAGGGATCGCCCGAATCGTTCCCGAGCTGCCTCATGAGTATACGTTCCGGCAGGACCGAAGAATGCTACGGTTATGGGTTCCTGGAGTAGCCGAGATCCTGAAAAGATTTCCCTGTATATAGCTCTCAGCGTTATTTCCGGAAGCGGACCGTCATTCAGGTCAATCAAACGCGCCAGAACGCGTTCTTCCCGGTCGGGATCGAAAACGGATTGTCCGAGGGAATTCTTTGACTGTCCAATGTGCCGGGAGAGGGACATTCTCTGATTGAGAAGCTTCAGAATGGTCGCATCAAGTGCATCGATTTCGGCTCTCAGCTCGTCTATAGTGCTCGAAGTCATTGATCTCTCGTTTCGGAGTACTCTTGTTTTTCGAGGTGGGATACAAACTGAATTATTTACCCTGAACGGACGAAAAAGCAAGTTCCGTATAATGAACGTCACAACATATGAGGATTATGTGAGTTTTCTAAAAAACTCTTGACAGCATGTCGTTGGCTGTGTGACACTGCTCGTCAAGAGGACTTGTTTAACCATGGATAGAACCTATCAGCTCAGCGCATTCGGCTTTTATTTTGGGTGGTATTATTTTCCCCCCCACGAGGTCGCGCGCTCCGGCTGAAGGTAATTCATAAAACCAATACCAAAAAAGATGCGGAGCAAATGCTCCGCATCTTTTTTTTTGAGGAGAAATCATATGGTGGTCGTCATGAAAAAAGAAGCAAAGGAGAATCAGATAACCAAGGTACTCAATAAAATTGATTCCTTGGGTCTGAAGGCGCACCTGTCCAGAGGAAAAATCCGAACTATCGTCGGCGTCATGGGTGACAACAGCGCGGTGGACACTAACTGCTTTGAATCGCTCGACGGAGTGGAGCGTGTTGTCCCGCTTCTCGGGCCGTTCAAACTGGCTTCGAGGGATTTCAAGAAAGAGAACACGGTCTTCTCGATTGACGGTTCCCAAATTGGTGGAAACAAGATCATTGTCATGGCCGGCCCGTGCGCTATTGAAAACAGGGAACAGATCATCGAGACAGCGCTGGCAGTCAAGAAAGCCGGAGCGGTTGCTCTTCGTGGAGGAGCTTTCAAACCGAGAACCTCTCCCTACAGCTTCCAGGGGTTGGGAGAAGAGGGTCTGAAACTTATGGCCGAAGCGCGTGACATGGCCGGTATGGCTGCAGTTACCGAAGTGACCACCCCCGATCAGGTGGCTCTGGTTTCGCAGTATGCAGACGTGCTTCAAGTGGGTGCGAGGAATATGCAGAACTTCGCTCTCCTCAATGCAGTGGGAGAGGCTCACAAGCCGGTGCTCCTGAAGAGAGGCTTATCCAGCACCATCGAAGAATTCCTCAACGCGGCTGAATACATACTGAGCCACAACAATCCTCGGGTGATCTTGTGCGAACGGGGAATACGAACCTTCGAGACGTACACTCGCAACACCTTGGACATTAATGCCATCCCAGTGCTCAAGTCATTGACCCATCTGCCTGTCATTGTAGACCCCAGCCACGGGACCGGAAAGCGCGAGTACGTTGCCGCCGTAAGTAAAGCAGCAATCGCAGCCGGTGCGGATGGCTTGATTATTGAAGTCCATCCCGATCCTGAAGTTGCTCTTTCCGATGGCGCTCAGAGCCTCAGACCGCACGAATTTGAAGAGCTTATGAAAGAATTGAAGCCCATTGCCGAAGCGGTTGGCCGTACCCTCTAGGTCAATTGATAGGAGAAGCCGTATTGAAACTGTCTGAGTGCACAGTAGCGATTGTCGGAATGGGATTGATGGGTGGCAGCTTGGGAAGGGCGCTTGTATCAACCCGGACGTGCAAGGAAGTGAGAGGATTCACGAGAAACCCTCAAAACGGGGAATCTATCGTGTCTCTCCAAGCTGCCGATCGTGTATACACCGACCTTTCCGAACTTTTTGCAGGTGCTCGCTTGACGGTTCTGGCAACCCCGGTCCGTACCATAGAGCAGCAAATTGCCACACTTCATCCGTTTATGGATTCGGGCACTGTTCTCACGGACATGGGAAGCGTGAAACGAAACGTAGTCGAGGCTATGCGGAAACTTCCCCCTGAGATCAAACCCATAGCCGGTCATCCCATGTGCGGGAAAGAGACTGCGGGTATCCAGGCCTCAGATCCTGAGCTTTTCCGCAATAAAAAATGGGTCGTTGTGCCGACTGAAAATAGCGATCCGAGAGCGGTTCGTCTCCTTGAAGAATTGATTGAAACCGTAGGAGCCCGCGCTGTTGTCATGGATGCGGAAACGCACGATCTGGCAGCAGCTTGCGTCAGTCATCTGGCTTATGTGTTGGCGGCAAGCCTGGTGTCTTCTACGGACCGGACGGCACGAGCCGTTCCCGAGGTGTGGCTGCTGGCATCCAGCGGTTTTCGGGACACTTCCAGGGTCGCAGCCGGAAACATCGATATGATCATGGATATTTTGTCAGCCAATAAAGACAATGTCTTAGCCATGATTGAGACTGCGACCGAACAGTTGGGCGACTTCGCTCGTTTACTGACGACCGGGGACGACGCAGGATTGCGGGAAAAACTGACTCATATTCGCATGACGCGTAGATCGTGTGACACAAACCAACTTTTTTGACGTGGATCTTTATGAAGAATGAATTACTGAAAATACGTCCATCCGAATCATTGCGCGGTTCTGTTATTCTGCCCGGAGATAAATCGCTGTCACATCGCGCTCTGCTGCTGGCTGCTCTTGCTGATGGTACGTCTCACATTCGCAATTGCCTGAAAGCAGGAGTCACCGAGGCAATGATCGAGTGCCTGCAATCCCTGGGAGTCGTCCTGGAGGTCGAAAACGGTGCATTCGCGGGGTCTGCGGATCTCACAGTAACCGCGCAGGGCTTGTCAGGACTCACCCGCCCCGAAAAGCCGCTTTATTGCCGCGGATCAGCCACCACGCTGCGTTTGCTTGCCGGTGTGCTTGCCGCGCAACAATTCGAATCGACTCTGGATGGGAACGATCGGCTTCGTATGCGTCCCATGGATCGTATCGTCGAGCCCTTGCGACAAAAAGGTGCAGTCATACGAAGCGCAAACGGCAATGCTCCATTATCGTTTTTCCCCAGTAAGCTTAATCCTTCAGAACACGTGTTATCGGTCGCGAGCGCACAGGTGAAGTCTGCATTGCTGCTGTCGGGACTCTTCACGGAAGGAAAGACCCTCGTTTTCGAGCCCCACAAGAGCAGGGATCACACGGAACGGATGTTCAGGATGTTGGGAGTCCCCGTATCGGAGTGGGAGGAACCGAAAAAAGGATATGCTGCGGAAGTAACCGGGCCGGTGGAGCGGATTCCCTCACTGGATTTGAAACTGCCTTCCGATCCTTCTTCTGCAGCCTTTCTCGTTGTTGCAGGACTCATTGTGCCTGATGCGGAATTGCAGCTTCAGGACGTTTGCCTCAATCCGCACCGTATTGGGCTTCTTGATGTGCTGATCTCCATGGGCGCGGATATACGGATTGTATCTTCGCCTGAGGTCCATGGTGAGCCCACCGGAAATCTGTTGGTAAAAAGCAGTGCACTGGCTGCATCAGAAATACGCGGCGATACAGTTACCAGAATGATCGACGAATTTCCGATTTTCGCTGTCGCCGCTACACAGGCCACCGGAATTACCGTCATTTCCGATGCTCGAGAGCTTCGGCTCAAGGAGAGTGATCGAATTACCGCAGTAGCAGAAGAATTGACAAAGATGGGGGCGAGAATTGATGCCAAACCCGATGGCCTGATCATTTACGGTCCTGTTTCCCTGAAGGGGGCTGATGTGGATGCACGCGGAGATCACCGGCTCGCGATGAGTCTTGCTATCGCGGGAGTTATTGCCCAGGGCGAAACCACTATCCGCGGTTGGCGCGTTCTCGAGGATTCCTTTCCCCACTTCCCGGAAATGCTCAGGAACCTGGGAGCTGACGTTCAGTGGTGAAAGGCAGTACTCATCTCGTCGGAATAATCGGATTCCCGGTGTCTCACAGCCTGAGCCCTGCCATGCACAATGCCGCATTTCGCGCTCTCAATATGGATTGGAAGTATGTGCCCCTGCCTGTTCGGCTCGAGAATGTGCCTGATGCGCTAAAGGGGCTGATCGCTCTTGGCTTTAGGGGGGCCAATGTTACTGTTCCCCACAAGGAAAAAGTTATTCCTCATCTCGACAACATATCGGCAGATGCAAAACAGATTGGCGCGGTAAACACGATTCTGGTACAAGGGGATAGGTTGTCAGGTTTCAACACGGACTGGTCAGGTTTTTTGAATCATTTGACGGAAATCGGATTCGATCCTTTGGGGGCAAGGGCTTTGATACTGGGTTCGGGTGGATCGGCACGAGCGGTTTCGTACAGCCTTTGTGGACGCGGAGCCGATGTTCGCATTCTGTCGAGAAATTCCGACACTGCTGCTCTCATCATTGACGACCTGTCGAACCAAAGCGCCCAGAATCGGATTGAGTCAATCTCGGTAGAGGGTCTTCGGGATTCGGCAGGTGATTTCGATCTGGTAGTGAACACCACCCCCCTGGGGATGACGCCACTCGAAGCTCTTTCGCCATGGCCGCACAGCATTGGTTTCCCCCAACGCGCCCTCGCGTACGATCTTGTGTACAATCCTGCAAAAACCAGGTTCATGGAGATCGCCGAAAACTGCGGAGCACTGGCAGTGAACGGGCTGGGAATGCTCGTGCACCAGGCCGCTGAGGCATTCAAGATTTGGACTGACAGAGAAGCCCCTGTTCAGGTCATGAAAGAGGCAGTTTTATCATGCTGAGGTTTATTACCGCCGGCGAATCTCACGGTCCCGAGCTGACTGTGATTCTGGAAGGAATGCCTGCCGGATTACCGCTGCAATCCGAGGATGTCGGAACAGATCTCGCCCGAAGGCAAAAGAGTGCGGGTTCCGGTGCGCGCATGACCATAGAAAAAGATCGGGCGCGCATTACTGCAGGCGTCATGGGCGGCTTCACTACAGGTGCTCCCATTTGCCTGGTAATTGAAAATCGTGATTTTCAGTCATGGAAGGAAAAGCAAATACCTCCCATGACAGTGCCGAGACCCGGTCACGTGGATTTGAACGCAGCGATAAAGTACGGGTACCCGGATTTGAGGGTCGGCCTGGAACGCGCTTCCGCGCGGGAAACTGCTGCCCGGGTTGCTGCCGGAGCAGTGTGTAAGAAATTGCTCGAGACATTTGATATTTTCGTGGGTTCGTACGTGATTTCCATCGGCAAGATCACCCTGCAGGTTCAGAATTCCAAACACGAGCAGCTTTTCAGGACTGCTGAATCGAATGAGGTGAGATGTCCCGATGCTGAAACTGCCGATCTTATGATTCAGGAAATAGAAAGAGCCGCGTCAGAAGGCGATACCCTTGGGGGGATCTTCCAATGTTTCGCATTACGCGTTCCACCCGGATTGGGAAGTCACGTGCACTGGGAACGGAGACTTTCCGCGCGTCTGCTCTTTGCTGTCGGGTCTGTTCCTGCTGTCAAGGGAGTTGAGATAGGCAACGCATTCGAGAATTCCGGAGCATTCGGCACAGAAGTGCATGATGAAATCGTCATGGATTCTTCAGGCAAACAGCTTACGCGAAAGACAAACCGCAGCGGCGGCATTGAAGGCGGAATTACCACCGGCGAACCCATTCTCGTCCGGGGAGCTATGAAACCCATCAGCACGACTCTTAAGGGATTGGATTCCGTCGACGTGGCTTCCGGAAAACCTGCTCGAACCGTGTATGAGCGAAGTGATGTGTGCGCAGTTCCCCGGGCAGCAGTAGTCGGCGAAGCAATGATGGCGTTCGTTCTCGCGGAGGCGCTGCTCGAAAAGCTCGGTGGTGACAGCATTCAGGAAATGAGACCCCGGTTCAAAGATTTACCATCTGCACAGTTGGATCGGCTCGCCATGAACAACACTCACTGGAATTTCGGATACGAGTAAATGCCAACTTCTACAGCTTACCCGGGAAATATCATTCTCACGGGCTTCATGGGAACGGGAAAGAGTGTCGTCGGCAAGAAGCTTGCTGCGCGGCTGGGCCGGAACTTCCTGGATACCGATACGATTATTGAGCAGGGATCCGGAAAATCCGTAGCCTCCATCTTTTCCGAAGACGGGGAACAGTGCTTTCGCGAGTATGAAAAGGAAGTCTGCCGGGAATTGTCCGAGACGAAAGGCTTTGTTATCGCCACGGGCGGAGGGATGCTGCTCGATCCTGAAAATCGGAAGTTGCTGAGCCGAAGTGGAATCATTATCAGATTGGACGCTTCTATCCCCACTATTCTGCATCGGACGCAACGTCATCAGCATAGACCGCTCCTCAACTGCCAAGACAGTGAAAAGAGAATCAAGAGCCTACTTGCAGAGCGCTCTGCCGCGTACGCTTCCCTTCCGTTCCATATCGATACAACCGGCCTGGAACTGGAGGAAACTGCCAATCGCGTTCTCGGTATTATTTGGGATATCGACGGTTCCTCCCGATTCATTCCGGTAAAGACCCACGACCGAGGGGGTTACACCATAGCACTTGGACCGGAAATGTTGCGAACAACCGGAACCATGCTCCGGGATCGAGGCATTTCGTCAAAATGCATGGTTGTTACGGACGATGTGGTTGCAGATAAATATTTGCAGATCCTGCTGGGGTCATTGAAGGCTTCCGGTTTCAACCCGGATGCCTGCATCATACGGTCCGGAGAATCGAGCAAGAACCTGAGCGAGGTTCAAAATCTGTACGAGGCGTTCCTCAAGTACGGTCTCGACCGCAACGGAGCGGTTATTGCGCTGGGCGGGGGCGTGGTGGGAGATCTCGCGGGGTTTGCTGCGGCAACGTACATGCGGGGAGTGCATCTGGTTCAGTGTCCCACAACGCTATTGGCAATGGTCGATTCGAGTGTGGGAGGCAAAACCGGGGTGGATTTGCCCCAGGGAAAAAACCTTGTGGGATCTTTCAAGCAGCCACTCATTACCATTGCGGATACCGCTTGTCTGCAAACTCTGCCGCACAAAGAATTCCTCATGGGAATGGCTGAATCCATCAAGCACGCCGTAGTCAAGGATCCGGGATTATTCGAGCATTTTGAAAACACTAACCTCAACGATTCAGGAGTCGAAAGCATCGCTCAATCGATTCAGGTGAAGGTCGATACCGTCGAACAAGACCCCTTTGAATCGGGTTTGCGAGAAACACTGAATCTTGGGCATACGGTCGGCCATGCAATAGAAAAGTGCAGCAATTATTCGCTCCTCCATGGGGAGGCAGTATCCATAGGGCTTGTTGCTGCGGCTCGACTATCGTTCGAGACAGGTATGTGCGAACAAATAGTACCCGAGCGCATTGAAGCCTTGCTCGGCAAGCTGGGGCTTCCTGTTCGGCATACTATGGACCCTCAAGAGCTTGTTGCTGCTATGACTTCGGACAAGAAGACCAGAGACGGTCAGATCAGATTTGTGCTTATCCGAACGATCGGGGAAGTTCAGTACGGCTGTTCGGTTGCCTCCGGTGTTCTCCTGCACGTTTTGTCGGAACTCCGAGTTTCCGATAAAAAAACCCGCTCTAAAAAGCGGGGTTCGTGATTCACGACTTGCCATAACATTAATGATATCCCATTGCACAAAAGGGACTCGCTATCATTGACTCCACATGACAGAGAATCGACCGCCGCTTCGGATCGTGCAGCGCTATCCACGCCTGCCATTCATCGTACGGCCAAATCTCGACTCTGGGACGGGTTAGTTCCTCTTCCATTCTTACATCGTTTGTTTCCGTGAGAAATTTCATCGCCTCGGATTGGGTGAAGCTCTCCTCGTAATCTTCGGCCATCTTTCGCCTCCTGCTGGTCTTCGGTTTACTTAATCACTGGACAGAGTCGGTCAAGAGAAGAGAGGGTGGTTTCACGTACTTCAATTTGGAGTTACCGAATCAAAACGAATTCACTTTTAGAGTATCAACAAAATCGCCGGCACGGAGGCCGGCTGCTACCGGGGGCAAGGGTAGGGGGCCAGTGTCTCTGCCGTCCCATATTGGCCCTTCGAAAGAGTATCAAAATTCTGGAATGCACAAGATTCGTTCCACGACTCTCTATCCGTGTAGGGTCCGCCCCTACAGCTCGTCACATCCTACGTGAGCTCAATTTTTCCTAATCGTTTAGGATGTAAGCAGAAAAGGCCGACACCAGAACGACTCGACAGTGGACAACGAGCATCCTTCGAGTTTTCATGGTGGACCTTAACACTTGTCATTGCGAGCGAAGCGAAGCAATCGCCTGAAATTAGACGCCTGAGTCCCAGGACGATTGTCCCGCGAGACGCGGGATCGCTGTGCTCCTCGCAATGACAATACTCAATGGAATTACTGAATGGACGGTTCCGATGCTAGGTAGGGGCACACCCGTGCGTGTGCCCAACAAGGGGCAATCACAATGAATCCTTACGCAACACCAAACTTCTTGATCGGAATTCTGAGACCGTTTCTCCGTGCCGCACATATTTCAAAACAAATCGAATAATTAGGCCGCCCAGCAGCGATGGGCCTTATAAAGGGTAGGGCGTTCAAAAGGTCAGTGTCAACTGCTATAAATGCTACTCCGCCATCGCATACCAATCAAACAGTCTCGGGTTGGCTCGCTCGTTTCCTGTCGGTCAGACGTTTCAGCAGAACATACAGAACCGGGGTGAAGAATATCCCGAGCGCCGTGACTCCGAGCATTCCGCCGACTACGGCCGTTCCCAGAGCTTGTCGTCCTGCGGCTCCGGCTCCGGTTGCCAGAGCAAGGGGCAGCACACCGAAAATGAACGCGAGGGAGGTCATGAGAATCGGTCTGAGCCGGATTGTCGATCCTTCGACTGCTGCCTGTTCGGCACTCATGCCTCCGGCATAACGACGGCGGGCAAACTCCACGATGAGGATGGCATTCTTGGCAGCAAGTCCTACAAGGAGTACGAGTCCCACCTGAGTGTACAGGTTGTTATCGAAGTTCCGTATGTACAACGCTGCAATCGCCCCAAGGATCCCAAGAGGAACCACCAGAATTACTGCAAGCGGATCGATCCAACTCTCGTATTGCGCGGCAAGAATCAACACCACGACCAGAATGGCGAGCGACAGAACAATGCCCATTTCTCCTGAAGTCTTCTTTTCCTGATACGCCATGCCGGTCCACTCGTATCCCATGCCTTTCGGTAGTGTCGTACCTGCAATTTTTTCCACAATGTCGAGGGAAGTTCCGGAGCTTACGCCGGGCACGGATTCTCCGAACACCTTTGCCGATGGAAAAAGATTGTAGCGCTCCACCCGCTGCGGACCGAGAATGTCTTTTATGCGAACAATGGTCCCCAGGGGAACCATCTTGCCCTCGCGATTTCTCACCTGGAGCTTGGCTATATCTCTTCGTTTCATACGAAAATCTGTATCTGCCTGGACAAGGACTTGCCATGTGCGCCCGAACTTATTGAAATCGTTCACGTACGTGGAACCCAGAGAACCTTGCATGGTATCGAATACATTCTGAAGGGGAACCTTGAGTTGCATGGTCTTGGTCCGGTCCACTTCAGCGAACACCATTGGCACCTCTGCCCTGAATGTCGCATTTACGTTGCGGAGTTCGGGTCGTGCTCTCGCCGCGTCGGCTATTTCAGTGGCGGCTTTTTCCAGGGCTACCAGCCCCAGAGTTCCCTTGTCCTGAACCTGGAGCTCGAAACCGCTGCTCTGACCTGCTCCTCGAATCGGCGGGAGAGAGAAGGGAAAGACTATCGCCTCCTGCATACGGGAGAATTTCCCGAAGAGTTCCCCCATAATGACATTTTTGCTTCTGCCTCTCTTCAGTCTGTCACTCCAATCGGTTAACTCGACGAACCCTCCGCCCTGGTTTGCTCCTACCGCATCAATAATAGACCACCCGGTCAGCAGGTTGAAATTTCGTACCCCGTCAGTGTCCTTGAGAATTTCTGCAACCCGTTGCATGACATTCTTGGTACGCTCCAGGGAAGCCCCATCGGGCAATTGAGCGTTCACCAGAATGAGCCCGTCATCTTCAGAGGGAACAAATCCGGAGGGAGTTTCCATCAGTCCGAAGAACGTGATAGCGATGAATATCGCGAACACGCCGGTAGTGATAAACAGCCGCCGCACACAGATGGTGACGATATTCGAGTATTTGTCCGTAAACCACTCAAAACCGACATTGAACCAACGAAACAAAATATTCCGCTTCCCCTGGTGAGGTCGAAGAAACAGCGCGCATAAAGCCGGACTGAGGGTCAGAGCATTGATCGCGCTGAACAGGGTCGTAAAAGCAATCGTAAGCGAGAATTGTCGATACAGTTTGCCGGTGATCCCGGTCAGAAATGCTGCAGGCGTGAACACTGCCATGAGAACCAGCGTTATTCCGATGACTGCGCCGGTAATTTGACCCATTGCGCGAATAGTGGCATCCCGCGAAGATAAGCCATGTTCACGTATATTTCGTTCCACGTTCTCGACAACTACAATGGAATCGTCGACAACAATGCCGATGGCCAACACCATCCCGAACAAGGTGATCATGTTAATGGAATACCCCATGAGAGACATGACTCCAAATGTTCCCATGAGCGAGACGGGGATGGTAATTGCCGGAATCAGAGTCGCACGCCAGTCCTGGAGGAATATGAAGACTACGAGAGAAACCAGGAAAAACGCTTCCAGCAGCGTCTTGATAACGGCATGAATTGAAGCTCGGACGAACTCCGAAGCATTGTACACAATTGTGTAATCGAGTCCTTCGGGAAAATCCTTCTTCAATTCTTCCATCGCGGATCTGACGTTGTCCGCGACTTCCAGAGCATTGGCGCCGGGTGATTGAAAAATGACGATGCTCGCGGAAGGAAGTCCTTTAAAGAAGGAAAGCGTGTCGTACGTTTTCCCACCGAATTCCACTCGCGCCACGTCTTTGATACGGGTAATGCGTCCGGCATCACCGGCCTTCACAATGATGTCTTCAAACTGCTCCGTCTCAGTTAATCGACCGAGTGTTTGAACGGTAAGCTGAATGTCTTGTCCCTGATGAGCAGGCTGCTGGCCGATTTGTCCCGCGGCTACCTGCACGTTTTGCTGTTTGAGCGCATCCAGAATGTCCGCAACGGTGAGATTGTTGTACTGCAGCCGGTTCGGGTCCAGCCAGATTCTCATGCCGTAATCTTTTGTAGGAAAGTATATGACATCTCCGACGCCCTTCACTCTGGCGATTCGGTCTTTAATATTTATGGTTGCGTAATTGATTATGAAGAGGTCGTCATATCGCTTATCCGGGGAATAGAGGGAAAAAACCGCGACAAAACTGGTGGAACGTTTGTTCGTGGTGACTCCCTGGCGCTGAACTGCCTCGGGAAGCTTGGGCATAACGCGGTTTACCCGGTTTTGGACCAGAATCGTGGCTGTATCCGGGTCAGTGCCCAATTCAAAGGTGACTCTGAGTGTGTACGAGCCGTCAGTGGCACTGGTGCTGCTCATGTACAGCATGTTTTCCACCCCATTGACTTCCTGCTCAATGGGTGCGGCTACCGTATCGGCAACGACCTGAGGATTCGCTCCCGGATAGTATGCAGTCACCTGTATGACAGGGGGGGTTATGTCCGGATACTCGGAAATGGGAAGCCTGAAGATCGAAATGGCTCCCGCGAGTACGATGAGAATGGATATAACCGACGCAAATATGGGTCTATCGATAAAAAACCGGCTCAGCACAAGCGATACTCCATTAATTTTTCTGCAATTCCGGGTAAGCTGCAGCAGCATTCGAAATGTGAAGTTGCGACTGCGAGCCTTTCACCATCATACCCGGACGGGCACGCTGCAGCCCATTTATGATCACCCGATCTTTTTGATTCAAACCTGAATCGATAACGCGAAATTCTTGCATGGATTCCGCAGTCTTGACCCGTCTCACTTCTACTGTGTCCTTGTCATTGCATACGAGCACATATTTCCCGGCCTGATCGGTAAACACCGCCATGTCAGGCACAAGCAAAGCCTTCCTGGTCTGAGCAGGGATCCTCAAACGAGCGAACATTCCGGGAAAAAGGATTCCGTCCTCATTGGCAAAAATTGCTCTCATCTGGATGGTCCCCGTGGAGGAATCCAGCTTGACGTCCGTGTAGTCGAGCTTTCCTGTATGAGGATAACCGTTCTCGTCTGCGAGCCCCATGGTTACCGGGACTTCCTCCTGCGGAGCATGGGTAAGGACCACATTCGGATTGTCCCGCCTGAACGTGCGAATGAGTCGGAGCAGGTCCGCCTCGCTCATGTTGAAATACACGTACACAAAGTGGTCGTTTACTATACTGGCTAGCAACGTGTTCTCGTTAGCCCCCACCAGATTTCCCACGTCCAGCATGTTCCGGCTCACCCGCCCGGAAATGGGGCTGACGACACTCGTATAATCCAGTTCCAATTTGGCTGCCTCCAGATTTGCCTTGGCCCGTTCCAGTTCCGCCTTGGCCATGTCGCGTGTGGCCTTCACATCGTCGATTTTGAGTTGAGCGACAACTTCCTTGGTTCCGAGGTTACTATATTTCTCCAGTTCGATTTCCCGGATGCGCAACGCTGCCTTCTGAGTATCCAACGCAGCCTGAGCCTGCTCCACCCTCGCTCTGTACGGCCGTGGATCGATGACAAAGAGAAGATCGCCGGCATTCACTCGAGCACGAGGCTCAAAATGTATGCTGTTCAGATAGCCCGATACTCGGGCCCGCACATCCACGGACTCAATAGCCGCGGTTGTCCCTGTATATTCCATATACTGTGTTACGTCGTCCCGCACGGGATAGCTCCAGGTCACTTCAGGAAGAGGTGGAGGACCCTGATTCTTGGGTTTTTGACCGCACCCCGCGATCAGCACCAGGACTGCCATCACTAACAAGCCACTCCGGAACGCTGCATTGAAAAATCTCATCTGCCATTCCTCTGAGAAAAAACGAGTTCTGAACTGAATCGGTCAGCTCAAGCTTTGGCCGATTCGGATGAGAATCGGCTCGTGCACATAACGGTAAACTGAACCTAAAGAGATTCACCTATCACCGTTCCCGTGCAGAACGGTTCTAACATGACCGAGAATGGTGTTGCGGATTGCCTTCACTTCATCTTCCCCGTAATCAATCCAGCTAAGATTCCGACGAATCGATGCGCGGGAAATATGAAATGTGAGCAATTGCCCCATTAAAGCGTAGGTCCGCACTCTAACTTCCGGATCGTTTTCGGAAGCGCCGGAAGCCGCACTGACAAGCCGAAAACAGCAATCGAAGATCGGACCGAGAAACCCATCGTATAATACATCGAAAGCTTCTGTTGGCTCCATCTGTTCGCGAACGACGATGCTCAACCATTTCTGAGTCCGGGGCGATCCAAGGAATTGACCGATCAAGAAATCGATAAGGTCGCAGAAAAGCTCGATGCCCTGCTCTGGAGAGGGATTTTCCCGCAATTGTATTTCAATCTCGTTAAGGCGCGGTTTTACGAGAGAACCTACCTCCACTGCAATTGAGCGAACAATTTGACGATACAGGCCTTCTTTGCCGCCGAAATAGTACTGAATGGCCGATAGATTGACTTCCGCCCGGTTCGTGAGCATGCGGGTGCTTGCGCCGTCAAAACTGAATTTCCCGAAGAGATCCAGTCCTGCGTCCATGAGGCGCTGCTTGGCATCCGACGTATGTTTGGGGTTTTTGCGCATTCGATAAACTCTCTGCAAGGTCTTACAACACCATAAAAGGTACTTCGGCACGATGATTAAGTCAATCGTTTGTTTTAAATTGAGCCGGTTTGAGCGGGAGAATGGATGAATACTGACGATTAGGGGGATTGCTTATGCAAAGTTGAACGAGCATGTATCGCTCGCCCCTGTTTGGAGATATTCCTCCGAACAGGGGCTTCAAAGCGGAAAGGCGTGAAGTTTCTTACAGGTTGAAGTCATTCTTCATATATGGTGTTCACGATCTTTTGTACGTCATCTATCAGGTTCTGTTGACTATGGTCCGGGGCATTGATCCTTGTGACATCAGGGGTCTTCTGCTTCGAAACCATCTGGACGAGCATCAAATGCTTCTCTTTTGCAACCACAACAAATTTTGACTCACTACGATCCAACGTGCATACCCATTCTTCTCCAGAGATCCTGATGGACGGCTTAGTTCCGTCTGCCTTCGCTGACTCGAATTCAGAGCGTATTCGGTCTAGAGCTTCGTTCAGAGTCATGGGCATCTCCTTTGTTGTCGGTTACGCCTTTCATAGTAAAATTAATACATTCTTGCAGTAACCGACATATGAACGCCATGACAGCCAAAGGGCAATTTCAGATCAATTCAAGAGAACTGACAAACCCGCTCTCTATTAGCATTGGAATCTTGCAATCTCCTCTATCGTCTCGACGTTACAATAATGTAAGTATTCTGAAAATTTTCTGTGTTCCATTTGTGAGCCAATCGTAATCCGTCATTACTCTTGAGAATCGCTACATGACCTCTCACACACACGATTCTCTCTCGAGAGCAAACGTTTTGGAATCTGCCTCAAATTTTCCCGATTGTTTAGGATGTGGGTAAAAAGAAAAGGCCGACACTCAGAACGACTCGACAGTGAACAACGAGAATGCTTCGGGTCCTCATGGTTAGTGGGACCTCAACACTTGTCATTGCGAGCGAAGCGAAGCAATCGCCTGAAATTAAGCGCCTGAGTCCCAGGCGATTGCCACGTCGCTGCGCTCCTCGCAATGACAACATTTGAAGGCAATGCTGATTGGACGATTGATGCTATTCGTGGCGGTAGGGGCACCCCGCGAAACGCGGGACGCGTGTGGCCAAATTCGGCAATCATGACGGCAAGCTCAATACCAGTAATCTCGGATCGGCATTCTGGGACAGCTTGCTTTTCTAAGCCCCTATGGCAGACTGATGCCCTTCTTCATCCCCAACAGCACTGTTCAGATGAATATTTCCTGCATCTCCGTAGCCTTTGGAGAATGCATAGGAACTCACGGTCCTGCGCCTGGAATATTCATTTCTCAGATGGGAAAAGGTATTTCTCATGTAATCGTTTATGATCTGTTCCTTGGCCAGAATCAATTCCTTGCACCCATTTCTCTCTGCCGCGCGAATTCCTGCAGTTTGTTTCTCGAATCGCTCGCCTATGCGTTTTACGGCTCCGTCCAGGTAGGCAAATTTCAGAGACCCTGCGCTCCAACCCCGGCTGGCTCGTTTGAGTTCCGGAAGCGCTCTTTCAACAAGTCTGTTGAGTTCCCGATAGAGAAAACGGAACGTGTACAATGCCACTTCCGTATCGGTTCCGGTGCCGATAAAGGTTAGGACAGGAGCAGCACCATGGCGGCGGCGAATCACATGCTCGCATTCAAATCCCTGGGATACGTGAATCAGAAGACCTTTCACCCAATTCCTGAGCACTTTTCCAACGGTGACCGACTGTTCCTTCACGTTGAGATTGTCGTTCATTTCTTCGGTCGACAAATCGGCCATACTCAAATTGTACCTGGCGAGAAGCTCCCTTGCCTTTGCTGCGGCAAGAGCGGCCTCATTCTCATTTGGCGAGTGCGACAGCTCGAACAGTTTCCGAACCTTTGAAAGTACCTCTTCTTTGGTCATGCGTTCCGATAACCCTCTTTCACAAGATGCATTCAAGAACGAGGGAAGCTGTTACCGCGCCAGGACGGGGCGGTCAAGGGATTTTTGGTGGCGGGTACGCATTCAAGTACGAGAACGTCGCCCTGGGGCGGATTTTCCGGATTTGCAGTCAAGATAGGTATTGTTGAGGCCATAACACGGGCCTACAGAGCAGGTCCGTGGAACCAAGGTTGACATCAGGCTCGGATAAAGGGGTGCCACTGACCTGCGGAACCAGGTCAGTGCAGTAGACATCTTGAATGCAAAATTGTGTTAGGTGCACTCGAGCACTATTGTTGGTTCAGATGCAGAAATCCAGGCACCTCAAATCTCTGCAAATTTCGTGGATGCGGAAATCAATCGGAAGACGGAAAATCGTTGATTCGCATGCGGACAAAAATTATGGCAGAAGCCTCTTCTCATTTTATGAAGTAACCGGAAACTCTCCACTTTCCGTCCTTGTCTTTCATGGGAGTCACTGTTTCAATCGCGGATTTCTTATTCTGGAAAGAAGTATTGAACTGAATTATCACGTACTCTCCATCCGGTGCTCCCGGAAGGGTTCGCGTGTACTTAGCTACGGATTTTGTCCGGGAAAGCAATTTTCCTAAAGGTTTTCTCACGCCGTCCAGGGATTTGGTCCATTGATCTCGTGCTACGGCATTCTTAAAGAATGTAGCTGCTTCTGTCCAACTTCTTTCGTAATCTCCGGCATCGACCAGGGCCAGCCAGGTTTCCGCCGCCTTAACAGCCTCAGCTTCCGAGCCTGCATCCGAGAATCCGAACCCCGGCACTCCCAGCAGAAAGAAAGCGCAGAGTATGAGCCATCGATAGCTGTGCCTTCTCATCACTCTCTCCATGCGAACAGAAATAGAATCCATATGTTTGAAGAGCATGCTATCAAAACGTACCCTCATTAGCACGCCTTTTCTGCATGTAACGAAACAGACACTATCAGGTACGGTAAAATGCTTGAAATGTCATATGACAAGATTCCGGTTCTCTGCAACGTATGTTCAAGTATTTCCACCAGATCGTCCGAGAAGTAGACTATCAACAGTTGACATAATTTCTGACCTTTTGAACTCTCTATCTTTTATAAGGAACGGTAGGGCCGGCGTCCCTGCCGAAAGCGAAATAGTTGATTTGTTGTGACAAATGTGCCGGCATGGAGGCCGGCACCCACCAATTCTCGAGAAGCGCTTTTCCCAATCGGACAAAATTTCTGATATTTGCTTATATAACACGTAACTAATGTAATTCTTGCGGCAAGCTCTTTCACAGTCTATACTGAAGAGCTATATTGATGGAAACGTCAGGTCCCCTGAGTCAAACGGAGAATCGTCAATGGAAGCCCTGGGTCTGTGTTTGGGAGCGTCTACCGTCAGTCTTGTCCATCTTCGCAAGGAAGCCGACGCGATAGAGATTATTGATTATAAGACCATTACGCATGAAGGAAACCCGCGAAAAGTACTCCTCGAAACTTTAGAAAATATTTCTTACGCTAAAGAGGCAAGCATCGCGGTCACTGGTAGAAAATTTCGCAATTTTGTCGAACTCACCACCATTTCGGAACCGGAAGCTCTCGAAATGGCAGTATCGCACGTTATCGGAACAGACGGCCCTTATCGCGTGGTGATCAGCGCAGGCGGCGAAACATTTCTCGTGTACCATTTGGACGAGAGCGGAAAAATCCAGGGAATCCAGACCGGCAATAAATGCGCGTCAGGGACCGGAGAATTTTTTCTTCAACAAATAGGCCGGATGAATTTGTCGCTCGACGATGTGGCGGAACTGGGAATTTCAGATCATCCGCACAAAGTTTCGGGCAGGTGTTCCGTTTTCTGCAAAAGTGACTGCACGCATGCTTTGAATAAAGGTGTTCCAAAGAATCAGGTTGTGGCTGGTCTTGCCAAGATGATGGCAGGCAAGGTGGTGGAACTCCTCAAGAAGCTGCCCAAGAAACACGTGGTCCTCGTGGGCGGCTCCTCCAAGAACGAGACGATGATTCACTATCTCAGAAAAGAGATAGAAGATCTCCATATTCCCGAGGAAGCGCCGTACTTCGAAGCTCTTGGAGCCGCACTGTGGGCTCTCCAAAAACCCACCAAGAAATATACGGGTCCGGACGATGTTTTTCAGAAAAAAGGCTCTGCGTTCGGTTACCTGAAACCTCTTTCAGAATTCAAACATTTGGTCCAATTCAAAGACCGCCCACGAGGAAAAGCCGAACCGGGCGATCGCACGATTCTGGGATTGGACGTGGGTTCCACCACGACAAAAGGCGTGATCATGCGATGCAGCGATAAAGCTATTCTCGCCGCCGATTACCTGCGAACCGATGGAGATCCGGTTGGAGCTTCGAGAAAGGTGTATCGCAGTCTTGCAGACCAGATCGATGTGCCGCTGGAGATCGTCGGACTCGGTGTGACGGGTTCCGGGAGACAGATAGCCGGGCTTCACGCGATGACGGACGGTGTAATCAACGAGATTATAGCGCACGCTGCAGCCGCTGTTCATTTCGATCCTGAAGTGGACACCATTTTCGAGATTGGCGGTCAAGACGCGAAGTATACCTATATCACCAACGGCGTACCGAGCGATTACGCGATGAATGAGGCATGCAGCGCCGGAACAGGGTCTTTCCTCGAGGAATCCGCCAAAGAGAGCCTCGGTCTCAAGGTCACGGACATCGGACCGGTTGCTTACTCAGGCATGAATCCGCCAAATTTCAACGATCAATGCGCTGCCTTCATCGGATCGGATATCAAAAGCGCTGCTCAGGAAGGCATTCCCGTAAATGACATCGTCGCAGGGCTGGTTTACTCGATTTGTATGAATTATTCCAACAGAGTCAAAGGCAACCGGCCGGTCGGAAAAAAAGTCTTCATGCAGGGCGGTGTTTGCTACAACGAAGCGATTCCTGCGGCAATGGCTGCACTGACGGGAAAAGAAATCGTGGTTCCACCCGAACCGGGTCTCATGGGAGCATTCGGCGTGGCTCTTGAAGTGGAGCGCCGCATCGAAGTAGGGCTCATGGAAGACAAGTGCTTCGATCTCGAGCGATTGGCCGGCCGTGAAGTTGTCCACAAGAAATCCTTCGTGTGTGGCGGCGGCAAAGAAAAATGCGACCGGCGGTGCGAAATTGCCCGTATCGAAATCGAGGAGAAAGTCTATCCTTTCGGCGGAGCGTGCAACCGCTACGTCAACTTGATTCGGCAGGTGGAGTTCGATAAACGGGCTCTGGACATGGTGGACTTCCGTCAGCGGTTGGTATTCGAGAGTCTCTCGACAGAGCAGGACAACCGTCCGACCGTTGGATTCAACCGATCCTTTCTCATGAACACCTATTTTCCTTTCTTCAATGCCTACTTCTCAGAACTGGGTTATCGGGTGGTGCTTCCGGATGAACCGGATTCCAAGGGTGTGGACCAGCAGAACGCCGCATTCTGTTATCCGGTGGAGATTGCCCACGGATTTATGTACAACTTGTTGAGCAAAAATCCCGACATTCTCTTCTTACCGCACATCAGAGGGATTCCTACTGACGAGGAAAATCATAATACCTGTACCTGCGTGTTCGTTCAGGGAGAGGCTTTTTATCTCAAGAGCACGTTCGAAGGGACTCATGGACGGAAAGTGCTCACTCCGTACCTTGATTTGAGTGGCGGTTTCGATGCCGTGTTCCAGGAATTCGTGAAACTTGCCGCAGAAGTTGGTGCTTCACAAACAGCCGCAAAGAAAGCTTTTCAGGCCGGTGTAAAGGCCCAGACGGAATTCCGTGAAAGACTGAAGTCGAAGGGCACGGAAATCCTGAAAGAATTGGCTCAGAACCCGGATCAGATGGGAATAGTCCTGTTCGGGAGACCGTACAACACCTTTGCAGGGGAGGCAAATAAAGGGATTCCGGGAAAATTCGCTTCACGCGGCTACAGAATCATACCGTTCGACATGCTGCCGTACGAGGATCAGACGATTGATGATGAAGAAACCATGTACTGGTCCATGGGGCGTATGCTTCTCAAGGCAGCTCGATTCGTCAAGCATCATCCACAACTATTCGGAACGTTTATCAGCAATTTTTCGTGCGGCCCGGATTCTTTTGTCGTGGGATATTTCCGGGAAGAAATGGGGAGAAAACCTTCACTCACCCTGGAATTGGACAGCCATACAGCGGACGCAGGGCTGGAAACCCGCATAGAAGCTTTCCTGGACATTGTGCAGTACTACCGGGAATTAGAGAGCAAGAAGCAGATAGCTGCCTCGTACAGAGAGTTTCGGGCAGCCGAGTGCACTGTCGTGAACGGCAAGCCGGTAATAGCAACGCCGGACGGTAAGCATTATCCGCTGAATCATCCGAATGTGCGCATAGTAATACCCGCAATGGGACGGTTTGCTCACGAAATCCTCGTAAATGCATTTCGCAGCGTCGGCATAAAAGCACATGGATTGCCTCCCGCAGATGAGGAAGTGTTGAAGATCGGGCGGGGCAATTCGACCTGCAAAGAGTGCCTGCCGCTCCAGACCACGGTAGGGTCCATGCTGAAGTACTTGTGGCAGGATCGTCCCAAAGACGAGATTACCGCCTATTTTATGCCGGGCGCAGGAGGGCCTTGCCGGTTTGGGCAGTACAACGTGTTTTCGCGCCGTCTTATCGAGCGTTACAAGATTGAGAATGCAGCGGTTCTCACGCTGAACGCCTCGAACGGATACATGGGACTCGGCGACAGATTCACCCTTCCTGCATGGCGAGCCATCGTTATCGGGGACACCATGTACGAGATCTGGTCCACGATTATGGCTGCCGCACAGGATCGCGAGTCCGCCCTGGAGATCTTTTACAGGGAATGGCGAACAATCGTGAATGTAATCGATAAGTCCTGGGGTAAAATCAAGAAGCAGATCAAATCTTCCGCTGCGGTCCTCAGTCGCATTCCTCTCAAAATGCCATATGAAGAAATACCGAAAATATCGCTCATCGGCGAAATATACGTGCGAAACGATCCTATTTCGCTCCAAAATCTTGTGGAGAAAATGGCGGATCGCGGTTTTATCGTGCGCACATCTCAGACCAGCGAATGGGTCAAGTACGTTGACTGGCTGATCAAGAACAATATTGAAGGAAAAGCAGACATCCCATTCTGGATCAGATATTTCGTAAAGTCTTATTTCGATCGCAAAATCCGCGGACTTCTCGCTCCTTCGGGACTTTTCTTCCATGAAGTACTCGATGTGGAAGATCTCATCCGTGCGGGCGAAAAGTTCATTTCTCCCATGCTCACCGGAGAAGCAATTCTCACGGTTGGAGCAGCTTTGCACGAAATCCTGCATCCGGCCTGCGGCATCATTTCCATAGGACCGTTTGGATGCATGCCCTCGCGAGTTGCGGAATCCATACTTAACGAGAAGTTTACGACCGGCGAAAAGCGGGAACTCCTGCAGAAGACAAATGGGCACGGGCCGAGTCCTCTTGCGCTGCTGGAAAAAGACCAAAAATTGCCGTTCCTCGCAATCGAGACTGACGGCAATGCTTTTCCGCAGATCATAGAGGCACGGCTTGAGGCTTTTTCGCTTCAGGCACGACGTCTGCACGAACAGATGCTTCGGGAGAAGCGAAACTGACAAAGGTCCCCAAACAAGGCATTTTGGAAAAGCTTTTCTCGCGGGAAAAAGGTTCTCCGACCCGCAGGAAAGGCACGAAAGCCGAAGCACTGGCGGCCAAGCATCTAAAGGATATCGGATATCGGATTCTGGAAACGAATTTCGAATGCGGCCTTGGTGAGATCGATATCATAGCTCATCAGGGAAGCGATCTGGTGTTCATAGAGGTGCGCTCCCGATCTTCAGCATCCAGCTTGAGCCCTGTCGTATCCATAAATCGTCGGAAGCGGAACAAAGTTGTCCAGGTTGCTCAAGCGTACCTGGACAGGCACTATCGCCAGCCACCACCCTGCAGGTTCGACGTTGTTCTGGTAACCGTGGGACCGCCCACCGAGATCGAAGTCATCCCGGACGCATTTGGGGCCGAATTCGTGTAGAACTGGTGATCGAATTGTGCAGACCCAATGGCTCCTTGTGAACAGATTTCGTTTGCAAACGCAGAATGCTGAGTCTAAATTCGCGTACGAATAAATGATCGGAACGGAGACTCGCAATGGATGTGACACAATGGCAAACCCGCCTTACAGAAAATTTTACCGTAAATGATTGTGTAGGTGGCAACTTACTCGAGATATTTGAAAAAGAAAGAGCCTGCGGAAATTTTTTTGTCACGACTTTTCATGGTCAATCTGTTCTCATCGATTCATTTCTGAGTTTCTATATAGATACGCTAAAGATTGCGCGATGGGTGGCTGACAAACAATGGCTGGCCCCGGGATTGTCCGACTTATGTATATGTTTACGTCTACTATCTCGTGATGTTTAGGCGATTCAGGGCATGCGAGATACTGCTTCTTAGTGGTTATCCTTCCGACGGTTATGCCCTCCTGCGAGGTCTGAAGGACCTAACAATCATTGTGGCGAGTATCGCTCACAATTTGACCACGTTTCCGAAAACATGGGGAATAAAGGACGATCAAATACTCACGGAAGATAACCTTCATGAAATAACCAAACTGCGGAAGCAGGAAGAAGGGAGAATTTGGAACCTGTTTCTTCGGAAAAATAGCGGTCTCCCACCAGAGGTTATTAAGGAGATAAGCATTTGGGAACGAATGTTTCATGAGGAAGTGCACGGTTCTAAGTTTTCTTTGGGGGAGGATGTCATGAAATGGTTCCGCAAAGAAGGTGAACCGTCCATTGGTCCGACATCCCCTACTCTTGATGACACCTCTTGGTCAAATTACATGAATCGAGCGGTTGAGATTGGTTGGCTAATCGTGAGGTTAATGCCTTATCTTCAGCCAGTTGAAAATGCTTTTGGAGAGAACTGGCATCAGAAGCACGAACTCCTAGATGATTCCTTTCGATTCGCGGAGCAATCTCTGGGTAAAAAATGTAAAGGGATCACGGAAGCCTTTATAAAGCTCGTGGATGAGAAATTCTCGTTTAACAAACCATTTTATTACTTTGAAGCCGATGGATCGGGTTGCCTTACCCGCGGATAATTTCGAAGAATACCTCACTTATACTCATATAATGATAATATCTTAAAATTAGTCCTCTATTTCGGCAACTGAGACGGATTCCGAGGCTAACGATTCTGTATTTCCAACAAATTGCTACGCCCTCGGGGATCACCTGTTCCCATGTTCCACGGTTTGAATTATCGGACAGAGGGCGTCTCGGAGGCCATCGGAGAACAGGCAAGACCTTAACGATTGTCATTGCGAGCGAAGCGAAGCAATCGCCTGAAATTAAGCGCCTGAGTCCCGGGCGATTGCCACGTCGCTGCGCTCCTCGCAATGACAACATTTGAAAGCAATGCAGAGTGGACGATTCCGATGCTATTCGTAGTCTGAGACACTTTCCTGCTCTACCAGAACTTCTAAATTCCACTGTTATGAAGGCATCGTCCTGCTTTACTTTTATTTCTTCCCAAGTGCAGATTTCTTCGCTGAAAATATGTGTATAGCCTTGTTTTCCACCTGTTCTGCGGCTTCTTCTATGGTTTCCGGCAGTGTGGGGTGAGGATGGATCGTGAGCGTCAAATCGTCCACATGGGAGGCTGACGCAACAGCGAGGCATCCTTCAGCGATCAAATCCGAAGCGTGAGGTCCGACAATATGCACTCCCAGGACAGTTTCGGATTCGGCATCGGAGACTATTTTCACGAAACCGGGGCCTTCTTCCGCCATGGTCAGCGTACGGCCCATCGCTCTGAATGGAAACACCCCTACTTTCACGGGAATCCCTTGTGCCTGGGCATCCTGTTCGGAAAGTCCGACTGTAGCGATTTCCGGGTCACTAAAGATGACACCGGGGACTTCCACTCCGGAAAAAGCGGACGGTTCTCCCGCAATCACTTCTGCAGCGATCTTACCTTGAAAGGAAGCCTTGTGAGCCAGCATGGGGCCGGAAACAATATCTCCGATGGCGTAAATACCGGGAACCGACGTCTGCATGGTCTCAGACACTTCTACGAATCCCCTGGAGTCAAGCTTCACTTTGACCTTTTCCAGTCCGATCCCGCTGGTGTTCGGACGCCTCCCTATGGCCACGAGAATCTTGTCCCCTGTAATGGATTTATCCCCGTCAGAAACCGAATACTGCAGGACACCCGTGCCGTTTTCGCGTTTCAAGCCCTGAACCTTGGCTTTCAGGATAAGATCTATCTTGAGATGCTTGAGAGAGCGCTCCATTGCTCGCCCGATGTCCGGATCGAGCATCGGTAAAAGACGGTCCTCTGCATCCAGGATCGTAACCTTGGAGCCGAGCTTGGCGTAAAAGGTCCCCATTTCCAGACCAACCGAACCTGCTCCTATTACCACGAACCGCTCCGGGATGTTCTTGGGATCCAGAGCATCCGTCGAATCGATGACGAGTTCTCCGTCCCGTGGCATACCCGGAAGTTCTGCTGCTGAAGACCCCGTGGCAAGGATGCAGTTTCGGAATTCAAAACGCCGCATTCCACCGGAAGTCTCAACCGAGAAGGAGTTTTCTCCTGTAAAGTGAGCAGTTCCCGTAATAACCTCTATCTTGTGCTGAGACATGAGGGAGGCCACGCCTTTACGAAGCTTTTCCACTACGTCGGATTTCCATTGAACGAGCTTCGGCAGATCGATAGAAACGTCCCTTACGATAAGACCGATCTTATCAGCCTGTTCGATACGATTCTTCAGGTCAGCGACGTATATGAGCGCTTTGGAGGGAATGCATCCCCAATTGAGGCACACGCCTCCCAGTAATCCCTTTTCAACCAGGGTAACTTCAAGACCCAGTTGTGCTGCCCGAATGGCTGCAACATAGCCTCCCGGACCTGCGCCGATAATTGCCAACTGGGCTCCCTGGGCAAAGTCACCTACTACCATGAGATTCTCCTGATCGGTCCCGAAACCCGTCAATTCGTTCAGGTCGGGACCGGGACTGCGGTTCTGTTATTATTCATGCCATATCGACCAGCATACGCATGGGATCGTTCAAGAGACCTATAACAAAATTGAGATAGCGCGCGGCATCCGCCCCATCCAATACCCGATGATCGAATGACAGAGTCAAAGGCATGATCGTTCGGATTGCCACCTGACCGTCCTGCACCATTGCTTTGGGTCGCGCTCTCAGAGGACAGAGTATCGCAACCTGCGGATGCACTATTATGGGAGTGGCCCACGAACCTCCTAAAGCTCCCACATTGGTCACGGTGAAGGTTCCGCCTCGCATGTCGTCCAGTTCTATGGATCTGTCCCGGGCTTTCTTGCTCAGTTCCTGCAGCTCGCCGGCAATCTGGAGCACGGATTTCCGATCCACATCCCGGATAACGGGAACCATGAGGCCGGATTCTGTGTCGGTCGCGAACCCGATGTTATAGTAATCCTTGTAAACGACGTCGCCACTTTGATCGTCAAGCGAACAATTGAGCATGGGGAACTGCTTCAATCCCGCTGCTGCCGCCTTGATTACAAAGGCAAGCACCGTGAGCTTGAACCCTCTACTCTCGGCCAATGGCTTTTCGCGTTCGACGACTGCCATAAGTTCCGTGACATCGGCTTCATCGAAATGGGTTACGTGCGGTATTGTGGATACGGATTTCACCATGACTTCCGCAATACGTTTTCTCACTCCACGAAGCGGCTCTCTCCTGATCGGTCCGTATTTATCGTAATCCACTCCCGCAGCTTCAGATTCAGGCATGGCCTCTTCCCGTTTCGGGGCTGCTGCAGGTTCGGGTTTGGCTGGTGGAGCAGCTTTTTCGCCTTCCGCTGCCTTTCGTACGTCCTCGTCAGTGATACGGCCATGAGGTCCGGTCCCTTGCACTGTGTTGATATCGACCTTGAGTTCCCGGGCAAGCTTCCTCGTATGAGGCGTCGCCTGCACCCGTGCCGCAGGGGGTGAGGGCGTCGCTTCTCCCTCAGGCCGTTCCTTCATCGAAGGACTGGGAGGAGGAGTCTCGGCGGCAGGCGCAGGTTTCTTCTCGGCAGGTGGTTCTTCCTTGGGTTCAAGGGATTCCGCCCGTTCCTGTTTAGCACTTTCTTCGGTTTCAATGACCAGAATCGTCTGGCCGACTTCAACCGAATCTCCAGGATTAAAAGGGATTTCCTCTATTACTCCCTTCACGGGACAAGGAAGTTCCACGACGGCTTTATCTGTTTCAATCCTCACTACCGGCTGATCTGCGGACACTTGGTCCCCGACTTTGACCAGGTATTCGACTATTTCGGCTGTAGCGATGCCTTCCCCTACGTCCGGCAGTTTGAATACGTATCTCATAATAATTCTCTCCTCCTGCAACAATTTAGAACTGCACAGTGTCGTGGATAGCCCGAACTACTTGTTCCGTATCGGGATAGTTGTACTCCTCCAATTTGGCCAATGGCGCGGTGATGTCGTTTCCGGTAACTCGACGAATAGGAGCAAGGAGAGACAACAGGCACCGTTCACTTACCTGGGCGACGATTTCCGCACCGACACCGAAAGATCGAGCAGCTTCATGACACACAATGAGCCGCCCCGTTTTCGTAACCGACTCCACGATTGCACCGATGTCGAAAGGCCAAATAGTGCGCAAATCGATTACTTCAGCTTCAACTCCCTCGGAAGCCACATGTTGAGCAGCCTTTTCACACACGCTCACCATCCCTCCATAGGTAACGATGGTGATGTCATGACCTTCGCGGACCAGCCGTGCCTGACCGATGGGAACCGTGTGACGCCCCTCGGGCACTTCCTCTTTAAAGAGTCGGTACAAGCGTTTCGGTTCGAAGTAAATCACCGGGTCCGGATCTTCGATTGCAGACGTGAGGAGTCCTTTGGCATCCGCCGGAGTCGCCGGAATCACCAGCTTCAGACCGGGAATATGCGTAAACAGAACTTCCGGGGCATCAGAATGATGTTCCAGGGCTCGAACTCCTGCCCCGTACGGCGCACGTATGACCAGAGGAACCCCGTAAACCCCTTGCGATCGCTTGCGTAAACGGGATACATGGTTGTAAATGTGATCGTACGCTTTAAATATGAAGCCTTCGAATTGAATCTCCGCAATGGGCCTCATGCCGTAAATAGCCATGCCAATTGCAGAACCGACAATGGTACTTTCCGCGAGAGGAGTGTCAATGACTCTCATGGGGCCGAATTTGTCGATGAGCCCCACTGTGGCTCTGAATACCCCGCCGTCAACTCCCACATCTTCTCCAAGCACAACTATTCTGTCGTCCTGCTCCATCAATTCATGCAAGGTTCTATTGATAGCCTCCACCATTGATAAGCGTGCCATGTTCCTACCCCTCATCCTTGCCGGTGCGCGCCAGCAGCAGTTCTCGTTGCTCGCGCAGGTTCCACGGCATTTCAGCATAAATATGTTCAAACATTTGTACAGGCTCGGGCTGCGGGAGTGCCTCAAAATCCTGAACAGCTTTCTCCACCTGAGCGCTCAACTCTGAAAGAAGTTCGTTTTCCTTGGCGTCGTCCCATCCGTGATTTGCAGTGAGAAACTTTCGCATTCTGTCGATAGGGTCTCGGGCACGCCATACAGCCACCTCCTCTTCGGAGCGATATCGGCTCGCATCGTCAGAAGTGGTGTGATCGTCCATACGGTATGTCACCAGTTCCACGAGAGAAGGTTTATATTCGGCACGAGCTTCGTCCAGGAGTCGTTTTATGGTGAGGTATACGGCAAAAATGTCGTTTCCATCTACCCGAGCACCATTTATTGCGTATGCACAGGCCTTTTCTGCAAGAGTTTCAGTTGCCGTCTGATGCTCCACTGGAACGGAAATAGCCCACGCATTGTTTTGAATGACGAACACCACGGGCAGTTTATATACTCCCGCGAAATTGAGGCTCTCGTGAAAGTCGCCTTGCGATGTGGAACCGTCACCGGAGCTCGACATAACAGCGACTTTGTCTCCCCGCATTTTGGCTGCAAAGGCAATTCCGACCGCATGGCACAAATGAGAACCAACGGTTATACAAACCGGAAGCATGTGGGAATCGGTTGGAGGTGCGGCTCCCCGTTCATCACCGCCCCAGTATTGAAACAATTTCACAGGGTCCACACCTTTTACGAACATCGCGCCATATTCACGAAACGCAGGGCAAAACCAGTCATCGGGCCTGAGCGCCATTCCCATTCCTATATTTGCCGCTTCCTGTCCCCGCACCGAGGCAAGAGTTCCCAGGCGGCCCTGGCGCTGTAAACTGAGAGCTTTTGTGTTCCACAAACGTGTGAACACCATAAGACGATACATTTTGAGGCGATCCGCCTCAGAAATTCCCTCAATAGCTTTTGGATCGGCATTCCCTTCCGGATCCATTACTTGAATCAATTGCTCTTTGTCCATATGCGCCGTCTCCCATTTTTCCCAGATGCTCCGCAATGGATGCTATTCTTTCGCGAAGCGCCTGAGTATTGTTTGCCGATTCTCGTTGAAATATCGAAGCAAATTTTTCGCTTATCCGATTCATCACGGTTTCGCGTGACGGAGCGAACCCGAGAGATTTTTCCAGAGTTGTCAATTGCACTCCCTCTAATCCGCAGGGCCTCACGTACGAGGCCGGGGAAAAGTCTCCTTCCAGATTAATTGCAAAACCGAAGCTTGTCACCCATCTACTTACCCGGACTCCCATGGAAACAATTTTCTTATTTCCTAACCAGAGTCCCACATGAGCCGCCGAATCGCGACGACGCTCCACGGAAAGCCCGAAATGCCGAAAAGTCTCGATTCCGATCTTTTCGAGCCGGCTCATGTAAGCAGGAATATCCCGCTCCTGAAATCCGAGTTTCACGACAGGATAGCAGACGACTTGACCGGTCCAGTGATATGTGATCCCCCCACCTCTCACGGATCTGGCGAAAGCAATGCCCTCCTTTTCCAGGCGTTCCATGGGAACGAGCAAATCCTTGGGGTGATTGCTTGTTCTATCCTTGAGACCGACACTGATGGTTTTCGGATGAGAGAGAAACAACAGAACGTCGGGGATTTCATTCGCAAGTCGGAGATCCCGCAGTTCAGCCATAAATAGTTCCGTATCGCAAACTGAAATGCAGCCGAGATGTGCACTAGAGAAAGAATTAAACGTTGACATGCAATCCACACACTTTCAATTTTAGGACCATTCCATACGCACAACTCTTTTGACAAACCTCTCGCATTATAGTTTATACCCGCTCCGCCAAGAGGGAAAGGAGGAACCAAATTGTTTGTTGACAGGTGCTTAAACGAATCTCCATCCAATATCATCAGGTTGGATCTCCACTTCGGTCTGTTCCCCTATGCATTGTGCTACCCGGCACCGAGTTGATTGTTTCCGAGTCGGATTTGAGATTGCGATACATGCGTTCCAGCGGACCTACAGGGGTGAATAAATCCGACTGGCGCGGCGACACGAGACCTGAAGATTCTCAAGCGAGAGTGAGCGGCTGAAACAATTTCTACAGATCTGAGACGATCCGGTCAGAGGTGGTAAATGCTTACTGCGAGATAAATGAGAACACGCGGCTCGAACCCTATGGATCGTTGACGGACATGCGATCGAGCACAATAAGCATGCGGGAACGATTGCACAGGGGGCCAGCCGTGTGTCAGTAATGCATTTCTTACGAATCAAACCATTCCGAATACCAGTAAAAGCAGAATGATTAGCAAGACCAATCCCAAACCTCCGCTGGGGTAATACCCCCAACCTCGGCTGTAGGGCCAAGCAGGCAAAGCCCCTATGAGTAAAACCAGTAAAACAATCAACAACAGCGTTGACATAGGAAGTCTCCTTACATCTTTTAATTTTTTTGTCTAATTTTTTTGTCGTGATCCGTATTCTTCGTGACCACGGATGCGAGCGCACGCAAATCCCCGGCCCTATGAGAGACGCTCTATTGAGTTTCTGCTCAATCTGGCCTCTCTGCTCTTCGGCCTATTGGATGCCGAGCCGCGACTCTCCATTTGAACAAGACTTAATCTCGGTCACCAGGTGTCGGCACGAAATGTTTTCTAAAACCGGAGCGCTATATCGGTGGTCTTCGCCATCCACTAATGAGTGACACCAAGAAAAGCACCAGAAAAACTACGAACAGGATTTTGGCGATTGTAGCCGCGGTTCCCGCTATTCCGCCAAACCCCAGTGCACCGGCTATTAACGCAATGATGAGAAAAACGATTGCCCAGTACAGCATGAGAACACCTCCTCTGGTGACGGAACCGTTCAGTAATTTCGAATCCGTCGGGGCGGCCCGTTTCATGAGGGTGGAAGCCGTTCTTAATCAGTATCACTCTTAATCGTTCAGACTATTCTGTCTCTACAGCAATTCCTGTTTGGCGCTACACGGCTTCTTCATTATCCGCCCGAGTCAATTACATCCCAGGCACCAGCACCTCAGCGGCACGTGACAGTGCCTTCTTTTTTCAAAAAGCACACACTTACATAGGTCAAAGTCCGTTGTGAAAAGTTCCGGAATCCGGAAATGTTAGTGAGTATATTCTGGTATGGTATTGCTAAATTCTGCACCTCATCCCTGGAATGAAGTGTGCAAATTACCCGGCCAATCTCTCTCACGTGGGAAAAAGCACCACATACTTTTTTCCTCACCGGGCACACTGGCAATACAGGAAAAGCCATTCTTTTGAAGAGGTACAGATATTCCTGTAAACAATTTTCTCATTAACAAGTGAAGCCCTTTGCTGGAAAACATAGATTCTATTCACCCTTTTGGGAGCGGGACGCTATGAATCCTGATTACCTTTCTGCAATTAGTACGGCTTGGCCAATGAACAATGAAATTAGAATGAATACGAATTAGTTTTGGCATCATAGTTGCAAAAAACATATTGTTTGTGGTTAACTGTACCAGGGGTGTCAACCGTATGCTAAGGTTGACGTCTGCTCGAATCATTGCTGCGTACAGCGATATACTTTTCCCGGTCTTACTCACAATTAGCGATACCGATCCGGGAAAATCTCCTTCCAACCCGAGCGGTCTGCTAAGGAATGAGGAGTCCATGAACATCCCGTCAGCGACTTACCGTATTCAATTTACTCCTTCAACCGGTTTTTCGGAAATTGCGAGCGTATTATCCTATTTGGCGGATCTCGGCATCACGCACGTTTACGCTTCTCCGGTCTTTCAGGCAAAAAAGGCCAGCGATCACGGGTACGATGTGGTGGACCCGAATCGGCTGAATCCGGAATTCGGTACGGAAATAGATTTTGCATCTCTCATTGACACGCTGCGACTTCACGGCATGGGATGGATACAGGATATCGTTCCGAATCATATGGCGTACGATCAGCACAATACAATGCTCATGGATATCCTGGAGCATGGGAGTTCTTCGCAGTATTTCAGGTACTTTGATATTGAATGGGATCATCATTTGGGGGGATTGAAAGGTCGACTTTTGGCTCCGTTCCTCGGACGTCATTTCGGAGAGGCGTTGGAATCCGGAGAAATAACCATTATATATGGTCGGGAAGGACTTGAAGTGGCCTATTACGATTTGAGATTTCCCGTGCGTCCGGGAACCTATGACAATCTTCTCACGTACCGTTTGGAATCGTTACGCAATACTCTTGGAGAGGAGCATCCGGATTTTATCAAACTGCTCGGGATCTTGTACGTCATCAAGACCTTACCCCAGGTGCAAAGCGAGGAAAGATATCATCAAACCACGTTTATCAAGAGAATGCTCTGGGAGCTGTATCGCGGGAATTCTCATATAAAGGCTTTCATAGAAACGAATCTGCGCATATTTAACGGCCAGAATGACAATTCCGACAGGTTCGGCCTCATTGAGAGCCTCTTATCCGAGCAGTTCTACCGGCTGGCGTACTGGAAGGTCGCCACCAAAGAAATAAATTATCGGCGATTTTTTAATATAAATGGGCTGATTTCATGCTGCGTCCAGGATCCTGTCGTTCTCGAAGATACGCATCAGTATACGTTGGAACTGGTTAACAACGGAATTTTTTCCGGGCTCAGGATAGATCATGTGGACGGGCTGTACGATCCTTTGGAATACCTCGTCAGGTTGAGAGAAAAAGTGCCGGATGTGTACATCGTGGTGGAAAAGATTTTGCACCCGGATGAGGCTTTGCCGAATTCATGGCCCATTCAGGGAACAAGCGGCTACGACTTTCTCAACATGATGACGCAATTGCTTTGCAATCCCGATAACGACCCCGCGATCACGAAAATCTACGCCGATTTCTCCGGTATTCGGGAACCTCTCAGAGAAGTGGTGAGACACACCAAAAGAGTGATCGCCGAGGAGCACATGGCCGGAGATGTGGACAACCTTGCCCAGCTCTTGAAAATTATTTCAGGCCGGGACAGACACGGTAGTGACATTACGCTCCAGGGATTGCACCGGGCCATGACAGAAGTGCTCATCGAATTTCCCGTATACAGGTCTTACGTGAGTAATTCGAGTTTCAGCGAAAGCGACAGGCACTACATATCCGAAGCTCTGGGAAAAGCAATGGCCAGAAGCCCCGGTCTGAAGTACGAACTCGAATTCCTGAAGCGCTTTCTTCTTCTGGAGTATCCGGACTATCTCTCCGACGAAGAACGAGCAGAGTGGCTCAGGTTCACGATGAAATTTCAGCAATTCACCGGTCCGCTGATGGCCAAGGGTTTTGAAGATACTGCGTTGTATGTGTACAACCGGCTCCTCTCCTTAAACGAAGTAGGAGGAGTACCGGATCGCTGTGGAATATCTACCGATGACTTCCACAGGTTCATCGGCAGACGGCGGGAGTCGTGGCCTTCCTCCATGAATGCCACCGCTACGCATGACACCAAACGTGGCGAAGATATGCGGGCGCGGATCAGTGTTCTTTCCGAATTACCCGATGCATGGGAAACGGAACTCAAGAAATGGCACGCAATCAACGTGGACAAGAAAAAAATCATTTCAGGGAAAAAAGTCCCTGACAAGAACGACGAGTACTTCCTCTATCAAACGCTTGTTGGAGCATTTCCTTTTGATGATGCAGAAATTCCGGAATTTACCGAACGAGTTAAGGAGTACGTGGTCAAAGCAGTGAGAGAGGCCAAAGTGCATACTGAATGGATCAGACCCGACACTGCGTATGAAGAGGCATACCTTGCATTCGTGGACGATATTCTTAGACCGGACGGTCCCTTCGTGGAAGCGTTCCTGCCTTTTCAGAGGAAAATCGCCCATTACGGCATACTCAATTCGCTCACCCAGGCGGTCCTCAAAGCGACTGTGCCAGGCGTGGCGGATTTTTACCAGGGGAGCGATTTATGGGATCTCAATCTTGTCGACCCCGATAACCGGCGTCCGGTGGATTACGCGAAGAGACGGCATATGCTTACGGAACTAAGGCAAAAGAGTGTTCACGGGATTCGAGAATTGATTGAAGAGCTGATACAGACCAAAGAAGACGGCCGGATAAAATTGTTCTGCATACACAAGCTCCTTGCTGTAAGGAGATTAATGCCCAACCTCTTCTTGAAAGGAAATTACCTCCCGCTGAAAACAGCAGGTGTATTCGGTGACAGAATAGTAGCTTTCGCGAGAGGGTATGAAGATAGATGGGGAGTAACAATTGCTCCGCGACTTTTATCTGCCGTTGTGTCGTCAGGTGAATTTCCCCTGGGGAAAGAGGTCTGGCAGGACACGACGGTTATCTTACCGAACGATCTGCCTGATGAATGGAGAGACTTTCTCACAAACAGTGAAGTACATACAATTAATGGAGCGCTTTCCGTGGGAGAAGCGCTCGCGAGTTTTCCTGCAATTCTGTTGATAAACGAGAACTAGACGTAACGAGTTCTGAATTCAGCAGAAAAGCAATTTTTAAGAGGAGTGAAATGGCAGCTCAAGGAAACGATATTGGGCCTTTTGCCGTAAAGGACTGTTCCCTGGTTGCAATCGCGACCGGAGAGAAAGCCCAAAACCTGAGGGAAATGAGAGACAGGCTCATCAACATACATCCGGGAAGCATTTATTACCATTTTTGGGGAGGATTGCTCAGGCCTCGTTTCGATGACCCGCAATTCAACAATGAATTCGCCGTGTGGTCACATTATGCGCTGCACGATGATATTCTTGCCGAACGTTTGGCGGTAATAGATCCGACCGATTTTCTGGACCTGGAATCGTTGAGACAGGAGTTGCTGGAAGTAATCGAACAACGGCTTGAAGAAATTGAGCGTCCGACCTGGGTTCAAGCTGACCGGCAATTTCATTTCATCCGCTCTGAAATTGTGGTGTTCGATACGGGCGTATTGATTGACGATGCACCCAGCTTGGCAGAGTTCATACCGAAGATGGCGCTGGGCAGCATCTTCTATCATTTCATAGACGCTCGTCGGAGAACCTCCGGCGGATTGGACGATTTCCGTTCGTGGTTAGGCTGTCTCAAAGATGCTTACGATGAATTGTGCCAGGGTGTGGCAGCAGTCGATCCTTATTTCACGACGCTATCGGAACTTCGCACCGAGCTCGATGGAGTATTCAGCCAGTTTTTCCGGAGGTCCGCTTAATGCACACAATCCAGGACTATGCGGCAGTAACGGGCCAGGATGTCATCAATCACCTTTGGCAACTCGCTCAACCAATACAGGGAATGAAAGTCGTTCACGTGAACTCCACTCGAATTGGAGGAGGGGTCGCGGAAATCCTCACGAAACTTGTTCCTTTGAAGAAGGAGCTTGGAATCGACGCTCGATGGGAAGTAATTACCGGAAATGACCGATTTTACGAATGCACGAAGAATTTTCATAACGGTCTTCAGGGAAACGAGGCTCCCCTCAGTGACACGCTCCTGGCCGCATATGAAGAGGTAAACAGGAATAATGCGGAAGAAATGCGCTCTGTGCTGGAGGAGGCAGATATCGTTTTCATTCACGATCCTCAACCGCTTCCTCTTTTAGAATGGTGTCCGAATCGAAAAGGAAAGTGGATCTGGCGCTGTCATATCGATCTGAGCCATCCTCATCGACCGGTTTGGAAATATCTGAGAAAATATGTCCTTGGTTACGATGCAAGCATTTTCTCATTACCGGACTTTGCACAATCGTTGCCTCACAACTCCTATCTGGTAGCACCGAGTATCGATCCATTGAGCGAGAAGAATATGGATCTGGATGCAAGAGAAGTGCTCAAGACACAGCTCCAGTTCGGGATCGACCCTGAACGCCCCATGGTGCTTCAGGTCTCCCGCTTCGACAGATTCAAGGATCCGGTGGGAGTGATCCAGGCATACAGGTTGGCAAAAACGTTTGTGCCCTCTTTGCAACTGGTCCTCGCAGGTGGAGGAGCGACCGACGACCCGGAAGGAGAGGCGGTGCTCTCACAGGTCCGTGCAGTGGCTCACGACGATCCGGATCTCTTCATTCTGCTCCTCGCTCCCGATGCGCATAGGACTATCAACGCGCTGCAAAGGGCTGCCGATATCGTGATTCAGAAATCCGTACGGGAAGGATTCGGACTTACCGTAACTGAAGGCATGTGGAAGGGGAAACCGGTGCTTGGCGGGAATACGGGAGGTATTCGTCTCCAGGTCGTGAACCATCATACGGGATTTCTCGTAAGCACTCCTGAAGGAGCGGCTCTCCGCATCCGGTATCTTCTCAAACGTCCCGAAAAAATCTATGAAATGGGGCGAAAGGCAAGGGAGTTCGTGCGGGAAAATTTCCTCATTACACGACAGTTGAAGGAGCATTTGAGCCTCATGGTATTTCTCGGAATAGGACGATCCGAACGATTGGAACTCGAGATGAAGTCGGCAGAGAGTACTCCCTGGACGTTTCAAGCAGTATAGGGTATTAGGCATATATAGGAATGAAACCGAGTGGACCGGTGACGCCGGTCCATTTCACCGTGAACTCGAAACGGATGACCTCCAGGCCACCTAAGATCATGTTTACAGAGCGAATGTCATCGGCAGGGTTGATGATCGACAACGAAATTTCTTGAACTGACATCTCCGGATGTCCAAATGAGACGCAACTTACTGTAGATAAACTGCTCCCGAAGCAGCTTTCTCATTCATAACGGGGATGTATAAGAGCCTTGTTTTGCACGTATGCGGATATCTCCACAATTCTGATTGTAATCTTGCGTAATACATGAGAATTGTTATCGAGGTGTGACCCGGGGAGAGGAATGCCTTGAAAGAAGGTTTGATGATTGCCGTTCTTATAGTTCTTTTGCTGGTTTTGATTCCCGCCCATTGCTTGTCTGCTCCTGCCCAAGCAACTATTGATGCAGATTCATGCTTTATACAAGGGAAAAGACTTCTGGACGAGGGGCATCTACGCGATGCGAAAACCGCATGGGAAAAAATTCTATCCGACCCGGTGTACGGAGGTCCCGCGTACCTGCTCACTGCCAGATCAGAGCTGAAGAAAGGCGATACTGCGGCTGCAGAGGCAACACTCGGCAAAGCTTCCAAGGAGATTCAAAACGGACCGTACGCTCAGGCCGTACGCGAGATGCATCTTGAGCTTCTCTGTAAGCGTAATTGCCCCGAAGCGGTGCCCTTGATTGAGAAAATGATCTCAACCAGGTCTGATAAGCTTAAAGTTTCGCTTACTTTAAAACTGGCGGACCTGCAACGAAGCTCGGGCGACTACAAAAGCGCTGCCAAACACTATCAGTGGCTCTATTTACAGCATCCTGCATCGCTCGAAGGTCTCAGAGCGGCAGATTGCCTGCATAAAATGGTGCTTGAGGGAAAAATTGCGAAGCTTACGTTTTCAGAAGCCGACCAGCTTTCCCGGGCCGCGCGTCTCTACAACAAAGGTCGATTCGATCTCGCAGCAGACGTTTATCAATCGCTGCTCAAAACGAAACCCGAAGATACCGCCATGCTCCTGAAATTGGCCCGATGTCGATACAAGGGACGACAGAACGAAAAGGCGATTGCTCTCCTGAACGAACTCATGAAGAAGAAAATATCGGATGAGGATCGAATGGAGGTGCTGTATCTGCTCAGCCTTTTGCATTGGCGTCTTGATAAGGACAAGGAATTTCAAACCTATTCCAAAAATCTGGTGGACAAGGGGAATATCAGACTAAAACGGAAGGCCCTCTTCAATCTCGGTGCCCACAGCTTCGAAAAGGGAGCGTACGCGGACGCGGATCGGTATTTCAAGAACCTTCTCGACACCAATCCCGAGATTTCCACGAAAGTGGATGTGAACTGGAAAAGAGCCTGGATCAAATACTGGAACGGGAAGTATGCGGAAGCAGCCGACACATTCCGTGAAACGAGACAGATGTCTTCCGGGGATCGCATTGAGTCGGCATCGAAATACTGGCAAGCCCGAGCCCTGATGCGGGCCGGCAAATGGAATGATGCCGAGCCGCTTCTCAAGGATCTCGTCAAGGCCAAACCGGTCGATTATTACGCTCATGAGGCTGAGGCCATTCTCCAAGCCAAAGGCTCGTCATTCGAAAAGAACTCTGCCTCGAGTTTTCCGGATGTCGGCATTTCCCCTGTTCTCGCTTCCGACAAATACATTATGGCCGCAATGAAGCTCATGGACTATGGTTTGTACGAATTTGCGGTCATGCAGTTGCAGATGTTGCCCAAAGCGACGAGATCGCTGCAATCCGTCAGTCTTCTGACTGCCAGAGCCGCTTATGGTGCGGGGAAATACCATGAAGCACGGCAAATCCTGATCACCGCCTTTGGATCTATTGCATATAATCCTCCGGACGATGCACCTGCGGAATTCACCGAAATAGCGTTTCCGAGGATACATTTTTCCCACACCATGAAGCATGCGGAAAAGCATTCGGTAGATCCGCATCTTGTATGGGCAATAATCCGTCAGGAAAGCGCATACGATCCGGATTCCGTTTCTCCTGCAGGAGCGCTCGGACTCATGCAAGTCACTCCGGGAGCAATAGGACTCACCAGAGTTCATGGTAAAATCCCCGCAAAGTCAATCCAGGATGTTCTCGAACCTGACCAAAATATTGCTTATGGAATCACCATTCTCGCGAAAAATCTCAAGAAGTTTAAAGGAAACCTCGTCCCTGCAGTCGCGTCTTACAATGCCGACGAGAACAAGGTGAGAAGTTGGCTGCGAAAACGGGGAAAGATGAAGCAGGACGAGTTCATCGACAACATTCCGTATCTCGAGACGAGGATGTATGTCAAAAAGGTCCTGGCCGGGTACAAAGCATACAGTACGCTCCACAGGAAAAAAGATCTGTCCGGTTTGTGGTAATTCACTCGAAATTTGGTAGCCATCGGCCAGTCGTGTGACCCAATACCATTTTGCATTCAAAGAGAGAAGATCTGGGAAACCCTTCTTGTAATCCCCGTCTGGCGGGGGGGGGGGGATATTACTGCTTTGAAAGCATGTTGGTATTACAAGAAGTTCCTCCCCGATATTTCTTCTTTGATTGCGAACTCGGTCAACTCCCTTCCCGCTGCGAATGCCTGAAGATTTATTCCCACTTTGTTTTCAGAGAGAATTTCGCAGATTGCCTTCCCCAGATTGCTTTCCGTGATGGGAAGCATTCCTCCGCAGG
The DNA here is from genome assembly GCA_041740635.1 of Desulfomonilaceae bacterium. Taxonomy (GTDB): domain Bacteria; phylum Desulfobacterota; class Desulfomonilia; order Desulfomonilales; family Desulfomonilaceae; genus Desulfomonile. Next base: position 46,060 of record JBGSLQ010000041.1, on the reverse strand, counting down.
ATACTGCTCCGAGCATGACAATGTTGGCCAGTATGGGATTGCCCATTTTCAGCGCTTTTTCTGTCGCGTCCAGGAAGAATGTTCTGCCCGCCAGCCCTCTGATTTTCTGCAGTAATTCGTCCATGTCCGGGTAAGCTACGGAACCGCTCGTCACGTCAATCGAATATACCGGACGCGTGTTCACCACAGCCACGGTATCGCTGTTTCCGTAATGTGCCAGCACGCGGGCGGCTTCGCTGGGCTCCAGGGCGATAATGAGGTCCGCAGCTCCGGGAGGAATTAACGGCCCGTACTGGCGAACACGGGAAATACGCACGTGACTCATTACCGAGCCGCCTCGCTGGGAAGCTCCGTACGTTTCGCCTATGGTCACCTTATATTTTTGTTCGACAAGAATGGCTCCTATGAGTTGTGAACCCAGGACATTTCCTTGACCTCCGACTCCGGCAATAATGATGTTGTACGGGTCCTTGAGCATGATCATGCCTCTTCTCTGATGATGGCCCGTGCAGGACAGATATCCGCGCAAACCCCGCAACCGGCGCATATGGCTTCGTCAATCTTGGACTTAGCCGAAGCTTTGTCCCAAATTAATCCGGGACACTTGAAAACTCTCGTGCACAGACGGTCGCAGCCGCAGTTCTCTCCGATGCATTTCTCAGGATCGACCCGCAGCTTGTACCGAGGCTTGCTTTTTCTCGCACTTACCAGAGCGCACTCGTGCCGGAGCACCAGCGCTTTCGGGCCCGACCGCTCCTGGATCAACTCATAAATTGTCCGGGATGTTTCTTCGAGATCGAACGGATCTCTGATCGTTGTCTCCATACCTATTGCTCTGCACACATCTTCAATGGGGATCGCGACTGCAGGCGATCCCATGGCGTTTACGGGGCTGCCCGGGTGAGGCTGGAAACCGGTCATTGCGGTTGCGTTGTTGTCCAAAACGATCAACAGAAAATGTGAACCCGAATGGACGGCATTTATCAGACCGGGTACGACCGAATGAAAGAACGTGGAATCTCCGCATACTGCCAGGCTGGGTTGGGTGACTCCTACGTCTGCAAACTTGCCGAACCCGCATGCCATACCGGTTCCGGAACCCATGGCATGAAGCGTTTTCAACTGGAAGAAGCCTGTGGAGAATATCCCGAGGGAATAGCATCCTATGTCACCAAAGAGAACAGCGTCTCTCCCATCCAACACCAGAGCTTTCTTGATCGCCCACAGAGAACTGCGGTGTGGGCATCCTGCGCAGAAAGCGAGCGATCTGGAAGGAGCATAATTTGCAAGGGCTTCTTTGGCTCTGGCAGCATGTTCCTCGTCTTGGTGGGGAAGCGGTGCGCCGCTTATTTTTGAGAGTACTCTCAAAACCAATTCGGGTGACAACTCTCCCGTTGAAGGAATGTGCCCGGAATTCTTTCCCATGAATTCAATTGCCGGGAGTTGTCTGTTATGGAAGGCATACTGGGATGCGACGTTATTCTCCAGAACCGGATCGACTTCTTCAAGGAACAGAACCCTTTCGGTCTTTTTCAGCGTCTTCAGGAGGAGTTCCTTGGGAAGAGGCCACGTGGTTCCGATCTTCAGGATTCCGGTTTTTGCTTCCAGTCTCAGCAGCTCTATTGCCTCTTTGGCGAAAAACCAGCCTGCACCGCACGTAATTACGATGAGTTCGGGATTATCCGGACCTTCGTAGAAGTTGAAAGCGCTGTCGTGCAGTATCTCTTCGGCCTCGGAAAATCTGCGATGAAGTACCGGGTGAGAAGCTGAACTGGGCATAGGACAGAACGGTTTGGATGTATCGAAGTGGGGTGCAGGCAAAACCGCGGGCAAAGGCCCGAGCACCACATTGCCCCGTGCGTGGGATATCCTTGTAACACTGCGGATCATCACCACATTTCCGATACGCCGGGAAAGATCGAACGCATGGAGCGTCATTTCTTTCGCTTCTTGAAACGTTGAAGGCTCCAGGAGTGGTATGTCCGCGAGCTTTGCGTAAATCCGGGAATCTTCCTCGTTCGTACTGGAGATCCCGGAAGGATCGTCTGCAACCACCATGACGAGAGCGCCTCGGATGCCGGTCAAGTTGAGGTTCAGCAAGAAATCCGAGGCAACGTTGAGACCGTTCTGCTTCATGGCCACCAGAGCGTTCATGTTGGAACAAGCAGCGGCGGCAGCTATTTCCAGTGCCACTTTTTCATTCACCGACCATTCGACGTACATTCCCTGTTCAGGCGCAACACCAGCGAGAGATGCAATAATCTCGGAACTTGGATTCCCGGGATAAGCGGTAGCCACTTGAACCCCTGCTTCAAGGGCCCCCCTCGCGATGGCCTCATTTCCCATGAAAAGCACTTCTTTGCCTGGTTCGTTCAGATTGAGAAGCGGCATGGATTCAACTCCGCTCCGACCGATTGCGTGAATCGGTCTCTCGTAATTTTTTCTTTAGAGCAGCACTTCTGAGATGATCGAGATTCTCGTCGGGATATGGCTCCAATTCGATCTTCCTCTTTTCTTCGGCCAGTCTGATAAGATTGCTTCCCGTTGCTGTGCGGACGAGCACGGTATTCCAACCCGGTCTGCCTTCATACATGCCAACCGAAACGTCTGCAAATTCGGATGTCATGTCACCACAGACTGTACAGGCTTTCTGGATAAATTGACGCACGTCGTCCAGCAGTATCTCTATGGTCTGGTTTTCTGCAGTATAGGCTATCAAGAGATTGGCCGGGGGAGGGGGGATATCGAATTTCTTGACAGCGTGACCCCTCAATTCCGCGTGCAGAAACGGCAGAAGCTCTCTTACGGAGAGTGCCCAATTGCAGAAAAGTCCTACAACCAGGCTTAAGCGCTCCTGTAAGTGCTCGCTCTTGAGATCCAGCAGTGCCATTTTGCGGATAGCTCGCACCTGACAGGGCAGGCCGACAATCCCAATCCGGTCAAATCCCCGATCTAGCGCTTCCCGTAGGGCTTCCAACGTGTGTGCGCCAACAAATTTGGACCCCGAGCAGCTCATTACGTCGTGTTTGTCAGTTGCCACTATTCCGCACGGAAAGCCGTCATCAGCGGATGATGTCAGCACTGCGGCCTGGATAATTCCTTCTTCCAGGGCTGCGCTTATAAGCGAAGTCACCACACCGCCACCCTGAGCGATGGAGCGGACTTCCGGTGCGCAGGACCGTGCGGCAGTCGCCTGCATCACATTGCCCATACCGGAATTGTCGTATGCTGCACCGAAGAGAGCCGGGCCGACTGCCTGTGGATCGAAGAAAGTCATGGGACAGTATGCATGGCATCTTCCTTTTTCCACGGTGCACGAATCCAGCTTGACGGTTTTTCCTTTAAATTTCATAATATAAGGGCATCGGCCGACGCATGCGCCGCATGCTGCGCAGAGGCCGTTCTCCAGGACACTGCGATTCAGCTCTTCGAGCCCCGAAATCTCATGCATAGAGACGCTCCATAGAGATTCTTTCCGAAATGTTTCAGCAAAACAGATCTCGGTGTTTGCCAAATACGATAGGGTCATGCACCAGATTAACCGATTTTGATGTTTTCAGGAGAACTTTTTTCCGACGATCAAAGCAATCAATAACTGGAGAGTTTCGTCTCGAGCCGGACCAAAATTGCTTCATGGCTCATCTTCTTTTACTAACTTGAACTGGCAATCCTCGAGTGAGCTATTTTATTCATTTACTATTGACATGCCGACGAAATGGTTTATTCTAGTCTTGATTGAATGCCTCTCTTATTCGCAAGAATTCAGTAGGCAAGAGATCACAAGAACCCATGTAGCGCGGACATAGGCGCCGCACACAAGCACATGGGTTTTCTTTTGTCACGTGATCCAATTCCTCAAGTTTATTTGTCCCAGTCGTCTACCGGGAAAAACGTCGCCAAAAAATAACCGTATAGCCCCGACTCAGGTTCTCCTTCTTTGATAATCACCTTGAAGCACTCTCGAGGCCGGTGATTGGCTTTCCCCAACAACACGAGCGAACCATTTTTCTCATTTGATATTGGAGAAACTTCTGAATTCAATAACAACTCCCTGACACATGGCAAAAATCGGTAACGTCTTGCTTTGTTCCAATTCGATTTGTCCCCATTTCGCCGGTCTTCTCTGAGTGGATAGCCAATATCTCTAAATGCAGGCTCGATATATACTCTGTTGGCGGTACCGAAGAACCGGGTCTCAACATACAGGTTTCGGTCAGGACATTCTTCTCTCCAATGCTGGATGAATTCATCGGCAATAGGAAGAATTACCTTCGGTTCCGGAATACTCCTCGCATCGCGTCCGGTTGCGCTTTGGTTCCATGCACCCCGAAGCCGGCCCATTGGGTACGGAAATATTAGACATTGATAATAGTCTCTTGCCACGATAATCACCTTTGAAGTGCTTTTCAGAATCTCAGAGGGGCCACTGTCGGTAGGCTGATGCAGATTAGCATTCATATATCATGGGAATAGCGAGTGAGTCAAGAGCGAAGAGTCGGGAAGAACGAGAAAGAATTCCGCTTGACTGTAAGCGGTACTTGTGTCATGATCCGCACACTCAGCAGACAATCGATTATGTGTAGTAGTGCTTTTTGTGAAAATACCTTTAACAGGGGTATGTTTGTTAATAAAAGGCAGCATTTTTCTAAATAATCGGTATTGCTGATTGCTTTTATTTCATTTTTCGGGTATACTTTCTCGGCCTTTTGAGGAAGGTCGGGGCTGTGATTGGTGTAGGAGGTTCTATTAGCATGAGATTGCCGGCTGGCCACGCTAGAAGGCTCTTTCTTGGTTTTACCTGTTCGATAATGTTTCTTGTGGTGTTCGCTCTTCTAATCGCTCACAATACCGAAGCTGAATCGTCGAATTACACCAGGTCTTCTGTTGACGACTATCCGCTTACTATAGGAATCCCCACTTCAAATCCTGAAACCACCATAAAGTTTTATAAGATGCTCGGTTTCAGAATAACTGATGGGCTTTCTCGCGGATTAGACATAGTCTGCATGGAAAAAGAAGGCACACCCTATAAGCTGGAAATCTGTCACAACAAGTTCACTGAAGCGGGACCGCTCTTCGGTGGGGTTTCCGGCATGAGCTTCAAAGTGCAAAACCTGAATCATTCAGTCCAGGAACTGAAAACCAAGGGTATGAGTTTTGTCGAAACCGATGGATTGAGGGATGGTGTGAAATACGCCTCTCTTACGGATCCCAATGGAATAAGCATTAAACTCTTCGAGCACTGATAATTCCGCACTATTCTCGTATAAAGAGGGAGATTCCAAAAGGATTCTCCCTCTTTCGTTCTGGATACCATTCTCTTTTTCCACATATAGAGTAATTGCCAAAACTAATGTTCGATTGCGGGTAGGAGTATTGGTGGATGCCGGCCTCCGTGCCGGCACATCTTCAATATGATCAATGATATTGGTAGGAACCGGCAGGGACGCCGGTTCCTACCAATATCCTGTAATTCATACGAGGGATAAACGACAGAATTTCTGGCACTGACCAGATCATTGCATGACCGGAAATCCATCCAGCTTTTAAGCCTGATTTCAATTATCTGAGAGGGTTCGCACGCGTGTTTGCTTGACTTTTGAAGCATGACATCCGAAAATGTCTTTAAGAATCCCATCAAACACAATGAAACCGTTTTTTATTTCGAGAGCAGTATTTCACCCGAGAAGTTGCTCTTGCCTTACTGAGGAGGGATACGCATGAAAAGCTTGGATGCCTCTCGGCTGCAAGCACTACGAAGCCGTGAAATCATACTCGAAACCCTCGAAGATCGCGTGGTGCTGGATGCTTCCATCCCAGTTGAAGCTTCCCAGGTTGCTTCAGCTGAGGAACAAGCACTCGATGACGCTTCAAGCAATTCAGTCGAACCTCTGGAAGCGATAAACTGGTACGACGGACAATGGCACTACTACGGTGATGGATGGTGGTATCAGCGATGGCCGAACAACTGGGATTCCTGGTACCATGGACAGCACCAGTGGTATGCACAGGAACTCGCCACCGGCGCATGGTATTGGTACGACGATGTTGAAAATCGCGTATGGGAACCCTGTTGGCAGTGGTACTATGATACTCAGTGGATTTATAACGACGGTATAGGAACCTGGTACTACACGGACAGCAATCACTCTTTCTGGCACGACATTGCCAGCGATACGTGGCTTAAGCAGTCCGGCGGCTCATGGATCGCATGGGATCGAGGAGACACCGGAACTCAGGCAGATCAGATTATCGAATATTGGATTCTCCATTACGCGAACGAAGAAAGAGTATCCAGAGGTTTACCTGCCCTTGTATCGAATGCCAATATCGATTGGGTCGGGGAAATCAATACGGATAACATCTGCAATACCCATGTGTTCGCGCATGAAAGTACGGCCTTCCCTGACGGGTGGCAAACGCCTGACCAGCGCTATGCTCAAGTCGGCTGGACTGGCTGGGATTCCGGCGGAGATGTGGGTGACAATCTCTACGCCGTTTATTATGGAACTATTGGGGATTTCAACTGGAACAGTTTTTCCGATCAGCAGTTGAAAGACATTGCATATGACGTAGTGTACGCTTGGGTTTATGACGATGCTGGGAGCAGTTGGGGCCACAGAGCCATAATTCTCAACGAGAATAATTGGGACGTGTTCTATGCCGGTGTTGCAGCTCAGAACGGCGTAGTTACCATGACATTCTCGCAATACAATCTCTGATACATATTCGCATCAAGAAGGAAAACCTGGAAGAAACTCTTTGTTTCGCTTCAGAAACCAAGAGGGCGGCACGGAGGCCACCCACTACCGGCTTGCAGTAGGGCCCGGCGTCTCTGCCGGGCCATTCGGTTCTATGGAACTATTGGCGAAATGCTGTAATTGAGCAACCAAGATAAACCCACAATCCTTATTTCATTGCTTTGGGTTCCCGCCAGTCGGTCACGGGTTTCATCGTTCCTGCAGACACATCTGCTTTGTAGATCTTACATTTGTTCTGAGGTGCGTGGCTCGTGGACGTGTACGTAACCGGCGGCATGATTCCTGCCAGGTCGTAGTTGTTCAATGTCTCCAATGCAGCCTTCAGCGATTCCGGGGTCAAATCCGTGCCGGCACGTTTCAGACCTTCCTCGAATAGCAGGCCGACTGCCGCACCGGAGGTGTACAGCGAGGTGAGCATTTTCTTGGGGTCCCGGTTGTATTTCTTGGCAAGCTCACGGACCTTGGCCATTCCCGGGGAATTGTCTTCCCAGCCGCCGACGAAACTCACACCATAGTATTTGTCGGCCCCTGTTTTACATGCGTTGATCACCATGTCATCGCAGGACCAGTTAATACCGAACACCGTGGGTTTGTAATCGAATTTCTCTGCATCTCTGAGGAAGGTGATAATGGGCGGGACGAGATTACACGTCACCACGTAATCTACCCCGGCCTTCTTGAGGGCGAGCACCTGGGAGCTTGCGTCAACCGTACCGATATTCAAAACCTGTTCTGCTTCCAGTTTGAGCCCATACTGCTGTGCTCGTTTCCTTGCTGCTTCCAATCCTTTCTTGCCGAACTCGGTTTCCGCGTACACTACCGCAATCTTGGGATTCTGCGCTTTAAGATCTTCCATGATGTAATCGAACATGATGTCGATCTGGGCTTCGTACGCTGCCCCGAAAATAAACATGTACGGTTTGTAGGGATTGTACATTTCCTCTGCAAGAGCGTTGGGAATGTTGGGAACTTTGTATTCCTGAATAAGGTCCATCAATGCGATTGTCTGTGGAGTTCCTCCGCATGTCACGATTGAGAGCACGTTGTCGGTGAAGAGGAGTTTCTTGAATTGCGCTATTGCGTTGGGCGTTTTGAATTGATCGTCCTCCCAAAAGAGTTCGATCTTGCGCCCGTTTATACCGCCTTTTTCGCTCGCCTGACGAAAAACGTCCTCAGTGCCCCAGCCGTATGGAAGACCCAAAGCAGCGACCGGGCCTGTTTTCACCATGATCATGCCCATTTTGACACTGTCTTTAGTAACCCCTCTGGTTTCGGCGAAGCAGCAGGTGGACAACAGAGCCACCATTGCCAGCACAGTGCAGAGAATCCCCAACGATTTTCGGTTCAGCATTCTTTCTTCTCCTCTTTCGTCTTTGATTCTGAACTGGTGATTAATAGGTGAAGGGCCAATTTTTGAAACTCGTCCTGATTCGAACCCAAATTCCGTTCAACCCTGTAGGCTCGGCAATGAGAAACAGCATGATAAGAAGCCCGAACGTCGCTATATTCCATTCCTCATTGTAGCTTCCGTGAAAGAAGGCCACGTGTTGACCGAGAAGCGAGAGACACGCTTTGATTACGTCGGGCATTACAGTCAGGAAAACCGCGCCGAATATTGTACCCAAGATCGACCCGAGTCCACCGACAATAATCATCGCTATATATTCAATGGATAGCAGGAGCGTAAAATTCTCGGGATGCAGGTAGGTGATGGAATAGGCATAAAGTCCACCGGCAACTCCCGCGTAGAACGCACTTATGGCAAACGACATGACTTTATACTGCGTGAGATTTACCCCTATCACGCTTGCTGCAATGTCCTGATCGCGGATCGCCACGAATGCACGCCCGACTCTCGTCCGCATGAGATTCTTTGCCGCCGCGGTAAGGAGTATGACAACTGCCAGAATCAGGTAAAACATGCTGGATTCGCTGGAAAGAGAGTACCCGAAGAGCGACGGGCTGGGCACCTTAATCCCGCGGACACCCATTGTAAGCGATTCCCAGTGCGTAACAGCGTACTCCACAACAATCCCGAAAGACATGGTGGCCATAGCCAGGTACAAACCTTTGAGACGCAGGCACGGGAGCCCGAGAAGGATCCCGAATGCGGCAGCCACTACTCCGCCTCCTGGAAGCGTGATCCAAAAGGGAAGACCAAATCTCGTGGCAAGAATGGCCGCTGAGTACGCGCCCAATGCTACAAACGCGGCATGACCGAGAGAAATCTGGCCGGTAAATCCGGTGAGTATATTTAAACCGAGAGCGGCAACGATGGCTATCCCTGAAATATTGGCCATATAAACGAAATACGGCCCCCCCCACCAGGGAAGGGTCAAAAGTGCCACGAGGAATAGCGTGAGCCAGGACTTGGTCCAAACCGTATTGAATATCTGAATATCTTCTCTGTAGGATTCTCTAAAGGTCTTGCTTCTCATAAGCCTTCTTTCGAGCTGTCTTCTCAGACACGTTCAATTTCTTCTTTGCCGAACAGCCCGTACGGCCTGACCATAAGAACAATGAAAAGGACGACGAATGCAGTCAAATCTCTGACGCCCGGGAATGTTTGATCCAGGTATCCGCCAACAAGGGTTTCCAGAATACCGATGACTATGCCGCCGATAATTGCTCCAGGAATGCTCTCCATGCCACCCAGAATGACGGCCGGGAATGCCTTGATGGCGACCAGTGCCAGACCGATATTCAGGACCATGACGTTCGCCAGAAATATTCCGGCAAGCGCGGCAATGACAAAAGACAGCCCCCATGTCATGGCAAAAACGCGTTTCACGCTAATTCCCATGAGCATGGCAGTGTCCAGATCGTTCGCTACGCCCCGCATTGAAAGGCCCAGGCGCGAATATCGGAAAAAGAGAAAGAAAAGGATCACCATGAGGGCGGAGATTCCTATTGCCCACAGATGTGTCTCGGAAAGCACAATTCCGTGAAAACTGATGGGAGCCTTAGAAAAAGGAGATGGGAACACTTTATTATCATGACCGAAAATGATTCCCGCCAGGCTCCTGAGGAAAATGGAAAGCCCAATGGTAATCATCACGGTCGAGAACTGTCCTTCTCCCACCAGTGGACGCAAAACCAGCCGTTCTGTCAACATTCCGAATAAGAGGGCAAGTCCCCCTGTAATAATAACTGCCCAAAGGAAAGGGACTCCAAGCATAACCAACGTATAACACACGAGAGCGCCGATCAGCATGGCCTCTCCATGAGCAAAGTTCAGAATATCCGTGGCCTTGTATATCAATACAAAGCCAAGTGCCGCCAGTGCATAGAGACTGCCTACTGCAATCCCTGACGCTACCAACTGCAGAAAAAAGAACAATCCATCAGACAAGCCGTCATTCCTTTCAGTAAAAAGCGAGGTTCATTCGAACTCTGCGTGTACATGGAATCGAATTCCGTATCACAGATGAAATCTGCACTGTCATTTATACATCTTGTCGATCAACTCTTTGTACTTTCGCTCCACCACGCTTCTCTTTACTTTCATAGTAGCAGTCAACTCCTCGTCGTCCTGATCCAATTCCTTGTCCAGGACGGTAAATTTCTTGATGGTCTCTACACGAGCGAAGTTCTTGTTACTGGTTGCGACTTCTTCCTGGATCAGTTTCTGCACTTCAGGGTGATTCGCGAGGCTCTTATAGTTCGTGTATGCAATACGATTCTCCTGCGCCCAATGTGCAACATTTTCATATTCAAGTTGAATGAGGCAACTGAGATATTTTCGGCGGTCTCCGATAACCACGGCTTCTTTTATGTACGGACTGAATTTGAGACTGTTTTCTATTTCGGAAGGTGAGATATTCTTTCCTGCGGCTGTTATGATGACATCTTTCTTTCGGTCCGTAATGCGGAGATTTCCCTGCTCGTCGAACTCCCCCACGTCTCCGGTTCTCAGCCAACCATCATCCATAACTTCTCGAGTTGCCTCGGGTTTTCCATAATATCCCACAAACACGGGATCGCCTCTCTGCAGGATTTCACCATCGTCCGCGAGTTTCATCTCTATTCCGGGAATGGGAGGTCCTACCCATCCGATTTTCGGCTCGTTCGTGCGCGGCAGACATGAGATGCCGGTACACTCTGTCATACCGTAGGCTTCACGTATGGGAACTCCTATAGCAATGTAGAACCTGACGAGTTCCGGGGATATGGGGGCTGCTCCGCTCACGCAAATACGGGCTTCCAGAAGACCGAGATGATTTTTGAGAGGCCTGAACAGCGTCCAATACGCAATGCCGTCAAGAAGCTTCCAGGCGAGGGGCAAAGGCTTTCCGCTCAGTCTGTAATCCGCAACCCGTTCACCGACACCGAACATCCATTTGTACACCCATTGTTTGAAAAACACGGATTCTTTCATGCGAATCACAACGCTGGAATGCATTTTCTCCCAGATTCTCGGGACGCTGAGGAAAGCTGTAGGGGAAATTTCTGCGAGATCTTGCTGGAGAGTCTCCACGCTTTCCGCAAAGTTCACCGTACATCCTGCCCACATGGGGAAAATCAGCGAAAACATGCGCTCAGCAATGTGGCACAGCGGTAAAGCCGACACGAACGAATCGGTGTCCTGGAAATTGAGCACCTGAGAAACGCCTGCTATCATGCTGAGCATGTTTTTGTGCGTCAGCATGGCACCTTTCGGTGCACCTGTCGTACCTGAAGTGTACACAAGAATGGCCACATTTTCGGGCTGTGTGGCTCTGACCATCTCCTCGAACAAACCCGGATGCTTCGCAGCCAAATCTTTTCCCAGGGATTCCACATCCGAAAAGCTGAGGATCATGGGATCGGAGTAGCGCCTGAGGCCCTTCATATCTACGACGACAATATTCTTGAGCAAGGGGAGGTGGTGCTTTACTTCCAAAACTTTGTCCACCTGCTCCTGATCTCGTGCAACAATAAATGAGGATTCCGAATTCTCAAGTATATATTTCACCTGGGCTGCAACATTGGTGGGATAAATACCTACTGAAACCGCCGAAGACCCTTGCGCTGCGAGATCGGCATAGAGCCATTCCCTGCAATTGTCACCGAGAATGGATACCTTATCGCCGGGGTTGAGCCCCAGCACCTTGAGCCCCAACGCGAAATTCTTCACATGTTCCCAGTATTCGTTCCAGGAAGTGCGTTGCCAGATTCCAAGATCTTTCTCTCTGAGGGCGACTCTGTCGCTGTATTTGTCTCGATTTTTCAGAAATAGTTTAGGAATGGTGTCATCACTCATGCGAGTTCCTCATCGTTTCGGGTCACTACTAATTTCCGAGGTATGCCTCGATTACTCTCTGGTCGGAACGCACTTCCGAGGGGGTGCCTTCGCTGATCTTGGAACCGAACTCAAGAACCGTAACCCGATCTGCTATATCCATGACCACACCCATATCGTGCTCTACCAACATAATGGTAATGCCCATTTCATCTTTGATATCCAAAATGAATCGGGCAATATCTTCGGTTTCTTCCACGTTCATGCCTGCAACGGGTTCATCGAGCAGGAGGAGCTTGGGATCCATAGCGAGTGCCCGGCCGATCTCCACTCGTTTCCGAATACCGTACGGCAAGGTGGAAACAACCTTCTTTCGCACTTTCTCGATCTCCAGAAAATCTATAATGCGTTCCACGCGGAGTCTGTTTTCCACTTCTTCTTTCAACGCTTTTCCAAAAAAGAACGCTCCTGAGAAGGGCCCTGAACGCATGCGAATATGACGGCCCAGGAGCAGATTGTCTATAACGGTCATATGCGTGAATAAGGCGATATTCTGGAACGTACGAGCAACCCCCATTGCCGCAATAGCATACGGTTTTTTGAAAGTAATGGGATTCCCGTCGAGATGTATGCTGCCGGTCTTCGGTTTGTACACGCCTCCTATACAGTTGAAGAGAGACGTCTTTCCTGCTCCGTTGGGCCCGATTACCGCATGTATCTCTCCCTTGCGCACCGCTATTTCCAGTTTGGTGAGGGCAGTGATTCCTCCGAAATGCAAGGAAAGGTCCTTAATTTCTAATAATTCCATTTCCGCAGCCTCAGGATAGCCATCGTTTGCGGCGTTTATAGTGTTTTACATCCGCATAACTTTTCTTGTCCGAGTCTTCCGTGACTCCGAGATAGAATTCCTTGATATCTTCATTCTCCATGAGAGCTTGAGAAGGTCCGTCAAGGACAATTTTTCCGTTCTCCATGATGTATCCGTACTGAGCAAACTTGAGGGCGATAAGGGCGTTCTGCTCCACCAGAAGCACTGAAGTCCCACGTTCTTTGTTTATTCGTGCCAAAATTCTGAAAATTTCTTTCACGATCAGAGGAGCCAGGCCCAGCGAAGGCTCATCCAGCATAAGCAGCTTGGGACGTGCCATGAGAGCCCGGCCGATCACCAGCATCTGCTGCTCGCCTCCGCTGAGCAATAAAGCTCGCTGCTTGTACCGTTCACGGAGCAGGGGAAAATATTCGAGCACCATTTCAATGTCGCGGGTGACTTGTTTCCTGTCCTGCTGTGTATGTGCCCCTATCCGGAGGTTTTCCGCGACACTCAAATCGTCGAAAACACGTCTGCCCTCAGGAACGAGGGAGATACCCATACGGACTATCCGGTCCGGATCCAGGCTGGTGATTGAATGCCGATCGTACTGAATTTCGCCTTCTTCGACTTCGCCGTTCTGATATTGGACGATGCCGCTGATGGCCTTGAGAGTGGTAGTTTTCCCGGCGCCGTTCGCACCGAGCAGTGCCACTACACTCTTGTCGGGAACTTCCAATGAAATCCCTTTCAGGACCATAATGACATTGTTGAAGACTACCCGAATGTTGTTCACACTGAGCATGGCTTTATGTTCCGGGACGGTTAACACGAATATACGTGATAACTGTATTGAGAGATCTTCGTCTTTACCTTAGCAGCTACTCGAGACGCTCCAAAACCATGGCGAATCCCAATCCACCGCCGGCGCATAGTGAAGCTACTCCAAAATTAAGATTTTGAGCCAGCATGCCGTGATAGAGGGTCACGATAAGTCTGCAGCCAGTCGCACCGACAGGGTGGCCGAGGGCAATTCCGCTTCCGTTCACGTTCACCTTGCTCCGATCGAGCTCCAATTCTTTTTCGCATGCAAGATATTGTGCCGAGAATGCCTCATTGATTTCAAAACGCTCTATCTGCCCGAGCCCCAGTCCAGCCTTTTTCAGAGCCCCGCGAATGGCTGGAACAGGACCGATCCCCATGATATTGGGATCGACTCCTGCGACATGATAGGATTTGATACTCAAGAGAGGAGCGAGTCCCAATTCGGTTGCGGTTTCAAGAGTAGTAACGATGAGTCCCGCTGCTCCGTCATTCATACCGCAAGCGTTTCCGGCGGTCACCGTGCCTTCCTTCTTGAATGCCGCCGGGAGCCTGCTGAGCTTTTCCAGCGTAATATCTTTTCTGACGTGCTCATCGGTATCGAATATAATCGGCTCTTTCCTGGGCACAGGAACCGGTACCGGAATGATTTCGGGATTGAAGTCTCCCCGGGCAATAGCCGATGCAGCGCAATGATGGCTTCTGACTGCAAACTCGTCCTGCTCCAAACGGGAGATGCCGTACTTTTCCGCCAGGTTTTCCGCTGTCAGACCCATGCCTACTCCGATGGGATATTCCTGCATCCCTCGCCAGAGGAGATCGTAGGCCTGAAGATGTTTGATTCGTTGTCCCCAGCGGGCGGATTCCATGATGTAGGGTGCGCAGCTCATACTTTCCACTCCACCAGCGAGAACCATCCGAGCTTCACCACATTGAACGGACTGAACCGCATTAATGACGGCTTGCATAGACGAACCGCACGTGCTGTTTACCGTAAATGCCGGGACACTTTCCGAAATGCCCGCTCTGTACGCGGCGATACGTGCTATATTCACATCCAGAGGGGCAAAGCAGTTCCCCAGGATTACTTTGTCGATGTATGAAGCATCTTCAACACTCTTTGCTACTTTCTCAATAACCAGTTGAGCCAGATCGGCCGGCGAAATCGATTTCAGCGAACCACCGAAATCGCCAACCGGAGTTCTCATTGCAGACGTGATTACCACTGTCACGAGTTACCTCCAACCCTTTGTACCACTTCATGATCTCTCTACGTATTCACCCTGTTGACCAATCAGGTCCGGAACAAAGACCGGCCGCCACTGTTTGATAGTGGGGTCCGGCTTCCAAGCGCTCATGGTTTTGTCCATTTTTCGGCGATGGTATGAGTGTATTACGAAGTCTTTTTTTTCACAAAAAACAATATCTAAGCTCTACACGTTTTATTACCGATCCACATTCATCCGAATTGCATAATCAAAGATTTGCATTTGCAGGATCATAGCCGAATGCAGAATCTCATCGTTAACATCTTTGTACCGAAAATGCACGTGCAAATCTCCCTTCCGGATCACTGTCAATCACACGATCCCAAGAGGGATTCGCTTTGATTCCCGGAAGCCTCCGAAGCTATAATCGATATATTATCGCAACATGTCTTGACCAGTCCGTGGGAAAGGGTTTGTCTGAACGTACCCATGTACGTTTCTCCATCAAGCGATTTCATTGACCGACGTGCCGGGACATCCTTTTCTCACGAAGCTTTCCAGGGCAGCCCGGATGATTCTGTTTTCCGTGTCCGAGGGGCGTTTCACGGTGTTCGAACCCTTCCTGACAAACTGAACGGTCGGTATCGGAGAGGAGCCTAATCGGTGGTCTGAGCTGCTGTCAAGTTTTTTTTCTTATATTTTCAGATAGTAAGCGGCACTATTCAAAGTGTTCTAAATATCGGCTCCAGCCCAACACTTTCCCAAACGCCGATTTTCCCCGTGGAGCCACACAAAGTTCACGGTCGACCGAACTTCATTGCGTGAAATGAGAGCGTCAACGTCCACGAGCGATGCAGTTCGCTTGGCTCAGCGGCATCCTTCGCACTCTTAACGAGTGTTCACGCAATGAAGGTTTGATCGGCGATTGCTAATTCTAACCCCTATGCCCATCCCCGTTTCGTAATCGGGGATGGGAGGGGAACAAGAACTGGCATTACATGAAATGCGGCCTCAGACAAGAGGGGGGCTTTATTGCCGTCTCCCGTCCCCTGTATGCCTATAAGCTTCAGTGGAGGCCCATGTTGATATATGGGAGCCTGGAGAAACCAGAGAAGGTTCGCGCAACATTACTCTGCTGAATGCCCGACATGTATCAGCTATTTTCAGTATCGTCTTTTCCAAGCACTATTTCGTGCGGACTACATCCCGAACACTCTGAACTTCCGCATTCGCTTTCCCATTCCTGGCAAATCTCATTCTGACGCGCCGGTCGTGCTTCGATAATCTCCAGATCGTACTGCAGAGGGAATCCAGACAAAGCGTGATTGCAGTCGATGACAATCGTATCTTCTTTCACTTCCCGAATGGTTCCCACATCGGGCCCCTCGTCGCCACAGATGACGGAGATCTGCATGCCATTGTAAGGTTCCATCCCCGGAGGAAAGTGAAAATCCGCTTTATTTTGTTCAAATACCAATTGATCGTATCGAGGACCGAAAGCTTCTTCCGGAGGCACCGTAAACGAAAGGCGGTCGCTTACGACATGGCCCATGAGTCGGTCTTCCAAACCCGGAATAACTTGTTTGAAGCTTGTGACAAAATCCATTACTTCCGGTTCCACAGCTCCTTTTATGAAAGGACCGTCAGGGACTCGAACCCGGTATCGTATCTTTACGTAACTCTTTTCTCCAATACTATATTCGGCAGTTGCTGACATGCACGTCCTCCGTTAATCGGTTTGACTCATCGCTCATACTGATTAAACCAGGCCAGGTAGAAGACCTGACCCTACAGCGCCACTCTTTATCGATCTTCACCAAGATTATCGAATCAAATGCGCAATGGTATAGCCTGACTATTCTCTCATCCAACATCTGACCCTGCTGCCGGAAGATTTGGTTTCAAGTTCAGGGTGTTGCTTACAAATCTCTTGTTCTTCCGGGCATCTGCCCCTGAACGAGCAACCTTCGGGCAGCATCCGCAAATCGGGTACCATTCCGGGAATCACATGCAACCTGCTCACCTCGCGTGTGGCTTCGTCAATTCGTGGAATGGATTTAAGTAATCCAATGGTGTACGGATGCTGAGGGCTGGCAAAAAGTTGATTCACCGGGGCCTCTTCTACGATTTTTCCTGCATACATCACAGCCACTCTGTCGGCCATCTCCGCGACGACACCGAGATCGTGGGTGATCAGGATTATGCCTGTTCCGAGGCGATGCTTTATCTCATTCATCAATTCAAGTATTTGAGCTTGAATTGTCACATCCAAAGCGGTGGTGGGCTCATCCGCGAGCATCAGCTTGGGATCGCAGGCAAGAGCCATAGCTATCACCACTCGCTGCCTCATACCGCCGCTCATCTGATGCGGATAATCCTTGGATCTCTTTTCAGGTGATGGAATCCCCACTTTCTTCAGCATGACAATCGCCGCATCTCGTGCCTCAGATTTGCTCATATTCCGGTGGACACGGTAAACCTCTCCTATCTGGTCCTGGATGCGAAACACGGGATTCAAAGAAGTCATAGGTTCTTGAAAGATCATGGAAATCCGGTCGCCTCTGACTTCTCGCATTTCCTCCTCGGACAGGCTGAGAAGATCATGGCCTTCAAAAATGATTTCACCTGCCACTATCTTTCCGGGATCGGAAACCAGGCGCATAATGGACAACGCGGTGACAGTCTTTCCACAGCCGGATTCCCCAACAAGTCCAAGGGTCTCCCCCTCCTTGAGGCTGAGGTTAATTTCGTCAACTGCGACTGCAGTTCCTCCATTGGAGGCAAAAATTGTTTTCAAACCTCGGATTGAGAGTAGTTCCTGATTCATAAATGGCCGTAGTCCTTACTAGGAAATCTCACGAACACCTGAGCTTTCTCCGGGAGAATCTTCCGCCGCATAAAGAATGTTTCGGGATTTCAGTTGCTCGATGACTTCTGAAGAATAATTTAGTTCTTGAAGAATTTCAACAGAGTGCTCCCCGAACCGGTACGCCGCACGTCGAATGCTTCCGGGTGTCAACGACAATCCGGGAGCTATTCCGGGTTCGGGAATTCCTTCAGAAGAGAAACGAATCATGTTGCGAGCCTGAAAATGAGCATATTCAGGGACTTCATCCATAGTGTGGACCGGAGCCACGCAATCGTCAGGGCTGTCGAAAAATTCAATCCATTCATGCAGATCCCGGGAGCTGAATATCTTTTCCAGGTGCCCGGCTATTTCAGCAGCGCGGTCGGGATCGTGCTGAAGCTTACCGAAGTCGGCACATCCCAATTTAGCGCACAATGTTTCCCACAAATGCGGTTCCAACGGCCCTACGGAAAGAAATCTTTCGTCGCGCGTCTTGTAGGTCCTGTAAAAAGGCAGCATTCCATCGGACTGCTCATCACGACCCGGAAGTCGTAGACCTGGAAATGTAGCCGCCAAAGGCAACGCAAGCAGTGAGAGAAGCCCGTCAGTCATGGAAACGTCGATGTGCTGTCCTTTGCCCGTTTTCTCTCGAGCGGCCAGAGCCAGCAATATACCCAAAGCAGCATAGATGCTCCCGGCCATCCCCGCCATTTGGAATCCGGGCACGACCGGGGTACCGTCCGTCATTTTGACGAGATCCAAAATTCCCGTGACCGCGAGATAGTTCAGATCGTGGCTCGCCTTCTGAGCCAGAGGTCCCTCCTGTCCATAGCCTGTAACCGAACAATATACGATCTTCGGATTGACTGCAGATACTTCAGGATAGCTGATTCCCAATCGCTCGGTTACTCCGGGCCTGAAACCTTCCACGAGCACATCGGATTCAGCGACGAGGCGATAGAATATATCCTTTCCCGGTCCCTTGAGATCCAGACCGAGATGTCTCTTGTTTCTCTTCAGCATCGGAATACTGCCGAGAATACGGTTGTGCTTCTTCTGGGGCGCTTCAACCACAATGACGTCCGCTCCATGATCGGCAAGAAGCGTAGTACAGAACGCGCCGGGAAAAAGTGTGGAAAGGTCGATTACCTTCAGTCCGTCCAATGCCTCCATACGTGCCTCCTCTAGCGAATGGTGACATTATCGGCTTGCCGCGGTCAACCCTTTCAGTATCGATTCACCTTCAAAGTAGCAAGATCGGGGAAACTTTTTTGTAAATGGATCATACCCTTTAGCTCAGGTCCGAATTAGAAAGCATCGGCTATATCCAACTGACATACGAGGCATTGTGGTGCAGCCGCTGTAGGGGCCGGTCTCGTGTCGGCCCTCTCGGAATGACCGGCACGGAGGCCGGTCGCTACCGGGCACCCACAAGGGATGCCCCTACCTGATCCGCATTGCCCGCGATCCGTCGAACTAGATGCAGCCATTACGAGAATTTCTAACTGACTCTCAACCGAACTGAAGACGCAACCAATTTGCAGATAGATTCCCCAATTCTTCCTTCTTTGAAGGTGAATTGGACTAAATCATTGAGAATGTTGGTGCGATTGTGGCATGCTATGCGGTAAGGAAACAATTATGATCGTAAAAACGCTTCAGCGGTTCTTTCAGGGAAAATCCGCTCTGATGTATCTCATCTCCAGCGAAGAGGATCGCGTGGAGCGGCTCCTTCCTGAGGCAGCGGATCAGGCCGGTCTGAATTCTGCACGGTTTCTTACGTGGTCCTGCGTGGCAAGCTCGAATGGAGACTGGTCGCCGGAAATCCGTCGCGATCCGGTTGCCTGTCTAGCTCATTTCGTGGAACTACAAGAGAATGCTGTCCTGATTTTCAAAGACCTGCATCTCCTTATAGAAGAAAATCCGCAATTGATACGACAGCTCAAAGAATGTTCAGTCGCGCTGCGGAATAGCCGCAAGAAGATTTTCTTCGTGAGTCCCCGGCTCGTATTGCCAGATGAACTGGTCCCTTTTTTCAAGATAGAGGACGTGCCACTCCCCCGCTTCGATGAACTCCTGAACATTTTGAAGATAGTAATACAAGGCCATCCCTCATCCCAGTCGCTGAAAAAATCGTTCACCCGCGATTTGAGGGACACACTGGTGCGAGCTGCCTCGGGTTTTACGGCAATAGAGGCATCAGATGCTTTCGAAACTGCGCTTATGAACCAGGAATCGATCACCTTAAGAGCTGTTGACGCAGTCTTGGAAGAAAAGGAGGCACTCGTCAGAAAAAGCGGAGTCCTCGAGTACGTCAGTACCAGAGCCGGCTCATGGCAGATCGGTGGACTTCTCAATTTGAAGAAGTGGCTGAATGAAAGGAATCGCGCATTTTCACCGGATGCCGCAAAACACGGGTTGACTCCACCCAAAGGAGTCCTTGTCATGGGAATAAGCGGCTGTGGAAAGAGCCTCTGCATAAAAGCTATTGCTTCTCAATGGAAACTCCCGCTGTTGCGTCTCGACATGGGGAAACTGTATGACGGACTTGCAGGTCAGCCGGAAGAAGCGATGCGAAACGCAATCAAAACAGCGGAAGCTGTAGCTCCCTGTGTTCTGTGGATTGACGAAATAGAAGCTGGGATTGCCAACCAAAACCAGAAGCAGGCCGGCGGCAAAGAAGCGAGAGTGCTTGCCCTGTTTCTCACATGGATGCAGGAAAAAACTTCTCCCGTTTTTGTGGGAGCAACAGCAAACGAAGTCGAAGTCCTGCCTCCGGAACTCATGAGAAAAGGCCGATTCGACGAGCTATTTTACATGGGACTTCCATTAAAGGACGAGCGTCTTCAAATACTGTCGATACACATGAAAAGAAGAAAAGTCGATCCGGCCCGTTTCGATATGGATTACCTGGCCGAATCGACCGAGGGGTTGAACGGAGCTGAAATCGAACAAGGCGTAATTTCTGCAATTTTCGAGAGTACTTCCAAGAACGTTGAGTTAACGGAGCATGTGCTGGCGAATTCTCTCCGAAGTATCGTTCCGCTCTCCAGGACTATGAGAGAACGTATTCAAAAAATCGAGGCATGGGCGAGGGATCGGGCTCAAAAAGCTTCTCAGGAAATATTGTGACCGTGCTTTTCCCGCCGATACAGGGCAGGAATCGAACTGATGAATGGTGAGGCAATAATATTGCCCGATATACGAGCGCTCCACGCCCCGCGGGTTCATTCAGAGAGCCGGAACGCCTATTTCGAAATATTTTTCTGAATCCGGGCAACCTGCGATAAACTGTAACCGGTCACCCCTCTCAGCACCCGGACACAATCGATCCTGTTAGCTCGTGCGTCCCAATAGCACCAGCTTTGTAGGCCTTTACGGCGCGTAGACTTGAGACAGGTCTTCTCTCTACTTTGATATGCATTTGGAGGGCTTATTAATGTCCCACTACTGGGATAATTTTCGACTTCGACTGGTCATTCTTGTCATTCTGGGAGTAATGCCCGCTCTTTTCATCGTGTATCTCAGCGCATATCAACAGCGTCGGGTCGCCGTGGAATACGTTCAGGAAAGTGCATTAAGACTCGCCAGTGATGTATCCAAAGATCAGAAACTGATGATCGAAATGACGCACAGGTTTTTGCGGGATTTAACCGAAAATCCTGCGGTGAAGTCGTTCAACCTTCAAGCATGTTCCTTGTTGTTCAAAGATTTCTTTGATTCGCGTCCGTTCATGTTTTATGCCAACGTCGCGTTGAGCGACGATAGCGGGAACATAATCTGTAGCGCATTGCCGTTGAATGATACCGTGAATGTAAGTGACCGCCGGTATTTCAAACTTGCTCTGGCAGAAAAACGTTTTTCGGTGGGAAGTTTCCAGGTTGGGAGAATCTCCCATGCGAGGACCATCGGCTTCGGGTACCCCGTTATCGGCGAAGGCGGGGAGGTGCGAGGTGTCCTGATGGCATCGCTGGATCTGTCCTGGTTTAACCACCTTGCTGCCGCTGCAGATCTCCCGACTGGAGCGACTCTGTCCATAGTCGATTCCAACGGCGTTGTTCTGAGCAGATACCCCGATTCGGAGAAATGGGTTGGCACTGCCGCTCCGGAAGCTGAAGTGGTGCAAACAGTCCTCTCGAAACGGGAGGGAGTGGCCGAAGCAATAGGGATCGACGGCATCAGGAAATTGTATGGATTCAAACCAATGGGGGGACTCTCGGAAGGTGGATTTGTTTACGTGGGAATACCTCAGGAGCCGGCATTTTCCAAAGTGGACCGAATGCTCTCTCAGAATCTGATATTAGTCATGTTATCGGCGGTACTTGGTTTTATTTGTGTCTGGGCTTTCGGATACCTGTTTATCATGAGAGGACTTAATTCGCTGGCTTTTGCGGCTCGTGAGATCGCTAGAGGTAATCTGAACACCCGCATTCCTGCGAAGACCGTCAATGGTGAAATCGGTCAACTCGCGCTGGCATTCGACCAAATGGCAGAAGCGCTTCAACGCAGAGATGCGGAGCATCAGCTTTTGACCGAGCGCATCAAGAATGAAAAGGATTTTTCGGACCTATTGATTGACAGCCTTCCGGGGACATTTTTTCTGTTTGACCAACATGGCTCATTCCTTCGCTGGAATCGAAATTTCGAGAGAGTGACGGGATATTCTCCTGCAGAAATTCTGCAATTACAACCTTCCGATTTTTTCCAGGGCGATCAGTGGAAAAGGGTCCAAGAAACAATTGAAACTGCATTTGCCTTGGGAGAAGCTATGATGATCCACGCTGATTTCCTGGACAAAAGTGGCACGGCTTATCCGTATATATTCACAGGCCGTCGTCTCAAGTTGGATAATCGAATGTGCCTCCTGGGAACCGGCCTTGACGTGTCCGAACAGAAGAAGTTGGAAGAAGAACGCAATAGACTTTTTAATTTTTCCCTCGATATGCTGTGCATAGCAACTTTTGACGGGTTCCTTAGACAGGTGAATCCGGCATGGAGTAAAACCCTGGGCTGGTCCGAAGCCGATCTCATGAATCGTCCTTTTGTCGATTTCTTGCACCCCGACGATAAGAAAGAATGCATAGCAATGTTCGAACGCCTCTCATCCGGCGAAACAGTGCAACTTTTTGAAAACCGGGTGCGGTGCAAAGATGGTTTTTTTCGATGGATTTCTTGGAATTCTTTTCCGTTGCCCCAGGAAGGATTGGCTTTTGCCGTAGCGCGTGATGTCACATTAATCAAACAGTCTGAAAAAGAGGTTGCTGAACTCCAGGCGCTTCTCTCCGCGGCAATCGATCAGACGCCCGCAGGGATCCTCATTGCCGACGCTCCTCTCATGAGCATCCGTCTTGCCAACAATGCTGCCATGCATATTCTCGGGGAAACCGGGAAAACTCTTTCGGATTCTTCCTACTACGACTGTTTCCCCAAATGGGGAATGTATCATCCCTTTGGGGAGCCCTTCACCGCGGTAGAATTTCCACTCACTCAGGCCGTATTGCAGGGCAAGATCTCCAGGAATGTTGAGGCAATCATTCAGCGTCAGGACGGAAGGTCCCACTGGATTCTCATCAATGCTGCTCCGGTACTGACCAGCAACGGTGAGATCACAGCGGGAATCGCCGTTTTTTCCGATATCACAGAACTCAAGAATGCCGAAGCTGAGTTGAGAAGATCTGCAGCCAAGTACAGACGTATCCTGGAGACCATCGCGGATGGTTATCATGAAGTGGATCTGCGAGGAAATCTCGTGCTGGTGAATGACTCGATGTGTGAAATCACCGGGCACACTCGAGAAGAACTTCTTGGAACAGATTACCGTCAGCTCATGGACGAGGAAAATGCAACGCGGGTCTTTGCTGCGTACAACCGGGTTTATAGGAGCCAGGAACCCAATACGGCATTCGATTTTGAAGTTATCAGGAAGGACGGTCAAAAACGGAATGTCTCTATTTCCATTTCCCTGATACGAGAAATGAACAACAAACCTACCGGATTTCGAGGTATTTTTCGGGATGTAACCCAGGCAAAAAAGATGGAGGAGCAACTACGACACGCGGTGAAAATGGAAGCTGTGGGTCGCCTTGCCGGTGGGATTGCGCATGATTTTAACAACATTTTGACTGCAATCATGGGATACACCACCATCGCATCCACCCATGTCGAGGCCAATGCACCCGTGCGAGAACGACTGGAGCAGATAACAAAAGCTTCGCAACGGGCGGCCGATCTTACGCGTCAACTCCTCGCGTTCAGCCGGAAACAGATGCTGGATGTAAGGATTATTGATTTAAACTATGTAATTTCAGACCTGGAGAAGATGCTGAAGCGCCTCATCGGGGAAGACATTGAACTGAATACGGTTTTAAACGCTACGGCAGCGCAAACGAAAGCAGATCCGGTCCAAATCGAACAGATACTGATGAATCTCGTGGTTAACGCGAGAGATGCCATGCCCCGGGGCGGAAACCTGACTATCGAGACCAGTACTGCATTTCTGGATGAGAATTACTCCAGAACCCACCTTGACGTTGAACCGGGCCATTACGTCCTTCTCAGTGTAAGCGATTCCGGCAGAGGAATTGATGCGGAAACGCTTAAATGCATATTCGAACCTTTCTTCACCACGAAAGAAAAAGGCGCAGGCACAGGTCTGGGACTTTCTATGGTTTACGGTATCGTCAAACAGCACAGAGGTCACATCAACGTCTACAGCGAACCGGGAAAAGGGACTACTTTCAAGATTTACTTGCCATTCATCAGAGACATGGCACAACCTGCAGCACAAAGAGCGTCAGAGATATCTCAGCCTCATGGAACAGAGACGATATTGGTCGTGGAGGACGAGGAGCTTGTGCTGAATCTAGCAAGTGAAGCGCTTGAGATGCTCGGGTACACAGTATTGAGAGCCTCGGACCCCCTGGAGGCAACAGCTAAATCGTGTGCTCATCCCGGTCACATTCATCTGTTATTGACGGATGTCGTTCTCCCTAACATGGACGGAAGAAGCCTATTCAATGCGCTGTCCCCAACCAGACCCGGCATGGAGGTCCTCTACGTGTCAGGATACACGGAAAATTTCATTGTACACAGGGGTGTCCTGGACCGGGGGGTTCATTTCATGCAAAAACCGTTTACCATGGAGGTGCTTGCACGAAGAGTTCGCGAAGTGCTCGACGGAGCAACTGAAATTGTATAATTAAAAACGGCGCGGAACATTCTGGACACAAAATATATCAACTGATATGAACAAAAGATGCGAACGGATGACTGTCGAGTATTCGCAATCATCATACCGCCGCTTTCCAAGAGGACACGGACATGGTTGATTCAAAAGGCAGGTGCGTTTTCTGCGGGATTGTCAAAAAGGAGATTCCCGCGGAAATTGTATACGAAGATGAGTTCGTTGTTGCATTTCGGGATGCAAATCCAGCCGCACCGGTCCACATACTTGTCGTTCCGAGAGAACATATACCGACATTAAACGATATACCGCCCGGAGATCCGATTCTTTCCCATATTGGATCTGCCGTAACGCGAATCGCCGAGGACTTTGGCGTCGCCCAGAGCGGTTACAGATTTTTCATTAATGTGAACAGAGGTGGAGGACAGGTTATATTTCACCTTCACGCTCATCTGGTTTCCCGTACTGGGACTGGCGAAAAAATAGCAAAAGGTGACTGAGTTCTCATGACCGATTGTATATTCTGCAATATTATTGCGCGAAAAATACCTGCAAACATAATCTATGAAGATGAACAGGTTGTTGCCTTCTGGGACGCGTATCCCGCTTCTCCTATTCATCTGTTGCTTGTTCCAAAAACTCACATTGCTACATTCAACGACATTCCGGAGGAAGATCCGATACTCACGCATTTGGGATCCGTGGCCCGCAAAATCGCACGCGATTTAGGGGTAGCGGAATCGGGCTATCGTGTCTTCATAAACGTGAATCGAGGGGGCGGCCAGGTAGTATTTCATTTACATGCACATTTGGTTTCCGGAAAAGATCTGGGGACCGTTTTCTTCAGCCTGGCAGTAGGAGGCGCCATTTTGTGGCGCAAAATAGTCAATACGTTTAATCACTATGGCCGTAAACTGTTATTGTAGATATCTATTCAGTTATTATTGTAAACTTATCTGTTTTGATTTGCAGCAAAGTATCCAATAGCCGACCGTTGCCAATTCTACCCCAGATAGCAGAACCCTATCCTGCCGCGCTCTTCGTAAGAATCGATCAAGGGCAGCCATATAGTGAAGATCGTCCCGGCTTTGTCAGATTTCACACTGATCGAACCCAGGTGATCTTCTACGATTTTTTTGCTTACCGTCAAGCCAAGTCCGGTTCCATGCTGTTTAGTAGTATAAAAAGGATTGAAAACTTTCTGCATAGCTTCCGGAGGAATAACCGGTCCGCTGTTGCGAATCTTCAGTTCGAAGAATCCCGCGGATTCCAATGAGCCTGCTTTAAGAGCTTTTTCGCTTGGAATGGAAACTCCGGTACGAATCTCTATCACTCCTCCCACAGGAGAAGCTTCAATGGCATTCGAAACAAGATTAAGTACGAGCTGTTGAAATCTTCCCGGGTCGAGCGGAACTTCCCCGATCTCCGGTCCCATTTGCACATCGAGGAAAAGCTGCTTGTCTTTAATGCGGCTCTCTATTATGCCCAGAATATATTCTATCAAGTCGTGAGGATTCATCGTCTGAAGCTTCAGCTTGTCCCTCTTGGTGAACTCGATCAATCGATCGAGAATCTTTTCGAGCCTCTGAATCTCCATTACTATGATGCTTGCGTACTGCTTTTGGCGTTCGATATCCAGAGCTTCACCCGAATCGAAGTGTCTCGCCATTCTCCGGGCAAATCCCCCGACAATTGCAAGCGGTTGTCTCAGTTCATGGGCAACTTCGGCAGTGTGTTCTTCAATCGCTTTACATTTTCCGGACTGAACGATGTGTTCGTATAACTCATCAATGATTTTGATTTTTTCAACCAGAGCTACCTTTGACGCCTTTAGATCTTCTTCCAGCTTGCGTCTGACAGTTCTGTCTCTCATCACACCTTCATAACCGATGGGCACGTGATCTTCACCAAAAGAGGCTTTGCATCTGATTCTGGCAAATTTCCGCGTCCCCTGGGAATCCATGACAGCGATGTCCTCGTCCCAAATATCCTCTTCTGTAAGTTCAAGAATCGTGTCCACCAACTCTTTGTCTTCAGGCGCAATATAATTTTTCAGAGGAGTTTCCAGAATCTGCTGCACCGGATACCCGAGTAGTTTCTCCACCTGGGTATTTACAAAGCTGAAGTATCCATTGCGATCTAATGAAAAAATCACGTCAGGGACTTGTTCGACCAGATTTCGATAGAGACGCTCGGAATCTCTTAGCCATGATTCGGTAGTTTTGCGATGTGTAATGTCTATGGTCAGTTCACTCGCTCCTGTGACCTTTCCGGCACTATTGCGTATGGGCGTTGCTGTGTGTTGCAGCCAAATGGGCTTACCGCTCTTGTCGATCCTCATGCGTTCCGAAATCGCCCGTTCTCCACCCTCGAAGATCGTTTTCACCGGACACTCCGGACAAATCTCGTCAGAATCCGCCATGAATCGATGACACGTGCTGCCTACCGGATCGCCGAAAACGTCTTTCAAATAATCGTTGGCATAAACGACGTTGAACTCGGTATCCAGTTCCCAAAACATCTGTCCCGAGGAGTCCAGCAATTTTCCGAAACGCTCTCTCAGCGATTTGGTCTCCACACCTATCTCCATACTGCACGCAGCACCTGTCCGGAAACAGAACCCGTTCCCGATTCCTCAGTTTAAACCGAGCCACTCCTCTCGGATGTCAAGCATCTTATGCAATTATCATCATTCTGTGCAGCCATGTCCAGTCTATTCCGTAAAGCATCGATATCAGGAGGCAATATATTGAATTCCGTGATTCGAGAAGACATCTCGATCTTTACGACGATCCGGTCCTGCGGTTTCGGATTTCCGGATTTTTCGAGAGTGAAGAAAACTTGTTCAGTATGCTTTTGAGCCGTTTATCATCCTTCAAAGTATATAATAGATTCTTTTCATCCGATGTATCGGTTTCTATGCGCGAGACATACTTTTCGGCATTCAATCGCAACGCATTTTCCAGATGGTGGAAAACCTTGTTTTCATCATTGAGCGCCAGATAGCACTTGGCCATGAGATAAGACCCGAGACCGCGATCTTCATCACGTTCGTATTTTTCCAGATTCTGTTGAAATTCTTCCGCAGTGGTCAGGACCTTTCTGGCACGCTCGTAATCGTTGAGAACAACGAAAGTTTGTGCGATGAAAATGAGATAGAGCGGATTTTTGTCGAATTCGGCCGCAGCTTCTTTGTAGTAGCCGAGTGCCGCCTGGGGTTTGCCTTCGGAAAAATACAGGTTTCCAATATTAGCAAGCACTTTAGCTCGATCCTGCTGGGAGCCGGTGTATTTCAGAGCTTGTTCAAAATTCTTCATGGCATTCGAGTAATCGCCAATGTTCTTGTAGCAGACAGCGAGCCCGTTAAAACCGAAAAAACTCTGGGGATCTTCTTTGATGTGCTCTTCGAATGCCTCTATTGCGGACTTGAACTGACCTTCCTTTGCCAGGCGTATACCTTTGTCTTTTGCCGATTCCTGAATAGTGTCGGGAATTCCGACAAAGACCTTGTCCAATTCGAAAGGCATGCCGCTGCGTACGTGCTTCTTTCCGCAACCTCCGGCAATGAGCAGTATGCAAACCGCCACGAGTCCGCCGGTTAGTGATGAGCGAAACCACTTTCGTACAAATCGATAGCGGGTGGTAATGTGCCTTTTGCGCCTCAAGTTCGTCTGCTTTCGCTTGTCTTACGCGTCCGGGCCGCGACGATACCGGTCAGTTAGGCCATATTTAAGATCAGATTTCAATATCACGGTTGAGACCTTTGAAGGTTTGTCCGGTTTCTGAACCAAAAGTTGTCTTGTCATCACACAATAACATTTTACCATTCTTTTCATATGGAAAAGGATGGAAAGTTTCTTCATAAGCCCCCATTTGTGCAGAAACATTGACAAATGAGTTAATTAGTTATAATATTTTGGAATTCTAAAGTATTGATTGAGCGCGTCTTTCTTTATGAGCGATCAGGAAAGAAAAATTGTATCGGTCGGTTCACGCCTGTCGAAATTTATAGGCTCGAAATCGACACGCGAAAAAAGGCTGCAAGCAGCAGCAATGCAGGCCGAATTCACTCTTCGCGACACACTGATCATACTCTGTTATCTCAGCAAGGATCCTGATACGGAAATATCTTCCCAGGCACGAAAAAATCTCATCCCCGCAGCACGAAACTGGTACACCCGGCCGGATCGACCGGAGCTTCCGGAGCCCATCCACGAAATCGTAATAAAGGTCATCGAAAAGATCGGACTCGGTGAAAAGGCAGATAAGCCGCTCGCAGAGTTCGAATCGGTCCGTGGGAACATCGGGCTTTTGGGCCTCGGTGAAATCATCCAAGCAGTCGACCACAACAGCCGTACCGTGTGGATAAAGGTCAAGGGACCCCAGGAAACTGCAACGGTCTTTACGGAAAACGGTAAAGTCGTTGGAGCCACGTACCTGGATTACGACGGCATGGATGCCTTGTTCCAGGCTTTCGGTTGGATCGATGCGGATTTCGAATATGTCCACGCGGCTCCCGGTGATTTCAAGAATCGGATCAAAGTAAATACCCTGAACCTCGTTATGGACGCTCTGGAACATGCCCCGGAAGACGATCCCTATGAACAGGAGATCAGCCGGACGTGGCGTGTAAACGGCCATTTAAAAGTGATGAACATCTTCGAAATCGCTGAAGTGTTCGAGATGAATGCGAAAATGGCCATGTGCCATCTCAGACAGGCAGGAGATGAAGGTTTTCTTTATTTTAAGAACGGGCGCATCGTCAATGCGCAATTGGCGGACATGACCGGAATGGACGCAGCATGCCATCTTCTTGCCTGGCCGAATGCCACTTTTGTAATCCAGCGTGGCGGTGAGGGAGTCGAAGAAGTCATTCATGTCGGTATGCAAAACCTTATCATTGAGGCTATGCGTCTCCTTGACGAAGGGGTGACCGCCAGTGACAAGGTTGCCGGTGAGCTTGCCATCATCAACGAGCTTTTCGAGGGCAAAGATCTTTTCATGTTGCCGGTCCTGGACAAAGTCCGGCTCGTGTTCAGTGACGATCAGAAGGCTCGTGAATCCTTGGAAACAGATGTCAATCCCCTGGTCCGAAAAGCCATTAAGGTCAAGATTTCCAAGACTGTTCATAAATACATCAGTGCTGCGACCGAACATGATGTGAGACTCCGGGCCGCTCAGGGTAACGTGCCGGTGAGCACCACGGAAAAGCTGGTCCTGCTCAGTTATCTTTCCCACGACGAATCCCAGGCGGTCCGGGAAGCAGCCAAAAAGACTCTCGCCTCTCTGGACATTCCCACATACAAAAAAGGGTTTGGATCCGACCTTCATCCGTCCGTAATGGACTTCCTGGTGCGGGAGACCATTCGAGACGAATCGGTGATCGGGTTCGCGTGCGCAT
The DNA here is from genome assembly GCA_041740635.1 of Desulfomonilaceae bacterium. Classification (GTDB taxonomy): domain Bacteria; phylum Desulfobacterota; class Desulfomonilia; order Desulfomonilales; family Desulfomonilaceae; genus Desulfomonile. The sequence continues at coordinate 15,808 of JBGSLQ010000041.1, read as the reverse complement.
CCGAGAGCATCCTTGAAGAAACGGCATTGTACATCCTCGACAATTGGAAGAATGAAGAGGTCTACGCCAAGCTCGCCGCGAACAGAAAATTATTGGAAAAGAGTCCGGCAGTAGTAGAAAAGCTCTTCGGGATGGTAACCGATCCGCACTTAAGGCAGCAAATAGAAAATCTTGAAGAAAACATACTTTCCGGTAAAACCGATCTCAAGGTGGAAGGTCCTTTGGGGGTATTCGGAATTCTTGGGCTCACGAGATCCGCTCGACAAGGCATGAGATCGGGTACCATTGTTCTGGAGTCTCCCTCCCGATCGGGAAAAATCTTCCTAAGGAAAGGCCGACCGATTGGGGCAACCTGGGGCGATCTGACAGGCATTTCTGCTTTGGAGGAAATGCTGAAAATAACGGGCATCAGATTCCGTTATGTCACAAGAACCTGCTTTCACCAGGAAAATATGGATGCCTCTGCGGCTGAAGAGTTGCTGGAAATGACAACGCCTGCATTCGACCCACAGGAGATCGAGGGGACCGGTCGCCTGATTATCGGACATCTCGGCGTAATGGACATTTTTGAAGCGCTTTCGGCTCTGGAAGGCACCCCTGTTCCCGTACTCATGTCCGTTGTCTGTGAAGAAGGTTCCGGAGAAATCTATCGAGATAAGAGCAGAGTGCTTCACGCATATGTCAACGGAAAAGAGGGATCGCTCCAATCCATGGCGGCTCTTGTTTCATGGAACGGCATACGTTTTCTGATTCGTCCGGCAGATCCCGGTTTTCCCGTTTCAATGGACAAGACGCTTCTTGACTTCTTTACCGAGGCGATGAAGCTGATACCCACTGAAATGGCAAGCGTGCCGCGGCCGGGTGAATTGCCGGAGTGGGAGCTGTCAGAAGCGGAATTTGAAAGTCTGTACAATAAAATACTCAATATGGGAGTAGCAGAGAAAATAAAATTGGCTCTCATGGGATCGAAAGAGGCAAGAGATATTCTCGTACGAGATTCGAACAAGATGGTTGCCGTAGCAGTTGCCAAGAGTCCAAAGCTCCAAGAGTCTGAAGTAGAGACAATTTCCAAGTCCCGTCAAGTGTGCGAGGACGTGCTCCGGCAAATCGCAGGCACAAAGGAATGGATGAAATCCTACACTATTAAGCTGAATCTCGCGAGTAATTCCAAGACCCCGATTCCAATTGCGATGAAGCTCCTGTCCCAAATACGGGTGCCGGACTTGCGAAAACTGGCAAAAAGCAAGAACGTCTCGGGAGCAATCGCGACTCAGGCCCGCCGCCTGGTGGAAGCAAAAGGAGATAGGGCTTGACCGCCTTAAGTCACCGTTTTAAGGGTATTTTCTTGGATGTCCAGAGTGGGTTATTTCCGGGAAAACTTCTCGAAGAACGGTTTACAATGTATGTTTAAGTCACAATAATTGGCCGTATACGATTATAGCCTTAAAAAAAACATTATTTTATGGTAAAGTCTCGTGCACACCTAGATCACGGAACAGGCTGTTTTTTGTGTAATGTATTTTTTATTTGCAGGGAATGGTTCCATTGATCAGCACAGGGTTTGAAGTTGTCCGTTGATGAAGGTCAATGGCGTGAGAGCAGTGAGCGAAAAGGATGCCTGAAATGACGTCTCAAGATGGTGCGTATCAGGATATTTTTAAGGGGTCCGAAAAAGTTGAAATTCTGGGCAAACTTCCATCTTTGTTGTGGGCCTACGCAGAGGCCTGCAAAAAATTTCTGCAGGAAGCCAAGACAGAGGTCAACCAGCAGGAATATATGGACAAAATTTCCAAGCTGAGATCGATACTGGAGGCAGCAGCGGATCAGCTCGGTAATGATGCCCTGAAGAGTAGAGTGGTAGAACATGCCTCTTTTCAGAATCGATTCAGCTCAGGCAAAATGAACTGGGAAGAATTCGAGGCTCTCCTTTCTCCCGAAATACTGCACATCGAGCACCTTGCAGGTCCCCGGCGGGATGTATCCTCAGACGCGCTCCTGGAAAGGGCAATGCTGGACAGAGAACTCGAACGTGCCGAAAGAATAAAAACAGGACGCAGCGCTGATATCATTGTCAGCATGGACGTCCTTGAAGACGTGAAAGAACTGCTCAATCGTGAAATTATTACTGAAGGCATCTCTTCCGTGCTTATTATCGATAACGCAGGATCGCTTATCTGCACTGTTGGCAACAAAATACAATTGGATGTTGTTTCCCTTGCAGCAGTTGCTGCAGCTAATTTCGCAGCCACAGAACAGATTGCCCGCTTGATTGGAGAACGCGATTTCGTGCTTCTCTTTTACAAAGGACATAATGAATCGTTTCATTTCAGTCGAGTCGGCACGGAATACATCATCGTAACTATTTTCGATAACCAGTTATCCCTGGGACTCTTGCGATTGAAGATCTCCGAAGTTTCTCAACTGCTGGAACAGAAGCTTCCCAAAAGGGAGATTTGAGTATGGCGTTTATAAATAAGAGCGCAAAAGAGATTCAAGTCAAAGTGGTTTACTATGGTCCCGGGAGATGCGGCAAAACCACTAATCTCTTGTACGTGAATCAAAAGATGAATGCTCAGTTCATGGGTAAAATGATATCCATTGACACCAGGGGTGATAAAACGCTGTTCTTCGACTTCCTTCCCCTTTCCCTGGGCAAAATTCGCGGATTCAACATCAGGGTCCAACTTTATACCGTCCCGGGCCAGGTTTTATATAACGAGAGCCGCAAAATGGTGTTGAAAGGGGTTGATGGGGTGGTCTTCGTTGCTGATTCCATGGAAGTTCAAGCGGAAGCCAATAAGGAGAGTCTCCAGAACTTGCGAGAGAATCTGGCGGAAGACAATCTGGACATGGATGAGCTGCCACTTGTCCTGCAATTGAATAAACGCGACCTGGAAGGCAGTGTCATACCGGTTATGGCAAGAGAAACAATGGATGTAGATTTGAATTCGATGCTGAAAACTCCTGCACCGACGGTGCTTGCCAGCGCTCTGCAGGGTCCCGGCGTATTCGAAACTCTACGAGAAATAAGCAAGATTACGATTAAATCTGTGCATCACAAGCTCAAATCCTCGTGAATTCGAAGAGTGAATCTATGGCAAAAGTGGTGGACGAAGATCTGGATGCCCTTATCGATCAGGCGGTGGACACGTTCTTTGTAGAAGCCCCGACTGAAGAAGAGGCATTTGGTGGAGTATCTCCCGGAGGGGCACGGCTTGATGAGAAACCGAAAGCTGCTTCTCCCAAGAATGCGCCTCCCCCGGGTTATGGCGGTCCGTCGCTTGATGAAGCCGTAGACAGCCTTTTTGTCAGTTCTTTTGATGAAACTCCCGAACGGCCGTCCACCAGCGTAATCACATCGGGTGATGATGAAACGGACCGTGAGATCGATCTTGCGGTTGAGACTCTTTTCGTTGAGGAGCCTGACAGTCCGCCACCGGAAACTGCGCAATTGGAAGTGGGCGAAACCGAATTGCCCGACGATGAAGATTTCCTGAGGAATGTCGAAGCGCATGCCCAAAGAAAGCAATCTACAGCTTCACGCGCAGTGCCGGCCAAACCGGATCGGTCCGAAAGCCAAACAGCAGAACCGTCCTACGACGATATAATGGCGCAGGAAATTCAGCGCCACATGCAATCTATTCTCAATGATACTCTGCCGGAACCTGCACCGGCGCCAAATCCGATTGAAAGACCGGCGCCGAAACCGGTACCGAAACCAGCGCCGAAACCGGCTCAAAGACCGGCACTGAAACCAGCTCCAAAACCCGCAGCGACGTCGCAAGTCACACGAACTATCAAGCAGCAGCCGGCCAAAACCGCGCACGTCTCACATCCACCGGTTATCGCGCCGGAGCCTCATGCAGTACGGGCTTCATCACCAGTTCGTAAACTTCAGGAGGCAATCCTCACGCTTGAATGGGAAATTTCCAGGCGCTCTGTTACGGTTCTTGCCGGCGAAATTGAGAAGATGCGCCTGAACTATCAGGATGATGTCACCGTTGATTTTGCTGCACTCTCCATGAGAATAGTACTTGAATACGTTGTGAAGCGCATGTCACGAGCTCACCCGGAATCTATTCGTTTCTTGCTCGAAGTTTCCGATTACCTTGACACCAGGCTGGCTGAATCAGATGAAGATCCGCTTGAATCTTTTCATTTCATTTTAATGCGATACGAGCAGTATAAATCCATAGTACGAAAAGCCGAAGGTTTGCCGGATAACAGTGCGGCCATTCTGAATCAACTGCAGATTAAGGATCCAGCAGCTTTCTACAAAATGGTCGATCAGCAGGCGAGGACAATCTCCAGGGCGGGTCGTTCTCTAGCGAGCAGAATGAATCGCGCGGAAGACCCGGAAAACCTGATTCGATCTTTTAGATTCCTCGTGAATCGATCGGTGAATCGAATCCTGGAAAACACGCATAAGGGTAAGGTCAAGAAGGTAGTTAAGAAAAAATAACTGCGGCTTCCGGTATGCCGCAATAGCTTCGAGATTTTGGAGATCGATACCGAACATACTCTTCCTTATTTAGCAATGAGTTGATCTTGGCTGGAATTTTGGGAGAGGGTCAGGAGAGCCCCCTATGGATTCATGGGAGAATCGAAGACAGGCTGCAAGAAAATACATGCTCTTCAGGATTCCTGCATATGATGCGGAAACTCGGCGCTTTCTCGGACTCGTTCAGGACATAAACGAAAAAGGTGTTCAGCTCTTTGGGGTGAGAGTTGACGAAAACACCACGAAAACTCTCGTTATTCAGGCGTCCGACTACCTTAAAAGTTCTCCTTTGTATCTGGAGGTCATCTGTCGCTGGACCAGGAAAGAGAATTCCAGAGGCTATTATGTCTGCGGCTTTGAAATCGTTCGCATTAGCGAAGAAGCCAGAAGAAACCTTTCGAAACTGATCGAATTCGTGACTCTGGGATAACCGAAGAATGCCCGACCATGTTTAACCTGCTTATACTCAGACCGGACGGCCAGGAGATAGCCCAGGAATTTGTGGGCGATCAGACAATCGTGGGGCGACACGAGAAGTGCGATCTCCGTCTGGTAGATGGAATGGTATCCCGGAATCATTGCCTCATTCTCCAGGAAGGCAAGAGATTTGTTGTCAAGGATCTTGAGAGCCGGAACGGAACCTGGATAAACGGCCGAAGAATCAAGAACCGGCGCACGGTAAAAAGTGGAGACGTAATTCAGGTGGGTCCTTTTCGCCTGCTTTTCAGGCCGGATTCGCCGGAAGCACAAAAGGTCAACTTTCATGCCCAAACCCTTGACATGAAAGCATTGACCTCCGATCAGCCTTTTGTGCATCGAAATGAAGCCGAAATAGTGGTGAAACCCCTGGGGATGATTACGAACTATCTGTCGGAAACGGCGGGGACGGTCGAACGAATTCCTACGAAAGTCAGGAGAGAGCGCCTTAACAGAAATCTCCTCACCCTGTACAGAATCACCGAAGAACTTGTTGCTACGAAAGATCTGAATGAGATTCTCGAATATTTGATGGATCAGATTTTCAACATTTTCAATCCATCACAAACTACTATTTTACTTCGTGATAAAGATGAGATTCCCATTCCGATAAAACAGAGATCTACCGAGGGCAAAGGGAATATCAGACCGATTAGCAGCACAATCGTGAACCGGATTTTGAAAGATCGCGTGGCTATACTCACTGATAATGCGCTTGAAGATCCACGCTTTGAAATGGGCGAAAGTGTAATTATCGATGGGATACGATCCGTGATGGCGGCCCCCATTTGGGAAGAAAGGACTATTTTGGGGGTCATTTATGTGGACAGCTTGGATGTTGTCGGTGGGTATCAATCGGAAGATCTTGACCTCCTCACAGCAATCGGTCACCAGACCGCATTGGCGATTCAACGGTGGAAACTTACGGAACTCCTCAGGGAAGAGGCGGTCAAAAATGCCGTGATTCGTCAGAATCTGAGCAGATTCCATTCCGCGCAAGTGGTGGATTTGATTCTCGAAGGCGCTGCCGATCTTGCAGTCAAAGAAACCGAAGCCACTATTTTTTTTTGCGACATCGTGAGCTTCACTGCTCTGTGTGAAATATGTTTGCCTGTTCAGTTGCAGGAAATTTTGAATTTGTTCTGTAAGTGTGTAAACGAGATTATTTTTAACGAACAGGGTACTCTGGACAAGTTTATCGGTGACGGCGCAATGGCTATTTTCGGGGCACCTCTGCCTCAGGAAGATGCTCCTGCTCGTGCGGTTCGAGCAGCATTGAGAATAAGAGAAAAGCTCCAGAATGCAGTTCAGTCATTACCCGAGCATCTGCGTTTCAGGGTGAGATACGGAATAAATACCGGGCCTGCAATCGTCGGCAATTTCGGTTCGGATGAACGCATGGATTATACGATTTTGGGCCATGCCGTGAACATCGCCTCCAGGATTTCTCAATCGGCTGAACCCGACCAAATTCTTATCGGACAGGAAACGTACGATCAAATTGTGATGAGCGATCTGTTCCAATTGCAGCGAGCAGGCTCCAGGCTGCTCAAAGGGGTTAAAGGCAAATTCCGCTTGTTTGAGGTAGAGTCTTTTACCTCGTAATTGCGAATACCTGTCATATTTGATCCAATCCGTTGACTCTTCACGCTTCAAGCCTCTTCAAAGTCTCTCTGAACTTATCCCCCATATGTGGTATGGTGAAAACAAGAAATGAACGGAGGAGATGATGCATCGTCTGGGCCTGCCGCTCTTTTTCCAATACCTGGTGTTCTTGCTGGTCAAACTTTTGGAAGTAGTTCTGTGTGCTTTGCCAGAGCGGGCAGCCAATGCTCTGGGCCGTTTTTTGGGCAGGTTGGGTTACGTGCTCTTTCCTGACCGGCGCAAAGCTGCAATAGAAAATCTCACCATCGCATTCGGCAAGGAAAAAAGCCGCGATTGGATCGTACACACTGCCCTGAAGAGTTTTGAGCACCTTGGCTTGCTGGGAGTGGAATTTTTCAGAATACGACAATGGTCTGAAGAAGAAATGGCATCTCGCATTCTCCTCAAAGGAAAAGAAGCATTCGATCTGGCGATGCTTCCCGGAAACGACGGAATTGTTCTCCTCAATTCTCATTTTGGATGTTTTGAAGTCAGCGCAGCCACGATAAAGCATTTGGGGGTTCGATTAAATCTGGTCATGACCCCCCTGAGGAATCCGTTTATATCACGGTACATGTTCTCGAGAGCGGGAAAGGACACGGGCATACGCACGTTTCCTCATAAAGGAGTCGTAAAGGAGATGATCTCACGGCTTCAACAAGGTGAAATGCTTGCCTGTCTTGCCGATCAGAGAGGTGATGCCGAGCGGGGGATTTTTGTGAACTACTTCGGCACACCGGCTCCGGCAAACGAGGTCTTTGCCAAAATGGCCATAGAAGGTAAAGCCCGCATTCTGCCTTTATGCACGTACAGACTTGAAGACGGTCGATATCAGAGTATTTTCGGAGAGGAAATCCATTTACATCCGACCGGTGACGAGCGTCAGGACCTGATCGACATCAGCCAACAATTCCACGATAAATTTGAGGAATGGATAAGGCTGGATCCTACGCAAGCTTTCTGGGTACAACGAAAATGGCGGCGAAAACAATCCCGCAGACGTAAGAAATTGGCGAAAACCCTGCACTCGAAGCCCGCATGAGAAACGGCAAGTTGGAAGAAAACGGCTGCAGACGAGCATTGAAGATCCCGGGATGACCGTGAGAGGAGGGTTCCTCTGAAACTGAAGGATATCGGCGAATTTGGTTTTATCGACCGCATTGCTCCATTAGGAAATATCAGATCGGACGGAGTAATTAAAGGGATCGGAGATGATTGTGCGGTCCTGTCCCTATCTGAAGATAAGCATCTCCTTGTCACGACCGATATGCTCGTGGAAAAAGTTCATTTTCTGCTTGAATGGATATCCGCCGAAGAATTGGGCGCAAAGTCCCTTGCCGTGAACCTTTCGGACATTGCAGCATGCGGAGGAAAACCGCTCGATGCGTTCATCAGCATAGCCGTGCCCGATTACATTGAAATTGAATGGCTCGATGGGTTTTACCGCGGAATGGCTGAAATGGCCCGAGGTTTTGAGGTGAATCTCCTGGGCGGCGATACAACGCGATCCGCGGGACATCTGGTAATAAACGTCGCTGTAACCGGCATCGTCCCTCGCACGGAACTGCTGCTCCGAAGCACAGCAAAACCCGGAGACGCTCTTGTGCTTACCGGTCCTCTGGGCGCATCTGCTGCCGGTGTTGACCTGTTGCTGAGTAAAACGACGCTTGACGAAGAAGTAGCGGCACCCTTGATCCAGGCCCATTTCAGCCCCAGACCGCACGTGCCTGAAGGACGATTCCTTGCCAGTTCAGGTGCAGCAACTGCTGCCATTGATGTATCGGACGGTTTGTCTTCCGATCTCAATCACATTTGCGAACAGTCCAAAGTCGGAGCACGTGTTTTCGCAGACAAACTGCCTGCACTCCCTGCTCTGTTTACTGCGGCTCAACTGATGAACAAAGATCCTCTCGATTGGATTCTTCACGGAGGAGAAGATTACGTGCTCCTGGCAGCAGTTAAGCGTGAAGCAGCGAACGTCCTTCTCCAGGAAGCAGATGAGGAAGGTCTCGTGCTCACCGTCATCGGAGAGGTGACTGGCACCGGAAATGCGGAACTCGTACATCCCGACGGCACAGTCAGCGCGTTGACTCCACACGGATGGGATCATTTTAAGTAATCTGTTTGCATATCGAATTGCTGTGACAGTAGAAATTTGAATCAAAACTGAATTGTCGAAATGTTTTTGCATGTTCGTTTTGTCCGAAGTTTTTTGTATCAAAATGTATGCCTTCCATTTATACTTGCAGGTAGGACGTTGAATAACAATCTTTCCTTATCTACTATACAATAATATATGGGGATTTTTGGAGGAGAGGCTTTCCGATGAACAGTCCCACACAGTACAGGAGCCCTTTTCTCTGTAGCGTCGGGGGTGTTGCCAAACAGTGGCGCGTTTTAGAGCAACTGGAAGAACGAATCGTTCTGGATGGAACACTCGATGATGCCTATGATGTGCAGGACCTCGGTGCAGATGGCGGTCATACGGACAAACTCGGCTGGACTTACATCGACAACGGCTGGTGGAAAGAAAACAACGACAGCGGTTGGTGGTGGGAAAGAGCCACCGATTGGTACTGGAATGAGCTCACCGGCTGGTGGAAGCTGGATTCCGGCAACTTCACGTACTGGTATCACGGGGAGCATCAGTATTGGGCAAATGAAATTTCCACGAATGCCTGGTTCTGGTGGGATGATGTCACCGATCACATCTGGGAACCGGCATTCACGTGGTTTGCAGACCAGGTCGATTCGGAGTGGATGTGGGTCTGCAACGACTGGAATGGGACCGAGTATTACGCTGACGATCTTCACTCTTTGTACCAGGACCACAACGGAAACGCATGGTACTGGTTCGATGCCATCAATGATGCTGTTTGGGAGTCTTATCGGACCTGGTTTGTAGATGGTTCGGACGTTCAAGTTTTTAATGATTATTATTCCAGCGAGTACATTTGGGGTAATGGCTTTCACTACTCTCAGCAACACGAATCTTCGTACGTGAACGACGCTCCCGTAGTCCTTGTTCCCGATCCTCAGACGGTTGCCGAAGACTCGAACCTCACGATACCCGGAATCCATGTGTACGACGTCGATGCAGGTACTAGTCCTCTTCAGGTAACTCTTTCCGTGGATCACGGCCTGCTGACCCTGTCCACGATTGCCGGAATCGATTTTGTCTTCGGGGACGGTACGGAAGATGGCGTAATGGAATTTCAGGGAACGTGGAACGAACTTAATACTGTGCTGCAGAGCATCCTTTACCTGCCCACCGAGAATTTCGACAGTTCTGACGTTTTATCCGTGGTCGTAAACGATTTGGGGTATTCAGGTTCCGGTGGTCCCCAGTCGGTTTCGGAATCGGTCGGGATAACAGTGTCACCTGTCAATGATGCGCCCTACACAGATCCAATTCCTGCTTCAGTACTAGTCGAAGACTTCGGAACCTCCGATTATGACGTAAGCTCGTATTTTCATGATGTTGACAGTATCCTGAGCTATAGGTTCGGGTCCATTTTCTATGCCGGCGGCCTCGCCCTTGCAGATCTGAGTATAGACCCCGGTACCGGCGTTGTGACTTTTGCCAGCGCACTCAATTCCAACGGTTCGATGGACATTGAGGTTATCGGGAGTGACGGTCAGTACGAAACAACTCGAACCTTTACGCTCACAGTGAATGCCGTAAATGATAGTCCTGTGAACAGCGTGCCTCTCGAAACTCAGACATTTCTCGACTCATTAACTTTTGGGGCTGATTATAGCAATCAGATTTCCGTCGGCGACCCTGATGCCGGGACGATCCAATCCAGGTCACTCTCAGCACGCCCGACGGAAACCTCTTGGTCGGATCTTCCCCTTCCGGTCTCACAATAACCGGTGACGGCACGGGAATAGTGACACTTGTTGGGAGCCAATCTGAAATCAATCTGGCCCTTGAAGGTCTGAGGTACACACCAAACGCACAATTCGCCGGTGAATCGACTATTCAAATTGTGACCGATGATTTGGGACACAATGGGTCAGGAGCGAGTCTCATCGATACGGACGTCGTGAACATGAACGTAAACCTGTTCGTATGGCCGTTTGGTGGCACAAGTTATTGGGTAGTGCACATGGAGGGCGGGTTCTATGCTGCCCAGGATAGAAATGAATGGATCTACGGCACGTCGTTCGACGATATCATTTCCCTTCCGAACGGAACGCATTCTTACATCATCGATGCAGAAAGCGGTAATGATGGGGTGATATGTTACAGCACCCAGTATACCTATCTGATGGGCGGAGATGGCGCTGATTGGATTTCATTAATGTGCGGGAATGCTGAAATCTCGGGGACGGCAGCAAGCGGCTGGTACACTGGAGAATCTGGGATGGATGCTTACTGGAGCGAATTCGAAACCATCTACGTGTCTGGTCTACCGGATTGCAATATCACTATCAACGCTGGATGCGAGGTGTACTGGATTGAAGGCAGTTCCGGAAGTGACACCATCGTCAATAACGGAACAGTTGGTCATATCAATACTTATGCGGGAAACGACATCATTAACATGTTCGGAAATTTCAACGATTGCTCTGTCTATGGGGGTAACGGAGATGATGACATCTACATCTATCTGGATTGTTACTCCGCTTATATATCCGGGAGCGGGAACGAGGGGTCTGCTGAATACATAGCCAATATACTCTCTCCCAGCAATGTCGTAAACTGGTACGGCTTTGAACGAGTTCACGTAATGGGCTCAGATGGACAGGATAATTTTACCATGGGCGCCGGAGCGACCGTTTATGAAATACAGGGAATGGCGGGAGACGACACCATATACAATTATGGAACCGTTACTGCCGCTTATGGAGGATCCGGAAACGATAACATACGAAATATGGGAACAGTGACCGATGCAATTCATGGCGGCGATGGTGCAGACTTCATCCTGAATTGGGCAGGGGCATCTGCAGAAAGCATTTTAGGCGAAGCTGGGTCCGATCATATCGGCAATTCAGGAATCGTTCAACGTATTTTAGCAGATTCCTGGTCCACCTCGGACATTAATCAGAATGACACAATAAACCTCTGGTCTGGGTCCGGAACATACTCGGTGATGGGAAGTGCCGGGTACAACACGATTTACATCGAATCGGGAGCAACAGTCGACAGGCTCGGCGGAGAAAATGGAACTTTCTCCATAACAAATGCCGGCACGGTATCGACGTTCATTTGGACAGGGGACGGAAACGACACGATTAACCTGTCACCAGGTAGCACAATTAATGCCGTTTGGACCGGACGGGGCAATGACACTGTTACCAATCAGGGTACCGTCACGGCAGGAATAATTACAGGATTGGGCAATGATACAGTTAATCTGTATGACGATTGTACAAGTCCTTACTACGGTGTGGACTGTGGTGACGATTCTGACAGTCTCCACATATACGGTCAAAACATTGTGCTCTCCTATCAAATTGACAATTACGACTATCCCCTCGAGCCTACCGGGGTCGTCACGCTTCAGTCCGTGATAATCAGTCTGGATGGAATTGAGAATATTTATGTGGAGGGAACATCTGATAACGACGTGATTGAGGTATACAGCGAATTTGTGCGTGAAGTGCGCGGATGGGGTGGGGATGACACCATCACGATAAGATCGGCGAACTCGTCCGCAAAGATTTACGGCGATGACGGCAATGATTTAATTACGAATCGTGCGGCTCTCTCGGAATTGTACGGCGGAGACGGTAATGACACCATAATCAACTACGGATCAGTGACCCTCATCTCCGGTGATGCCGGAGCCGACAACATAACCAATCATGGAAGAAGCACGTATTTATTGATATCAGGAGGGGCTGGCAACGATATAATATCCAATGACGGTATTTTTTACTTAATTTACGGCGATGCGGATGACGATGTGGTCTACTGGTCGGATGGCACCGGTTACGTCTATGGTGGTACCGGGATTGACACGATATACTTGCCTTCCGGTTCCATCAAAACTGGCGGTCCGGGCAATGGGACGGCTACATTCTCGGACTACATGATTGCCATCCGGGAATTTGAATTGTGGGTATAGTTCGCTATGTACTTAAAATAGAACCGGAGATTGAACTGATTACTTATTTTGGCCGACAGGGAAGCCGGCCGCTATGCTCATGCTAAGGTCCTGTGTAGTGGGATTGCACTTGGTTCACGTAGTTTCTGAAAGACAAGGATGGAAATCTTTCCACAAATGTGGTTTCTTCCCCATAGAGTTGTTCCTCTAACGTAAGCCGAATTCGAAAAAACCGTTTCGTTGAAGTCAGTATAACATTTCGTAATTTCAGTGAGTTGCGAATGGCCCCCATTTTGTTGCCTTGCCTCGCATAAAAATTGCAGGCCACCACACGGAGATTCATTCTCTATTCAATAGTTCTCATTGGGGGGCTTTCTTATGAAGAAGCTTGGGTCGCGTAGTTTGCTTGGTGGTTATGCTGCAGCAGATCGGGGATTCGTCCTGGAGCAGTTGGAAGAACGAATTGTTCTGGACGGAGCGGTGACTGATGTGCATGATCTTCACGATCAAAGTGCTGGTTCCGAACAAGTCGACAGCCTCGGCTGGGTTTACGTCGACAACGGCTGGTGGGTGGAAGATAATGGCAGTGGCTGGTGGTGGCAAGAATCCAGCGACTGGTTCTGGAACGAGAACACAGGGTGGTGGGCGCAAAATGCAAACGGTTACACGTTATGGAGCCATGGCGACCATCAGTTCTGGGCTCAGGAGAGTGCTACAGGTGATTGGCTCTGGTTTGACGATATCACCGACCAGAACTGGGAGCCGGCATTCACATGGTACGCGGGCCAACTTAATTCAGAGTGGACATGGGTCTACAACGATTGGAACGGGACCTACTATAATGCAGATGACCTCCATTATTTCTATCAGGATCATTATAACGGAGCCGAGTGGTGGTGGTTTGATGCTGTCAATGATGCTGCATGGGAACATGCTCAGACGTGGTTTGTAGATAGCAATGGAGCCCATGTGTTCAATGACTGGGATTCCAGCGAGTACATTTGGGGTAACGATTTCCAGTACACTCAACAGCACACGTCTTCGTATGTGAATGATGCGCCAGTAATAATTATTCCTGGGGATCAGACGGTAAATGAGAACTCGAACCTTAACATTCCAGGTATTTACGTCTTCGACGTGGATTCGGGAACCAGCCAACTTGAAGTGTCACTGTCTGTTAGTCATGGCGATCTGACTTTAACAGATTCATCAGGTCTAGAATTCCAGGATGGTAGCGATGGTTTACACGATTCCTTGATGACATTTACGGGTTCCTGGTCTCAAATCAATAATGCACTCCAGACCGCGGTCTTCACTCCCCTTAACGACGCAGTGAGTACGTTTACTGTTACCGTGAATGACCTTGGGAATTCAGGTATCGGTGGCGAACTGACCGCATATGATTCATTTTCGATCACGATTCACAATGTCGATCCACTAGCGGTGGGTACGATAACAGACATGACGACCAATGAGGGAGAGGGGACGACAGCTATAGACCTGACAACGTATTTCTCCGACGTTCCGGCTGACATGTTGAGTTATGGCTATTCGGATGATGGCGGTACGACCTGGAATGCGATACTCGATCCGACGGATTTCTCGTTGATATATGGTAATGAAGGAGTTCATGCGATTCAGGTCCGTGCCTCGGACGGTGGGGGTGGAGCAGCCGCAGTCCAGAGCTTCCAGTTGACGGTGAACAATGTAGCCGCTGTATTCGGAGGTAATCTTAGCGGTACGATGACCGAGGACGATGCCACGGTAGATGGGGTGGCTACAGTAACTGATCCTGGTGAGGGTGAGTCTTTCTTCCAGACGGCGACGGGATTAATCGGGACCGACGGTCACGGTACTCTGGACATAGCTGCTGACGGTCAATGGACCTACACTTTGACAGATGCTGCAGCCCAGGCATTGCGAGCAGGTGAGTCCATGACCGATGATGTCACGGTTCACAGTGCAGACGGTACACCTCAGGTAATTCATATTGAGATAACCGGTGTGAACGATGCGGCGACCTTCTCGGGTGACACCACGGGCGGTCTTGTTGAGGACGGAGTCGGTACGACAGATGGGACCCTGAGCGTCACGGATACGGACACCGGTGAGGCCACGATCGTCAGTGGTTCGACAGAAGGTGATTACGGGACCTTTGAGATCGATGCTGCTGGAGCCTGGACGTACACGGTGAGCTTGGATGCCGGAGTGCAGGCAAGTATCCAGGCATTGGGTGCCGGAGAGACCCTGACTGACACTTTCTCTGTTACCAGTGCTGACGGGACGGCTCAAAACGTAGTCATCACCATAACCGGTGTGAACGATGCGGCGGCCTTCTCGGGTAACACCACGGGTGAAGTGTTTGTCCTTGTCGGCGAACCCGACGTGTTCGGAAACCTCGAAATAAACGATTTGGACAACGGTGAGAGTTTTGTTGTAGCGCAGACAGAAACCGAGGGTGAATATGGTACCTTTACGATTGACCCCCTCGGAATGTGGGTCTATCACCTGGACAGTGACAATCCTGCTCTGCTGGAAATGGACGAATTAGATATCTTCACTGACACATTCACGGTTCACAGTGTTGACGGCAACGTCCAGAATATCGTCATCACGATAAGACTGCACGAAATCATCTAAGCTTGATAGTTGAGATTTTCTCTCAACAATGAGCAATTCCCCTTCGTTTACTCGAAGGGGAATTCTTTTCGTGAACCAATTTCTTATTCTACTCGCAAAAAATGGCTTTTCCATTCAAGAAAGTCTCAGATTTAGAGCGGGGTGCCAATTCGTGAAGAGCCAGATTTCTGATGCATGAGATGAGGAAGTACGAAAGAAACATCCCCGGTTTTTCGTGCTCCGCCGCATCACCTGATTAGACGCGTCCATGAGGCGCGCTGTCCAGACAATTGTCAGAAAGCGTGGACCGTTGTTACATTCCTTGGCCATAACTTACCCCATGATTCCCAAATAAACTGTAGAAAACCTTTTGTAACAGGCATTTCAAAACCGGACACGAGAAAACCCGTGATAACCCGTGAAAAGTGTTGATGTGGTGCGGGAATCCGGAGGTACGGGGGGTGAATTCGTAAAACCGGACAGGATTTCGAAAAGTGCCGTTTTCGGG
>JBGSLQ010000040.1:0-171647 GCA_041740635.1 Desulfomonilaceae bacterium | reverse complement strand
AGAATTGGGGGAAACTTCTTGAAAGAAGTTTCCCCCAAACCCCCTTCAAGAACTTTTAGTACCATTTCGCCAAATAATTTGGTAAAACCGGGAGGTCCGGCAGAGACGCCGGACCCTACCATCAGCCGGTAGTGGCCGGCCTCTGTGCCGGCCAAAATTGGATTTCAAAAAGCGAATCGGTATAACACTCACCGGAAACCGAATTTCTAAATGAAATTCTGTTTCCGGCAAATGATAAGAAGCTTCTTGGAGAGATTCTGGAGACACTCTCTTCACAAAGAAAGTCCCCCATTTTCACTCTGGATGCAAAATAATACTGGTAGCTTACGTAGGATGTGGTGAGCGCAGCGAACCGCATCGGTCGCGAAAGGCCTCGACTGATGCGGTTCACCCGTGCGCATCACGAGTTCACCGCATCCTACGCTGGCTGAGAAAATTTGGGAGAAATTTCTTGAAAGAAGTTTCTCCCAAACCCATCTTCAAGAACTTTTAACACTCAGCCCCAGAGTCATCGTAACGGAAGCTTCAGGAATGTGGCGACAACCACTCATACCCAAGCGAATGACCGTGCGACCACGAATCGGTCGAGTGAATTTCTCGATCAATCATCTCATTTCCCGGATTGCTCCAGTACATGGATAATGCTTAACACCACCTCATTTGCGGGTGTCGGTATTCCGTGCATCCTGCCCAGCTCAACCATTTTCCCGGCGAATGACTCGACCTCCGTTTTCCGTCCTGCTTCAATATCCTGAAGCATGGAAGTCTTTCCTTGAGGAGACAGGGAATGAAGCACTTTGGACCACTCATTCAGGTCCTGTTCAACGAGATTCACACTGACACGATGTGCTAACGCCAAGACTTCCCGCATCAACATTTCCATTAATTTTTGCGCATCCGGAGAAGTTTGAAAAATTCCGTAGGGCACTCGCATGACTGCGGACGCCTGGTTTATCCCCACGTTGATCATGAATTTCCACCACAGCATGCGCATCATGTCTGCAGGTATTTCGGATGCGAGCCCGGCTCGTTCGAACGCATTCCGAACGTTCAGGACCCGTTCGTTGGGGACCGCATTTTCGGGTTCTCCAAAATAGATCTTTCCCGGATTGGTATAGGTGACTTCGTTTCCCTGCCGAAGAGCATCAATGCCAACGGCAATGGCATAGAGCACTTTATCCATGCCATAGATGGAGCCGAGGTATTCTTCGCTGTCCAGACCGTTCATTACGGAAATGAGAGTTGTTCCCTCACCAACCAGATTTTTCAGGTCATGTACCGCTTCTGGAAGATGATGGTTCTTGAGGGCCACGATTATAAGGTCGGCAGGTGAAGCAGTCTCATCGGGGTGTACCACGGGTATGGAATAATGTTTTCCGTTGACCGTCAGTCCTTCAGCTTTCAATCGATCGTGTCTTGGATTCCGGGCAAGCAGCTCGGTAGAAAATCCGGGTGATTCAAAAAACCTGGATGCATAGTATGCCCCCATAGCGCCTGCTCCGAAGATTGCCACGTTTTTGATCTCTTTCACCAAATCCTCCAGTAATTTGTGTCTGTTTCCGATTTATGTTCTGGCATGCCTTGGAAAACGTTTCAAGCCGGAAATGACATAGCATTCGCACTAACGCGCGGACAAACCGCACGGGCACCCCGCGACCCTTGACCTCGCAGATTATATGCTTTTATTCAGAGGAACGGCACTCGGATTAATAAAGGAGAATATATCAACGAGGGCCGACCGTTGAATGAGTACGTTAACAGTGTTGCCGAATCCGAAAAATTTCGATCCGACTTTGGGAGGGTGGCAAAGGTTTCTATGTCCAAATTTTCAGGTTCCAAAATCAAAGAACAGCATATTGCGCCTGTTTTGTTCACAGCCTTATTGACAGTCGTACTGTTCACCGCCTGTGAAAAACGTCAGCCGACAGCAGTGCAACAACCTCCTCCAGCAGTAACGGTTGCAACTCCCATAAGCTCGGAAGTCATAAGCTGGCGAGAATTCACCGGTCGGCTCGATGCCGTGAACAGCGTGGAAGTCCGAGCTCGTGTGAGCGGGTATCTTCAATCCGTGAATTTTAATGAAGGCGACATCGTGAAGGAAGGGGATCTGCTGTTCGTCATCGATCCGCGCCCGTACCAAGCCGAACTGGAACGAGTGCGAGGCCAACTTGCCACGGCCAAAGCGAAAGAGAGCCTTACGCAAATCGAGCTGAATCGGGCTAAACAGCTTCTTGAGCAGAGAGCATATGCGCAAGAAACGTACGATCAGAGGCTTGCAGCCGCTCGGCAGGCTGCCGGAGAATTGGAAGCAGCCGAGGCCGCTGTTGCAATGGCGGAACTCAACGTAGAATTCACTCAAATCAAAGCCCCTATCGGCGGCAAAATAGGCCGGGCAATCGTCACAGAAGGGAATCTGATCGATGGTGGAAGCTCCCAATCCATTCTGCTCACAACCATAGTATCACTGGATCCTATTTATGTGTTTTTCACCGTGGATGAGCAGGCACACTTGCGGTGGATACGTCTACGGCAGGAAGGCAAAATTCCCACAGGCGTAAAATTTCCCGTCTGGTTCGGACTGGCAGATGAGCAGGGATTTCCCCATCAGGCGATCATAGACTTCGTAAATAACAGAATCGACCCCAATACTGCCACACTGAATATTCGAGCAGTGGCCCCGAATCCCGATCGAATATTCACTCCCGGTCTTTTTGTAAAGGTTCGGGCTCCCGCGAGTGGCATTTATAAAGTTCTTTTGATTCCCGATGACGTGATCACGAGCGATCAGGCATATAAAGTCGTCTATGTCGTCAACGAGAAGGGAGTCGTCGAGCGGAGGAATGTGGAAATCGGTGCTCTGGAGCAAGGCTTGAGAGTCGTTCAAAGCGGTTTGAATCCCACAGACTCCGTGATTATCAATGGCATTCAGAGGGCGCGACCGGGACAGCCCGTCACTGCACAACCCGGGACAATTGCATACAATGCCCGAGAAGCCATCCCACAGGCGGTGAGGGATATCTTCGAACGTCATGCTGCTGCAAGTCCTCAACGATCGACAAGCGCCACGCAGTGAAGATTGCCCCGAGGAATTGTTATGCGATTTACGCACTTCTTTATCGATCGACCAATTTTTGCATCCGTTCTTTCTATCGTTATTGTCCTCGTGGGAATCATTGCCTACACGCAGTTACCGGTTTCCCAGTATCCTTCAGTGGCTCTTCCCACTATAGTAGTGAGCGCCACGTATCCGGGAGCGACGCCTGAAGTAGTTGCCGAAACCGTAGCAACCCCCCTGGAACAACAAATCAATGGCGTGGAAAACATGCTCTATATGGAGTCTGCATCGAATCTGAACGGTGGACTCCAAATAACCATTACTTTCGGACTCGGGACAGATCTGGATAGAGCTCAGGTCCTGGTTCAGAACCGGGTCTCGATTGCCGAACCCCAACTCCCCAGCGAGGTTCGCCAAATCGGGGTCACTACTTTGAAACGGTCTCCGGATCTTCTCCTGGTGGTGCACCTCTTTTCACCCGACAACGCTTATGATCAGCTCTACATTACGAATTTCGCGTTTCTCCAGGTGAGAGATAGTCTTCTCCGGCTTCAAGGAGTGGGAGACGTTACCGTTTTCGGTGCTCGTCAGTACAGCATGCGCATCTGGCTCGATGCGGCTCGGCTGGCTGAAATGAATCTCACGGCCGGTGACGTGGTTCAATCGCTGAGACAGCAGAATGTCCAGGTCGCTGCAGGAATCATCGGGCAACCTCCGCTCGAACATCCGACGGCTTTTCAAATTCCGGTCAGCACGCAAGGAAGGTTGCAGACTCCCGAGCAATTCGGCGCCATAATCGTGAAAACCGGTCTGGATGGCAGTCTCGTACGTGTGCGGGATGTTGCGCGTGTTGAACTGGGAGCCATGGACTACGCGCAGAATAGTTTCCTGAACGGTCAACCGGCTGTGGGAATGGGTATCTTTCAGTTGCCGGGGACAAATGCAGTCGCTACCGCGCATGAGGTGAGGGATCGCATGCAGGAACTGACTGCCAATTTTCCACCGGGCCTGGAATTCAGGATCGTGCATAACCCGACAGTCTTTGTCGAGGAATCCATTCGCGAAGTGTACGTGACTCTTGTCGAGGCCGCGATCCTGGTGACTCTGATTATATTTGTCTTCCTCCAGAGTTGGCGTGCGACGATTATTCCTCTTCTGGCAATTCCCGTGTCCCTCATAGGAACGTTCGCTGTTATGCTGGCACTTGATTTCTCACTCAATAACCTGTCTCTTTTCGGACTTGTGCTAGCAATCGGAATCGTGGTCGACGATGCCATTGTGGTAGTGGAAAACGTCGAACGAAATATTGAGAGCGGTCTTGCGCCAAGAGAAGCAACCCATAAGGCCATGGATGAAGTTGGATCCGCGCTTGTGTCCACCGCTCTGGTGCTCAGTGCAGTTTTCATACCCACAGCTTTTCTTGGAGGTATCAGCGGACAATTTTACCGCCAGTTTGCCTTGACCATCGCGGTATCCACGATTATATCTGCTTTTGTCTCGCTCACTCTAAGTCCTGCTCTTTCGGCCTTGCTGCTAAGACCCAAGACAGAATCCACCGGATACATGGCACGTATCTATTCTTTTCTCTTCGGCTGGTTCTTCCGCGGATTTAACCGGCTGTTCAGTGCAACCCAAAATGCCTATGCGGGAATTGTGAAACGCCTGGTTCGGATTGCAGGATTGGGTCTTGTTCTCTATGTGATTTTCTTGGGTTTCACCTATTTTGTGTTCAAGCAGGTCCCTACCGGGTTCGTTCCAACTTTGGATCAAGGATATCTGATTGTCAGCATTGAATTGCCCAGCGGTGCATCCCTATACCGAACGAACGACGTAACCCTGCGAGCCACGGAAATTGCACTGAAAACTCCCGGAGTGGCTAATGCTATGACTGTCGTGGGATTCTCCGGTGCCACTCGAACCCAGAGTTCCAATGCGGCTGCGATTTTCACTCCTCTTGAAGAAGCTTCGTCCAGGTCTGAGAAAGGTTTGACTGCTCAGAAGATTATGTCGGAACTGCGCCAACGGCTTTCAACCATTCAGGAGGCGAATATAGTTGTGATCCAACCGCCTCCCATCCCGGGTATCGGGACTGGCGGCGGTTTCAGAATGCTCATAGAAGATCGTTCCGGCGCTGATTACGCACGTCTGCAGAACGTGGCTGCAGCTCTCGTGACTGCGGCAAATAAGGAACAGGAGTTCGCTCAAGTGTATTCCATGTTCCGAGCGACTACGCCGCAATTGTATTTGGATATCGATCGAGCAAAGGCGGCGATGCTCAATGTTCCGCTCAATAATGTCTTCGATTCCCTTCAAGTGTACTTGGGATCTGTATATGTGAATGATTTCAATCTACTGGGTCGAACCTATCGCGTTACGGCTCAGGCCCAGTCGGAATTTCGCAACGATCCCTCAGAGATCATGCAATTGAAGACTCGGAGCAGTACGGGTGCGATAGTGCCGCTGGGGTCTCTGGTGCAAGTGCAAAATACAACGGGTCCGGATCGTATTATCCACTATAATTTGTATCCCGCCGCAGATGTAAGCGGCTCGACTCGACAGGGATTCAGTTCAGGACAAGGTCTGGATACCATGGAGCGTTTGGCTGCTCAGCTTCTTCCTCCGGGCATGGCGTTTGAATGGACGGAAATAGCTTATCAGGAGCGGCTTGCAACGAACATTGCTCTTTACATCTTTCCTCTGGCAGTGTTTTTCGTCTTCTTGACCCTGGCTGCACAATACGAGAGCTGGTTTTTGCCGCTGGCGGTGATTCTCATTGTTCCTCTGTGTCTGTTGTTTGCCGTTTCCGGCGTTTGGATACGAGGACTGGAAAACAATGTTCTTACTCAGATCGGGTTTGTTGTTCTGATTGGGCTGGCGTGCAAGAATGCCATTCTCATCGTGCAGTTCGCCTCGTCCCTGCAGCAACAAGGAACGGAAAGACATCAGGCAGTGGTCGAGGCATCTCGGCTGAGACTCCGCCCTATTCTTATGACTTCCTTCGCATTCATTCTTGGAGTTGTGCCTCTTGTGATTGCAAGCGGCGCAGGGTACGAGATGCGCCAGGCCGTGGGAACAGCCGTATTCAGTGGTATGCTTGGAGTCACTTTCTTCGGATTGTTTTTCACTCCCATTTTCTTTGTTCTGCTCAGCAGGTTCGCAAGGAACCGCCTAAATGAAGCGAGTAGATCGTCGAACAACTAGGGATATGAGCGACACTGCTCCAACAGATTCTGAATGGATTATAGTGATTCTCAAAAGTAATCGAGGATTACAAAGAGTTGCGCGTGCGCCCAAGAAAGGGCTGACACGCGCAGGAATGACCCTTCACGGATAGTTTCGGAACTGTATATTCAACAATCCCACCAAATATCATCGAGTCGCGCCGAGGAAACTGCTTCATTACAGATACTAGGCAACATCCTCCTGAGTCCGGCCGCAGACCGACGCCGGATTACAATTGTCTCATGAAGGCTACCAAGCTGGCTTTTTCTTCTTTCGTGAGTTTCAATTGCATGATGATGTTGAAGAATTCAACGGTATCTTCAAGCGTGAGACATCGGCCGTCGTGCATGTACGGAGGACTCTCTTTTATTCCCCTCAACGTAAAAGTCTTTATTGGACCGTCACCCGGCTCGTTCAGAAAACGTTCCAGATGGAGATCGTTTAGCTGATGATCCAGGAACGTGGGGGGAATATGGCAGGCAGAACATCGAGCCTTTCCATAGAAGAGTTTCTCTCCCTCCATTTCCTGGGGTGTGGCTTTGTTGGGGTCCAAGCGACCTGTAATGTCAAGTTTCGGTGCTGGCGGAAAATCCAGCATGTTCTGAACCTGAGCCATGTGCGCAACTTGGACACGTGGAATGATGGTGAATCCTTTCTTCATTGCATGTATGGGATCCCCATTGAAATAAGCCGTTCGAAATTCGAATTCAGTGAAATCTTCGACCGAGCGAAGGCTGCGCTTTGAACCGTGAATCTGCTGATTGAACATGCCTCGAAGACTTGTTGTGTCCAGGCGCATCCGTCGTTCCTCAGGTCTCGTATCCGGATTGAGATGGAATTGACCAGTGGTGTGGCCGTTGACGTGACAGTCGAAACAGGTGACGCCAAGCGAAGGATGGAGTGTTTTGCGATCGTCTGTGGGATTGAACTCCTCCTGTGGAAACGGCGTCAGGAGCATCCGCAATCCATCGAGTTGCACCGGAGTGAGGAGATCTTTGAACAATGAATAGTAATTATTGATAGAAACCACCTGACCTCTGGAAACATCCCCCATTTCAGGCCTGTTCGAGAGAAAAATGGCAGGAGGAAACTCCGGCAGAAACGCATCGGGCAGATCGAAATCGACGTCGAATCGTTCCAGCCGCGGAAACATCAGGATCTGCATCCGAGGAAAAACCTGTCCACCAGCAACCTGTTTCGGGTGCGGCAGAGACGGATACGGAAAAAGATTCTTTTCACGAATTTCTTGCGGCGACAGGTCTGCAAGTTTTTCCCAGGTCATTCCCGTCGCCAATTTTGCTGTCGGGCCCACCGGAATCGGCTTGCCTCGTGTCATGAAGACGTCTTTGGAAAGACGTGGATTCAAATCATAGCGTTGATGCAATAGCGCGCGTTGTGTATCCATGACCTTTTCTTTTTCGGCAACATCAGCCTTGTATATTTCCTCAAAGGTCATCATGGGTTTCTTGGAATTCAAAGGGTCGCGATAAAAATCAAAACCGAGAACTTTGCCGTCATCCGGCTGGTTTTTGAATGCCGGTGATGAAGGCTGAGCATTCTGAGGCGCAAACTTCTCGGGGCGATCCACTTCTGTTTGTTTTTGCTCGGGTCTTGTCACTGGTACTTGCCGCGGCGTCTGAGCTTCCAGTGCTGCATCGAATGGAAGTTTATCGAGCACTCCGGGCTCTTTTACATTTTCAGGTAATCGAGGGGGGGGGTGATTTTTCTCGTCCCTGAGCAAACATGTCAGAGGCAGTAAAAAGCATGGCACTCAAAATGAATAGCAAGCTGACAATGAGTAAGCGTAACAATTTTCTCATGATTTTCCCTCCGATAATTATAGGGGTTAAAATTTTTGCCGAGCCCACGTTACAATTCAATAGCCACCAGATGTACCTGGACAAATTCCCTTCAAGAGCTTTGATCATTCTTACGATAAATTAGTTCCGCCCGGTATTAATCTTATCAGGAGGCGTATAAGTACATTTTTGAGATGGAACCAAAACAGCACTTCAGAATACTGAGTTACTTAAAATTACTTTCATGTTGCGCTTTCGTTTCGTTATTGAGGAGATATTGTGAATAAGAATTATTCCTTTTCAATAGATGTAGCATCTCGATGCAATTTAAAATGTCCTTCCTGTCCACAAGGAAACGCCGGGAACAATACAGGAAAGAACGAATGTATGAGACCGGAACTCTTGGATATGATACTCGCAAAGGCAACACAAGAATGTAACATTTCCTTTGTGTACTTGTACAATTGGAGCGAACCTTTTCTCAATCCTATGCTTCCGGAGCTCATCAATGTGGTGAACGCATACCGTATCCCTTGCGGCATCAGCACCAACTTGAACATCAGACGCAATATCGATCGTGTAGTTGCCGAAAATCCGGCGAATTTCGTGATCAGCATTTCCGGATACAGCCAGTATACATATGCAAAGACGCACCGGGGCGGAGACATACAAAAAGTGAAGGAAAATATGTCATGGCTTGCAGAAACGAAACAAAGCACAGACAGTAAAACAAGAATAGAAGTAAATTTCATACGTTATTTGGGAAATCTGGACGACCTTGTTCTCATGCGAAGTTTTGCCTTATCTTTGGGTTTTTTCTTCCGACAATCCATTGCAGCTCTGCTTCCTCTGGAAAAACTTATCGCATACCTGTCCGACCCTGTAATACCTATTCGCTTTTGGGAATCCAATTTTGGCCGGCACGGAGGCACGGCCACTACCGGCTGATGGTAGGGTCCGGCGTCTCTGCCGGACCTCTCGGTTTTATTAGATTTATTGGCGAAATGGTATAAGACGTGAAGAGATGCGAAGGAACGAGCCGGAATTGTTAGATGTCCTTGTCTTCCCCTATGAAGAGTTAATGGAACTTGCAGGTCCCTTCAAACGATTTCCCTGCAGCTTTCTTGAAGATCAAATCGTACTGAATGCGCGTGGTGAAGTTCAGCTCTGCTCACTCGTGTACGATCCAACGAGATTTACTGTAGAGGATTTCTTGGCATCCCCACTTCAGGAGATACAGAAATTGAAGCGAGGACATGCTTTCTGTAAATTATGTATTGATAAGGGAATCCACACTTTGGGGCTGAGATTCGGTCCTGACTTGAAACCTGCAGTTTTCAAGAGGGTGGCCAGATATTATGCGGATGCAGGAATCGATTTTACTAAGGTATGCCAGCCCCCAGGATCTTGCCGTTTCAAGCAAACGATGAGGTTGTTGAAACAGTTGGCTCGTCAATCCTCGTCGCTTCAGAAATTGTATAAAAGATCCTCGTCGAGATTTCCACAGCTCCATCATTTTGTCGGCAGCGTATTTTCTTAACCGTTTGATCCTCCGGCTGATGGATCAGGGTGTGCGACACCATTTTACATCCGAGATGCTTACTCCGCTGACCTGGCTCCACAGGTCAGTGGCACCTCTGTACCCGGGATCGACGCCGATTTGGCGCAATGGTCCTGCAGAGCAGGTCCGTGCCGCTGGCTCCATGGAATCATCTTGACCGCAAGTCCGTAGGATACGGAATCATGAAGCCGCAATCTTTTTCAGCCGGTCCGTCAGGAGCGTTTTACCAAGATATGGAACCAGTATGATGCGATTATTCCCCAGACAATATTGAAGAACAGCACAAAAAGCGGTGTCGCTGCCCCAAGCGGGAGCCCAAGCATTCCATCAGGTATTTTTGACGGGAACACAATAAACAACTGCACGAGACTGGGAGCTATACTGAAAACGATTCCTCTCAGAACGGGGGACGTCTCGAGAAAAGGGAGCAGGAATAGAAAGCCCCATAACCCACCCCACACAAGCCGGGGATATAGCATGTCAGCGGTCAAGGCAGGTGCGATTCTTACACCCATCAGTGCAGTTATACCCAGATATCCGAAAAGCCACACAACGAGACCGTTGGCCAAACCACCCACCGTACCCGCTGCATAAGCCAAGGACAATTTTGTTAACGCGTTCATCTGCGTACACTCCTTTCTCGGTTGTACAGGATGCATGATGAACGGTTTCCGTTCCGCCGGAGATCTCACTGTGCTTGTTTGATGTACGAGCGTACCGCTTTTGTGACAAACTCCGAAAAGGAATCCTCCCCGCGATGCTCGTCTATAAGTTCGATAACACTGACCGGAAAATGTACTGCTTTGTACCGTAAAATCTCCTGAGCGACAGTGGTAACAACTACAGGATCTGCTTCGGCAGCTTTTTCTCGTACTTTTGGGACGAATTCCACAGGGATTTTAGAACCGGTGACAAAATGTGGAGTCAGAATTTTGAATTCTTCGTCACTCAGAGACAGATTACCGAACCCGACATGATATGTACCGGATTCGTCCGACTGGACCCAATCGATGGTTCCATGACAGGTCATCTTCTTGGTCCCGTGGTTTACGACTATTCTTAGTTTGACATTCCGCCCTACTTCAGGGCCCGAATATTGACCCGGTTCTATAAGGCATGGCGCCTGAATACCGTATTCCGATGCAAATTCCGAGTTGATTATGGGAGGGCTCAAGGCGTAGCGCGAATATACCGCACCATCAATGTTCTTGTATTCCATTGAAGAGCCTCCTTTCAAAAGCAGGTGGCAGAAGGGTTTGGTCTATGCTCATTCCGAGCAGAGAGAAGAGTACGTGTGTATATTGTGGCACCTCCAGCTCGATTTGTCCGTAACTTTTTTCAGTCCTTGTTTTCACTTAAAAACAACTATAAGCTGAAACGCTCGGTAGCGAGTAACAGAAAGGCATGCTCATGGATGATTACACAAGCCCACACTGGGACAAATCGGCGCTCTTGACAATTGACGTGCAACGGGATTTTTCACTCCCCGGTGCCGTGTTTTGCATTCCGGGAACCGAGGAGGCTTTGCCTCAAATGAAACGCGTTGCCGAAACGTATCGCGCAGCAGATTTGCCCATTGTTCACATTGTAAGACTATATCTTTCCGACGGATCGAATGTCGATCTCTGCAGACGCGCGAGCGTCCGAAGCGGCTCACGAATAGCAGAACCCGGATCGTCCGGTTCTCAGATCATGGAGGATCTGTTGCCGGTCCCTTCTGTA
The DNA here is from genome assembly GCA_041740635.1 of Desulfomonilaceae bacterium. Taxonomy (GTDB): domain Bacteria; phylum Desulfobacterota; class Desulfomonilia; order Desulfomonilales; family Desulfomonilaceae; genus Desulfomonile. The sequence goes on along the minus strand of JBGSLQ010000040.1, from coordinate 160,288 downwards.
GTCTTGGATGATGAACGACTCCTTGGAGGGGAATTCCAACAAATCGGTTCGCGGGAATGGATTCTCTACAAACCGCGGTTCGGAGCATTCTATAAAACTTCTCTTGAAGAGCATCTCAGAAAACACGGAGTCGACACACTGGTAATGGCGGGATGCAATTTTCCCAATTGCCCGAGAACCACGATTTACGAAGCGAGCGAACGCGACTTCAGGGTCGTTCTGGTAAATGATGCAATCTCGGGCTTGTATGATCGTGGAGTGCAGGAAATCGTCAACATAGGTGTGGCGGTACTGAGTGCCCGTGACGTGGTGAGTGCAGTCACAAACGTAAGGAACCGATAGGTTCCAAACCCATGACAAGGGCAGCATTACCTGTTCCCTCATCATGGGTTCTTCTGAACGTTACTTTCGTTTCAGAGCATATTTTCCAAACAGATGGTCATAGTATGCCATCTCGGATACTGTTCCCCACGGTCCGATCTGTGACCTGAATTTCTTGAAAGCTTCATGAACTTTCTTTGACATGGGATCTTTGGCAGCTTCTTCCTCAAGTACTTCCTCGGACAGCTTGTGAAGACTCTGGAGCATCGGTTCCGGAAACATCTTAAGGTCAACATCGTGTTTATTGATCAATTCTTCGAGCGCTGCGCCGTTCTGGGCCTCAAATTCGGACAGGCTCCAGAGATTCGTTTCCATGGCCACGGAATCGAGTATTGTCTTCAGGTCTGCGGGTAATCCGTCATAGATTTTCTTGTTGAAGGTAACTTCGAGGCAGGTGCCCGGTTCGTGCCAACCGGGATAGTAATAGTATTTGGCCGCCTTGTACAGACCCAATCGGAGATCGTGAAGCGGTCCGACCCATTCAGTCGCATCGATAACACCACGTTCCAGAGACGTGAAGATTTCGCCGCCCGCAAGGAGTACAACTGTTCCGCCTGCTTTGGCGACCACCTTGCCTCCGAGCCCGGGGATCCGCATTTTGAGACCTTTCCAATCATCCATGGTCTTCATTTCTTTGCGGAACCATCCACCCATCTGAACACCGGTATTCCCCTGCGGCCTGGGAACCAGATTGAAGGGAGCGTACACTTCTTCCCACAGCTTCAGCCCTTCGCCGGCATAGAACCAGGTATTGATTCCCTGGGGGTTGAAACCGAACGGCACTGCCGAAAACCATTGAGCTGCAGGGACTTTTCCCGCCCAGTAGTAAGCGGCTCCACTGAACACTTCGACTGTCCCGTTTGATACGGCATCAAAGCATCCCAGGGCAGGAACCAGTTCACCGCCTGCAAAAACCTGGATGGTTATTCTACCTTCGGTAGCCTCCTGAACCCGTTTGGCAAACCGCTCCGCACCTACCTGCAGAACCGGAAAATTGGGTGGCCAGGTAGTGACCATTTTCCATTGGTATTTTTTACCTTGGGCCCATACCGTCGGGGCTGCGATTGTAGCTGAAGCAGCCGTCGTCCCAGCCGCAACGCCCGCAGTTTTCAGAAAGTCACGTCTCTTCATAGCTCACCTCCATGCTTTTGCTTTAACTCAGCGTGTTAGGTCTTCTGGAAATTCCATGCACTGACGAGCAGGTTCTTCTCCTGTGAGAAAAATATCATTCAGACGACAAACATGGGAAACTCGGAATGCATATTTTCGTCCGGAATACGTATCGGCATCAAAACACAACCTTCGGCAGCCATGTCGCAAGACTGGGAACAAGAGCGACAATCATCACTGCTAAAGCTTGCAGAATAACAAAAGGTATTATCCCCCTGTATATATCTCCCGTGCTTATCTCTGGAGGAGTTACGGCTTTTAGATAAAAGAGAGAGAACCCGAAGGGCGGGGTTAAGAAAGAAGTCTGAAGATTAACTGCTATAAGGATGCACAACCACAACGGGTCAAAACCGAATTCGATCATTGCGGGGGCTAAAACCGGAACGTGAATAAACGTGATCTCTATGAAATCCAGGAAGAAGCCTGCAATGAAAATGATTCCCATTACAATGGCCAGAACCACCCATTTGCTGTACGCATGTGCAAGCGCCCCAAGAAAGCCCCTGACGAGAGTATCTCCTCCAAGTCCTCTGAAAACGAGCCCGAATGCCGCAGCCCCACACAAAATGATAAAGACCATGCTTGTTAATTTCATGGTCTGAATCATGACTCCTCTCAATATTTCCAAATTAAAATTCTTGTTGAATATAGTGAGTACAGTCGCTCCTACTGCCCCCACTGCCGCGGCCTCCGTGGGTGACGCAACACCTACGAATATGGAACCGAGAACCGCAAGAATCAGAAATAGCGGAGGCACCAGGACCTTGAGGACTTTCATGGTAAGCTGAAACTGGGTCATATCTCCGTATTCATCCCACGAGATGGGCGGAGCAATCTTTGGGAACAACGTGGAAGCAATGAAAATATAGATGATGAAAAGAGCCACCAAGATCATGCCCGGGAGTACTGCCGCCATGAAGAGGTCTCCAACAGGCACTCCCACAATATCACCCAACAATACGAGAACAATGCTCGGTGGAATGATTTGCCCCAGCGTACCGGATGCGGCTACTGTTCCCGTTGTCAGTTCTTTTTGATAACCTCGCCGAACCATTGTGGGTACCGAAAGAAGTCCCATAGTCACAACCGTCGCTCCCACAATCCCTGTCGAGGCTCCCAGGAGCGCACCCACCACAACCACCGACATTGCGAGTCCCCCCTTGATTCGGCCGAAGAGCATGCCCATGGTATCGAGCAATTCTTCCGCCATGCCGGAACGCTCGAGCATAACACCCATGAAAACAAAGAGGGGAACGGCCATGAGAGTGATGTTGTTCATCACTCCCCATATTCTCAGTGGTAAAAGATTGAAGAAAGACCAGCCGAATCCTATCAATCCGAATATGAGGGAAGTCCCCAGAAGAGTGAACGTGACCGGGAATCCAGCCATCAAAACGATGGTGAGGAACAAGAACATCCATGCAGGCAAGTATTCCATCAGGCTTCTTCCTCAGGCATCGGCACACCAAGTATTACGAGGAAGCTCTTGATGCCCATAGAAATGCCCTGCAGCAGCAGAAGTGAAAAGCCCACAGGGATGAAACTCTTGACAATGTATCTGTACGGGATTCCGCCAGGGTCAGAGGAACCTTCCAGGACTTCCCAGGAGGAAAGGGTGAAAAAATAAGAGGTTTTGATGACGAGATAGCAACCGGGAATGAGAAAGAAGAGGACTCCCAGGAAATTTATCCAGGCCTTTCCTTTCGGTCCCAGTGCCTGGTAAATGATATCTACCCTGACGTGACCGTCATGGAGCAGAGTATACCCGGCACCCACAAGGAAAATGAATGAGAAAAGATGCCATTCCAGTTCCTGGGCGAAAACGTAGCTTTTATTGAAGAGATAACGCATTATGACGTCTGTAAAGACGACCAGAACCAGCCCGAACGTACTCCAGGCCACGCCCCGGCCTACCCACTCGTTGATTGAGTCTATAAGGCCCAGGAGACGATTGAGAAAAGCCATCCCATCCCTCGCGAAAATCAGAAAAGCGGTCTTACCAAGCGGTGACGTAGGTTAGAATAAACAAATCAGCCTGTCAACAGAGTTTTTTGAGAAGTGATAATAGGTTAGCAATGCTTACAGCATCGGGTGGAATTAAGCACGTCACATCAAACAGCCAAGAACAGTATCGCACATCAGGTAAGGACCGGCGCATCCTTTACCACTTGCAGAGGCTTAGCAAAAGACTAACAAACGAACTTGATTCCTCAAGAAATTTGAGTTCACATTTCTTTGCATAATGTGGCAAGGGACACGGGGAGTGCTCCGGGAACCGTTTGAAGGTTCGGTGTACGTTCCTTCACCAGTGGCGATGCTTCCGCTTTCACGATGATATTCCAGCCGAGCCGGTTGTAAGGGAATATTCCCCCAAGAATACGATCTATCCCGCTGAGAACGTCGATGCGAAAGAACTTTTTGCCTGACCCCGGAACGGCTGGGAGCTTGTACGGTATGATGTACACGGACCTCCAGTCAGTGCAGGAGAACCCTGCTTTCTTAAGCTTTCGTGCCAGAGTCATCGAGGTATAAAAACGCACATGGGTTTCATCCCATCCATACCAGTTCTTGTTACCCAGCCACCATCGATGATACGTTCCCTGGATTAAATAGTTTATGGAGAGTGCGTTCTGAGTGCTTACAACGAGCTGACCTCCAGGATTGACGGCAAGAGCGGCTTTGTCGAATAGCGCTCCGTCGTCCAAAACATGTTCGACCACGTCTTTCATGAGAATGACGTCAAATCGTTCACCATTCGGAAACGTGGGAAATTCGTCGCGAACCATGAACGTGCACATGGATTCGACACCCTCACGCATGGCAAAATAACGCGCGGTTTCCACAGCGGATTCCTCGGCATCCACGGCGAAAACGCGAGCAGCACCGTTCTTCGCTGCATGAACCGTGAAAAGTCCGCCTCCGCAGCCGTAATCGAGGACCCGCTTACCTCGGAGATCTCCCAGCAATTCCTGCACGAACTCGTTCTTTATGCGGCTGTATGCCAGACTCTGTTGCTCTAGATAAGTCTGGAGCGCCTGCTCAGGATCTTCGGACCTGATCCAATGGTTTTCAGGATAGAGTTTTCTATTTGAACCCATTCAGAACTCCAGCAATTCTCCATATAATTCACGCCATCCATGAAATTCCCGGTCTGCGGAAAATTTGCGCATTCTTTCCCGGCCGGCCAAACCCATGTTCCGGGATAATTCGGGATTGTGCATCATGTGTGAGATTGCTCCTGCAAGAGCCTTGGAATCTCCCCATGGCACGATCAAACCGGATGCGCCGTTCTTGATGAGCTCGTCGGTTGCTCCGGTATTCGTGGCAATGGAAGGCACTCCCGAAGCCATCGCTTCCATGAGAATATTCGGGCACCCTTCCGATACTGAAGGGAGCACAAAGAGGTCCAGGGAATCCATCCATTCCGACATCCGCTCGTGAGCTACAGGTTCCAGGAGATTCACGTGTCCCTTCATTCCGGTATGTTCCAACATTTTATCAAAAACCGGGGTTTCCGATTCCCGCAATCGTCCCCGGAGCTCCAAAACAAATCCATGCTCATGTTTCAGCAAGGCAGCGGCTTTCAACAGATATGGCAATCCTTTGGCATACTTGAATATCCCCGCACACCCGATCCGGGTTATTCCTGTTTTCGTGCTCCTCTCGTTCCTACAATAATCCGGAACCCTTACAGAATTGTATATAATTCTGGACTTTTCTTCAATGCGTACCAGCGCATCAGCCATTTCGACAAGATCCTTGCTCAAACTGACGATCCGATCGGCATTCTCCAGCCCGATGCGGCAGATTGCAGCCTTTTCAGGACTGAAGGTGTACTTCTTGATATCATTGCCAACGACGGTAACGATGGATGGTATCCGAAATCGTCGCGACACGAGACCTGCGACGTAACCCACGGGATATAAGAAGAAAGAGTGAAACAGATCGAACTGCTCTGTCGCATGCAGCATTTCCAGAGACTGGTACATCATCCGAATGGTGTACGTGTGAGGGCAGTCCCAGATTTCCCGTGAAGATTCGTTCATCTGCTGTTTGCCGACGGTAATACGATGAACGGTTAGTCCGTCGAGGGATTCTGACCTGCGGTTTTCATCGAGTAAAACAAGATTTTCGGGATCGATGGAAAAAATTGCCACGTGGGTTTCCAGTCCCATATCGCGAGCATGATAAGAGACGCGCTGCACGGTTCTCGCGAGTCCTCCCCATTGGTCGGGCGGATACTCGGGAGTGAGGATGCATACTTTTGGTTTGGCTCTATTTCGTTGTTGCATGTGGACTCCGGGCGGGGTGACTCGTTTCTTCCCCTACCATTTTGGGTCTGACTAGTTTAACGTAATTGCGTCCCAATACCGGAGATGTTTCCATGCGGATCGGCATAGTTTTCCATAAAAATCCTTTTCTCGAACCCACCGGAATCGACTTGGTGAGATTGAGAGCGATTGCAGGCGGACTTATCCGAAAAGGAATGCACGCGGAAGTCATTGCGCCGGTGCAGCAGGATGGTGAAATTGACGGATCTATCCCGGTGCGACGAATTGGAGTTCTCAGCGATTCCTCTCGGTACGATATTGTCAAAACCTCGTATCATTACTCCATAGAGCTGATCCGCGAGTACTCAGGGCCGGTGGTCTCCCGGATCGTCAGGGTGGTGGACACGGAACTGCCGGAGCGAGACGAGCCATTCAGAGCGCGACTTCTCCGGTGTCAGGAGATGATCCGCAATCGTGCATCGGCTCTCGTGCTCAACAATCAAGAAAACGCCGATCGTTGGCACACTCTCTATGGAGACCAGCCGCACACCGAGCTTATTCCTACGGGTTGCCCGTCCGAACTGCCGTCCGAACAGGGGAATCCGTTCAGACACGAACAACCCGTGTTGCTGTTTTTGGGGAGTCTCGCTGCCCCCCGCATGGTCAACATGGTGAATCGCGTTGCCGAAATGATGGCGGGCCGCTGCAAAATTCATTTCATCGGTGCGAATAAAGCCTGCCTGTACGGCGGTGACGAATCATGTTCGCTCAATCCATCGATAACAGATCACGGCGAGCTTCCGGAACCATTAATCTGGGATTATGTGCGTCACGCTTCCATCGGCCTTGCCTTTGCCACCGGGCAGCATGTTTTCGATAACGACGTATCCAAAATCCTTAATTATTTGCGCGGAGGCCTCCCGGTTCTCTCGGAAGCACCGATCGTGAATAACGTGCTCGTGCAGGAGATGGGATTTGGCACCACGTTTAATTTTGATGACGTTGATGACCTGGTTTCCAAGGCTGAAAACATGTTACGTCACGATTTCGGACCCACGCGACGAAAAGTAATGCACACCATGGCTTTAGAGCATTCCTGGGACAGGCGAGTGGAATCATACATCCGCTTGTTCCGTACCCTTGTCTGAGAGGATTTCTCCGAAATGAAAGCTGTTCTCGTACGGCCCCCGTTTTACGCATTGTTCGGGGTCACGACTCCCAAAATGAAGACGTATCCTTTGAATCTTCTCTATCTGGCTACATACGCAAAAAACCGGAGCGAGCACGAGATTGCTGTCATAGACGGCGAGAACATAAGCGTTCCCGGGTTGGAACCGCCGGCGGGTGCGACGGACCCTGAAGTCATCATGAATAATGGCATACCCCGGATGATCGAACTCCTTGAAAACCCGGATCATGCTCTTTGGATGGAAGTCGAACGGCGAATCCTGGCGGAGAATCCCGGATTGGTAGGAATCACTTGTAATTCCGGAAATATGGATACGGTGAAGTTGCTGGTTCACAGATTGAAGACGAAAGGACTACCCGTGGTGCTCGGAGGAAGTCACCCGACCGTGCTCCCTGAGCAGAGCATGCACTACACCTCCGCAGATATGGCAGTTATGGGAGAAGGCGAGGAGACGCTCGTCGAACTACTCCACAAATTCGAGAAATCGAAATTGTACAAAGATATTCCTTCCCTCGCATGGAGACATAATGGTTCGATAGCAATCAACCCGCGAGGAAAACTCATTGAATCCATAGACAACTTGCCCATTCCGGACCGATCTCTTATTCCACGAGAAGACTATTTCGGCGAAGTGGTCATGACCGGGCGAGGGTGCCCCTTCAATTGCGGATATTGCGCATCCAGAAACATCTGGGGCAAGAGCGTGCGATTGCGATCAACGGATTCAATTATTGAAGAGCTGCACATGCTGGCGAGAAATGCAGAGTCACGGCCTGATTATCCCGGTAGATGGGTCGTCAAAGTCGTGGACGACACGTTTACGGTGAACCGCAAGCGCACGATTGCACTCCTGGAAAGAATCGTTGCAGAAAACCTTAATCGATTCGAGTTCACCGGTGGAGTTCGAGCAGACACTCTGGACGAGACTCTTGTTGAAAAGATGCACCAGGCCAATTTCAAAAGGGTTACCCTGGGAGTGGAAAGCGGCAGCCCCAAGATACTGAAATCCATCCGTAAAGGGGAAACGAACGATCAGGTCAAGAGAGCGTTGTCGCTGCTGCGGGATGCAGGAATCCGTTCCCACGCGTTCTTCATGATCGGTTTTCCCGACGAGGGGCCGGAAGATGTGGAGCTCTCCAAGAAACTGATTGAAGATGCGCAACCGGATCACGTGGAAGTCAATATGGTGACTCCGTATCCCGGGACAGAGCTTTTTGAGAAGTTGATCGACGCAGACCCCATGTCCATTGACCGCTGGTACAGATGGTTCCATCAGGGCCTGGCAACCCATTCTCACAAATTAAACTACGATCTGGACAAGGCATATGTCGATTTTCTGAAGTTTGCAGGGGAGTACAACAAAAGTCGTCTGTGATACAAATGCGCTTTCAAGAGAGAATCGGGGAAACCCTTCTTGTAACCCCGCGTCTAATGGGGTCCAAGTTCGCTTTGAAAGAGCATTTGTGTAGAGAATACTCCGCTATACCCGCGATTTGAACGTGGCTGCAGATGCGGCAGCCTGACTTCTGGGGTATTCGCTCAAGAGTTTCTGGAGAAAGAACCGGGCTTTTGGCTTGCGACCCTGCGCGATGAAGGCTTTGACATTCCCCAACATGAGAGCTGGTATGAATTCTTCGGGGGGGAGAAATCCCACGGTTCGGTCTTGTTCTCTGCCTTCTTCATCCAGAGTGATCACGGAGGGCGTGTACTGAATTACAAAGCGGTTTGCCCACGGAGGAGCTGAGGAGACATTTACTCGAACGGGAATCATAAAATCGTGGACAAATGCAACGGCTCGCGAATTGGAATACGTAACCGCATCCAGTTGTTTGCACGCGCCTCATCCGGGATTGAAGAAGTCGAGGAGTACGTTTTTCTCCTGGACCCTGGCCATAGAAAGTGCCATTTCAAGATCGTTTTCCCATCGAATGCGTGTTTCCATTGTGATGATCTCCCCAACTCTAGATAAAAATATGTGAAGAAAGGCGAACCACTTTCCTGCAGGAATGGTTTACCATTCTCTTTCGACCAAATCGTTCTTTGTTCATGAGACCGCATACGGAATTAATGGTTCGTTCCGGACAGATTTACCCCGATTACGCCTATGATGATGAGCAGAATGGAAACAGCTTTCATCAAAGTCATGGATTCTTTGAAATACACTGCTCCGATGATGGCGATCAAGAGCGTTCCCAGGCCCGACCAGACGGCATACGCTACGCTCACGTCTATGTACTTCAGACATATCGTTAAAGTGGTGAAGGACAGGCTGTAGAACACGAAAATAAGGATGGAAGGCAGCAGTTTGGTAAAGCCTGCACTCAACTTCATGGAAGTGGTGCCGCACACTTCAAGCAGAATAGCCATCAGAAGATAGGGCCAAGCTCCCATTAGCAAAGGCCTTTCTGCGATTGAATTATGTCAGACATCGTGACTCCATAAACGGCAAAATTCATATATGGAATAACGCCGTCGAGATCAGCTTTCTCCAAGCGGATCGGCCGAGCTTTTCCTATCAGTGTTCTCTTCCGGAGTAGGCAGGGAGTCCTCTCTTACAAACAAGCGGAAAGGAGGCTTTATATACCAGCGTTCTTCAGAAACCATTTCCCCGATAACTCGTTTACTGAGGAGCAACTGAATCTGAGGTTTCCCCGAATTCTCGAAGCGGACCACACGCGGCTGCACTGGAAGCAATCGGGCAAATATTCCCGAAACACACTGCATGCGATAAACATATCGGAAAGAGGCAACAGCCACATTCAGTGCTGTCTTCCGGGTTCTCACAAAGAGCGCCTGCGTGCGACCACATAATCCGCCCTGAAGCTTTTTGCGAACTCCGTTGCGTTCGAATTGCTCCACTTTCCCGAGAATGTCCGATACGTGTACCGGGAAAATATCAGCGCTCATGTTGTTGTCGCCTCGGGTCTTGATCTCGATTTCGCTCACGGACACAACACGGTGCGCTATTGGCGTATTCTCGCGGGGGCACAGGTAAACCACAACGTCACCCGGAACAACTCTGGCGGCAGGTGTGACGAAGAGCGTATCTCCGGCACGCAATGTGGGATGCATGCTGCGCCCGCGTAGCATGACTGTCAAAGGTTCAGTTGAATTCAGAGGCGCATTATTTCGCATGGTTTCAGAACTCTCTATTAATGCAGGTCCCACAGCCCCATAGAGGTTAACTTCTCGTGTTCTTGGTCGTTTGTTCCGGCGGGACGGCTGACACATAATCCTCGGCAATGAATTACCGGGCTACTATATCCTACAGCCCCAATGTGTCGGCTATCTTGCACATGGAACCGATACTGAGTTCGATAAACTCATCCAGAGGTATTCCGATCTGTTCGCAGAGAAGTATGTGATCGCGGTTAACCGATCGCGCGAATTCCTTGGCTTTCATTCTTTTTTTGACCGATTTCACTTTCAACGACGAAAGCTTCTTGTCCGGGTTGATCAAAGCTGCGGCAACCAGCATGCCGGTGATTGTCTCAGCAGCGGTGAGCGCAATATGTATGGTTTCGGACCTGACCAGACCCAGATTTTCGGCATTATGATATTTGATGGCATCGATTATTCGGGGATCTACACCGCGTTGCTCAAGAATAGATGCAGTCATCAACCCATGTTGGTCCATTGTGTCTTTGGTATCGTTGTAATCGATATCGTGGAGCAAACCGGCAAGCCCCCACATATCCGGATCACCACCGAATCTGGGTGCAAGGTCGCGCATAATCGCTTCAGAAGCGAGACAATGCTTTCGCATGCTGTCTGTTTCGAGATACTGCTCCATAAGGGCCTCAGCCGCGTCCCGGGTGATTCCCCAGGGTGAAGAACTCACGACAATCACCTCCAACGCCGTTTTTTCGAATCCGCTTAACTTTGTGTATCATGGCCGGATTCTTTTGTGAACAATTCTCTAAAAACGACTAGCTCGATTGACAATTGCCGGAACAATAATTTACGTTTGTTTGATGCCTTTTAGTTCCTCTGTCGGTATTTAACGGAGGTGGTTCGATGAAAACCATAAACATGGATCATGTTGCAGCAGGTTCGCTGCTTCCTGAAGTTGTTGAAGCAATGATGCCGTTCCTATCGGAAAAGATGGGAAATCCATCCAGTATGCACAGTCTCGGAGAAGAGGTCACGGAAGCTCTTGAAGAAGCGAGGGGCCAGGTGGCAGGGCTCATTAATGCTTCGGATCAGGAGATTGTGTTCACTTCAGGGGGCACAGAGTCCAATAACTGGGCATTGAAAGGAATGGTCCTTGCCGGTCGGTCTCGAGGGAATCATATTATTACGTCTTCCATCGAGCACTTTTCCATCATGCATGCAATCAAAGCTCTGGAAAAACAGGGTGTCGAAGTTACACGCCTCCCTGTGGACAAATACGGCATCGTGGATCCCGATGATGTCCGGAAGGCAATCACACAGCGGACCATTCTGATTTCTGTAATGCACGCGAACAATGAAGTGGGAAGTATTCAGCCCATAGCGGAAATCGGAAAAATAGCGCGTGAACACGGTGTACCCTTCCACACGGATGCGGTTGCAACTGTGGGGGTAATTCCTGTAGACGTCCAGGCCTTGAATGTGGACCTCCTTTCCCTGGCTGCAAACCCGTTTTACGGACCCCTTGGTACGGGCGCGTTGTATGTCCGGAGGGGCGTCAGAATCGAACCTCTCATTGACGGCGGTATCCAGGAACGAGGTTTCAGAGCCGGTACAGAAAACGTTTTAGGTATAGTAGGAATGGGCAAGGCCGCAGAAATTGCAGCAGGCGAGTTGGAATCCAGAGTGGCACACTTGATTCCTCTGCGGGACAGGCTTATAAAAGAAATTCCTGCGTCCATCGAAGAAGTTGAGCCGGTCGGTCATCGGACCCAAAGACTTCCCGGGAATGCAAGCGTTTTGGTCAGGTATGTGGAAGGCGAATCCATGCTCTTGTTCCTCGATATGGAGGGGATCAAGATAGCAAGTGGGTCCGCTTGTATTTCTCGTTCGCTGAAGGTTTCTCATGTAATGTTGGCCATGGGAATCGATGCAGGAAATGCGCAGGGTTCGTTGCTGTTCACGTTGGGCAAAGACAATACGAACGAAGACGTGGACGAAGTCGTACGAATCTTGCCGCCTATCGTGCAGAAATTGAGAGATATGTCGCCTCTATACAAGAGAACATCCAAGTTCAAGGCGATTGGTTGAGCGATCACGGGTTCGGTTACTCGCTGAGGCCGCAATCCGACCAAAAAAAATCCGGTTCTTATGGGCCGAGGCATCCAGGGGGTGTGCGGTATGTATAGCGATGTGGTGATGGATCATTTCAAGAATCCTCGCAATGTGGGTGAGATTCCGGACGCTGACGGTGTCGGCGAAGTGGGAAATCCCGCGTGCGGCGACATCATGGCATTCTATATCAAAGTAAATAACAACGTTTTGGAAGACGTGAAGTTCAAGACGTTCGGATGCGGCGCGGCCATCGCTGTATCCAGTATGGTAAGCGAAATGGCCATAGGAAAGACCCTGGACGAGGCGATGCAGATTACCAACAAATCGGTTATCGACGCGCTCGACGGCCTTCCGAAGAAAAAACACCATTGCTCGAATCTGGGAGCTGATGCGCTTCACCGCGCAATCGAGGATTACAAGTCCAAGCAACAGGGAAAGATTGCGGAAAGACCGTTTGATGGCCCCGAAGTGTGCTCCTGCCCTGTTTGCGACGTGAACGATCCGGAAGAAGCACCGTACTGCAGCTCGGTTTGTGAACGAACCACGGGAAAATAAGTCTGCCATTCCGATTTCAAGTTGAGGAAGAAAATCGGAGAGGGATTTCTTTGTCTCCCGCCTTCTAGCGGGAACTCTCCGAATCCTCACTTGTACCGTCAAATCTGCTCATCGTACAGGTCCGTTAAAAGGGTAAAACCGGAAGACACCCTTTTAGAAATGGATGATGTCCTTAGTTCAGTCTGAGAGTCAGTTAGAAATTCAGATGTTCCTAGTCCGACGGATTAGAGCCAATGCCCGGTAGCGACCGGCCTCCGTGCCGGTCATCCGGGACGGGCAGCAACCCGCGTGTTCGCGGGACCCCTACAGCGGCTGCGCCCGCAATGCCAAGACCATGTAATGACAGTTGATGAAGCCGATGCATTCAATTCGGAATTGAGTTAACGGCATAACCCATTTACAAAAAGGTTCCCGTATCTTACTGCTTTGAAAGCGCATTTGATCGGTTCTCCTACACAATTACCGGACCGATGCGCCGCAATTCTTCGTCCATGCTTGAGCCGCCATTTGGATCGGGTCCCAAGGGCTACTCAGAGGCGGAGTGTAGCTCAAATCGAGATCGCTCAACTGCTCGACCGTCAAATTACTGAAAAGGGCTGCAGCAACTATATCGATGCGTTTAGATATCTCGGACCTGTAATGTCCGAGAATCTGAGCGCCCAATAGCCTGTGGGTGTTCCGATCGCCGGTAATACGGACGATTATCTTTTCAGCTCCGGGATAGTACACCTTGTGATCCCAGGTTTCGAAGTAATCGGTAAAGGGATCGAATCCTTCGTCCCGAGCTTCGGTATCGCGAAGCCCCGTGCGAGCCGCCACCAGATCGAATATTTTAACCGCCTGAGTGCCAAGCGAGCCCTCGAACTCACGATTGCCGCCTGCAGCGTTTTCACCCGCTATGCGCCCCTGTTTGTGAGCTGTGGTCCCCAGCGGAAGGTAGGTATGCTTCTTTAAGAGATTGTGCCAGGTTTCAACGCAGTCCCCGGCTGCATAGATGTCGGGCACGTTGGTTTCCATGCGCCGATTCACTTTTATCGCGCCCTTAAGCCCTGTTTGAATTCCGGCTCCTGCGGCCAGCGTTGCGGAAGGTCGGCATCCGACCGCCACAAGCACCATATCAGCATTGGTGATGAATCCTTTTGAGCCTTTCACGGTCAACCCTTTTCCGTTCGCTTCAATGGATTCTATCCCAACTCCCGTGGCCGCATTAACTCCGTGCCGCTCCAATTCTGCAGCAACCCTTTCCCCCAGTATCTCGTCCACGGTCGTGAGGACCGTTCCTGCAAACTCTACAACCGTTACGGACAAACCACGAAGAATCAGTGCGTCAGCCATCTCCATTCCGATGTAACCGCCACCGACGATGAGCGCTGATTGCGGATGGTGTTCCGTCAGCCATGTATGGACTGCAAAGCTGTCGTCCATCCATCTCAGAAGAAAGACACCCGGCAGGTCCATTCCTTTGATATTGGGTTTAATGGATTCGGCACCGGTCCCGACGACGAGCCGATCGTAGTGCAGCTCCTTTGCTTTTCCATTCCTGTCGACGACCTGAACAAGCTTCTTTTGTGGATCTATTGCTTCGGCTCGGTGATCCATGACGAGTCGAATCCCTGCCTGCTCGATTTCCTCTTTCGTTCTATGGGCAAGATTTTTCCAATCAGACACTTCTCCACTCAAATAGAAGGGCAGACCGCAAATACTGAAATTCGGGTACCGGTCGGCTATCACAAGGGTCGGCTCGATTTCAGGGTCGATTTCGCGCGCCCGGAGAGCAGCGCTGATTCCCGCATCGCTTCCACCGATGATAATGAGATTTTTCATCCTGTTCTTCCTTACTCACACCCTGGAACTGCTATCATTTGACAACAAAGAATCTGGTTCCTTAAAATCATCCTAAGTCATGTAGTGTTAGCTTTTCGTTAATGCTCGACGAGTGTGCAAAATTTTTCTCTGAATTTGAAAGCCGCGTTCATAAGACAACGGATTCTCAAAAATAATCGGGGATTGTGACGAGTGATTCATCGAAATATATTAAACAATGAGTTGTGTACCGTACTATAATGAACGGCCATTATGCTTGCTTGCTTGATGCTGCATTCAGGAGTATTTTGCGACACACTGATCGGCAGCGAATCATTGCATCGACACTTGGGAGGGCAAAATGACTGAACCCAAATGGAATGTGGAAAAGATTCACAAAGAAGTCTATGACGCACGAACAAAACTGTTCGTCATATTCAAGGTGCTTGAGACAGGAAGCATCGATTTCAAAGAGCATCCGGAATGGGCGCTTATAGTGCGGCCTCTGCTCAAAGAAATATCGGAGTTTTCGGGAAAAATAGAAGGACTGCTGGGTGATCAGGAGTCTATGGTGGTGGAAACAGAGAGTACCGAGACTCAATAGGGCCGGAGAACTGAAAAAGGGGAACCATCTTGGCTCCCCTCACGTATTTATCAAAAACGCACTATTACTTGCCCCATTGAAATTTCTTCTGGCCTGATTGGGACTCGGGTTCAGCTTGGCTGCTCATGGTCGGTTGAGCCGAGGAACCCTGGAAAGAGCCCGGTTCCGCACCGATAGCTGCTGGTTTTTCCTGTTTTCCCCATCTCATGGCCGGACGTTCAGCAGGAGCGCTTCCGGACCGCAGGTTCGCGCTGGATTCCTCTTTGCCCCATTTCATTCCCCCACGTTCGGGCGGGGGAGGAGTCGCTTCCGGCGACTGACGTACTATGTTGCGTTTCACTCTTTTGGGAGTCTGAATCGCCATAGATTGACCGCCATTGGGCGCTCTTCTTTCCTCTTGTATGCCGGCATTCATGGGGGCAGCAGCTCGAGGAGCAGGAGCCGGTGCCGGCTGTTGGGCTCTTGTCTCTTCCGGATAGCTTTCGCTGCCGTCCCAATAGATCTCGCTTTTCACCAGTTCATTGTCAGAAGGCGTTCTGGATGGACGCGCGCTGGTAGTATATTCTCGGGAATTGACCTCAGGGGTGCCGTATTGGACCGCTTCAGCTCGGCCTCTCCGGGCTCCCGGTCGAGCTTGCACTCCGGGGCGGGGAACAGCACTTCCGTAAGAAGAATAATCCGGATAGGCTCCGTACTGTCCGTAATTCTGGTATGCCGCCTGGTTCTGATTGGCGGGCTGTCCGTACTGCTGACCGTAATATTGCTGTTGTTGAGGAGTGGCATACTGCTGCCCGTATTCTTGCCCGTATTGCTGTTGCCCGTATTGCTGTCCGTATTGTCCATAGGAAGGTTGCGTCTGACCGTACTGTCCATAGGCGGCCTGTGGATCATAACCTTGCCCTGGATACGATGTGCCGTAATACCCTTGCCCAATAGCCGATCCAGTGAAGCCCGCGAAAAGAACCGCTATGGAGAGCGCGATAACCAAACCTTTCATTCTGACTCCTTTGCTCCGTCCCGCTACATTGGCGGAAAAAGTTGAGCTAAAACCATGATGTGAAGAAACTCGGAGAATTTCTTTTAATTCTAAAGAATTCCGCTGAAAAAATCAAGCTGGAATATTGAAAAGCATTGCAGGATTGACTTATACTGATTTCGAGGTTAGGTTCGCGTCTATGAAAATCGCGCATGTCTCGGACCTGCATTTCGGCCGCAGCACTTCCCCGGAGAGGCTCCAGTTCTTGCGGAAAGATCTTCTCGATCAATCGCCGGACCTGCTCGTGATTACCGGTGACATAACCGACAGAGGCACAATATCTCAGTTTCGCTGGGCGCACGGTTTTTTGCAGTCACTGGGAATTCCCTATATCAGTGTTCCGGGGAACAGGGAAATCGGCATCTCTGCTGTGTGGGAATGGATGTTTCCGGTTCTGGGCATGAGGCGCTATTCCAAATTTTTCGGCCCATCAGATCGCGTAACGCACTTCAAGAATGACCAGAACATATTGTTTATAGGACTTAATTCGGTTCATCCGTTTCCTTCCTGGCCCGGTAAGATAAACCGGGACACACGATATTGGCTGAAAGCTTTTGCAGCGGAGCACACGGATTATTTCAAAGTACTGTTCCTCCATCATCCGGTGATTCCTGTCATACGTGCTTCGTCTTTTTGGGCTCATGCGCTTTCAGATGCAGGGGAATTACTGAACATCAGTACTCAGGTCGGGATACAGCTCATCTTGCAGGGACATAAGCATAGATCTGCAGTAGTGGAACTGGGGTTTCCTCAGCGACAGACAAAAGTGGTCGTGTCCTGCGGCGGAGCACCCCTCATGTCAGAATGGGATCCTACCTATCATCTCATAAATATACTGAACGGTTCACTGATTGTGCACGTGCGGGAATGCACGGAGTCAGGATTCACGGAGTCGGGAGCGTATCACTTCAACATGAATGAGAAGAATCCCGGTCTCTGAATAAATCCCGTTTCTCTTCCGCATCAGATCTGCGGATGTACACGGGAACGAGCGAATGGATCCGGTTCGCCTGTCCTCTTCGCAACCGTTCGCATGCAATGAGAGCACAGGCCGAAGCCGAGGGATTGACGATTACGTGTTGCGTATCCTTCCGAAGAAGGGCCATCAATCCGACCGCAGCGGATTCTCCCACGATTGCGGAAATATTCGGTATTTCGGAGATGAGTGTCTCCACTTCGGCAGACTTGATCAACGCGGGTCCGAAAGTATACTCTAATAGTTTGTTTTTTTTGTGAAATCCTGCGACATACGTTTCAGCACGCCGTGCATCCAGCAAAGATATACCGATTTGATCCTCCTCCAAAACCTGCCACGCCTGGATTTCCAGGCTTGATACTCCCACAACGGGCATTTTCAGGACTGTGGCCATTCCCTTGATGCAGGCTATTCCGATGCGAATGCCTGAAAAGGAACCCGGACCTGTCGCAACAGCAAGGCCGTCAAGCTGCCTGACATGCATGTGCAAGCGGTGCAGCAGGTCGCTGATTATGGGCACCAGGTTCTCCAGGTGCTCTCTTCCGGGAGGCAGGACTACTTCCTCCAGGACGGAATCGCCCTGAGTCACGGCCACGCCCAGAGATGGGCTCGTGGAATGTACAGCCAGAATTCGCACGTCAGCCGCCGGTTACGGTGCCAAAGTCCACCCTTTGGTTATTATTCTACTAATGTCGTTATAGAAAACCAGCACCATGAGAAACACGATGAAAACCAGGCCCACCTGAGTCGCGTATTCCCGCACTTTTCCTGTCACAGGGCGACGGATCACTGCTTCAATAATGAAGAAAAAGAGGTGTCCCCCATCCAGTATAGGAATAGGAAGGAGATTAATGATCGCCAAGTTGATGCTGATATAGCTCAAGAGAAAGACGAAATTGAAAAATCCGGCCTTGAGACTTTCACCTGAAGCTTGAGCGATGGTTATGGGTCCGCTCAGCGCTTTTGCACTGATTTCACCTTTTACAAGCTTTGCCAGGGTAATGCCCACCAGTTTAGTGAGATACCAGGTGAAGTACGCTCCCTCGGAAATCGATTCCACAACCCCCAGTTTGGCGCTCGTACCCGATGGAGAAACGCCTATCTTTCCTGTGGGCTCCCCGAATATGTCTTTTTGCTCACCCAGCGATGGAGTTACCGGAATCTGAAGTTCCCGGTCATCCCGTTCCACGGTCAAGGTGATCTGTTTTCCGGCATTCTGCTCGATAATGGAGCGCATGTCGTCCCAGCGCCACACCTTTTCACCATTTATTGCCGTTACCTTGTCACCTGTCTTGAGGCCGGCCTCCATAGCGGGCGTTCCTTCGATGACCTTGCCGACTTCGCTTAAGAGAACAGGCCATCCGGCCATATATCCGACACTGATCAGAACAAACGCCAGAAGATAATTCGAGAGCGGACCTGCCAATATTATCGCAGATCGTGCAAAGAGAGATTTGCTCGTGAAAGCTCTATCTTTTTCTTCAGGGGCGACTTCTTCCTCTTGTTCCGGATCCTCTCCGAGAAGCTTTACGTACCCTCCCAGAGGAATCCAACTCAACATGTATTCCGTTTCGCCCCATTTCCGTTTAATGAGAGAAGGAGGAAATCCCAGAGAGAATTTCAGAACCTTAACCCCGGCTAGTTTGGCTGTGATAAAGTGACCAAACTCGTGGACGAAGATCAACACACCGAGGAGTATGATGAATCCGAAGAAGTAGTACAATTGATGCCTCCGTGGCGGAATGTCATTAAGATTGAATTCCTAAGACAATTCCCTTTCCAAATCGTTCACATTCAATATAGAATCTTGTATGGCGAAAACAAGCTCTTTCTTTCAAAAATCCGAGATTCAAAAGGTTGGTATCCTGGGCGGCACATTTAATCCACCACATCTCGGGCACCTCCGTCTTGCAGAAGAAGTGGCGGAATTGCACGAATTGTCCAGAATTTTGTTCATGCCGAGCCTCATTCCGCCTCATAAATGCCAGCCAGCGATTGCATCTCCGGTGCACCGCTTGGAAATGACTCGCCTGGCGTGTCTTGACAATGACCGCCTTGAGGTCTCGGACCTTGAAATTCGTCTCAAGGGACCTTCCTACACTATTAATACACTAAAAGCATTAAAGGAACAGAACCTGGAAACGTTTTTCATCATGGGGACGGACTCCTTGAAAGAAATCTCCACTTGGAAAGATTATCAGAAGCTTTTTGAATTATCTCATTTTCTCGTGGTAAAACGTCCGGGTACCGATTTCTTTTCAGCATGGAAGGAGACTCCGGAAAACTTCAGGAATAAATTTACTCTATCCGGAGAATGCTTTGTGCACGAATCGTCCGGTATTCTCGTTCATTCAAGGGTAGAAGGGCTCAATGTCTCGTCCACAACTATCAGAAATCTGTTGAAACAGGGAAAGAGTATTCGTTATCTTGTTCCCGAATCGGTCAGATCATACATTTTTGAACATCGTTTATACGAATCATCGAAAACAGGGGTTTTATGACCACACACATTCAAGTTGGCGACTCGAAAGAAAAAGCTGAAACACTCTTGCGCGCCGCCCTGTCCAAGAAAGCCGTCAATCCGGTGCTGATAAGACTCGCAGAATTGACCACTTTGACGGACTATTTTCTTATCGTTTCCGCAGGGTCCGGAAGACAGGTGAAAGCAATTGCGGAAGCCATTCTAGAGGATGCGAAACACAGGGGGATCGACAGGTACTCGGCCGAAGGTGTCCATCAGGGGAATTGGGCCTTGCTCGATTATGGAGACGTGATTGTTCACGTCTTCCAAAAATCCGTGCGAGATTTTTACGATCTTGAGGGGCTCTGGGCTGAAGCGCCTCGGGAAAAGTTTCCCGACGATCTCACACGAGAGATTGAAGCGGCAGCAGAACCCGTAGCGGAAGAGGACGAGGAATGGCCTGAACCGTAAAGACCCTCTTGTGCTACTATTTCTTCTTAAAAAGCGCCTCTAACTTGCGCCGCGCTTCCGCAGCCTTATCTGCGGCTCCAGAGGAAGCGGCGCCCTCACGCAGGTTGAAATACTCGCAGAAATTTCGTCTATCCTTAACCGACACTCTTTCCGCCTGTGACTCTCGACATTGATTGTGCGCAGATTCGTCGTAATCCGAGCAGTTCAGACAGCAGTGGACATCGGAACCGCACTTCGAACACGTTTCATTGCGAAAAACTCTCTCTGCGTATTCCAGTGAGTTCCCGCAGTGGTGACAAGCTCCTTTTTTCATGAATACCTCTTGCGCGACGTGCTCCGGGAGAGCTATCCTGACAATACAATGTGCCGTCGCTCTTCGTGCCTGTGGTTGCATCGCTGTACCGGGCACTGAACCGGATGAAGCCACCATTTTACCATATTCGGTTTTGAGGGCACAGAGGGTGAACGCATTAGACCAAAAGGAGATGCAAACATGTCCGAGCCTTTTTTTGCTCGACTTCCAAAAGATGCCGACCTTCTCGACTCTATCACCGGTGCTTTCAAAGAGCGTTCGATCAGCAAAGCTTCCTTTACGCTGATCGGTGCAGTCGAAGGAGCAATTTTGGCGTACTACGATCATCAGGAAAGAACATATAAGAGCAAACAGTTTTCAGGTCTCATGGAAATTACTTCCTGTTTGGGAAATGTATCCTTTAAAGACGGACAGATTTTCGTACACGCCCACATCATTCTCGCCGGCCACGATTTCCAGTGTTATGGCGGTCACTTGATGCAGGGGGCGAAGATCTTTGCCGCGGAGCTTCACGGCGTACCCATCCCTGGAGAGACTCCCGAGCGCAAGTTCGACGATCCCACCGGATTGTTCCTTTGGGCTGAAAAATAGCGCACTGCAATTGCCAAAAATAATATCCGATTGAGGACAGGAATATTGGCGGGTGCCGGCCTCCGTGCCGTCACATCGCCATATGATCAATGATATCGCTAGAATGAAGTGGCAGGGACGCCGGTCCCCAGTAATGTCTTGTGTATTGGAGTGCGGCGAATGGTTTCGGAGCCTGAAATTTGAAGGCAAATGATTTCATCCTCTTTGCCGTGGTGTTCGGATCGATTGCGGTTGCGGTGTGTTACCCCGATCTGGGTAGCATCTTTCAACCGTATTTCATGTATTGCATGATGCTGCTGCTCTTCTTGAGCTTTCTCAGGATAGATTTTCGTGCATTTCTGGATGCCTCTGCTTCTTCGCTGCTCGGATTGACTGCTCTGATTCTGCTGAAATTAATCATTCTCCCCGGCGTGTTGTATTACGTTGCTTTATTTACACTGCCCGAATATGCAATACCCGTGCTCTTGCTTTCCGGAATATCCACAGGAGTGGTGGCACCGTTTATTGCCATGGTGGTTTCCGCCGATGTTGCCGCCGTGCTGAGAATGGTCGTAATCACATCCCTGATCGTGCCGTTTTCACTCCCGAGTCTTGTCAAATTGCTGGCCGGAGCCGAGATTCATATTCCGCTCGGAACAATGGTGCAGTTACTTGCGACAGTGATTTTCATTCCCGTTTTCGCTGTCCTGGTGCTGCGCCGATTATGGCCGGCTTTGCTGGAAACGATTTTTCGCAGGCAATTTCTCTTATCTCTAACTCTGTTTGCGCTCATCAATCTTGGGGTGTTTTCGAAATACTCGTCGTTCTTTTTCCAGAATCCGGGAAGCATTCTCGTATCGACTATCGTGGCCTACGTCTTGGCAATTATCTATTTCGCGAGCGGATGGTTGATTGCGGCCCGTTCGAACCCGGGAATGCGAGTCGCTGCCGGGATTAGCCTCGCTCTCATGAATAATGTCCTGGTAATCGTATTTTCCTCCCAATTCTTCGGGCCCCTGTCTCCTATGCTTGCGGCAATGTACATGTTTCCGTTCTTCACGCTCATTTTACCGATGAAACTCATCGTAAACCGCCTACAAGCCAAGTAGGCCCGCATTCAAATTCGCCTTTCTTTGGCCTGCACGGAGGCCGCTCGCAAGCCCTTGCTTTTCCTATGGAAAAACTATGGACTTGGGAGAATATTGAAAGTTCTTGGAAAGGGTCTGGCCCCGCCAGACGCGAGGTTACAATCCAGCTTCAGCGGAACCAGATTTTATCTCTTTGAATGCAAATTCCCATGAGTTATCTCAAAAGTCATCAACGCCTGTCATTGCGAGCGAAGCGAAGCAATCGCCTGAAATTAGGCGCCTGATTCCCAGGCGATTGTTCCGCGTCTCGCGGGATCGCTATGCTCATTGCAATGACACTACTTCATGGGATTGCTGAATAGACGGTTCCGATGCCAGGTAGGGGCACACCCGCGCGTGTGCCCAAATGAGATAATCCATTTGCAGAAAAACTTCCCCGGCTCTCAAAAAGCTGGAGTTTTCGGTAAAGGGCTCGGGCCATGCGGGATGCGGGGTAAAAGAAGGATTTCCTCGATTTTCCTTCTTTCATTGCGACCTTATCTTGCGTCAACGGATTCGCTCAGCTTTTATTTTCCAAAGAAACCATCCATTCCAGCCCCCAAAGCCGAGCAGATCCCTCACTGTCCCCTGAAGCAATGAGAGAAAGATTCGAGAACAGAGTGACAGATCGCACAGAGGATGAATGCCCCTCCAAAACCGCGGAGCATTTCTCTGCAGGTACATCCCAGAGTCTTATGGAGCAATCGTCCGAAGCAGTGATCCAAAAATTGCCTTCCGGATTGGACACAATAGCCCGAATCGCAGCGGTATGCCCTCTCAGAGTGGCAACATTAACCCCTGAGCCTCCGACATAGACCATCAGGTCGCCTGTTTCCATCCCGGCGATAATTTTATCCTCCTGAACAGCAGGTAAAAGAGCCGTGATTTTTATGCCCAAATCCCGAAATGCACCTTCATTGCGGCCGGTGGCAAGCGACCACCTTTGAATCCTCGTGCTGTCCCGCAAGCTGAACACACTCTCCAGATTTTCGGAAAAACAGATAAATTCGGACCCGGGCACAGCGGTACCCTTGAAATGTTTTTTGCCTGCGTTCAGATCGAGCACTACCTGCATCTTTTCCGGACACATTGCAGTGATTTCGTGTCCTGAGGGCATCATACTGAGAGGCGGCTCGAGTCTCGGGAATTCCTGTACCATTTTTCCGTCCTGATCCCACACACGGAGCATGCGATCCTGGCTCACCGTCACCACACCTTGCATCCGAGGTAAGAAGAACACCTCCTGAACGGGATTTCCCGCAACGAACTTTCGCACGCAGCGCCCTGAAACCACGTCCCAAATGGCCGCAGTGCCGTCCAGACTTCCGGTCAGGAGCAGCAAATTATCCGGGCTTGCCTTCATGGCCACCACCCCATCCTTGTGACCATGAAACGAGCGAATAAAGGATGTAGATTTCAGGCGTCCTCGAACAACCACATCATGCAGTACGTTCCTGATTAGCACCGCTTCCCTGGACCAACAAAACCCGGGAATCGCACGAATGCGCTCGAAAGCTTCCAGCGCCTGCGCTTGATGAGCCTTCCTCCACGCACGATTGAACTCTTCTACGGTAATCTTGAACAAAGCGTGCAATCCCGCCAGTTCTCTGAACGTCCGAGGCCTGCACAGAGCGGGTTCCAGATAATCCTGAGAGAACCACCCGGTATCAATGGTCCAAAGCCTCACGGAACCCTTTGAGGAGCCGGTAAGCAATCTTTTGCCGTCTCTGGATATAGTGCACCCGGTCAAGTCTTCTCCGGCTATCGTGATGGTTCTGTAACATCTCCCGCTGGAGCCGTCCCATATTTTTATGCATCCATCGGCAGAAACGGAAACAATGTATCTGTCGTCCGGTAGCACCGCTATGCCAGTCAATTTTTTTCGATGTCCCGTGAACCGAAGGACTTCCGAGCCGGATTGGGCATCCCATAATTTCATCAATTCGTCATCACCGCCGGTGACGATGACTTCGCCATCCGACGTAGATTCAACTGCAGTAACAGCTCCCAGGTGTGCGTCTGTCTTTAAGAGTTCCGTCCCTGAACGGAAATCTACCACGATCAGAGAGCCGTTTTCGCAACCAAAGGCAATCCGTCCTGTGTTCCCCAGAAAAACCTGTGACGAGACCTTTGAATCGAACGTTCGTGATTCCCACACGACCTCTCCTGAAGAGATTTCGAGAATACGGACCGTGCCTTCCTGGTCGTAGCACGAGAGGTACCTGGAATCCGGTGAAAACCTGACACCAAAAATACTCATGCCCGGGAATTTCTTGAGCAGCCGGCCTTCACGGAGGTCCCATAAATCCAACGTCTTGAAAGCAGTCCCGTAAGCCGTTGCTGCAAATTCATCGTTCTGCGAGAAGGCTCCGGTAACCGGCATGAAGGCAAAAGTACGGAAGTTCTTCAAACATCTGCCGCTATCCGTGTCCCAAATCCGGATTGAACGATCTTCACCGACTGAATACGCTCGTTTGGCATCTGAAGAAATCGCGACAGAGCGGACACTCTTGATGTGACCCGCATACGAGATCAATTCGCCGATCGTCGAAAATCCAAGAGAGTTCACAAAATTCTTTGGATCGTTGTCATAGGCTTTCCAGCGATCCTGGTACCATGAACCGTCTTGACAGGCCTTTTTCAGAAATGATACCGCTCGAGCCGGATCGCCCCTTTGCAGAGAAAGCAACCCCATAAGGTGTAAATAATCGGGTGTTTCCCTGACCTCTATCTTGAGGGCCTCCATCCTCTGGATAGTTTCGCGGTCGGAACTTTCGGAGTTTTTCCAGCGAAGCATGTGAAGATTGTACACTGCTTCCAAGTGGTCCGTATTTGCCGAGTGAGCGTCCTCAAGAAGTCTTCTTGCGTCGTCGGTTCTTTTCAAGTCCAAGAGTGACACAGCCTGGTTGTTCAGCGAATCCGCCTTGAGACCGACAAGATTGGGACGATTGCGAGGTTTTCGATCTGGTCGCAATTCTTTGTACAGCGATTCAAGCGCGTGACACACATCCTGGAAAGATTTGTATCGATTATCAGGATTTTTCTGGAGGCACGTCACCATGATATCGGCCAGCGATCCGGGGATATCAGGTCTCATTGAAAGAGGATCGATAACCGGAGCTTTCAAATGGCTTCGCACCAACTCCGGGAGAGAATAGGTGAGAGGGAGCTTGAAAGGCATTGAGTCGAGAACCAGCTCGTACAACATGACCCCGAACGAATAGATGTCGGATCGAATATCCTCTTTCCCTTTTTGCCTGAATCTTTCAGGCGCCATATATCGTGGGGAGCCCATGATGCCGCCTTCAAGCAGAGTGACGCTCGCGTTCGAGATCCTGCCGCTGGAGGTCGTGTCCGCAATGTTTTCGTCATCAGAGCTGTTCACAGGGGTGGGATCTTCCACTCGCTTTACTAAGCCGAAATCTGTGATCTTAACTATTTTGTCACGCGTGATGAGGCAATTTGCGGGTTTGATGTCACGGTGAACCATGCCGTTTTCTTCGGCATACATCATTCCGTGGCAGAACTGGAGCATGAGATCCGTCAGAAGTCGCAAATCATACAGGAGGTTTTTTTCAGCCCATTCTTCGAGAGCGCCCCCGTCAACGTATTCGATAAACAACCTGGGCAGACCGCGTATCACGCGGGCGTAATAGCAGGTCGCAATATTCGGATGCAGCCCCAGTCCGACCCAGAGCTCCGCTTCTCTGAGAAATCTCAGCAGGTGTGTTTCACTTTTTATTGCAGATTTTTGCGGCGTCTTTATCGCAATCATCATTTTCCAGAGACGATGGAATGCAAAATATACGGTTCCCATACCGCCGGAAGCGGAACCGTGCACTTCATACAATCCTTCGATAAGATCGCCTTTTTTCCATTGGCTTTCGGCATCCGATTCAGCATACGGCAGGCCGAATCCAGTCGCGCTTTTCCGAGGTAGGCTGAGAAGCGCCCGATCGGTGACATCGCTTTCGGGTAAACCTATCTGAACGGACAAGCCGTTTCTGCCGAATACCCCGACAAGACGTTCAAGATCTCCGCCAAGCTGAACTTTTTTCAGTGTAATGGTGCCGATTTCGAGAGAAGCTCGCACGCTCGCCGGTGTACGTTTGATCAGTTTTGCCAGCGCATCGAGAATCTTGGCCGGAACCTCATCGACATTCTGACAAGATATTATGAGCGAAGCATACGTTGACTGTGATTCCATTAGCGGGAAACTACCTGAATGGAGTTTTAAGGGCAAGCCCTCCCAAAAAATGCACAGCTTCAATCTGGTTTTTGCATAGAAAAACCAGAATTTATACGAATGGAAGAATTTTTTTGAGGTGGGTTCGGGGAGCCCGTCAAAACGAGATTACAGGAACTCCCCGACTCTCATTGTCCTGCGGCTTTCGCTTTGCATTCAGGGCACTGATAGAACTTGCCGTCTTTTTTTGAGACCTTCTCTTCCATGATCGGTGAGGAACAGGCCTCGTTGGGGCAACGGACATCCACAGGTTTATTCCATAGCGAAAAATCGCAATCAGGATATCTGCTGCAGGAATAAAAAATCTTTCCTTTCTTGGTCTTGCGTTGGGCAAGTTCGCCTTCTTTGCATTTGGGGCACTTGATACCCATGGACAGGGGCCGAGTAGTCTTACACTCCGGGTACCGCGAACAGGAAAGGAACTGACCGGTACGGCCTTCCCGCATCACCATAGGTGCCCCGCATTCGGGACATTTTTCATCGGTCGGTACGGGCTCCTTGGTGGTGACCGCTTCTGTGGCAATCTTTCCGGTGTATCCGCAGGCGGGATACGCGGAACATCCTATGAACAAACCATAACGTCCGGACCGAACGAGTAAGGGTTCTCCGCATTCCGGGCACACCTCGCGGGTGGGGATGCCCTCCCGCTTGACGTTTTTCATATTTTTCTTGGCGGTATTGAGGTCTGTCTCGAATGGTCCGTAGAAGCTGGTTAGCGTTTCTTTCCAGGAAGCGCTGCCTTCCTCGATCAGGTCCAGTGATGATTCCATTTGCGCGGTGAATTTCGTGTTCACAAGATTGGGAAAACTGTCCACCAGCAATCGAGCTATTATTCTCCCCAACAGCGTCGGCCTGAATTTTTTATCCTGTAGTTCGACATACTTCCGTTTCTGAATGGTGCTCACCGTTTCCGCATACGTTGAGGGGCGGCCGATGCCCTGCTCTTCCAATTCTTTGACAAGCGATGCCTCGTTGAACGCGGGTGGAGGCTGCGTAAAATGTTGCCTCGGAAGCATCCGTCTCAGTTGGAGTTTGTCACCCGGTCGAAGGGAGGGCAGTAATCTTTCTGCGTCATCCTTGTCACCGTTGGGTGAAGCCTGATCTTCTTCCTTATCTTGCGAGTATATCTTTGTGAAGCCGTCAAACTTCATGATGGAACCGGTGACTCTGAACAACAACCGGCCTGCCTGAATATTTGCCGTGGTCATGTCAAAAACTGCTCCTGCAGTCTGACTCGCGACAAATCTATTCCAGATGAGCGTGTACAGCGCGAGCTGAGCCTTGTCGAGGAACTTTGCAACCTTTTCGGGGCTAAGTTCCATAGACGTGGGGCGAATGGCTTCGTGAGCTTCCTGAGCTGTCTTCCTGCCCTTGTACTCGTGCGGTCGGTCGGGCAGATAGTTTCGTCCGTATTTCTGTTGAATGAATTCTCTAACTGCTGACAGCGCTTCCGCGGAAATTCTCGGCGAATCCGTCCTCATGTAGGTTATGAGTCCTACAGCTCCCTGATTCCCCAGTTCTATACCTTCATACAACTGCTGAGCTATACGCATGGTTCGGCTGCCTGAAAACCTGAGCTTTCGGGAAGCTTCCTGCTGGAGAGTCGACGTGATAAAGGGCGGAGCGGGTTTTCGGGTACGTTCCCGTCGTTTGACTTCCTTGACGATGAATTCGGCCCCCTGAGCCTCTTTCACTAGTGCCGATGCGGTCACTGCATCCGAAACATCGATCTTGGTCCCGTCCCTCTCCACCAGTTTGGCTTCAAAAGGCGGCGGGTCCACAGCTTCCAGGAGCACGGTCAGAGACCAGAATTCCTGCGGTACAAACGTATCGATAGCATTTTGTCTGTCAACGATGAGCCTTAATGCTACGGACTGGACCCGTCCCGCGCTCAGGCCGTACTGCACCTTGTCCCAGAGCAACGGGCTAAGCTGATAACCGACGATTCGGTCGAGAATGCGGCGGGTCTGCTGCGCGTTGTATTTATTTTCATTCAACCGTAACGGATGGGCCACAGCTTCTTTGATCGTCTTTTCCGTGAGTTCGTTGAAGAGAACACGAAAGACCTTTTCCGGAGGCTTCTTCAATTCTTCCCGGATATGCCAAGCTATTGCTTCCCCTTCGCGGTCGGGGTCTGTTGCAAGCAGCACTTTGTCAGCATTTTTTGCAGCAGTACTGAGCTCTTTTACTATTTTCTCTTTGCCTTCAATTACCCTGTACTGTGGAGCAAACCCCTCGTGTACCGTTACCCCCAGCTCTTTTTGCGGCAAATCCTTGATGTGGCCGACGGAGGCCTTGACTTCAAATCCCGAACCCAAATACTTTTTTATCGTCTTTGCTTTGGCCGGTGATTCAACGACTACCAGCGTTTTTTCCATACAGTACTCACCCCTTCGCGGAATATCCGCATGCAATAACATTGGTTCAACACAGCAAAAAGTCAAGCGGCACGGACCGCCTCCGGTCGCGGGACACTATTTCAGTATCCGTGAAAACATCTTTCCTGGATGCTGTCGCACCAGCCCCTGCAACTCGAGTTCCAGGAGTATCCCCGAGAGCTTGCCCGGTTCCAAGCCAACACTTTCGCAAATGAGATCGATGGGCACAGGGTCCGGATCTAGGGCTTCCAGGACAGTCAGAGATTCCGGGGCAACATCGTTCGATACGCGTGCGGTTTGAAATAATCCGCTCTGCTGCATCACAGGTTTTCCGGTCGTGGCAAAGAGCGCATGGAGGACGTCTTCTCCGGATTCCACAAGCGCCGCGCCTTGCTTGATCAAATGATGAGGGCCGGAGGATTTGAGATTGCGAACGTTTCCGGGCACCGCAAGAACGTCTCGATTTTGCTCCAGGGCATGATGAGCAGTGATGAGAGAACCACTATTCTTGGCTGCTTCTACAACGAGAACGCCTTTAGCCAGGCCCGAAATAATCCTGTTCCGCCTATAAAAATTCGTCGGCAACGGCTCTGAGCCAGGTCGAAATTCAGTGGTCACAGCGCCCTGGTGAAGCATCTGTTCCATGAGTTCCCCGTTTTCGCGGGGATACGTCACATCTATGCCACAACCGAGAACTCCGATGCTCCTCCCACCGGCTTTGTACGCCGCTTTGTGACAGGCTGTATCGATGCCTCGCGCCAGTCCGCTGATAATTGTTATCCCTTCCCGAACCAATTCTTTTGTAATCTGTTCGGCCATGTCCACACCGTAACGCGTCGGATTTCTGGTTCCTACAATACCCACCGCAACTCTGTCTTCCGGAACGAAATCTCCGCGCACAAACAGGAGAGCGGGAGGATCGTAGATTTCCAGCAGATTTTGAGGATAATCGGCATCCCAGCGCGTAATCACTCGAGCGCTCATTTCTTCGAGAATCTTTACATGCTTGAGGATGCTGTCAGCAGGAATGGAAAAAGTCGAGATGAGGGCGGCAATCTTTTCGCCCAGTCCCGTGCGTCTGCGAATCTCCTGTGCTCCTGCATGCAGAACGGCTTCAGGTGAGCCGAATGCCTGAATGAGGCGAGCTATTGTGAGGGGACCTACGCGAGGAACTCTCTCCAGGGCAAGCCAATAGAAAAGAGCGTTGCTATCTTGTGAAGTCCCATGGAGAACCATGAGTATTCCGCGAGATTGCGGCGGCCATTGCTTGCCTGAAGCACGCGCCGACAGGAGGCCCGTTTCCGCAAAATCGAAACCGTTTGATAGTGAGATCGGCGCTTTTCAATAGATCAGCCTGAATCCGTGCGGTTTGCGAGATCAGGCAACCGTCAGATGGGCGCGAATCGCTGCTCAACTTAAAATAGCGATTCCAAAAGTGTCAAGGAGTTTCCTCGAATTTGAGTCGATTCGTAGGATTGCGAACCCGTATTTACAGTGATTCTCGAAAGTAATACCATTTCGCAATTATGCATATAAGATGGCGAAGGCTGGGGTGTTCTGAGCGGAGTGATTAGACGGCTTTGCGTCGTCCGGAGCGAAGGAAACTCCAGCCTGCCGGATTATGAGAAGAAAAGCGAATCGGTATAATAGCGTATTGTGAAGAGCGATTCCTCAATAAATGGTAGCCAGGCCTCCGTACCGGTGGACTTATATCAACAAATCATCTGATTGTGCCCGGCACAGAGACGCCGGGCGCTACTGACACTCTTCTTTACAAGAACCGCATTACTTAAAAAAAATTCTTGAGAAACATAATAGTCGCACTCTGAAGAGCCTGGTAGGTGGTTGGAGTCTTCGCTATTACTGTCCGAATTCAAGATGCACCAGTTGGACCGAAGAATCGGAGTCGGGGCATCCTATACCGGGGATGTCAAATTTGGCTATCGTCTCCTTGGTTGTCAATTCGAAATCCTTTCCCATAAATGCGGCAAATCCGTCCACTCCAACTGAATTCCAAAAAACAGGAAAATCAATTATGTACTCGATGTCTCTGGTCTTGAGATATGTGCCCAGAGTTCGAGCTCGGATAAATCCTGCCGCATCTTCATTCACGACGCCGTCCAAATTTATTACGTTCAGGCCGGAAAAATAGGAAATGATGCCCGCGTTGAAGGAACCGACACGTTCATGTCGAGCCAAATGGTTAACTATATTTTTTGAAGCCAAAAGCATTTCCGGCTGACATGGAAATCGATTCAGTTGATCGAGATACTTAAATGTTCGTTTCAATTCGCTGCTCAAAAGGAGGACGCATAGTAAACCAAATACTACTTTGAGCAACCTTTGGTACGATACAGCCCAGTTCCTTGTTAAGTCTATGATAACTTTAACAGATGCTCCCAAGAGCATGTACACGACAATTACAATTGACACAAAATACCATGTTTTTGCATACCATCGTAGATAGGCATGAACAATGAAAAGGGCGAATACTCCCAAAACATGGCCAATGCTATCGAACAAGCAAGGCGCGCTTCTACGGAAAGCCTGTCATACCAAATTAAGAGGGATCCAATTATCAAAGGTATAGCAACTGCTGCAATTTGGGTTCCGGGTCGCCCCAGATTTCCAAAAGTCAATTGTATTTCTGAGATGAAGAGGGATCCACCGAACCAACTGAACAGTTTCCACTCAGCACCGGGATTATAAAATAACCAATTGTTGTGAATTACCCAAGGCAAAGCGAGGGCGCTGCTTTGCAGAGGTTGACCCGTCGCCACCAGGTTGTATCCTATCATTGTCACTACGGAAACGATTGGCGCAACAAACACAGGAATTAGCAGCTCTCTTTTCGTGGTCCTCACGAGAAGTAACAAATAAAGGAATCCCAAACAGACCAGCGAATCAGACCGAGCCCAAAAGTTCGCTGCCCCCAATAAGGCCAATAAAAGAGAATGTTTTAGTGTTGGTGTACGCAAGAAGATGAAAACGTACAAAGCGAACGAGGAAATCAGGCAAAGAGATAATGCGGTTTCCAAGCCGTTCAAGATTTCAGATAGAAAGTAAATATTCCAAGAACAACAGATAGCTATTAGAACTGCGCACCAGCGACAAAAATTATCCTGACTCAGTGCTGTAAATCGATAGACTTGAAATCCTGCAATGCATCCTAGAAGAATGCCGAAAATTAGGACGTTGCGAACAGGTTCTATAGCTCCTGGTTCCACGTGACAGAAGAAAGGCTGGATTGCGATTAGCCATAAAACATGAAGTCCTGTCGCTACATTCTCTCCATCAAAAGTAAGTCCTTTTCCGTTGCAAAAGTTTTGCGCTATCCGGAAGTAGTAAAAAGAATCGTCCGGCATAAGAGTAACGAGTTTCTCTATATCCGCATATAGCCAGTTCTTTGACAGGAAGAAACTACCCGCGAACAGCAGCGCTAATATCAAGCAATTTCTGATGTGAGCAACAAACGTCCGAGAAAAAGGTTTCTTTTCAGCATCTAAAGCAACGAACAAGGACGTGGCTTTTTTTTTTCAAAGAAATCAGCTTGAACTTTCAAGTAGCAGTCTCCCTTAACGTACCAGGTGTTGCCCATCCACAGACCGAAGAACCGTAAAATCTGTCTATTTCGTTAATGGCTTTCTAATGTGCTCTGGCAACTTTCGACACAAGCTAAGTCTTTTCAAGAAATCAGCCGAATTGCCGGTGATGCTTACCTTGGTGAAATCCGGACGCTTTCATATCATGAATTCGCAAGAATGATAGCTACAGGATATTTCTAAGGAATTCGCAATCAAAGAAAGAAAATCAAGGATGCTCAATGTTTTACAGGAAGAGTCCTCCCAATATCCTTTTGGAATTGGTGTTAGAACATCCTCCATACATGATCCAGAGTGCTTTCCGGATTGTAAGGGCTGCGAAGCGTTCGCTGATAATCCTGGTAATAGTTGTTGAATACCCACTCCTGATACTTACGGGGTGTAGGACCGATACGATATTGGTACGGATTCTGCGGAACCGGCCTTGTATTCTGGGGTTGAGGATATGGTCCGTAGTTCGGATAATAGTAATATCCGTAGTACTGGGCATTGCATACTGCTGCTACCATTAAAAAAACAAGAGTCAAGGCAAGTACGATTAATTTCCTCATAAATGCTCCGTGGATTATTTCAAAGACGCGGATTTATGGTGCGAGAGGGGGGACTCGAACCCCCATGGGTTGCCCCGCCGGATCCTAAGTCCGGTGCGTCTGCCAAATTCCGCCACTCTCGCGTCCGTGGATGACGGCTGATAGAGAATTTTTCTAGTATAGCGGGGTAGAGTTGTCAAGTTAAGCACTAAAGCTAAAAAACCGGAAATGTAGCCTGGAGCAGTTTGATAAGCGGACCGGGATAGGTCCCCAGCCAGATCAGTGCAGCAGCGAGCACCGCAAAAACAATTCCGGAACCTGCATGCAGCGGCTTCGGAACATCAAAGTCCAGGGTTCGCGTTACCGGCTGAACGTACATAGCAGCGACAATGCGCAGATAATAGAATAGTCCGATGACGCTGTTGATCACAAGCACAGTGACCAGCAGCCATAGGGCCGAGCCTACGCCAGCAGCCATGACATAGAATTTTCCCAGAAAACCCGCGGTTAAAGGAATTCCGGCAAGTGACAACAGCATGGCCGTGAAGAACGCTGCCACCAGAGGTCTTCGCCAGACAAGACCCTGATACTGCTCAATTTCTCCTGCTTCGTTCTCGCTCGTAGAAAGAACACTCACTACGCCGAAGGCACCCAGAGTCGTAACAAAATATGCCGTCAAATAAAAGCCTATTGCCAGGAATGCGCTTTCTTTGGCTGCCAGGAATGCGATCAACAAATATCCCAGGTGTGCGATGGAGGAATACGCGAGGATGCGCTTAACGTTCTTCTGTAATAACGCGAGGATATTCCCCGTAAACATGGAAGCGACCGAAACTGCGCTGAACATCCAGAATGCGGCACTTCCGTCCTGAATGTCCGCCTGCGCGAAATACCGGAATAAGAGTGCGAAAACAGCTCCTTTGGACACTGTTGCCAGGAACGCCGTAACCGGTGCCGGAGCGCCTTGGTACACGTCTGCCACCCACATATGGAAGGGAACGACGCCTAGTTTGAATCCTATGCCTACGAAGATAAGGCCTGCACCCGCAAGCAGGAGAATCTGCGGAGCTTCGGTGCCGATCTCCCGAAGGGCGGTGAAATTCATGATACCTGTTTGGGCGAATACCAGCGCCATACCGAAAAGCAGGAACGCGTCGGCTGTCGCAGTAAGAACAAGATACTTGAGTCCGGCTTCAACACCATCGCGAGTCAGTCGCTTGTAAGCAACCAGGGCATATAACGAGATACTCAGGATTTCCAACCCCAAAAAGAATGAGGCAAAATGGCTGCTGCACGCAAGAACTGCTGCTCCCAAACAACCCAAAAGCAGAAGCACGTAGAATTCCTCTTCAGGCTCGGCATATTCCTGAAAGTAACCGTGGGCGAGAACCGCAACCGCTAAGCCTGCGGCAAATATCAAACCCATGTAATATAAGGCAAAACCGTCCACAAGGAAGAGAGGCGTAACCTGCCTCGGGATGGAATGAGACACGGCAACAACCGCCATGAGGGAAACAGCCAGACCAGAACCCGCAATGGCGGCCGAAATGATGTGGCTGCGGCGAAACGCAACTATAAGCATGAGCAAGACTGCTGCTGCAGATAAGATCAGAAAAGGCAAAAGCATGAAAAGATCGAAAAGATTCATTACCGATTTCCGGATTCAAGAACAGTCGGGACGTTTGCTGATTTGATTTCAAAAGGAACCTGTTGGGAAGCATCGCGACTCGCTTCCTCGCTTGCCTGGATCGCCTCGACAGCCGGGCGGGTAACGTTCAGAAGCGGCTGAGGATGCAATCCAAGCCACACAAGCCCCACAATCATGCTTGCGGCCATTGCAGTTTCCCTCAGCGACAGATCGGGCAATTGCCATCGTTCATTGCTCTGCCCGAAAAATGCCTTTTGCACCAACCAGAGCGAATACACTGCAGCAAATACGAGACCGAAAACAGCAGGAATCGTATAAAGAGGATTCGCCTGATACACACCAACGAGTATTAAGAACTCTCCTACAAAATTTCCCAACCCCGGCAAGCCGAGTGATGCCAGAGCAAAGAACAGGACAGCTCCGCCCATCCTGGGTACCGAGGTCCACAACCCGCCCATATGGCTCATATCACGAGAATGGATCCGTTCCTGTAGAGCGCCCACGAGGACGAATAAGGCCCCTGTACTGAGCCCGTGTGCGACCATCTGCACCACCGCCCCCTGGAGAGCCCATTGGTTGCAGGCAAACACACCCAAGAGTACAAAGCCGAGGTGGCTCACACTGGTGTACGCCACCAACCGTTTGAGGTCGGTCTGTGCGAAGGCCAAAATGGCACCGTATAATATCCCTACCAGTCCCATTGTCATTGCCACTGGAGCGAATGAAGCAGCGGCTTCCGGAAACAGAGGCAGAATGAATCGCAAAAGACCGTATCCTCCTGTTTTCAGGAGAAGACCTGCAAGGATAACGCTTCCGGCTGTAGGCGCTTCGGTATGTGCATCAGGAAGCCATGTGTGGAACGGCACTGCCGGAAGTTTCACCGCAAAAGCAGCGAAGAACCCGAGCATTAACCAGAAAGAAATCGGTCCTGTCACAGGATTTTCAAGAAGCCGAAAGTAATCGAATGTGTATGTGCCGGTGCTGCCGCCATTGACGAAATAGAGACCCAGCATGGCAAAAAGCATGAGAAGACCGCCGGCTTGCGTGAAAATAAAGAACTTGATTGCGGCATATATTCTGTTTTCGTGTCCCCAGATTCCAATAAGAAAGTACATGGGGACAAGCATGAGTTCCCAGAAAAAATAGAAAAGAATCAAATCAAAGGCCAGGAATACACCGAGAATTCCACTCAGAACCGTCATCAGCAAAAAGTGGAAAAAGCCGACATTCTCCTGAATCTCCGTCCATGAGCACGCAACCGAGATGATGCCCAGAAAGAGCGTCAAAAAGACCAGGACAAGGCTCAGTCCATCCACAGCCAAATGAAAGCTTATGCCCAATTGAGGCATCCACTCTAACTGAATATCCGCCAACCACATCCCCGAAGAGGACCACGCAATGAATGCGAGATATATGGCACCAATCAGATCTATCACAAGAGCTGCAAGAGAGATCCAACGCGACCATCGAACATCTCTTCCAGCGAGTATCCAGGTGACAATACCGCCGAGGAACGGAATCAAAATGAGCAGAACCAGAATCATAGAAACACCATGAAAGCAGCAGCCAGGATTGCTCCCACAGCAATACCGACTGCATAATGTCTCACGAGGCCTGTTTGGGTTCGACTCAAGACACCATTGAGCCATCCGGCCACTTTTGCAATTCCGGTGTACAGGGAGTCGATAATATCCGCACGGTTTTTGGAGGAAATCCATACGAACGGCACAATGAAGATCCGCCTGTAAAGCCAGTCAAACCCGAATCCTGCATACCAGTACTCATGGATCGCTGATCCGAATCGGGTTGCGGCAAGACGATCCAAAATTGCGGAGGGCTCTCTATACAGGAAAAACCCCAAGAGAACGCCCGAGAGAGAGATAA
Organism: Desulfomonilaceae bacterium; assembly: GCA_041740635.1. Classification (GTDB taxonomy): domain Bacteria; phylum Desulfobacterota; class Desulfomonilia; order Desulfomonilales; family Desulfomonilaceae; genus Desulfomonile. The sequence continues at coordinate 123,847 of JBGSLQ010000040.1, read as the reverse complement.
CCGCCGCAACCAGCGCCAGAAGAGTCTCTGTGCTCATACTCAGGTGCTCACTTTTCACAGCAGGCAGAGCGGTCTGGAGGAAATCGGTGAATAGCGTGATATGACCCAAAATCCTGGGGGTTTCCAGAAATCCTGAGACAACGGACAAACCGGCCAATACCGCAAGAGGTATCACAATCGCAGGCCCTGGTTTTTTCGGAGATCCTGACCTTTCCTGTCCGAAAAACACGAGGAAGACTACTCGAAAGATGTACAAGGACGTGATGAACGCTCCGAGGACTCCTCCCAGCCACAACAATGGACTCCCCTGTTCTGAAGACCAGGTGAAGAGCAGAATGGCGTCTTTGCTGTAAAACCCGCCTGTGATGAGCGGAATTGCGGCAAGCGAACCGGATCCTATGAGAAAGGTCCAGAACGCCACCGGTAACTTTTTCCGTAGACCGCCCATTTTGAAGATATTCTGCTCATGATGCATGGCGCCAATTACCACACCCGCGGAAAGAAACAAAACAGACTTGAAAAATGCGTGGGTAAAGAAATGAAAAATAGCCGCGGACCATGCACCGACTCCCAGTGCCAGGAACATGTATCCTATCTGGCTCATGGTGGAGTACGCCAGGACCCGCTTTATATCCGTTTGGACCAGGGCGCTGAAACCGGCAATCAGAAGCGTGAGCAATCCGATTGTGGCTACTGTGGTCTGTACGGGCGGCGCCAGAGAGAACAGGACGTTTGTCCTCGCTATGAGATAAACTCCGGCAGTGACCATGGTGGCTGCATGAATGAGCGCACTCACCGGGGTAGGACCTGCCATTGCGTCGGGAAGCCATGTTTGAAGGGGCAATTGAGCAGACTTGCCCAGGGCTCCGATCAGGATAAGTGTTGCCGCAATCACGGCTGTTTGTGAGCCGGGGTACCATGCGGTCGAAGCACGTGTCATGATTTCCTGTATCTGAAGAGTGCCCAAGTGCGCGAAAAGGAAGAAAATACCCAAAGCGAGTGCAGTATCCCCGATACGGGTTACGACGAAAGCTTTTATTGCAGCGTAACCGTTCTCCGAATTCTTGTACCAGAAACCAATGAGAAGATAGCTGCATATCCCCACTCCCTCCCAGCCCAGGTACAGGAGGAGCATATTGTCGGCAAGAACCAGAACCAGCATGAATCCCACAAAGAGATTCATGTATGCAAAGAACTTCTGATAATCTTCTTCATCAATCATGTATTCGGCCGAGTACAGATGGATGAAAAACCCGACTACCGTGACCACCATTGCCATAGTCAGCGAAAGCGCATCGAAATAAAAACTGATCTTGGGCGCAAATCCGGCCACGTTGAACCATGACCCCACGGAATGGACGTAGAAGGTCTGCTTGGATAACGGAATCATAAACTCGAACATTGCAATGAGTGCCACAATTGCGGAGATACCCACCGAACCGACGCCGATTGCAGCAATCACCCGTTTCTGAAATCTTGATCCGCTCAGGGCGAGTATCAGGAATCCCAAAAACGGCAGAGCTGGAATGAGCCAAACTTTGGTAAACATTTATCCTCTCATGGTGTCTGCCGCGTCAGTGTTCAGGGTTTTGAAACGGTGATAGAACTGAAGGACCAGAGTCAACCCTACAGCCACTTCAGCAGCCGCCATGGCGAGCACGAAAATAAACATCACCTGACCGTCCGGTTGTCCCCATCTTGCGCCTGCAATGACGAAAGCGAGCCCTGCAGCATTGAGCATCACCTCAATGGACATGAGCATGAAAATGATGTTTCTCCGGACAAGAAGACCGATCAATCCCAGGGAAAACAGTATTGCGCAGAGTATCAGCCCGTGCTCCATGGGTACGGAAGCAGTCATTATGCGCGTCCCCCCGTTGACCTTCGGCCGAGATGATATGCTCCCACAAGTCCCGCGAGCAGGAGTATCGAAGCCAATTCTACTCCCAACACATACGGGCCGAACAGGGCTATTCCCACCTGTTTTGGACCGACTTCCTGAACGCCCGAAGGAATCCCTCGATTTTGTAGGAAGACGTATGCCAATTCCAAGAGGAGAATGGTCGCAAGCACGGAAGGCCCGAGCCATGTTTTCGGATTGAACAATTGCTTATAGCGATCCTCCTCCTCGGAACCGGGATTCAGCATCATGATCACGAATACGAAAAGCACCATTATCGCCCCGGCATACACGATAATTTCCAATGCCGCAGCAAACGGTGCTCCAATGGTAAAAAAGATGAGCGCAACCGCGAGGAGTGAAAGAATCAGGTACAAGAGCGAATGTACCGGATTGCGCAACGTGATCACGAGCACGGTAGCCACAATCGCCACGAGTCCCGAAATATAGAACACTATATTCAATGCTATCTCCTCAATCGGAACTAAAGCATCAGATCGTCTACATCGACCGGGGGTTTTTGATTCAGCGATTCTTCATCCTTTTCTTTTTTTCCCACGGCAAGCCCTGAAACTGCATAGAAATTATAGTCCGGATATTTTCCCGGGCCGTTGATGAGCAAGTCTTTCTTCTCATACACGAGATTGTGTCTCTCATATTCCGACATCTCAAAGTCATTGGTCAGTTGTATCGCATATGTAGGACACGCCTCCTCGCAAAATCCGCAAAAAATGCATCGCGAGAAGTTGATACGAAAGAATTCAGGATATCTTCGTCCTTCCGGTGTGTGGGTTGCTTGAAGAGCAATACAGTCTACCGGACAGGCCACAGCGCACAGGTAACAGGCTACACAGCGCTCCTGGCCGTCAGGGTCTCTCGACAAAATTATGCGGCCGCGCCATCGAGGCGGAATATAAGGCTTTTGCTCAGGATAAAGGATAGTCTCACGCTTACGAAACGAATGCATGAGAATAGTCCACATGCTTTTCAAAAAAACGAACATCACGTTACCTCAAAAACCACCTGCGAGCACAATACCGCCCAGAACGACCAGGTTGAGCAATGAAATCGGCAGCATCACCTTCCAGCCGAAGGACATGAGTTGATCGTACCTGGGGCGGGGAAAGGAAGCCCTGAACAGGATGAACAGTATAATGAACACGAACGTTTTCAGAAAAAACCATATGAGCGGCGGAAGAACAGGGCCGTGCCATCCGCCCAAAAACAGGACCGCCGTCAATGCCGAAACGAGAACTATGCCAAGGTATTCGCCCACGAAAAACATGCCGAATTTCATACCGGAATATTCCGTATGAAAACCGGCAACCAACTCGTTCTCCGCCTCAGGGAGATCGAAGGGGAGACGGCGGGTTTCTGCCAGTCCGGCTATGACAAAAACCACAAATCCTGGAAATTGTGGAATAATAAACCAGAGATTCTGCTGAGCATCCACGATCTCACGCAAATTGAAACTGCCGGCCAGCATAACAACGCCCATGACAGACAGTCCCATGTAGATTTCATAACTTACCATCTGCGCCGCTGCTCTTACCGCTCCCATGAGCGAGTATTTGCCGGCCGACGACCAGCCGCCCAGGGCCACACTGTACACGCCGAGGGACGACATGCCGAGAATGAACAGCAGCCCTATGTTGAGATCCGCAATGAAAATTCCCGGAGCAAAAGGCACCACGGCAAAGGACACCAACACCGTGAACATGATGATTGCAGGTGCGATAACAAAAACCCATTTGTCGGAAAACGGCGGAATCCAATCTTCTTTGGTGAGGATTTTGATCATGTCCGCCAACACCTGAAGCAAGCCGAATGGACCTGCCCGATTGGGGCCGTACCGATCCTGCCATAGGCCGAGGAGGCGACGTTCAACCCAGATCAAGCCTGCTGCCAGAGCCAGGAGAACAACGAGCACTGCCACTATGATCAGAATCGGTTTCAGAACGGCTTCCATATTAAACCGTGTTCCTTTCGGCTGCTCTGATCTCTCCCCAGGCCGGCAGGTCGATTCCTTTCAAGCCGGGAAGTCCCACGGGTAATCCGGCCACTCCCTGAGCCAGTCCCGGAATGATTCTTAACGGAAGCTCGTACGAGCGATCAAGCTTCAGCACCATCAAATCCCCTTCATCTAATCCAAGCAAGGCCGCATCTTCCGGGGACAGACCTACATAAGGCTTCGGTGACCGTTCCGCGATGCCGGGACTGAGCACACTGAGTTCTTCAGATCCAAAAATGTGATACAGGGACACGAATTGCCAGGCATCGGGTCTAGGCTCGAAAGACCGAGGCACGTCGTTGAAATAGGCTCGAGTCGGTTCAGTCCGAGGTTCGATGAGGCGAACTCCCGGGTTTCCTCCCACGAGCGGCCCGGCGATTTCACTCTGGAATTTATTCAGAGACTGTACAGAGTTCCAGCCCGGCCACCAGAACCGCGGAATGAGCGGCAAATCCGGTTTGCTCTGCGCCCCTTCCATGGAAAACTCCATAGGAGAATCCGGATCCATCGGGGGCGGCGGTTCGTGCATCGTAACATCTGCTGACATTGCGGTTCGACCGCTGTATCTGTGGGGTTGTCGAGCAATCTTCATCCAGTGTTGCCTATATTCTGCAGGCGGCCCAGTATCCTTTACTCCTGCAAATACAGGCAGACTGTCTGTCAATGCATCAAGCACATCGTCAAGGCTGGAAAATCCGGTCCCACCCGATCCAGCCTGAATTGCCATTACGCGTCCAATCCATCTCCAGCTTTCGAGAATTTCGACCTCGGGAGCAAGCACTTGGATGAATCGCTGGGCTCGGCCCTCGTTGTTTATGAACGAGCCGTCAGATTCAGCAAAAGTTCCTGCAGGTAACACTAGGTGTGCCAGATCCGTTGTCCCGGTCGTCACATGATCCAGCACCACCACATTCCGCGCGGCTTTGAACAGGCGATCCGCCTCATCCCGCGACACACGTGCAAAAAGGTCGTTTTCCAGCACGATAACCGTATCGGCCTGCTTCGTCTCAAGTTGTGCGATGGCTTCATCCAGGCCACGTTCACTCAGCATTGCCATTCCGAGACTGTTTGCTTCCGGAACCACACAGGAAAGCTCTGCTTTTCGGCCTATGGAATCGAGTGCCCGGACTATATTGCCGGCGGCGTGAATCACCGCTTCGGACCCGCAACCTGTACCGGAGACGACGAGAGGACGTCGAGCTTTTCTGAGAAATTGAGCTATCACCGAGGCTCGCATCTGTACCGCCTCAGGTAAACCGTCAGCGGCTGGTGCTTTCGCATCGATTTCGTTTGCAACGGCAAATCCCAATCGAGCTATGTCCTGGGGAGCTGCATAGTAAACGCTGGAAGCTATGTCATCCAATCTGCCCGGAGCCGGAGCAGCGATGGATAAGGGTCCCAGTTTCTCCTGGATAAGTTGTCGAACCGCCAATTCGTTCCATACGGGGACTCCTTGACGGTGGCACATCTCCATAGGCTGAACCTTGACAGCCTGCCGCATTGCCAAGGCCATCATGGGAGCTGAATTCGTGAGATCCTCTCCGAGAATCAAGACCGCGTCAGCCTGTTCCATATCATGGAGAGAAGGCGATCGTGCCGGACCGTTTGACAGCTCGGTAAGCACGGCACTGAGAAGCTGATTCTGCCTTTTCGACACTCCTGAGAAAAACCGTTCGGGACCGACGAGGGTCCGCAGCATGAAATTGCTCTCCAGGGATGCCCGCGGCGAGCCCATCCCAATTACCCCCGAGCTTTCCGAAAGAATATTCCGAAATCGGACCAGCGCTTCCTCGGTCGTGAGGAATTGCCGTTGTTCATTGCCGTCGGAACGGATAAAAGGTTTTCTGATGCGTCTGTCGCTGTTTACGAATTCATACCCGTACCTTCCCCGGTCGCAGAGGAAATATCCGTTCACCTCACGGTTGTATCGATTTCTGATGCGCCTGAGCATTTTGTACCGTTCGCCGGGAATGGTGTTGCAGCCTACCGAGCAATGCACGCACACAGACGGAGCAGTCTGAAGATCCCATTTTCGCGTGTAGTGTTTACGAAGCGTCTTGTCCGTGAAGACCCCAGTCGGGCACACTTCCACAAGGTTGCCGCTGAACTCGCTTTCAAGCGGGCCGTTCCTAAAACGTCCGAAATAGATTCGCTGATGAATGCCGAATACGTCGAGATCTCGTCCCCCCGCGTAATTGCGATAAAACCGTACACAGCGATAACATTGGATACAGCGATTCATTTCGTGTTCGAGAAAGGGCCCGAGGTCCTGGCTGGTGTACGTCCGTTTCTTGAACTGAAATTTTCTCCGGGTGTGCCCGGTCATCACCGTCATATCCTGCAAATGGCATTCACCGCCTTCATCGCAGACGGGACAGTCGTGGGGGTGATTCGCCATCATCCACTGAATGATTCCCGCGCGAAACTGCTTCACTTCAGGATCGTCGATGGAAATGCGCATTCCATCTTGCGCATCGCTCACACAGGACATGATTATTTGACCGCGAGTGTCTTTTTCGTCTCTAAACAGTTTGACTGCACACTGTCTGCAAGCGCCTACGGAATGCATGGCCGGGTGCCAGCAGAAGTATGGAATGTCGAACCCCAGGGAGAGGCAAGCATTCAGAAGATTCTGACCGTCTTCAATCTCATAAGGTTTGTTGTCAATGTAAATGATCGCCATATCATCTCCAGGGACAACGGTGTTCGGAAATGTGTCTTTCGAAATCTTCCCTGAAAAACTTCAGAGCGCTTCCAAGAGGTTCGACTGCGCCGGGCGCAAGTGCACAAAACGTACGGCCGGGCCCGAGATGCTTTACGTGAAATTCCAGGGTTTCCATATCTTCAGGTCGACCTCTGCCTTCCTCCATGTCCTTGAGAATGGAAGCCACCCAGGGCAGACCTTCGCGACAGGGAGTGCACCAGCCACACGATTCATGAGCAAAGAAATGTTCCAGATTGTGAACCATTCCCACGGGGCATGTTTTGTCGTCCAGAACGATCATGGTCCCGGTGCCCATCCTGCTGCCCGCTTTCTGTATGGAATCAAAGTCCATCTTCAAATCGAGGTGTTCCTCCAGGAGAAAATCCGTGGAAGCTCCTCCAGGAAGGAAACCCTTTAATTTGAGACCTTCCCGCATGCCGCCCGCGTGCTCGTAAAGAATTTCGCGTATGGTCGTGCCCATGGGCAATTCCCAGAACCCGGGCTTCTTCACTTTACCGCTCACGCCGTATATTTTGGTCCCACCGTCGCTCGACAGGCTCAGACTCTTGAACCAATCGGCTCCTTTATTGATGATGTGCGGCACATTGCACAACGTTTCCACATTGTTCATAAGCGTAGGTCTTCCCCAGAGACCTGATTGGGTCTGGCGAGGCACTTTCGAGTGAGGAACCGCCCGGCTGCCTTCCAGAGCGCTGGTGAGCGCCGTGCCTTCGCCGCACATATATCTGCCCGCGCTCACATGCAGATGGATCTCAAGATTCAATCCGCTGCCGAGAATATTTTTTCCAAGATATCCCGCTTGCTGAGCCTCAGCCAAAGCGGTTTTGAGTCTATCTCGCGCTCGAGTGTATTCCCATCTGAGAAAGAGAAAAGCCGACTCGCACGCGTTAATCAGAGATCCGATGACCATACCTTCGATCAACTGGTGAGGATCGCCTTCCATGAGAACCCGATCCTTGAATGTTCCGGGCTCCATTTCATCGGCATCCGTAACGAAATAGCGAGATCCGGGGTCATCCTGGAGCGGCGGCATGGACTTCCACTTTGTTCCGGTCGGGAATCCTGCGCCTCCTCTCCCTCGTAAACGGGCATCGGAAAGCTCGCCGATTGCAGCGTCCCTGCCTATTTTCAGGGCCTTGCGTAAAGCCTGGTACCCGCCGGCCTTTTCATACTCCTTCAAGGAAAGCGGTTCACCATGAGGCTTGAAATTGGCGGTAAGGGGCTGTTCCATCAAGCACCCTCCCGGTATTTCTCGAGTATTTTGTCGAATGCATTCTCATCCAGATGCGTATAAAGTTCCTCATCGATCATAAGCGCAGGGGCTTGCTCGCACACACCGAGGCATTGGATCGGAAGAAGAGTGAACATTCCGTCCGCAGTGGTCTGCCCCATTTGTATACCGAGACGCCGACAAATGTGATCGAGCAGTTTTTCGTATCCCATGATCCAACAACTCACACTCGCACATATCATGATTCTGTGCTTGCCGACGGGTTTTCGATAAATATGATTGTAGAAGGAAGCAACTCCCTCCAGTTCCGCGGGAGTCATATCGAGAAATTCAGCTATTTCCACGAGCACTTCGTCGGAAATCCATCCCAGGTCCTGCTGCACTATCTGTATAGCCTCTATACAACCGGCTTTTCTCGTGCCGCTTCTCTCGACTTCCTCCTGGATCTGTTTCTTCATTGCATCCGTCAACATACTGACTATCCTCACCGATCCACATCGGACATAACAAAATCGATACTCCCCAGATACGCGACAAGATCGGCAATCGTCGCACCTCGTATTACGTCGGGAATCATCTGCAAGTGCAGAAACGAAGGAGTGCGTATGCGGGTCCGATACGACATGGTGTTTCCGTCACTGACCAGATAATAGCCGTTTGCCCCCTTTGTCCCTTCGATGTTTACGAAGGATTCCCCCGGCGGAATAACCGGACCCCAGCTCACATGCAGAAAATGAGCAATCAATGTCTCTATGTCGAGCATGGTTCGATCTTTCGGAGGAGGCGTTGTTAAAGGGTGATCAGATTTATACGGGCCATCGGGCATGTTCTTCAGACATTGATCGATGATACGCAGGCTTTGACGCATTTCTTCGACGTGAACGAGACCTCTGTCGTAGCAATCACCGTTGCTGCCGATGGGGATCTCAAAATCCAGGTGCTCGTACCCTGAATACGGCTGGGCCTTGCGAAAATCCCAGGGCAGGCCGCAAGCCCTCAAGCCGGGGCCTGTTACGCCCCATTCTATGGCTTCATCCAGGGTGTACGGGGCGATACCTTTCGTCCGGCCCTTGAATATTGGGTTATCAAGCACCAGAAGCTGGTACTCGTCCAGCCTTGCGGGAAAATAATCGATGAAATCTTTGACGCGTTTTTCCCAACCGTGAGGCAGATCATGTGCAACTCCTCCGATTCTGAACCAGCTCGGATGCATTCTGCCCCCGCAAATTGCCTCTACAATCTCAAATACCCGTTCCCGGTCGTTAAACATGTAAAATACCGGGGACATCATTCCCAGATCCTGGGCGAAGGTACCGTAAAAAACCAGGTGATTGGAGATCCGGAAAAATTCCGACATCATGATGCGTATCATCTTGGCCTTATCCGGTACGTTAATCCCGGCGAGTTGCTCTACAGCCAAAACGTACGGAAGATTGTTCATGACGCCGCCCAGGTAGTCCACCCGGTCGGTATACGGAATGAAGGTATGCCATGACTGGCGTTCGGCCATTTTCTCGGCGGCCCGGTGGTGATATCCGATGTCCAGCACGGTATCGACAATCTGTTCTCCATCCAAAGCCAGGATAAGCCTGAAGACTCCATGCACGCTGGGATGTTGCGGTCCCATGTTCAAAAACATCAGATCCGCATCGCCTCTCTGCCTGGAAATTCCCCAGTCCTCCGGATTAAATTGAAGAGCCCTTTCTTCTTCAACTGCTTTGGATTCGGGAAGCTGAAACACTCCTGCTTCTGTTGCACGTGCGGGATATTCCTTGCGAAGAGGATGTCCTTCCCAGGTGGGGGGCAGGAGAATACGCCGGAGGTTGGGATGATCGTCAAATACGATGCCGAAAAGGTCCCACACCTCCCGCTCGTGCCAATTGGCGTTCCGCCATAGTTTGGTCACAGTCGGGATGGACGGTCGATCGCCTTTCAGCGGTACCTTGATGCGTATGAATGCATTGCGGTCAAAGGAAAGCAAAGAGTAAAAAACCGTGAAATCAGCGTCGGGCTGACCGTCACGGTACGAACGAACCCGCTCGTCAATTGCCGAAATATCGTAGAGCATCCGGTAAGGTCGTTCTATGTCGGATTTCAAGTAGCGGAGAACATCGAGAAAACCGTCTTTCTTCAACCATATGGTTGGAATCAAGTCCAGAGTGGATTGGAGACCCAAGAACGTGTCGGGAAACTTATCCTGGAGGTTCTGAAGAATGGCTGAATTATCATTCATGAAAAGGGACGCCCTTATATTTCAATACACATTGCATGAGACAACCGTTTCACCGGTTCATTCCAGGCTTAGACCTCGTCCGGAGACCGCAAGTTTTCCATCCGCATTCTTGACTCCCGTTTAGCGTCCCGCATGGAGGGCTGTGTCGGCTTGACTACTCCTTGTGGTCCCAGAACCCAACTGAGCGGCCTTCGTTCGGAGCCTACGAGCCCTTGCAGGAGTAACAGCCCTTCAAGCAACGCCTCGGGCCTGGGGGGACATCCCGGCACGTACACGTCCACGGGAAGAAACGTGTCCACCCCCTGCACCACACTGTAGATGTCGTACATTCCACCGGAATTGGCGCAGGACCCCATTGAAATAACCCATCTGGGTTCCATCATTTGTTGGTACAATCGTCTGATTACCGGAGCCATCTTCATGAAGACCGTTCCGGCAATCACCATGAGATCGGATTCTCGAGGCGACCCCCTGAGCACTTCTGCTCCGAATCGTGCGATATCGTACCTGCTCGTGAATGCTGTCGCCATTTCCACGTAACAACATGAGAGGCCGAAGTTGAACGGCCACATGGAATACTTCCTGCCCCAGGAAAGGAGATCCTGCAGCCGGGTCACGAGGACGTTTTGCCTCACCGCCGCTTCTTCATCGGCTGTTCCTGAAGCAGCCTCGATTATATAGGAGGATTGTTCACGCGAACCGAACATCATTGTACCTTTCTGTGACCATAGCTCGTTTTATCCACCAGTTCCAGTGCCCCGATCCTCCACAGATATACCAGCCCGGCCAAGAGCACCCCTATGAATACGAGTATTTCAATGTACCCCGGCCATCCTAATTCTCTCACTGCTACTGCCCATGAAAAAATGAATACCGCTTCCAGATCGAAGATAACGAAGAACACCGCTATCAGATAGAATCGCACATCGAAAAGTGTTCTCGCCGATCCTGTAACAACCATCCCGGATTCGTACGGCTGGTCCGTCGCCCGTTCCCGGTGCCGCTGTCCCAAAATGAACGATAGTCCGACGATCAGCCCGATAAGGCCGATTATCGCAAAAGTATAGACGATGAAAGGCCATAATGGTGATTCGGGTATTACGTTATTCACGAAGCAAGTCCTCCCGAGGTAATGTACAAATAATGCCAAATCGAATCAAAATATGCATGTATAAACCAACGTCACAGTTCAGAACTCTTTAGAGAATTGTTTGTATCCAGCCAGAACTTTCAAACACCTGCATTAACGAATTCAATGCCTTTGCCGAAGGACCGACTCCAATTACCTATTAACTTGGGTTAGACAATCGTCTCCTTAGTTTCTTTCCGGAAAACTTGTTTACTCTAATACATTCTTCCCGATTGATCTCTTCACGGTTGGATTGAGCCGGGAGTTTGCCGAATTCGATGTTGCCTCGCAAATGAAATGGTTTCGCACGCTTTCATTTCTTTTGCGCTAAATTGGAGGTATCATTTGCCTGATCCCAGAAAGCATTCGTGATCAAAATCCAAGGGAAGCGCCCGGTACGCGTTGGAGTTGAAAAAGACAGTGCATACGATGGAACACGAGGTCACTCTGGTCATATGCTCGGATAATCCGGACGCAGTTATGGACAGTATCGAGCTGATCGGAAGCATAGGGGAATATCGCCTTGTCCCGTCCGGCACCAGCCTGATTCGAGACCTCTATTTCGATACGCGGGACCGGGTGCTGAAAGCCGCTCAATGGGCCCTTCGACTGAGAGAAACTCAGGGCAAGCATCTCCTGACGCTCAAAGGGCCTTCGAGACATATCGGGAATGGCATCCACGAGCGATTCGAGCTTGAACTGAGCTGGTCTCGCGAGGCTTTTGAAGAGATTCTCACGGAAATAGTGAGGAATGGACTGGCTTCCCCGGATTTTTCGCACATAGCGTCGAATCCGGTTCGGGCCATGGAGGCTGCCGGGTTTGAAATAGTACAGACTCGGGAGACTTCGCGACGCATTCTCAATGTGCGAAAAGGTGCAGATTCCGAAGTGCTGGCGGAGTTTGCGCTGGACAAAGTCCTGTACCAGTTTGAGAGAGGAGTGATCCTGCATCACGAGATGGAATTGGAGTCCAAATCCGAATCGGGTATCCTCGTCATAGGCAGCATCATGAGCCATCTCGACGGGATCTTTCACCGAGAAATACGCGTGTGGCCCCACAGTAAACTGGCCACAGGATGGGCTTATGAAAGACTTCTGGAACAGGAAGCGTTTATTCCTGCACGCCTTAACCCCGCTGAACGATGCGATAAATTACATGCCATCCTCGAATTGAATACATGATCTCCTCTTTTCGGAGCAGGTATTTTCAGAGAATCAATTTTTGAAATATTGCATCCTGATATGTAAGTGCGACGGACATGTGTGATCAGCCGCAGAGGCTGAGAAAGGTCAAAACAATGCTAGGTTTAGCTGTAACATTATTGATAATAGCTTTGATTGCCGGACTGCTCGGTTTTACCGGAATTGCCGGAGCCGCGGCCGGTATTGCGAAAATCTTATTTCTGGTTTTTCTGGTACTGTTCGTTGTCTCGCTTATTTTCGGACGACGCACTGTTCTCTAGCTCTCTTTCCAAGCCTTGGGACTCCGAGGCTTGGATCGAGGCCCTGTTCCTCAGGGCCTCACTGCTACGATCTCACTCATACCGAAATAGGCCATTATATCTTCTTGGGCTTCGAGGTGCTCCGGATTATTTGAATCAAGAGGTCCTGGAAACAACTCGATAAGGACCCCTTCACAGAATCTTTCGACACGCCATGCAGGAGCTTTGAGGCAGTATTTGATTCCTCCAATGGATTCAGCCATTTCCTCATCAAGATAGTGGAACCCTCTTATGATGGCAGGTTTTGAGACCCCGAATGAACCCGTTGGCGATTGAATGCATCAAGTCGATATTCGTTTTCAGTTTCAGCAAAAAATGCTTCAAATGGTCGAAATATTTCGATGGATTTTTCAAAATAATCGAAATCCGGAAGTTTTTTCTTGTCATCCATTGAAATATTGTAAGTGTCAATGAAGGGCTCGCCGGGATGAGTCCCGGTGTGAATCTCAGCGGCAACCGTGTTATCGTCCCTTTTTCGCGGCGGAATGGTATAGAAATACTTTGTCGCTCCTGAACTGGGGAACTGTTTATCAACTCTCTTCTGAAAAGTTCTCCGAAGTCCTTCTTCGGTCAAATCCATGGGTCGGTTATGGGAGTCGTACAGAGTCGAGCATCGAAACGCTACCTGTACTAGATGGAGAAATTCCACGATTTGCTGAATTCTGAAATCGCCTCGGGCTCGACAACGTTGTCGGAAGATGTAACCGCTCATTCAAGAATCTCCTTTCACGGGATAATGAATCCATCCGTTCAGAATTCGGTCCAGGATTGCCATTGCGAGGAGGGTAATAACATGGCAATCTCCATGGAGAAATGAATTGTGCAGTAAACACGAATTGAGGTCATCTGACATGCGTAGCACCGCGGTAATACTCTTCATCGCCATATTCGCCGCGATGGTAAACTCGGAAACTTTGGCTCAAGCGCTCGATCAAGAGCTGCTGGAGGCTGCCGAGAAAGGTAATCTGAAGACGGTCACCGATCTTATCGAATCCGGCGCTTCTCCAAATGCCAAACTGCAGAGCGAGGGTTCGTCCGCATTAATGCTGGCCAGCGCCAAAGGCCACACAGAAATGGCCAAAGTGCTCATAGACAAAGGTGCCGACGTTAATGCCGCAAAACCCAACGGCTGGACCGCGCTCATGGGAGCTGCGTCATCCGGGCATCTGGACATCGTAAAACTTCTTGTGGAGCGAGGAGCCGACGTAAACGCCAGACATGCATACGGATATACAGGGCTCAAATTGGCAAAAGGTAAGAATCATAAACAGATTGCCGAGTTCCTGGTCAAGAGCGGTGCAATTCGGTAGCAGAGGGTGTGGGAAGTTAGAGAGGACCTTCTTTTCAGTCTCGAAGAAGGTCCTCTCTGGTTTAATGCCTCTGTCCTCCCGCGAAGGGTCCGCCCCTGGGAGCGCCTCCTCCCACGCGTGGACTGGAAGGCATCCGCGGAGCGGACATCCTGGGAGCTGACTGCATCCGCGGAGCAGACATCCTTGGCGCTGACTGCATTCGAGGGGCAGACATCCTAGGAGCTGACTGCATTCGAGACATGCTCGGCGCATTCGGACGAGAAAAACTCCGTGTTTGAGGTTGAGATCGTTGTATTTGAGGTTGAGATCGTTGAAAAGACGGCTGTCTGAATTGCTGTGACCTCTGTTGCGGTTGTATCCGCGGAGTCTGAGGTCTGGCAGATTCAAATTGCCTTCTCATACCTTCAGTGCCTGAGCGATCCGGCCTTTGCATCCTGAGTTCTCTCTGCTGTTGCTGCGACTCTCTCTGCCTCATTGCTCCTTGCGATTGACGCCTCAACTGCTGCTCCATCCGAGCTTCCGGCCTTGGTTGCTCCCTCAGAGCACGTTGGGAATCACGCGTCGTCGGTCTTTGAATCTGAGGCTCAGCTCTCCTTTCGAGCTGTCTACCCGGTTCCTGTGCCCTTCTTCTCAATTCCTGTCCGGGGCTTGGTTGGATTCGCTGCTCCTGGATTCCAGGAGGTCTTTCTGCGGAGCGTCTTTCAGCAGGAGTTTGAATTCCGGGAACCGCTCTCCTGTCAAGGGGCGTAAGAGGGGCTCCCGGTCTGCCTATATCTGCGGTTCGGGTGCGTTCCAGAAGATTGGATTCGCGTTGCTGGGGGGACCTGATCTGTCGTTGGAGCTGAGAAATCTCGTTGGACAGGTCACGCCTTAAAGAGGGATTGTTCAGCCTGCCTATTTCGGAGCGCAGAGAACTGAGTTCTTGCCGCTCGGAAGGTCCTGCATCCCGCGTATTCGCGGTGGCGCTGTCCAATCTATTCATCAATTGAGACTGGATTTCTCTCCGCTGTGAAACATCCTCAGTTTGAGACATGCGTTGAGCAAGCTGGGAAATCTGTCTCTGTTCGGGACCGACCGGGATTCTTCCCTGCATGAGATTCTGCCTTAAATTAGCAGCTTCATTCCTGAGTGCCAGACGCTGGGAAGGATCTCTCACACTACTCAGTCTTTCAGTAAATTGATTGATCTGGTTTTGTCCGAGGTTGGAAAGTCGGCCTTCCATTCTTGCCTGATTCAACAATTGATTTTCGAAGTTCCGAGCCACTTCGGTGTTGCGGTTCGATCTGAACGATGTCTGGAGAGTTCTGCCGAGATCGGACCCTTGCGGCAATTGCCGGTTGAATCGTTCGGCAGCGGATTGCACATTACCCAATCTGTCCTGCATGCGACCCAATGTCCGGTTTGCCAGTCTTTCCTGCACCCGCAGGGTATCCAGTTGATTCTGCGTCCGGGCAAGAGTCCTCAAATCACCCGCTCTACTGCTCACGTTCATCAGGCGTCTCAGATGATGACGCCGGTCCCGTAAGTCTGCCAAGTGATGTTGGTGAAACCGTATTCCCTTCCTGAAAAGATGATTATGAATGTAAACCTTCAGGATTGCCGGACTGATAGGATAATAGTATGGAATAAACCAGGATCCTATGCCCGGAAATAGGGCCGTGTATCCCCCGGATTCATAAGGAAGCACGCTGAAATCATCATACGGAAACCAATCATAGTATCCAGTCTCGATATATTGAGGAGCATAGCTCCTGAGTTCGGTTATCACCGGGTCTCTCGGTTGCGTTTCCTGGGCCACTGCAACCGGACACGTGCCCGTAAACGGCAAGGTTCCCGCTATGGTGGTCATTGCCACAAGATTCTCTGCATCACCTGCATAGATGCTTGATATATCGGTTTTCTTGTCTTTGGTCAGGTAAACGGTCCTGCAGGAATCGTATGTCGCTGCTGTTGTTGAATCTCCCGTACGAGACTCGATTTCGACCCGTCCGGACAAAATAGATACGATTGTTGTCGTAGGGCTGTATATTTCCACAATGTAATCAATAGGCTGATTGGGATCGGCTGGCCTTACTGTCGCCAGGGGAGTACTCAGCACGTGATCCGATTCGCTATTCGAATGGAGTCCCGAGTTCGTGATTCTCGCCAATCCCTCGATCAACTGTACATGAGGAACAGCTTTTTGATCCCGGAAATCGAATGACAAGGATGAATATTCAGCCAAAGATACGTACAACCTATCGGTCCACGACAGGAGTAATTTGCTGTCTTTATTCGTGCTTATGATATTTGAAGGTTCAACTCGAGCGCCTTGCTCCAGTTTTACGCTCTCCTGATAGTCGGCCGGAAGGGCTTCAGCCTGTCCTTGAACAGCCTGCACCACGGCAGGTATTTCCTGGCTGAAACTGAGACCGGGCATTAACACTACGGAGCACAAGATTGCGAGTCCCCCAAGGAACCTCATTCTTGAAAAGATTGGTTCTCTCATCGTCTATCCTGTTTCACAAAGGGGGCGTTCTAAGGAGCCCCTTTGATTGAGAATTACATGTTTTCACTCATGACCGCTGAATATGATTACTCAAAGGAATTAGACTGAATCGACCTGTAACAGTTCCATTTTTTGCGCTTGCAAGCAGGAACACAGCACGGGATTCCTTACCTGTACTTCGTGGATCTGATTTCGTTCTGACAGCCTTTGACTTAAGAATGAAAACTTTTGCTGGGGCGCTTCCAATAGAGCGCGGCGTTCCTGCCTGGAATATTTGATTGATTTGTCCACCGACACGGACGCGGACGGCTACCAATTTCAAAGAATAGCTCTTGATAATCCGCGATTACCTTCGACAATTACTGTAAGAAGAAGATCGGCTTTAAGTTATTTGATATTGGCCCAGATATGTCTGGGAGGCACCTAATAAGGCGTTAGGATACTTTCTGAGAGTCACTCGTAGACAATTTTCTGGAACAGCCCCTGAGCATACGGGTAGTATCGATCTTCTTTTTTTGGGAAATTGTATCATGGGAATAGTTTCAATTGCCCGGTTTGACGGTTGTTGATGCTCAGCCGGTCCCGGTAAACCGTTGATGCAGGCTCTGTCTTGTTTCATGGACTGCTCTGAGGGAGAGGAACGTGGAAATAAAAGTAATCGGGACTGTTATTTTTGCAGCGATTGGTTTGCTTCTAGGCCTGTTAGAGCCGATTGCCCCGCTCGCCCGCACCGGCAATCTGGTTGCAGCGACCATCATTATTTCCCTCGGATTATGGATATTCCGACCGGGCAATATCCCCTATGTGGCCGGTTGCGCTGTTTTTCTCGCCGGATGTCTCATTGCCGGGTTGAAATATCCTGTGGTTATGAGTGGGTACAGCAGCTCGGCCATCTGGGTTCTTATTCCTGCTCTGTTCTTTGGGTACGCCCTTCAAAAAACCGGGCTGGCGAAGCGGATAGTATATTGGACCCTCAAAAGTATCAAACCTACATATCTGACCATAATTCTAGCCTGGGTATTCGCAGGTATAGTCCTGTCACTCCTTACGCCTTCGGCTACGTTACGCATATTTACCATGATCCCCATTGCCGTGGGCACCGTCGAAGCGTGCGGACTCAAATTACGAAGTCGTGGAGGAAGTCTCATCTGTTTGACCGCTTTCGGGATGGCTCTTTTTCCTGGCACAGGCTGGTACACGGGCAGCTTGTGGGGACCGATCTTTATCGGTATGTTTCCTGCCGAATTAAAAGCACTTGGAACTCCGGGAGCGTGGTTTCAGGGCAATGGATTGTATTGGGCTGTTGTGACGTTGCTGTACATTGTAGTGCTCAACATCCTGCTGAAACCGGAACAACCGTTAAAACTCGAACGCCATACATTCAAAGCGCAGTACGACGAGCTGGGTGGCATGTCTCGTGACGAACGCATAGTCATGGCTGTTCTGGTCGCAGCTTTCGCTCTGTTTTTCACGGAAAATATCCACCACATACCGACTGTGCCTATCGCTCTGGCCGGTTTCTTTCTTTTCATAGCATTTGGTGTGATCACAGCGCCTGACATTAACATCGGGGTAAACTGGGATATGATCCTTTTTTTCGGCGCACTTATCAGTCTCCCGGCAATTTCTGTAGAGTCCGGCATTGCAAAGTGGATGGCCGGTTTTATGGATCCTTTCATATCTGCCTGGGCCGGCAGCCCAGTACTATTCCTGGTTGTGTTTATATTGATTTTCTGGTTGATCCGATTTGTCGATGTAAGCTGGGGATTAGCCGCCGCAGCCCTGATGGCACCGATCATGGTCCCTTTGTACACTGATTTCGGGATACATCCGGTAATAATGGGCTTATTGTTTACCGTTGCAGGAGACAGTTTCTTCTTTTCCTATCAGCAGCCTTTTGTCGTAATGTCGGAATCGATGACCAAAGGAGGCGTATGGAGTCCCCAAAATCTCAGCAAGGGAGGCCTTGCGTACGCTGCAGCTTGCCTTGCCGCGCTCTTGATTGTCGCACCGTATTGGAAAGCAATAAAATTCATCCCTTAGGTATGCTGCCCTGAGCTCAGCAGATTTCCTGGCTTTGGGTTTGGCGCCACTCGGCTCAGGACTCTAAAGTCGAGAAATGACGAACCATGAATAGCCGGGGGTGCAATCCATGGACAAATGATACCAAAAACCAATCAGTTAAGGATCCAGCCAAAGTATAATGTGGCGCCGCCTCAATGAGAAATATCTTGACTGCAAGTCAGTATCAGCGAAACCAGCGCTAGTGGGGGAGCTGAAGGAACAAGCCCTGACTTCAAATTCAGGCGAGAATTGTCTAAAATCTTACTCGTGGGAGAATCAATGGAGCGAGCTCATGGAAGCGAACGAATCAACAGGAGTTTTTTACGGAATAGTGCTGATCGCTTTGTTCGCCGTAAGCTTCCTTGCAGGAGATATCGCTGGAATCATAATAGAACGACATTCTGCGCGAAAATGGCGAATCTCCGCCGAAAAAATGGGATTTGAGTTCGACGGCCGAAAGAGAAGGGCTCATTCTCTGTCAGAGGTTTTTCTTCCGAAATTGCTTTTCCCGGCAGCTCAAGAAACGGCCTTTTCATTTTGCCAGATAATGAAATCGCTCAGCGGCCTACCGCAAGGGTTTAGCATCTCCATCAACGATCTTACAGTCTGGGATTACCATACCAGGGGGCCGATGATTTATCGGTCCGTCGTCTGCATAATCAAGGGTTTCGACGTCGAACTCACCGGCCCGATAGGACTCGTGAAAATCGGGAGCATCTTATTATATGGGTTCGGCCAGGACAAGACCCTTAAAGAGTATACTTTGCCTGAAGAAGACGCCTTTTCAACAACGTATAGAGTCTTTGGGCGCGGGAGTTCGTCGCTCTCGATTTTCACACAAGACTTTAGGCGATTCTGTATGGAGCACAGCCGCGCAATCGACTGCCTCCTGATTAATGCAGAGGAGATGATTCTCGTGTGGACCAGCGACAGCCCTGAATATTTTCCTCAACTGGTCGATCTTGCCAACGGAATTTTGTCGAAGGTTTTGGAGCCGGCTCAACAGATTAATTAATGAAGACATCAGCCTTAGAGACAACTACGAAACGGAGATCGCATAAATAAGAACCTGACAAGAAGAATTGTGTGTTGTTACTGCTTCATGAAAGCGGAGGTTATGGCCGACAGCCACTGTCTCCCGAGAGACGGATGTTCCCGAGGCAAAATCACTCTATGACAGACCGCAAATTCGACGATTGCCCTGGGATGGTTTGGCGGGTACTTCTTAGGATGGTCTCCAGGGCGTCATCAGCGCGCGTTGAACAGCCGCACAGCGAATCCGCAAATTCATCATGTGCGGCTGTTGCCGGTCAGACCTACTTCAATACGCCAAAAGCGAATATGAACACGATGAGTAAGGCAACTCCCAATGCTAGTGAATAACTGATCAGCTTCTTTTCTACAGGCAGGAGGTCGAACCATTCTTCCTGTAGACCTGATTGTTGCGTGGGAGATGTCGTCGACATCTGAGGTTCCTTTGTTTGTGACATTGTTGTCTCCTTTTCACAAAATCCGTTATATCGACATTATTGGGCTAGTGGCGGTGTTATGCCGTGATAGAAGAGCCAGGAAATGAAAAGACCGACCCAGAGAATAAATCCAAAGAGAGCAATCGCGTAAACCCACACGATACGCCCCATACCCTCTGCCCACAATTTGCGGACATTGGTAATCAAACCTATGGAGAAGAAACAGAGAGCAAAGAATAGGGTCCTCAACAGGTTGGCGTGACCGGCTCCGGTTTTCGCAGCTTTTACCGCACCGGGATAGACTAAACCGATTACCAGCAATATCAGGAGCGTTGCGGCGAATCCGATGACAAACTTGGGAAAGCGATGCCAAATCTCTATTGCGGAAACGGGGGCGCACGCCTCACCATCGACCGCAGGCCTTCGAGTGTCGAGACCGCAAACCGTCCATATTACGGCAAGAATGAATGCCCATACTCCAATGAAAATATCGATGAAGACCTTGGTTGTCGTAGCCGCCATTAACATCCAGCCCTTTTCCCATTTGATGCCCAGCTCAATAGCGGCTTTATTGAGGATCAACGAATCTACCAATTGTCCGCTCGCAACTGCGCCGCCGTCACTTTTTACGGCCAATCCCATCCAGGCACCGGCAACCATCGGTTCGTTGTACAAAAGCTGTGTGGCCAACGGCGGAAGCAAGAGCAGCTCCACGGCTACAAAAACAATGATAACTGCAGACAAAATGACAGGCACCACAGGGCGAGCGCGAATGGCCCCACCCGTCGCAATTGCAGCGGATACTCCACAAATGGATATACCGGACGCCAAAGGAGCAGCCCATTCTGGCGTGAATTTGAACCACTTTCGAGAGATGAAATACACAACCGGCCAGTAAATCAGATACGCTTCCACGACTGCGCAGATGCCGCGGACGATAACCGTTCCTGCCAATCCTGCGGCTTCAACGGTTTTGATACCGATAGCTGCTCCTAAAATGACAATACCAGTCTTGATGAACCATTCGGGTTTCGCCGCTTCTTCCAAGAATTTGGCCAAGGGTAGGACAAAATTCCCGATCACGAGACCGAGAATCATGGCGAGAATAAACCCCATTTCGCCCAACCCCAGTGACCATGCAATTTTGAATGCAGCCCTTTTGTCTGGAGTAGCGGCAATGTAAGCGTTATTCCCAATGATCATGCACAAAAATACGATCCAGTAAATAATGGTAAATCCAATGATGTACTTTTTCACATTGCCACCCATCCCAATGACGCCGACGGTGGTAATAGCCAAGATGAAAAAGAAGGTCAGCAAACTCGATGTAAGGCCGGACATTCCTTTATATCCGGCTGAAACCGGGGCCGCAGATTTGGCAAAGTCTATCCAGACCGGGGTTTTGACCACCCATCCGAGGATATCCAGGTTTACAATCGGCCCCAAACCCAAAAGGAACACAAAGCCTCCCAACCAGACCGCCCACCAGTCCTCACTCTTCATAACGCTCTTCTGTTGATAGAGAGCACTCTGTTCAACCATGTCCAACTCCTTTTCTTTTCAACAAGAAATATGCGAGTCGCTTTTCGGCTACTCGGAGAGCCTGCTTTTGGAAATATTTTCAGTGTCCGGACAGATGTTGAGATTCCCGAAGGTTTTCATGCCACCGACCTGCACTGTGAATCTTCACTATTCGAGAGCTGCAAAGCGCATAGCGAGACACTTTTCGAGCTCAGTAGCATTGATTGTGCCAAAACGTGCTTAACTGAAATAGTTGTAATTACTGGGGATTAAATCGAAGCAGGAAACTCTGTTGGCGAGAAGATCAAAATCTTATAGGGCTCGAACCAATGTGGAGCTTGTTTTTTCGACATTCATTCAGTTTCTCTGAACCGCAGCCCAGAGTTGCACTGCAACTCCTCGTTGCACTCAGTTCGAAATACATCCGGCTTTAAATTACATTTTCTCATGAGCTTCTGAAAGTGTTGGCGTTCGAGACCGCTTTCTCGGGCAGCCGCGGAGACATTCCCGTGATTTCGTGTTAACGCGTCTACCAGATAGCGTTTGGTAAAATCTTCCAGGAGTTCGTCTCTCGCGACTCGAAACGGCTGGAGGACACTCGATGCATCCCGAGAAAGGGTATTCACTTTTCCTTGTTCATCAAGAAAATCAGCGAGATGGAGCGTATCTCCTTTGCTGAAAATCATTGCTTTCTGCATAACGTTACGAAGCTGTCGGATATTTCCCGGCCAGGAACGACTCATCAAATAGTCCATTGCCTCTTCAGAAATAGATTTTGGCTGAATTCCGTATTCCAAACATGCTTGTTGCGCGAATCTTTGGGCCAGTATAGGAATATGCTGGGGAAATTCTCTGAGAGTCGGCATGAAAATTGTCACCACATTTAATCGGTAAAAGAGGTCTTCTCGAAAAGACCCCTCAACCATTTTTGCTTCCAGATCACGATTTGTGGAAGCAATAATGCGTACGTCCACCGATTTTGAATGTGGGCTTCCCAGCGGCTTTATCTCTCGTTCCTGAATCACTCTCAGGAGTTTGGTTTGCATTGTGGGGGTGATGTCGCCGATTTCATCAAGAAGCAGCGTAGTGCGGTCGGCTTCATGGATCAGTCCTTCTTTATTTGAGCCTGCGCCGGTAAAAGCACCTTTTACGTATCCGAACAGCTCGGATTCGAGTAAAGATTCGGGAACCGTGGGGCAATTCACGGTGACCATAGGACGCTCACCCCTTGGACTCAACATGTGGATGGCCCGAGCAGCGAGTTCCTTTCCCGTACCGGATTCACCTCTGATCAAGACTGTAATGTCAATTGCCGCTACTGTTCGAATTGTCCGGAGAACATGAGTCATTCCGGGATGGCCGGAAAGGAACGACTCGAGATCGGGCATACCCGTGAGCCTGTTCCGGAGACGAATGTTTTCTCGTATAAGACTGTTTCGTTCCAAAGCTTTCTTGAGAATTCTATTTATCTCATCAGGTTTGAACGGCTTTTGAACAAAATCGTAAGCCCCTTTCCTGATCGCACCCACAGCCATGTCGATAGACCCATATGCGGTCATAATTACTACTGTAACCCAGGGATCCCTCGCTTTTATCTCATCGAGCAGTTCAATGCCGTTCATATCGGGCATCCGAATGTCCGTAAGAACCAGCTCGACAGGGTTCGTTTCCATCAGGGAGAGAGCATCGGCAGCTCGTTGGGCAGTGAGAACACGACACGAGATCTCTTGGGGGATACTCCTGGTCAATCCTCTCAGAAAATCCGGTTCATCATCAACAATGAGCAATGTGGGCGAGTCATTCATGAATGTCACATCGGTCGTCGTATTCGAATCCCTTCCTCTTCTCCGGCATTGATACCTCGAATATCGAGCCCTCAGAGAGCTTACTCCGGACGGTAATGTCTCCTCCATGTTCTCTTATAATTCCATAACTTACCGACAAGCCGAGACCAGTACCTTCCCCCACCTTTTTTGTGGTGAAGAAAGGATCGAAGATCTTATGAACAATTTCCGGTGGCATACCTTGTCCGTTGTCTTCAATTGTCACGTACACAGTGCCTTTTGATTCGTCCCGCCTAGTGGTCACCGAAATCAGACCTTTTCCATTCTTGAGAGACTGTTTGGCATTTAACAGGAGATTCATCCAAACCTGCTGTAATTTACTCTCGTCAAAGTGAATCATGGGCAAGTCGGGATCGAAAGATTTTCTCAACTGAATTCCTTCTTTCGCAAACTGTTTTTCGAGAACGGAAATCACTTTAGCAATATTTTCATTGAGGTGACCACGCTGTCGCACAGTCTCTACGTTTCTTGAAAATGCTAGCAAATCTTGTACCACTGACCTGCAGGTTTCGGCATGCCTTTCAATGACTTCAACATCGGTGCGGTGCTCTGATATGGGAGGGAGGTCCTTTTTTAAGAGCTCTACATAAAAGAGTATCAGTCCGAGGGGATTGTTTAGTTCATGAGCGACCCCGGCCACCAAGTGACCGAGAGATGTAAGCTTTTCCGCCTGCATCATATGCTGTTCCATCCGTTTCGTTTCCGTAACGGATTTGCAGTAGTGGACAACATTTTCCACATTACCGGTAGTTTTGTTCAAAATAGGGTAAAAATGAGCGAGATACGTTTCGCCCTCCGGTAGAGACAGCTCTCCGAAAATCGGGATTTTCTCTCGAAGCGTTCTATCCAACAGGCAGCCTTTACACGGAATATCAATACCGTGAATCAGCTCATAACATCGTGCTTCTTCCGAGGAAGTTCGTCGGGCGGTCATTGACGCGGAATTAGCCATAAGAACCTTATGGTCGGGAGTGATAAGCATAAGTTTATCAGTGATGCCGTCGAAAATAGATCGCATCTTTTCGCGCTGCGAGATGGAATCCAAAAGAAGATCGCTTCTCTCTTGCATGAGATCGTTCAGTTTGTCTGCCATTTTATTAAAAGCTCGACAGACAGCTCCGATCTCATCCTGCTGCACATCATTGATTCTGCGGCTCAGATCGCTTCCGTAGGAAACGAACTCGGAAAAGAATTTCTTGAGCAAAGCAATTCTGTTCACAACGAGTTTTCTGAAAAACGCCATAACCATGAACAGGGCCACCATCATGGCGATTATTGCCGGTCCGACAATAGCTATGGTTCTATGCCTTATCTGATTCATTGCGCTTTCCACGGGGAAAGACAATACATCCATCCCGGCTATATCCCCTAAGCTTCTCCCGAATCCACGATCGGATCCATAAAGATCAAGCAGTTTTGCAGGAGCGTTTTGCTGTTGTCCATGGCACCGGAGACATGCCGCTTCCATACGAATCGGAACCATTCGGACAAAGAAGCGCTCATCTTTATGATTTGTGACCAAGCCTTGCCAGTCCATTAGGCTGGGGTCCTTTTGGAACCGCGACAAAATCTCGGCCTCGAATCTATCGGCTTGATTCAAATGAGCGCGCGGCCTCATCGCAGCTCTTTTATAATGGAATTCGGGGAATGTTTTTTCGAAACGCTCCATTATTTGCCGAGACACATAACTAGTCGACATTGCTTCCAGTACAAATTCATCCCCGGGAATCAAAGAAGAGACTTTCGGTCTCAGTATATCGGAAACGTACTTACGGGTAGCTTCAAGCTCGGCAAGAATGACTTCAGACTTTTCGTACACATTACTGATGAGGGATGCTTCAAGCTGTTTATACAATCCGTACGAGAGCAAACCAGTGAACAGTCCCATTATGATGACGATGCCCACACCGAACTTAGTCTGCAAAGAAAAGCCGCGTGTTTTGGCCGCAAGAGACTCGTCTTGAGCATTCATGGCTTCTCACCCTTCAGATCGCGGTAAAAACATTCTTACCTTGTACCATGTTGAGAACGTTTCGTGAACGACCTCGATTAACATATGGTGCTCGTTAGGATTTACGGCCCGGCCGACATGAAGAAACACGTTTTCCCGGTGGGCTACCCAGGAAAAAAAGATGGAAAAAGCAAAAAGTGGGACGTTGGAGTAGTGCATCGGTCCGCAACTTTGATCCGAGCGTCGTTGCTCTTTTCAGATTACCGTGCGACCCGCTGGCGCTCACCTCCGGAGAGTTCCCCCATGAGGCGATTGCGTTTCTCACCCATTCCCACCCGGTCAAGCAATGGTGCAAATGCATTGCTCATGGCTCTTCCCGCTCCGAGAAAGGCTGGTCGATCCTGGCACAGGATAGCCATCAGATCGTTCACCGTGATGGGCAAGTTTTGGTCGAAATCCAACATTTGAGGGACGTAGCCGATGGTTCTTCCCTCTCCCCAATGTGTTTCTATGCGGCCTGTGTGCGTAGTCTCACCCAAGAGCGATTTGACCGTGGATGTCTTGCCTCCGCCATTGGGGCCAATCAAAGCATGGAGAGTCCCCGGTTCAATTGTGAGGTTCAGATCCGAGAGCACTTGCGTGTTGCCGTACCGTAAGGAAACATTATGAAAGTTGATTGATGGCCCTTTCATTGCGTTCTCACTGCGAGTCAACGAGGGGCTCCTTACTATGCGCCTCCAGTAAGGCGTTTGTCAGATTTTCCAGATTCCGGCGCATTCCCTTTTCGAACGTATCAGGTTCATATTCTCCTGCGGTGAGGTGAGAAAGGTAACGGGGTGAAGCGTCACGCCGATACGGAGACGTTGCGTGCCTGGTTTGCCGGTTATAACGTTCTCTTCGGCAGTGGACGAAAGCACCATTAACCTGTGCCCGACGATGCCGAGAGACAGACCTTTTTCAAGCAGTTTTCAGGGAATGATGAAGACTATTTCAATCTGGAAACGATTGAGAACGCTGGACGAACTCGGGTTCTCATGGTTTGGAGTTACCCTGTGTATCACGAGTAGTACGGTTGACCGACACACTGCAATTCATTGCGTCTCGGTCGGCGGTCGAACGGTTTCGACCGTGAGTTTCGCGGTCATACCATTTCGCCAATAAATCTGATAAAACCGAGAGGTCCGGCAGAGACGCCGGACCCTACCATCAGCCGGTAGTGGCCGTGCCTCCGTGCCGGCCAAAATTGGATTCATAAAAGCGAATAGGTATCACTATTGAATCCGATCCAACGCCGTGCGTTCGATGGCATGGCGCGACGCGTACTTTCTCAGGGGATCTTTTCAGATTTTCTTCTGTTCTGGTGAGGATCGGCGTCACTACTGACCTACTTGCGGGAGACGTTCTGTCAAAATCATTCCGGCACGCTGAGGGGGTTTTATCATCCGATTCCTCCCTCGCTCATATGAACTTACAAGGAGGCCCTGAGAAGCCTCTCCTCACACACAATCGACAAGCTTCCATATTCTTGAAGAAACTTATTTAGATTTTAACGTATCTGTGGTAAATAGAAAGATATTCAATTTGTCGTAGGCATTTGGAGATGACAGCTCGCTGTTTCACTATTTGTTCGGCGGTCTTTTTGTGCATTGTCTGGTTCGCGGTACCGGCAGATTGCGAGACGCGGCCGGAATGTCAGGCCCTCCGGCAAGAGCTTCAAATCAAACAAGAACAGCTTAATTCGTATTTAGAGGCTTTGGGCAAAAAAGGCAACAGAGAAGACCCACTTCTCCAAAACGTGCTGAACCATAACATCGAGCAACTGATCCTCGCTATGTCCGCTTTGGAGAAACGCATCAAAGATTGTGACGTCTCCGAATCGGGTTCTGAGAGTGGCGGAATGAGTTCCGTTAAATCCGAGGAAAGCAAGTTCGCGACGAAAACATGCGGAGACTTGAGAAGAATGCTCGTGCAACATGTCCGAAAAGAAAACGCATTCAAACGGCGTGAAAATAGCTTTCTTGGGGACCTTACTCCTGCCGAAAAAACGGAGTACCGTGAAACGGTTCAAGATCTGGAAACCATAAGGACCATACTGAAAAATCGATGTACTGCATCTCCGCCAAAAGATTCCTTAAAAAGAAGATTGCGTTAAAATGTATATCTCGCTTGTCAGAAGCATGTGAGTCTGGTATTTTTACACCAATTATGTGTCAGGAGTCGGTCATGAGTAAGATTGTTGTTCTGTTTACGGCTATTTGTATACTGGCAGCGTCATTTCTGGCGTACGCCGGGGGGAATTCCCGAGTGCATCAGCCTCCGCTTGACGTAAGTCTCATGGCTTTCAAGGAGCAAGGGGCATGGTATTTCCTTTGCACAGCTCCCGCTTTTCCTTACAGAATTCCGCCCCATTATGCCACGTATGGGCCTCCCCCGCCACCCTGCGGGCCGGTTCCGTGTGCGCCACCTCCTACCGTGCCAATGAAAGTAAAATAATCGATCTGCTTACCACCACCAACGCAGACCCGAAACGTCTGATACCCATCCGCTTTCAAGCAGTAAATACCGGGGAAACCCTTCTTGTAAGAAGTGTTTCCCCAGACCCCTTCCCAAGAACTTCTAACACTGGTTCAAGTTATGGTTATTCCTATGGAAAAACCATAACTTGAACCCAATGCTAAAAGTTTTTTAGAGGAGTTTGAGGAACCTTTTTTACAAAGAAGGTTCCTTGAGCATTACTTCTTTGAAAGCGGATGGGTATCAGACGCGGAGAGTTCCGGGGTCATTCGGATTCTTTATAGGTAAGGACTCGTCCCCAGACGTCTTTGGTGCCCCACAGGCCGGATCTGAGGCATTCAAGCTGTACGATTTGGCTGTGGTCTACGAAGAGGTTAACTTCAGGTCCGTAATTTTTAATATACCATCCGAAGACATCCGGGTCCGCGGCTTCGAACATGGGTTTTTCGAGACCGAGAGCATTGATTACCTGTGCGGCCACTCCGGTACGCCATGTTGCAACGTTCTCTGTTATTCCTTCTGATTCGATCATGATCATGTACGCTCCTGCGTCGATAAATCGCTTTGCTCTGGCAATCATCCATGCAGGATCCTGTACTCCTTCGGCTGCCAATTCCTCTGCGGAAGAGGCTCCGCCCGCACCGAACTGGATTCCCACTTCAGGCTTAGGTTTCATTCCTGCCTTTTGCACTTTTTCGACGAGACGCAGCAAATCGTCGGTGGGAACAGTGATGAACCCACTGGAAATTTCAATGATATCAAATCCTACTTCCTTGCATTCTTTGACATATCGATCCACGGCATCTCTGCCGAACGTGAGGACCCGTTCGATAAAGCCCCCGGTTGACACCATGACTTGATGGGAATGACACAATTCAATCAATTCCTTTAAGGCGTTGCGCGGCATAAGCACAAAAGAGCCTCCGGCAAATTTTAAAGAATCGACCCAAGCGCCAATGGTCTCGAATATATCCTGAAGGTAGCGCTTGCCCATGGGGGTATAGTACGGACCTCTGATTTCGGTTACTCCCACAGAACGCGGCTTGGGCTGGCGTTCATTGAGGCTGATAAAAGGAAAAGCTCTTTCGCCATTCATTTCTGGATCATTCATATGCAGTCCTTTCTCAGGGAAGGTTGGGCTAGCCGCTCCGAACCTCCGATAGCAGTCTCATAAAATCACGGATTCGTAACGATTCGAGTTGATTGATAGCCTGCAGGATCTCCGTTCTGAGAGCGAGGTTCGCCCTGCCTTCACTCAAGCCATGAAATTTCATTGCTGCCGCTTCCCACGTCATGGGTCTTGAGGTGAATCCTTCGTAATCCTTTTTCTCCTTGATTAGCACCACGCCGTTCTTAAGCACGATTCTTATCCTGCAGGGCATTTCCTCGGGAAAACGTCGGCTGAATGCTTCCGAAGGCAACACGTCAATCTTGGTGAGCAGTTCCTGGACGTCGTCGCGTAAGATTCGTTCGTCCGCGTACTGGGGCGGCAGCACCTGATCGTCCAGAATGGCAACAGCGATCATGTAATGGAGGCTATGGTCGGCTTGTTCTTTGGTCCTGACCACGGTTTTGACTCCCTCTTCACCACCTCCGATAATGTTGTAGGCAACATCGAAGGTTTCTATTTCGATTCTGTCTACGTCTTCAGCAGTGAAGCCGTTCTCGGACTTCAGCTCAAGAATTCCCTCCAGTGTCGATTGTGAATGGATTTCCGCATTGTACCTTTTCAAGATGGTTTTCAGGACCCTATTCAAATGACCGGGTTTCCATTCGATTTCGAATCGGCCGCTTATGGAATCCATAAATCCTTTATTGCCTTCGAAAACTTCCATGGGGCCGGTAATGCCGCGCATGGCGAGGAAAGTGGCATGAGTCGCACAAAATGCCGCATTGGGGTACGCTAGCCCTTTCCAGTTGGACAGGGCTCCGGTTCTCGTCACACGTAAAGCATTGAAAGCTGTGCCGCAGATTCCAATGGCATTTGTGGTACGCGCCTCATCCAACCCCAATGCCCTTGAAATCCCGGCAGCCAAAGCGAAAGCACCCTGGGTGACATGATCGAAGCCTCTGTTTCTTACGGGCGCGACTTCGCTCAATCGGCATTGCACCTGGTACGCAACCGCAAGAGCCAGGAGAAAATCAGCTCCGTCTCCATCTGCATATTCTGTGGCGGCCAAAACTGCACCTAAATTGTCGCTGGGATGGCAGGTTTCATTTGGGGCCAGAAAGCTGTCGTTGAAATCCAGGAAGCGGACCAAAGCGCTATTGTAGAATGCCGCCCGATCGGGAGAGGCTTTGCCGCCAGCGATAAGAGTGCAATGTCCGGTACTTTCAAAATCAATGATCTGACTCAAAATCATTCTTATCGGCGGTGAACCGATGGCCCCGATTGCGCATCCGATGGAATCCATAACTCTTATCTTCAGCGCATTTACGACTTGATCGGACATGTCCCTGTACGAAGTGTTTACTACAAAAGAAGCCAGTT
Organism: Desulfomonilaceae bacterium; assembly: GCA_041740635.1. Lineage (GTDB taxonomy): Bacteria > Desulfobacterota > Desulfomonilia > Desulfomonilales > Desulfomonilaceae > Desulfomonile. The sequence goes on along the minus strand of JBGSLQ010000040.1, from coordinate 93,464 downwards.
CATGTGCCATCAACATTGCAAACCTCTTTTCAGCGCACGATGCAATAAGAACAAACATCACCTCTGTTATCAGTATCCTGTTTCTATGTACAGTTTCATGTATGAACGAATCGATCTTGTAGAAACCGCGAAGTATGAGCGATGGAATTGCCGGCGGAGTTGGTGCGGTTTCTCATGCTTCTCTGACGCTGCATTTCAAATCCGTCATCACGAACAGTTTCTTAACCTAACAGAGCGACCAATCTTTCGCCGAGAGCGGTATTGCCGCTGGCTCACCGAATTGCAGTCCCCGATTGCATGCCGGATGGATTTCCGAATATTTATCGACTCTCTTCAGAGCGCTGGGAGGCTGACCCGGTCAGCCTTACATTGCAGTGAAGCTTTAAGAAAATAGAAGAACAATTTGATTTTTATTGACAAATTGGATTATGAATACTAGAAGAAGCGTGAGTGGATCTCCATGCGTACGGGAAAGAAATGGCGTCGCAGATGTACTCATTTGTACAGGACTCTGAAAAAATTAGGCCCAGACTCCTTTCGCCTTTCTACAATCCGATCATGCCGGATGTGGTAAGCTTTTCAGGAGCCGACGCATTGCGTCGGTCGTTCAAGCGCCGTTTCCTGCCGTCCGCGAATCGTTTTTTTTCACGAGATTCCATCCAGAAGATTCTTGAGAGGGCAGTGGAAATCAAAGTCGAAGCTGACGCCTGCTCCGCTTACGATATATCCGTTGCGCTCTATCCATATGGATTTCGATCTTTGGGACAAAGTGTTCTGTCAGATGGAGCGGGTCGAACGTTTTCGCTTTTGCACGCTGATGAAGGACCGGTTCAGCTCGTGTACCAGGGTGGGACGTGTCGCACGATTCAGGACTGGCGGTCCAAAGTGGCCAAGATCCCGGATGATACTGACAATATCAGATCGTTTTTCAACAGCCAGCGCGCTGCAACTCAAGGGAGAATCGCGTTGGCGGGAACCGTGGGATTCGGCTTGTGGGACGCCCTGTGGATGAGCTTCGATTTCCCCACAGCAGTTAGAATGCTGTCTATGGACCCTGAAGCTGCTCGTATGATATTCCGATACTGGTGCTCTTTTCACGCGGCTGCAGCCGGAGCCATGTTGGATGCGGGACTGAAGATGATAGTCCTGAGAGAGCATCCGGCGGGTTTTCCCGAATCATGGGGAATGTCACAGATTCTTGATCCTTTTTTGCGGGAATATTGCCAGGAGCTGGCTCGAATAGTAATACAGAGAGGCGGCATGTTATTCCTGGATTGCGATGCCGACGAGATGATCGAAACGGATTATCCGGCGCACTGGGGATTCAGTGGCATAGGACCTCTGAGATTTCGGGATTTGGACGATCTGATTGCCGCAAAAAAGAGCATGAACGATACTCTGATCCTGGCGGGCTTGACGACGCTGCCCATATTTGGCCAAATATTCCTTGAAAAGTCGTTTGCATCAAGATTAATCCTCGCCCAAATGAATGACGGGTGGCTCGCTCGGAGTGGAGCAGAAGGAAGCTCCGGATTCAGGTTTACAGAGCCTGGAAAGCATCGAGGCTTTGTGTCCTGGATAAGGTAAGACAATGAATGTTTTGGAATCCTACAATATTATAGACATATGCATACTCTGCACGCTCCTGGTCACGGTTGCCCTTGGTCTTTGGAAAGGATTCATACGGTCACTTACGGCTCTTGCCAGCCTGGTGATCGGGGTGGTGGGGGCAATGAAGTATCATACGGTCATTCAGCCGTATCTCAGTAAGGTTTCGTCGCTGGACCCTCACATTTCCACGATTCTCTCCATGGCTATCATTTTCGTACTTGTTCAGATCGCATTTGTGATACTCCGCTGGATTTTGGACGCGCTCCTCGATCTCACCAGGTTGACCTGGTTGGACCGCATATGTGGCGCTGCAATGGGGCTCGCCGGCGGTTTGCTCATTTCAGCGGCTGTGGTCCAGGCCATTCTTATTGGAATCCCGGATTGGCCGCTTGTAAAGACGTCGAAACTTATTGGGCCGGTTGATCAGCTTGCCGTGCGGAGCATTGATTATGCCCCGAAGCAGGCAAAAGATCGGATGCAATCACTCATAACCAAATGGAAGGGCACCCAGGAGCCCGGTTCTGTGCTGCCTCAGCGAGAAACAGCTCCTTCACAGAAGGCACCGAGTGCTCCCCCTGCGATCGCCAAGTGAGTTTGGGCGGTATTGCCTACTCAGGAGGGTTTTTATGAAACGAAGCTTTATTGCCTGCTGCCTCATACTTGCTCTGGGGCTGATCACGAGCTGCGCCTATCTACAGAAACCAGACGTGCCCCCGCCGCTCCCGCCTGTCGAAACAAAGATCAAGCCGCCATTCAAAGTCAAAGCGGAGCACTTTGCAAAGTTTCCCTGGAATGAGCTTTCGCCCGTACGCAAGGATGAACCGGAGCCCAATACCGAAGTGTACACGGTGAAAGAAGGAGAGACTCTGGAATCGATCGCTGAAACCAAAATGGGAGACAAAGCCCTTGCAGGTCCGCTCGGTGAATATAACGAAATACGCGGTGCTGCTGTGCCCGGCGAAAAGATTGTCATTCCATATCCCATCATCGGTGTAAGCAGCAAGCTTCTGGTCAAGAGCAAGGGCACGAAAGAGTTCGGCTCGCCGGTCCCCTTCAACACGGAGTTGAACAAGGGCGACGAATACAAAATGAGATTCGAGACCAATGCGGACGGATATCTTTATGTGTTTCGACAGGGACTCAAAGCCGTTACTCTCCTGTATCCGGCCAAACCGGCCAAACCGAAGCCGCCGGCAAGCAGACGCGCAAGACAGGCAAAACCGGTGGAGCCCCCGGCCCCGGTGAACGATACAGGAGGGAAAGTTGCTGCTCATGAAGCAATAGAGATTCCCATGGCCCAGAAAAAAGGATTCGCTTTCGATTCTGCGAACCGCGGCGATATGATATTCGTTTTCTTCTCTATGAGACGAATCTCAGATCTCGACGATCTGAAGGAAAACAAAACCATTACGGTCCAGGACCTCCAGGCCGTAATGCATCGCGTGAAGCAGGAAGATATCGTCTCAGATCCCCCGAACACGGTGATCAGAGTTTCGGATCCTTCGGAAATCCTGGGATTTACGCTCAATCTCAACGGGTAGCCCCTGGTTCGAGCATGAGGGAAGATCGAACGAATAGCGTAAAAGGAATTGACAAGGCAGATGTCCTATTGGTAAACTAAAAAGCTCTGGGGCTGTAGCTCAGTTGGGAGAGCGCTTGAATGGCATTCAAGAGGTCGTCGGTTCGATCCCGTCCAGCTCCACCAAAATTAAGCCAAAATAAACCGCCGGTGAGCGCATCGCTTTCGGCGGTTTTCTTTTTCCTAAATATGATTAGCTCAATTAAAGCTTTACTTATAATAGAAGTAATGAGGCTCCGGATTTTTATGCCTGCTTTTTCGTGACAAATCCTGAAATGACGTTGAGGAGCTCATTGAGATCGACAGGTTTTTCAAGCACGTGATCCACCGGATGTTTGCGCGGATCGAATGCGCTTACTTCCGAGCCCCATCCGGTCAGGAGGATGAATGACGGTCTGGAAACGCCTCTTGTTGTGGATAAGGCTTCTATACGTTCGGCAATTTGCCATCCGTTCATTTCGGGCATTCCCAAATCGCAGATCACGAGATCAATCTGATGGTGTTCGAATACTTCCAGCGCCTGAGACCCTGAGAGCGCGCAGAATACTGTTTGATTTCGTATGGTCAGCGCCTCATGGAGGCTGTTGACGATTTGTTCTATGTCGTCCACCACAAGAATATTCAATCTGAAATCTAACTGCTCTTTCAATCCGACCTGTGGAATGGGCTCTCTCCGGGAAACAAGCGGCAGGACCACCGTGAAGATGCTTCCTTCACCTTGTCTGCTCTGGACTGAGATCTCTCCGCCGTGCCTTCTCACGATCCCGTAACTGCTGGAAAGTCCCATGCCCGTCCCCTGAGTACCCTTGGTGGTCCAGAACGGCGCAAATATGTGTCCTAAATTCTCGTTTGGTATACCGATTCCATTGTCTTGCACCTGGAGGCTTACAGAACGATCCCGGACTTCGCTGCGAACAACGATCCGGCCCGGCCCGGCAAGGGCTTCGACCGCATTCTTAATGAGGTTGACGACAACTTCGAATATTTCGTTTTGCATACCCAGAATGGGGCAAGAGGTCTCAAGCTCCGTCCGCAAGGTGATGGAAAGACCCTGCCGTTCCGCCATGCCCTGCCACCAGGTACGCGTCATTTCAACCGCTTCAGCCGCGGTTTTTGAGAGATCGAATATCTTTCGTCCATGTGTTTCCAAAGATTCGGTCCTGGAGAAATCCTGCAGCCTCTTTACGGTCTCGGCGCCTAATCGCGCACTTTCGACAATATTTGTAAGATTCTTCTTAATCTCGAGCAGATTGTTCCATTCCAGATGGGTGAGGGCCATCTGGGAATTGCCCATTACAATCTGAAGCACGTTATTGAAATTATGCGCTGCTCCGCTCGCCATTTCTCCAATGGCCCGAAGCCGAGCAGTCTGGAGCAGAATTTCCTGCGACTTCTTTTGTTCGGTGTAATCTTCCACCACTGCCTGACACCCGATGGTCTCCCCGGACTGATCGACCAACGGTGTGGAGAGGATGCGAAGAATGAATGCATTGCCTTCCGCACCCGTAAACGGGATTTCCTCGCACAGGACGGTTTGCTGTTCCATACAATTCCGGAAGAGGGTGCGTGCTCCCGAGTCGCCAAAGAGCTTCAAAATGCAGGCTCGTTCAAATTTGTCTCCGACACAGCCTATTATCTTGAGGAAAGTGGGGTTCGCGGCAATGATCGTCCCGTCTCGAGCAACGGAAATTATTCCCAGGGGAGCATTTTCAACAAGCGAACGGTATTTTTCTTCACTTTCACGGAGGAACTGTTCTACTTTCTTGCGTTCGGCTATTTCGTTCCGCAGCTCTTGTTGATGTTCCTGATTGCGGATGAGCTGTTCTTTTTCATAGGTCAGATCTTCAATGAGAACCAGTACACTCCTGTCGACGCCCATGCGCACGGATTGAAAACTGATGCGCCCCCACATCTTGCTTCCGTTGATTTCCAGGACTCCAAGATAGGAATGTCGTTTGCGCGTCGAGAAGACCTTTTCCAGAGTTTCCTGAGCTTCCACAGCCGTCTTTTCATTGATGAATAGAGACGAGAACTGCCTGCCGATAAGTGACCCGTTGGAAGCATTCGTCATCCGCTCGCAACTTTTATTGGAAAAGGTTACGTGAGAGTCTTCCCCTATCAACAGCGCCGGAATAGGGAGGACCTGGAGCAGTTTGCCAAACCAGGTCTTTCTTATACCTCTGAAACTGAAGCTACCTGATTCGGTTACGTCCTCTATCAAGCAGCTTGCCAGGTCGAGAGACTCCGTCGGGTCCTCAGATTCGAGAAAAGACCCCTCTTCCTCTGCATGCTGTTTCGCAATACGCGAAACAAGCTCCGAAAAATCTCCCTTCAACACTCTTCTTGTTTCGTACCCGGCGTGAACCGTTCCGCTCGATTCGCGCGAAGACCATTTACATTCCGCTTCGAAGACCAAAGGATTGATACCGAGGGATTCGCGGGCAGACACGGCCAAAATCTTTATGTCTCCGGGACTACCCGAAATACCTTGAATCCTCACCCCGTTTTCTGAAATTTCCGTCAGCAACCCTTGAATATCAGGCCGTTTGTATTCCTGAATCTGGATTGATTCCTGAACTTTGAATCTCGGGATAGTCCTATTGTCGTCTATGAGGATCTCTTCATAGGAGGCGAAACGAGTGGCTATTTCGGAAGGGTCCAGGATTTTGGCTTCTAGACTGCGTCTGAGCAGACTCAAAAAACCCTTTAACGTCAAATTGTACTTGGCCATAAGTTCGATATCCGAAAGCCCCTCTCGAATGTCTCGAACTATGTCTGCAGCTCTTATTCTTTTCTCCATGACCATACATCCACAGCAGCGCGGTCAAATTCAGGTCCCGCCATGCTCATTTAACTCTGAAGCAAAGACTACAGATTTGGAAAAAGTTTCATGGAAATCGCCATCCGGTTGGTACCTGCCTTGCCCGAAGGACTGCGTAATCCATCTTACGGCTAAGGCTTTAAGCCTTTCTTTACCATCAGAGCCAATACACTAATTTTCAAGAATAAACAGTATGCGCACAAGATACTGAATTTCTTGTGAAGAAAGCAAGAGAATTCTAGCTAGGTTGATTGCATTTCGACAAATTGAGCATCAACTCCGATCATATGCAATCTGAACAGCATGATTTTCGGAATAGTCCCAGTCAATATCCTGAATTAATCGCCTCGATTTCGTAGAGCTGTTTCTGGTCTTCTACGCCCTTGAGGCATGCATTGAATTCCAGCGAAACCTGTAATTTCTCGGCAATCAATTCGTAGGTTTTTTCCGAGATTACCACTTTGCCAGCAGATGCTGTGGCTTGAATGCGGTCAGTGAGGTTCACGTCCGCACCGACGATGCCGTACTTTGCCCGTGATTCCGTGCCTATGTTTCCGACAATGACTTCGCCGGTATGCACTCCGATACCCATGTGGAGCACAGAGACATTTTCGGACATGTTTTCCGTGGCGAACCGTTTCAATTCATGCTGCATTTCCAATGCACATCGCACTGCGTCCACGGCACGCTCGGGAACTTCAGTCTCTAAACCGTTGAAAAACACGAGAATCGAATCACCATAGAAATCGACGATTATGCCCCGATAGCGTTCAATGACTGCAATCATTCGGGCGAAGTAACGATTGAGCAGCTTAATTACTTCTTCGGGTTGCAGCTTCTCCGACATTGACGTGAAGTCTCGAATATCCGACATCATAATCGTGACAGTTCTCTTTTCTCCACCGAGGCGGAGCGCTTCGGGTCTGCTCATTAGTTCTTCTGCCACCTTGCGGTCGACGTATCTGCCGAAGGTCTGTTCGATCATTTCACGCTGTTTCAAGCCTTCAATCATGTTGTTGAAGCTTCGTCTGAGTTGTCCGATCTCGTCATTACCGTCTTCCCGCAATTTTGCCGAATAGTCGCCGCTCTCCACCTTTCCCGCAGCGGCTGAGATCTCGGAAATGGAACGTCCGACGGAGCGGGTTGTCGCTCGAATCAGCAGCAGAATGACGGCCAGGCAAGCGAATCCTGCCAGCGCATAGTAGAAACGGAAATTCATGACAGGCGCGAGCACTTCCCGCCCATTGGAGAATACGACAATGTACCAGTTCAGAGATGGTATCTTATAGAATCCCGCCACCTGATCCGGTGGATATCCCGATCCAAGAACGATTCCAAAAGCATTATGGCGAATCGCCTCCAGTAATTTTTTTTCCAGAGAATCGCCATTATCGCCCATGCGCCTGCGGCCCGTCATTGATTTATCCGTATGCGCAAGGAACTGACCGGTGCTAGTGACCAGACATGCTGAACTGCCTTCACGAAGACCGATCTCCCGGATCGGATTCAGAAAGGAGTCAAAGCTCATCCGTACGGTCAAACGCTTCAGAGGGCCGCCCCCATGTTTTCCCAGGATTTTGACAATCCGCAGAGATCGATCCAGTGCTCCAGGATCCATCATGGGAGCGCAGAAGCCGAACTCCCCGCACAATTCCATAGTATAAAGTCCTTCGGCAACATCGGAACCGAAACTGGCCGAGTCTGTCGCAATCTGCACATTTTCGTCCCACTTATCGGGTACTTCGACATCAACGAAGCGTACTCCCTCCTTTTCGACCAATTGCTGGATAAGGAATGCCTGAGTCACCCCGCCGTTCGGGAGATCGTTGGCTTTTGCTATGAGACCAATGACATCCAGCTTCTCGTTCAACTGCATGTTGACTTGATGACCGACCTTTTCCAGCTTCACACGCGTATTTTCTATCCATTGGCTGAGCAAAAACGAGCGCGCGAACATCCACCCGGTAAGGCCAACGATAATGAGCACCAGGGCTACCGGAAGCAGGAGAAGAAGGAGAAAACGTCTTTGTAACGAAAATATCATGAATTACCTTTTCGGCCCGAGTCTATCTCTCAGTCCTATCAATATCCTTTGCTCCTACTGTGCCGAGTTGAACGACTCGCTTGCCATGTCTCTCTTCACTGAATTTGTCGGCCTCTTTTTTATCCAGAAAAGGGATCAGGTCAATCCCCATCGGACCTTTCACGTCACTCCCCATGACCAGATATGCGTTACTGGCATCCACGATTTTTCCCGATTTGAAATCAGTAACATATCGATGGATGATATTTCCTACATCGATGCCGAATCTTTTGGGTATCGTATTATAAATAAAAAGGCATCTTGCGCCTTCAAAAGCCACTACTTTGCCGTCTTTGAAAACTGCAGCCGCGACCCCTGCGAAGCCTTCCAAATGTGAAGCCCTGTATCCGTAGGTAGCTCCAGCTCTCAAGTCGCCGCCCACGGTCATCCCGCAGACAGGGCAGCGGGCTAGCAGGTCCACGGCGGCACCATTAGGCAGAAGCAACGTTTCCTGGGCCTTTGCCGTCAAAGGAACCAGAAAAATGACCAATATCAGCAATATCCTGATTTTCATATGGAAACCTCGTTTCTACGAATCGAACGTCCTCGTGAAATCAGCATGTCGAATTTGCCGGAATCAGCAGCCGGATCTGCAGAGATAATTTATATCCAGGTCAATGGTCATGCCCCCGATCCATTTTGAGTGTTTTCTTTTTCACGGTCAAATCTTCAAGCGAAACTTCCGAAAAAGAAGCGATTTTTTTACCGTTGTGGTCGCTTTTGAATTTTTCGGCAGCGGCCTTGTCTGCGAAGGGGAATGCTTCAGGCCCCATTACGGCCTTGAGTTTTGCCCCCAGGACGTAAGAGGCCTGTTTTGCATCGATCACGTTCTTGGTCCCATAGTCTGTAACATAGGCATTCTTGATCTTTGCCGAATCAGCATGGTACTTTTCATGGGTGAAATAGTACCTGAAAAGATCCCCTGCGGCATCGAATCCTACGACTTTTCCATCCTCGAACACGATAGCGGCAACTCCCAATTCACCGGATTCCAGCTTCATATCACAAACCGGACATGTTTGGGATAGATCGAGTTTCGATCCGTCCGGAAGATCGACCGTAGCCGCCGATACCAATGAAGCAAGAAAGCTGAGCACGAGGGACATTATGACGACATGTCTCTTTATTCCGATGTTCATATTGGATCTCCTTTTCCGGAATGGGATTTTTTGAGCGCTCTTTTAAACTCAAATTCTTTGACAAAACAGTAGATTGTCGGAACTACAAATATTGTAATGATATCTATGGTCATTCCGCCGAAACTTGGGAGAGCCATCGGCACTGCCACATCAGCTCCTTTACCTGTTGAAGTCAAAACAGGTATGAGAGCTAAAATCGTTGTCGCGGTCGTCATGAGTGCAGGCCTCACCCGTTTCAGACCTGCTTCCACAGTCGCTTCTCTGATCTCCTGGATTGACTTGAAAGAATGCTCCTTGAATACCTGGTCCAGGTACGTGGAGTAGATGACGCCATCATTCGTCGCGATTCCAAACAGAGCCAGGAATCCAACCCAGACCGCAACGCTCAAATTGTACGGCCTGACTTGAAACAGGTCTCTCATGTTTACGCCAAAAACCGAGAAGTCGAGGAACCACGGTTGGGAATACAGCCAGAGCATGATGAATCCACCCGACCATGCGACAAATATTCCCGAGAAAACATTCAAAGAAACCGGTATGGATTGGAACTGGAAATACAGCACCAGGAAGATGAGCAGCAGCGCCAGAGGAATGACGAGCCGCAGCGTTTTTTCGGACCTCACCTGATTTTCATACGAACCCGCAAACACGTACGACGTTCCCGGCGGCAGCTTGAATTCTCCACTCGCAAGCTTATGCTTGAGGTAATTGTCGGCAGATTGCACCACGTCGACTTCCGCTGTTCCGGACTTCTTGTCGAAGAGGACATAGCTCACGAGGAACGTGTCCTCGCTTTTCACGTTCATGGGGCCGCGTGTATACCTGATGCTCGCAATCAGGTTGAGCGGAATTTGCACTCCTTCGTTGCCCGGTACGAGGATCTTGTCGAGAGCCTCCAATGAATCACGTAATTCCCGCTGGTATCGAACACGCACGGGATAGCGTTCTCTGCCTTCCACCGTCGTGGTGATGCGCTTACCGCCGATTGCTATTTCCACAACGTCCTGGACGTCCTGGATTTTTATCCCGTATCGGGCAATGGCTTTTCGGTCGATATCGATTTCCAGGTACGGATTGCCCACAACTCTGTCAGCTACAACTGAAGCCGGTTCAACGGAAGGCACTTCTTTGAGAAAGCGCTCCACCTCAAGACCGACTTTTTCAACATCCTCTAAGCTCTTTCCCCGGATCTTCACACCCATTGCCGCTCTCATCCCGCTCTGGAGCATAACGATTCGTGCGGAAATGGGTTGCAGTTTCGGTGCGGAGGTTGTGCCGGGAAGTTGAGCTGCCTTTATAATTTCCTTCCAGATGTCCGTAGGGCTATGAATATGCGGTCGCCAGTTGCGTACCGGTTTGCCGGTCCCGGGATCGAGAACCCGCTCGCCTGTATCAGGATTGACCTTGTATTCGGGAACATAGTTGATGACCGTTTCAATCATAGAGATGGGGGCGGGATCCAGAGCACTCTCCACGCGACCGATTTTGCCCACCACGGAATCCACTTCCGGGATTGACCTGATTGCCATGTCCTGCTTCTGGATAACGTCCAGCGCTTCGCCGATGGAGGCGTGGGGCATAGTCGTCGGCATAAAGAGGAACGAACCTTCGTCAAGATCCGGCATGAATTCTTTGCCAAGTCCGGGAAAAGCATGAGAGAGTTTTGACCAAATCCAGGTTTTGCGTACCGGATTCTCTGCTGCTGGAAATTCCGGCAGCCCCGCATCATTCCTCGACTCTTGTGATTGAACGTGTTGAGCCGTTATCACGGATGAGCGAGGCATAAGCTTGTCCGCGGTCCAGGGAATAAAGAAGAAAACTTTGTCAAATCCCAGCCAGATCACCGCTCCCAGGATAATGATGCTGAAGGGAATCATGAGAAATTGGGCTTTGTGGTCGAGTGCCCATCCGAGAAGGGGCGCGTAAAAAGCTGTGAAAATCTTTCTGATTGCCAGCAGTCCGAAAATTATCGACGACGCGAAAATAATGTTCCTGATCAGTCCCTTTTCGGGCCCCAGCGGCAACCAGTGTTCGGTCAACAGAACAATCACGAATACCAGGGCAGCGACATTCAGGACAACGGGAGTTCTCTCTTTCCAGTTCTCCGGGAGGAACAGGGTCGCAGTTTTGACTACGGATACGAAAAGAATTCCTGCTCCGATCCACCAGGAAAAAGAAAAGCCTATCCACAGTCCCAAAAGCACAAGAAACCCATTCACCATGAGCAGCGTGTTCCTGCGGAGATTTCTTTTACGGAAAAGGATATGAGCCAGTGGCGGGATGAGCGCCAGAGCGAGCACCAGCGAAGAGGCCACAGCGAACGTTTTGGTGTACGCCACGGGTTTGAACAGCTTACCTTCCGCACCGGTAAGCGTAAACACCGGTAGGAACGAAAGGATCGTCGTGAGCGAGGATGTTACGACAGCACCGCCCACTTCTCCCGCAGATTCCTTAATCATTTCAAGAGTCACACCTTTGGAAGGATTCTCTTCCATGTGTCGGAGAATGTTTTCGCAAAGGATGATCCCCATATCCACCATGACACCGATCGCTATGGCGATACCGGAAAGTGCCATGATGTTCGCATCGACTCCCGTGAATTTCATGATGATGAACGTGAGAAGCACAGACAACGGGAGAACCGCTGAAATGAGTGCAGAACTCAGGAGATGATTCACCATGACCACGACGACAATTATGGTGACGAGTATCTCTTCCCAGAGAGCCTTTCTCAGTGTCTCCAGAGTCTCATGGATCAGTTGCGTACGATCGTAGAAGGGCACTATTCTTACTTGAGAAACACTTCCGTCCGCCAGGGTCTTGGTAGGAAGTCCGGGCGTTATCTCTTTGATTTTCTCTCGAACGTTCTTAATCACCTGGAGCGGATTTTCGCCGAAACGCACAACAACGACGCCGCCCACCGCCTCTGCACCCTCCTTGTCGAGAGCGCCTCTTCTCATTTCGGGTCCGAGCGATACTACAGCCACATCTTTAACGAACAGCGGAACTCCATCATTGACTTTGATCACACTGTCACGGACGTCCTGGATGCTGCGAATGAATCCAAGACCTCGAATGGTGTACTCCGTCCTGTTTATCTCGATGGTGCCGGCGCCGACATCCAGATTTGAGCCTCGTACTGCTGCGAATATTTCAGGCAGGGTTATGTTGTGGCCTCGCATGGCATCGGGATTGATATCGATCTGATATTCCTTTACAAATCCACCGATTGATGCGACCTCGCTCACCCCACCCGCGGACTGAAGAGAGTACCGGACATAGTAGTCCTGTATGGTCCTGAGTTCGTCTAAGCCGAATCCTTTACCTTCCAGGGTGTACCAGAACACCTGTCCGAGCGCGGTTGCATCCGGCCCCAGTGAAGGCTGTACATTTTCCGGTAAAGTGCCTGCCGGCAAAGAATTCAGCTTTTCCAGAATCCGCGATCTGGACCAGTAGAACTCGATATCTTCTCGAAAGATGATGTAGATTGTGGAGAATCCGAAAAACGAGTTGCTCCGTACAGCTTTTACCCCGGGGATTCCCAGTAGAGAAACCGTGAGAGGATACGTGATCTGATCCTCGATATCCTTTGGGGACCGCCCCTCCCAGGTTGTGAAGACTATCTGCTGGTTTTCTCCGATGTCCGGAATAGCGTCCACCGGTACGGGATTTCGTGGAAGGCCCGCAATCTCCCAGTCAAACGGTGCAACCATGAATCCGTATACCAGGGTAACCAGCAGTACAAAAACCATAAGGAGCTTTTGCTGTGTCCAGAATCCCATGAGCCCGTAGAAAAAGGAGGTATGGGAACTACGGACATTGTCATCGAGAGTCTTCCGCTTCATTTGTCGCCTCCCTGCTCAGGGTGAGCCCCGGGAGTGCCTCCGGCCGAGTCCTCCTTCGCTGTTTGAGGACCGAGTTCGGGCGGTATGGTCTCTGCCAGCTCTCCACAACCAAGCATACTGCGCTCTTTCAGCCGTATATCACCGAAGAATGGGTTCCGCGGTTCCTGCTTTGCTTCTATCCAGTACGCTCCCGCCCCGTCGAACGCGTCGGGACAGTTGTACAAATAGAGCGGGCCACTCATGACGTGCCGGAAAGCCATGACCATTTTGGCGAATGCTTCCGATAATGGATCGAACGCCTTTCTCTGTTTGTCGATTTCCTGAGTCGCGGCAAGCATGGTTGCGCGAGCGCTGATGGTTCGGGAAAGATTCTTCCACGTACTCGAGGCTTTCTTGTCGATACCGGTGGTGCTCACTGCCTTGAGCTTTTCCGTAAGCCGGGTTGCCGTTTTTGTAGCTTCTGCGGAATCGGCCTGGACCAGAGATTCCTTCAAACTCAAATAGCCTTCAATCACGGGATTTAACTGTTTCAGAAAGGTTTCGGGAACGGTGAGCTTCGAGACCACTTCTTCATTCTCGGCCGCTTCAGAAACATGCTTGGATTCACCCGGATTCATCATGCTCGATCTGGCTAGAATCTGCATTGCGCTGTCGATCTTGAAATTTCCTTTGGTCACGACGCGATCTCCCTCGGTCAGGCCGTCATAGACCACGTACTTGTCATCAGCTCTCGGTCCCAGAACGATTTCTCTCCCTTCGTACGTGGGGCGTTCGCCTGGAACCTCAACGTACACCACGGCTCTTTTCCCTGTAACCAGCGCTGCAGAAGCGGGAAGCATAAGAGGCATTTCAGGATTCGGATCGTCTGAGTACCCGAAGGATGACGCGGGCCGAAGCGCCATTTTGCTGTCCGGACATATTCCCGGAACCGGACTTGCCTCATCCCGCGGATGTACCGGGCACACGTATTTTCCTACCCATTCCCGCTTTATGACTCTTCCTTTGGCGTGTATTTCCGCTTCTACCTCTGCACTGACGAACATGCCGGGCTTCAACGTAAAATCCGGATTTTCTGCTTCGACCCTGATCTTCACGGAACGCGTCTTTGTATCCAACATAGGATCGATGAACAGCACTCTCCCCTCGAACGTGCGTCCAGGCACTGCAGGAGTTGTGAAGGTTACTTTCTGGCCGTATCTGATCCAGGGCAGGTCGGTCTCGTACGCATCCATCTTGATCCACACGTGGGAAAGATCGTTGATGATGTACATTTCCGTGCCTTCTTTGACGAACTGGCCCAGCAAAGCCATCTTTCTGGTAACTACACCGCTGATGGGGGCTCGAAGCGTCACGTTGAGAATTGGTTTTTGTTTCTCTCTTATCTCTTTCACCTGTTCTCTTGTCAGGCCGTACTGGATGAGTTTTTCCACTGCTCCTTTGATAACCGATTCATCTTCGTCCCCAGTCCGCATGGTCTCGAAGAGCTCCACCTGCGACTTGATGAGTGTAGGGCTCCAGATGGTGACCATGGGATCCCCTTTTTCCACGTGCACTCCGGTGAAATTGATGTAGATCTCGTCGAGACGGCCGTCCACACGGGAGGTCAGTGCAGCCACACGCGTCTCGTCCTCATATACTTGGCCGACCATACGGACTTTCACGAATGCGCGCTCTCGTTTGATGGGGGTGGTCTCGACCTGGGCCAATTTCTTGGCAGTTTCGGACATTGAATATTGAGCGGTTCCCGCGTCCTCGACACCGTGATCGTGGGATTCCAACGGGATCAAGTCCATGAAGCAAATCGGGCACTTGCCGGGATTGGGAAGCTTTATCTGCGGATGCATCGAGCATGTCCAGAGTTGCGGCTTGTCGCTTTCCTGACGAATAGAGCTGTTCTCGGATTGCGTACTGACTTTTTCTGCAGGGAGGTGTGACCGATGAGCCGCGAAGTAGTAACCGCCAATGAATGCGAGAGCGACGACAATCGCGACCAAGGTATTCTTGATAAATCGTAAGGACTTTGTTTTGACCTGATTCGGACTCATATTACCTCTCCAACAAGAGAACACCTCGAGAAATCCAATACCATCTTTGACTAAATTACTAGGAAATCAATAGCTGCCAAGACTTCCTTCTGAACTCTCTACGAAACCTTTACAGGGTAGCAGAAGCGCACGATTGACGGAAAAGGCACAACGTGTTCTTGCGCTTCTGGAAAGTTGAGCTAATTGGAGTTTCCGTGCCGGATTGACCTGACGTTCAGGTCAATCCGCTTATCTTCAGTGCCTCGCGATTGTCTCACGAAGCAGATTGTGTGTAGATCCGTGAATTCAATCGCCGGGCATTCAGTAATGCATTCGCATACTCGAGTTAAAGCAGTTCTTGTGCGAATTCCTTATATCTTCCCCCTGCGCCTGCCACCGGCTCACAGTGGGGAGCGGCGTCTCTACCTACCAGAGATTCCCAAAGCATGCTCCTCGTGCGGCCTGTCCCATGGGCCAGACCGGAGTTTCCCTGACCACCGGTTGCGCATAGGCAGGGGCATATCGTCTGACAGGGCCGGCATTCACCGTGACAGCAGGTGCTGGAGCACTCTGGCCTCCAGCGCAGCATCCGCAGCCTGCCGGCAGAGCAACCTGTTGCGGAGCAGGCGCATTCTGAGGTACTGAGCAGCAACTCGCCGGATTTGCGTTAACAGGTTGCGGGTAAGCCGCGGCTCCTCGATTTACTGGTACATTCCATCCGCCTCCCATGGAGGTTACTTGTGAAGGCTGACGCTTTGGCACCGCACTTTTCACATTTGCTTGCGGAGCCTTGGGCATGAGATCTTCAATCACCAGAGGTGCCTGTGCTTTGCCGCCGGTATTTTTGGGATCGCAACAACTTGCCGCTGCATACGCCGATCCGGTCAGGACAACACTAAAAAACACGCCGATCGCCAATAGATGAGCTATTTTTTTCATAGTAGAATCCTCCTTCTTTTCTGGAATAAGCGCTGCCACTAACAAGCTGCAGCCCTGATCGGTTTGGAAACGCTGATGCAGCCGTCTGCAACTTCGACGATCCGGTCTGCGTGTTCGGCATTTCGTCTGCTGTGCGTAACCATGACGATTGTCTGGCCTTCCGAGTTCAATCGCTTGAGCAAGTTCATAACTTCTTCAGAGTTCCTGGAGTCCAGGTTTCCGGTGGGTTCGTCCGCGAACAGAATAGGTGGTTCGTTTACCACTGCCCGCGCTATTGCCACTCTCTCCTGCTCGCCTCCGGAAAGCTGATTGGGCAGCCGCAGAGCCTTGTCTTTCAGACCCACCCTTTCCAGCGCAGACATGG
Source organism: Desulfomonilaceae bacterium (assembly GCA_041740635.1). Lineage (GTDB taxonomy): Bacteria > Desulfobacterota > Desulfomonilia > Desulfomonilales > Desulfomonilaceae > Desulfomonile. The sequence goes on along the minus strand of JBGSLQ010000040.1, from coordinate 77,059 downwards.
CGAGTTCCTTCTTAGACGCTTCAGAATGGTGTGTTACCGCGAGCGGAAGCTGCACGTTTTCTATGACGTTCAAGTACGGCACCAGTTGAAAGGACTGAAAGATGAAACCCATGAACTCACGTCTGAAATCGGCCAGTTTGTCCCGTTTGAGTGCATATATATTGATATCTCCAACGAGGATCTCACCCCTGGTAGGGCTCAGCAGCCCTCCAAGCATGGAGAGCAACGTGCTTTTTCCGGCACCGGATTCACCCATGATCGAGATGAATTCAGACTGACCTATTGACAGATCGATTCTTCGGACAGCAGTGACTTTGTTTTCACCGTGACCGAATTCTCTTGCCACCTGATTCGCTACTATGTAACTCATGATTATTACCTCCTTTACAGCGTCCGAAGCGCTTCACTGGGGTCCATTTTGGAAGCTGCGAGGGCCGGATACAGCGAAGCCAACAGGCCTACGAGAATTGCCAGGAAAACCGCTCCCAATGCCACCAGAGGGTCCAGAGAAAAACGGGGCATGTGTTCCGTGAGGAACGTAAGCAGTAAGCGGGTTATCCCTATCCCTGTCAGATAACCGGCAATTCCGGCCATGAACGAAACCGCCGCTGCCTCAAGGAGGATAATTTTCATGATGTGGGAGCGCCGAAAACCTATTGCGCTGAATATTCCTATTTCACGCGTGCGCTCGTTTACGCTGGCCATCATGGTTACAAATACGACCATTGAGCCCACCAGCAATACGAGACCTGAAATGCCCAGGGAAAACTTACGGAAATTGTGGAGCGTATCCATTCTGCCTTCCACTACCTGCTGGATTGCCGTCACTTTCGCAGTGGGCAACTTTTCGGAAATTTGAGTCACGATGTCGGAAATAGGGCAATTCTTGCAGAGCGCTGCAATTTCTATCATTCCGACGGTACCCTGTTTTCCGAAGAGTTTCTGGGTAGTCGGCAAATGCATGAAGATAAGACCGTCGTCCTGGGAACCGGTGGACTCGAGAACTCCAGCTACCCTGAAGGATTCGCCCTTGATGTCCAGCTTCGAGCCGGGTGTCACGTGGAAACGCTCTGCAGCCTCTTTTCCCAGAAGGATCTGATTGGGTTTTGTCGGAGTGTCTCCGTCCACTTTCCACCATTTTTTGAGTGACATTTCCTCGTTGAAATCCACTCCAACCACGAGAGCTTTTGCTGCTTCCGATTCGAACACACCGAACACCTTGGGGCTCACGATTCTGATGTTGGCGGCATTGGGAATGGTCTTGATCTTTTCCAGATCGGACTCGGAGATCTCTTTTACGTCAAAGGAGAAACCTCCCAGGCTCAAACCGCCGTAGGTCATGGATAACCCTTCGGATTTCGGCGTGACTATGATGTTCGCACCGAATTCGTCCATTTTGTGGGCAATGTCTTCTTCCAGAATACGGGTTGTCGTATGGAGAGCGACGACCGCGGCAACGCCCACCAGCAAACCCACAACCAGGAAAAATACTTTTCCTTTTCTCCGCCTCAGATTGTTTATGGCTATATCGTGAAGTTTCATAAGATCCCTCCTATCTGAAATAAACGAGCCCGTCCGCGACTTCCTGAGCATTGATTACAAGCTTGTCGCCCTGAATTGTCCTCTTGAGAGGATGCGGATTACAGCCGCCTCTGACTTCATTCACCTTGTCAGTCCGGAATTTCAGGCCGCAATTGATGCAAATCATGTCATTCCCTTGCTGCACGTAACCCTTCTTGGACGCTTTGCATACTTCACATGCATCGAGGGCTGCCCGGACAACTCCGTCGGTGCTTTTCACAATGAAAAAGCGAACTCTTTCGTTGGGTGAAATCGTGTACTGAAAATGCTTCGCCTTGCCGTCCGCAAACGATGCGACAGGGAATGCAAATGCTCCGTTTACCGGTTTGACTTCCTGTGCGGGAACCGTGAAATTCCAGGCGTACACAGGAGCGGAAAAGGCGAGCAATGCTACGGCGCACAGGGCGATGATGGTGCTGAGTGAGCTATGAATCTTCATGATGTTTCCTTTCTTATCTGAGGTAGGTTACTGAACAAGGAGATTTTTCAGTTCGGTGTTTGCAGAGATCATACGAGGCCAAAATGTCTTCCATTCATCCTGGCCGGACGATGCATGCATCTTTTCTTTGAATGTGGGATCGATCTTCACGTCGGCGTCTTTGAAGACCGTGCCGACCCATTCCATGGTTTTGCGAGCCTTTTCCTGGCTGTCCTGAATGCCCGTTACTACATGTTCGTCAACGAGCTTTCGGATTCCCAGACGCTGGGCCACGATCTGGAAATACTTTTCCTTGGACCCGAATTGTTGAGAGATACGTTTTGCGAACTCATCCGTATCGATACCCTGAGCTGTCCTGATCCTCTCCACTTCGGCTTCCACTTCATAAGGCTGAACCACCACTGTCTTGGAATCCGCGATTTGCAGCAGGACTTCTTTTCCAATGGTATTGAAGAATGCCGTGGCAGGATCTTTGGTTGAAGGATCGCTCATGTCAGCCAGAAGCGGTATGTTCAGGTCTTTTGCGAATACGGGCTTTCCGTTGACTCCGGCAATGACCGGCTCGGAAATTCCCGATCCCTCAGGACTGAAAAGACCTTCCAGTTTCACCGGGTACCCGGCTTTGGCTATGGCTTCCCGGATCTGATCGGTATCGGTTTGCTTGTCTCGAAATTTTATAGTTACGTCCTGCGCTGCCAGGCTTACCTCTGCCTCGACCACTCCCGGCAGCTTCCCGGTAACTTCCTTCACCGTGACAACGCATGCCGGGCAATTCATATTGTTCACGATCAATCTCGACCCGATGACCTTCCCGGACAGCATGGTGAATGCCGCATAACTTCCCGCGGCCAGGAACAGGACAAGCGCCGCCGCAATCCCCACTTTCTTCATCTTGGCAATGGAGACCTTCTTTTCGGCCTGATCCAATACATTCAAATCAATTTTCTTGATGTTCTTTTCAGAGGACATACGTGTACTCCATGAGTATTTCAGCGTGCGCAGCGTCGATACGCACAGCCTCAAAGTGAACCGAACAAACGTCGGCACTTGAAGTCGTTAAACTACGACACGAAACTCAAGAATTCCGGAGTACTAGTATCAACAGCGAAGGGTGCAGGTTTGAAGATTAACAGGGGTGCCGCGTGCGTCTGAGAGAAGAGCAGTCTCAAATGACGCGCTTTCGTGCGCAAAGACTGGTGGTAAGTCGGACGGAGCGGCGGTATAGGCGGAAAATCGAATAGTCGACTCGTTGATGGTGTTCTGCCCGGAAAGGCTTACAGTCTGAAGTTGCTCCAGACAGCGGCAATTCGGGCAATCCTTTTTCAAAGAGTCTTGCGATACAGAATTTATGTGTTTTTGAGAGCAGCAGGGTTTTGGCTCGGGAGCGCCGGGGATCGAACAATTCATTCCTGCCGAACATGAACGGGGGGAGGCTTTAGCCATTGAACAAACACGGTCTTTACTCTTGCAGCAACAATTGATCAGTGCAGCCGGCAGAGCGGTAACACCGATCATAGAAAAGCAGGAGAGAATTATTACAAAATGAGTAAACATATGACCCTGTTGTTCAGAGTAGATTGTCTATTGCCGTAGTCTATCTATTTTCTTCCTGATGTCAAGCTTTCCTGTTGAAGATTTCAGTTGTCGTAACGCATTCCTTGATATGTTCTACAAGACACATCAAGAATTCCCGCGAAAAAAAACACACTTTTGATTATCGACCAAAATTTACCTGCGCACGAAAAACTGTTACAACTACCAACCGGGGAATAATGCTTTCTGCAATCAACAGGGCCGAATGGAGGAAAACGTGGGCTGCGCGGCACCGAAACCGATACACTGGGAAGATTTAAGAAACCGAAATCCGGAGCTGATTCTGAAACAGGATGGTGTCAGGAGCAGATCCGATCAGGCCTATGAAGTCGATTTTCTCAATGCCAATTATCTTGTAGACACAGCGGCAGAACGTATCACCGAGCTTTCACCCAACCCTACACGCAGGTTGAGCGAAGAATTTCAGATCCTGTTGATCCGCTACCTCGTAGCTGACAATGGTGGTCCTGTAACAGGGGTTGAAGTCAGTGAAAAGGATTTGCCCGGTGGGGTGACTTTTTTTCAGGGTCCGCACACATTGTACGTGTGGCCCATTGCAGAACGATACGGCCGAGATCCCGAAGCATTCGAGGCACGAGCACTGGAATTAGGCGCACAACGCGTTCCTCACGGCGATACGGCCATGCGTTTTTTTCCGTTCCCCGACATTCCGGTTACCTATGTTTTATGGAAAGAAGACGACGAATTCCCCGCGTCCGTTTCAGTGCTCTTCGACAAGTCCATCATGCGCTGGTTTGCGCTGGATATGGTGTTCACAACCGTGCTCGCGTTGACGGACCACATTCTTTCAGAGCGGCCCTAATTTCTCATATATGCAATGGAGACACTTTTTGTTGAAGCATTAATCTGTATTGACTACCGACACGGCCTGCAATGCAATGAGTTTCATGGCGTCATAATAGGAAACGTCAACCTGACCCAAATTCTGAATCCAGGTGTTCCATTCTTCCCGGTCCGTAGAAATGTGAGTCGCATGTTCGGAAAAATAGTCGGCCAGATCTTTAGAGTCTCTTACCAGCCCCATAAAGCCGTTCTGAATATGTACAAGAGCCTCAATATCGCTCATGAGATGCGCGCACAGGGATCTGGGCACTATGAATTTTGACTTCCGGTAGTGAATTCGGCAGGAATTTTCAGACGAGAAAAAGCAGGTGATCGCAAACTTGTCCCGAAGCTCAATTGCACTCACTGCATTTTCAATTCTTTCCAGCCGTTCGATAAGATTCATGTGGTTTCCAATCGTAAATACGATCAGCCATCCGGACAATTTTGTCAATATAGATCCTGTATGGGTTCGCTTGACTTATTGCGCTTTGTCATAAGATGGACAATTGTCTGATTGATACTTCTCCTAAAGCAACCAGCGGCCCGGCAACGAAACCGGACCGCTCTATGAGCCGCGTGTCGCGCGCCTTCCGCGCCGGCCGAATTCGACCCATGAAACCCACGCGAATCAGCCGGGGTGCAAATATGTTGAATTCCTATTTCAAAGGTATCGTCGTTGGATTGTCAATCGCCCTTCCTGTGGGTCCTATTGCACTGCTGTGTATTAAACGAACTCTTAATAGAGGCTTCAAATCAGGGTTCAGTTCAGGTCTGGGAGCTGCGGCCGCAGACGCTGTCTATGGAGCGACGGCAGCATTCGGCATGACTGTGGTAACGCATTTTTTGCTCCTGCACAGTGAATTGCTGAGACTTCTAGGCGGGTTAGTTCTCTGTTATGCAGGTTACACAATATTCTTTTCCGCGCCCCAAGAGAATGGGCCCGACACGCAGAATGAAGGATTGTTTCGGGATTTTGTTTCCACACTGGCTCTGACGCTGACCAACCCTCTTACCATCATAATGTTTGCTGCAATTTTCGCGGCAGCGGGATTGAGTACAAGTGAAGGGAAGCTTGTTTCTTCGAGTCTCATGGTGTGCGGAATATTTTCGGGGTCCACTTTATGGTGGCTCATCTTAAGTGCAGTCACGAGCATATTTCATAAGAGAATACCCGAGCGCGGACTGATACTCATCAACAAGAGCGCCGGAGTTCTCATTGCAGCTTTTGGTTTTTTCGTTCTGACCAGTCTCGTAATCTCCGGAACCGTCACTCCCGTGCCGTAAATTTCCTCAAGAAGCAAATGCGGGGAAACCCTTGCCAAGGTGTTTCCCCGCATCCTTTCATATCCGCGCAATTCGTAATTCGCAGCCAGTTCATGACCTATGCGAATTATTACAAATTCTTTCCACGGATGAGTTCATATGATGACCGGGGGATGATTTCCAGGGCTGGAAAAACTCTGTATTCCGAAGGAACTCGCCACACGCACGCTTCGACGAATTTCTTACCGGGAGCCGGGAACCCCATTCGGAAAAGCCCGAGCGAGACAATCTTTCCTTGAGACGATAATTCAACGTCCGCTACAGCAACGTGTGTAGGAGTAACTCCTTGGAACAGAGACCCTGAGTCGAGAAGCATTTTAGCAACTTCGGGAAATCCCTTCAAAGATGCGTGTAATAGAGCCGAATTGTTATTCTTGTCTTTCACGTTTACATCTGCGCCGTATCTCATAAGAGTTCTGACAATGTTGGCATGGCCCTTGGCCGCAGCGGCCATAAGGGCTGTTATCCCGTGGTCCCGCGTCCTTCGATTTACATCTGCGCGCTTCAACAGAAGCACTTTTACGATATCTTCATGGCCGAGCAGTGAAGCCCACATAAGCGCAGTTTGGCCATGATCGTCCGCCGCGTTGATATCCGCACCATGATCCAGCAACAATTGCACTCCCGGGGCATCGCCTAACATAACTGCCCACGCGAGAGGGGTAAATTTAAACTCATCTTTGCAGTTAACATCCGCTCCTTCATTAGTGCAAACGCGAATGGCGGCTGTATCGGAATGTTTCGCGGCTTCAAGCAACTTCCCCCCCCAGAAAGTGCGATCATCCTGAAAAGATGCTAGAATTATTCCGAGCCCGAGCAGTCCGATAAGAAGCAATCGTTTTTGGAGAAAATTTTCCATATCAATTCTCCCTCCAAGGAAATTGGATGGCATAAAATCATAATATTGATGCTTGTGGAGGTATTAGGTTATGAATTCCAATTAATTGCGCATGCCCTCAGTCTGCCCCGATTCCGGTACAAGCCAAAACATCGTCATGGTCCGGGCATCCCGCTTCCATTCGTATTTCGGCGGCAAACGTGTCTATTTGCTTCAAATTGTTCTCAACAGTACTTCCGGGACGTTGTTTAGAGGGAGCAATTTTTATGCCATCGGATCGCGGAACCATGACCGTATCTTTCGACTCTTAAGAATACTAGAGGGTTGACGGCAATGAGTTCATCCATAAATCACGCGGCAATTCAGAATCCAGTATGGGAGCCATTCTAAAGAGATTCGGCTGTTAGACAGGAAAACATGCACATACGTGAAAGGACGCGAGGATAATACCCCCGAAAGGCTAAATCGATAAGGGCATTTCGCGCCCGCTTGAGACAGGGAGTGAGCCCCCCGATATCTGACAGCAGCAATAAGGACAAATCCGGGAAAGGTCGAGAATACCCGCCAATAAAAAAAGGCTACGAATTTCGTAACCTTAAAACTGGTAGCGGGGGGAGGATTTGAACCTCCGACCTTTGGGTTATGAGCCCAACGAGCTACCTGGCTGCTCCACCCCGCGATCATCTAAATAGGATACCAAGTGAGTATGACGATGTCAAGCGGTCAAAAAATCAGCCTGAGAATCGCAATTGAGCCGTTTTCTTCGTAGTAACGCTTCTTTAGAGAAACTCAGGAGATTTGGAGAGAGACATTCCTTGGAAAAATGCTTTCCTCTTCAGCAAGCTGTGGCGAATATTGACCGAATTCCGCTCAGCTTGTATGCTCAAGACTGTTTCTTGCTCGGCACGGGGAGAGAACAATAGAGGGCCTGTTGATCGACATTCCAAAAAAAGCGCGTTACAAACGTCTTCGATCCGAACTCCTTCAGTTCGGACGGGTTGCAGTTGCGTTTTCCGGGGGAGTAGACAGTACACTTCTTCTCAAAGTCGCCACAGACGTACTTGGATCGAATGTCCTTGCTGTCACCGCGTACTCATCCACTACTCCGGAAAGAGAATTGCGTGAAGCAACCGAATTGGCTCGGCTGCTGGGAGTGGAGCACCTCATCCTGCGCTCACGGGAGATGGAAGACCCGGATTTTACAGAGAACTCTCCGGACAAGTGCTACATCTGCAAAAAAAGTAGGTTTGGGGACATTGTGAAGGAAATGGAGACGCGCGGTTTTTCTGTTCTCCTGGATGGATCCAATGCAGATGATGCGAGCGATTACCGTCCGGGAAGTCGGGCTGCAGAAGAGTTGAAGGTTCGAAGCCCTCTGAGGGAGATCGGGTTTTCCAAGAAAGACATTCGAAAAATCTCACGGGAACTCGGACTTACCACCTGGAACAAACCATCGTACGCGTGCCTCGCGTCGCGAATTCCTTACGGCCGGGAGATTACTGCAGAAAACCTCGGTCAAGTGGATCGGGGGGAGGACTTCATCCGGAATCTTCTGGGTAGCACGCAGATACGGGTGCGCCACTATGGGGATACTGCCCGAATTGAGGTCGATTCCGCAGCAATTCCGAAACTTGCAGCCAAGAAAATACGAAGCGCCCTGGTGAGCTTTTTCCGGCAGGATCTCGGGTTCATGTTTGTTACCCTCGATCTTGGAGGATTTGAAACAGGAAGCCTGAACAAGGTGATTACCTCTGAACCGCCGCTCCATGACGGCATTTTGTGAGCCTGAATACCATGAGAATAGCGTATTTTGACTGTTTTTCCGGGGCCTCGGGCGACATGATTCTCGGAGCGCTCCTGGATGCGGGCTTACCCTTGAGCGTTTTGGTTTCCGAACTTGAAAAACTCGGCATTGGGCATTTCGAGGTACGAGCCGAAAAGACAACCAAGATGGGACTTTCCGGGACAAAGGCACACGTGCTGATCGACCAGGATCATCACGGCCATCATCACCGAAGATTGGCTGATATTACGCGAATAGTATCCCGGAGTGGACTTTCGGAAGCCGTGAAAGCAAAAAGTCTTCAAGTGTTTGAAGTTTTGGCGGAAGCAGAGGCCAGTGTTCATGGAACGACCAAAGACAATATTCATTTCCATGAAGTGGGCGCCATGGATTCGATCATCGACATTGTGGGTAGTGTGGCGGGACTGGCAGCCCTTGAGATTGAGTCTGTTTTCTGTTCGCCGTTACATATCGGGTGCGGGACGGTTCAGTGCGCACACGGTATTCTTCCTGTGCCTGCTCCTGCCACAGCTAAGCTTGTCAGGGGAAAGCCGGTCTATTCAACGGGTCTTTCCGGAGAATTACTCACTCCGACAGCCGCGGCACTTTTGACGGTATTAGCATCGGGATTCGGTCCCATGCCGTTCATGGTTCCGCATGAAGTTGGCTATGGTGCGGGAACTCGTGATCTGGCTATCCCCAATCTGCTCAGGGTCTTCATTGGGGACACGGAAAATCGATCCAGTGAATTGGAGACTGAAATCGTCGCCATTCTGGAAACGAATATCGATGACATGAATCCCCAGGTGTACGATCATCTCGTGGAAAAAGCGCTCGGCATGGGTGCGCTGGATATTTTTCTCCTGCCTGTACAGATGAAAAAGAATCGACCGGGAACGCTCGTAACGATCATATGCTCGATCGAACTGATAAAAGCGTTTTCTGATTTGCTCATGCAGGAGACAACCACCATAGGGTTGCGCTGGCGCGTGGAAAACCGTATCAAAGCGAAGCGATCCATCAAAGAGATTCATACCAAATATGGTCTGATTCGGTTCAAAATAGCATGCGCTGGAAGTGCAATTACCAATATCCATCCGGAATATGAAGACTGCAAGCGTCTGGCTACGGAACAAGGCATACCGCTCAAGAAAGTGCTTGAGGAAGCGCATTTTGCCGCACTAAATGCATTACGGAACGATTGTTCATGAAAGTAGAACTCTGTTTTTATGCATCTCTGGCGTCACTTCTTCCGGAGTATGCGGTCAACAATTCCTGTTTCGTGGAGCTGGCCAAAAATACGACCGTACGCGATGTGCTGCGACAATTCGCGGTTCCTGAAGATATTCCGAAACTCGTATTCTTAAACGGCATTCATGCACGTGAAGAAGATGTGCTTAAGCCGGGAGACCGAATCGCAGTCTTTCCACCCGTTGCCGGTGGCTGAAATTATGCCTGAAGAAGGAGAGGGAAAAGCGCTTGTTCGGAAGTATTCTCCTGATATCTTCCGGGAAATTCGTAGATATTTTGCTAAGATCTTCATTTTCTCACTTGATATTTAAGTTGACCCACTCGCATAATACTATTGTCACCAAGTGTGTGAACAGTTTGAGCTGACTCGCATCAGGAGGGAAACCATGCGCGTTCTACTGTATATCTTCTTATTCTTACTGATACCGGCATTCGCGTACTCGGCCGCCGCTCTTGAAACCGATATCGTAAAGACTTCAGACGGCGATCTGAAAATTACCTTTATCGGACATGGAACATTGATGTTTGAATACAAAGGAAAGTTAATCCATGTCGACCCCTACGGAAAACTGGCTGATTTTTCAAAATTCCCAAAAGCGGATCTCATTCTGATTACTCACGAGCATCAGGATCACCTGGATCAGAGTGCTCTTGATAAGGTGAAGACCGACAAAACAAAACTGGTTGTGACAGAAACGGTTGAGAAGAAACTGCCGGGCGGAATCGTCATGCACAATGGCGATGTGAAAACAGTGGACGCTATCAAGATAGAAGCTGTCCCGGCTTACAATCTCGTGCATATGAGGAGCGCCGGTGTACCTTTTCATCCGAAAGGAGTTGGCAACGGATACGTTTTGACATTCGGCGACAAAAGGGTCTATGTGGCCGGGGATACGGAAAATACTCCTGAAATGAAGGAACTCGCGAATATTGATATAGCTTTCCTCCCTATGAACCTGCCGTACACCATGACCCCGGAAATGGTTGCGGACGCAGCAAAAGCTTTCAAGCCAAAGATTCTCTACCCGTATCACACGGGTGACACAGATCTATCCAAGCTTACAGCTTTGATGAAAGGGACCGAAGGAATTGAAGTTCGACTGCGCAAAATGAAATAGCGCTGAGATCGTTTTTTTTTCGATAGAGTACATTCTGTTTTTATCGCTGTAAGGGAGAGTTCATGACTTCACGAATAGCTTATATCCTCATCTCCGTTTTCATTTTTGGGTTTTCTTTGAGCGCACATGCTCTCACCTGTGAAGAATGTAAGGAATTGAACAAGACCAAACAGTCGATACTGCAGCAATTATTGAAAAAAGACGAGGAACTCAACGCTGCCTTCAACAAGAAGAATTTTTCAGAAGTTGGCGAAATTCGCAATAAGATGCTCGAATTGCGCAAGAAAATGATCGAGCTGCGGGGAACGGACGGAAAGTGCGAGGAAGCCTGCAAACCTGACATCGTCAAGGGTGTGGAATGTCGAAAGATCATAGAGGATATACTCCGATTGGAAGCCGCTGAAGATGCAGCGAACGATGTCCAGGTCGATGCACTTTATCGGGAGCTCAAAACCTGTAACGCGGCATGGGAAAAGCTCAGGAAGAGCGATTGACGTCGAAAGAAGCCGCCGTTTCCATGGCTCCCTCCGATCGCATCCACCATTTACACCAATCTGTTAAGAGCATCATCTCAGCTTACAAGATGATATTGCCTGGAACGACCGTCATCCTGGGTGTTTCCGGGGGACCGGATTCGGTCGCTCTCATGAATGTTTTGCACGTGCTGAAAACAGATTTGCGATGCAGCATCCATGTGGCTCACTTGGATCACGCATTGAGACCGGATTCCCGCGCCGACGCGGAGTTCACCTGCCAGGCTGCGGAACGGCTCGAGCTTCCGTGCTCGATTCGGCGGGAAGATGTCCGAACATTGGCTGCAAGTCTCTCGATGAGTCTGGAAGAAGCCGGCAGGAAAGCACGATATGATTACTTTCAGCAATTGTTGCGTAAATATCCCGGCGGAAGAATTGCCACAGCCCATCATGTCGATGACACGATTGAGACCTTCTTCCTGCGCATTTTGAGGGGATCGTCTCTCCAGGGTATTCAGGGTATCAGGCCGGTCCACGGCGACATCATCAGACCGTTTGCACATACGACACGCAACGAAATACTGGAATATCTCCAGAATACGGGTGTTCAGTACAGAATCGACCCTACAAATCTCACCATTTCCGCGGATCGAAATTTCATCAGGCACGACGTAATCCCTGCAGTGCAGGAACGCTTCCCTCAGTACAGGAAACCGCTTGCGCGCACCATGGAATTGATCGGTCAAGAAGACCGGTTCATATCCCTGCAGGCATCAGAGCTGTTTAGTCGTGCGGTGCAGTCGATCGATTCAGGACTGGTGCTCAGTATCGAACAGTTACGACAAGCCGACGAGGTGCTCGTTGCGCGGGTGATTATCATGGCTCTTTATGAGACTGCGGGGCCACATGCCAGAATCGGCCGGGTTCATGTGGAATCCATGAAGCAAATGATATATTCGGAGAATCCTTCCGGGAGAATCAATCTGCCATCCAGGCTTGAAGCGGTGCGGAGTTACTCTGAACTCAGAATCGTTCGAAAAGAAACGACATTTCAGGCTTCCAGAATAGAGACGGAAATACATGGACCGGGGACGTATCAATTCGGTCCCGCGGGACCGAGAATCTCGTTTGAGATAATTCCCGCCGCACGTATTGATGTGAGTTCGTCAGACGGCGCGGAAACAGCATTCTTCGATGCGGAGCAAGCCGCATTTCCTCTAATGCTGAGAAGCGTGCTCCCCGGAGACCGATGTAGACCGTGGCCGGGGAAAGGTTCACGCAAGATCAAATCTATACTGATAGACGCAAAAATACCGCGGCACATGAGAAGACTTGTTCCGCTGCTATTCAGAGGAAACGAATGCCTGTGGATCGGGGGGCTTCGAAGAGGCGATGCAGCTCCCGTCACTGATATGACGCGGACAGTGCTGAAGGTTATGTTTACGCGAGAGGGGTGTTTCGATACATGCGGAAGATCGGGTAATTAGGGGCTTGTCACCTGATACGTATACGAAAACTTGGTGCCGTTACAGCCGTCTGCGCAGGTCCTGTATGCGTACTGATTGCATGCCAAATCTGCATCGAAACCAACATCAGGAGTAGTGTCCAGAGGTATATTAAAGAGAAAATTGCCTACGGAATTGTCTTGCAGACATCGACAGGTGATGTGGCATTTTGTCCAAACCTGCCCGGCAGATGCATTCCCGTAGGGAATTATGACCACCAGGGCCACTAAGACAACGAATAATGCGGTTTTGAACGAGTTCATTCTCTCACCCGTTTTCTTGGTGAGAGTAACTTTAGCATAGAATCTCAAGTTGATGCAACATGAACCCTGAATGTAAACAGATAGTTTTCCGACGAGTAGTGCGATTTTTGCAGTATCAAACGGTCTCTCATTCAGGATTTTTGGCAGAATGCAGTTGAACCCAGCATCGAAGAGCTTCTGCAACGCTCCATGCCTGAGCGATACATCCGCGTGCAATGAAGGGATAGTCTGCATCGAATATTTCACTTATAAATCCGATACCTGTCAAATTTAGTTCGGAAACAAGTGTCTGGAGCACCTGATTTGCTGAATCGATGTCACCGGGATGCGTCTTGAGCCATGCATCTAAGTAGGGGCCAACGAGCCATGCCCACACGGTCCCCTGATGGTAGGCGGCATCTCGGGATCTGAGATCTCCAAAATATTTCGACTTGTAGTCCGGATGCCCAGGTGCCAACGATCGCAGACCTTTTGGGGTGAGCAGGCGATCTCTGACCACCTTCAAAACCGATTCCCAACGCGAAGGTTCGAGGATCGGATATCCGAGCGAAATCGCAAACACCTGGTTGGGCCTGCATGCGTTGTCGTTACCTTCTTCCCCGTCAATTACGTCGTAGAGATACCCGCCATTCTCATACCAGAATCTCTCGTTGAAACTCTTGTACGCCTTGTCTGCCTGTTCCCTGCAGAATTCCGCGCGGTCTGCGGCCCCTTCCTCTCTTAACCATTGTTCCAGTAATCGCAGTGCGTTGTACCATAAGGCATTGATCTCCACAGCTTTCCCGCGGCGGGGCGTCACTACCCAGTCATCGACCTTCGCGTCCATCCAGGTAAGTTGGTACGTCTCTTCTCCCTGAGAGAGTAGACCATCGTCAGGATCTACTTTGATATTGAAGCTGGTACCTTTGAGATGACTGTCCACGATGGAGACGAGTTTCGGAAGGATCAGCATCAGCGTGCTCCGGTCCCGGGTGTAGTTCAAGTACCGGTCGATCGCGTGAAAAAACCAGAGTGTTGCATCGGCAGTATTGTATAGACCTTCCTTTTCCCCTTCCGGGAACATGTTGGGAATAAGTCCGCCCCGGATGTAGTGCGAAAATGTTCTCAGTATCGAGCCCGCTTCAACGAAACGGCCGGTTACGAGAGTGAGTCCTTCAAGGCTGATCATGGTGTCACGTCCCCAATCGGTGAACCAATGATACCCGGCGATGACAGTGTGCACATCGTATCCGGATGCTCTGGCTCTGGCCGCATCCTGCGGTCGCCCCATGGGCCTGATGACGAATTGATCCGCCGCCAAAATCAATTCTCTTCCCGGGCCTGTTCCGGCCTCGGGCGCTGCCTGAGAGATGAGGGTTTCTCGGCGACGATATTCCGCATCCATAGCTTCTTCGGGGTAAAGAGCCAGCATTGTCTCCCAACTGTGGGTGGAGGCCACCATTGTTGCTCGCCGGGCTTTCCGCAAATCCATGTGAAAAGTGCCAGGGCTCCATAGCATACCTCTCTCGTAAAATCCCCGTTGCTCTTCCAGCCAAAAAACGAGGTCATGGATGCGTTCGCTTCGAAAGGTGAAAGTGGAATTATCGCCGTAAAGTTTGAATCTGAGCACGAGTTTTCTCGGCCCCGCGCTCAGCTCATAACGGTCTTCCATGACAGTCATGGCGTACGTGGCCTCCAATCCGGAATTCACGGTATCCCCATGAAACCGGAAATTTGCCTGGGGACTCAAGTGAACTCGAATCGTTCCCTCTCCTTCGATCAGAGTATAAACGATGTACACAGTGTTTTGCATATGAGGCAAAACCAGCCGTTTCTCCAACACGTAATCGCCCGATGTGTAACGCCATACAGGCAGTCCTGTTTCGAGTCTGAATTGAGAGACAAAATCCATGCTGTGGAAGGTCAATGGCTGACCGGCCCTGTTTTCCGCACCGAGTCGGATAAACGTGCCATTCGGGAATTCGATCTCTTCCTTGAGATCGTTCAACATCACCACTCGTCCCAGAGGAGAAGGGAGCGCAGCGATCAACAAGCCATGATACCTGCTGGTTCTTACTCCGCAGACAGTCCCCGAAGCGTAGCCTCCCAATCCATTGGCAACGAGCCATTCCGAGCTGAGCAGTTTGTCCAATTCGGCCTGATTTTGCGTAGAGCCGGGAACCGAAAAAATCAAATCATCCATATTTTTACCTCTCAACATCAACGGGATGAAGTACAGTGGCGGAGTGACCCGGTATCATCCAGATCTCTCTCTTATCAAGAGCCGGAATACCGTTCCCCCCATACCGAATATCTTCACTGCTCCACAAGATTTCCCACTGCATGTTCAGAGGCGGTGCCAGCAAGGGTTCCGGTGCAGGATCTAAGAGCAGATCGGAGCCGAGATTCACCGTCATGATTAAATCAAGACCGTCTTTTGCAAAGAAGCGCAGCAAAAACGCTGAGATACCGAGGACAGCGCCATCGATGGTTCCCATTGATTGGTCGAGGAACACCGGCTGAGTTTTGCGGAGAAGAATGAGATCTTTGTGAAAACGATAGACAGATCGATTTTGTTCGCGTTCGGAATGATCGAGGATGCATGCCTGAAATGTTTCGGGATTGGAAGGATCCACAATGATCCGGTCATTCTTGACTGCTGCTATAGTATTAAATTGTCTTAGGAATTTCTTTCGACCTTTGAAGACCTGTCGTGACAATTCAGGATTGTGGTCTGCGAAATACAGGAATGGCGTTGACGCGCCAAATTCCTGCCCTTGAAACAACATTGGGGTCGCATGCCCCAGGAACATGAGTGCAGTCAACGCACGGTACACACTCGGAGAGGAGACCCGGTGTCTTCTGAGGCCCCGGAGAGAATTCGCCACCTGATCGTGATTTTCCAAAAAAACGACGAAAGCTGCGGGATTTGTTTGAAATGTGGGAGTGCCCCGACGTTTCTTTTGCCAGGAAAAATACTGACCCTGATACAGATAACCCCATTTCATCAATGAGATGAATTCCTGAGGAGTTCCTCTGTACCCGCTGTAATAGGCCTCGCTTCGGCCGGTCAGAACCACGGTCGCCGCGTGATGAAAATCGTCGTTCCACAGGGCGTCCAGTCCGTTCCCCCCTTCTTCCGCGAATCTTACAAGGTTTGTGTTTTGACTCTCGTTCTCCGCTATGAATATTATGGATTTGCCTGCTGCCGCTTTTCTGGTTTCTCGGGACATTTCCGTAAGGATGTGAGTCGGGGATTTGTCGAAAATTTCTGTTGTGGCATCCAGCCTCAGACCGTCAAAATGATATTCCCGTATCCAGTATCCCGCATTCGCAATAAAAAACTCCCGGACAGGTACCGAGGATTTCCCGTCGAAGTTTATTGCTTCTCCCCAGTCCGTATGATACCGGTCCGTAAAATAGTCATCGGAAAATGCTCTGAGATAATTCCCGTCCGGACCGAGGTGATTGTAAACCACGTCGAGAATGACACCCAATCCCAGACTATGGGCCTTGTCAATGAAGCTCCTTAAATCATCGGGTTCTCCGTACAGGCGAGTCGGAGCGAACAGATTCACACCGTCGTACCCCCATCCGAAGTCCCCGACAAAATCGGCTAGCGGCATTAATTCTATTGCCGTAACGCCGAGATCTTTGAGATCTTCCAGGAAACGAGCTGCCCCCTGGAATGTGCCTTCCGGAGAAAAGGTGCCCACATGCATTTCGTAGAGAATCTGACCTTCAAGTTTGATACCCGGCCACTTTTCGTCGGTCCATCCGAATCTGCCGGGATCGATAACTCGAGAAGAACCGTGAGGCCCTTTGGGTTGAAAACGTGACGCAGGATCCGGATACAAATTGCGTTCGTTGTCCAGCCTGAATCGATAAAGTGAACCTTCCCGGCCCTCTTCACACACGCCGGAGAAATAACCGTTCGATTCGGGATTTAGCTCGATTATGCTACTGACCTTGGTTCCCGTTTCGGATTCCTCTTCAAGAACTACCTCTACCTTCTTTCTCCCAGGAGCCCATACCCGGAAACAAACCTCACCTGTGGGTAGCACTTCGGCTCCCACGGGCATGCTCCTCCTCAATTCGTTCATCATAGTGGAAACCCCGGTTCCAATCATTACAATGGCAGATGCCTCAGTATTTGAACTCGGTAAAACAGACACACCTCTTTAGATTTCAAAAGAATTACCATGAAAACCGATTATTGCACGGCCCCTCGTAATTCCTGCCTCATTGCGAGAAATCTATTTGCCATTTCTACTGCTTGATTCTTCGACACAAGACCTCTCGCCATCTTGAAAATCGAACTCTCTTCTTCCCTCAGGTGATGGTCGAGTATGTCTTTCAAAACACTGAGTTTGGCAGCCCATCTTTCATCCGAAAGCTGGATATTTTTCATGTCGATGATAATTCTCTCGATAACATGGTGTTCTTCTTCCGCTTTAAGCCCAATATTCCGATTCTGGATTACGGAAAAGAGGATAACCTCCTCGGCTTTTGCGTGGGGAAGCAGAGACTGGCGTAAAAGGGCAAATTCCTGGCCGCGTGTCCGGGAATCGGAAGTATTTTCCATCCGATTCAGTGTCTTGAAAAATTCCAAATGATCTTGTTTGATCACGGAGAAGATATCATTTACGGTTGCGGCCTGCTTGATTGCTTTGCGATGTGTTTGAGCATCCGTAGCAGCACAAAAATATAGAGTGAAACCGGTGATTCCTGCAGCGCAAAAGAAATCTCTTCTGGTTAAATGGTCGTTCATAGCAATTATCTTCACCTCAATGCAATTAACGCAGCAACAATACTGTATCAATCAGAGGCAATCATCCTCAAAGGAACCCGATCCTGTCAATTTACCCGGACCATTGTGCTCCGAGATGTAATCACTCAATACCATTATAGGTACGGTATCGGATGGAATGGGAAAAGTCAATGATGTCACATTTCGGAGCATCCCAGGCAACGGTTCGGCAAAACAGTCCATTAAACGACGCTTTTCCTTTTTACGGATTTTTTTACCGCTGGAGAACCTGAATAGAAGCGTCCACTTGACCGACAATCTTCTGCAGCTTATTTTTTAACCATGATCATGGAGCAGATTTCAGGACCTGCTCTTGAGCAAATAATTATATGGGTCTACTGTCCTTCGTGGAAGACGGACAAGCTCTTCTGGTTTGACGAGGTACGCTATGATAGATTCTAGACCGGTAAAACGTGATATGTTAACGGAACCGATTGACATCTCAATTGACGGTTCTACATTGACATTTGATCATGCAAGACGTATGGCAGACGGTAAAGCGCGAGAATTAGCAGCTTCTCCAATGCTTATTGCCTGGTTTGACAAGAAAGAATGGAAACATTCTCCAGCAATAGTTTGCGGTTGTGGAAACGATGTTCCAAGCTGGGTGACTTATGCCCAGTCTCGAGGGGCTCGCATTTCAGTATTAATAAATAATGGGGAGTACGTGTTCTTGTACAGAGAAGCTCAAGAGAGCTGAAATAAGAAAACCCCCGAGTTCCTGATCCGGGGGTTTTCTGCGTACATGTTGTTGTCGAGAGGAGTTTTCTAACAAAGGTTTATGTTACCTGTCGAATGCGTCACTACTTTTTGCCTGTTACTGGACAAAAGTATCAAGTTCCTTTTCAGCCTGGTCCCTCTTCAGGCCATATTTTTCTTGTAGTTTTCCTACCAGTTGATCACGTTTTCCTGCGATCACATCAAGATCGTCGTCAGTGAGTTTGCCCCATTTTTCCTTGAATTTGCCTTTGAATTGCTTCCAATTACCTTCCACCTGATCCCAATTCATTGTGATCTCCTCTAGTAGTAATTCCCGGCTTTATCAATTCCGGTCAGTAAGATCGCTACACGATCGATTACTTCACAAAAAAAAATAGGCATGCCTGCGTCATAGTCAATAACCCGGCAACTAAGATAAAGCAAAGACAGGCTTTTTAGGAAGGACGCAAAGGCCGACTTGGCAAAACCACGCAGGAAGTGTATACTCAAAACAACTCAACGTACACGGAATTGAAATAGTGGAGTACAAAAATAGTATTTGAAAAAGTCATTGTTTACATTGATTTGAAATGAGAATTACTGCTGCATTGTTCATGAATTGAGGATTTAACAAATAGGAAGAGCTTTCCTGGGTCAGTCACTTGCTGTAATTGAGAAAGGTGAATTACTATGAGTGTGGCAATTATTACGGGGTCGGCTGGGCTCATCGGCAGTGAGGCGGTGAGATGGTTTGCGAGTAAAGGTCTGACTGTCGTCGGCATTGACAACAATATGCGAGAAGCTTTCTTCGGTGAAGAAGCAAGCACCTCCGGAAACCGTCAATTACTTGAAACCACAGTAGACGGATACACGCATTTTGATATCGATATTCGGGATCTCGATAGCCTGCATCGGATCTTTGCCCGTTACGGCACAGATATATCGGTAGTCATTCACACCGCTGCTCAACCATCACACGACTGGGCTGCGCGTGACCCATTTGCAGATTTTTCCATAAATGCGAACGGAACGCTCAGTCTTTTGGAGATGACTCGTAAATTCTGTCCGGAAGCAGTTTTCATATTCACAAGTACAAACAAAGTATACGGAGATACCCCGAACTGCCTTCCGCTCGCAGAATGTGAGTCCAGATGGGAACTGAAGAATCACGTGTACGCAGAACACGGGATCGATGAGTCCATGACCATAGACCGTTCCCTGCATAGCATTTTCGGGGCTTCCAAGACTGCCGCGGACATTCTCGTGCAGGAATACGGCCGCTATTTCGGCATCAATACCGTGAGCTTTCGCTGCGGATGCCTCACAGGGCCCGATCACGCGGGGACACAACTCCATGGATTCCTATCCTACTTGATGAAGTGCGCCATTACCGGCGAGACGTACACGGTTTTCGGGTACAAGGGTAAACAGGTCCGAGACAATCTGCACGCGTACGACCTGGTAAACGCTTTTTGGCATTTCTTCGTCAGTCCTCTCCATGGAGGCAGGGTCTACAATCTGGGTGGAGGACGGTCGAGCAGTTGCTCCGTATTGGAGGCCATTTCAGCATGCGAAGAGATTACCGGTCGTCCGTTGAACTGGATGTACTCCGAAAAGAGCAGAGTTGGCGATCACAAATGGTGGATCACGGATTACAGACGTTTCGAAAGTGATTATCCGGGATGGTCTCTGACATATGACCTTGTTTCAATACTGACCGAAATCTACGATGCCCTGAATCATAAGCCGTATCCACTGCGAAAAGTGGAGCAGCTTTATGACAGAAGGCCGTTGGACAAGGATTACGGCTCAAACATGACTGTTTCGTTGTAAGTTCTTCCACAACTGCACCAGATCAATGAGATTGCCGGGACCATTTCCCGGCAATGTACTATCCAGGCATAATGGATGGGAGGCTCTTCAGGGAGAGTATTCCCAGACCGTCTTGATGAGTAAGGTTTTCTGGAAAGGCGCGGAGATTTCTTGTCTCTAAGTTCTACAATAACTCTGTTTATGTATTCCTTCAGTTACCCACGGAGATGAGACGTTGGGGGACATGTCATTGCGAGGAGCGGAGCGACGTGGCAATCTCCTGATGCGTGCCTGTACCTTCAGGGGATTGCTTCGCTTCGCTCGCAATGACAGGCATTCAGACGCTCTGGCATCAACGATGCGGTACGCTTCGCTACGTACTCGAACAAAATACCTCTCAAACCACCGCCCGAAACTGAAGCCTTACCTGTTTATACAGTTTGTTGTTGCTTAAACATCGATGTGATGTTACAGTTTATGTAGAGGTTACTGAAGTTGTTGAATTTCACGCGACATGGATACGGAAAATTGCCGATCACAGGATTTGCCCTCGGTCTCCTCCTTTCAGCATGTTCTGCAATGCCCGGGCCTCAGATTGTCAAGAAAGATGGAGACACCATGACCGTGAGATATCAGGGCCGGGAATTAAGAATGAAACCCGATGATGGCACTCCTCAACCAGGCAAGGGTATATCGAAACAGGGCATGTTTATTTATGCCGATAAAGGAGCGCAAGCTTCGGCAGTCCACGTGATCAGACGCTACTCTGAATCGACCCACACAGTCCCGACCCAGGAAGCTCCTGCACCGCGACAGGAAACACCCGACTCCGGAGACGCCGGCAATTAGGTCATGTTCGTTCGATTCTATCGCACGAAAACAGCCCAAGAAGGCAGGCAAATCGATCTGTATTGGTCCGATTTCGGAGCGCCGCACATTCTCCTCATGAAAGAAGGCAGAATCACAAAGGAAAGCGTTCCTGCTTCTCCGGGAGAACTCATTACGGAATTCGAGTTACCGGGACTCAATGAAGAACAGGTGGAGTTCATCACGCGAAAAATACTGAAGGGCGGTTTTTTGAACGAACCGGGCGTCCGGGGCAAAGGAGACTCAGTGCTTTATCTGCTGGTCAATGAGACTCTTCATGAATTGGAGAAACTTCAGAAACTCGTCTTCGAGGATTAGTAGCTTCCCCCACAATACTTCCTACGGTTCTGCTTTCACCGCGCAATATCGTGAAGAGATCATCGATATGGAGAACGGAAATTGACGAACCGTTCTTTTTCGCCTCCTTCAGTTCGGTCTAGAATGCCCCTTCATTCTAACCGGCCGGTTACCGGTCTGGAAATTTTTCCTCTTGACAACGCGCAGCGAACGGACTATGGGGGCGGACGGTAGTACGGAGGCGAATCGCTCATGAACGACTTGACGCTTTTGGAACATCTTGAAACCATAGCCCAGCGCCTGGGGATAGAATTGAGATACGAGAATCTCGGAATGAGTGGAATTCGCAGTGAAGGCGGCTATTGCCGGGTCTCCGGCAAGGATATGATTCTCATCAACCGCAAGGATTCACCGCGACGCAAAGTTACGATACTCGCCAGGTCCCTGAACCGGGTAAACCTCGAAGGAATATTTATCCCGCCTGCAGTCAGAAAGATTATCGAAGAACAGGTCAATTAGAATTAGAAGAGATTTCCGGGGAACCCTTTTTTGCAAAAAAGTGTTCCCCCGACCCCTCCCCAAAAACTCTTAATATTATAAATATGTAAACGAGACGAATTGTCTGAAACTCGATTGCGGTGAGACTATTCGCATCCCTGTTTCGGCAAGGTTGACCATCTCGTGTAGCGAAGCAGACTCGATGGTCGTCATTGCGAGGGCGAAGCCCGTGGCAATCTCCAGATTGAGATGACCTAATCCACATTCTTTTTCGGGAGCATTACACAGGAAAAGATGAGCTGTAGCCGCAACACACGGAGATCAATATTGACTGCGAGGAGTAATTTCGGGGGACCTTGCTTATAAAGGATGTCCTTCCGATATTCTTCACATCGCGCAGCCGCATCCTGCGGACACGTCCTGTTTCACCGGATGCACGAGAGCTATTCCGTCAGCGGTCCGGGTCAGAAGTCCTGCTTTTTCGATAGCTTCCAATATTGCTTCACATGACTCCCAATCAGTGCCGAGATACGTGGGCAGCATCTCTTTGTATGTGCTCAATTGATGATTCGCGTCCATAGCATACAGGCTCATGACCACCTGCTTGTGAACGAGATCGAGAATGGGATTCGCCATGAGCGCTTGTATTGTCTCATCGTTCAAGACCAGATGACTCACACCGTCAATACACATGGATTACCTCACATGACAGCTATTTGTATTGAGATTAATGCAGGTGAACGGTTCTGTCCAGAGGATAAGTAGATCCATTAGACAGACAGGAGATTCTGGATTTCATGATAAGTCGCATCTGTCAGGCAACCCCAATGCTGGACGATAACAGATTAGAATGAAAGCGCTAATCAGCCGTCTAGTTCAATCAAGTCTTTCGAATACAGCGCATCTCAAGATCTTCCTTTGTAAGCTGGATTAGAGTCCACCATTTTCCTGACTAATGAAAAATTGTCGAGACTTGAAAAGACGAAACGAGTGGAAAAAACAACTTGGAGAGAATTCAAATTCATCACGCGTTCAGGTAGAATTTCCACTGCTTTTCTAGTTGTAAGAGCCTTCTCCACTATTTCAAGTTCTCGCAAATCTAGCGACATTGATTCCAATAGATTTGGTGCGAACTGTTTAAGACGAAGAAACTTCTGGTAACCATATCGGTGTATCTTTTCGTGGCTGGAACAGATCATGCTAAGCTGAAGTGTACTACTCAATGGGAAGTATATTTCGATTCCTCTTACTCCAAAACCGAGATTTCCGAATGGCCCCCCTCCTAGTGCATTCTGCAAAGCAATGGGATTATCGGACGTGAAGAATGGGTTTGAAGGTTTTGTTCTATAAAGTAGCCATACCTTATTCATGAAATATGGGGTAAATTGGTATGCTGCATCTGACAGAGATCTAACAGATTGGTTCTGTATCTCAATCTCATTAAGGGAATGAGGTCCTTTTATTTTGTCTGGTTCCAATCCGGCAAGACGAATATGATTCACCACTTTTTGTTGTAGATCAGAGTACCTCATTCTGAATTCTTTAGTTCGAGCAAACTGTGCTCCAAAGAAAAAGCTAAGGAGTTCTCTTTCTTCTTCATCGATGCCAGCTAAACTTTCTTGTTTCACAATTTCTTGAATTACTTTAGACGCATCGGTCTCCAATTTAGAAAGACCAGGTTCCAAAGAGGCCTCAACTCCGTTGATTTTAATGTCGTAAAAGTGTTTTTCGCAGGCCACATTTCTAATGTTAGATTTGTAGGTCAACAACTTCTTTTTATCAAAAACCCATAAGTGCTTCTTTTTGAAACAGAAGTTTTTAAGTACAGCTTGAGGAACATAATGCTGAACTGAATTGGTCATTCTACCTCGCCAGAAATGTCTCATCCTATCCGGCTTACGGTTACCCACTCTTCCTTCAACGAACGGGCGCTATGCGACAAGAAAAGTATTTTGCTTTACTTCTCTTCCAATCGTCGACTCCCATAAAAAACTTGAAACTGCTCGTAACTCTTCGGCGTTCCGATATCGAAGAACGGTTTTGATTGGACAAGTCCATACAGAGTTCCTGCCCGAACCAGCTCAGGGAATATCTTTTCTTCCATGGAATATGCGCCCTCCGGAAGTTGCCGGATAAAATCGGCGCTCAGGAGAGAACACCCTGCATTGACAAATCCTACTCCTCCGGCGCGGCTTTTTTCCGTAAATCCGATTACTTTCCCCATGCCGTCTACCTGGACAGATCCGTACCGGCTCACGTCTTCAACCTCGTAGAGCGAAAGCGTGACGGCAGCTTTGCTTTCTCGATGAAACCGATAGAGCGCTTCCACATCCGCATCAAAGAACGTGTCGCCATTGACGAGTAATGTGGTTTCAGCGGCAAAGCGTTCCGCGTATTTTACCGCACCTCCTGTGCCGAGAGGGTCAGGTTCCCTGGAGAAGCGAATAGTTACCCCGGGAAATCTCAGCGCATGGAAATACTCTTCAATTACTTCTCCCATGAACCCGGTCAAAAGGACAAACTCACGGATGCCCTTGCCGCTCAACAGCTCGATAAGCAGGTGAAGGAAGGGAGTCTGCCCGATGTCCGCCATGGGTTTGGGACGGTCCGAGATGACCTTCCGGAGCCGCAGGCCAAGACCGCCAGCCAGGATAAATGCCGAAATGGGGAGATCGCTACGCTCTTGTTGCATATTCAAAATTCCGGCACACGCACTGAGGATTTCTCTGAACTGGCGCGACATGGAAACTGCCCCGCCAGACGTCCAGCACCAGCAAACCCGGGAGCACCTGATCTTCGTGACCCGAAAGAATCTTGAGCGCTTCGGTTACTTGCAGGGAAGCGACGGTCGCGGCTCCGGAAGAGAGGACTCCCACTGTGGAGGCACGGGCGTGATTCTCCACTGCTTCAGGGTGCGGCCACAAACATCGCAAGCATGGAGTCTTGCCGGGAATGATTGTCATAATGTTCCCGACGGTTTCCACTGCTCCGCCGAACACGTACGGAATCCCCCGGGCCAGTATGGCGTCGTTCACAAGGTATCGCGTTCTGGTATTATCCAGAGCGTCTACGACCAGATCCACGCCTCCGACGAGTGCTTCCACATTGTCCGGTCCGATTGCCGCGCTCACGGGTTCGATCTCGATTGAGGAATTGGCTGCCTTCAAATGAGCAAAGGCTGCTTCCGCCTTTGACAAACCGCTGTGCACGTCTGTCTCGTTGTACAGCACTTGTCGCTGGAGGTTGTGGAGTTCCGGAGCATCCTGATCCACAATCCTCATGAATCCTACTCCTGCACGGGCAAGCAACATGGCGGCAACAGAACCCAATGCGCCCAGACCGGCAACAAGAATGCGGGATTGCTCGATCCTGCGCTGGCCTTCTTCTCCGATCACCCGCAAGAGAGAGTGTCTGCTGTATCGTGGAATCGGGTCCATGTGAAACTCGAAGCTGCAAATGATAACGGGAAGGTAGCTCGCTTTAGACGCCAAGTCAACTTTCGGTAATAGGATTCAGGCATGTCAAGGCAGTAATATCCGGGAACCTTTTTCAAAATAGATTGTTTTTTTAGCTCATTAATTAGCCCTAATGTGGCTGAGACAAACTGGGGGGAGCCCCGACGGGGCGACACAATCGTAGCCATGGGTGTAACCCATGGAGAGAATCAGCCAAAAATAGGGAAGGACCCTGACGGGGTCCACCAAACAATCAGTCTGCACACGGCTTTTTTTTTGCAAATGGATTATTGCGTTAGCTTAACTGAGGGATCGGTTAGATATTCCTGTCTCGCGGATCACAGTCAATACGGATCAGTAGGGGCGCCCCTTGTGGGTGCCCGGTAGTGACCGGCCTCTGTGCCGATCATTCCAGGAAGGGCAGGCATCCCGCGTGTTCTCGGGACTCCTGCAGCGGCTGCGCCTGCTCCCTTCAATTCATAGGTCTCGAGATTCTTTCGTTGAGTACCCACATTCGGACCTACTCAATTTTCAGGCACTTTGAAGAGGATCTACAATCTCAAGCGCGGATCTGTCACATTTTGCGTGGATATCTTTCTTTGTCCTGACTCGATCTCCTTCACCATTCCGGTTACCGTATCGTTCAAAGGAGTGGGGACACCGAAGTCTCTCCCTTTGTTGCAGATGTAGCCGTTCAGGTAATCGATTTCCGTCGGTCTTCCCCGTTCGAGCGATTGCAGGCTGGAAGATTTTATTCTCCTGTATTTGAATCCGATCACTCGAACTGTTGCATGCTTTCTCAGCCTGGACCAGAAGCCATCGCCTGCAAGAAATGTGTAATAATCCAGTTTTCCGCCGCCTCCGGGCTCGATTCTGATGTCCATCGCATTCGCCACGGCAACTGCTTCCGTCATGAGTCCCAGGAAGATGTTCCTCACCTGTGCGCTTGCCAGGAGCTTCCCCAGAGTCAGGCCGGTCAATGCTCCCAGTGTATTTATGCACGAATTGACGATGAGCTTGGAATACAATTCTCCCATAATATTATCGGATATTCTCGTGGGAGCCGCGCCTGAGAGCGCCTCCTTCAGCAAATTGAGACGAGGGTCTACTTTGCCGTCGAGGTTTCCGATAACGAACTCGCCGGGAGAAGTCACCTCCAGCCGGCCCGGCCCCAGCATTGTGGCTCCCCAGGCCACCACGCAGCCGATGAGACGCTCCCGTCCCAGCACGTCCGCGAGCGCCTCTTCGCAGATACCGTTCTGAAGCGATACCACAAAGCCGTCGTCGGAGAGCATGGGCAACAGCTCCTGCGCGGCTGACACACAGTCGGTCGCCTTGGTAGCAAGTAACACCACCTGAAGCCGCCCTGAAAGCTCCTTAACCGACGCAACCGCATGCAGCGGCGTCAGGCTTTCTCCTCGAAGTCCCGTTATGAGAAGCCCGGGATCCGAACATTGTTCTGCTATTTCCTGGCGTTTACAGACGATTTGCACGTCCCACCCCGCTCGGCTCAAAAAGGCCGCGGTGACGCCACCGATGGCTCCTGCACCTATGACAGTGATCTTGGGGTGACTGTGTTCCATTATTGTGTGCTCCCGATAAGCTTGCAAGTTGTCAGAACGAGTGTGCCTGCACATTCGTTAGTGCATATTTCTACATTCCATGTCGTGGTTCAACACCTTTTTGGGTTCAGAAAGAATGTATGCGCCCGGATCGGATTGCTGAGCGGTGCCACACTGCTCCAGGAACATTGCCATTCTCCGGAATCAACGGGGTATCCTCACGGTAAAACTGCTTTGGCCCCCAAAGAGTAGCTGCGTAGACGTTCCCCGAGGGACGTGCTATACATTATGCAAATACACAAGTTGAATTTAGTTGATTCATGAACCTCTGTGTCCCCGATTCCAAGAAATCCTGCGCAGCATGTTGCGGTCTTTACAACGTGGCAATTGGCACGCGGCAACAATTGGAGCGTAATCTTGCCGCACGTACCTCCTTGTTTGCCAGTACCGAGCGAACGGCCGACAGTCTCGAGAGTTTTCAACATGCGGTGAGAGGAGCGGAGTCCGCTCAGCCTTTGGATTCCATAATTCATGTATGCGAGTTCGCCGGATTTCTGGACACCGAGCACAATCTTGTGGGCTGTATGCTCCATCCTTCAGCTCCCGGCAATCAGAATGTGGATTTGAGAGGCATGTGCCATTACGGCAGCATGGCATGCAAAGCATTCTACTGCCCCGCATGGAAAGAGCTGCCGTCCAGAATGAGAAAAGCCATTTCCAGCGCAATCGAAGACTGGCACCTGTATGGTCTGGTTGCAACTGATGTGCATTTCGTCAGAGCCATTTTCGACTTCCTGGATGCTGTTGCAGGTACAGAATCGTGGGATTCGGCAGTGCTCAATACCAAGGCTCTATCGGCCTTTCGCAGAGTTCTCTTGTGGAAGCAGGACTGGCAGGGAGCACCTGATTCTCACGTTCGCAGGAGCGCTTATTACAGAAAACGGGATAGCCGCATCGAGTCAAAATCTCCCGTGGAACGGATTCTGGGCAGCCTGGAATTTGCATACAGGGAGAGTTTGGATTCCCCTGCTGCACGGGATTGTATAGAAACAGGTCTCAACGATCTTGCTGCAGCATGCTTTTTGTGAAAACCGATTCAGTATCATTTGTAATAGATAGATTGTGAAATAAGTTACTTAGCGACAGCCCTTAAAGTATATTCTCAGTATTTGCTTGGCGGATAATGAAAATGCTTGACCGCAGACGAGTCATTTAGTATTGTCATGGTATTCGTCTATCTAAAGATTTTGGAAGAAAACCTGGCCCCATCGGGTCACGGGAGTTGAATATGCGGCGTTATGCTGTATTGCTTATTGCTTTGGGTATGGTCATCTTCGCTTTTCCGTTGAACAGTTCTGCTTATTCTACGTCACTTGGACCGTGTGAGCTTACCCCCATATCCTATGCGCCTCCCCCGCCGCCCGTGTGCGCTGCTCCCCCGCCTCCACCGCACTGCGGTCCTTGCCCCCCTCCGGTGAAATGCTACCCGAGGAAAATGGTGGGACCTCCCCCGTGTGCTGTAGTGGTGTGCAGTTGGTTTGCCCCGACCGCCGCTGATTATCGGTGCACTCCCCCTGCGCCGTGTCCTCCTCCACCAGCGTGTGCCCCTCCGCCTTGCGGACCGGCTGTCTGTCGATAGGCTATAATCGAGCGGAATTCATGCTAGCTTCAGT
Source organism: Desulfomonilaceae bacterium (assembly GCA_041740635.1). Taxonomy (GTDB): domain Bacteria; phylum Desulfobacterota; class Desulfomonilia; order Desulfomonilales; family Desulfomonilaceae; genus Desulfomonile. Next base: position 48,394 of record JBGSLQ010000040.1, on the reverse strand, counting down.
GTATGGCTGCTTCAATCCCATGAGGAGATCGTTACGATGAAGAAGGCTGCATTCTTCTGTCTTTTTCTTCTTATGCCTATTTTCTCTTTCGGTCAGGGACAGTCGATTCGGGAATTCCCTCCGTCAGTAGTAAAGACGAGCCCTCAGTGCGGTGCAACGGATATCGATGCAGCCGCGACCGGGCAGATTTCGGTATCGTTCAGCAAGGACATGCTCGATCGAAGTTGGTCCTGGGGACAGGTTTCGGCTGATTCGTTTCCGAAGATCATCGGACAACCACGTTATATCGATCCCAAAACCTGTGTTGTCGACGTGGAACTTCAGCCGGGAAAAACCTATGTTGTATGGATTAATACGGAAAAACTCACGAACTTCAAAGATACTGACGGAAAATCCGCTATTCCTTATCTCCTGGTTTTTCAGACGAAATAATCTTTTTTAAGATACTGAGCTTCACTTCTGCTTTAAGGCTTGGCACAGGTCTGCTCCGGAATTATAGGCTTCATCCAGGTATTCCGGAAATCCGAGGACCTCACCTGCTCCATCGAGCCCGCGATACAGAAGACTCTTCCACAATTCCATATCGAGCGTATCCAGAAAGTACCGGACCGTGAGCAGCGTGCCTTCGAAGAGCCTTTTTCCGCGAGTCGCTCCCACCGAAATGAATAGTGCCTTTTTGGGATTGTTTTCAAAGTTGGGCGGCGTTCCGGTTCCGGCAGTCGGCCAATATTTCTTCACCCAGAGAGACTGGCATCTGTCCATGAATATTTTCGTGTGCGCAGACACGGTGTAGAAAAAGATGGGAGACGCGAGTATCAGACCGTCGCATTTCATGAGCTTGTCGTACACCATCTGGAAATCGTCCTGTATAACGCATCTGCCCTGTTCTTTACACCCGTATATTTCAAGGCATGGAGACATCTTAAGATCGCGTAGGACTATTTCATCAACACTGGCTCCCATGAACATTGCACCTTCAACCGCTCGTTTCAGCAATGTGGAAGTGTTTCCAGGTTTCCTTGGACTGCCGTGAACAGCCAGTATGTATGGATTCATGTATGTTCCCCGTAGTGTCCGATTCAGACCGAAACACAATATAGTTTCGAGATTTGAACTATACCAGCATTATTGTGAGTTCAAAAACGTCTGGTTTCTGCACTCCACAGCACGTACGCTCGACACCTGTGTCTCTCCTTCGAATCAGAATGCATTCCGATTGCATCTATTCATAGCGAAGACGATTCGTACGAACTCCAACACGAAACAATTGTCTAATTAAAGTAGGAAAGGGAGCTGTCAATCTTCCTTTTTGGGATTCGATGTACATAATATAACTAACCTTAATCGATTTGAAAACGCAGGGCTGATCCGACGTGAGTAGTAAGGATTGATGCGTTTTCACCAACATATGGAGACGGAGGATGTATTCTTTAACTAGTCTGTTGTTTAAACCAGTAGAATTAACCTTGAGGAATTGGGAGGCTTTTTGGAAAAGTATGAGTGCGGCCTCCTTATACTGGAGAGGTGTTCTTGATTCCAACCGCGATTTTGTAAATCCGTGGTTAAGTGCATATACCTATTTTCTTCGAGAAGAAATGGAAAAGCTCAACTCGGGTCGAGTGATTGACCCGGCCAATTATGCTTCTCTCGCGAAAATGAGCTCAGAGCGTGCTATGGCTGCATGGGAAGCTGTCATGGAAAAAGCGTGGGCCTATCACACGAAGGAATTATTTCGTTTTCTTTCTTCAGTTCTTCAGATTAACGGCAACGGCAATGCGATGAACCTTTATTACGACGAATTGATGCAGGCCCTGAGGACCGAAGTAATCGATATGCCTGCAGCCGTGAAAGAAATTAGAAAAGAGTACGGCTTTCATTTCGAGAGTGATGCATATGTCAAAGTAGCTGAAACAGAGCGTATGGATCTGTATCAGGTGTTACCCAATATTCGAGGGGTGAAGGTCGATCCCTCGATGAAACCTGTTATGATTGCTCACCCCTATGTACTGGGAGCAAATATCCTTGCTTTTCTGCCGGGAGAAGGAAAGAGCTATGTCCATAATTTTGCGAACCAGGGTATCCCGACCTATGCGAGAATCATTAAGAATATAGACGAAAATCCGGCAGTGCAGACCATGACTGGCGAGGATGATGCGCTGGATACACGTTATTTCGCTCGTATCCTGGTGAAGCGTCACGGAAAGCCGGTCACCTTGAATGGTGTGTGTCAGGGTGGTTTCATGTTCCTGGCGGACATCTTAACCGGTCGGCTCGACGGGTTGGTTGATGCTCTGATTACTGCAGCATCCCCCGTGGATGGGACCAAGAGCCCGGGGCTCACGGGTTTTTTGAATGAAATTCCCAAGGATTTCCGAACTCTCGGCTATTCCTTGAAGACGCTGCCCAACGGAAATAAAGTCGTTGACGGGCAGGTGATGAGCTGGGTTTACAAGCTCAAGAGTATCGAGTCCGAGTTCCCGCTGGTTTCTTTTTATCGGGATTTGGATACGTTTCAAGAAAAGATCCGGAAAGGGGTCAAGCTGATTTCGAAGACCACGGCTGCCGTCGGTCATTGGCTATTGTACGATCGGACGGATTTACCCCTGGCGATCACGAAAATGAGTAAAATTTCCTATTCCAAGCCTATTTCTCCATCGGGAGATTTGCCGTTCGAGCTGTTCGGACAGAAGCTCAATGTGCATTCTCTTGCCGAGAAGAACATAAGACTGCTTATCTGTTACGGCAGAGACGATAAGCTCGTGGAACCGTCCTCAGCTTTGGCTCCTCTGGATTTCGTCAGTGGAGAAAAAACGGAATTTCCTAAAGGCCATGCAGCGATGTTTACTTCGTGGTCCGATCCGAAATCCGAGTACGCTTTGCACAAACGCTTTGAAAACGGGCAGCGCGGGCCGGTGAGATTCCACCTGGACCTTGACAAGGAAATCTCACATTCATCGCCGCATGAAAAAGTGGCTTAGAGTAATTGCAAAAAAAAGAAATTTAGAATGGACCGGCATCTATCCGGTCCATTCTATCGATATCATTGATTATATGAAAGATGCACCGGCTCGAAGGCTGACACCTATAGCGGTGCAAAATTAATGTCCGATTGCACAAAGAATTCGTAGCGGCGGGCTTCCGTGCCCGCCGTGGGTCGGCAGAGACGCCGATCCCTACCAAGTGTTTGGAATTCGGATACATATGCTCATGTTTGGCAACCCCTGCAGCAATATTCATCTTCAATCGGACAAAAATTTCGGCAATTACAAAAGAAGGAAAGGCGGAAGGAGCTGCTTGTAAGACGTTCCCTTTTAAGTTGCTCCTCTTTAATGGCAGCCTGGCATCAGTCAGGAAGATCTTCGCCCATGATTCCGGTAGGACGGGTGAGGAGAATAATAATGAGTATGGAAAAGGCTGTAGCGTCCCGGTAACCTGACCAGTCCGGCCAAATTGCCACAATGAGTATTTCTCCAACTCCAAGGATCAGCCCTCCCAGAGCTGCTCCCATAACATTGCCTATGCCCCCCAACACTGCCGCGACAAAGGCTTTCAGGCCAGGGATGACTCCCATAAAAGGCTCAAGCGCCGGATACTTCATGCACCACAGGATCCCACCGGCTGCTGCAAGAGCAGACCCCAGTGCAAAGGTAAACGCTATCACCCTGTCCGCATCCACCCCCATGAGCCGGACCGTTTCCACGTCCCTGGAAAGCGCTCTCATGGCCATGCCGATCCTTGTATACCGGAGTATCCACAAGAGCATCATGAGCAGCACTATGGTCACAAACATTACCCAGATGGAGAGCCTCGGAATAGACAATCCCGCAAATGAGATTACTCCCTCGAACAGGGGAGGTGTGGGAAAAGTTTTAGGACGGCCTCCGATGATCACGACTGCGAGGTTTTCCAGAAGAAAAGATATTCCTATCGCGGTAATCAATGCGCTTATTTTAGGACTGCGACGGAGAGGCCTGTACGCGCCGCGATCTATGAGAATGCCCAAGAGAGCTGTCAGCACGAGAGAAATTCCGAACCCCACCGGCCAGGGAATGTAGAAAATCACAATGGCGAAATAAGCTATATACGCTGAGACCATCAGCAAGTCGCCGTGGGCGAAATTGATGAGGCGAAGGACTCCGTATACCATAGTGTAACCTATGGCCAGAAGCCCGTAAAAGCACCCCAGAGTAAGTCCGAAAATCATTTGTTGTACAAAGAAACCAGCGTCCACGGGATTGCCTGTCGAATGCCGATCTCCAGGGAGGTCAGCGATTAATGCTCCCCGGAGAATCGGCGGATAAATGAGAGCTACTGCTGAGGAGGTATTGTTCTCACGAATGCAAATTTACCGTCTTGAACTTTGTTGAGCACCATTGCTTTTATGGGATCGCCGTTCGGCTTCATGGTAATCTTGCCGCTGACTCCCTCGAAATCTTTTGTTTCCACCAGAGCATCACGTATTTTCTGCGGGTCGGTGGAACCTGCTCTTTTGATCGCATCGAGCACAATGAAGTACGCATCGGCGCCCATTGCTGTGAATGCGTCTGCTTCCTTCCCGTACTCCTGCTTGAACAATTCAAGCCATTTTTTCCCTCGGGGATTGTCAACCATATCCCTATGGAAGTGCGTTGTGAAATAGATCCCTTCTACAGCAGGTCCTCCCAGTTCAATCAGTTCGGGAGCCTGAACTCCGTCCCCTGCAAGAATGGGAGCCTTCAATCCCATTTCCCTGGCCTGCTTCGCGAGAAGCGCTGTTTCCGTGTAGTAAATGGGTGCATAAATGATATCCGGATTCAAAGCCTGAATGCTGCTCAGTTGCGGAGTGAAATCTCTGTCACCACTCTTGAATCTCGTTTCGGAAACGATCTTTCCTCCGGCCTTCGTGAATTCTCTCTTGAAGAAGGTAGCCAGACCGACGGAATAGTCTTGCTGAATGTCATAGATCAGTGCGGCAGTCTTGGCTTTGAACTGCTCTGTAGCCAACTTGGCCCCAACATCGCCCTGTTCCGTATCGATGAAGCACACCCGGAAAATGTACTTTCGCCCCTGAGTTACCAGAGGATTCGTAGCAGTGGGGCTCACCATGGGCACTTTCCGTCGTTCGGCATGATCCGCGCCGGCGAGGGTATTCCCGGAGATCATTTCTCCGATAATGGCAACCACTTTTTCTTTCTCTATGAGCCTGGATACGGCATTTGCAGACTCAACTTTGTCGGATTTGGTATCCACCAGTTTGACTTCCACAGGCCGGCCCAGGACTTCAGGTTCCATTTTTTTTGCAATGGTAATGCCGTCCCAGCCCATTCCTCCGTACGCGGCAACATTTCCCGTCATGGACAGGTACGCGCCCAAGACGATCGGGTCCGCGGCAATTGCTGGAGCTGCAGCGATAAGAAGCGCCATAATCGCAAACAGTATCCTTCCCATGCTCACCTCGTGTAAAAGAGTTTGTCTCTGGCTTCTAAGAACGGGCCGGAGATCGGTCTGACGAAAGTCACTATGCGGTATTTCAAGGTGCGGACGGCAAGTCCGCGCAAAGCGTCATCATATAAGCAAAACCCGAATGGAAAGTAAACGCTTATCCTTTGACGAAACTTTTTCTGAGGTGTATGTTCGGCTCCACAGAATGAGAAGAGTCTCGGTAATTCGCAACAATGAACGGCTTGAGCATACCATTATGACGAGTGGAATCAATGACTGACAAGAACCGGGCCAACCTGAGAATCGGCGTTATCGGTGTCGGCACCATGGGACAGCATCATGCGAGAATTGTTTCCCAGACTACCGGAATTACATTGGCCGGAATTTACGATCCGGATCCTGCAAGGGCTGCGGAAATCGGTTCACGGCACGGATGCGTCTGTTTTTCCGATCTGAACGACCTACTCAAGGAAAGCGACGCGGTATGTATAGCCGCTCCCACCGTTACCCATCTTGAGCTTGGGACCGTGTGCCTGGAACACGGGTTGCACGTCTTGATGGAAAAACCTTTGGCCCATGATGCGGCTTCAGCATCACGGCTCGTGGAAATCGCTCGAAAAGCCGATGTCATTCTCATGGTCGGACATGTGGAACGTTATAACCCGGCTGTCATGGCAATGATGAGCACGCTCCATGAAGTGAGAGAAGAAATAATCTCAATCGATTGTCGCAGACTTGCTCCTTTTGATGGGACACGTTGCATCGATGCAGATGTGCTCTTCGACCTCATGATTCACGATATCGACCTGGCTCTCGAAATTGCAGATTCACCCATCGAAAGTATTAGCGCGTCCGGCAGACCCGTTTTTTCCGACAAAACCGATGTGGCGAATGCGAGAATGCTGTTTCACAATGGGGCCACCGCAACATTCTGGACTGGAAAATGTTCCCCGAAAAAAGTGAGAGCCATAACCGTCACTACCCCCAGGCGCTACCTTGTGGCTGATACCATTGCCAATACCCTGCACATGCATGTGGCGGATCAGCTCCCTGCTATGGATTCGGGTATTTGCCTCATGGGAGACATACGATCTGAAGAAATCTCAGTGCCGCGTCTCGAACCGCTTCGGAGCGAGTTAGAGGATTTCTTCAATGCCGTGCAGTGTTCCTCATGTCCGGTTGTCCACGGGGAACGAGCATTATGGGCAATGCAGGCGCTGGACCTCGTGGCTCTTTCCATCTCGCGATCGGGTGAACTCGTCAGAACGAGCGCAGGTACACGGAAGTAAATGCACAAGAATCCCTGAAGTACAATTTTGGTCTGAGCATCGACGGAGTGCTAAAACAACCTATCGTCAATCGCGTCATCGCGGCCGCGGTGAAGGAGCCAGACACGTCATGGAAAAATCCATCAGATTGGTGTTTTCATAGGTGACCCGGTTCAGAAAGTCCAATACATGTCGAATGTATAATTCCGGTTGCTGGTCGTAGGTATTGTGACCACACTTGGGGAGAACCGCCAATTCACCGTTCTTGAGACAGCGGTAAAATGTCACAGCCTGCTCTACCTCGAAAAGGGCGCTCCGATCCGGGTACAAGACCAGCGCCGGACACTGGATGAGAGGCAATAAGGGACGAATATCGAATTTGTCCGATCCGTACGCTCCTCCTTTTGTTCTAGCCATTTCGTACAGAGATTCCGCGTGATCCTCTCCGATCCAGAACAGGAGTTTATCTCGGACCTGGGAGTCCAATTCGTGAAATGCCTTGGGAAATTTGGCGGCATCGAATTCCACCATGGTGACATGACTGTAGCACAGGGTGCTCGACGTGGTCATAGAGATCACCTGATCGGGAAAATCGGCTGCATAGTGAACTGCAATAACCCCGCCCTCACACTGGCCGACCATGTGGAATCTACCAAGATTGAGCTCATGGCTGAGTTGCTTCAGATCCCGGCAATTTTCCTGACAAAAGGTACTGCTCACGTAGAAGTCTTTAAAATCGGGCCCTCCTTCCGATCGCCCGTACCCTCTCCTGTCGTACAGGACAACCCGATATCCGGCGTCCACAAGAGCAGGGTATATGCCCTCCCACATGTTCAAACTGCTAAAACCGTGATGAAGAAGAATTACGGTAGGGCCTTGCCCGTGAATCTCGTAATATATCTGCCTGCCTCGGATCTCCGTAAAGGGCATGTGAAACTCCTTACTGAGCATTTCAAAGGATTCATACTGCTGTCAGTCATGGAAAAAATCAAGGAAGACCTTCTTCAGAAGGAGCAAATCAAGAAGAATGAAAATGGGTTTTAGGACTTTTGCATGAGGACTGGCATGTTTCGAGAATCATTGCCCAAGAATCAATCGTTTTCCCCATCACGGAACCCTAGTGATTTCATGTAGTGCTTCAGTGAATAACGGGAAATGCCCAGCATCTTCGCTGCCCCCTGCCTGTTGCCCCCCGAGCGTTTAAGGGCCTCGGCGATATAGAAGCGTTTCAATTCCTGGGTTACTTCGTTTATGGACTGCTCGCTGGGGAAAGACGCGGTGAACGTTGCTTTCATACTCTCCTCCGGCTCTTCCCCAAATCCGAAACCGCCAAGTTTGAGTTCCTGTCCATGGGAAAGAATGAGAGATCGCTCAAGCACATTACGGAGTTCTCTTACATTTCCGGGCCAGTCATAGCGCTTCAATGCATGGATGATCCTGGGCTCGATAACCGGCATGTGAGGCAGTTGCAGTTCACTCACAAGGTTGGAAAGCAGCTCCTTGACTAGGAACGGGATATCGTCTTTCCTTTCACGGAGGGGCGGCACTTTTATAGTCAATACGCTCAGACGATAGAAGAGGTCCTGCCTGAATCGACGCTCTCGAATTTCATTCTCCAGGTCCCTGTTGGTCGCGGCAATGAGGCGGGCATTCACGGTAATTTCTTTTTCGCCGCCGACCCTGGTGAATTTTCTCGTATCCAGGAAGGTAAGCAGTTTGGCCTGCAAGGGCAGCGAGAGTTCTCCAATTTCGTTGAGCAGCAGCGTGCCCCCTTCAGCGAGCTCCAGGAGTCCTCGTTTCCGCACGATTGCACCAGTGAATGCCCCCTTTTCATGGCCGAAGAGTTCGGATTCAGCAAGCTCCGGGGCAATGGCGGCGCAGTTTACCGCAAAGTAAGGACCCCCTGCACGCTCGGAGCGATTGTGGATATGCCGAGCGAGGTAATCCTTTCCGGTCCCGCTTTCTCCCAGAAGCAAAATCGTGGCATTTCGTTTTGCAGCCATTTCCGCCTGATTCAGCGTCAGTCTCATAGCCTCAGAAACATACGTTTCGGGAATAGTAATAAGGGTTTCCGGTCTTCTTCGATCGGTTATATCCCGGGCTATACCCAAAATTCCGGTGATATTCCCATCAGCATCCTTGAGGGGCATCATGCAACATGTAAGCGTGAGGCTGAATCCTTTGACACTGAAAGTAAGCTCTTTTTCGACAGATTCGCCCTGAAGCACACGAGATTCAGATTCCCGTCCCGTGCGTGCGAGTTCTTCCGCAAAAACGTCCTCGGTTCTTTTGCCCCGGATCTGCGAAGCCTTAAGTCCGGTAAAACTCTCGATTGCAGGATTCACGTCCATGAATCGACCGTATACATCCTTGGTGTAAATGAAGTCGGTTGCTGCATTGAAAATGGTCTGAAATCGCTCTTCACTCTCCTTCAATTCGGCTTCGGCTTTTTTCCTCTCAGTGATGTCAGTCACAATGGAATAAATCAGTTTACGGTCGCCAATCTCGATGGGAGTGGAACTGATCTCCACGTCCCGGACGTCTCCGGAATGCAGTTTATGCTGAAACACGAAACTCATCTTTTCTTCTGCATGGACCTTACGGATTGCTTCGGCGATCTTTTCAGGGGGTGAATTATTGATCTGCCCTATGTGCATGCCGATCATTTCTTCTTGCGAGTACCCGTAGAATTCTGCTGCTGAAGGATTTGCATCCACGATGATGCCCTCGGAATCCATGAGCAGCTTGATGGATTTATTTTTTGTAAATATCTGTTCGTAGCGTTCGGCGCTTTTCCGGAGGGATTCTTCAGCCTTGCGATGCTCCCGGTGTGTCCGGTACGCCTGTATGATGTTGGCACAGGCCGAAATAAACGGCTGCAGATATTCGACAAGCTCAATCTGATACCCGGCTCCTCGATTTGCCAGAGCTGCTGCACCGACAAGTTTTCCCTCAAAGTGGAACGGTAATCCCAGAAAACACTTTATTTCGGGATGGCCCTTGGGAATTCCTCCTCTTCTTGGATCGGATGCAGGATCGTTCGACAACACAGGTGATTCACTCTCGATTACTTTGCCGAAAAGATTGCTTACCGTACGAAATTCTATAGTCTGATCCGAAATATGCTTTTGATACAATTCACGGGTTTTGTCGTTCCAGCCAATATCACTCATGGCATGAACCCTGAGGATGGAACCTTCTTCCGGCTCAGGCAGCACTTCACCGATGGAACCGAATTCACTGCCTGTCAGAGCGAGAAGTTTCTCCAGGAGATTACCGAAAAGCACCCTGGGCTTTGCATGCGAAATGAACTGCATCTGGGCATCATGTATTGCCTCGAGCAGCGCGTTTTTCCGCCTGAGTATCTCCTCCGTCCGTTTTAAATCCGATATGTCCGTGAGAACCGCTATGCTCTGGACGATCTTGCCTCGGAAATCTCTTTCCGCAGCCGCTGAAAAAATGACGTCAAGCAATTCTCCATTCTTTTTTCTAAACTGGTATTCCGTATTTCTCAGGGATCCTGTTTCCAGAAAGACCGGCAAGTCCTCACCCAGAGCTTTTGTCTTCGACTCTTCCGTCATGAATTCGGTGATATGGCGTCCCACCACCTCGTCACGTCCGTATCCCATCACTTCAAGCCAATAATCGGTGACATCCATGATATATCCGTTGCGATTCACGGAATCCATGAGTGCCGGAGCTTTTTCAGTAATGAGCTTAACGCGTGCCCGTGCAGAATTCAGTTCGGCTGTCTGATATTCGAGCTTCTGATCGAGAATGAGGTGTTCCTTTTGAATACGCTCTTCGCGGCGCTTCCAATTGACAATGGCTCCCAGGAGTTTTGCAGCGGTGGATAATCTCTTCTTTGCCATTTCAATGATGAATTCAGGCCGGGACGGATAGGACTTTAACTGCTGTTCCAACTCATGCGACGGTATCCTGTACTTTCCCGCAATCCGATGGATAGAGTTCATATCCGTGGGAGGATCGCCGAAACCGAAATTGATTGCGCCTACAATATCTTGACCTGCCAGTATAGGCGCTGCATAGAGGCGAATACCTCCGTGGCATTCGGCTTCGATCTCAAGTCCCGATTCAATTGCTCTTTTCGACGCTGCCCAGCAAGACTCGTGACACAGCCAATTTCCACTCTTTATTGCTTCTTCCTGGCTGATGTTTCCGCACAAATCCCGCGATGCCTGACTGAGAAGTCTGCACCAGCCGGAAGCAAAAATTCCGATGACCGGCTGTCCCGTGTTGGAATAAATTGAAGACGCGGAATTCACAAGTTCGAGAAAATCCTGAGTTATTGCACTGAGATTCTCTTGTCCGACTGCTTCCAATAGTTCGTCACATGCAACCGGAACCGAAGTAAGTTCCGGATGTCCTGATTCAAAGCTGGGTTCAAAATTTTCTCGCATGTATAACTTCGTCCACTAGTAAGCTTTGGATTAGGAACAATCCTTTCGTAGTTTACTTCTGTTAAGATAAGGTTCTGATAATAAGTAGTCAATCCACTCTGTAAATTATCACAATATTGAATATTTCTTTGGAAAATACAGGGACGCCGGGTAGATCAGAAACATTCCCTGTTTTGGATCGGTCAATCGAACTTACTCGTTTGGGTTTCCCACCACAGATCGGTGGCTTCGAATTCATAAGCATTTGGCTTGACTCGAAATGGGGAAAGGAAGAATATCGGTTTTGAACCGGAGATCGCCGGACAACTCGGCTGGATGCTTGTTTTCACGTCGTCGCATAGACATTTGCTCGCTCAACATCGTTGTCTTTGAATCGTACATTTTTGTTTTCTCCGAACCTGCGCTCCTGTAGGTCAGATTCTGTTCCGGAGGATGTCCATATGCTGAACCGCGGCGAAAGCTACGAAAAAACGTATGAATCGTTCCAGTGGCGTATTCCCGATCATTACAACATTGCTGTGGATATTTGTGACAAATGGGCCGATGAGCCCGATCGAGCGGCACTCATTTACGAAGACGCAGCCGGAGCGGTAAGGACGTTCGGATTTCGGGAACTGAAGGGATTCTCCGATAAGCTGGCAAACGCTTTGAAAGCGAAAGGAATTTCACGGGGAGACCGTGTGGGAATACTCCTGGGACAGTGCCCCGAGACTGCCGTGAGTCACCTTGCAGTCTACAAGTTAGGAGGAATAGCTATTCCTCTGTTCACGTTATTCGGAACCGACGCTCTCGAATATAGATTGTCCAACAGCGCTGCTTCAGCATTGATCACGGATGAAGTCAATTTGGCAAAGATCCTGGATATTCGGGACAAGCTTCCGAATCTGAAACTTGTTGTCGTGACGTCCGGCGATACGGGAGGAGTCGCTCACGATTTCTGGGATCTGGTGGAACGAGGTTCGGATCGTTTCGCAGTCCAACCGACCGGGCCCAATGACCCTGCTCTCATCATATACACTTCCGGCACCACCGGACCGCCCAAAGGAGCTCTTCATGCACATAGAGTCGTTTTGGGACATCTTCCGGGAGTGGAGTTTCCTCATAATTTCTTTCCCCAGGAAAATGACCTGTTCTGGACACCTGCGGACTGGGCGTGGATCGGCGGACTCATAGACGTGCTCTTTCCCAGTTGGCATCACGGAATTCCGGTGGTGGCGCACAGGGCAAGGAAATTCGATCCCGAGCATGCGTTCCATTTTATCGCCAAACACCGTATTCGGAATGCATTCATGCCGCCTACGGCGCTCAAGCTGATGCGTCAGGTGAAAAATCCATGGGGCGGCAAACAATTTCGTATGCGTTCCATCGGCAGCGGAGGTGAAACCCTCGGCGCCGAATTGCTGGATTGGGGTAAAGAGGTGATGGGCCTCACAATTAATGAATTCTACGGTCAGACGGAAGTGAACCTCACTCTGGGGAATTGCACCGAAATAATGGAAATTGTCCCCGGTTCTATGGGCCGTCCTATCCCGGGGCACCGCGTTGAAGTGGTTGACGAATCCGGGACTCCGGTCTCGCCGGGAACATCGGGTGAGATTGCTGTGCAAAGACCGGATCCGGTCATGTTTCTGGAATACTGGAATAATCCCATCGCAACCAAAGACAAATACGTAGGGGATTGGTGCCTTACCGGCGATCTGGCAAAAAAAGACGAGCGAGGCTACTTCTGGTTTGTGGGTCGCAAAGACGACATCATCACGAGCGCAGGGTACAGAATAGGACCCGCGGAAATTGAGGATTGTCTCCTGAAACATCCATCAGTGGGAATGGCAGCGGTGGTAGGGAGCCCGGATGCGGTCCGCACCGAAATCGTGAAAGCTTTCATTGTCCTGAAGCAGGGGACGTCTCCGGATATTGCTTTGGAAAACAATATAAAAAACTTCGTCAAAACCCGGCTGGCTGCACACGAGTTCCCCAGAGAGATCGAATTCGTAGACGAACTTCCCATGACGGCAACCGGCAAAATTATACGCAAAGAGCTCAAGAAACGGGAAATCGAACGGAAATCCAAGCAGTAGCAGAAACATCGTCGAAGACATTCTCCTGAGAAGTTTATTCAGTTGTTACTTAGCGCTTCAATCCTCGATTCGAGCGACGTATGGAGCCAGGAGTTTTCATGAAGGCAATGATACTGGAAAAACCGGGGCCCATAGAAACCGCACCTCTCAGATTATCCGAAATAGCGATTCCTGAGCCAGGTCCGGGGGAGATCCGCATCAAAGTCTCCGTGTGCGGCGTCTGCCACACCGATCTTCACACAGTGGAAGGTGATTTGGAAATGCGGAAACTCCCCGTGATCCCGGGACATCAAATCGTGGGCACGATTGATAAAACCGGGCCGGGAACCGAGATACACCGAATTGGAGACCGGGTAGGCGTAACGTGGTTTTTCTCCGGTTGTGGAGTCTGCCCTTTCTGTCTCGAGGGCCGGGAAAATCTCTGCAGTTCGGCACAATTTACCGGATATCATGCTGATGGCGGGTACGCACAGTACATGACAGTGCCGGAGGGATCTGCATTTACCATCCCGTCGGTATTCTCGGATGCAGATGCGGCGCCGCTGCTGTGCGGCGGAGTGATCGGTTATCGCGCACTAAGACTGAGTGAGATCCAACCCGGAGGCAATCTCGGTCTGTACGGGTTCGGGAATTCCGCCCATGTGGTGATTCAGGTCGCGGTCAAGTTGGGCTGTCGAGTGCACGTGTTCACTCGTGGGGAAAAACATCGGCAACTGGCTCGGGAATTGGGGGCAGTATGGGTCGGAACTCCGGATGGGGTGCCTCCTACCTCGCTTCAAGCCTCGATTATTTTTGCTCCCGCGGGTCCTCTGGTACCCCTTGCGCTACAAGCATTGGAAAAGGGTGGCACCCTCGTTCTTGCGGGAATCACCATGACTCCAATTCCCGAAATGGATTACAGCCTCATCTATTGGGAACGTACTATCAAGAGTGTGGCGAACACCACTCGGAGCGACGCAGAAGAACTCCTTCGGATTGCAGCGGAAATTCCAATCCGCACGGTGGTTCAGGAATTTCCTTTAGAAAGAGCAAACGAAGTGCTTCTCATGATGAAAAACAGCGAACTGAAAGCTGGAGCGATTTTGATTCCAGCTTATGCCAACATGCATTCAAGATGCTAACTGCACTGACCTGGCTCCGCAGGTCAGTGGCACCCGTGTATCCGTGCCCAAATGTCAATCTTGGGTGCCACGGACCTGCCGTGTAGGTCCGTGTTACCGCCTTGAGAAATATCTTGATTGCAAGCCCGTATTACAAGAAGGGTTTCCCGGATCTTCTCTCTTTGAATGCAAATTCGTATGGGTTTGACTCTCCAGGATAATGGGAGATACCGGGCATCAGTACAAGAGTTCTCTGATCTCCGGCACTCCAACTCTTCATTGGGCTATTTCTTTGCATGTCTTCACAAGTTTCCCGTGGGGCGCTTTTTGTGTGTTGAGCAGATGATGAATTTGGGGGTCGCACGCTCCCCACGGACGGATGCATCCCAATCTGATCTACACCTGTATTGGGATGCATCCGTATTCCGCTCGCAATCTGAGGCAGGCCTTCTTTGCAAGGATGAGCCATGCTTTGCTGTCGAGGCCCCAATCATAATTCTCGTAATAGAGTTTTCCTTGATGAGGAGGAACATTGAAATCGTAACAAGGAGCGAACCGGAACCGCTCCAATTCCAAAGGAAACACTTTGAGAAAACTCTTTTGTGAAACAAACGATTCAACCATGCGTTGTTTCTTTTCAAATTCCGATTGGCTCAGCATTTTAACCAATTCTCGAAAACCTGGGACAGGCAAAAACTCAAGAAAGGAGGCACAACCAAGGTGATTGTTGTAGGATGGGTATTCGATCAGGGTGGGACTATTTCCATTACTGTGCTTCAGCATACGGAGTGCCATGTGAATTCCGAATGCTGCGGAATCGTGATCGGGATGACCTCCTTCGTAGGAATGCGAAAGCACCAGATCGGGTCTGACAGCCTCAACGATATCTAACATCTTCCTGGTGATTTCGCTTAGATTGAAAGCCGCTTCTTGATCTACATAGCCGAGACATGAGCAATCAAAAGATTCCCCTCGCACCAGACGCAACGCCCGGAGCAGTTCCATTCTTCTGGCGTGCGCATAATCGTTACGACTGCAATAACCCGCACGAAAGGCATCTTTCAAATCTCGCGGGGTACCATCGGTAACGTGCAAAATGGTAAGTCGCCGAAATGTAGAGATGAGACTACCCGCACCTACTGTTTCATCATCCGGGTGAGCGGCGACTATAAGTGCGGTCATATTCGATAGTATTTTTGGATTCAACAATTGTTTCAGATCTTTTATCATTACAATTCTACTTCTCGCGTGAATTCAGATATTGCTTCAGTTCCTTCTGACATTCAGCTTCTACTCACTTTGTCAATTCAGCTCACAATCGGTTCGACTTGATGACCTCCCGGAGCGGTCGTGAGAATCGGTTCCCGACAAGCGGAGCGATCCGCGCCGAGCGGAACCGTCTCCGGAAAGACGTGCCTCTGTGGAGGGGTTGCCTCTATTTTGTTTGCGATCGCAGCCACGAACATGTTTGACATGCACGATTACAGGAAAAGATTTACTCTATCCCACATAATTGAAGAGTCACCGGTATGAAACAAATTTTCTTGACACTTGAACACCACCCATCATAACATTGCAGCTTCTACCTTGTTTTTCTTCCCGGCCGATGAGGTTTTCGGGCGCAAAAGCAAGTTATCCAAGAGTTCAGGGTACCACCGCTCGTGCCTCAGTTGCTCGTGTATTCCTTTCCGTTTCTTCCCCAGGGACAATCAGTTGTTTCGCTTTCGTACCACTTGTTACCGGCAAGGGTATTATTACCAAAGGAGTGAAGAAAGTGGCTTCTATCAACATCTATGTAGGCAACTTGTCCTTTCAGACCAGTGAGGACCAACTCAAAGAATTGTTCGAATCATTTGGCCAGGTTGAATCTGCGACTATCATTTCTGATAAGACGACAGGCCGTGCCAGGGGTTTTGGATTTGTGAAAATGCCGGAACGTGAAGAAGGTCTCAAAGCAATTCAGGAATTGGATTCCAGAGATTTTATGGGACGCAATTTGAAGGTAAATGAGGCTCGCCCCAAAACGGATCGACCAGGTGGCGGCGGAGGCGGAGGAAGACAGGGATTCGGAGGAGAGGGAAGAAATCAGCGCTGGCGCTGAGCCTTTCCTGCATATCCACTCACTTCAGAGAAATGGCAATCCATGGGCGGGAAATGTGAACCGCCCATGGTGAAACTAAGTATGCCCTTTGGAACCAGCCCAGGATGACTGTTGGGGATGTTGGTGTCCCACAATTGTCTGCATCGTTCAAATTCCCTCCGAGTAATTACCTGGAAGAAAACGGACGATAATCGTCAAGAGCGGCAAGATGTTTTTACATTCTGTAAAAAAGCCCGACATGCCCGTCTCAGCAATGCATTTTTTCGCTGAACTGTGAAAACCTTTCATACTTCTGTATGTAATCGCGTGATATAGAAATAAGATCTGGCATAAGGCTTGCGTATACTTTGTCTTTGACCGGATTCCGTTTTTGCTTCGGCCAAAAATTCGGAATCCCAGAATTTCTGGAGTTAGAAATGCTTGATGAGATCGAAGATTTTGTGCGCGCCGCCGGGGCGGGAAATTCGGAAGCAGTAGAACGATACCTCTCTCGAGGCATGGATGTGAACGTGCAAACCGATTATGGGGTCACGGCGCTTATCGAAGCATGTCGTCACGGTCACGGAAAGCTCGTCAAAATGCTACTGGAAAAGGGGGCAGATGTTCAACTTGCCGATAAGAAATTGAGGAACCCTTTACTGGTGATTTCTTCTCTTGGGTATGAGGAAGTAGCAGAAGAGTTGATCGAGGCGGGCATCAATATCGAATCGAGAACAATCGAGGGAGAGACTGCTCTTATCGTCGCTTCCCGTATGGGGCAGATCGGCATCGTAGACCTGCTTTTAGCTGCAGGAGCCGACGTCAATGCTCGGGATCATGCGGGAAGAACGGCCTTGATCAGAGCATCCGAGACCGGGCGTGCCGAAGCAGTGAAGCGGCTTCTCGAATCCGGAGCAGATCCTGAGTCCCGCTGCGATGAGGGGTACACTTCGCTCATCTGGGCATGTCGGGAGAACCACAAGTACACCCTGAAACAACTCATAGAAAAGGGAGCTGATGTAAACGCCAGAAGCAAGGCAGGCTGGACCGGATTGCTCTGGGCATGCTCCATGGGTTATGAGACGGCAGCAAAAATACTCCTGGAAAATGGCGCGGATCATGAAGTAAGAGATCCGTATGGGGCCACCCCTCTTATGAAGGCCAGCAGACGTGAACATTTCGATCTCGTCGAATTACTGCTCGACTATGGCGCAGACGTGAACGCACGGGACGAATTCGGATGGACCCCTTTGATGAGAGCTTGTCGGAAAGGCTCGAGGAGAATAGTGGAATTGCTCCTGGCCAAGGGAGCCGATATGGATGCCGTCGATCTTTATGGCGCTACGGCCCTTATTATTGCGGCTTCGGAGAGAGATGTGAGCACTGTGGAGTTGCTCTTGAAAAAAGGGGCGAATGTGCAGGCAAAAGACAAGAACGGCTGGACGGCGCTCATGTGGGCTTCATCAACCGGGCACGCGGAACTGATGGAGATTCTTGCCGCATACGGCGCGAAGTAATTGGGAAAATCAGCATTTTACTGAGCCGAATGCCGGAGGAAAGTCATGAATAGCAAGCTTCTCGATGCAGCAGCTTCTGGGGAATTATCGGAAATTCAGTCGCTTCTGAATGCAGGTGCGGACCCTGACAGCGAAGATGCATTCGGATGGTCTGCGCTTATGTGGGCCGCTTCAATGGGTTTTCCCGATGCAGTCAAGCTGCTCTTGGATCGCGGCGCCAACCCGGATGCACGGGATCAGTATGCCGCGACGGCTCTCATGAAAGCATGCAGAAGGGGATTCGGTCATGTGGCAAAACACCTGTTGGAAGCGGGTGCACAGGTTAATGCGAAAGATGAATTCGGTTGGACGGCGCTCATGCGCGCGGCACGGAGAGGGTATATAGATTTGGTGCAGCTTCTCCTGGCCCATTCAGCCGATATGGAGGCTGGCGACCAGTACGGGGCCACGGCTTTGATCGTAGCAGCTTCAGAGGGCCACACGGATGTAGTCAAGGAACTGCTCGACAACGGAGCAGACCCGGAAGCCCGGGACAGAAACGGTTGGACAGCGCTGATGTGGGCATCGTCAATGAGGCATATGGCGGTGGTAGACCTGCTCAAAACCGCACACATGAATCGAAAGAATGAAAATTAGCCGAATTTTCCAGTTCTCGCAGCAGACGAGAACCCATGGCATTCTTTGGTCTGCTCCAGAGAATCCACATGTATAGCGATTCTCGGATGTAATCACGGATTACGACAAGCTGTTCCTTGAAGTTGGCAGCCGCCGGCTTCCATGCTAACGCATAATATGCAATTAAATCAATTAGGTGCCCAGTAGAGACGCCAGGCGCTACCGATATGCTTTCCAAACGGTAGCGGAGTGGCTCAAAATTTTCAAAAACTGAGACAATAGTCTTTTTAGCTGTCAGTCTGCAACTCTGCGGAGGCATTTTCCCGCTTTCTTGACAATTGCAGCTCCCGGTGGAACAGTGGATCTTAAGGAGGTTTTACATAACTGAAAGTGGGCCCCCTCATGAGTAAGTGGGGAAGCGGCATATCGAGGCTCTCATTGGAGCACACCTGTAAGTAAAACCAGACAGTCAAGGGGGTGTTGTCATGAAAGGACTGGTTACCGTCTTCACGATCATTGGGATCACTGCAGCCTTTGTAACGCTTGCGGCCGGTTTTGGATGGGCGCCGTACACGTACTCAGGTGGCGGTTGGGGTAGCGGCTCCAGCAGCTCGGGGGCGTACTATGGGAGTTCGGGAGACTTTTACGGCAGTTCCGGCGGCGGCTATCTCAGCAGCACAAGAACGTCCTATTGGCCAAGCAGCTCCAGTGGATATTCAGGCTATGTGCCGAGTTCCATTACTGCGGTTTACGTGGTTCCCATGAGCTATTGCAGCAGTTCTTTTTATCCGAGCAGCGGAACGTATTATTGGCCTTCGAGTTCTTCTCATAGACGCTGGATGAGACGTGCTTATTGGTAAGAAAGGCACTGGTGAAAATTGGGTAAATAAATCGGCGATTTTCCGTCTACTCGTCCTTTCAGCCAAATGAACTTGATGGCGGTCTTGTGAATTCTTGCCGCCTTTTTCTTTGTACCCGCTTCGCAATTTGTCACGAGCCGATGGATACAAGAAATCCGGCACTCAGGATAGCAATCAGGACCAAGCCGCAGCAGAGTCCTAATGGCAACAACAGTGCTGCTATAGCTCTGCCGTTCGAGATCCCGTGTACCTCTCTCAAGCCCACCACGGTTATGTACAGTTTCCAGATCAATGAAATGATGCCGCCAATTACCGGAATGATTCCGAATAATTCTGGTCCGGACGTATAACAAACGATACGAAATGTTGCCTCGAAATCCCTCTGAGCCCCACCTACCAAAAAGAGCGACGCGTGAAGTATCACTCCCCAAAGGAACAGTCCTAAGAAAACGAATAGCGGTATGAGCAAAGCAAACAGGATCGGAGTCTTTGACGGGAATTCAAAAATTCCCTGACCGCCAACTGCTGTCGACCACAGGTATGCTGCCATGCTCCCCACGGTTTCAACGATAATTCCGAAAAGCAAGGGCAGGAGAACCCCACCGCGTACAGGCATGTTCGAGAAAAATTCGACCGGAGAAAACATACTAGCCTTGATCGTTTGGAACAATGCAGTCCCAAACCCGAGATTCTCCTGGTCTTCCCAAGGACAGTAACCGTTTCGCTCCTGCTCGAAATCGCTCTCGAACCGGATGTCCGGTTCATCTTGGCTGTTATATGCCGTAAGCGAAGAGTCACCGAGCGCTCTTCCACAGAACGGACAGAAACGTTGCCCCGGATCCTGCCCAATTTCTCTCCTGCAATGCGGGCACTCCACAATCGACTCCTTTCATAATAGACCCGGGGAAGCATTCACAGGTCCCCCGATTCCACTCTCTAACGCACATTATATTAAATCAGGTGCTCGGATAGCCATTCCTCGGAAGGCAATCCCGAGACTTGCACAATTTCGGTTTCGCACTGCGGCCCTTGTACAGTAAACATATCACCACGACGGATTGGTTTCGCGTACCGCCTGATCACCTGGCAAACCAGTTCCTTTTCTTCCTCATCCGGGTCGCCCAGCACCAGCACTGCCGGACCGGGGAAAACAAAAGGCATTATGAAGATCCTGCCCCCTGCCAGTTCCTGCAATTGATTATTCTCTTCTTCACTTCTTCCCACAACGATCTTCAGACCGGGCCGTACACGGAAATGCCGCCCGATCCTCAGGGCTGCCAATTCCTCACGGGAAACGTGCTCCGAAGATGTGAGAAGATCTTTCAATCTTCGTGAGAAATTCCGGTCCGTGAGAAGACAACCTCCCGCGGGCGACGAAAATCCTCTGAGATTCAGATCGGCAGCCAGATCCAGTTGCACCTTTCTCCCGCGGCCAGCAACGCCCAGCAGCAGATCGCGATCAAGGATTCCGGCTTCTTCAGGCCCGGTCGGAGGCAGCACTTTCGCCGAAAGCGGCCTAAGAACTATCCCTCTGCAGTTTGCCTGTTTCTCGATAAGACGGAGCGTGTGGCGACGCTGCGACATGGGACGTTGTCCAACCACTTCGCCGGTAACGAGAAATGATGCTCCGATGGATTCCATATATTCCCGGGCTTTGATAAGCGTATAAATTCGGCAGTCGATACAAGGATTAAGGTTCTTCCCGTACCCGTATCGGGGATTTCTCAGAAGTTGAAGGAAATCTTCCCCCCGTTGGATGAACTTCACTGGCACATCAAGTTGTTCTGCAGTCACTCGGACCGGAGAATCCTTCGCCTCCGGATCGTCAATTGAAAAAAAAGAAGTAAAATGAATCGCCGTGACATCGATTCCCTGCTGTTTGACCAAATATATGGCCAGCACTGAATCCAATCCGCCGGAGATCAGCGCAACCGCTTTCTTGTTGAATGCGATCCCGGTTGATGGCTCAGAATACGTCAGCCGAAAAGACATAAATTCTGGTCTCCTTGTCTTGCCACGCGTTCCTCGAGAGGCCCGCTTTCTTGCACGTTTCTTCTAAGAATGTGACAGTATCCCAATTCCTGTCCGCGGCTACCTGGGGAAGCAATAATCCGGAATAATTGCCTTTGCGTATCATGAGGCCGTGAACACCGATCTGAATATCTCCCGTATCTTCAATTTCCACGAATGGAGTCAATACGGATATTTCCAGTTCCAAGTGCGGCAATTCCTCTGTTTGCACAGGTGTGAAACGGGGATCGCGAAAGGCTGCCGCTTCAGCCATTTCTTCCACAATCTTGTGAAGAGCATCATCAGCAGTGAGACACCCGATACAGCCTCTCAGCATTCCTCTCTTGTGAATGCTCACAAAGGCTCCCAACTTCTCTGCAAGTCTGGGAAATGCCGATACTATGTGCGGCGCGGGTTTCCCGGTGGCTCTCGCTTCGATCACTGTCCTGGCAATTCTGTGGAGCTCTCTCTTTTCTTCATCCAGGAGTCCCAAATCGGTTCCCACGCTCCTTTTTACAGGTTTCATTTCTCTCGCTCCCTCATTGACAAAAGGTTCCGTCAGGAATCATGGAAACAAAGGCAGTCCGACCAAACCCGAAGTTTCCTCCAGTCCGGTCATGAGATTCGCGTTCTGCACTGCGGCTCCGGAAGCCCCTTTGACAAGATTGTCAATCGCGGACATGACAATAAGCCAGCCGGTGCGCTCGTCAACTTCTACTGCCACGTGGCACTGATTCGACCCGCGCACGAATGCGGTATCCGGAAATGTTCCTGCAGGCAGCACTTTTACGAACGGTTCCCCTCGATAATGCTCAAGGTATAGCTCTCTGATTGCCGCGGCTGAAAGGGCTTGGGTGAGGGGGACTTGTATGGTGCTCACCATTCCTCTGCTCACGGGTATGAGATGGGGAGTAAAACGTACTTTGACCGGTTTTCCTGCAACCTTGGAGAGTTCCTGTTCCATTTCGGGAATATGCCGATGACGAATCACCCCGTAGGGTTTAAAGCTCTCTCCGGCTTCACAGAAACTGGTAATGAGCTTCGCTCCTCTTCCAGCTCCGGAGATTCCGGATTTGGAATCCACCACTGGGCAGCTTGTATCCACTTCCGAGAGCTTCATCAAGGGAGCCAGGGCGAGAATCACCGAAGTGGGATAACATCCGGGATTTGCAACAAGGTCGGCTTTCCTGATTGCCTCACGATAAAGCTCGGGCAGTCCGTACACCGCGCGGGGAATCAATTCCGGATCCTTATGAGGGCCATACCAGTCCTCGTATACCTCAGCATCGTTGAGACGCAGATCCGCTGATAAGTCCACTACTTTGAGACCTGCCTCCAGGAGCGGACGGATCACCGCCATGGATTCGCCATGAGGAAGGGCTAGGAAAGCTACGTCCGCTTGTGGATCTCCGAGCAAATCTTCGAGAGTGCGGAGCTGAAAATCCCTTGCGCGATTAACAAAGGGAAGCGCCTCTGATGCCTTTTTTCCTGCCCACGTTCGGGAGCTGCCGGCTACTATGAAAATCTCCGGGTGTGTCGAAAGCAAGCGAATCAGCTCAAGGCCCGTGTACCCGGTGACGCCGAAAACGAGTGCTCGTATCATAATCGTTCATCCTTCGGAAGAGCGCGGCGAAGTTGGCGCACACTTCCGGACAGTGTCTCTTGCGAATCGGACGCCGAAGTGGGGCACCGTCATGCACAATGGGTCCCCGGTTCGATCATTTTCGATGTGAATCTGGATGGCGCCTGACCTGTGCGACGGCCGCGCCCCCCGATTACTCACATGGACATGGGAATCTTCACACAGGAGAGTATTCTCGAGGTGAAGAATCCGAATGGATAGTTCCATTTGTCAACGAGGTTCCAATCGATAGTTGGGGGCTTCTTTCGTGATAACCACGTCATGCACATGAGATTCCTTCAAGCCAGCGGCGGTTATTCTCAAGAAGCGCGCTTTAGCTCGAAGCTCCTCGAGATTATGGGCCCCCAGATACCCCATGCCGGCCTTGAGCCCGCCGATAAGCTGATTGATGGAATTCGCCAGAGGACCTTTTGCAGGGACCATGCCCACGATGCCCTCGGGGACCAGTTTGTTCTCCGAGACGCCCTCATGCTGGCCGTATCGATCTTTCGATCCTTCGCGCATTGCCTCCAGAGAGCCCATGCCTCTATAGGATTTGTACGAGCGTCCCTGGTAGAGCACCATTTCTCCGGGACTCTCATCCGTGCCTGCAAGCAATCCGCCGATCATGATCGTGTGAGCGCCTGCAGCAAGGGCTTTCGTAATGTCGCCGGAAAACTTTATTCCTCCGTCAGCGATCAGCGGGACACCCAATTTACTGGCAGCCTTCGCGCAGTCGAGAATCGCGCTTATCTGCGGGACGCCAACTCCTGCCACAATCCGGGTGGTGCAGATGGAGCCCGGTCCGACACCGATCTTTATTCCGTCCGCCCCGGCTTTCACCAGGTCCGTTACCGCTTCTTCGGATGCCACATTACCAGCTATAATCTGTACGTCGCTATAGCGTTTCCTTATGTGCTTCACCGTTTCGATAACATTCTTAGAATGACCGTGGGATGTATCCACCACAATAACGTCAACCCCTCTCTTCGTCAGAGCGGATACCCTTTCGTCACGATCCGGCCCGACCCCCACTGCTGCGCCGACGCGAAGTCGACCCAGCGGGTCTTTTGCAGAATCAGGAAACATAATGGCTTTTTGAATATCCTTGATCGTGATCAAGCCTTTTAAACGATTACTCTTGTCCACCACCAGGAGCTTCTCGATTCTGTGTTTGTGGAGAAGAGCTTTGCACGTTTCTATATCGATTCTTTCGTCCACGGTGATCAGGTTTTCTTTGGTCATGACCTCTTCGACTTTGAGGTCGAGATTTTCCACAAACCTGAGATCGCGGTTGGTCAAAATACCTTTCAAATACCCGTTGACCGTCACAGGAACGCCGGAGATATGATATTTCTTCATGATCTGAAGTGCGTCGGAAATGCGTTGATCTGGATTGATAGTAATAGGATCCACAATCATTCCGGATTCCGACCGCTTCACCCGATCAACCTCTTTCGCCTGATCCTTCACTGCCAGATTGCGGTGAATGATGCCGATGCCACCCTGTCGGGCCATGCTAATAGCCATTTCGGAGGCCGTGACGGTATCCATGGCAGCACTGACCAAGGGGATATTCAATGTAATTTCTCTGGTAAGTTTCGTTTGGACATCTACTTCGGGGGGCAAAATTTCCGAATAGCACGGTTGAAGTAACACGTCGTCAAACGTAAGAGATTCCTTGATCTCCATAAGGCCTTTCTCCGTTCAAGGTATGGTGATTATTTCACGAGAACCGATATTGTTCGCCGTTTGACGGATTTAGTGTTTCCCGTGAGTAAAAAAACGGTTCATTGAATCGTCGGCGCTTGTATCGCCCGAGTGCGTTCCACCACCTTTACGACGGCTGAAGCTGCTGATTCCATGAACACGTCCAGGAGGTTATCCCATTTTTTCTTGGGATAGACAAGTTCGGGCTCTGTTTTTATATTACCCAATTTCGCGGCGATTTTCACTGCATCGTAGAAGTTGCCGATATCATCGACAAGCCCCCATTCTTTTGCTTTTTCCCCCGTGAAAAATCTGCCGTCCGCTATTTCTCTGAGTTTCTGTTCTTCTATTTTGCCTTTGCGCCCGCGGATCACATCCGAAATGAATTGTTCGTGAATTTCAGCCGCGAATCCGTTGAGAATTGCTCGTTCCTCTTCAGTCAGCGGTCTGGTGATCGAACCGATATCTTTGTATTTTCCCGCCTTGATCACATTCACATCCGCTCCGATTTTTTGGATGATCTGGTGAATTTCGGGAAGAATCATAATGACGCCGATGCTGCCGGTTATGGTTCCCTGGGAACACACGATAGCATCGGCGTTACTTGATATATAATATGCAGCCGAAGCCGCAACGGTTTCCATAGAAACGACAACGGGCTTCTTTTCCCGCAGACGAGCTATTTCCCGGTATATTTCTTGAGCCGGCGCTACGCTTCCCCCCGGAGAATTCACTCGCAACAGCACTGCCTTAATCGATGACTTCTTCCGGTATTTTTTCATTAGCTTCAAGATGTCATCCGAGGACATGATAGTGCCTTCAATGGAGACTACTCCGATTTTGTTACCGCCCTCGAGAAAGCTCGACCAGATGCCCGTTTCCTCCTTTTCGTTGGACAACAGAGACAAACCCACGATCAGGGCGACAAACGCCGCCATGAGAAAACCTATAAAAAGGACTGCAACTCCGGTCCTGGACTTCTTCATAGAGATACTCCCGAAATAAGAACATCGTAATTATGCTTACAGTGCATGTCCAATTTCCTTGGATAATATTTCACCGTAACAGAATTCCAGTTCCCCCGCAAGATTGGCTCCAGCCGTTCCGAGGACCTTTTATGACACTTGCATTCGCGAAAATCACAGGAGACGACGGCGTCTATTCGCCGATTCGCCTTTCCTTTACCAAGCAGATACGGGACACGTGCACTAATTCATACCGACTCGCTAGCAAGAAGTAAAACTCGGGAAACCCAGCAAGGATATAGTCCAAGAGTGAAACCACCGTAAGCATTCTTGAGTCCTGGACAGCCGATTTTATAATCGGAAATTTACATAGAGCCTATCGTGCTTCCCCGGATGACAGTTCTCCTGTGTTTTATCCGGTACTCGCCAGCCCCAGACTTCCCTTGAGACCATCCACTTCATCATGTCCGGTAAGCTTGAGGAAAGCTTTTTCCAGGTTACCCCCGGAAGTCTCAAGTATGCTTTTTATTCCCTGTGGAGTATCGGATGCAATGAGTTTGCCCTTATGAATGATAGTAATGAGCGAGCATATTTCCTCTGCAACTGCCAGGGTATGCGTGGAAAGGAATACTGCCATCCCCCTGGATTTTGCCATTTCGGTAAACAAATTCTTTACCAGTCTCACGCCTCTGGGATCGAGGCCCACCATAGGTTCGTCTATAATGAACACCTTGGGTTTGTGAAGCAGAGCGGAACTGATAATCAGGCGCTGCTTCATTCCATGAGAATAGCCTTCTATGAGTTCGTCCTTCCAGTCCAGCAGCTCAAACAATTCCAGATAGTACATACCGAGCCGATCCAGCTCTTGGCCGTTCACCCTGTAAAGGCCCGCGCTGAACTGCAGAAATTCCCATCCCGTAAGCTTCTCATACAGATACGGTCGATCCGGAACGAATCCCACCATTGCTTTGGCTTTTTCAGGCTCATTTCCAAGATCGACTCCGTCCATCCTGATTACGCCGGTATCAGGCCTCATGAGTCCTGCCAGCATGCGAATCGTCGTTGTCTTGCCGGCTCCGTTCGGCCCGAGAAAACCCATTATCTCGCCTGCCGGGACATCCAAATTAATATGATCGACCGCCAGTACCTTGTTAAACTGCTTGGAAAGATTCTCGATGTGAATCATCTGCTTAGAGACACCTCTTTACCCGGTTTAACCGTGATATCCAGTACCTTTAATTTTAACTCCCCTAAAAACGCCATGACGTTAACGTGTTTATCCACGTCTCCATGAAGGAGCGCAATATAAAGAGGAGGAATAGGCGCTCTGTTCATGAGTGGATCGGCAGCAAACCACGTGTTTCCGGTCCAGTATTCCACCCATGCATGATAGAAGAAGCCGCCTTCCGAGTAAATCAGTCCGACAGCTATCTGAGCAGGCAGACCTACTGCCCGGGCGAAGGATGCCGCAAGCACCGCGTGTTCGTTGCAGTCGCCCTGACCGGTTTGCAACACACTGAATGCATCAGGCACTGCAGGTGTGGGGACTTTCTTGAGATTCTTAAACACCCAAGTATTGATAAGCAATGCAGCCTTGACAGGATCTGTTTCATTTCCGACGATTTCCTGAGCCTTGCGGATAATTTCCGGTGAATCGCTCCTGATGAACCTGGACGGCATCAGATATCTGCCCATTTTGGGATCGTTATTCGGGAGCGAATAACCTGGTTCGGGCACGTCTTGCCGGGTCAGCTCGATTTCAGAGCCGGAAATCTTCTGTCTCGCATCGGAAGGCAGAGCAACACCGGTAAGTCCTTGTATTTGCAGCTTAACCCGCTGGAGCTTATCGGTGTCGGGAATCGTGCCCTCCAGAGGAACGGAAGTCATGGCGACAAGGTCAGGGAGATCGCGGGAACCTCTCAGTTCGCGTTGAATTTCGTCTTTGTCGGAACGGACCACCATAATATTGAGAGGCATTCTGCCTTTCAGAAGGCGACCTTGATCGTCGATCCACATGATGACTTCCACAGCCCTGAAGGTTGCCCGAACTCTCCATGCGGGAACCTTCTTGTCTCCGATTTCCACGTCCGCTTTCTCGAGAACTTTTATAGCTGCATCCCATTTATTCCCGTCCAGAGGATCGAAGATCGGCAGTCGTATGTCGTCACCCACCTGCAATCCCGTGAGAGGGATAGGTAGCCCCAGGGAACGTGACATTCTGGGGACCTCCGCAAGTTTGATCTTCTTGGTTCCTCCACCCTGGAACTTCGGGATATCTATAATGAGGTCTCGTCCCGACATGTGGCCTTTCTGATCGAACGAAACAATTCCCGACGACACTCTGAGACGAAAGGATATCAATCTGAAATTCTCATCTACCTCCGCTTCGTTACTGATGCGAACGGGTTTGACCTGACCCTGCAAATTGAGGGAAATATTCAAGTCATCACGTATGCGCCATCCCGAATCGCCTTTGAACTGCCGCGACCGACCGAACCCGCCGAACGCGCCGGCGATCCGTATGATGAACCAATCATCGGTTTCTACAGTGGAAAAACGTAGAGAATCCGATACCGTTGCGCCTGCCTCGAGAAACTGGTCTTTCACCAGATATCCTACGAGAATAAGCCAGCACGCTACGATGATGCCGGTAACATATGGACTAAAACGGTTGCTCGGCCGCATTGAGAAAAAAGGCATGCGTCACTGATCCATGAAATGAAGTCGAACTGTCACGACAATCTTTGTTTAAGGGTTTC
The DNA here is from genome assembly GCA_041740635.1 of Desulfomonilaceae bacterium. Taxonomy (GTDB): domain Bacteria; phylum Desulfobacterota; class Desulfomonilia; order Desulfomonilales; family Desulfomonilaceae; genus Desulfomonile. The sequence continues at coordinate 19,969 of JBGSLQ010000040.1, read as the reverse complement.
GAGGAGCTGTTCGTTATTGTTGAAAGCCGCTCCGGCCTGAGCTTCGGTCATACCGGCTCCAATCAGGATCTGCATGGCTCTTGCGCGAGTTATCATGTCGCCGGGAGCATGGGCATCCGTGTTGATCACAAGTCGCGCTCCGGAAACCGACGCGATGCGGGCAACATGGCCGTTTGTGAGATTATGACCGGATCGGGCGGTTATTTCCAGGAAAACGCCGAGCTCAGCGGCCAGCCTTGCTTCATCGGGAGTTATAAACCCGGGATGCGCGAGAATATCCGCTCCGGATTCGATGCCTGCACGGTTCGTCCCCGGAGCCACAGGTTCGGCAGGGGTTTCTCCATGCACTACCACCAGAACTGCGCCCAATTTTTTTGCAGCTTGTACCAGCTCGCGTATCTGTTCCGGCGGAGCATGGGTGATTTCCGCACCGGGAATAGTGAGTACTTCTTGAAAGCGGTTCAGTTCTTTCGCCACTTTTGCGATTCGCGGGACTACATCTTCAAGATTCGAACTGTCCACATGGTCCGTAAGTCCTATCGCTCTGTAACCAATGTGGGCTGCTCTCCGTACCTGTTCACTCGGTATGAGTACTCCGTCGCTCAGCAGCGTGTGTGTATGAAAATCGATCACGAGTGCCTCCCACTTGCATCCATCGGCAGTCCATCAACATCTCTGTTTAACATACATATGCTTTCGAAAAAGTCCAAGTGAGGAATCGCTTAAATCCGGTCACAAAAATTGCTTTCCATTATTGGGCGTTTGTTGGTAACATCTGTTCCGGAAAAATTCGAGAGTGAGTCATATTGCGGGATTTCAGGTCGTTCTCTGTCGTTTCAGCTATAAGACTCCGTTTTGCGCTCTGAGAAACGTGCGGGAGAATCATGGAAAAAAAAGAGGCCAGAATTAAGTGTAGCGGCTGCGGGACCTCCTTCAAATTGAGAATCCCCGTCACGGATAAGCCGGTGAGCTTCAAGTGCAAGAAATGCGGCAAAGTACTTAAAATCAAAATTGTGACAAACGAAGAACCTCCGCCTCCTCCGGAACAGCTTGAATTCGAAACCTCGCAATTGCCTGAACTCGAAAATTACCATGATGCCCCGTCACCACCAACTAACCTTCGTCAGCCCAGCGTGGTGGAGAGTCATTTCTTTGCTCAGTCCGTCGAACATCCACCGCCATCCGCGGACTCAAAGCGCCGTTGGTTGATGCTTGCCGATGAAATGGTCAAAGGTCCGTTCACTGACGAGGAAATCCTCGATATGATCAGGGAAGGGGAAATAACTGCCGAAACATCTCTGCGAATGGGAGAACGTCCGTGGGTGAAGGCGATCGAAATTTCCAATTTCAGAGAATTGTTTCCCTCGAGTCAGAGAGGATTGCGTCCGCCACTGACTGCTATCACTCTCCTGGATCAAGAAAAAACCGCTTCCTTCTCGACTGCCCAGCCCTTTTCCGTAGATTTTCAGAAACTGCTGGGATATCCCGTATCCGAGGGAAAATGGCAGGGCATAGCCGTGTTTGCAGGAATTGCTTTCGTCCTTGCATCGACCTTATCGTTTGATTTTCTGATCGGCTTGCCACTCAACCTGATCGGTTGGAGCATTTTGTTCGGGTACCTTTTTACTCTGATGGAGCAAAGCAAAACTGCTCCCACAGCTCCTCCTCCTGCATGGGATTTCAAAAAAGCCAAAGACCTGCTACTCTCGGGTGCGAAAGTATTGGCGGTTTTTTCAGTGTATTGTCTTGTGCCTTTGACAGTGCTCGTTTCCTTTATGGTAGCTTTTTTCCTGAACGATATGGCCTTACTCGGTTACCTGTCATTCGTCGTGCTGGTACTGGTCTATTCAGGAACGCTCCTTATCGTTCCCGCTGCGCTCCTGGAATTGGGCAACTCGAAACAGTTGGTTGCTGCACTGAATCCGATGAAAGCGATAACTCTGATCAAGAAATCGGGAAAGCCCTATCAGACAATCGCTCTCGTCTCTTTGGCTGCAGGTCTGGCATGCATGATTGCCTCTCTGGTTGCGGTATTTTTGACGGATGTTCCTGTAGCAGGTTTTCTCGTTGCAGGGCTTATTATGGCAGCGGTTTTCTCATACGGTCATTTCATATGGTTTCATGTGCTCGGGCGCTTTCTCAAAGAGAATTCCAAAATGCTTGTCGGCACGCCTGCTTCTGCATAGCGCATTTCAAAGAATCGGTTGGATTAATGAGGTTCTCCTGTAGAAATAGATTATTGGTGACTCCCGTTTTCTTGTGCTCGATCTTCCTTTTCGGAATGGCTGTCCACTGCCGTGCCGAAGGATTTGAGGTATTCGATCTGGTAACCGGCGTGATCGATTCGCCTCAGTTCAAAGGCAAAGATCCGTTGGCAAAATTACGACTGGCAGCCGATCTGCTCCGCAATAAAAAATTGAGACATTCGGATATGACATTCCTGGTCCTGGACTGGGGTGATAGATATCTCCGAGAGCCCTCCGATCCCATGGACCGGCTGAGACGGTGGGCGGAACTCAATAGTGACGACCAGTTGAGTCACCTTCGTATCCCGAGAGACGTAATCAACCGCATTCTCCTTGCGGAATATCTGGTGGGCCAAGCGCAATATATGAAAGGCGGTCCGCTCCAGAAACTGGAGATCCTGAAGCAGTTGTCTGAAAACAATTTGGTGGATTGGTCCGTTTCTCTTGCGTACGCGCGTTTGTACGCCGGAGGTCTCATCAGTGGAGGGAAAACGTACCAGCCCGTCACGCCTATGGAAGGGCTCACCGCCCTGAAGCAGATCAAAGATAACGGCTTGGTAGGATGGCATTACAAAGTGCCGACCGAGGCAATCCTCGTAGCCGAAGCATTGGCCATGGATAAGGCCTTCCAACAAGCCTCTCCTCACGACCAGCTTTTGAAACTGCGGGATCTCGAACGTAAAGGCCTTATAACCATGCTGACGAAGAAGGAATTGGAGAAGCTTCCCGCATGGCGCATGTTAATTTCCGAAGCGAAATTTCTTAAATCCGATCCTGCAGCAAAAAAGACGCGTTTGTCCGAGTTGAAATCCGAAGGGCTCGTTTCTGCATCAACATGGTCCGACCTCGTAACTATATTTCGACCTGTTCCTCTTGCTACCAATAATGGACACCGGCCAATGCCCCTCCCGGAAAAAACACAGATTCCCGCCAATTAATACTGCACACACTTCCGAAGTCAGAGTATAAAGCTGGCGGGCCCATGAAACGGCAACTTGCATCATTCCCTGAATCGAACCTCAGAGCGGAGTTGCTATTTTTGGTCAAACTCGCCAGAATGAAAGCACTCCGTTGGGCTTTGCAAGCGGGCTCTTAATTATGAGAAAAGGATTATGAGAAAGGAGTCTGAAAGTGTGCGGAATTGCCGGATTTGTCAGTAATCATGAATGGCAGCAGCCGTCAGATTCGTCGTGGCTCGATTCCATTTCACGAGAAATTGAACAGTCAGTAGCAGCTCAAAATTGGGAAAATTTTTCTAAGCCGTTGAAGCACATGCTTGATCGATTCGATCAATTGATGTCTTTCGGCATTCATATGCAATTGGTCGAGCAATCACCCGCTCTGCAGAAATGCCGACAGTTAGCCGAAACCCTCGAAAAGGCTTTGAAGGGTATTGAGAGTGTAATGGAACTGAGCGGTCGCTCGGATTTCCTGGAACAAAGGGCAGAAGAGACAAGAGATCTGCTGTGGCAAATTAAGCACGAATTATTGAACAATGTGGAACGTACCGTCAATTTGCTTCCGGACGATGTGCGATCTTCGGCTCCCCAACGTGCGACTCACTTTGTAGCCTGGGCAATAGAACAGGTCATGGAAAACCTTGACCGTTTGGAAGTCCGGGGCCGGGATTCGGCTGGAATCTCCATACAATGCACTGTGCTCACGGATACGGTCTTGCCGTTGGTTTCCGGACCGTACTCGGGCGATCAGAATAAGGTAAAGAGAACCGTTGAATCCATGTTTTCGGGGGACGGGCAATTCGTATGCACGTTCATCTACAAAGTTGCGAATTTGGTCGGCAGACTCGGGGACAATACTGCGGGCCTGAGAGACGCTATCCGCGACGACACGGTTCTCTGGAATATCGCTTCCTTGACCGATCAGGTGAACATCATAGCTCACACTCGATGGGCGTCAAATGGGATTATCAGCATTTCCAACTGTCATCCTGCCGATGGGGCGCTGTGCGGAAAAGAACATCAGGCAACAGTCCGGGATGTGGGGGCTCAATTCGTTCTGAACGGAGACGTAGATAATTACAAGACTCTCGTGGAACAGGTGGTCACCTGCAGAGGATACCAAATAGAGTCCTCCATAACCACAGACGCAAAAATTCTCCCGGTTCTGTACAGACTCGGTACGGATTGGCGTCAGGAGCCTGACAGTCGCTTTGCAGAGGTGATCAACACGTGTGACGGATCGCTCGCCATCGTCATGCAACACCCGGCTTACCCGGAAAATTTGTTCCTGGCACAAAAAGGCAGCGGCCAAAGTCTGTTTCTCGGAAAAGTTGAGGATGGATTGATCCTGGCTTCCGAAGTGTACGGCCTCGCTGCTCGAACAAGGCAATCCTATGCACTTTCCGGTACTGAACGCGGGGGAACTCTCGTCACCGTCTCTGCCGAAAACAGAGACAACGGAATCGGGACAGGACGTTTTCTCGATGACGGCAGTCCTTTCACGCTTTCTCCCGAACCCATCTACATTCATAGTCGAGACATATTTCGTGGATCCTTCAACCACTATTTTGAAAAAGAGATTCACGACGCACCTTCGAGCGTTCGCAAAACGATCAAGGACAAATACCGAAAAACAGCCGGTCGGATAGATTTTGAAATGAACGGACGAGGAAGCTTCAGTCGGCTCCTTTCAAGACTGCGAGACCCGGGACTTCCTTTGATACGCAGAATTCAGGTGATCGGACAGGGTACTGCTTCTGTTGCAGCCAAAGGCGTAGCGTACCTCATCGAACGTGCTCTGGCAAAAACGAGAGTCACCGTCGGCTCATGCAAAGCCTCCGAAATGTCCGGATTCCTGTCGGAAGAGCCTCTTGCGGACATGCTGCTGATCGCCATTTCCCAGAGCGGCACGACAACCGACACTAACCGGACCGTAGACGTCGCCGGCGCTCAAGGCGCATGGATTCATGCAATCGTCAATAGGAGAAACTCTCCACTGGTCTCGAAATCCAACAGCCACCTGTACACGAGCGACGGACGCGATGTGGAAATGGCTGTGGCATCCACAAAAGCGTTCTATTCTCAGATTGCCGCGGGCAAACTCACTGCTTTATTATTGGCACAGGAATTCGGGAGCATGCCTGAAGAGGACATCTTCCAGGAAATTCTCGAGCTGGAGAGACTTCCGCTGGAAGTTGAAGGGGTTCTCAAACAAACGGATTTCATTCGAGACTGCGCCGAAAAATACGGTCCCAGCAGCCGAAACTGGGCACTTGTGGGGAATGGACCGAATAAAATCGCGGCAGATGAGATTCGTATAAAGCTGAGCGAACTCTGTTACAAATCCATACCCTGCGACTACACAGAAGATAAGAAACATATCGACCTCTCGACAGAACCACTCACTCTGGTCATTGCGAACGATTTGCCGGATCGGCTGGTCCAGGATACTGCGAAAGAAGTCGCAATTTTCAAAGCACACAACGGTAAACCCATCGTGCTTGCCGCAAAAGGTGAGAACCGGTTCAATTCCTATGCAGAGAGGGTTATTGAAATTCCCACAATGGATGCAGGTCTTGCATTCGTTCCTGCAACTGTGGCCGGCCATCTCTGGGGATTCCACGCAGCCCGGGCGATTGATTCCCGAGCCGACGAACTCAGACTGGCGCGCTCTTTGCTCACGCAGTTTCTGGAGCAACCGGAATCCTGGAATCTGGCTTCACTCCGTTCCAGGATGATAAAAATATTGGCACTTATCGCATCTGAGGAGATGAATGCTGCTCTACCGGCTTCCTCGGTGGCAAGTTTGGCTGCATACATGGCCAGGTTGGATGCGGTGACCCAGTCTGGTGAGTATGTGCGGGAAGAAATCGAAAACGGAATCCTCATCCTCAATAAGGCTATCGAGGAATTAACCCGGCCCGTCGATACAATCCGGCATCAGGCAAAAACGGTTACTGTCGGCATTTCAAGACCATTGGAATTGCTGCCGCGACTGGTAACCAAAGCTTTGGAAAAACTGGCTGCATTACCCGATCAAATTCGTGAGCAGGACCGCCGGATCTTACGTCTCGTATCCCCCATGATTTCCCAGATTATCGGAGGAATGCATTACAAAATCGTAAAGATGATCGACGGCGTGCCGGTGGGGCTTGCAGGAAGTGCTCCATGGATTCAGGCGACGGAAAAATTCGGCTTTTGCAGTGGAAGATCTTCCCGGTACGATACTCCCCGCGCCATCGGAGGAAGTAAGAGAACAACCCTGCGAATGGAGCGTTCGATCTGGAGCGCAGGCTCCGACGGTCAGGAGAATCTTCTGCTCTTGCCCCTGTTCACTGAAGAACTTGGGGATTGCACAGGGATTCTGCTGTTCCATCTGGATTTTGTGCCCCAGGCTTCTGTGAAGCAAAAGCTTGCCGTTCTTCAAGGCATGGGAAATCGGTACCACGATTTTATTGAACGGTTGGAAGAATTGTCTTCACCCGTAGATCTGGAAGACGTGCTTGAAAAGATTTCTCCTCGAGACCTGATACTTGCACCCGTTGAAAAGGTGCTTGGCTCCACGGCAATTCCTCATATGAAAGTTTTGACCTGATACAAGGCAATCAAGGAAAGAAAATCGGGATGAACTTCTTGTACGAAGTTCATCCCCGAACCCATCCAACGCTCGCCGGAACCTAATTTCCCTCTATAATGTTTCTCAAGAATATTGAAGTGATCCGAGACTTATGAACAAGAGTACTAGTAGCGCCCGGCGCCCCTTGCAGACACAATTATCGATGTATTTACAGATCATCTAGCGGCACGGAGGCCGGTGGCTACCGAATTTCCTGATGACCGCGATTACTCTTTGGCAATCGCTCTAAATCGCCAAAACGGTGCACATCACGCAATCCCCTCCCGTGGAAAAAGTCACACCCAATCCCGTGCTTTGAAAGCTCATTTCCCGTCATTTATTTCTTTCTCCTTGGATTTCCTTATGGAAAGGGGATGCGGCGCGGGCAAAACTCTTGACAATTCTATGAAAAAAATATATAAGAAACTAGTAGCTTAATGAACAACCTTCAACCATTTTATAGAAAAAAGGTTGCGGAGGCCGTTGATGCTGAATAAATTCAGATTCCTCACACTGTCGGCCGTCGTCGCGCTCTCACTTACCCTGGGATACAGCGCTCAGGCTTTCGAGATCTTTCCGCGGCCAGAAGATCAATATACTGTCCAAAGAGGCGATACGCTTTACGGACTATCCGAAAGTTTCTACGGAAATTCGGCATTGTGGCCTTTCCTGTGGAACCAAAACCCGGCAATCCACATGCGGGAAGGCAGCGCCGCGCCTGAAACTCAGACCCTGGTCCCGGGAACCAAAGTGAATCTTTTCCACAAGAGATACCCCTATGGAGCCATGAACCAGACGTATCATCAGCCAACCGGTGTACCGGAAGAGGTGAAATTTGTCATCCGAAAAGTACCGCTGGAAGGCATCCCGTATGACAAGAAATATTTTCGGTACAAGCTCAGCCCCCGGCCCATTCAGTTATGGGGATATATTGTCACCTCTCCTGACGAGAACAAATCCTGGTACCTGGAGCGAGATCTTGTTTATATCCGTTTCAGACCCAGCAAAAAACAGGCTATTCTCGTAGGAGACAGGTTCGGAGTCTATCGCGATACAGGGCCCGTAACTCATCCGATCAATGCGGAGCGGAACATCGGGTGGTTAACACAGTTGGTGGGCGAAATCGAAGTCATTAGCACGGGCCATGATCTTGTCACTGCGATAATTCTCGAGAGCTATATGGAACTCGCCAAGGGAGACAAGATTTGTCTGTTCACCCCTCGTGACCGCCAGATCGTTCCTTCAAAAACTCACCGGCTGCTGACGGGAACCATTCTTACTCTCGCAAGGCACGAAACCTGTTCGCTTATGGTACCCGGCGGATTGGAAAACGATGTGGTGTTCATTGATCGGGGCGAATGCGATGGGATGAAAGAAGGCATGCTTTTGAGCATTTATCGTCCCGCATTGCCGGTTGAAGATCCGTACTTCCCTAATCGCCGTGTCGTCACTCCGGATGCGTTTGTCGGAGAGGGAATGGTCCTCAAAGCTTTCGAGAAGAACTCCACCGTCCTTATTACCCGTTCGAGAGAAGAAGTTTGGCCTGGGCAAATCATCAAGACCGTTTCAGACTGAACAATCCCCTCAATCTTGTCTAGCATCAGGATTCCCGAACCCAAAAAGGTTTGAGGAATCCTGTTTCATTTACATTCTTTTCATAGACCTACACCATTTACCAAAATTCATGTCCGATTGAGGATAGGAGTACTGGCGGGTGCCGGCTCCGTGCCGGCACATCTTCAATATGCATGGAGGCTGCCCGCTATCGGTTTTCGGCAGGGCCCGACATCCCTGTGGAGCCACTCGCTTTTATTCATTTTGGAGCACAATTGCGGGAATCCTTTAATGAAGATCGCCCGCCAACATCACTCTTCAGCATGCAAAAGCGCTTTTTGGTATACCGTGTAAAGCTTTGTCCTGGAGATTCCGTGATCCACCACATCCCACGGAAAAATCTCGGCCGGTTCACGTTCCCTGAATGCGAGAAAATCCAATTCCGTGCCGCGTCCGATGTTTTTCATGACCGGTCTTCCCGATGACTCTGCTAACAGCAAATCCGCAATACGCCTATCTCCTCTGGAAAGAATGGCCTGAATACGGGCATCACGAACGGATTCCTGCCGAAGCATCACATTGGGTACTTTCGCGAGGGCTTTTCGGAGACGGTCGATTCGTTTCTTGAGAACCGGGACGGAAGCCATCGCTGCCCATTGAAACGGTGTCCAGGGTTTCGGCACGAACGGATTTACCTGCACCGCGATGGTGCCGATCCTTTTGAGGGGTTTAGAAGCCTCGACAAACACTTTTCGGCATTCAAGCACAAAATCGGATATAAAATCGATGTCTTCATCTGTTTCCGTCGGCAGTCCGATCATGAAATAAAACCGCACATTGGGAATACCGGCCGATACCAGAAGCTCTACGAGTTCAAAGAAACGTTCGGACGGGATTTCCTTACCTATTACGCTCTTTAATCTTGGAGAAGCCGTCTCGGGTGCAAGTGTAGCCGTTTTTTGTCCGGTACGGGCCATGAGTTCCGCAATTTCACGTGAAAGTCCCTCAGGCCGTATGGAAGACAGAGAGAACCTGCCGCCGGCATCCACTATGGTACGTAGCACGTGCTTCAATCCAGGATGGCCAGCCAAATCCGATCCGACAAGGCCGATTCCCTTTCCTGTGGCAAGGGCTTCATCGATTTGATTTTTCAATTGAGTGAGTTCTGCATAACGGACCGGGAGATGAATCCATCCGGACGCGCAGAACCGACATCCTCTGCCACACCCCCGGTTGGTTTCAATCAACAGGTCGTTCCCAAATTCCGCTTCCGGTGAAAAAAGCACCGATACCGGCACAGAGGATTCCTTGCCTCTGCGCTTCACCGCTGTAACCCGTTCGGGAAATCCGGAATCGACCAGGATTTCTTCTATCGATCCATCGTTACGAAAGCCATAGTGATAGGCCTCCGGCAAGTAAGCTCCCGGTAAAGTGCGGAATGCCTCACGAAACTCCCGAGCATCGGGGATACCATCCGCGAAGAGATCTGCTATTGCCGATGCCAGGCCTTCTTCTTGTACCGTTTCATCCGGTATCTCACCTATGAATGCCATATCCAGAAACTCTGCCAGCGGCTCAGGATTCATAGACACCGACACTCCGCCGGCAAGCACAAGAGGATCGCCGCGAGTTCGATCCTTGCGCAAAGGCGGAATCCCGGAAGCTCGGAGCATGTACGCAACATACGGATAATCGTTTTCAAACGGCACACTAAACGCTATCAAGGGAAAGTCCCGCAGAGGTCTGCCTGTTTCTTCAGACAGGATGCGGGACTCGGGCTTTCCCCGGTCCGGCGGATCGGGGACAAAGAAGCGTTCCGCGGCAATCAGCGGGTGCGCATTCATTACCCGATACACATGCTGAAACCCGAGATTTCCCATGCCCACCCGATATGAGTTCGGATACACGAGCGCAACAGGAATCGCCTTCCCACGCGGTTTGTGTACGGCTCCTTGTTCATCTGATCTGGTCATGTCTGAAGTGTAAACCAAACCGTTTTGCTATCAAAGCACCCGGTGAAATTTCAAGGCGGTCATTCCAATCAAAGCCACAGAATCCTTTGCTGTGGACAGAACAGCGATGAGACGCTATTCTAGCGTGCATCTTTCATTTGGCAGGTCGCGGTGATCGAAAGCAATCTTACCCCCATGATGCGGCAGTACAGGGAGAACAAAGAGCGTCATCCTGACGCGATTCTGCTGTTCCGCATGGGAGATTTCTATGAGATGTTTTTCGATGATGCGGTCAAAGCGTCAAAGATCCTGGAGATAGCACTCACCTCGAGAGACAAGAACAGAGAGGAAGGCGTCCCTATGTGCGGCTTTCCTCATCACGCTGCAAGCGGTTATATTTCACGATTGTTGGCTGCAGGAGAAAGGGTCGCTGTATGCGACCAGATGGAAGACCCCAGAAAAGCGAAAGGCATTGTCCGTCGGGAAGTCACCAGAGTTCTCACTCCCGGTCTCCATGAAGAATCCGAGATACTGAAGGCGGATGAACATCATTTCGTCGTTGCTTTGGCTCTTCAGGGAAAGGGCCTGGCTCTTGCGGCGTTCGATCTTTCAACAGGTGACCTCCTGGTCACTGAACCTGCCGGTACCTCTCTCGCCTTGCAGGAATTGCAGCGATTGGATCCCAAGGAAGTTCTCATAGCAGAGCGTCATGCGGAAACGGTTCAAGCGCTCCTGGACAGTTCCCGCTTCTACGTCCATTTCGTGGAGGAATGGATGACTGAGCCTCGCTCCTGCAGCGATGTCCTGAGGCAGCAATACGGAGTGCAGAATCTCGAGGGCTTCGGGTTCTCCGATGACTCTGCACTGGCAGTGGCAGCCGGAACGATCATCAATTACGTCAGGCAAACGCGGTACGAAACGCCGATCCATCTCAAGCCGCCTCGGGTCTATCATCTGGGAAACTACATGGTGCTGGATCGATCGACGACAAGGAACCTTGAGATTTTCACCAATCTCAAAGACGGCGGCACTTCCGGAACGCTGCTCAAGCTGCTCGACAGAACTCTTACCGCCATGGGGGCACGAACCATCCGTTCCTGGACTGCCTATCCGCTGCTCGACCTGAGAGAAATTCATCGGCGGATCGACACAGTTTCAGCATTTGTGGATTCCACCATAACCAGAGGTGAACTCCGGGATGCTTTAAAAGGTATAGGGGACCTTGAGCGTATAGCAGGAAAAATCAGCCTGAGAAGCGCAAATCCTCGGGATCTTGTATATTTGAGGAATTCCTGTGAAAAAATTCCAGGGGTACTGAAACTCTTATCGGGAATAGAAACGGAACTGGTCGGTGAGCTGCGTGATGCAGACGACCTCAGCTATGTCGCCCACGCTATCGCTTCGGTTCTCGTGGATGCTCCACCGGTGTCGTTGAAGGACGGGGGGCTGATTAGAGACGGGTACAATCAGGAATTGGACGAATTGCGCAGTATCAGCCACAAGGGGAAAGAGTGGATCGCTGCCATAGAGGCCAGAGAAAAGGAAGAAACGGGCATTCCGAACCTGAAGGTGGGATACAATCGTGTGTTCGGATATTACATAGAGGTGACCAAAAGCTATCAGAGCAAAGTGCCCGCCTCCTATGTCCGAAGACAAACTCTGGCTAATGCGGAGCGCTACATTACGGATGACTTGAAGGAATACGAAAACAAGGTGCTTAACGCACAGGAACGAATAGTCGAAATTGAAGAAGAAATTTTCAACCTTCTCAGGACGCGCCTGCTTGAGGTGATTGGAAGAATTCAGGCAACCGCTTCAGCAATCGGCACACTGGACGCCATCCTTTCCCTTGCTGAGACTGCAGCCGTACGGGGTTACGTTCGACCAACCGTTCATGAAGGCGACGAGATCAGAATTCTGGATGGAAGGCATCCGGTGGTGGAAACCTTTGATTCCCGCGAAACGTATGTTCCAAACGACGTCATTCTGAACCGGACATCTGACCAGATATTGATAATTACAGGTCCCAATATGGCGGGTAAATCGACGTACATGCGGCAAACCGCGCTGATAGTGGTTATGGGCCAAATGGGTGGATTCGTCCCGGCATCCGAGGCTCAGATCGGGCTGGTGGATCGCATCTTCACCAGGATTGGCGCTGCCGATTACCTGGCGTACGGTCAGTCCACATTTATGGTCGAAATGAACGAAACCGCGGATATACTCCACAATGCTTCAGTTCGTTCCTTGGTGTTGCTGGACGAAGTGGGGCGAGGAACCAGCACCTTTGACGGTCTGTCCATCGCGTGGGCAGTCACCGAGTATCTTCACGATCGCGCGGATGGCGGGCCTCGGACACTGTTTGCGACGCATTATCACGAGCTCGTGGATATTCCTCTGGTAAAAGAACGGGTACGCAATTTCAATATTGCTGTAAAGGAATGGAAAGATCGCATAGTGTTCCTCAGGAAGATCGTCCCCGGAGGCTGCAGCAGATCGTACGGGATTCAAGTTGCAAAGTTGGCAGGAATACCCGATGCAGTGGTCGCTCGGGCTCAAGAAATTTTGTCGAATCTGGAGAAGGAAGAATTGGATCCCGGGGGACGACCGCGAATTTCTCGAAAACGCGAACCCAAAAAGAAGGCCAACGGTCCGCGCCAGGGCGACCTGTTCGGGTACGCTGGAGACGATTTGATACGAGAGCTCGAAAAGTTGGACCCGAATACTTTGACCCCTCTGCAAGCCCTTACTCTGCTTTCGGATTGGAAGTCACGGTACCCATAAAAATATCTTCGTCACACAAAGCTTCACGTTAAATATCTATTAGTTATATTCTTATCTTGACCAAATACTTTCACTATGCTATTCTTGCGCAGAATATTAGGCGTAAACCCGGCATAAGCTAGCGGTTTTCATCAAGGAGACATGTTATGCGATATCAATCATCAAAGTTCGCTATGTGGCTCATTTTGCTCATGCTCATGCTCCCGGTGAGATCCGTGCTTGGAATATGAGGAGGAACGAATGCTGGCGGGATCCAGCAGAGCTATCATAATTCCGAAGCATTCGCGCAGACGCTTACAGGGGATTTGGTGAAACTGCTCCCCAGAGCTATGGGCGTATATATTTATCAGAATCGGTACGATTTCTTCCGCGGAATGACGTTCACATTGCGGAATATCATGGAAAATCCCGGAAAACAGAAAGATTTGGAAGAAATCCGCAATCAGGCGTACGCGAGACTGATGCGGGACATTCCTTTCTGTATTCAAGCGCTCAAAGGCGGAGAACTCAAACTGGATACCACTCCGGGAAACGTCGCGGGTAGACTCGGTCTTATTGCGTACAATACGGTTCTGGTTTCCATGCCGGCTTTTCCGGATCTCAAGTATCTGGAAGGTTTTGGAACCGCGTTGGCAGCAGCGATCAACGATAGTCAAATCGATATATGGATGTATTATGACGGGTACGGGAATTTCAATTCCCTCGGAGAGCTGATGGAACGGCTACGCGTCCAGGACATGCCGACCTTCATTCGTACCCGCAATGAGACTTTCGCAACTGCCCTCAAGGAAGATATTTTTTCAGTCTTTCGAGCACCCCATCGTTTTGAAAGACAAATTATCATGTCCGATGTTGACATGAATAACGTGTACAGTACTACGATAAACAATGTGCTTGATGTCTACATGTACATTTGGAAGTGCTCGGGAATGGACATGTCGCATCCGTCATACAGCGCTCCGCCGGGAACGGTGATTGCCCGACCGAGCAGGCGAAGGATTCTTGTTGGCGGAGGGCCCAGGATTACGGCTCCAATGGCGGCACCGGTAGCGGAGACAGTCTCTCAATCAATAGAGTTGGCACCAGGAGCGGCTCCAGTAGGACCACCACCTCCACCACCACCTTTACAGCCCTGACAAGGGAAAACCCACTCACGCAAAAAACGCGGTCCGGACTGAAAAGGGCCGCGTTTTTTTGTTCTTATCTTTCTCAACCCCGAGGGTGACAGTCGGTGTGCAGTTGCTTTAATCTGTGCCGAGCGACATGGGTATAGATCTCGGTCGTAGAAATATCGGCATGGCCGAGCATGACCTGAACCCACCTGAGATCTGCATTGTTTTGAACCAGATGTGTTGCGAACGAATGCCGAAGGGTATGGGGAGAAATTTCTTTTGCAATCCCGGCCTTTAGAGCGTTCTTCTTCACTATTTTCCAGAAACTCTGTCGTGTCATGGGCTTTCCTCGTCGAGTGACAAACAGAGCGTTGTGTCGCCTGGATCCCAGCAGACGCGGTCTGACATGATCCAGGTAATTGACGAGCGCCTTCAGGGCAGGAATTCCCATGGGAACAATTCGCTCTTTGGAGCCTTTTCCCATAACAGTAACGCAACCGATCTCCAGATCGATACGATGTAATTCCAGCAAGACCAATTCCGAGACGCGAAGCCCGCATGCGTAAAGGAGTTCGAACATGGCGCGATCGCGGGATGTTTCAGGTGTGCCGGTGTCTACCACCGCAAGTAGGGTATCGACTTCGTCTATTTCGAGATACTCGGGAATTCTTTTTGGCAGTCTTGGCGTATCCAGATGAAGGGTAGGATCTTCTTTGAGCAAACCCCTTTCCGCACAGTACTTGAAAAAAGATTTGATGCAGGAAATTTTTCTTGCCCGAGTACGCGGACTGTAGCCGCGTGCAGCCATCATGGCCAAGAAGGTGAGGATGTCCTCGCGACCGATATTCTTGGGATCGGCTACATTCTTTCTGGCGAGAAAGTCCGCAAACCCCCTTAGATCGGAACTATAGGATTCTACGGTTAATTGGGCAAGCCCCGCGTCAACGATTAAATGATCCAAAAAACCTGCTATTATGGTATGCAACACGGATATATCCTTGAATCTCATTGTTTGCCCTGGGAGATCTTACTTGAATAGCGTTGCTCCTCTTTCCGAACCCAAAAAGATAGAGCGAAGGGAATCTACCTCAAGCAGACCTGATGTCAATCTTTCTGTTCCGGCCTGCGGAGAGAGGATGCCGTCTTGCTGAAACAGATGCGGTTATCACATCTTGTCCTGGGGCTGTGCGTGCTTGTTCTGCTCCTTTCCGAGTCGCTTCTATCTGCGAGAGTTGAAAACCACTACAAGATCGTAATATGGAAAGCAGATCGAAAGCTCGAATTGTACGAGGGAAATCAATTAGCAAAGACCTACAGGATTTGCCTTGGATGGAATCCCCTGGGTGCAAAGCAAATGACTCAGGATGGTAAAACTCCTGAAGGAGATTATTTTATTTGTTACAAAACCGAGGCGAGCAAATTCTATCGATTTCTCGGGATCAGCTATCCCGGAGCAGATGATGCAACGTGGGCATTCGAGACAGGAAGGATTTCACGATCGGTCAAGAATAGTATCGATGGATTCACGGTCGGAAGCGATCCTCCGTGGAACACTGCGCTCGGCGGGTGGGTCGGCATACACGGATATCCTACGAAGTGGTATGACAAGATGTGGACAGTACTCCTCTATCCTAAACCCCACGATTGGACGAATGGTTGCATCGCACTGTGGGATTTTGAAATAGAGGAACTCTTCTCAAAAGTGAATGTCGGGACTCCGATAACTATTCTCCCCTGAATCGCTTTCAAAGCATGAAATCGGGGGAAACCCTTCTTGTAAGAAGTGTTTCCCCAAGCCCCATCCCAAGAACTTCCACTATTCGTCTAACTCCTGGAGTTTTTCTATTGCAAAACCCAGGAGTTAGACGAGTGTTAAAAGATTTTTGGAGGGTCTCGGGGACCTTTTTTACAAAAAAGGTTCCCGAGATCTTACTGCTTTGAAACCGATTCAGGGTTGTTTGGGGCGTGATGTATTGGCCAGATCTTTTTCGTTTTGTTCCAGGTACTTTTCCGCTTGTTGGATAAGGTTCTTGAGATCCGGCACCGACATGGAATGCAAGTAATCGATTTCACCTTGAACTTCTTTCAGAATAGTTGCGAGCTTGGCCTGGCGTTCCTCTACTACCAGCAAGGTCGCAGATACCTCCTGAGAGAGCCCTGACAGCCCCAGAAGTCGCTTCTTGCTGATCAGCCAGATGGTCAACGGGAAGATGATTGCTATAGCAATGAGCACCCCTACGGTGATGCGTACATACCCAACCAATTCTCGTGCCAGCATTTTAGTGTAATAGCTGCGATCTTCGGCTTTTTCCCCGGTGTCTTTGATTTGCCGGAGCATCTCTTCAATCTGTTCGATTCGCTGCTCGGTAGTTCGAACACTGGCCGATGTTTGGACCTGGGTGACAGCGACAGGATTTTTGGAACCGACAGGATTTTCGGCAAAGCCTTGAGCGACCCAGCCTGCAACTGACAACAGTGTGCAGAGCATAATGCCAATAAAGGCTAATTTCATACCGGAAGTATTTCGAGAGCAGAACATAACTCAAATCTCCGTACGTGTTTATATGATTCCGAGTTCTTTACCGACGCGAGTGCATATTTCGACCACTCTTTCGAGATCTTCCATCGTGTGAGTAGCCATAAGGCACATGCGGATTCGTTGCTGACCTTCGGGGACTCCCGGCGCCAGTACACAGTTTGTGAATATTCCCTCGTCAAAAAGTCGTTTCCAGAAAAATAACGTGCGGAAATCGTCTCCTATGATCATGGGCACGATTGGACTTTCTGTAGGTCCTGTCTCGAATCCTGCGGCGATGATATTTTCTCTCAAAAAATGAGTATTTCTCCACAGCATCTCGCGAATCTCCGGTTCCGATTCGACGACTTCCAGCGCGGCTTGCACCGTGGCAATTGCGGAAGGCGGCATTGCAGCCGAGAAGATGAGTGCCCGCGAATGATGTTTTATGTAGGAGATCACCCGTTCGTCTCCTGCTATGAATCCGCCCAATGAAGCCAGAGATTTGCTGAACGTACCCATCACCAGGTCTACTTCGTCGGTCACACCGAAGTGCTCCAGGGTTCCTCTCCCGGTCTTACCCAGCACGCCCAGACCGTGCGCGTCATCCACCATGATACGCGCATTGAATTCCTTGGATGTTGCTACAATTTCACGGAGCGGTGCCAAATCGCCTTCCATGCTGTAGACCCCGTCGACCACCACCAGAATCCCCTGAGAATCGGCACTTGCTTCCAGATTTTTTCGCAAGGATTCAATATCATTGTGGCGAAATCGTCGAACTTTACCGAATGAAAGGCGGACCCCTTCCACGATGCTCGCATGGACGAGTCTATCGATAATAACAGTATCCGATCTGGAGAGGAGCGGAGCAATAACTCCCTGGTTGGTCTGAAAACCGGTGGAAAAAACCTGGGCTGCATCTTTTCCGACGAACCGTGCGAGAGTCGCCTCCAGTTGTTCGTGAAGGTCAATAGTTCCGTTCGCGAAACGGGAACCCGAACAGCTAGTGCCATATACTCTTAGCGCATCCATGGCGGCTTGCCTGACTTTCGGATGAGTCGTGAGCCCAAGATAATTGTTGGATCCCACCATGATCAGGTCCCGGCCGTCAACCGTAACGTGGGGGCCGTCCAGGCGGGAGATGGCCTTAAAAAAGGGATAGAAACCGGCTTCTATGGCTTCTTTGTCACGAGTGAATGCGTAGCATTTGCTGAAAAGATCTGACATGATGGAAAAAGTACCGTCCAGGCGCTGCACATGCGCCTAATCTTGACTTTAATTGAAAGCCGAGAGATTCCTCGAGCTCCAAAATGACTTAAGCTGTTTCGAAAAAGAGTCCAAACCGCGAACAGTATTCTTGCTAAAAGAGCATTGTGCGTCAAGGGGCATGCACCAAGTCCTTTATATAAGCGTGCAAAAAGCCCGATTACCGAATAGTGGCGACCGGGCTTGACCTGCAATCGAGAAATACTCTCACGGATACATGGTCCGAAACGGCGCTTTCGAGCCACAACTGAGATTAACCTTCATTTTTGCACATTGCAGCCATTGATGTCAAAAAATACCTTCATAAGTTCTGTGTCCTTTAGAATCTCCTGCGATCTGTAATTGCAGGAACTATTGTGTGTGGGTGCACCACGAACTCCCTCGGGAATTTCAACATTCCTCAGTGAAGTGGGTATCATACGTCCATTTCCAGCCCATCCCAGGCGATACGGGCGTGAACATTCCGTTCTTGTCCAAGAGCTGCCACACGCGCTTGAGATTCGTCGGGGTCGGATGATACGATTTCCGTTCCGCAATGAGTAAAAATCGCTTGAGGTACGGTTTCCTTTTCGCACCATCCTATTTGCGTCCGGATAGGAGTATGCCCTATCACGTATTCACCGCTTCGCCGCACAAGAGAACGTTCGATGGTGGCTCCGTCCCCTATGTATAATTGCACCTGTGATAGAGCAGCAGATCTGTCTACAATGGCAACGATATCCGGAGCATAAAAGAAAGATTTCTTTCCTGCAGTAACTCGGAATCCAACGGCAGGGCACCGTATGGAATGCTCCACAGAAAATGCTTCAACAGAAAATCCGGCGATGCGAAACGCACGCCCCGGTTCTATTACGTGTCGGTCGCGAATCTCGAATTCCGAGATGACGTTCCATGTCGACTCTGTGGCATACACGGGACATGGAACTCCGCGCTTGAGACCCCACGCGTGATCGGGATGTCCGTGAGTGAGCACAATTGCATCAACGTGAAGGTTTGCTGCATCTGGCAACCAATCGTCAC
Source organism: Desulfomonilaceae bacterium (assembly GCA_041740635.1). Taxonomy (GTDB): domain Bacteria; phylum Desulfobacterota; class Desulfomonilia; order Desulfomonilales; family Desulfomonilaceae; genus Desulfomonile. Next base: position 942 of record JBGSLQ010000040.1, on the reverse strand, counting down.
CAAAATCTATCAACAATCGTTTACTTCGATATCTTACTTCAAGAGAAGTATGCATAAAATGCAGCTCTGTCCGGATTTTGATATTTCCTCGAGTGCCCTTAAATGTGAGCTTCATGAGCCTATTCTCGCATGATGAAATTACGCGTCTTCTCCTATCTCGCCTCCTCAGGTAATTAAGACACCTTGAGCTGAGATTCCTCATTGGACCATTCTCAATCCGATCTGCCACGGAGGATCGGCAGGTGTTCCGAGGATTACTGCCGGTAAAGAGATAAAGGCATGGATAGAGTGCTTCAAACAGAATCACGAAGAATTTTCTGCCAAAATTGCATGAAATTCAATTTGAACCATAGAACTTATTTAGGTTCGATAGTGAATCGGCAATGTAGGGGCAACTCGCTCTTGCGCGTTTTTCGCAGATAGCGTAAGATTAAAGAATAATTGGTATAAAGGAGCAGCGAATGATGCACGAATTTGTGATATTAGGTCTATCGCTGGTTATAGGTGTAGGGGCAGTACTTGCAGCAGTGGCCCAAGACGGGATGCCGAGAATTTTCAAAGAAGAATTGAGGGCTATGCAGGGAAGCCCGGAGTTGGCCATCATCGACGTGAGAAGCCCAAAGGACTGGGAATCGTCTGAAATGAAGATCAGAGGCGCAGTTCGGGAAGATCCAATGAACATTCCGAACTGGATTAGGAAGTACTCACCGGAAAAAATCCTCGTTTTTTATTGTGCCTGACCGGAGGAAGCTACAAGCGCTCGTGTGGCGCGAACTTTCATTGAAAATGGTTATGGAAAAGTGGTTCCTCGCTATTGTGTGTGGGTAACGGAAAGATCGAGCTTTCCTGCAATGAGGTAGACAATAGTGATCAGATTCCTGGATGACCTGTATCCTCTGGCCTTTGCCTTGGCGGCCTGGATCAGGCTGTTGATTCCTTCAA
>JBGSLQ010000039.1:0-10972 GCA_041740635.1 Desulfomonilaceae bacterium | reverse complement strand
GCAGGGTGGCGTCATGAGCAATGAAGCGGTTGTCCGAGCCCTACGTGAATCGCTGGGTCTACGGCCGGAGGAGATCATCGTTCCTCCCATGCACACGGTTTTGGGAGCGCTCGGCTGTGCGGTTCTTGCAGGTCACGATCACGGGAGTTCGTCCTCTTCGCTTTCCGAACTCTGCAAACGAGCCGAGGCCTATGTTGTCAATCCCTTCGTGCGGCGTTTACCGCGACTGGAACAGAACAAGACTTTCAATACGGAATGCCTTGGCTGTTCATTGTCGGATATTCCGGAGTTACCCTTCATCCTGGGGCTGGATATAGGATCCGTGTCTGTAAAAGGGGTTGTCATCGACGCTCGAGGTCGCATCCTGAAACAGGATTATCGCTTATCTCATTCCGAATCAGTGCACGCGGTGAGGGAAGTAGTCCAGGCTCTCACGGAAAATGCTCCGTACCCGGCCTACATTGCAGTAACCGGTAGCGGCAGAGAGCTGGTGGGGAAACTCCTGGACGCCGATCTGATCGTGAATGAAATTTCCGCCCAGGCCGCTGCTGCTCTGTTTTTCGACGCGAATGCCGACGCTGTGGTGGAAATAGGCGGCCAGGACTCCAAATGGATATCCCTTGCTGACGGCCATATCCAGGATTTCGAGATGAATCGGGTCTGCGCCGCGGGAACGGGAAGCTTCCTCATGGCTCAGGCGGAGCGGCTCGGTTTAACCATGGGGGACCCTTTTTCCGATGCGGCATTTAAGTCTGAAAATCCGGCGGATCTGGGAAACCGTTGCACAGTGTTCATGGAATCCGATCTCATTCATCACCAGAACACGGGCGCATCTGTCGACGATCTCGCTGCAGGCGTTTGTGTCAGTATTGTAAGGAACTATCTGGAGAGAGTAGTCGGCCACAAAACTTTGGGAAAACGAATTCTGTTTTTTGGCGGTGTTGCTGCAACGTCCGCGGTGAAAGCTGCTTTTGAGCAATCGACGGGGAGACAATTTCACGTACCTCTATTTCACAGGGTGTCGGGTGCGTACGGTTCCGCTCTGAAGCTGCTGGAACAGGTCAAGCAACAGGAACTCATCCCCAAACGCGATCGAGTTTTTAAGTGGGACGACTCTGAAATCAGCACCACGTCGTTTTCCTGTAACAAGTGCTCTAACACGTGCCATATCGGAAAATACCTGTTTCGCAACAAAGTCGTTTTTCATGGAGGCATTTGCGAGCGATGGGAATCCGCCGGATTAGATTCCCGCAGACAACCGGATGACGATTTCTTCACTTTTCGTATACAGATGCTCGAGAATCTCTGCGCAACTGACGACTCCAAAGCTGTTAACAACGATGCCTGGTTCATGCTGAGGCATCCGCAATTCTATGAATGGTTTCCTTTCTGGCACAGGTTCTGCCGGGAATTGGGAATCACTCTGACTCCAGCGCCCAGAATTGATAGGGTCCAGTTTGAAGCAGGTACAAAGAAGCTCTCCGTAGAAACGTGCATGCCCATAAAAGTCATGGCAGGCCAACTCAAAAAGCTGACCGAATCAGGTGCTCGAACGATTTTTCATCCAGCAGTCCTTGTGGAACGATTTCGAGATGACGAGCTGCGGCCGGTAGACTTTTGCCCGTATGTTCAAGCTTCCTCCCAGTTTTTCAAAGGAAGCTTCGACGTGGATTGGAAAGAGCTTTTTGTCCACGGGCGAATAGACCCTGACTCATTTTTCCATGAACACACGAAATTCGCCAAGGACATGGGGTTTTCCGGAAGAAAGGCACGAATGGCATTTGAATCGGCAATGGATTTTCAGCGATCTTTTTCCGATATCTTATTTGATGGAGGCAGGAGATTCCTGGAATCTCTCGAGCCAGACGAAACAGCCATCGTCCTTTTAGGCAAACCGTACCATGTTTCAGACCCCTTCCTGAACATGAATATCGGGAATATTTTTCATCGGTTGAATATCAAGGCGTTGCCGGGCGACCTTTTTCCGCTCGGTCCTGAATTCGGAGAGAGGAGTGTTTCCTGGAAGCATCATTGGCAAATGGTCCGGGTGGCAGAGGCAATCGCAACGGACCCGAGGCTCTTTCCGGTATTGCTTACTTTTTTCGGATGCGGGCCGGATGCATTCACGTATCGGCATATTCATCAGGCCTTGAGAGGAAAACCGCTGCTAATGCTGGAAATGGACGAACATACGTCCAAGGCGGGAATCATAACTCGGGTTGAAGCATTTCTCGATCGCATTCGCAATGTAAGTCGCAAGACCGTAAAGGACCAAGACGCGACAGCAATCAAGCCAAGATCGCCCGACCGAGGTATCGAATGTTTGTCCGGTGGGCGGGATGAAAAGAAAGCCTCGCGGATTAAAAAACTCTACGTGCCGTATATGAGCGACCATTCCTTTGCATTTTCCGCTGCCGCTCTATCCATCGGCATAGAGGCCGAGGTGCTTCCTCCTCCTGATGAGGATTCCGAACAGCTCGGAAGGCCACATACTATGGGCGGTGAATGTCATCCATTCGTCCTGATTCTAGGAGATTACTTGAAGATGGCGGCTCGATGCCCATCGCATGAAGCCAGAAAGTCGATGTTCTACATTATCGGCCCTGATGCATGCAGGGTGGGCCAATATCCGGTTTACATCGGTAAAATCGGACGACAGCTCGGTTATGAGATAGAAGTGATCGAAAATGTCGGTCAAGTGCTCGCGCGATTAGGGCTCAGTAGATGGGCTGAGCAGAGAATCCTGCTGAGACTCTGGGAAGGTCTGAATGCATACGATGTCCTGTTACAGGCATTTCTGGCTATTCGACCTTTTGCACACGATCACAAAGCACTGAACACGAATTATTTTGCTGCAAGAGACATCCTTTTCTGTGCCTTATGTGACGGACACGTTCGTCAGGGAGTTGAAGACGCTTTCAATACGCTTTATCAGTCAACCGTGCGAGAATCGGAATCGAAACCGGTGATCGCCGTTACGGGGGATTACTACACGAGAATTGTTTCCTATGCGAATAATGGGGTGTACGAGGAGATAGAATCTCTAGGCGGGATTCTCTGGTCTCCGCCGATGTTTTCCGATTCGTTGAAGCTGGGATATTTGAGAAACCTCGTTTGGAGCCTATTAAGCGGCAGATCGAAATCGGCTGCGGGAAACGGTCTTTTATATGCGCTCCTAAGTCTGCTCGAATTCCGAATCAAGAGCCCGGATATCGTAAAACGATCTTTGTCCGTCCCGACTGATGTTGCCGGGTTTGACCTCTGGCGCAAAGTCTCGCCTCATGCCAGCACAAAACTTCCCACCGGAATTATTGCGCCTCTTGGAACCGCCTTGCAGCAGGTAGATTCCGGAGCTCATGGTATTCTCAATCTCATGGCTCTCAATTGCGCTTACGGGACAGTTATTACCACTGCACTGCTCCGAACACTCAGAAACCATGTCAATACACCGATGCTGACTCTCGTCTATGACGGTCTGAAAAAGACAAATGAAAAAACCAGACTGGAAGCTTTTATGGATCAGGTATGGCAACATTTTAAAGCCAAAACCGGGTAAAACGGCGCGAACCTATTGCGGCGTTTCTCAGAAAGAGTGCGAAAAAAGCGCGACTTTTGATCGAGTGTTCCCGAAATCACTTGTCTTGAACCATGTATGGTAGCACAAGGCCACTTCAACTTCGCTTGCCATCGTTTCTGTTTTACGATAAGCTCTATGTTCGGATTTTTCCCTGTCCGTAAGGCTGAACCCGAAATCCTCGAATCCAGGATATAATCAGGTACCACTCGAAACGCTCACATTTGTGGAGCTTCCGATGAAAGGAGTTCAATTGATGCGAGTGATCACCGTTTGCGTGGGGAGCGCTTGTCATCTGAAAGGTTCCCACGACATAATCGATTATTTCAAGAAAGCAATCAAGGATGCTCGTCTTGATGGCGAAGTGGAACTCAAGGGCACTTTCTGCATGGATAAGTGCACCGAGGGAGTGAACATTCTGATAGACGAGGATCTGTTTCATGCGGGTTCGGTTGATGACGCGCATCACATATTTCAGACGGAAATACTCCAAAAGCGCAAATAAGAAGGTGACCTCATGGATCCCGTTACCTCGAAACGCGTACCCTGGAAGAGCTGGAACGACTTTACCGGATGGGCCCAAGATTTTTCTCTGAAGAAGAAAGTCCTGGGAGGATTCCTCGGAGTGGTGATCCTGGTAGGGTTGGTCACCAGTCTCATCGGAACGAGACTTGCCAGAGAAACCATCCTGGAACGTGCCAGAATAAGGCTTGTCAGCGATCTGGCAACGGCAGGTTTCATCTTGAGGAGTTCACAGGAGACTCTTGAACTCAAGATTCGCCTCGTCACAGGATCGGATAAACTACGGGACCTGATCGAAAAGAAAGATTTGAAAGGTCTTCGGGAACGACTCGCCATAATTGCGGTAGAAAACGACTTGGACTTTCTTTCGGTGATCGACGGAAACGGAAAACTGCTCGCCAGAGCTTTTGTAGAGGAGGGAACGCCTACAAAGATCACCGATGATGCACTCTTGACTGCAGCAATGGGGGGCAAGGAAGCCTCAGGTCTCATGCTTGTTTCCACCCAGAGACTTGCCCTCGAGAACCCGATTCTCCTGCAAAGACTCGATTCCAAGAACGGAATGATCATGCAGGCAGCGCATCCTCTGGCCATAGATTCCAAGACGAACGCCGTCCTGTACGGAGGGGTGCTGCTCAATAACAACAATCTCATTGTGGATCGTATTTCTCACAGACTGTTCCGGGGTGAAGTCTACAACAGGAGAGAAGTGGGCTATGTAGCACTTTATCAGCACGATCGTGCAATCAGCTCCACACTTAAGACCAAAGAAGGACTTCCTGCGATAGGTTTCATTGCCGATTCCCGGATTCGGGAAGAAGTATTGCAAAAAGGACAGTCTGAGATTACCTGGGAATCCCAGATGGGAGCCAAGTACCTTTCAGCAACGGAGCCTGTGCGGGATTGGGAAAACAAGATTATCGGTGCCCTTCAGGTGGCCACTTTGGAACAGCCTATAACTCTCGTTATAGATCAGCTTGTTGCGACGTTTCTCATTGTGGGTTTTTTGGGCGTTCTGTTGATGGCCGCGATTTCCTATTATCTCGTTCAATGGATCAATAGACCTTTGGAACAAATGCTTTATGCTGCACGAGGCGCAGCGGAAGGGGATTTGAGCCGCGAAGTGCCGGTAATGGCTCGGGATGAAATTGGCGAATTAGCTGCCACATTTAATCTCATGATCCGAAATCTCGCCGAATCGAGGAATAAATTGGAAGACTGGGGCAAACAGCTCGCTTCCAAAGTGGCCGAGCAAACGGGAGAACTCAATCAGGCACGGGAACAGGTTGCACGCGTCAAGAAGCTCGCTTCCCTGGAAAAAATGGCTGATGGCATGGCGCACATAATGCAACACATATCGGATCCCCTCTTGATCTTTCCCAGCTCCGAGGACGAATCCGGTGCAACCAGCCACATTCTGGTGCTGGACACCGACGAAAAGGTCCTGGAAATATGTCAACGAATCCTCGAGAGTGAGGGATTCGAGGTGAAGACCACGAGATCGGTAAATGACGCGTTGAATTGCCTGGAACAGCAATTCTACGATGTTGTGGTCGCGGACATTGACATGCCTGAAATGGGAGGCCAGGAACTCCTGAAGGAAATCAAATATCGGCAGCCTGAAGTGCTCGTTATCATGACTGCCTCGTTTAAAGCCACCGAAGAAGCCGTAGAAACCGTAAAGCTCGGAGCCTTCGACTACATCCCCAAACCATTCGGTCCGCATCAAATACTCTTGATGATCTATACTGCTCTTCAAACCAGGGAGATGCTCAAGAAAACCCGTAAACAGCATGCGGAACGAAGAGCCGAGACAATATTCCAGCGTTTGCCCGTAGCAATAGCACTGGCGGATGAAGCTCACCGCGTGGTGTATCACAACAATGCTTTCATTGATCTTGCGGCTCCTGCCGGACACGAACCGATTCAGGGGAAGACTTTTCGGCAGCTCTTCGGGGTGGATCCTCTTGATAAGGATGAGGAAGATTCCAGCTCAAGATGGCTGCAATTGGAGAAAGTGGGACGGACAGCGAAATTGTACAATTTCGAGCTGCCCGAAGAGGATCTCCGGGTATTAATGCTTCTCGACATCACGGATACTGTCATGAAGGATCAGCAGGCAGACGTCTTTAAAGCCGAAACTATTTCCAAAGCACAACAAGTGATACATCAACAGATGCGGGTTGCCCAGGAAATAGCCGGGCTCCTTGGCGAAACCACTGCCGAAACCAAAGCTGCACTCTTCGAATTGATCAAACTCGCCGGAGAGGGAGAGTCGAGATGAACGAAGCCCTCTTCATTGAGTCCGGGGCTGCTCACGTTTGCAAACACGGCGAAATTCTCTGTGGTGATTCCCTTGGTGTGGCCCCCATCGATCACGGAAAGCTCATGGTCTTGTCTGACGGACTGGGAAGCGGGGTAAAGGCCAATATTTTGGCCACCCTTACCACCAAGATAGCCATGCGGCTCATGGAAAGAGGTCTCCCGCTGGAAGAAGTTGTGGAAACGCTCACGGACACCCTCCCTGAATGTAAAGTGAGAAAAATCGCCTACAGTACGTTCACCCTGCTCAAGGTCATGGAAGACGGCAGCGTGTATCTCGCCGAATTCGATAATCCACCTACTTTCTTTCTCAAACGCGGCTATGTGAGCGAGCTCAAATATCGGGACCGTGTAATCGGGACAAGAAAGATCCGTGAAGCTCGGGTCAGCGTTGAAGCAGGCGATTGGCTCGTTACCGTGAGCGATGGCGAGATTCACGCGGGAATCGGTGGCTTGCTCAACCTTGGCTGGGATTGGGAAAAGATAGCCAAATTCCTGGAAACGCAGGTCTATGACGAGGTATCGGCACAAAAAGTCGCCCAGATCCTTGTGGATCAGGCGAAACAACTGTACGAGGGACGTCCGGGCGACGATACGACCGTCGGGGTGCTCAAGATCCGTCCGAAGCGTTTCGCCTCATTCATGATCGGCCCGCCGGTTAAGCGAGAAGAAGACGAGACAGTGGTGAACCTGTTCCTTTCGCTGCCGGGCAGAAAAATCGTGAGTGGAGGGACGACGGCAGGCATTGTTGGTAAGCTGCTTGGCAAGGATGTGGTGGTCGACTTATCCACCATGACCAACAAAATCCCGCCCACGGGAAAACTCGAAGGGATAGAACTGGTAACCGAAGGAGTGCATACGGTAAATCATGCTCTGGAAATACTGGAGAAAATCACCGACATTGAGGAATTGGTCGGCAAGCGGGACGGAGCCAGCAAACTTGCCTGGGAATTCCTCTATGCCGATTCCATAAGCATATATCTCGGTCAAGCCATCAATCCCGCACACCTGAATCCCAATTTGCCCCAGGAAATGGGATTCAAGAGCCGTAGTATTCAAGCAATTACCAATTTATTGCGCGATAGGGGCAAGGAAGTAAAACTGGAGATCCATTGAACCTTGTAAGCAATTTCTGCCCGATTTCCAGGGATATGCTGAACCACTGATGTTATAAATCATCCAGTTTCGGCCTCAGATATCGGCTGTATTCCTGGTCCATCCCTCGAATGTGTCCGCGGGTCCAATCACCTAACTTGTTCAACACGGAAATAATCAGCGAGGAATTCACTTCCTGCGTTTTATACGTCTGAATAAACGTCTGGACTTCATTCACCAGATCTTCGTGGGCTTTTTTGTGGGCTGCGAGCGCCGGATATTTGTAGGTAGCCATCAATGCTTCTTCATCACCAAAATGTTTGACCGTATAGTCTGCCAGAAAATCCAGAAGTTCCCCGACCGCTTCTTTTCCTTTGCCGTCCCAGACCGCATCGCCCAGGATGTTAAACCTCCGAAACAGCTCTCTGTGCTGGTCGTCTATCATGGGAATGTTGCATGCAAGATCGTCTGACCACGGTATCCAATCCGCCATAATTTCTCACCTCTCATAATGCATTCAGAACTACATCGTCCGATATTCTTGGGAGCAGTCCAAAGCTATCTAACAAATTACATACCACACAATGCAAAAAAATTAATGAACAGTAGGGAGCAAGTCAAGGGCAACGGTTCTTTTTCTCATTCCCGCCATCGATGCTCCGGTTCGTTTGACTTCGGATTGACACCAATCCTGGGCTTTGTTACATAGGAGAAGTCAATACGTTACTCTCGATTGTACCGAAGGAGTATTATCCATTCCGGCAACAGGAGCGTTGCCTGAATATGGAATCGGTGCCGCCGTCACAACATCCAAGATTCATCGTGGAACATCATTCATTTCGCAAAACGAGGTAAACCAGCATGGCTGATATGGAAGGATTCAAGGAAGCACGCAATATAGCGCTCGTGGAAAATCGAAGAGCAGCAGATTTTCATCTGAAGGGGAGTTCACATCTGGACTGGGGAATGAAGAACCGGATGTCCAGAATTATAAAGGCCGATACAGGCCGTACCGTCATGCTGGCTGTCGATCACGGCTATTTTCAGGGACCCACGTCGGGGCTGGAAAATATGGAAGACACTCTGGCTCCTCTTCTGGACTATGCAGATTGTCTCATGCTCACTCGAGGAATATTGAGAACCTCGATCCCGCCGGGATGTGAAATTCCCATTGTATTGCGAGTGTCCGGCGGTCAGAGCGTACTCACGGAATTGTCAAACGAGACCCTCACCGTTTCCGCCGAAGATTGCATGCGTCTGAATGCCTGCGGTATGGCTTTCTCCATCTACATCGGAGCACCTCACGAGCATCAGACTTTGGCAGCTTTTGCAGATCTGATTGACGCAGGTTATGCCGCGGGAATTCCCGTGCTTGCAGTCACTGCAGTGGGTCGCGATATGGCGAGAGACGCTCGTTACCTTTCGCTTTCGTCCCGTATGGCTGCCGAAATGGGAGCCAATATCGTGAAAACGTATTATTGTGAAAATTTCGAGCGCGTGACAGGCACCTGCCCTGTTCCCATTGTTATGGCCGGTGGAAAAAAGATAGCGGAATTGGATGCACTCACCATGGCGTACAATGCGGTGACGGAAGGGGCCGTGGGCGTGGATATGGGCCGCAACATTTTTCAGTCTGACTGCCCGGTTGGAATGATAAAGGCGGTACGGGCCGTGGTCCACTATAACGAGAAACCCGAATCCGCCCTGAAAATCTATGAAGACGAAAAGAAAGCCGCTCGAAAAGCCTCTTAAACCAGTGCTCTTTCAAAGCAGTAGACCGGGGAAACCCTTCTTGTAAGAAGTGTTTCCCCGAGCCCCTTCCTAAGAACTTCTAGCATTTGTCTACATTCTGGTTTTTTTCTGAGAAAAAACCAGAATGTAGACCAGTGTTAAAAGTTTTTGGAAGGGTTTGGGGAACCTTTTTACAAAAAGGTTCCCCAGATCTTGCTGCATGAAAGAGCAGCGGTATTAGCGTCAGTTCAGAGCACTTCTTTTCAAACGGAAACTTGTCGGATGTCCGGAACTCATGTTTCGGACATCCGTCTTAATGGAGATGTTATGCGAGTAGCAATGTACTACAACAACAATGATGTCAGAGTCGAAGATATGCCTGTGCCTGTCATCGGCCCGGACGAATTGTTGGTAAAAGTATGGTCCAGCGGGATTTGTGGAAGCGATGTCCTTGAATGGTACAGATTACCCAAGGCTCCTTTGGTTCTCGGTCACGAAATAGCAGGCGAAATCGTGGAAACCGGGGAGTCGGTCAACGGCTGGAAAAAAAGAGATCGCGTCTTCGTATCACATCACGTTCCCTGTAATATGTGCCGTTACTGCATTTCCGGCCATCATTCCACGTGCGACACCCTTGCCGCTACTACATTCGATCCCGGAGGATTTGCGGAGTTTCTGAGAGTCCCGGCAATAAATGTGACAAACGGAACCTATCGTCTTCCTGACACCATGCTTTACGATGAGGGTGTGTTCATCGAACCGCTCGCTTGCGTAATTCGCGGTCAGGAACATGCAGGTTGGCTCCCGGGAAGAAGGGTTTTGGTCATAGGGGCCGGCATAGCCGGTCTCATGCACATCCAGATGGCAAAGATTTCCGGTGCCAGTCGCATCATAGCCATCGATATTGCGGAATCCAGATTGAATACGGCCATGAAATTGGGAGCTGACGTAGCGATTACCGCGAGCGGGAATTTGCCGCAACAGGTCATGGAGCACAATGACGGCCGCCTCGCTGAACTGGTGATCATTTCCACAGGAGCACCATCTGCAATTGCCCAGGGAATGCGTTCCGTGGATCGGGGAGGAACAATCCTGTTTTTTGCTCCCTCAGATCCGGGAGCAAAGGTGGAAATACCGTTTAATGAACTCTGGCGCAAAGAAATCACCACGACTTCTTCGTATGCAGGCTCTCCCCACGATATTATGGCGGCAATTGAGTTGATCGCGTCAGGCAGGGTGAACGTGAAGGATATGATCACCCATGTACTGCCCCTGTCGAGAACCGCTGACGGATTCAGGCTTGTCGCTGAAGCGCGGGAATCCATGAAGGTAATTGTTCGTCCTCAGGAATAACGCGTGCAATGGTACGCTGCACAAGCGAAAAATGAGCGGGTCGATATGTATTCTACTCCGAAAGAAGAAATTGAATCTCGCATTTCAGCGCTCCAGAGCCTGATGGGGCAAAATGGCTTCGAGGGAGCCATCGTTCTCCAGCGCGCGGATTTGTTTTATTATTCCGGAACAGGTCAGGATGCACATTTGTTTGTTCCGGTGGAAGGCGATCCTCTCCTCTTGGTGAGAAAAAGTTGGCTCTTCGCTGTTACGTGTGGGTAACGTCAATTTGTAGTGTGTTGCGCATGGGTTCGGTTTTTGGTATCGGGTATCGTCCAGGAGGGACTCCCGATGCAAGATACCGACCTTTTTCAGATGGCCCTTGGGTTGTTTCCA
>JBGSLQ010000038.1:0-179651 GCA_041740635.1 Desulfomonilaceae bacterium | reverse complement strand
GCTCTTCGCAGACGGTATCACCAAGCTCCGCTTTGTGCCGAATGCAGACTGGAACGGGACGGATGATCCGGCCTTTACATTCCGTGCCTGGGACCGTACAGGAGGGTTCTCCAATGGACAAACCGGCGTCAATGCATCCATGACCGGCGGGGTCAATCCGTTCAGCATAGCCGCCGAAACCGCCAGCATCACCGTCGATCCGGTTAACGATGCTCCGACAGCTTCCAACAATACCGTAACAACGGCTGAGGATATCACTTATACGTTTGGTGCAACGGATTTTGGGTTCAATGACCTGGACGGGGACCCGTTAGGATCGATATCGATCACGAGTTTGCCTGCAGACGGTCAGCTTCTGCTGAATGGTCTTGAGGTCATTGAAGGCCAAGTGATCCCTGCTGCGCAAATAGCCCTCCTGACGTTTGTTCCTGTTGAAAACGAAAACGGGCCCGGATATGCGAGCTTTACCTTCACGGTATCCGATGGTTCATTGTCCAGCGCCGAGTTCACCATGACGATAAACGTTATTGACCCACCGACGCACATAACTATCGATAATAACACAATTGATATTTTTACGTCGGGCACAGTTGGGACGTTCACGACCACAGATCCTAACACTGGGGAAACGTTTACCTACGACATGACAGACTGTGATCCTGCCTCTGCGATGTCCGCTTTCACAATTTCCGGCGACCAGCTCCTATACGATGGCTCCTTGGACACTGCCGGTACCTATTCAGTGACGATCAGGAGTACCGATTCTAGTTCGCTATATGTTGAGGTTCCTTTCTCGATTCAACTCAGGTAGGTGGAACATAAGGAGAACGAGTATGTTTCATTCCGAGCGATTAACTGGGCAGTCTGTGTTTGATTACGGGGCTGCCCTAGCTTATCTGGGAACACGTGACAAATACATACAGGGCGTAGAGGCTGAAGCGGGCTTTTAAAATGCGTGATGAGCAGCCTAAACGCCCAAACCCAGCACATTTTTCATGACGCACTTTAAAGATGGCAGATAAATGCGAGATCCTTCTCTCACAGTCCAGGAGCCTGTTCAGTATAAACAAGTTCCTGCAAGACTGAGCGGAGGTCCGTTCAGGGGGTGTGAGCAATCAGTTGGCAAGTAAGCCGTATAGCGACTGAAGTACGTCGGAGGAGCCGGTGCAAAAATCGGTTCTAATCATAGTTGATGCCGAAACCGTTGGGGATGTGCTTCAAAAAAGTCTTTGTAGAGCCTGAATACCGAGTATTTACAGCCTTATGCGAGCAATCGGGCATGGAGCCAGTCATGATAAATTTTCTCATGAATCCATCATTCTGAAAAAACGATCGATACACTTCAACGAATTTGAACTTGCATGATGAGTAACAGCCTGCTCGCGATCATCCTGTACCAAGATTCGTTACAATTCAGTACATATAGAGTGCAAACGAAAACGGAGGAAGCATGGTACTACCAGACAAGCACCAACGCATGTTGTTTGAAATAAAGATCGCATTGGAAAAAGCCGTTGAGACTGACGACGTCGGTGATCTGCTGAAGAATCTGGCTTTCGTAGCGACGAAATCCCAACTCGTCTGGGATAATGTTGTGGGCAACGACTCGGAAAACCTGTAAGCTGCGGCTTTAGAATTGTGCGCAGTCTGAACCGTTTTCCACATCAATTCCCGAATTTTATGAAAATCTGTATTTGACCGGCACTCAGGATTACGAAGCAGTTTGGTCCTGTGGAACATTGGATTCCGGCGAATCGAAATTGACACTTGATACATTTCAGCTTGGCAAATCGTGTTCACATATGTTCACACTTTTTGGGATTTCCGTGTCTTCACAAAAATCGACGAAAACAGAAAGGACTTGAATCACAGGGAAATCGTTCCGGGCTTGGTTTGATTTCGCATTCGGGATGCCGGGGTCGCCGGTTCAAATCCAGTCGTCCCGACCACGAAAAGAATTAAGTAAATCAGGGTATTCTGCATGATAGGCGTACCCTGATTTTCTCTTTTTTGGGGCTGGTGTCCAAATAGTGTCCATCAAGAATTCTGGACGGACCACCACATCTTGGTGTTTAATAATGCTGTCAAGAACACATACCGCCTTTCTCGTATGGTCTGGTGCCAGTTGTGAATACCCCATGGTCAACTTCAGTTGTTCAACGCACCGCTCAAGACACCGATAAATCGGGCACAATTTACACTTTATGGGATGTTTTTCCCTCGCGCGAACTTCGGCGGCCCCCCAAACGGATCTGATTTGATAACATCTCATCTTACTTTTAATGCCCTTTAATCAAGCTATAGTATACCCCAATGTATCCCGTTGAAAAACTTGGCACAAATTTCGCATCTCTGCACATATGCAAGGGTTTCCATTGGGGTGGACGGATTCGACCTACCGGACGCAATAGTATGCACCCGGCCTATGGAGCCGCTGGTAAGCCATCAATGTGGTCTGTTCGCGCTCAAACAATCTGAGAGGGGTGGAGAAACCGGATTTGTTTCCTTTTTATGAGGTGCGCTTTCCCATCTTGAGAGAGAAAGCTTTCTGTGTTTTGATGAAAAGAGTGTTGGTCATCCGATTCGAAACAATTTGTCAACAGGGCGTGAGTTGGACCCTAAATGGAGGACATTGTGTCTGAGCCAATAATGATAGAACTGGCGTTACAGGGCGGTGGCGCCCACGGCGCATTCACGTGGGGTGTTTTGGATCGCCTGCTGGAAGATGATCGGATTCAGATAGAGGGAATCTGCGGTACCAGCGCCGGGGCTTTGAATGGCGTGGTTGTGGCAGACGGGCTTGACAGCGAAGGTAAAGAAGGCGCAAGGAAGGCCCTAAAAAACTTCTGGTCGGCAGTGAGCCAGGCGGGTTCATTCTCTCCCCTCCAAAGGACCTTGCTCGATCGCCTGCTCGGACGCTGGACGTTGGATTTCTCGCCCGGTTATATCACGTTCGATCTGATGTCACGTCTTGTGTCTCCCTATCAACTGAATCCTCTCGATCTGAATCCGGTCCGCAGTCTCATCGCTCGTCTTGTGGACTTCGATCATGTTCGCCATGCCGAAGGCATTAAACTATTCGTCGCAGCCACAAACGTCCGCACAGGTAAGCTGAAGATTTTTCGCAGGGACGAAATGACCGTGGACATGGTAATGGCTTCAGCCTGCTTACCATTTATGTTTCAGGCGGTGGAAATAGACGGCGAGGCTTATTGGGATGGCGGTTACATGGGCAATCCGTCGCTTTTTCCGCTGGTGGACGAATGCCAGTCGCATGACATTGTGATCGTACAGATCAACCCGATACTGCGCGAGGAACTTCCTCGCAGCGCCGGCGATATCCTGAACCGTATTAACGAGATCACCTTTAATGCAAGCTTGATAAAGGATATTCGCTCTATGGCGCTTTTGAAGAAGCTCATCGACGCGGGAGATCTGGAACATGAACGATACAAGGATGTGCTGTTCCACCGCATTAACGCGGATGCGGAGCTCAAGCCGCTCGGCGTATCCAGTAAGGTCAACACGGAATGGGCATTCCTGGAACATTTGCATGACGTGGGCTATCGCACAACTTCAGTGTGGCTTGAAGACAACTACCGGAACCTGGGAAAGCGCTCTACCATTGACATCGGCTCCGTGTACCTGAAGAGCTGACGCGAGGAATGCTCGAGATTCCAACCATAGCCATTTGACATGGCTGTAGTCGTCCGATGCGTCTGGACGCATGCCTTTGGAGGAGCGAAATTCAGCTTTGCCGCGACGCATCAACTCTCACGATCTGCAAAAAGGGCTAGAAACAGAGCCTGGATTATGTTGAGGAAGTGCAGAGTGTCGCCGAAACGACTCTAAGGATGACGCGGGGATTCTGAGGCGAGCTCGACCCACTGATGGAAGGAACTTACCTGATGGGACTGTTCGGCATTCTGCTTGGCCTCGGGGCTCTGATTTGGCTATCCTTTCGGGGCTGGAGTATTCTTGTGCTCGCTCCGGCGGCGGCGCTGATTGCCACTCTCGCGTCGCGAGAACCGTTGCTGGCTCACTGGACCCAAACCTTCATGATTTCAGCAAGTACTTTTATCGCCCAGTTTTTTCCGCTGTTCCTCCTCGGGGCCGTGTTCGGGAAACTTATGGACGACAGCGGATCGGTCTCGACCATTGCCCGGTTCATGACCGAGCAGCTCGGTCCGAGCCGCGCCGTTGCCGCTGTCGTGCTCGCGGGCGCTCTGGTCACCTATGGGGGGGTGAGCCTGTTTGTGGCCTTCTTTGTGATCGTGCCGATGGCGCAGGCTCTCTTCCGAACGGCCGATATCCCGAGTCGCCTCATGCCGGCCGCCGTGGTCCTCGGCACCTCGACCTTCACCATGTCCGCTCTGCCGGGCACGCCCGCGATCCAGAATGCTATCCCGATGCCATTCTTTGGCACCACGCCCTTCGCTGCGCCTGGACTGGGCGTCATTGCGGCCCTTATTATGCTGGGCTTCGGCCTGTGGTGGCTGGGGCGGGCCGAAGCGGCCTCCCGTGAAGCCGGCGAGGGCTATGGGGAGGCGCTCGTTGCGCCCGATGTCGCTGCCGAAGATCAGCTCGTGCGCGAACGGGCCACCACCGCCAGTTCGTTCGACCCGGCCGAGATGCGCCATGGGCACCGTAGCGAAGAGGGTCCCACCATCCTGGTGGCCGTACTTCCTCTGATCGTGGTGATCCTTGTCAATCTCACCATGTCCATGGTGGTGCTGCCGCGTCTCGACACGAGTTTTCTGGCCGAAACTCGGTGGGGCGCTAAGCCACTCTCGGCAGTCAGCGGTATTTGGTCGGTTATCACGGCGCTGATTTCAGCCGGGGTCATTCTGATCGTATTAAATTACCAGCGGTTGCAGGCGCTGCGAGATACCGTCGATGCCGGGGCCAACGCCTCGACCTTACCCGTACTGAGCGTCGCGAGCCTGGTTGGTTTCGGGGCAGTCGTGGCTGCCATGCCGGCATTCCAGATAGTGCGCGACTGGGTATTGTCGATCGAAGGTGGGCCGCTGGTTTCGCTGGCCATTTCGACCAATCTCCTGTCGGCGTTGACCGGTTCGGCTTCCGGCGGGATGACCATCGCGCTCGACGCTCTTGGCGATACGTACATGCAAATCGCCGTGCAGCAAGGCATCGATCCTGCGCTGCTGCATCGGATCGCTGTGATCGGCGCAGGGAGTCTCGACAGCCTACCGCACAATGGTGCGGTCGTCACGCTGCTGGCCGTTTGCGGCTCCACGCACCGGAAGAGCTATTTTGACATCGTGATGGTCGGTATCGTCGGCGCACTGTTAGCACTTGTGGCAGTGATTGTCCTCGGTTCTCTATTCGGTTCGTTCTAAACGGACCGAATAGAGCTGTGAGCCGATGTGTTCTGAAGTAGCAGCGTGCCAGATTAATGGCCGAGTCACCAAAAAATGAGCAAGATGCCAACAGCAGGCAAAAACAATGGAAAGCGAAACAGGGCGGTTGAAGGAGGTAAGTTGACATTGAGGTCAAAATTCTGCAGACTTCATGGGGGGGTAACGAGTTTTGGATGAGAATGACGCAGTTATCACACGCAGAAACTATTATGCATTAGCCGGGTTAATTTTAGGCGTAGTTGGTGTATTCTTTTACACAATTGGAATAATATCGCTTCTTGCTCTAATTTTAAGCGCCATTGGTTTATCCAAAGCAAAAGCCTATGGAGGAGAAGGGAAAATTCCAGCAATAATTGGACTTGTGCTGGGCATACTTCTTTCACTCGCGTACATCGCACATATGATGAAATCGTAGGGATTTATCTGGGATGAGAAAAGTGCCCCAAATCATTGCGACTCTACAAATTCCAGTACTTCCGGGGAAACCGAAAAGCACGAGAGAAGAAGTAGTTTGTGTAACGACATGAGCGCAGCCATCGCATACGGCTGGGAGGTTGACGCAAGAACAGGTATCCGCCCAATATTGGAGGTCCAAGTCATTCTCAGAACTTATTTTTAACCATCAGCTTATTGGAAGCAAACTTTGCAGGATCAGTGGAATCAATGAGAGCATGCTGGTCAGCACCTTCTGAATCAATGACCAAACACGTGGAAGGGGAAAAAGTGTCATGACAGCCCAAGCGGTTGCAACAGCGGGAAATCCGGAAGCCGTTTTCGGTGAAGCGTCTAAGAATTGGGTATGGCTCCTCTTTTTGGGGATCCTTTTCATCATCCTGGGTGTAATCGGTCTGGGAAGACTCTTTGCCCTCTCGCTGGCTGGAGCGATGTTTTTTGGAGTACTTATCATCATCGGAGGGATGGCTCAGTTTGTCGAAGCTGTCAAATGCACGGGATGGAAAAGCCTCGCATATCACGTTCTGATCGGCGTGCTCTACATGGTCGGAGGTGTTTTCGTGATTTGGAACCCTCTGGCAGCTAAGCTGCTTCTGACGTGGATTCTGGCGGCAGTATTCATAGCGGTGGGCATCATCCGCGTCATCATGGCCTTCCAGATGCGAGACACAGGAAGCTGGTTTGTGCCCCTGCTGGGAGGCATCGTCTCGATCGTTTTGGGGGGCCTTATTATGGCCAATTGGCCACTGTCAGGTCTCTTTGTCATAGGCCTGTTTATCGCAATAGAACTCATCACAAACGGGTGGTCTTACATCTTCATTGCACTAGCGGCCAGGAAGGCAAGCAAGCCGGCACTAGCATAGAAACTTGGTCAGAGAGAAGACTTACTTGCAAGTAGTCTTGGCAAGCATCAGATTCATCCCAATGTAGCCGCAGGCCAGCCGTGGATAGGCGTAAGCCCTCGAGATTTCATTATCTCAAACTTAGGAGGCAGTTATGCAGGCCGGAAGTCTTGGTCACACGGGACCCGGACGAATTATGCTGGTCGCTTTGCCGATAATTTGTCTCGTTGCCGGCTGTGCGCAGGAGACTGCGCCCCCTTCCGATATGGTCCGTCCCGTCAAAACGGTGGTCGTGACAGCCGGCGGAGCTTCGCGTACACGTTCCTTACCCGGAAAGGTCGAAGCTTCGAGAAAAGCCGAGCTTGCCTTCCTGGTATCAGGTTTGCTCGTTAAATTGCCGTTCAAGGAAGGGCAGCGGGTAGCTAAGGGCGAGATGATCGCTCAACTGAGGCAAGACGAATTCCAGGCCCAGCTTACGAATCTCCAAAGCCAACTGGATCAGGCGCGAGCTGACCTCACCGCTCTAAAGGCTGGCGAACGAACTGAGCAGAGAGAGCGATTGGAAGCGCAGTTGAGGGCGGCTGAGGCTACCCTTGCCAAATCGGAAGCGGATTTCAATCGCCATGAAGGGCTGCTCCGTTCCAATGCCATATCGCGAGCGGCTTACGAGCGCGCCGAAGCTGCCTACCACGTCGCCCTCGAGGAACAAAGATCCGCTCGTCAATTGCTGGAGAAGGCGATGACTGCCCGCCAGGAAGTGATCGAAGCCAAGGAGGCCGAGGTCCGGGGGCTCGAGGCACGAGTAGCCGGAGGCAACATTCAGCTTGCGGATTCCACGCTGGTCGCGCCTTTTAATGGCGTTGTCGCCACGCGATTTGTCGAGGAACAACAGAGCGTCAGGGCGAAAGATCGGATTGTGCTGTTTCAGGACGTCGACGAGATTCTTATCGCCGCTGATGTGCCCGAGGCGGTCATGTTTGCCCAGATTCGCTCGACCGACATCGAGCAGATCTTCGCGGAATTCAGCGGTTCGCCCGGACTAAAGTTTCCGGTGCATATCGCCGAGGTAGGGCAAGCGGCAGACCCGGTTACCCAGACGTTCACAGTTCGTGTCGCCATGAAGGTCCCGACCGACGTGAACTTACTGCCGGGCATGACCGCCAGAGTTACTCTTGTTTACCGCAGAGCCAATGCGGCCGATAACCGGTTAATGGTACCGGTTTCTGCTGTTTTCAATGAAAGCACGGGGGAGCAAGTGGTGTGGGTCGTAGGTCCGGATCAAACAGTCACCCGCCGCTCGGTGAAAATCGGCGAACCTTCGGGCAGTCAGATCGAGATCGTTGACGGGCTGAAATCCGGCGACCGCATCGCCGTTGCGGGTGTGTCGTTCCTGCGCCAAGGAATGAAGGTTCGCGACCTGGGCGCCGGGCTCGGAGGTAGCTAGCCATGAATCTTGGTGAAATCTCCGTCCGCAACGACCGCGTTGTGCTCTTCATCATATTCGTGGTCATTGTCGGTGGGCTCATGGCCTATCAGCGGATGGGCCGGCTCGAGGATCCGGAGTTCACGATAAAAGAGGCGTTAATTATCACGCCCTACCCCGGGGCCAGCCCCGAAGATGTGGCCAAGGAGGTCACCAACCCGATCGAGAGCGCCGTACAGGAACTCGGCCAACTCGACCGCGTCGAGTCGGCGTCCTGGCGCGGTCGGTCGGTGGTCACAGCATTCATCAAGGCCCGATACCACAGAGATGCGATCCCTCAGGTGTGGGACGAACTCCGGCGCAAGATCAACGATGTCCAACCGAGATTGCCACCCTCGGTGCGAGGCAAGTCTGTAGTAATCGACGATTTCGGCGATGTCTACGGCATCTTTTTGGCAATTACCGGCGAAGGCTACTCGTTGCCTGAACTGCGCCGCTATGCCGAAAACATCCGGCGCGAGTTACTGCTGGTGCAGAACGTCAAGAAAGTGGATTTTTTTGGCGAGCAGCAGGAAGCTGTATTTCTCGAAATCTCACGGTTTCGGCTGGCAGAGCTCGGCATCAATGAGGAGCATATTTACGCCCAACTCCAGGCCACGAACTCCGCTGCCGATGGCGGGCGCGTGCGCGTCGGGGAACAATTTCTCGCGCTTGATCCTCAAGGTGGTTTCGGGTCGGCCGACGAAATGCTCCAACTGGTGATCGCATCAGAGAAGACAGGCCGTCAACTCACCCTGGGCGACATTGCATCGCTGAAACGGGACAACGAAGACCCGCCGCGCCGACTCCTTCGGTATGACGGCAAGCCGGCCATCGGCTTGGGCATCTCCACGGTGCAGGGCGGCAATGTCGTCACCTTGGGCCAAGGTGTCCGGGAAAAACTCGAGGAACTCAAAGGGAACCAGCCTATCGGAATCGAGATCGGTGAGATAAACTTCCAGCCTGAGGCCGTCACCCGAGCCACCAACAACTTTATCTTCAATTTGGCCAAGGCCGTCACCATCGTCTTTGTCGTGCTCTTTTTCGCAATGGGGAGAAAGACCGGCCTCATCATCGGCCTGGTGCTGTTCCTTACCATCATGGCGACGTTTATGGTGATGTATCTCGAGGGTGATCTCTTGATGGAGCGCATCTCATTGGGAGCACTTATTATTGCCTTGTGCATGCTCACAGACAATGCGATCATCATCACCGAGTCGCTGAAGGTCCGCATAGAGGCCGGCGAGGACAAGCTCCAGGTGGTTCGCGAAGCGGTGGCTCGAAATCAGTGGCCGCTCTTCGGCGCTACCGCTATCGCCGTGATCGCCTTCGCTGCCATTGGACTATCGGAGGATAGGACTGGCGAATATTGCAACTCGCTGTTCTGGGTAATTCTGATTTCTCTCAGTCTAAGCTGGATTTCTGCGATCACCATCACCCCTTTCCTGAGTTACAAGTTTTTTTCGCCCTCTGCCGATAGTACAGCCGGAAACAAGGACCCGTACGGGGGGATAGTCTTTCGGTCCTATCGGCGCCTGTTGATGACGGCGCTCCGCTTTCGCTGGACAGTAGTGGTCCTCGCTCTTGTGCTGTTCGCCTTGGCGCTGTATGGCTTCGGTAAGGTGGAACAGAGCTTTTTCCCCGCAGCCACCCGGCCACAATTCATGACGGATGTTTTCCTGCCTGCCGGCACCTATATTCGCGAGACGGAGGCATTCGGCGAAGAAGTCGAACGTTTCATCAAGACCCGGCAAGGAGTAACCCACGTAACGACGTTTGTCGGCAGCGGTGGTCTCCGCTTCATGCTCGTCTACAGTCCGGAAAGGCAAAACGGCGCCTATCTTCAGTTCCTCATCGATGTCGATGACGAGAACAAGATTGACGGCATGGTGGCTGACATTCAGCAGTATTTGGACAAGAATTATCCAAATGCCAACTCGGTGACCCGAAAATTTCTCCTTGGGCCGGGCAGTGGCGGGCGTGTACAGGTGCGGTTCCGGGGTCCCGATCCAGCTACGCTTCGCCAACTTGCCGATCGGACGAAAAAAGTTATCCAGGACGACGGCGGAGCCAAGGGTGTGCGCGACGACTGGTTGGAGCGTGAACTGGTGATCCGACCCGATCTGCTCGAAATGCAGGCGCGCCGCAACGGCATCACCCGGGTCGATGTCTGTCAAGCCCTGGAAACCTGCTTTCAAGGGCGAGTAGTCGGCTATTATCGTGAGCCGGCCGGCTCTGGCACAGGCCTCTTCCCGCAGGAGATGCGGCTGCTACCGATCATCGCTCGTCCACCTCCAGCCGAGCGCAACGATGTCCAGGCGATTCACAGCATGCAGATCTGGAGCCCGGTTGCCCGGCATATGATCCCCTTGAAGCAGGTTGCCTCCGGCGCCGAGATGAACTGGGAAAACCCCGTGGTGATGCGCCGAGACCGAGTCCCCACTATCACCGTCCATGCCGACCCGCGACACGGCCTGCCCAGCCAACTGTTCAACCGTGTGCGGCCGCAAATCGAGCAGATTGAATTGCCTCCAGGCTATTCGCTCGATTGGGGCGGTGAATACGAGGATTCCCGAGACGCCCGCACCGCCTTGGCCAAGCCGCTGCCGATGGCCCTGACGCTCATGGTGTTCATCGTGGTGTGTCTCTTCAATTCGATCCGGACGACGCTGGTAATTTGGTTAACTGCGCCGTTATGTATCATCGGGGTGACAGCAGGGTTGCTGCTCACCGGTCAGCCGTTCGGTTTCATGGCCCTGCTGGGAGTGCTCAGTTTGGGTGGTGAGCAGATAAAGAACTCAATCGTTGTGATGGACAAGGTCAGCACTGAGATCAGCCAGGGAAAGGCGCCCTACCAGGCGATTCTGGATGGTAGTGTCAGCAAGCTGCGGCCGGTGCTCATGGTAGCCATAACCACGGTGCTGGGCATGATTCCCCTGCTGCAGGATGCTTTTTTCGCTGCGATGGCAGTGGCTCTCATGTTCGGGCTGTTGTTTGCCTGCGTCCTGACCATGATATTCGTGCCGGTGCTTTTCGCTATCTTCTTCAGGATTGATGAGAAGCCATCCACCCCGACGGTATAGTCTTCAGAATGGCCGTCCCGGATGACGAAGTTCCACTTGTCCCATTCTGATAGCAGATTTTGTTGCCAGCAAGCCCTCTTTGACTGGCGTACAAAACGGCAAGCGATTACTGCCCTTCTGTCGCCCCGCGAACTGTAGCTGCCGATGAAGACCAAAATCTTTTGTCGCCTCGTGGTCCAGTGACGGACCTCGATGGTTCTTGATGTTTTTTTTGTTTTTACAGGGGAATCTCGGCTAGATGGCTTTGGTTGTATCAATCGATCTCTGAAATGGAGAAAGCTCATCATCCAATTCGCCCAGTCACATATTCGAGCTGACAATTTCAACTCCGAGAGATTTTCTGATAAATTAGCAGGGAAAGAACAAAGATGCACTGAAGGAAGGTCAAGCATGTCGGACGATCCCAAGACGTTTCTCACTAGTGGAAGATTTGATTACTCTCTCAATGTGGCTCAAATCAGGGCTAAGGAGGCGGCGATCTTCGATCACCAGCAGGGTAATCCCTACGGGACGGGAATTCAGAAGGCTCTTGAAGAATTTTCTCGAGAATTAGGTGATCCCAGAATCAAGAGCGGGTTCGAACAGGCCTACAAAGAGACATGGGACGATCTCGAAAGAAGTGCGGAGTGACTTGGCCTGAGCTCTCGAATTTGGTGTCCAAGTAGTGTCCAATGGAAGCGAATTATACTCAAGAATTTGGAATGAAAGCCTATTCACGTTCAACAATATGCTGCTTGTCATTCCGTCAAGTGAACCCAATCCCTTTCCCATGTAAGATCAACTCCTCGAGCAGAGACATAACGCATGTTCGATCTTCTCCCCTCGACGGGTTGCTTGTTCAGAATGCAGTATTGATATATGAACGTTCGTAATACTTATGTCCGGGAGCCCGGACCACATGTTCAGATCGGGAGCCTTGCCTCTCCAGATAGGAACGTGTAACAATTGCGCATAAATTTGAAATAACCCGAGTAACAGGCTTCGCTGACCGACCGATGCAAACACCTCACAACACGCTCTCCGAACTTCTTGAAGTGTTCGGTTCCGTAACGGACATTGTGCCGGACGGGATCATTGTCGTTCTCCCATCCGGAGCGGTGGCGTACGCAAACAGAGCAGCAGCGAGATTCCTGGGAAGCCCCCAAGAGGAGTTGGTGAAGTGCCATGCCCGGGACATTCAGCGTTCACTCTGGGAAGACATATCGAAGATCTTTCAGGACGGGATGCCACAGCTTGGAGTCCGCAGCTCCATCGGAGGTAAGCTTTATATAACCAATCACTTGCCTTTGCGGTTCAAAACCGGAATTGAAGGAGTGGTCTCCTTTTTTCAAGCAGTGTTCGTTTACGACAAGTACGCCATGGAACTGGAATCGTACAGAGAAATGGCACAGCTTCTGGATTCGATCATGGAATCCTCGTATGACGGCCTGTGGATCACAGACAGGCAGGGCAATGTGGTAAAGCTCAACAAAGCTGCCGAACGAATTACAGGGTGCAAAGCCGAGGACATCCTCGGACGGAACGTCTCCGA
This sequence comes from Desulfomonilaceae bacterium, assembly GCA_041740635.1. Taxonomy (GTDB): domain Bacteria; phylum Desulfobacterota; class Desulfomonilia; order Desulfomonilales; family Desulfomonilaceae; genus Desulfomonile. The sequence goes on along the minus strand of JBGSLQ010000038.1, from coordinate 166,899 downwards.
GCTTGTAGCCAACGGCTACGTAGACGAATCGGTCACCATGGAGGTGCTTAAGCGAAAAACCACTGTGACACTGGTTCAGACCACGAAAGCGGACAAGAGAGTCCTCGCCACCGGCAACCCTATACTCAATTCCCAGGGAGAGATTGATGTCATCATCATAAACGATCGTGACATAACCGAACTCGACCGCATTCGCCGTGAACTGGACGAGAGTAAAGCTCTGGTCGATCAATACCGAAGCGAGCTGCTGGACTTTCATCTTCGAGACCTCGAGAGCAACTTCTTCGTATGCCGCAGCCGGGAGATGGAATCCATCTATGAAAGAGCACTCAGGGTGGCTCGATTCGATTCCACTGTCCTGATTAACGGAGAATCGGGCGTGGGTAAAGGCCAGTTGGCAAAACTCATCCACCATAAGTCCGAACGGTCGGAAGGGCCATTCGTCAGGGTTGATTGCGCAGCAATCGTGGATACGTTATTCGAGTCAGAACTGTACGGATATGAAAAAGGGGCTTTTACGGGAGCCGGAGCAAAGGGAAAGCCGGGACTGGTGGAAATGGCCGAAGGCGGCACCTTGTTCCTCGACGAGATATCCGAAGCTCCACTGGGCCAGCAAGTGAAACTGCTGCGTTTCCTGGACGAGAAATGTATCATGCGCGTCGGAGGGTCTGCTGTTCGCTCTGTCGATACCAGAGTCATAGCAGCAACAAACCGGGATCTGGCCGAACAAGTGAAAAAGAGTGCTTTCAGAGAAGACCTGTTCTACAGGTTGAACGTGGTTTCTCTGACAGTTCCGCCTCTGAGAGGCCGCACCCAGGACATCCTGGATCTGATAACCTTTTTCACGAGGAAGTTCAGATCCAAGCACAGTATTGATAGGTCCATAGACAGTGAAGCCCTCGATGCCCTGCTCCACTACGAGTATCCCGGCAATGTGAGGGAACTTGAAAATATTGTCGAGTCAGCAATGGTTCTCAGCAGAAGAGAGGTGGTCACCTTGAACGGGCTTCCGCCTTCAGTGCGCGAGCATGCCGATCCCGGCCGTTTGAAGAACGCCATCGAACACGGCTCTCTAAAGAAGGCGATAGACCAATTGGAGCTGGAACACATTGCAGAAGCTGTCCGCAAATACGGTTCCCAGCAGAAGGCAGCTCCGCACCTGGGGATCAATCAATCGACGATTTCGCGGAAGATGAAGAGATATTTGGGGACTTGAGTGTCCGCGTAAGTGCAGGAGCGGCCGACCAGCCGATGCAATACCGCATCACTTGATGCATTCCTGCATAATCAAGCTCAGATAAGGTGAATAAGCCTCATCTTGACGATGCCTATGCAATATTGCATTAATTACCACTACAGGAATGTGGAAATTTCAGACTCCAATACCGACACATCCACATCCCCTTAATATCACATACTTCAGGTGCTTATCTTTTTACTTACCCCGCCACCCGCGCTTTGGCCCACTTTTTGATACTCCCCTGCTCAGAAGTAGCCTGTCCTGGTGAGAAAATGGGCCCGGAAGATTTCGCCCTTCAACGTTTGCCTCAGGGATTGTCACACATACTCATCGAGATCCCGCAGAGAGGATTGAAATTCGACCCTCGATCATATCTTGCGGGCAGAGGAGTGTCGGTCGAGAGCCAGATAGTCCACGTTGACGACAACGATCGCGAATGGCTGATCGTGTCTGTCTTGATCGAAGACATACGCAAACTGATTCTGGAACTCATCGAAAAAGGGCTCAGCGGAAATATTCGGGGAATCAATCTAAAAACTCCGACCGAGGCACTGACTCGCCGTCGCAACGACCGATAAGAAGAGTTGTAATCGCATCTTCTCAGGAATGGCCGTCTTCACGCTGATCCGGACTGCCGATCTGTGGGATGACGGGAGCGTCAATTCGTATGGCGAGCACCAGGTTTTCGACAGGTTCCGCCTGCCGGTTTGGAGTGACCGCCTTGCTTTGTCCGAACGTGGGGAACTCCCGAAGCTGCCCTCATGTAATCGGAAGATATTCCGACAACTGCCGGAGAAGAGGAGTTGTCCGGGTGAAAATGCGTTGAGTGCAAAGGAGAAACAAATGGGTGTCGGTAGATCTATGTCGTCGAGAAAATTGGTCTCGGCAATTGTGCTGGTGAGCGGGATTTTTCTGGCGAACAGCCTCATGTGCCTGGCAGCAGAGAAACCTTGGTGGCCGGTCAAGGTGAATTCCTATTACGGCACGTACGATGTGAAACAAAAGAAGTCAGGAAAACCGGCCGCAAGCCTCGACGGCCCCAAGGCGGAAGACTGGTCGCCCCCTGAAAAGGCCGACAAACCGTATGTTATTGGCGTTTCTTTCCCTCACCTGAAGGATCCGTATTGGCTTGCGGTGAATTACGGCATCATGTCGGAAGCCAAGCGGTTGGGAGTGGGGATTCAATTGGTCGCTGCCGGTGGTTATACAGAGGTGGAGAAGCAAGTCTCGCAGGTGGAAAACCTTGGGCAGCAAAAAGTCGATGGGATCATTCTAGGCTCCATCTCCTATACCGCATTGGATCCCGCAGTGGCTGAGTTAACCAAAAAGGGAATTCCTGTCGTAGAAGTCATTAACGATATTCAGGCTCAAGACATTGCCGGCAAGGCGCTCGTTTCGTTTTTCGACATGGGTAAACACGCAGGGGAGTTTGTTGTATCGGATGCGAAAACCCAGGGCAAAAAGGAAATCAATATAGTCTTCCTGCCGGGTCCGGCTGGGTCGGGTTGGGCACCGGACACCCTGGACGGTTTCAACGAGGCGATCAAGCAGTTTGACGGCAAGGTCAACATGCTCGCGGTCAAGTGGGGAGACACGGGAAAGAACGTGCAACTCGATCTCATCGAGAACGCTCTGAAAACCTTCCCCACAATCGACTATTTGGTAGGAAATGCGGTTGCAGCAGACGCGGCGGTAGGTCCCCTTGCCGAGACGGGCCGCACCAAGTCAGTTAAAGTCGTGTCAACCTACATCATCCCGCCACTCTATGAAAAAATTAAAAAGGGCACTGTCGCCGCTGCACCATCCGACCTCACAGTGACTCAAGGGCAGATGGCTGTAGACATGATGGTCCGGATTCTCAACGGCCAGAAACCCGGAAAGGATTTCCCGTTCAGAGCAGGCCCGATCATCCCGACTCTCACCCAGGCAAACATCGATCAATACTCTTACGAGTTGTTGTTTGGACCTCGGGATTTTCGACCGGAATTCAAGGTGGAACCCAAGAAGTGAGCAATAGGTAATCGGTTGGGTGACGCTTCTTCGTCAGGAGCGTCGCCTCACACCTCGCTGCGGCAGTAGCAGTAACGCGAAAAGGAGAATAGACCGTGCCTGATCTCGCGCTAAAACTCGTCAATATCACCAAGAAATTCCCTGGCGTGCTGGCATTGGATCGAGTCTGCTTTGAGCTTTTGCCTGGTGAGGTACACGTTCTCTTCGGCCAGAACGGAGCAGGCAAGTCCACGTTAACGAAAATCATAGCTGGATCGTACCAGCCGGATGAGGGAGAAATCTTCATCCACGGTGAGCAGGCGATATTCGAGAGTCCTCACGACGCGAGAATAGCTGGGATTTCTGCGGTGTACCAGGAGTTCAGCCTCGTGCCGCAACTCACCGTATTGGAGAATCTCTTTCTGGGCAGAGAGATCGTCAAAGGAGGATTGCTGGACAAAGAGTCCATGCAGGGAAAGGCTGAGGAGTCATTAAAGCGGCTTGAATTCGATCTCGACTTGACTGCCAGGGTTGCGGATCTGACTCGGGCCGAACGTCAGATGGTAGAGATCGCCAAGGCCTTTCAAGAAAAGATGTCCGTACTCATCCTGGACGAACCGACCGCATCTCTTACTGACAAGGAAGTCAAAAAGCTCTTCGAGATCATTAGAAAGCTAAAGAGCGAGCGTGTGGGAGTGGTGTACATTTCTCATCGCATGGATGAACTGAGGAAAATAGGTGACCGCATAACTGTCTTCAGGGATGGAAAATATGTAGACACACTCGAGATGGCCGATGCCGATGAAAAAAAATTGATCTCCCTGATGACCGGTACCGAATACACTGAGGTTTTTCCAACTCTTACCCACACTCCGGGAAAACCCGTGCTGACGGTACAAGGACTTACGACGGCCAGTGGGCTTCGTGACGTGACCTTTACGGTGCGCGAAGGCGAGATATTCGGTATCGCCGGTCTGGTGGGCGCCGGGAAATCACGGGTAGGACGGGCAATCTTCGGTCTGGAGAGAATTACTGCCGGGTCAAGCCTGCTCTTCGATCGTCCGCTTGAGAAAATGAACCCGTCAAAAGCCATAAAAAACGGAATTCTGTATTTTCCTGCGGACAGACACAAGGAAGGTTTGGTGCTTTGCCGCTCGGTAAGGGAAAACCAAACACTGGCAGCAGTCCCCCTTTTCGAGAAGGGACCGTTCATAGATATCGGACGCGAGAAATCCACGGTTCGAAGCCTCATTGATAGACTCAAGATTCGCCCTCCCCACATCGACCAAACGGTTAACGATCTTAGCGGCGGGAATCAGCAGAAGGTCATGCTCGCGAGAGGGCTGACCAGAGACATCAAAGTATTCATCTTTGACGAGGCAAGTTGTGGCATTGATGTCGGAGCCAAGCGGGACGTGTACTGGTTGTTGAAGGACTATGCGGAAAAAGGCATGGCAGTAATCTTCATTTCTTCGGAATTGCCGGAAATTTTGAATCTCTGCCATACGGTTATGGTGATGCACGCAGGGTCGCCGTGCTCGACAATGCCCGGTTCTGAAGCGACTGAGGAACGGATTCTGGCAGGCTGTTTCGGGTACGATTTCGTAAATTCCGCACAGCTCGAGATCCGGGACGACCTCAGCGGACGCACAGTAGCGGCAAATGCACCGTCGCAATACCATTGAGGAAAGGGAGACATTTCGTGCAATCGGTAAAACGAATATTCATAACGGTAGGGGTGCTCCCGTTTCTTCTGGTCGCCTTGATCATTCTCTTCAGTCTGGCAGAAAGCCGCTTCATGACACTGTCGAACATGATGACAGTGAGCAGGCAGGCCACATACCTGGTCATGGTTACCTGCGGGCAGATGATCACCATATTGTGTGCGGGTTTCGATCTTTCGGTGGGGTCCTCGGTTGCTCTGACCAGTATTGTTACCGCGCATACTATTGTATCTCTGCCGCATCCGGCGGGAGGAATTACTGCCGGGGTGTTGGTAGGAGTGGCCACAGGCACTGCATTAGGCGCTGTCAACGGGCTAACCATTTCCTTGTTCCGAGTTTCTCCCTTCGTGGTGACCCTGGGCATGATGTCAGTAGCACATGGTATGGCCCTTCTCGTTTCCGGAGGAGTGCCGATCTTCAATCTCCCCGACCAGTTCAACGAGTACCTGGCCATAGGTAAGCTCTGTGGTATTCCGGTACCGTTGTTTGTCGCTTCGTTTGTAGTGATCGGAATATATATCATGCTCACGAGGACACGAGTCGGGCGATACTTTTATGCCATCGGGGGAAATGAGGAAGCAGCCAGATTATCGGGCATTCACGTGAAAAAATACAATTGCCTGGCCTACATACTTTGTGGCGCACTTGCAGGCTTGACAGGCGTGATGCTGACCGCTCGGGTGGCTTCCGGTGAACCGAATCTCGGAGCAGCTTTGCCTCTGGAGTCCATAGCTGCGGCGGTCATCGGCGGCGTGTCGCTCCGTGGAGGTGAAGGGAGCGTCATCGGAGCCATTTTTGGAGCCATTTTGATCGTCCTGATCAGGAATGGGATGGACCTCATGAATGTCAGCTCTTACCTGCAAATGGTGGTCATGGGCTGTCTTCTGGTCTTCGCTGTGGTCATGGACCAATTCCGGCTGTCTTTGAAGGGCCGATAGAGAGAAACACTGGAGCATGTCTATGCAAATCGATCTCAATGCGGATATGGGTGAGAGCTTCGGGATGTATAAGCTCGGCAATGACGAAGAATTCATGCAATACATCTCCGCAGCCAATGTGGCATGCGGCTTCCACGCCGGAGACCCGAGCGTAATGAAAAAGACCGTGGGCTTTGCCCGGCGATGCGGCGTGCAGGTTGGCGCTCACCCCGGATTGCCCGACCTCGCCGGATTCGGCAGAAGGGAAATGAACCTTACGCCAGACGAAGTCTACTGCGACGTCCTGTATCAAATCGGAGCCTTGAAAGCTTTTGTCGAAGCAAGCGGTTTCCGTCTCCATCATGTTAAGCCGCACGGGTCTCTGTATGGCATGGCTCATCGCCGTGGAGAAATTGCTCGAGCTGTTTGCCAGGCGCTGAAGGACGTGGATCCGAGGCTCTATCTCTACGTCATGAAGAAGGGAGTAATCGGAGCGGTCGCTGAGGATATGGGCATACGGACAGTGTTCGAGCTGTATGCAGACCTCGGATACGACGCGGAAGGTAATCTGGTCATCACGCGCGAACATGGCGCCCCCGATCCCGCTCACGTGGCCCAACGGGTTCTCGGGATGGTCATGGATCGGAAAGTGATCGCCGAAAATGGCGAGGAAATCACGATTGAAGGTACCTCGGTTTGTGTCCATGGCGACACTCCCGGAGCATTAGCCATTGTCTCTGCGGTTCGGCGTGCCTTCCACGAGAATGGGATAGTTGTGGCTGCGCCGCCCCTTTAGAGTCGCGGGCGCGTTAGTCCAGTAGAGTAAATAATGTAGTCGTTCACGGGGATGCATTGACTGCTCGGCTTGCAGATAGGCGCTATGAGTTCGTGCATGACCCTTTTCAGATAACAAATTTGCGAGAGGAGTGTCGTTTTGCTCAAGAAGTCGAATACAGAACTCCTGGAAGAGAGGTTCTCGGAGGTCCCGAGGGGTCCTTTTTATGTCACCCCTTATTTTGTTTCGAGAGCTAAAGGAGCGGAAATATGGGACGTGGAAGGTAAAAGGTACTTGGATTTTGCTGGCGGGATAGGCGTCAACAATGTCGGACATTGCAATGAACAAGTCGTAGCTGCGATCAAGGACCAGGCCGGGCGGTTCTTGCATACCTGCTTCCACATAGTTATGTATGAGCCGTACCTGGAGCTGGCTTCAAGGCTGAACCGGCTTACACCCGGCGACTTCGAGAAGAAGACGATATTGGTAAATAGTGGAGCGGAAGGCGTTGAAAACGCAGTCAAAGTCGCTCGCGGCCATACGGGGCGACCAGCTATTATCGTCTTTGAAGATGCATTTCACGGGCGTACTCTGCTCACTATGACAATGACCAGCAAAGTGAAGCCGTACAAATTTCGTTTCGGGCCCTTTGCTCCTGAAATTTATCGTATGCCCTACGCATATTGCTACCGATGCGCTTTCGGACTTACCTATCCGGATTGCGATGTGTACTGCGCACATCACTTTGAATCTTTCCTCGTGAATCACGTAGCTGCCGAAGAGACTGCGGCCATGGTGGTCGAACCGGTTCTCGGAGAAGGCGGCTTTGTGGCACCTCCACCGGAGTATTTTTCCATCCTTTTCGAGTCATGCAAGAAGCGAGGGATCGTGTTCGTCGCAGACGAAATCCAATCCGGCATATGCCGAACAGGGAAGCTCTTCGCTATCGAGCATTACGGCATAGCTCCGGACATCATTATCACTGCGAAATCCCTTGCTGGTGGCATGCCCCTGGCAGCAGTCACCGGCCGGGCAGAGATAATGGAGCAACCTCAAGTTGGCGGTTTAGGAGGAACGTATTCCGGCAATCCGGTTTCATGCAGAGCAGCCCTGGCCGTTCTCGATTTTGTAGAAGAGCAAGACTTGAGCGCCCGCGCCGCGAGAATTGGCGAGATCATCCAACAACGTTTTCACAAAATGTCAGAACGATTCCCCCTTATAGGAGACGTTCGGGGTCTTGGAGCTATGACAGCGTTGGAACTGGTGAAAGATCGCAAAACAAAGGAGCCCGCTCACGAGGAGGCACGAAAAATAGTCAGCTATGCTCACGAACACGGCCTCATCATCCTGGCGTGTGGGAGATTCAGCAATGTCATCAGAACCTTAATGCCTCTGGTGATCACTGACGAGCAATTGGAAGAAGGTCTGGATATCCTGGAGGAAGCGCTAGCTGCGGTAAGCTGCGCATGACCAAGGCGGCTCGATAAAAGCGGCCGATCGAGTTTATCCCGGCTCGGCCCGTCGAATCCGAAAGCCCCAATGGGAGAACCAAAACATGAGTCGAAACAAATATGAGGTGCTGCTGGAAACCATGCCGGAAACCGAATCAAGACTTGAAGTCTTCTTCAGGGAGGCCGGTGATGGATTTATCCAAGTGGAATACGGTCACGAGCAACGTGCGGCATTGCAGGACTCGTTCCGCATGTTGGCTGTGAACGATATCATCCACGCCAGAAAGATCGAAGGACTGATCGAAACAGTCCCGGGTTTGCGAACGAACCTCTTTCATTTTGATCCTACTGTCCTCAAGACGTCTCAGCTTATCGAATACGTCAAAGAAGCTGAAAACTCCATGCCCACCATAGACGATGTCGTGTTGGAGTCGAGGGTGATTCATCTGCCGCTCGCGTTTGAAGATGCCGAAACGAAGAAAGCTATAGACAAGTATCTCAAAGAAGTGCGGCCCGGCTCCCCCAACGTCATGAATGGACATAATCTCGAATACATTGCCATGTGCAACGGGGTCTCGGTCCAGGAAGCCAAAGACATGTTCCTGGGCACCGAATGGTTCAATAGCGGAGGCGGCTTCTGGCCGGGAGGAGCTTTCCTGTGGCCTACGGATCCCCGCTGCGCTCTGATCGTGCCGAAGTACAATCCTCCTCGGACTTGGACGCCTGAAGGTGCAGCCGGAATAGGAGGACCGTGCGTTTTCACGTACACCACACCGACTGGCGGCGGGTACCAGCTTTTCGGTCGTACCATTCCTACATTCCAGTTCAACCAGAAGCACCCGATATTCAAAGATGGTCCTTTTCTCTATAAGCCTGCCGACCGGGTAAGATTTCACGAAGTCACCGAAGAAGAAGTTGTCGACATCTACCAACATGTCCACGTCGAAACCGATTACGAATACAGGATTGAACAGGGAAAGATCGTGGTGAAAGACTATATGGCCTGGTACAACTCCGCCGAGGTTCAACAGGGCATCGCGGAACTGGCCGCCAAACGTGAGCAGGGCCTCAAAATGGCGCCTCGCCTGTGATCCTGCAATAAGGAGACAAAGAGTATGCTTACAGTCAAACAAGGCGGAATTGAGACACTGGTGGAGGATTGGCCCGGCAGACTGGGATTTCTCGGAAAAGGCATGGCTCCGTCAGGGGCCTTTGACAATGTCGGCCTGGGTTACGCAAACCTTCTCGTCGGGAATCTTCCGGGTGAGGCGGCTCTGGAGGTTACAGCGGGTTTTTTCGAGGCCGAATTCATGGTGGACACGGTAATCGCCATAACGGGAACTCCTCAACCACCTACTATAAACGGTCAGCCAATAGCAATGTGGGAATCTGTCGAGGTGCACAAGGGAGACACTATCAAATTCTCCCATATCGGTTCAACCGGTTTTCGATGGTACATCGGCATTGCCGGCGGCATTGACGTCCCGCCCTATCTGGGCAGCAAATCCACCTGTATCTTCGGGAATTATGGTGGATTCGAAGGACGCAAGTTGAAACCGGGCGACGTGCTGAAATTCGGTAATCCTTCACGCAACCTCAGTGATTTGAAAGGAAGAAGGCTGAAAGAAGAAGTCATCCCTGAGTATTCTCGTGAATGGACTCTTCGTGCCATTCCCGGCCCCAACACCTGTCCCGATTATGCTACCGAAGAAGGGATGGAATATCTGTTTAATCATTCATTCAAGGTCCAGCACACCTCCAACCGTTCCGCATACAGATTGGAAGCCCTACCGGACAGCTTCTTCTCGCGTGCTGACGGCGGAGTCGGGGGAAGCCATCCATCCAACATAATCGATCACGGATATGCAATGCGAGGAGCTTTGAACATTTGCGGCAACACCCCTGTGCTCCTGATTGCCGACGGCCCCACACTGGGCGGATATATGTGCGCTCTGAACGTCATCAATGCGGATCTGTGGAAGGTCGGGCAGGGAACACCTGCCAGGGATTTCATCAAATTTCAACTGTGCTCTCAGGAAGAAGCTATCCAGGCACGTGTCGACCAGACGAAACTCTTTGTGGAAGACGCCCTGGCGTAACGAGGGAAAGGTCCTTGTGCGTGAAACTGTAACTGATACGAGAAAGGAATATCGCTATGGAAAGAAAAGTGGACGCGTGCGTTCCGGGACTCTGTGCTCGCGTTGTCGTGAATGAAGGGGATAAGGTGGCAAAAGGACAGGAAGTGGCGGTCATCAATTGCATGAAAACAGAAATATCCGTCATGTCCGAGTGGGACGGCATTGTAACAAAGGTTCTGTCAAAGGAATGGGACGAACTGGAAGTCGGCACACCGATGGTCGTGCTGGAAGTGCCTAACGGAGGCTGAGCTATGATCAAGAAGTTGCTCATTGCCAACCGGGGCGAAATAGTTGCGAGGATAACCCGGACATGCAGGGAAATGGGCATAAAAACCGTGGCAGTCTATTCGGAAGCAGACCGGGATGCAGCATACCTGAGCACTGCGGATGAAGCCGTATCCATCGGTCCGGCCAACCCCCTGTTGAGCTACCTGAACATGGCCGCGATTATTGCGGCGGCTCAAACGACAAATGCCGATGCGGTGCATCCCGGATACGGATTTCTCTCGGAGCGAGCCATCTTTGCGCAGGCGGTTTCGGACGCCGGCCTGACCTGGGTGGGCCCCTCTTCGACCGTCATGAAACGCATAAGCTCCAAATGCTATTGCAGACACCTTGCCGACAGTGCAGACGTGCCGTTTATTCCGGGAACCATGGACCCTGTGAACGATCCGCAGGAAGTCGTTGTATTCGGTCGCAAGCACGGCTATCCGCTGCTCCTTAAACTGGACAAAGGCGGCGGCGGAAAAGGTATCGAGAGAGTTGATTCCGAAGACCAGGTGGAGGCCGTTTTTCAGCGTGCATGCAGCATTGGCAACATGGCCTTCGGGTCGTCAGCTTGCTACATAGAGCAGCTCGTTCATCGACCCAGGCACATCGAGATACAATTCGTGGCTGATAATTACGGTAGTTGTGTGTTGCTCGGCGAGAGAGAATGTTCTATTCAGCGCAGACACCAGAAAATCATCGAGGAAGCACCTTCTGTCATAGTGAGTGACCGCGAGCGCGAAGTGCTTTTCGAGTACGCAAGACGAATGGTTCGAAGGATGGACTATCACGGCGCCGGTACTCTGGAAGGTCTCCGTTCCGAGGACGGAAACTACTATTTCATGGAAGTAAACGCCAGACTTCAGGTGGAACACGGGGTGTCCGAAATGTTGACCGATACGGACATAGTGAAGTGTCAGTTGGAAATCGCTTCAGGTCAACCATTGCACTTCCGTCAAGAAGATGTGAGGATGCGAGGCCATGCCATAGAGGCCCGAATCTACGCTGAAGACCCGGACACGTTTCTTCCTTCTCCCGGCAAAATAGTCGAGCTACAGCTTCCCGAAACAGGAACGAATTTGAGGGTGGACCATGCACTGCAGGCCAACAGCTCGGTTCCTCCATACTACGATCCGTTGCTGGCAAAAGTGATTGCCGGAGGTCAAAACAGAACCGAGGCGCGAAATCACCTCATCGACGCGTTGCATCAGTTCCGGATTGAGGGAATCAAAACCACCATTACCGCCAATCTGAAAATCCTCGGACATCCGAAATTCGAGCAGGGCGACTTCACCACAGCATTCCTGGAGGAGTCTTTCGGATAGCCGGCTGGTTCAATTCCTGTCAACAAATTTTTAAAGGAATGAGCACTTGTTGTCGATCGTAAGCTGGTTGTCCGTTGAGTGTGTGGCGAGACTCATTACTTGTAGTAACTGGCAAAATCAAACAATCCGGGATCGGGCGAGAAGGATCCAAATACGGCATTGGGGACTACTTGGAGATCAAGTACGTATGTCTCGGCAATATTCTCCGCGAGGGTTCCAACAGACTTTTTCGAAAAGGGGGAAATTAACTTCCTACCCCAAGGAGATTCCCGGCTTCATGTTTCCTGCACCAGTATCGACCTTTTGAATTGGAGAGTATTGAAAGAAAGTATGCGTGAGCCTGGATCAGGAATGATTGGCGGGGAAACGCCTCGCCCTTTGGGAAGCGCATTCCCCGCAATTTCGACCCGTCAGCCACAGATATTATTTGCCTGAGGGGGGCATAGTCGCCGGTTTTGCAGTCTGCACATCTTTCATGGCTTTCTCGGCTTCCGCTTTCGTTGCAAAAGGCCCCTTGACGATCGCAGTCGCCTCCATCGGTTTCTTGTCCACTATGGACACTTTGCCCTGTGCATCCTTGGTCAGGTAAAATTCGGTCGCCGCCATGGCGACAGTACCTGATGCAAAAGTCACAAGCGCTATCATTACTACTATGAACCGAACAGCTTTCTTCATTGCCTTCTCCTTCAAGTTGCTTCTTGGACGAAGAAATCGTCGTTAGCTCGAATCGGCAGCGAGGTCGCCTTGGAGACCTTGTGGCCTTTTCCGTGAAGCTACTTAACGTATCGCAGGCTGAATCAAAAACTGACACGAAAGCAATGTTCCCGGTCAAGCAACGAAATTTGTTTTCTTTGCCGTTGCCCGTCCGAGCAAGTTTTCTCAAGGAATACATTACTCCACAATGTTAACACAGCTCCTCCATATTTCCTCCACATCTTGCATCTAGTATCCTCTTCTCAAAGCAAAATGACATTTGCAGCAGGACCCCGGCGTCTATTGCTCCAGCCTTATCTTGATTGATCGATCAATCAGCTGCTTCTTTTTGTTGCCTTTTAGGAGGCATGTTCATGAACAGAAAGAGACAACGAAATCCTCTTTGTTTCAGCGCGGCCCTCGCTCTGGTTATCTCAGCCGTATGGGCCTCTGGAATACTATGGTCTTCAACCTGGGCGGCCGGACCCGGTACAAACGGAGCTTCAGGAACGACATCTACTTCCGGCCAGACAACAATTTCCCAGGATGAAACAAGCACAAGCTACATAGCCCAAAAAGTGAGGGATCTCGTAAAAGAAGGATACTCAGTGGACGGCCCTTCTGAAGTCGTTGAAGTCAGCCAATCGTCACTTACCATTTTCAAGACAGGTAAGACGACCTGGAAATTGAGTCTGGCCGACAGGAATGTGAAGATAAGCGATTATCAAGGTCAGACTATCTCATTGAGCCAAATCCAATCCATGAGCAAGGTCTACACCTGCCAGAGGAAGAGCAATGTCGTCATTCTCGTCTTGAAAAAGAAGGAGGGGACCAATGAATATTAAGATACCCAATTGCCTCCATGCCTTGGCGCTGCTGGTTCTCTTCTCTGGAACAGGGATACAGTTCAATTGCGAGGCAACTGCCCCTACATATTCACCTTGCAGTATTCCGCCTATTGTAGGGTCCGCCAGCAGACCCAACGTCATGCTTGTACTGGACTATTCCGGAAGCATGCAATTCCCGGCGTATTACGATGTGTCAGATGCCTGAAGCCTATTCATATGCGGATTGCTCATTTCTATACGGATATAAGCCCTTCACTACATGTCCTGATATCCAAATGTTATTTTTCGGGTTGTTCATAATTTCTTACAATCTACTGCAAATGTATAAATGTGCAGCTATCTCAGTTTAGGATCGGAGATGCTCTTGAATGACTGTATGAGTGTTCTGTTCGCTCGCAAATTTTTGCAGATTTTTTTTGTTACAGGTGTCTCACAGGGAGAGAACAATAAGCTCGTATTGTCCATGCTGTACACGACATACGAAATGAATTGGCAAGCGCATGAAAATATATGCAAAACTAACAAAACAAGCCTATTTCAACAAACTGACAAGAGGGTTACTGCAATGGAGATGGATCTTGACCAATTATGTATAAATACTCTTCGATTTCTGGCTGTGGACATGGTGGAAAAAGCCAATTCCGGACATCCGGGACTACCTTTGGGATCTGCACCTATCGCGTACGTTATTTGGGATAAATTCTTAAAGTACAATCCCACGAATCCTTCCTGGCCGGATCGGGATCGTTTCGTGCTTTCGGCCGGCCACGGCTGCGCATTGCTCTATGCAATTCTCCATGTCACCGGGTTCGATCTCTCATTGGATGAGATCAAACAGTTTCGTCAATGGGGAAGTAAAACTCCGGGTCATCCTGAACATGGGAAAGCTCCCGGTGTCGAGGCAACAACAGGGCCGCTGGGGCAGGGATTGGGAAATGCAGTCGGTATGGCCATGGCTGAAGCTGCTCTAGCGGCACAGTTTAACAAACCCGATCACAAGATAGTAGATCACTACACATACGTGATGGTGAGCGACGGCGACCTCATGGAAGGTTTATCCTCCGAAGCCGGATCTCTGGCCGGACACCTTCGTTTGAACAAGCTCATTGTGTGTTATTCGAGTAACCAGATCAGCATAGAGGGAGGCACCGATTTAGCATTCACCGAGAATTGTCGAACTCGTTTCGATGCCTTTGGCTGGCATACCCAATTGGTGGAGAATCCGTACGATCTCAATGCAGTCCATAAAGCCATTGAGGCGGCTCGCTCAGAGAAAAACAAACCCTCCTTCATCGAGATGCGCACCCATATCGGATACGGCAGTCCTCACAAACAGGATTCAAATTCAGCGCATGGTGAGCCGTTGGGCGAAGAAGAGGTCCGGCTAACGAAAGAAAATCTCGGTTGGCCGACAGAACCTACCTTCTACATTCCAGACGAAGCGCTTACGCATTTCCGCAAAGCGGTGGACAGGGGGCGAACACGGGAATCGGAATGGAAATCGAGCATGGAGGAGTACGAGAAACGTCATCCCGATCTTGCTTCGGAATTCAAGAGACGGATCTCGGGTTCATTTCCGGAAGGATGGGATCGTGAAGTCCCGTCTTTCAAACCCGATGATGGTCCAATGGCAACCCGTGCAGCTTCGGGGAAGGTGATTAACGTGCTTGCTCCGAAAATGCCCGAACTGATAGGCGGATCGGCAGATTTGGCGCCGAGTACGAAAACCCTGATCAAAAATTCTAGTGATTTTGAGCCAAACGATTACCGCGGACGAAACCTGCGTTTCGGTGTCCGCGAGCACATTATGGGTGCAGCAGCCAACGGCATAGCGCTTCATGGAGGATTCATCCCGTATGTTGCCACATTTCTCAATTTCAGCGATTACATGCGGCCCTCCATGCGATTGGCGGCATTGACCGAATTACAGGTAATTTATGTATTTACCCATGACAGCATAGGACTGGGAGAAGATGGGCCCACACATCAGCCAATCGAGCAGTTGGTCGGTTTGAGAGCCATCCCCAATTTTGTGCTTATCAGACCTGCAGATGCAAATGAGACGGCAAGGGCGTGGCAAGTGGCACTAAAACACCGTGAATGTCCCGTGGCCCTGGCCCTCACCCGGCAAAATCTGCCCGTTTTCGATCTCTCCAAATATCCTAATATTGCGAACGGCGTGGAAAAAGGTGGATACATTATTTCCGACAGTAAGGGAGGAAGCAGGCCTGACATCATATTGGTCGCCTCGGGATCCGAGGTCCAGCTCATTCTTCAGGCGCAAGAGAGACTCCTCTCAAGAGGTGTTCATGCTCGAGCCGTAAGCATGCCGTCCTGGAATCTGTTCGATAAGCAAGATGAAGACTACACGAACAGCGTGTTCAGTCCCCACGTGCCCATACTTGCCGTAGAGGCCGGTGCCACCCTGGGATGGAGACCATACGTAGGACCGAGAATTGAAGTCATAGGCCTGGACCGCTTCGGTGCATCCGCTCCTGGGAAAACGGTACTCGAGAAACTTGGCTTCACTGTTGATAATGTCTGTAACCGGGCGCTGAAAATAGTGGAAAAAGGAAAGTAAATCCAATGATGCCTATCGGAATCGCATGCGATCACGGTGGTTTTCATCTCAAGGAGGAGATAACGGCCGTCCTTCGTGATGCAGGATACAAAGTCACGGATTTCGGTGCTTACAGTCTGAATAAAGATGACGACTATCCTGATTTCATAGTGCCCCTTGCGAAAGAAGTGGCCAATGGGTCATTGGACAGGGGAATTGCCGTGTGCGGATCGGGTGTCGGTGCAAGTATTGCCGCGAACAAGATCGCCGGTGTACGGGCAGCCCTTATTCACGATATTTTTTCTGCACATCAGGGAGTTGAGGACGATAACATGAATATCATGTGTCTCGGAGGCCGAGTAATAGGATCGTTTCTTGCCAAGGATCTGGTGCATGCATTTCTCAACGCGCGATTTTCTGGCGAACAGAGGCATCGCAGACGTTTGGCCGCAATAGAGGCATTGGAGAGGAAAACATCATGAAAACAGGCCACAATCCCCTCCTGAAAATCCAGGAATTCGGTCAGAGTATCTGGCTGGACTACATTCGTCGAGACATGCTCGTTTCAGGAGAGTTACAGCAACTCGTGGATGAAGACGGTCTCAGGGGAGTGACGTCAAATCCCCAAATATTCTACAAAGCCATTGCCGGAAGTGACGAATATGATAGCGCAATCAATTCTCTGGCACTGGAAGGTAAAACAGAGATAGAGATTTACGAGGACCTTGCATTCGCTGATATTCAGGGGACTGCGGACGTTTTCAGGCCTCTTTACGATGCTTCAGACGGCCGCCACGGGTTTGTGAGTCTCGAAGTTTCTCCGAACCTTGCTCGCCGGACTGAAGATACAATTAAGCAAGCGCGGAATTACTGGCATGCTGTGAATCGACCCAACCTGCTCATAAAAGTCCCCGGTACCCGGGAGGGCCTAATTGCTATCCGACAACTCATCGGTGAAGGCATAAATGTGAACGTTACTCTCCTGTTCGGATTGGGCAGATACAGCGAAGTTGCCGAAGCATACATAGCTGGTCTCGAGGACAGGCTCGGCAGCGGTCAGCCTATCGATCGGATTGCTTCGGTGGCCAGTTTTTTCCTCAGCCGCATTGACATCCTGGTGGATCCGAAGCTGGAGGAGGTAGTCGACAAAGCAGGCGAAACGGCAAATATTGCCCGTTCCATTCACGGGAATGTCGCCATTGCCAGCGCTAAAATAGCTTATAAGATTTACAAGGAAATGTTCTCGAGCGATCGTTTCCGGAGACTCGCTGATCGGGGAGGCCGTCCACAGAGAGTGCTATGGGCAAGTACCAGTACAAAGAACCCCGACTACAGCGATGTGAAATATGTCGAAGCACTCATTGGTCCCGACACGGTGAACACGCTCCCCATGGAGACGCTAAACGCGTATCGCGATCATGGCGAACCGTCTCCGCGTCTGGAAGAGAACCTGCAAGAAGCGGAACAGGTGCTCGATCGGCTGAATCGGATTGGCATTAACCTGAATGAGGCTACTCGTCAGTTGGTGGAAGAAGGAATCGAGAAATTTAACAAGCCTTACGACAAATTGATAGAGGAACTGAAGCGAAAGCGCAAAGAAGCTCTCCAGGCGCGCCCCGAACACCAACAAATCAGAGTTCCGAATCACAGAGAAGCAATAGACGAGTGTGTTCGTTCTCTGGAAAAGCAAGATTTCGTGAAACGTATGTGGCGCAAAGATCCCACAGCCTGGAAAAGCGATCCAGCAGATCGTCAAACGATTTCAAATGCCTTGGGCTGGCTCCATGTGGCTGATAAGATGATCTCCGTTGCGCCGAATCTTCAGCGTTTTGCTACTGAAGTTAAGAAAAGCGGATTCAGGCATGTGGTTCATATGGGAATGGGTGGGAGCAGTCTGGCACCCCTGATTTTTGCACGGTCATTCCCCACCGCTCCGAACGGCTTGCCTCTTTCCGTGCTGGATACAACCGATCCTGGCACTATCTTGCAGATCGAACGATCCGTACCTCTCGCCGAAACCCTCTTTATCGTAGCCAGCAAGTCCGGCACAACAGCAGAAGTCAGGGCTTTCGGAGACTACTTTTATGAACGGCTCAAATCCATTAAAGGGTCAGCAGCAGGCGATAATTTTGTGGTGATAACCGATCCGGGGACACCTCTTGTTGAATTGGCCAGGGACCACAATTTTTTACGAACGTTCTTGAACTTTTCAGACATCGGCGGGAGGTATTCAGCTCTTTCGTACTTCGGGCTGGTTCCCGCTGCGCTCATGGGAGTTGATGTTCCAGAGCTTCTGGAACGAGCGCTGATCATGATGTACTCCTGCAACGCCACTTCTCATATATCAGAGGAATCCGGAGCGGCTTTGGGCGCCGCCATAGGTGAGCTTGCGAACCTGGGCAGGAACAAACTCACATTGCTTACGCCTCCCGACCTGTACACCTTCGGTATGTGGCTCGAGCAACTTCTGGCAGAGAGCACCGGGAAAGAAGATACCGGAATTCTTCCCGTAGCAGGTGAAGCTCCGGGCGATCCTGAAGTCTACGAAGCGGACCGGAATTTCGTCTGTTTTCAGATGGGCGATACCGAGAATGATTCTGCCGCAAATCGTATAAAGCGTCTTCTCGATGCAGGACACCCGGTGACGACAATCCAAATGGGCGATAAATTGGATATCGGGCAAGAATTCTTCCGCTGGGAAATTGCCACTGCGACTGCCGGAGCAGTCATGGGTATCAATCCGTTCGATCAGCCGAACGTACAAGAGAGTAAGGAAAACACGAACCGTCTTCTCCAGGAAATTACATCCAAAGGGACATTCGAAGAAGAACCTCCGGTCCTGAAAAGTGGGCCTTTGTCATTTTATCATGCGAAAAAGGGCTCTTCAGCCTCGGCTCTCCTCCGCGATTTCTTTGGACAGTGCTCTCCGGGCGACTACATTGCGTTTCAGGCGTACCTTACCGAGAATTCCGCCACGGACCGGGCGTTGCAAGAGATGCGGCTGCTGGTCAGAGACAATTTGCATGCAGCAACTACAGTAGGATACGGCCCACGTTATCTGCATTCCACTGGCCAGTTCCATAAAGGTGGCCCGAATAGCGGCATTTTCGTGCAACTCACTGCAGAGGATAAGGAAGATATGAGCATACCGGGCGCAGGATACACTTTTAGCACCCTCAAAAGGGCTCAGGCCAAGGGAGATCTCGATGCCCTGGTGCGGCATGGCCGGCGGATTCTCCGGATCGATCTGGGTAGAGACACGGATCAGGGCCTGGCAGCAGTGCAGCAAATCATGCGGGAGGCATTCAAAGCGTAACAGGCGCTCCGGACCGCTAGGAAGAACGTCTTTTCGGGAGAATATAATGGTTCGCTATGCTGACATAGGACTGGTCGGGTTGGGTGTTATGGGTAGAAATCTTGCTTTGAACTTCCGCGACAAAGGGTTCTCCGTGGCGGGCTTTGACATCGATTCCTCCAAGGTAAAAGCTCTAAATGTGGATGCAGTGGAGCGACGATTCGAGGGATTCGGATCCGTGGAGAATTTCGTGTCTGCACTGAAAATCCCTTGCGCCATCCTGATGCTCGTTCCGGCCGGTAAGCCGGTTGATATGGCGATTAAAGATTTCTTACCGCATTTACATCCGGGAGATCTCATAATAGACGCGGGAAACTCGCATTTTTCCGATACAGATCGACGCATCAACTATGTTTCCGAGCAAGGGATTCATTTCA
Organism: Desulfomonilaceae bacterium; assembly: GCA_041740635.1. GTDB lineage: Bacteria > Desulfobacterota > Desulfomonilia > Desulfomonilales > Desulfomonilaceae > Desulfomonile. Next base: position 147,240 of record JBGSLQ010000038.1, on the reverse strand, counting down.
TGGGGGTCGGAGTCTCAGGAGGCGAACAAGGAGCCAGGCATGGACCAAGCATTATGCCTGGTGGGAATAAGGAGGCATACGAGCGGGTTCGGCCTTTGTTCGAGGCGGCTGCAGCTCAGGTGAACGGCGATCCGTGCGTGGCTTACCTGGGATCGGGCTCGGCTGGACACTACGTGAAAATGGTCCATAACGGGATCGAATACGGCATTATGCAACTCATAGGCGAGACCTACGATATTATGAAACGCGGACTCCAATTCGATGCGGAGCGATTACATCGGGTCTACGAAGAATGGAATCAAGGCGAGCTTGAATCTTATCTTGTTAAGATTACAAGTGACATATTCTTACAGAGAGATAAGAAGACGTCTCTTCCTCTCATCGATCGGATCTTGGACGATGCGAAGCAAAAGGGAACCGGCAAATGGGCTTCGCAGGATTCGATGGAGCTCGGAATTCCCCTTTCGACCATGGACACCGCTGTGGTCATGAGGCATCTCTCTGCCCTCAAGCACGACCGGCTACAGGGTTCGAGTATTTTTGGAGAATGCGGTACTTTCGAGGATAGAAGCGAAGTCCAGGTTGAAGACCTCGGAAATGCGCTGCATGCGTGTATGATCATGACGTACGCCCAGGGTATGGCTTTGCTGAGTGCTGCGTCGAAGCACTATCAGTACAACGTGCCTTTGAGCCACGTGGCCCGAATCTGGCGAGGTGGATGCATCATTCGTGCAGCAGTCCTGGAGAAGATTCGCTCCGCCTTCACGAATCGGCCCGATCTGTCCAACTTGATGTTTGACGAAACACTGAGTAGGAAAATAAATGAATGCCAGGCGAGCCTGCGCAAGGTGGTAAGGAGTGCCATGGCTATAGGAATTCCGGTTCCTGCCTTCGCAGCATCCTTGTCCTATTTTGACTCTTTCAGGAGCAGTTGGCTACCGGCAAACCTCATCCAGGCCCAAAGAGATTTTTTCGGAAGTCACACGTACGAGAGAATTGACGAACCCGGCGTTTTTCATACCGAATGGGGACAACCTGAAAGATAGTTACACGATCAGCAAAGCCCCCCAGGCACCATTCTCATGTCAATTCGCTTTAAAGCAGTAAATTCTGGGGAAACCCTTCTTGTAACCCCGCGTCTCGCGGGGCCCAAGCCCCTTCCCAAGAACTTTTAGCATTTCTTTAGATGACGGGTTTTTCCATGGGAAAACCCGTCATCTAAAGAAATGCTAAAAGTTTTTTGGAGGAGTTTGAGGAACCTTTTCTACAAAAAAGGTTCCTCAAGTATTACTTCTTTCAAAGCGAATTGTATCAAGAGGGCGTCCCGAAATCCTCGATAAGCACGACTCGAGCCGGCGATCCGTCACTTCCTTCTATTTTTAATGGTAAACAAATCAGAAAGTACATACCAGCATCGACAGTCGACAGATCCAGGCCTTCTATGGGAATGACCGAAGCAGCCAAGAGCGTGTTGTGAGTGGGGGCTGCCTTCTTGAACGGAGCAATAGAAAGATAGTCGATTCCGACTACTTTGATTCCTTTATTCACCAGCCATTCCGCTCCATCCGCCGAGATTCCCACGAATTCAGGTACAAAATCATGAGGACTGGATTTCCACATTGCGGAATTGCGAGTACGAAACAGAATGCGCTCGATTCCCTCAGGTATGTTCAGCCTCTCCAAACATTCCGCTGAAATAATATCCTCATGCGTTGCATCAATTACAGCCGCGGGTCCTATAAGTGCGCTGATATCCAAGGCCTCCGTGCCGGCAGCTCCTTCAATAAAATGAACGGGAGCGTCGACATGTGTTCCCGTGTGAGTTCCCATTTCTATTTTGGTGAGATTGGAATGATGATCTTTGCCTATTGTGTGAACACGAGTAATTCGGACATCGGGATTTCCCGGATAAATCGGCAGTAATGAGGATATGGTAAGGGTCACATCGTGTATTTTCATATTTGCTCCTCTCAAATTCCGATTTCGACAGTCTACGATCTCGAGACCCCATTCAAGTGATTTATCAATTCACGCGTATTGACAATGTATAACGCAGTTTGTTTCTATCGCCAAATTATCGCATCCATATGAAATGCTTCATCTTGCTCAGGGCGTCGGTGCACAGTGCGATGCAGTCTCCTCATTCCAACTGGGTCTCACGTTTTCTTGGCGTGAAAGACGTTCCCATCGAAATGGGGATCGATCGGACAACCGAAATCAACCGAACGGATCGACACGGGTGTGTTTCCGGGATCGACATCGATCGATGCAGGCCATGAAATCCTGCACTTTGCATCGTAGGTGACGATGAAAAGATTGCAGTCGCAGATCACAAAGGGCGACTTCAGATGAACAGCCCAAATTAAGGCAACCTATTCTCTGATGTGTCCCGCCCAGCAAGGCAGCCGCGGCTGAAGGATGCGCCATGGGATCTTTCCCACACTATGTGGTAATGCCGCCACGTTTTCTGATGTTCGGCTCAGACTGTCAAAAAGTGGATTCTTGTATTATCGCTATCTTAGCAATTAATTCGGGGCCGCGAGTATTTTGGCCTTGGAATTGCTCACAAGGTGAAATATGCTCGTTTTCAAATTCCATGATGGTGTATTGAAAAGCTCACTGGGATCAAGAATCGCGAACTTGATAAAGTTCCGGATCTCACTGATTTGTAATGAAGGGAGAAAAGGGAAAGTGAAATTCAAGACAAAGTCCTTTTTTATTGTGGCAGCCACACTGACAGTGTTTCTGGCAATGAGCTTTCTGGCTATGGCTCAGAGTTTCAACGGTTTTTCAGGAAGTTACGGTTTCGGTGGCCAAGGCTGGAGTGCTGGAAATTGGACCGGAAGTGACGTGGTGCCGGACGATTACACGAGAAACGGCATTGCATGGGGCGCTGTAGGTACATCTACTGCAGGTGTGGGAGCAGGCATTGGATATGGTGGTGGTGGCATAGCAATCAAAGTGCCAGGAACAGGTACAATTAGACTGGGCTATTAATCCGAAGAGAAGCCTCAGTTTCATTGTCGGCGCCCCGGAGTTGCATTGAGCAGGTCTCGAAGCTCCACCGGGGCGTCATATTTACATCATATCTCTTGAACGAATTTCTTCTCGTACAGCTCTGAGCGGGAATTCAAAACAGATGAAAATGATGTGGCCACAGGCGCTGACCTGAGGACGGGTGAGATTGTATATGGACACGTCCGAGAGTCAAAACCGAAAGCAGCATCCCCTTGTTGCCGGAAAGTCTTTACAGCGCTGATGCCGACCGCGTCGAAACCCCTCATAGGATATGTGCTCGTATTAGTGGCCACCGCAATCTGGTCGGGTAACTTTATTGTCGCCCGGTTGCTTTCGGATTCCATCCCCCCAGCAACGCTGGACTTCTTGCGATGGGCAGCCGCACTGGTCTTCCTGTTACCTTTTGCAGTGAGGCCCTTGTACCGCGATATTCAGGTTATACGAACACATCTCGGGTACGTTTGCCTTTCTGCGTTCCTCCTGGTCACCCTCTTTAACACGCTCATTTATATTGCCGCTCACTGGACAAAGGCTATTAACCTTTCGCTCATCGCTGTCTCTTCACCGATCTTTATCGTGTTGTTCGCGCGAGTAATTCTCCGAGAACCTTTCACAGTTCGCAGAATCATCGGTCTCATAGCTGCAACCTTGGGTGTCATCCTCCTTATCACGGAAGGTGACGTTTCCCGACTCATGAATCTTACGTTTTCTCAAGGAGATTTGTGGATGCTCTTAGCAGCGATGATTTTCGGAACGTACAGTATTCTGGTGCGTATCAAGCCGGTGGCTCTCAGTCCAGTGGCCTTCCTATGCTCTACCGTAATTCTTGGACTCATATTCCTGGTACCGTGGGTCCTCTGGGAACTCAGGAGCGTGCAAGCCGTTAATTTTTCTGAAAGCTCAGTTGCGGCTATCGTGTACCTTGCCCTCGGCCCTTCCCTGCTGGCTTTTCTCTGTTGGAACAAAGCAATCCTGCTCATAGGTCCTGTGCGCTCCGCGTTTGTCTATTATTCTCTTCCTGTTTTCAGCGGGGTCGCGGCGCTTGTGATTCTGGGAGAACCGATTCACATTGTCCATGCTCTCAGCGGGATTCTCATATTGGCAGGGGTCATTATTGCTACTCGAGAATCTACTTCTTGACGCCTGGTGAATTCTCTGCATCTCAAAGAATTCGCTATTATCAAATCTTGTTTGGCCCCCACATCGACTGTTACTGGATCATGGATGGACCGGCGTCCCAATAGGATCTTCCGGTTTCATCAAGTATCGGTGAAATGGTTTGGTGCCGTCTCGTCTATCGGTGAGCCCGATTCTTTTATGAATCTTGCCTGAAGATCTGCTAGAGTCGTTCAATCACTGAAACAACTTTGCGTTTGGACAGCCGCGTATACTTATGAGAGATTATTCACACGAGTTGAACACGGAAATTCGCTCAATAAGCGGCGGCTACCTGCTGGAGGAAGAAGGCAGGATTGAAATCGAGGGACGAGAAGTCCTGTATGCTGTTGGCAATGCGGCAGTAGATTCATCATGTTGTGGAGTCTACGGATGCCGATTCGCTGTCGTCCCCGGTTATGTGGTGAGGTGGAAATTCACAACGAATAAGGCCGGGATTTTCATTACCCGGGTTGAGCCTGTGACGGATTCTCCGGCAAAAAAAGAGATCGAGGAAATCCTGCGAAAAATGAAAATGGTAGCCCAGGTAGTATTCTGGTAAGAAAAGACCGTCAATGCACCCAAACAGCGGTCCCATGAGATAAAATGATCGTTGGAGAAACGATACAAGGTGAAATGGTTATGGCCAAAACTCTGAGGTTTCGGAAAGATCGGGATTATAAAGGCAAGCCCAAGGAGTACAAGCATACGTACCGGATCGTACCGGAAGATGCAAACGATCTCTGTTTGTTTACATGCGATGTGATGGGGCATGTAGCATCTCACGAGACACGTTTCCTGGATCCAACGGGTACTGCCGGATTTTCCATGCGTCCCAACAGGAAGATCATGCCTACCCAGTGGTTCGTCAGAGACCTCGCAGGTGCGGACATCGGAAGCATTAGCCAAGCCATGCTTTCCAAAGGAAAGTGGATCGGCCTGGATGCCTCCAAGAATGAGGCATTTCGGGTGATGGATTCCGAATCGCGCGTCGATAAAGTAGGAAAATCTCTCTTTGGCGGCAGTACTTCCCAATATTCCATTGTCCAGGGGGACCGTATTGCAGCAACTACCGAGAAAGAACCGCGAGAGAAAACGACAAAGAAAGGTATAAGAGGCTTCATCCAGGCATTCGCAACTCCAAGTGATTGGGTGCTCAGGTTTTCCGAAGATGATCTGCATTTGGATCTTCGGCTGGTTCTTCCTGCCATAATCCTCTTGGTGGACATCACCGTTGCTCTGGATGCAGCAGACTAATCCGGAATCGAACACAAACCGATACGATGTAAAAAGAGCCCATCAGACAGAATCATTCCGGCCGACGGATCTCAGCATAATTTCTCAGGTCTCCGGCTCGTCTCACTTGGAGTATTCCGAGCACGGCTGTAAACTGGTACGTGTACAAGAAATTCTAAGGGGGATTTTTTCGTGAAAGCACAGAATGTTCTTAGAGAAGAACTCGTAGCTTTGCTCGAAGGCGGAAATGCTCACATGGGTTTTCAGGGAGCCCTTGCCGATTTTCCTTTGGAACACATTAACAGCAAGGCTCCGAACACGCCGTACTCGTTTTGGCATTTTGTCGAGCATATCCGCATTGCTCAGTGGGATATTCTGGAATTCATTCGAGATCCGAAGCATGTTTCACCGAGCTATCCGGAGGGTTATCGTCCTCGACCGGAAGAACAGACCGATGAAAAAGGCTGGCGGAAAAGCGTTAAAGGAGTGATCTCGGATAGGGAAGCATTGAAAGCCATCGTGCGAGATGAAAAAACCGATTTGTACGCCCCGATTCCCCACGCTCCGGACTACACTATTTTTCGGGAGATTGTCCTCGCGGCGGACCACACTGCCTATCACACAGGCGAAATCGCAATTATGCGTCAAGTAATGAATCTTTGGCCCGCGAGAAATCTGTATCTCACAGGGAAACCGGACTAAAAAAGGTGGATTGGATAAACGAGTAAAAGTCTTCTTGCTGTATAACGTTTCAGTTCCATTCTGAGCTATCACCCGACGACCTTCTTTATTGTAATGCGCATGAAAAGAAAACGTCAATATAACAATTGTGAAACAAAGCCGATCACCAGGCAGGAATTAACAATGCAAGCAAGAACAGCGCTACTATTAACCAAAAGAACGTACGAAACCACTTCTTCATCGGATATGCTCCTATCGAATGTCGCTTTTCGTATTTGATGCGACTTTTGCGGGAAGGATTCTACTCAGGGATATTCTGGAACCGATATAAATTCGCCGTGAGAACGCCTGGAAAGCTCCCTAAAAGCCAATGCCGATCCGAGCAGGTTTTGGACCTTTGGTTTTCTGAGTTTCCAGCATGCGGCAAATTGGTGAATCGGGGGCAATCGCTCGCATATCTGGTTCCCTGAAGTCGGCGAAGTCAGGGGAGTATTTTGACCGGAGTGCCTACTTCCACCATTTCGTAAAGCTCCATTGCGTCTTTCGGAAACATGTGGATGCAGCCGTACGATTTCGTCAGCATGCCGTCTTTAAGCTTCTTGTCTGCATGAATGTGGATGCAGTCTCCGGTAAATCCCCGTAAACGATCTTTGACGCTGGGATAATTGATGCTGATCACGGTAGCTTCGTCGCCTCCGTACGATTCAGCCCATAATTTTTCCAGCGAGGGTCCGGAATCGGCATAGATGAACTTGTTTCCTTTGCACCAACTCTTGTTTTCAACAATGCGATGCCCTTTTGCCGAATTACGTGAAGCCATCCAGGAGATTTCATACTCGCCCACCGGTGTGCAATGATCTCCGCCCCGCTGCTTACCCAGGCCACCCTTCCCCGTTTCTATGGGATATTCTCTGATTGCTTCGTTTTTTCGCCACAATTGGAGCACATTGATACCGCAGTGGATTACGATGTGGAATTCATCTCGGGAGGTATTCGTCCGGATTTCGCTGAATGCAGGACAGGCTTGCCATAAAGACGCGAAGAAGACGGCGACAATCGATAAAACAGTAAGCGATAATCTCAAAAGATCTTCCTTCCCGAAATTCGTCGGAATAACCAGAGACAAGAGAGCTCCTCAAGGTCAGCCCAACAGGAACTTGTTCAAGAGGTTCAGTATTCGATATTCTCTTTTCGATTGCGAATGGTATCGACCCTTTTTCTTTTCTGTATTACCTGATACAAGATTCCTGATATACCCCTGTTTAGCACAGGAGACATATTCGGTCCATAGGTAGGAGACAGCAGATTTCCGGATTCACAAGATCGCTCATTCTCGGTTTTCTTTGCATGCTTCTCTGCGTTTTACCGGCCCATGCCCAGGATGACGTAAATCCGCAAGAACTCGTCGCGCGAGCGCAGCGGGCTTTTTCCGGGGGATCTTACAGGGAATCGCTGGATCTGTATTCCAGTGCGATCAAGAAAAACTCCTCTCAGGGTTCCCTGTATGCAGAACGGGGCGAAGTCTTCGAGATGCTTAATCAGCCTCAGAAAGCAATGGAAGATTACAAGAGAGCCCTGCAGCTCGATTCATCGAACCGGGACGCAATGAAAAGACTCGCGGGAATGTACGAGCAGAAATCCGCAACCTTAGCTGAAGCTCTTCGGCTCTACCGCAGAGCTTTGAGTGCAGAAACAAACCCCGAGTCAAAGAACCAGTTACTCACATCGATAGCAATTCTTCAAAATCGACTCCAGGCTGAAGATGCGTCTGCCGTACGCTGCTGGCATCTGGGCAATCAGGCTGCATTGCGAGGAGATTACTCCGCTGCGGAGTCTCTCTACGCGAAAGCCATAGCTCTCGACCCCATGATGTTTCAAGCGTATTACAGCAGGGGCTTGCTCCATTTCAAGGCAGATCGATTTGCGGAGGCCCTTGGCGATTTCGAGCAGACGGTCAGGATTTCTCCTACATTGAGAGGAGCCTACGTGCAAAAAGGCCTTGCCAATTTGAGGCTCGGGAATACGGAAGCAGCTCGCAGGGATTTTGAGGAAGCGGCACGGGTCGATCCGCGCGATCCCAATGCGCTCTACCATTTCGCTGCGGTGCTCGAAGAGCATCAAGACTATGATGCAGCCCTGGAAAAGTGCCATGAAGCTCTGGGTCGGCGTCCGGATCATGAACTCAGAAAATTGATCCAGGAAAAGATTTCTCGTCTGGAACTCAAACGGGGATCTCAATCTGCAAAAAATAGAACGCGGCATCCAAGATCGCTCTGGTGAGCATCGGGCGAAGAAATTGAAAGTGGAGAAGATCGGACCAGAGAACAGAATGTGCAACTCCACGTTATATGAGAATGGGTTATGCGGATTAAAAAACCCCGGGAGCCGTGATAGGCAGGAATAGATTTTATTTACCCCGCATAACTGAATAATTACTGTTTTGAGCAAATTGGAGTTGACTTGGAATGCGAACCCCTATAGATTAATGGTTTATGGAGGGCGTAGCTCAGTTGGCAGAGCACAGGGTTGTGGCCTCTGTGGCCGCGGGTTCGAGTCCCGCCGCTCTCCCCACATAAAAACTATCGCAAGAAACGAGTTTACGCATCTTGCGTGTTCATAATCTTGCCGCGTTGCGCCCGTAGCTCAGTTGGATAGAGCGCCGGACTTCGAATCCGTAGGTCGCAGGTTCGAGTCCTGCCGGGCGCACCACTGAAGAAACAAAACGCTACATTTCGTGATTCCCGACAAGCTTGACATAACATCCGGTGACACGCCAGGAACTGCAAGACGGTTATTGTTTGCCTCACGCTCAATCGTCAGCCTCTCCACCGCTTTTGCCCTCAACGTTTTTTATCCAGAATGTATCCATTCAGTTACGCATGGGAGAGGTTTCTTCAGCCCCGAAGGGGCTACCCAACAGTAGCCGTGGGTGCAAACCCACGGAAGCGATGCAGCAAATCCTTTGTCTTCAGGACCCTGAAAGGGTCCACCAATGACATTTGGGAATCATTGTCTGTTGGTCGACCCTTTCAGGGTCGTTGAACCACGTTTATGGACATGGCGCTGTCCACGGGTTGACACCCGTGGCTACTATTGGGCCGCCCTTCCAGGGCGCAGAATCCCTAGTGCCCGCTCGTAATTGAATGAATACTCCAGAATCGCTTATCGCCTTGTTGCTTGCACTTGGGTATGCTACCCATGGATCTACCTTTCTGTCTCCGACATACGTAGGCCACGCGCAGCCACGTACGACAATCTGCAATGCATGAGTAGCGATTGTCAAAGCGGCTGTCCTGAGCCACAGCTACGTTGATTTCCTGTGCGATCAGGAAGAGTTCTCCTGATAGAATCCAAACAACTTTATTTTTTTATGACATGCGCCTCCACCATATCTGGCTTTGGTCAATCCATATTCCACACGTACTTTTCCATTGTCGAGGAGAAGAGGTCTCCACAACTAAACAGATCGCCTTATCGACTACAGTGAATCGATTCTATCTATTCTTGGCAACAACCCTGTAGCCGATCAAAAGCACAATCGCACCAAGAATGGCGAGCCCGATACTGGGTAGGTTGAACCCGGTGACACTACCCCACCCCAAATGGGTGCCGATATAGCCCCCAATAACACCACCAACGATTCCAATAATGATGGTGATTATAAAACCTCCGGGATCGTCTCCCGGAAGGATAAATTTGGCCAAAATACCCGCTACCAATCCCAATATAATCCATGCTAGAATTCCCATGAGATTCCCCCGATCAAAAATAAAGCTATTTAGTATGATGACGTGAGTGGCTGGAAAGTTTCGGAGCGATGCGAGTTTTGCCGTCGTACCTTCCGAACCCAAGAAGGTTGGGCTTCCACAATGCGCCAATCCCTGTAGGTGAAGGACCTTGGGAAAGAATGTCGGCGCAAGTGCGAGAAGATTGGCCGCCCGAGCGGTTATTTCGTTTGGGTCCTGTTTGTGCTCATGTGTTTTTCATTCGACAGACCAAACATATCTCTAACGTTGAACACTCTTTCCAGAATCCCGCCCCACGCATTGACATTACGACCCTTTATCTGTATCCCCGAAAACATTTATCCACAGTTGTTTATAACTTCGGACCGATCCTGGTCTGGATTAGAAAACCATTCAAAAAACTTCAATGGCTTATTCAAGTTATCGAAATATTAATTACTTACAAAGTTTTCAAGTCCGGCGCATTATTGAGAATCCGAAACAATCTGCTTGAACTGAAAAAGTTATCCACAAGGTTACCACATGAGTTATCAACAGGGCCGTGGACGGGGCTAACGGCCAAGATGATGGAGATAGTCGATTATAAAAGAAATATTGGATGCCCCTGTGACTCCGTTCGATCAGGATTCGTCGTGCTTACCGTTCGTGACAGTCAAACGCGATCTCGCCCCCGCGCTAACTTCGGATTTCTTCCCAAACCCGCCAGCGATGACGTTCCACGATTTTATTGGCCAGTCCTATGCCTCTTCCGGTAAATGCGTCTGTCCCATTCATTCGTGCAACCTTCTTTCGGCAGACACGCGGATGTACGCGAAAGTAATTAACAACGGAATACGGTAAGATGGATTGGTTTTCCGGGTCGACTCTGTTAGTCGCAGGTTCAATTCTTGCCGGACGCGTCAAGAAAACTAGCCGGCTCAATGAAAATCCCGCCGGATTCTGATTTTCTGAGTGGCGGGCGCATCACTTCCTGCTAGAATCTGCTCACACAGATGAAACATGAACCCGAAATCTGCGTTGCAAGAATAAATGCAAGAGGCTTGCCTAAACTTGAATGTCACTGCCGAAATCCTGAAGCCGTTTTGGGCTAGATTGGTCTTGTGGAGCATAGTGGCCGGGGCGCTTGTTCTGGCCTGGCTGAACAGATTTATTCAGGACGATGCGTTTATTTCCTTCAGATATGCCCTGAATCTCGTCAACGGACACGGACTGGTGTGGAATCCCGGCGAACGCACCGAGGGTTACACCAATTTTCTGTGGACCCTGTTCATGGCTGTCCCGCACTTCCTGGGAATCGGTGTCGTGCAATTTGCGATGTGCCTGGGAATGGCTTTTTTCCTCGGCACTCTCCTGCTTACGTATCGTACCGCTCTCGAAATAAGCAACTCTCAAGCAACGGCTCTTCTGACGCTGGCACTGTTGTCGACGAATTATACTTTCATTGCATATGCAACAGGTGGGCTGGAAACACAAATGCAGACCTGTTTGCTCATGGGCTGTCTATTTTTTGCCGTAATGGGTACACGAGAAAAGGCCAGCGGAGGAATGCTGGCAGGGTATTCTGTTCTTGCAGGTCTCTCCATTCTGACTCGGCTGGATTCCGCGGTATACTTGATTCCCATTACTCTCCTGCTCTTCTGGTCCATTTTGCGCCGAGGCTCGAGATCCGAGCAAATATCCCGACTCATGTTACTCTGTCTTCCGGCAGTTCTTCTGGTACTTCCCTGGTTTCTGTGGAAAATCTCTTATTACGGAGATATTGTACCCAACACTTTTTATGCCAAATTCAACTCTCAAACGAGCATGATACGCGGAGCACAGTATCTTTTCAGTTTCTATGCTGCGTACTGGTTATTGCCTTTCGTGATACTTCTGCCATTTTCATTGAGGTTCATTCTAGAGAGGTCACCGCGACATATTCTGCCCATTACTGTCGCAATTCTGCTTTGGTGCAGTTATGTGGTGTTCGTCGGCGGCGATTTCATGGAGTTCAGAATTCTTGTCCCCATTATCCCCTTGCTTATGATGCTCATAGCATGGCTCATCGTGGAATTTGTCCGGCAGATGGAAATCAGATACGCTCTGGTTCTGCTCGTTATAGCCGGGTCGGTTTATCATGCCGTGACGTTTGAGATGAATAACAGAATCGGGTATGAAAGCATCTCGTTCCTGGAAAAACATCTTACCCCTGAAGGTGGAAACTGGATCAACATGGGGCGTGCTCTCGCAAAAGAGTTCAACGCCGGCTCGGAAGTGACCGTTGCCACGGGAGCTTCAGGAGCTATTCCCTATTATTCCGGACTCAGAGCCGTAGATCTGTACGGTCTTACTGACGAGCACATCGCGAAATACGGAGTTCCCTGGACCAGTGTGCCGGGCCACCAGAGAAGGGCTGAGCTGACATACCTGGTATCCAGAGACGTTAATCTCGTAATAGGAGGAATGCGACGCACACCAGGAAACGAGAGCCGGGTTCACTCATACGAAGAAATGAGAGGTTGGCACGCAGTAATTCACAGTCCGCGGGATATCCCTCCCGATTCCTGCCTCATTGAAATTCCTACCCCCGACGGGAGGACCTTCTTCGCCTGGTACATTGTGAAAAACCCGACAATCGATAAAGCCATCGAAACTGGAAAATGGCTCGTCCACCCCGTTGCACCCTGAGCTAAAGGCAATAAGATTCGGGGAAACACTTCTTACAAGAAGGGTTTCCCCGATTTACTGTCTTCAGCTTTTCAGAGCTTTGATTTTTTCTTCGAGAGCGGGAACGACTTCATAGATGTCTCCTACGATGCCGTATTGGGCAACCCGGAAGATAGGAGCTCGAGCGTCTTTATTGATAGCAACAATCAGCGGAGATCCCTTTATTCCTCCGACGTGCTGGAAAGCGCCGCTTATGCCGAGGGCAAGGTACACTTTCGGCTTTACTTCAATACCGGATGTTCCGACCTGATGGTATTTGGGGAGAATGCTCTTGTCCACGATAGGTCTTGAACACGCCAGCACTCCGCCCATGGTATCGGCCAGGGACTCGAACACTTCCATGTCAGGCTCATCGCCGATGCCTCGACCGAGGGAAACAATGATGTCCGCTGATGCGATGTCAACATCGCCTTTTTCTGCCTCGAGATAGTTGAGAAATCTCTTCTTGAGCGGTTCGTCTCCCAATGGTGATGCGATTTTCTCCACAGCCCCGGATTCGCTATCTGCCAGTGCATAAGGAAATGAACCGGCTCGCAGTGTAATCACGATCCGTTCGGAATCCTTGAAAGATACCGTGGTATTCACTTTATAGCTGTACACCTGCCTGACAGCCAGAGGTTTGCCGTCCTGAACCTCAAGTCCGAAGCAATCCGTAGCGAGCGCCGCATCCAATACGACGGAAAGGCCGGGAGCGAGATCGATTATGGCATTAGAGTTCCCCATCAGCAGGATAAACGGTCCGCGATCCTTCAGGATCGGCACGAGAGCTTTCATGAATGCCTCGGAATTGAATGTCGCAAACCGGGCATCCTCCACTGCGATAACTTTCGGGCACTCCTTTGCCAGTTTGTCAGCCATTTCATCTACGGCGTCCGCAAGAACGAGACAGGTTACGTCGCTACCGAGATCCGCTGCAATCTTCTTACCCGCTGAAAGAGCTTCCCAGGTGGTATCTCTCAATTGTTTGTTGCGATGCTCAGCTAGAACAAAGATATTCATCAGCCGATACCTCCCTTTTCCTTCAGGATCTCAGCGAGCCGTGCAGCCGCTTCTTCAGCTTTGCCTTTGATTATCTCGGCCCCTTCGCCTTCAGGCGGCAAAGACATGGACACCGTTTCCACTCTGGAGCCATCCGAGCCCACTTGAGAAGCATCGAGTCCCACATCTCCTAATTCCAGCACCGGAATTTCCAGACTGGCAACCTTGCGGACTGCACGAATGGACACGAACCTGGGCTCGTTCAGACCTGTTGCTACGGAGATTACACAGGGCACGTCCATTTCGATTGCTTCGTAGAGCCCGCCTTCCAGTTCTCTGCGCAGTTTAACTTTGCCGTTTTCCACTTCTATTCCCGAAGCGAGAGTGGCCACCGGGATTCCAAGCATCGCGGCGAGCATCCCGCCGGTCTGACCCGAGCAGTTGTCGTCGGCGAGAGTACCCGTGAGCACGAGATCATGCGGACGGTCTTTTATGAACTGAGCCAGAAGGCGGGCAGTGGCAAACCCGTCTGAGGCTTCCATTGCTTCATCCCAGATATGGAAAGCCTCGTCCGCTCCACGAGCGAGGCTTTCTCGAAGCATTTCTTCCGCATCCTCCGGGGCCACCGTTACCACGGTCACCTTGCCTCCGGTTTTTTCTTTTATAAGGACAGCCTCTTCAATGGCAAATCGATCCCAGTCGTTCATATCATAACTGAGGTCATCTTTTTTGATGTCCTTGCCTCCCCCGGCGATCGCGAGATCGGCTTCGGAGGTATCGGGCGTCCATTTCATGCAGACTATAATATCCATCGCTCCTCCACATATTCCGCTGTCAGGTCAATGACCTGTCCACAAGCTCCACCAGATCGATGACCTCGATTTTACCTTCGTTTCCGGTCGTTTTTACTGCGTCTTCAAGATTGATAAGACAGAACGGGCAGGCAGTGACAATCACTTCCGCCTGGACTTCCTGAGCCATGCGGACTCTTTTCTCTCCCATGCGTTCTTTTTCTTCTTCGCTTTCGTACCACAGCAACAAGCCTCCGCCACTACAGCAAAAGCTGCGGGAAAAGGATCTGGTCATTTCACGTAATCGCATTCCGGGAACTCTACCCAGAACGAATCTCGGATCTTCATACATATCGTTATGCCGGCCGAGGTAGCATGGGTCATGGTATGTAACCACCCTGCCCTGCAAATAATCACCCGACAATTGCAGTCTTCCCGATTTCAAAAGCTGAGCCATGAGTTGGGACGCATGCAGGACAGGAAATTTTACGGGATAGTCATTCTTGATGACATTGAAAGCGTGGGGATCGAATGTGACAATTTCTCTGAACTGCCGCTCTTGAAAAGCATCGATGTTTTTCTGAGCTACCTGCTCGAAGAGGCCTTCTTCGCCAAGTCTGCGGATTTCATTGCCGGATTCGGTTTCGTCCTGGCCGAGTATGCCGAAATCACAGGAAGCTTTGGACAGGATTCGTGCGAATGCTTTCGTGATTTCCTGAATTCTCGGATCGAAAGACCCGCAGGAATCCACAAAGAAGAGGTAATCGGCAGAATCACCCTTCTTCAGCTCTCTGACTTCGATCTCTTCGAGATCCTTTGCCCATGCTGCACGTTTGGCCTTATTGCCGCCATAAGCATTGCCTTTCTTCTTCACCTGCTGCATGGGTTTCTGCAGGGATTGAGGAAGGCTGCCCCGGTCCAGGAGGTACCGTCGCATGTCCACGATTTTATCGATGTATTCGATGAAGATCGGGCATTCCTGCTCGCAGGCTCCACAGGTGGTGCATGACCAGATTTCTTCTTCAGTGATGACGTCACCTACGAACTTGGTGTCACCCGGACTGGCGGCAGGTCCGAAGATAGGATAGTGCTCGTAAGCATAATCTCGCGCCTTAATGCTGATCATTTTCGGCGAGAGCTTGCGTCCCGCTGCATTTGCCGGGCAATTATCCGTGCATCGACCGCAATCGGCACAGGAGTAAAAATCCAGGACATTTTTCCACGTGAATGCCTCAAAGCGACCCACACCGCATTCTTCCATGGACATCCAGTCGTCTACCCCATAGCGGACAGGCTTTATCGCGCCTTTGTGCAGTTTGGCGAAAAACACGTTGGGTAAGGCTGTGATTACGTGGAAGTGCTTCGAGATCGGCAGGTAATTGAGAAGGCCGAAGAAGACGAGAATGTGCAACCAGTACCCGCCTATGTGCAGTCTTTCCAGCAAGGCAGGATTCGCTCCGGACATGAACGCCGAAGCAAGAGCCGCTGCGGGCAGATAAGCAGCGGAGGCCTCAGGATGGACGACATATGCACTCCCGTCATATAGCATGTCTGTAATCATGAGGGCCGATACCAGACCGAGGATTACGTACGCCTCATTCTCGTGACCTGCTGCTCCCGGATGATCGTAACGAGCCGGTTTGAATACTGCCCGCCTGATCATGCAAATGATACAGACCGCCAGCACAATCAGCACCGTATAATCTTTTAGAGACTCGTACACGAACCCCGGGGTGCCGGTGAGTCCAGGCAAATGAAAACCGGTAGAAAAACCGCGACCGATAAGCGTCAGCGATCTCAACGAGAGCAGTATGAATCCTGCGAAAAGCAAAATATGCAGAATTCCGGCCCCCAGATAGCGAGGCTGCCTCAGTTGACCGAATCCGTAGATCACAAGCATGCGAACACGTGTACCGATGTCGTCAAATCGGAAATCAGGCAGCAGTTTTCGCAGTAGATCTATCCGGCGATACATGACGTAGCAGAAAAAAGAGACTCCGCCGATGAGAATCACCGCAGCAACAGTGGGAGCAGGAATACCGGCCAAGGGTAAATCTGCCGGCTCAAGGAGAGTCATGTACAAACCTCTTTGGTGGTGATGGGCTGCGATCGAACGATCGCAACCGGATCGATATTCAACGACTCCCAGCGTCAATTCAAAGGCGTTTCATTGCACCACGATCAGCTGATCAATACCGCGAGAATCTTTGCCAGCTTGTCACCGTGCGCCCGTACGAGATGCATACTGCTGGAATCATAGTATATAGCGTCACCCGCTTTCAGCACATCCCGTGTATCGTCCACGAGCACTTCCATCTCGCCTTCCAGGACGAAAATGAACTCCTGACCGTCATGACTGGAAGGCTCCTCACCCGCGGCAGGGTTCAGAGTCACAATGAAAGGCTCCATGAGACGGTCTTTCTTGTTCGGTGCAAGGGACTCATATTCGTATCCATAGCCCGACTCGCGAGCTTTGCCGAATCGTGTGAAGCTCTTTCTTTTGTCGGCACGTACGATTGTGAACGGCTCCTGTCCTTTGGAGATGACATCGGCCATCTTCAACTGCAACGCTTTACTGAGCTTGATCACTTGTCCCAGCGGAAGAAATCCCTCACCCGTTTCCAGTCTGCTCAGCGCCTCGGAAGATATGTCCGTCTTGGCTGCAAGCTCCTCAATGGTGAACCCGAGTCCTTCACGAGCGGCACGGACTCTCTCGCCGTGACCGAGCGCTTCGTCCGTTTCGACCTTCTCCCGGGATGACGCCAAGACCTGCGGGTCCGTCAAGAGATCGTGACCTTCTTTTTCTTCACCGTACTCAGATGCGGCTTCTCTGAAATCTTCGTATGAGTTGACGTTTTTCTCTTCATTCATAGTCTGAAAATCCTTTCGCCATTTGCAGATCGTGCAAGACTTACATAGATCTGCCCGGAACTCCAATATTTCTGGCGATTACTATCCTTTGCACTTCCGATGTGCCCTCACCAATATCCAGCAGCTTCTGATTGCGATAATGTCGTTCCACTGCATAATCTTTCATGAGACCGTAACCGCCGTGAAGCTGGACTGCATGGTTCGCTGCCCTGTAATAGGTCTCGGAACACACGAGCTTGGCCATGGCTGATATTTTCGGATTCAATTTGTTGTTGTCCATGAGCCAACAGGCTTTATAGAGGAGCAGCCTTGCCATTTCCAGTTCCGTGGCCATGTCCGCCAGCTTGAAAGCATTCGCTTGGAAAGAGCCTATCGGCTTACCGAATTGTTTGCGCTTCTTGGAATAATCCAGTCCCAGCTCAAAAGCGCCTTGGGCTCCTCCGAGTCCCATGGCCCCAATGGAAAGTCTTCCGCCATCCAGGGTTTTGAGCATCAGGTGAAAACCGTCGCCTCGTCTGCCAAGCAGGTTTTCCTTGGGAACCCGGCAATCCTGAAAAGTCAATTCACCGGTATTCGACGATCTCCAGCACATTTTGCCGTGCATGGTGTTTGCCGTAAAACCGCGGGTGCCGTTCTCCACAAGGATGCAACTGATTTCAGGTTTCTTGGGGTCCGAGGAATCCGTAATGCACTGCACGGTGCAAATCGCACTGATATCCGTCGATGAGTTTGTTATGAAGATCTTGCTCCCGTTGATCACCCATTCGTTTCCGTCCAGAACCGCGGTGGTCCGGGAAGCCCCGGCATCCGAACCTGCATCGGGCTCTGTCAACCCGAAAGAGGCGAGTGTTTTGCCTTTGCAGAGATCCGGCAACCATTTCCTTTTCTGTTCTTCGGTCCCGAAATAATAGATAGGCGCTATTCCAAGAGAATTCCCTGCTGCTATGGTCGCGGCCTGTGAACCGTCTATACGGGCAATCTCTTCCACGGTAATGATGTAGTTGAGATAACCGACATCACTGCCTCCGTATTCCTCCGGCACGAATGGGCCGAAGAAATCCAGCTCACCCATTTTTCTGACCAGATCGTATGAAAACTCTTCCTTGTCATCCAGTTCCTGGGCGACAGGTGCGATTTCCTTTTCCGCGAATTCCCGTACGACCTTCCTGGTTAGTTCCGCATCCTTTGGAAGATCAAAATTCATATTGGACCCCCTTAAACAGAGACATATAAAACGTACGGTTTGTGGAGTACCTCTTGCCGAAGGGTTTCGTGAAGAACAAGTAAGCACTGAAGCGCGCTGTGACCCGACGGGGTGAGTATCCGTGCACCGGTTGACCACCTCAGGAGCCTGATGTGATGAGTCTTAATCAAGAGCCGAAGAGGAAGAATACGATAGAAGCTCTCTAATCCCAATTTAATTATCAGATCACAACTTTCCTTGTCAAGGCGAATACCGTTTTCTGCCCATTCGGGTCTTCGAGAAAGGAACTGACTCGAATATTGGCATAATGCTGCGCTAATCTGACACTCACAACTAACTTGACGAGTAAGATCAAATGTGACAAAAGAGATTGGGGCCACTTTTACACGGCCATGACATTACAATTTTGTCAGGCGAGAAAATTGTGGTCAGACTTCCTTATTTTTGTTTGCCCCGATTTCCGGCCACGGGACGGAGGCAATGAGTCCGGCAGAGATTAAGGTGAGAGAGAACTAAGAAAAACGAGTTCAGGGGAAATTCGCAGGGACCCCCGGACCGCTTGGAGGGCTCATGAAGACCGTAGTCTCAACGGATTCGTACACCATTGCCGTGGACGGAGGCAAGAATCGTATTTATATTACGATGCGCGGCTCCTGGACAAATCCTCAACAAATCGCAGGATGGCTTGAAGGACTTGCTGCTGCAATAAAGCTGTGCAAGCCCGGTTTTACCGAGTTTATCGATTGGACCGACAGCAATGCGATTCTCCTGACGGACGAAATCGCAAAAGCGCAGAAGCTTGCAATGGACGGGGGATTGCGAAAGGCAGCACGCCTCTATAAAGAAGAGACCTTCCTCAAGCTCCAAATGGATCGCCTGACGGAGAAGACAAATTTTCCGGTTAAATCTTTTTACGACAAGAAAGAGGCCGAAGCGTGGCTCGACGAACCGTGATTGCGGTTGGACAGTAAATTAATTCGTCAAAAGTCATCTCGTAAGTTCCATTTTGGGAACCACGGCAGATTCTCTTCTACTGTATTTAGGAGTTCGTACAATACTCTTCTTTGCTCCAAATCAAGAGATTCCTCGATTAAATTTGCGGTGCCGTGGAATGGATTTCTTCGATTTCTTCTCAAACCGCACAATGATACAATGTTCTTAAGCTGGAACTCTATCTGCAGTCCGGAAACTGGCCCTCTGAGCAGAAGCTCTTCGCGCACTCTCAGCAATTTCAATCGCTCTCTGAGTTCTCTAATGAATTCAGACTTCAGTCGATCAAATGACTCATCAATTACCCGGTATGGATATCCTTTCAGAGATTTATGATCAGTCGGATCCCATTGATTGACTTGTTCGAGCCGCCTGACAAGCCTGTAGCATCGGGTGCACAAACCTTTAGCCACATGTTTGAATCGAATTGTGCCACATTGCTGGCATTGTGAAAATTTTCTGGACCACTTTTGTGTCATATTCTGCACACACTTGTCTCAGCATAAAGGGGACTCAATCGCATAGGCGTTAGAATGAGGGCATCCTGCCCCTCTTTGGATCCGGTCCCCAGGATCTGACCGAATACGTTTACGAAGTCATAGGCATAAAACATCAATAGAGGGACAGATGATTGTCATTGCGAGGAGCGCAGCGACGTGGCAATCGCCTGGGACTTATGCGCTTAATATGAGGCGATTGCTTCGCTTCGCTCGCAATGACAGTCACTTAGACGCTCTGCATCCCGATGCGGTTCGCTTCGCTCATCGGCTTCCTGATAAGCAACCCGTCATGAGCCGCTTCAACTGGAAAGGTTGATCAATCTTGAGTTTGTGTTGACGCCTATGGGACTCAATCGTCTTCCGCAACGATTTGTCAAATTAAATCCGTCGCAAGTTCCCCGTGCCCTCATAATTAAGAACCATTTCCCGGTCCGTTTATAGCTAGATAGAGAGCGCGGCTCAATTCAGTGGCCGTGTACGGCTTTCGTACGATACCGCAGAATCCGCACTCCTGATAATTCGACATTGCAGGATCGGTTAAATGGCCGCTGGAAACGATGGCTCTGATCTGGGGATCTATCTCTAATAATCTTTCAATGGCCTCTTTGCCGCCCATTCCATCAAGTATGGTAAGGTCCATTATTGCCGCAGAGAACGGTCGTTCGGAATTCATTGCCGAACTGTATGCCTGAATTGCTTCCAAGCCATCCTTAGCCGTGTCGACCTCATAGCCGAGAAAGCCCAGCAGATCCTTCGAGACAGTCCTGATAGTCTCGTCGTCATCCATTACCAGGACTCGTCCCGAGCCGAAAACCGGATGTTCGCCTGAATCCGCAACCGCTCTCTCAACTTGCTTCTCCGATGCTGGAAGATAGATGAAAAAGGTCGTGCCGAGCCCAACGCGAGATCGTACCCTTAGATGGCCTCCATGCTTTTTGACGATAGAATACGCAGTAGTAAGCCCCAAACCGGTACCGTGAGGCTTGGTGGTGAAGTAAGGATCGAAGATTCGGGACAGGTCTTGCGGTGGTATTCCGCACCCATTGTCTTCAACAGATATCTTGACGTACTTGCCGGACTGCAAAGAAGAAATCCCTTTCGGCCCGCTTCGCGGAAACGTCATATTTTCCGCCTTCAATCGAACGAGTCCCCCTCCGGTCGTTGCGTGCTGCGCATTGATCAAGAGATTTTGCATGACCTGACTGATCTGGGACTGGTCTATTTCTACCGGGCAGATATCATCTGGCACATGCAAATGATATTTTACATGCGATCCGCTGAATGCTAACGCCGCATTATCCTGAAGGAGCTGCTTCACGCATGTCGGTCTGGGAGCAACCGGCCCCCCTTTTGTAAAGGTCAAGAGCTTGTGGGTCAGATTCTTCGCTTCCTCGACAGCTTTTTGGGCATTATTGAGTGCATCGTGCGCCGGGCCTTCCTGGGGGATATGCAATTTTGCCAGGGAAATATTCGCCAAGTTGCCTGTAAGCAGATTATTGAAATCATGAATGATGCCCCCGGCAATCAGCTCGAGAGACTCAAGTTTCTGCGTCTTCAGTTGCTCGAGTTCAACAATTTTGCGTTCCGTAATGTCTCGGATGCTCACCAGCAGAGCCGGATTCCCTTGCCAGTCCGTGTCTTCAGCCCGAAATTCCAGAACACTCATTTCTCCGCTCGGTCGGATGCCCTCTTTTTCCACTATCGATCCGGGAGTTATCTCAAATTCAAAACGGGTTCCAGCGATTCCCTCAGGTTTGCTCAACAAGATCTTGGCAGCCGGATTCGCATAGAGCACCGTTCCTTCAATATTCAGGACCGCTATCCCTTCTTTCGTTTTTTCCACAACACTGGAAAAACTTGCCTGGCTGGCGTGCAAGGTTTTCTCAACCTGCCGCCTGTGAGTGATTTCCTGTAGAAGTTTTTCATTAATCCTATTGAGATCTGCAGTGCGTTCCTTCACCCGTTGATCGAGTTCATCTCTACTTTTGAGGATCTCCCGTTTATGACGCTCAGTTAGAAGGAGTTGTTTTCGCTCAGCGGAAAGATCTTCGACCAGAGCCAGAATGGCCTCACCGTTACCCATCCTGAGTGCGCGAAAATGCACCCGTCCCCATATAACTGCTTTCTCTATCTCCAGTAGCGCTCCCGGTAAGATTCCTTTCCTGTCAACAAAGACGTTCCGGACCAACGTGTTAGCTTCCTGGGCTACTGAACGATTCGGAAAAAGAGAGGAAAAAGGACGTCCCAAGATCTTCGGGTAAGCCGCGTTAATTCTCTCCCATGAATTATTCAGGAAAATGATCGAGCAGGACTGATCGATCAAAAGACTTGGAACCGGCATCGACTGCAGCAACTTACCGAAGGTTGTATCGGGGACATGTCGAAAATCACATACTTCCGGCGACTTGAGTTCCTCGATCATTACGTTGAGATCGATTGTTTCGGTGCCGAGTTTTGCTATAGGGACTTCGTCTTCTTCATTTTCGAGGGCATCAAAATTTGGCAATTCTCTGCCGTGGCTTGGCGCGTCAATCATGGTAGGCCCCCCTGGACATGATTTCAATTAATCGTGTAACTCTACAATTATGCAGCAACAAGTCAATAAAAAAAGCATCGCTTGTATAAAGTGCATTTGCCTGACACCAGGCAACTTTTTTAGAAGCGATGTTGAACACGTTTCCCCTGTACAGAAGCTCATATTACACCTCTCGACGCGCTTGGTTTTTTGGAATTCCGATCTGCAGAAGTGCAGATTTTATGAGAACCGCATGCGCAAAGCTGAATTATACTGGCCTACGCCATTCAGAGCATTGTAGGATCTGTCGGTCAGGTCTTTGTGCTCCAGCTCTTAGGCAGCGGCTGAAGCGCCGAGTTTGCCAAAAATCGTTTTTTGACGTAATGTGTATGAGTGTGTATAGCAAATCCGGTAAAATGAAGAGGATTTCTTCGTGGTTCTATGACCAGTAAAGACGTAATCAGACTGTTG
Organism: Desulfomonilaceae bacterium; assembly: GCA_041740635.1. GTDB lineage: Bacteria > Desulfobacterota > Desulfomonilia > Desulfomonilales > Desulfomonilaceae > Desulfomonile. Next base: position 124,378 of record JBGSLQ010000038.1, on the reverse strand, counting down.
AAAGCGGACGGTTGGTACGAGGTGGCTCGAGAAGGGAGTCATGTGCAATTCAAGCATCCAACGAAACGAGGCCGTGTTACGGTCCCGCATCCGAAAAAGTATATTCCAGATGGAACTCTTGGCAGTATCCGGAGGCAATCCGGGTCGGATCTGAGATGAAACATGAGGTTGGCACTGGCAGTTATGAGGAACGCGTGAAGAACTAAGCAACATTACGGCATAAAAAGAAAGAACTGTGAAATGGCAACGTATATTGCACTGTTACGTAAGGAAGAGAAAAGCGATTATGGCGTGGATTTTCCGGACTTTCCCGGCTGTATAACTGCCGGAACCACGCTTGAAGAAGCACAAAAGAATGCTTCAGAAGCCTTGAGACTCCACATAAGAGGAATGCTCGAAGACGGGGAAACTATCCCTGCTCCGAGCAGTCTTGATGAAATTATAGCGAATCCCGACAATACCGGAGCAGTTCATTTTCTGGTGAAAGTGCCGGATCCGAAAACGAAACGGATCAATATTACAATTCCGGAAAGCGATCTCGAAATAATCGATGAATACGCCCACAGGAGAAACATGTCTCGATCTGCATTCCTGGTTGAGGCTGCAAAACGTGCTGTAGAAGAGAACCGGATTTGATGTAAAACCGGGGAATCTTTCTTGCAGAGCATTCCCCAGATATTACCGTTTTTAAGAGCGCACTGGTGTAGCCTATGCAAGAACAACAAACAATTCTCCGGTGCTCGTGGGTGGATCTCACAAAACCGGATTATATCGAATATCACGATCGAGAATGGGGTGTCCCGGTTCACGACGACCGGCTTCTGTTCGAATTCCTCATCCTGGAAGGCGCTCAGGCCGGGTTGAGCTGGTATACAGTGCTCAGGAAGCGCGAGAATTACCGTATTGCATTCGATTCCTTCGATCCCGAAAAAGTGGCCAGGTACGACGAGCAAAAGATTCAGGCGCTTCTCGCAAATCCAGGTATTATACGTAACAAGGCGAAAATACTTGCTGCGATTAACAATGCGCGGGGATTTCTGAAAATCCGGGAAGAATTCGGGAGCTTCGACGCCTATATCTGGAGATTTGTCGACGGGAAGCCGATTGTCAACGAACCCAGAGAATTGAAGGATTGTCCCGCGACCAGTCGGGAGTCGGATTTACTGAGCAAAGACTTGCGTCAAAGAGGATTCAAGTTCGTTGGGTCTACGATATGTTATGCACATATGCAAGCAACCGGAATGGTCAACGATCATATGATTTATTGTTTCCGAAAACAGGAGATCGTTGAAAGTTACCAGTATAATCACTCTCTTTGAGGTACGCGACTTTAGATCTTGCAGGGAACCTATAGCGACGAATCCGACAATAGAGCTTAGCCATTGGAAACATGATAAATCCTGCCGGTCACCAATTCCTGAATCCGCGTAGGAACCCTCGCTGTTTTGTGGTATAAGAACTGCACCCTAGAAAACGAAATGTTCGCTATTCTGAATCTGCTACGGTTTGCTCGAGGACAAGAATGCGGATCTGAAAGTATTTTCCCGAATAGAAATAGACATTAAGTCGGCTTAAAAGATACAGATGAAATCTACCCTTTCAAAATTAAGAGAACGCGAACGAGAAACACGCAGACATCTTATCATCGATGCTGCAATCAAATTGTTCGCCACGAAGCCCTTCAATCAAGTCGGAATGCGAGATATAGCTGCCGGAGCAGGTCTCTCGCCTGCATCGATTTATCGCTATTTCTCGGATCGGGACTCTCTCTTTGTCGAAGCGCTCTGTAGGGAAAGCGAAGCCATAGGGATCAAAATAAAACAGATCGCACAAGAAGGTGTCAATCAGCCGGTTGAAAAAGTAGCTGTAGATTTCGTTGAATACCTCATGGAACACGACACATTCTTCCAAATGATGACGCACTTCATGATTGACGGCGGCATGTCCGAAAAGGCACTGGAGCGGTTCAACGAGGTTGAAAGAAGCCTCTTGAACACCTTTGACCAGCTTTTCACCAAGGCAGGAGTCCAGGGAAACGTTCGTCTTATTTCACACGCTTTCTTTGCGGCCCTGAACGGTATCCTGATTACCTTCAGGAATTATCCGGGTCGCAAAAAAGAAGAAAGCAGGCGTCACATACAGCGCTTGGCCACGATCATGGCGGAGATTTTCCGGGAAGGAGCCGTCGCAAGAGACAAAGGAAAGTAGTGTGTGAAGACGAATCGGGGGAGGATTATTTGTAAGAAACTCCTCCTTCCCGAACTGGCATATGGGCTAACTTTGTTTTCCGATATCTTCGTCCCGTAGGGACGGAAGAAAATAGCCCCGTGATTCATCGCCGGGAAAGCCGGTCAACAGACCTCTACGTTGCGGAGAACCACTGACAGAATCGGTTGATACTAATCATCTGTCTGTCTGGGACTCGTGAATCGCATTCAGCAACATATTTGACACTTGCCATTGGGAGGAGCACAGCGATCCTGCGGCCTCGCGGGATAATCGCCTGAGACTCAGGCACCAACATTAAGGGGATTGCTTCGCTTTGCTCGCAAGGACAAGCATTAATTTTGTCGCTAAGTAGTTGCTTTTTCGGCTGTTCGTGCATGAATTTCATCAAACATAGGTCGGCAGAGACGCCGACCTCTACCAGGAAATTGGAGTGATGCCCTTATTTTGACGCCTAGGCCCCCTTCCCCCTTTTATGAAGGGGGTATACATGCAGCCTTTCCTCCCTCTTTTTCTAAAGGGGGGCTGGGGGGATTTTCCAGGGACTAGCCGTAGCGAATTGAGATCATTATTTGTGACAATCGCTATAACCTTGCGATAATCGCCGGCCTGTCACCCGGCAACCCGGAATCAAGTGCGGTTTCTCAAGACGGTCTTAACTATTTTTCCCACTGGATTCTTCGGGAGAGCGTCGATGAAGCGAACGTCTTTAACGCACTTGTATGAGGCAAGCCGTTGTTTGCACACATTCATAATGTCTTCAGCGCTGACTTGCCGATCGGATTTCACCACCACATAGGCAACGGGAATCTCTCCCCATCTGCTATCAGGAACACCCACAACGGCGGTTTCTGCTACACCGGGGCACGTGCAGATTACGGCTTCCAGCTCCGCTGGATAGATGTTCTCACCACCACTGATGATCATGTCTTTCAATCGGTCCACGACATAGAAGAATCCCTCATCATCCACCCTTCCCAGATCACCGGACCTGTACCAGCCATCGACAAATGCAGCCTGGGTCGCTTCAGGATTTGCCCAATACTCCTTAAATACCATAGGACCTTTGCAGTGAATTTCTCCGACTTCTCCTGTGGCAAGCGGTACTCCCGACTGAGGATCGACAATCTTCAGGTCACCGTGAAACACCGGCTTCCCCTGTGAGTTGGATTTCTCCAACGGCATGTCGTGAGTCCAGAAGGTTACGGCTCCAGAATATTCAGTAATACCGTAAACCTGCTGAACCTTAACCCCCATATCGAGGTACGCCCGAATAAGAGCTTCCGGCACACTGGATGCCCCACACGTAATAGTCTTGAGACTGGAAGCATCGATGGTCCTGGCTTTGGCTACCATGAGCATGGCTTGGAGCATAAGAGGAACGCTCATCATGGTGGTTATTCGCTCGTTTGCAACGGTGTTCCATACGGCCACGGGATCGAAATTCGGCATAAAAATAGTCGTATTCCCTTTATGCACGTTCGTGATGAGAGGAGCCAAACCTCCTATGTGGAACAATGGCGCAATCGACAAGAAACGATGATCGTAATTCCACTCAATCGTGTGAGAAATCGCAGTAGAAGACCAGAAAAGATTGTCGTGGGTGAGGACGGCTCCTTTCGGTTTCCCGGTAGTTCCTGACGTGTACATGATTATTGCGGGGTCGTCGCCGCCCGCAGTAGATTGAGGTTCTTTTACAGGCCTGCCCCTGAGCGCTTCTTCAAATTCGACATCCGCACCGTCCGATCCTTTTCGAATATAGCTCCGCACAGAGATATTGGTGCGAAGCTCCCGAATAGGGTCGGAGAATTCAGCATCGTATACGATGCACGAAGGGGTGCAATCATGGAGTATGTACTCTAATTCCGCGACCTGAAGTCGCCAGTTCAGCAAGACAGCAATGGCTCCGATTTTGCCTGCGGCAAAAAGTGTAGTGCCGACGTGCTCGTTATTCTTGCAGAGGATCGCAACTCGATCTCCGCCGCCAATACCTTGCTCTTTCAAATAATCGGCCAACTGGTTCACTCGGGCATTTGCCGCACTGAACGAATAGCGATATCCGTCTCCAACCATCCCCTCTCTGTCAGGAGACAGATACGCCCGATTCCCCATCATTCTCCCGATATTGAATTTCATCCTCGGCCTCCTACTTCCTGTTTGCGTATGACCTCCGGAATGGCTCCGTCGAGTGGCTTAGAATGATTTGATAATTTCGCTGCAGCGACTAATGGCAGGGTTCCGACCTCATCGAGAGCACGCTCCTGGTACACTCGAAATAGGCGATCCCAAAAGATTTCCCAGGCGGCGGCAAGTTCCATGGATACGTCATCCCGTTTGAAAAAAGGCGGATTGTCGAGAAACTCCGTTAGCATTCCGGCAAATTCTCCGACAATATCTTTGTCTACGCCTTCAAGTATGCTTGAGACAAACTCTTCAGGTGGGTACCAGGCTTTTACCCGATCCAGATCCCGGAAGACTTGCATGAGAAGCACATTACGCGGCCCTTCCCACAGCTCGTTTACCGTGGCATCGCGAAGCAGCCTCGGCAAAGAAGAGAAATCTTCGATCACTCCGTGACCGCCGAAGAGGGACATCGCCTTTCGAATGACGTCAACCGCTTCATAGGCTGTCACCATTTTTTGAATGATGATCAGTTCTCTCAGATTGAACTGAGCCTTCTTCCGCTCTTTGTCCGTCTCAGAGCCAAGGCCCCCTTGAAGCCTTTTGCCCAGCCGGAGATGAAGGTCGTAGACTTTGAACGCTCCTGCGGTTGTCCGTTGAGCGGCCCGAGTCACATCCTGCACTTGCTTGGCCGCCAGGGGAAATTCCGCGATTTTTTGGCCGAATGCCTCACGAAACTCGCTGTAGATAAAAGCTTCACGGGCAGCCCGGATCATTGAGGCAGCACTGGAGACACCTACGGCAATTCGCGATAGAGTCAGGACAATCCCCACGACATTGGCTACACCTCGATCGACCGGGCCGATTGCGTAAGCCACGGCTCCGTCGTAATCCACCTCTGCGGTCGGCAACTCCACAGTACCGAGTTTCCATTTCAGACGATTGATGCGGTATCCATTTCGTATTTGTAGCTTCTTGTCACCATGCCACGAAGGCACCACAAACGTTCCGATATGGTCAGTGCCTTTAACTTTCGCTGTGACGACGCTGTAGTCAGCGTGCATGGCCGAACAGAAGAATTTATTGCCGTAAAGTCTGTAATGGTCGGCATGAGGATGTGCCTCCAAAACATTGGCAGGAATGTCGGAGCCACCCTGGATTTCCGTTATGAATTGTGCGCCGATGCCGAACTCGCCTCGAATACCCTCCTTGCAGTGCAGGAGGATTCTTTCCACTTCCGGATGGCGGTCTTCCGGAAAAGCCTCTATGAGAGCAACGAGCCCCTCGGTACAGGCAATCGGGCACATGACTCCGATTTCTCCCAGTTCCTGTAACATCAGCCGTTTCGTGAATTGTTCCCAGGGGGAAGTTCGTGCCGAAAAGAACGCTTCCGCAAATATTCCCTTTTCGAGCACTTCTGTCTCTCGGGAGCGCACGATGCGATCGATGCGGTTATTGTGAGCGTCATAAGGCTGGAGAAAAGGACGGAATTCGGGTCTTGCAGCTTCCGCAGCCAAGTCACGCCATTCGTAGGAGACCTGGCGAGAAAATGCGAGAAGCTTTTCATGAAGAAGAAGCCAGTCATTTCCGGCGTACTGTTTGACCAATTGTTGCAGAAAAGGGTCATCCCGGTAGAAGTCGATTTCTCGAATCGTTTCGACAAAGGGGGTGAACGAATACGGATTCATTTGACTTTGTTCATGCATGGAATACCTCCAGGAAGTGGGAGGGGGTTAAAGATGGAAGAATGCTAACTTTCATGCTGCCATGAACAGTGTTCCGTGTCAAGAACATTGTTCCGATCGGCGACACAACTATCGCTGAAGGCCGACACAAACGTAGAGAAGAGATTCAGCCCGGACTAGTAAAAGGTTTATTGTTATTTCTCTAAATAACGGAACCGAAGCAGTAATGTTCCTATAGGATACTAGAATGATCTAATCATTCATAATGGCACGGTACAATTGCCTACACACTTTGTCCTCGCCCTGTTGCTCCCAATTTAGGGCATACACATTTAATAGGCTTGGACTATAATCATAGACTTCCTGTTTGCTCACCTGATACCATACTGGAAGGACAAGCTTTTCCTTCTCCAATATTTGTCGAGTGAAAATCGAATCAAATTCAATTCTTGTCCATCCTTTATTCAGGATGAAATGGGGACTCAGCAAAAGAATGCACTTCCTGCATTCTTTCAGTCCTCTCTCAATACTCTCACGTAAATTGTCCCCTATTTTGAGAGAAAATTCGTCGTACCACACGGTGCACAGCATGGACTGCAAATAAACGGCGATCTTTTTCGCAATCTCATTGTCTCGCGAATCGTGGGAAATAAATGCTAGTGGCGGTTGCATTCTACTCCTTTTCTGTACGAACGCTTCTGATCGAAACTGTGCTTCAAGTCCTACCTCACGCGCCCTCAGTTTGAGGGTCTTTATTTCGTCGCCGGCAAGATTGGATTCAGAATAGACAAAAATCCTTCGAGAGGCAGGAATATTTCGAGTACTCATCCATTCGATTTCACCGAAATACCTACCTAAGATCTGAACATCTTCTTTATTTTCGACCTTTAGCTCACCAGGAAATTCTTTGGCAGGGGGTAAGGTAATCCCTTTATCAATGGTGACCCTGGTACTCCCCAAATTTATTCCAGCGATTAGACTGACAAAAAACTCAAGATTTTTGTCTTGACCTGGTACGTACACGGTCAAGAAGGCAGAATAACTAGCAAAGTCATATAGAATAAAACCCTCGATACTGTCGTCACGAAATGGAATTCTGACATGTACTTTAAGATTATGGCCGAAATCATTCTCGAAATACTCTCGCAAGGTTGCCATTACAATCACCTAATTCCGCAAATTCAAGATCAGTTCAGAATATTACCTTCCTTCCCCAACTGGTATATGGGTTGCTGTGGCAGGCTCCGGCCACTTGAGTCGGTGTTCTATCCCGGCAGATCTGAAGGCATCCTCGATCTGCCGCCTCGATTCGGAAAAGTGTTTCCATCCTTCGTAATGCAAAGGGATAATGATGGCACGTCCGAAAGTCTGAGCAGCCTTGATCCCTTCATCGGCTGTCATGGTGAGATGTGCGGGCCCCACTTCCGGTACACGCGCGGCTCCCATGAACAAGACAGCAATTCGGACATCGAATCGAGCACCTACTTCAGCTACCCCTTCATACCACACCGTGTCACCTGAAACGTATATTGCGCTCTGTGGCGCCTCGGGTGAAGTCAGGACAAACCCCGTGACAGGGCCACGATCTCCATCAATCGGACCGTGCCGTGCCGGCGTTCCCGTTACCCGAATGACTCCACCATTTGGAGCTTGTATCTCGATTTCCTGCCATGGATCAAGCCCCACAGCATTGGCGCCTAATCGCTGGGCTCCGTCCCGGGTCGTCAGAACTGTCTTCGCTCTCGTGAGGAAAGCGCGACCTGAACGGTCGAGATTATCAACATGATGATCATGGCTGAGCAATACAACATCTACGGGGCCCAGAGACTCAGCGGGCAAAGCCGGTGCGGCTAGTTTTTGCAGAGTGTACACGCTAGTGACATATTCCTCGCCGGCAGGATCGAACGTAGGGTCCGTAAGCAATCGTAGCCCGTTCACTTCCAGGAGGGCTGTCGGTCCACCGATATATGTGAACTGAAAATCCTCATAAGCGTCATCAGACGTAATTTTTCGCCCAGGCACCCGCCCGTGCTGTATAGGAGACGAACCACACTGGTGCCGACTTTCAGCATACGAAGTTCCGGGTCCGCGCCGAGTCAGGCCTGATACCTTTCATATTACCAGAAACTTCTTGCTTTGCCATTTTCGTTGGTGCACAAAGCATTTTCTCTGTTTTTTCAGCAAAGAAGACTTATTTGTTCTCTAGACGTTCAGCAGGAGGCTATCCTTGGAGCAAATTGGTCATCGCAGTGAAATGAACTATCCAGTCTATCTCAGATTCCGGATTGTCGGGCTTCCGATATAATTTCACCGAGTGCATCGTGTCGGAACCTTCATCCTGAATCATTGCCGGCTTTATAAAGGAAAGCACGATTTCTCCGGACGGTATTCTCATTTATTCTGAGATTAACCGTGTGAGTCAACTCTCAATTTCATGCCTTGCAATAAGTAGTATTTTTTCTGATTCAGATGCCTTGAGTGGCGGAGAGTGTATTCTGCCGTGAGAAAACATTTAGCGCAGTATTGACAAGAAATTCAGAACGGACTAAAAATAGAAATCTATAGATAAGCGCCCTTAGCTCAGCTGGATAGAGCGTCTGACTACGGATCAGAAGGTCGGGAGTTCGAATCTCTTAGGGCGCACCAGAAATCTACCTTATTGTGAAAGACTTAGCGCCAGGCTACAGCGCTAAGTCTTTTTCGTAGAACTACCATTGCACCAGATTTGCACCAATCACCTTCGCAAACCCGATTCGCAGCTTCGATCAAATTGATCAGCTCGGGGGCGGAATAATGGGTCGTAATCCTCCCCGATTTATGTCCAAGAAGGTCTTGTCTGTCCTCAAAGGACACCCCTACCCCTCATATCTGGTCTTCGTATCCGTCTTACGCTTGGATGATTGACCTTAATGCCAATAGCCGCCTTGGGCCATGAAGGCAGAGGTTTGGTCCAAGAAATTCCCTGGCTATCGTATCATGACAGGATAATCGGCTATATAAGCCAACATCAGACCATCCCCTCCCAAATGTTGAAAAAAATGACCATACCGAAGCCTACCTCAATGGAGAACGTCGCTAAGAATTGATCTCCGGGCGTCTGGGAACGATTCTGAGCACTCGGAGAATTGGGTTACAATTGAGGACAACGGCGTGATAAACTTATGCGGTTAAACTCGGCAAGAGCTCCGATATGGACGCCCACAATGACAGCGAAGCGGAATAGAATAGGCTGGAGGTGGCACGCACACGACGGAACCGATTTCTCAGAGTTCGTGGCCGAGCAGAATCCCTCGCAGTAAAGGAAAGAAATTAATCACGCAAATGACTCCAACCGCAACACCGCCGCTTCGAGTTTCATTGCTTGTCTGGGGATTCGGAGCCCTGTTGTACCTCATGGGCTTCTTTCAGCGTGTAGCCCCGGCCGTTATGACTCACGAGCTAATGGGAGACTTTGGGATAAATGCCGCTGGGTTGGGAAATCTTTCAGCTTTCTACTTCTACAGTTACGTTGTTATGCAGGTTCCCACCGGCTTACTCGCAGACCGGTGGGGTCCGAGGCGCCTGCTGGCAATGGGTGCCTTTGTCGCTGGTCTGGGTACCCTGCTGTTTGCTCTGGCCGGTGAATTTTTTTGGGCCGGCACGGGGCGACTGTTAATCGGGGGGAGTGTGGCTGTGGCCTTTGTGGGCCTGTTGAAAGTGGCAGCCAACTGGTTCCCGCCCCGGCGGTTTGCCCTTTTATCAGGCCTGGCTCTTTTCACAGGAATCGTGGGAGCTGTCTTTGCAGGTCCTCCGTTGAGACTACTGATGAACTGTTACAGCTGGCGAAGCATCCTAGTCGGGTCAGCTTTTTTCACCTTCTTTATCTGCGCCGGAATCTGGTTTTTTGTCCGAGATCGTCCCAGCGAGAAAGGTTACGCTGATTTTTTGCACCCCGGAAACCCTGCGCCTACAAACACTCGGCTCGGAACTATAGGAAATATTGGAGAAGTGTTCCGGTATCCCAACACCGCGCTATTGTGTGTCATTCCCGGTGGAATCGTGGGCTGTGTACTTACGTTTTCCGGCCTATGGGGAGTGCCCTACCTTGCCACGCACCACGATCTGACCACCACCGGGGCCTCCATCCTTTCAACGGCACTAATGATTGCTTGGGCGGTTGGCGGGCCGATGTTCGGCTGGCTTTCGGACCGCTTTGGTCGGCGAAAACCCTTATATCTTTTGGGCTGCGCCCTCTCGCTGGCTGGATGGAGCGTAATAATCTTTTTTGATAACCTTCCGATTACCCTGCTCGCTGGTCTGCTTGTGAGCACCGGCTTTTGTTCGGGATGCATAATTATCGGTTTTGCCTACGCAAAGGAATCCGTGCCCTTGAATTTGGCGGGCACCGTTTCGGGTGTCGTGAACATGGGAGTTATGATGGGACCGATGATCCTGCAGCCGGTTATAGGTTGGGTATTAGATAAGAATTGGGAGGGGACAGCGGTTGCGGGAGTCCGAGTGTATTCGCTCGAGGCCTATCAGACAGGATTCTCCCTCATGCTAGCCTGGTTGGCCCTTGGATTTGTGCTGATTTTTTTCACGCGTGAAACTGGTTGCAATCAAGTTGCAGGCTAAGTCAGGATGATCTGACCACCTTGAGACTGCATTAGAACAGGCATGCAACCCGATAACCGCTCTCAGAGTCCCTCAGAGCTGATCCGACGAATTCTGAGAACGAATCTGGGAATAGCGAGTTGTGCAGCATGGTGGATACATCTTCTGTGAAAGCAGCTTAGGAAAAGGCACCACATTCAAGCTCTATTTTCCGGCCATTTCCTTAATTGAAATACCTGCTGCCGGAACTGTCGACCTCACAGGAAAGTGGCGCCGAAAACGTCCTGTTAGTGGATGATGAAGGTTTGGCAAGAGAATTGGGAGATCGCATTCTCACGGCACGTGGTTACACGGTTCTATAAGCTGGCAACGGTAAAGAAGCCCTGGAAATCTTTACTAGAGAGAAGAACCCTATTTCTCTGATCATCCTCGATCTCATCATGCCCAAGATGAGCGGTAAGGACTGCTGCAAAAAATCCTCGACATTAATCCCCAGATAAAAGTCCTTATCGCAAGCGGGTATGCGACGGACGCCTCGACTAAAGAATGTATGGAACTGGGAGCCAAAGGATTTGTGGTAAAGCCATTTAGAGTCAAGGAATTGCTGCGACAGGTTCGTGGAGCTCTGGATAATTGATGAGAATCAAGTATTTTCCGCATCCAATTCTAATCTTCCTCAATTTGGCTGGAAATTGAACTGGTTCTGCTGAAAACAGGTGCTTAGCGTGGCTTTTTGAGAGAACTCGCTCCAGATGGCCTCCACTGACTCCCGCCATTGACTTTACAGTCACAGAGCCGATCTTGAGTTCTCCGAAGTTGACCTATGAACCTGAGGTCTCCCAAGGCAAAAGCAGTCGTCCCAGACGGTCTGCTGTCCCGTCCTTTTCTGTTGCTAGAGAACCATATTGAAGTGAACCTATGGGAATTGCACCATATAATGAGGTTAGATCGGCAAATACCGCCGGTGTGTCGCAACAAGAGTAGTTCTCCAAAATCAACAAGTTATCATAATGAGAGAATGACGGATGTCTTGGTATGTATGTTGCATGAACCTATCAGACCATTCCGAAGCCATCGCTATCAACGGACGAAAACTAGCAGGTGCTTCATCTCTGGCTGTGCAGGTCGAAACCAGCAGTGACGAAAATTAATTGGAGGTAGGAGAATGACGAATTTGAAGGCACTCATCGTAAACGGTTTATCGGTCGCAACCGAGGCGCTAGCATCCGTCTTCGCCGGATTCGTCAACGACGCATCTGCAGCAGTAACCATAGAGGCGAGAGCGCCGCATAAAACCGGACAATGGGGAATTCTGAGGAGAACGTTCATTCTAGCGCTGTTCTCAACAGCGCTGGGCCTGGTGCGACTCTCAAATGCTGTTGCGTCGGAAAAAGAGAAAGGATCGGATGGTCCGACATTTGGGAAAACCTCAGGCTCTGAAGGAACAGTCCTCTTTACCAACGGTACCATATACATAGATGCTGACAAAAGAGCGCAAAACCTCCTTGTGAAAGATGGGAAAGTCGCCGGCTGGAACGTAAGACCCGAAAAGCACCCCACTGCGGTCACCGTGGATCTCAAAGGCGCCGCAGCGTACCCGGGATTCATAGACAGCCACGTCCACTTGATGGAAGCCGGGACAGTATTCCGATTGGGAGCGGATCTCGTTGGTTGTACCGATGCCGAGTCGATGGCGAAAAAATTGGCAGAGAAGGTGAAATCAATTCCGGACAGCGGAGTTGTGCTTGGGGTTGGTTTTTCGCTCCACGATTATGACAAATGGTCACTTGCAGACCTTGCAAAGATGGACGAGGTCACCGGAAAACGGCCTGCTTTCTTGGTTGATCAACTGGGGCACAATGCCGTGATAAATACCGCCACCATGAAACTCGTAGGCCTTACGCCGGCAACTCCCGTACCACTTGGGGGAAAAGTAATCATTGAAGATGGCAGTCTGACGGGCATGATACGTGAAAGTGCCATGACGCTGTGTTGGGACACAATCTTTGCTCGCTTGGATTCGAAAGACATTAAAGAGGGTACGCTGCAAATGCTAGAGCATTGGGCATCCATCGGTTACGCGGGAGCGGTGGATCTGATGGGAGCCCCTGGCCTGAGATTCATGAGGCCGGACCTCTTTGTGGAGTTGGAAAAAGAAGGCACCCTCCCCCTGCGGATCAATTACTGTTACACGATCTTCGACCTGAGCGATGTGGATAAGGCTGCCAAGTATAGAGGCCAAGATACTGATATGGTACGGTTCGTCGGTTGCAAGCTTTTCGTGGATGGCGCTTTTGCCGGAGGCGAGGCTTGGACCACCTGGAAAAACGAACAGGGCAACCACGGCTTGCAAGCAGTATATAGCGACGACTCCCACGGGAAGGAACACAACATCAACCGCATCGTCGCGAAGGTTGAAGAATATGGGATGAACATGCACTACCACGTACAAGGGGACATGGCCATCGGGGCTGTACTCGAAGCACTGGCTAAGGTGCGGGCTGAGAAAGGCAGGCTTTCAGGGATTCACACCTTGATTCACTTGGCCTTCCCGACTGATGAGCAGATCCAAAAGATGAAACAATTCGACGGCCATGTGGTTACCACGGTGCAGCCGGGTTTCTGGCCGATAGAGAGTGATACCGGGCATTACTTCGGAGAGCGAGCCAAAGAGGCCTATCCAATAAGGAAGCTCATTGACAGCGGCCTGTCTGTCGGCATGAGCACGGACTTCAGTGTATCACCTCTTGAGTATGCTCCTGCTGCGGTGGTCATGGGAGTTGCAGCCACAGGTGGCGGAGATCCCAAATCCCATCAGCCCATCAGCATACGGGAAGTTGTTCATGGCCTGACTGTTGGCAGCACTAGGACAACAGGCAAGGATGACACGGGCAAACTGGACATCGGAAATAAAGCCGACATGGTTATCTATGACCAAGATCTGTATGCTGTGGAGCCGGGCAAGTTCTCGAAGGACAATCCGAAAGTGCTCTCAACCTGGGTAGGTGGGCGCAGGACGTACGAAGCAACCAAATAAGCACAGGCCTCCGAGAAACGAAGAGGCATTTGAGCACATTTTCGAGCCCTTTTACACCACCAAAGGCATAGGCGAGGGAACGGGCTTGGGCGTTAGAATCCGCGTACGGCGACCTACTTTACGGTGACACCGGAACGGATTCTTTCCGGGACCACAGTACTGGAGTAAATACTTTTATCGACTAGTCAAAGTCAATACGCGTTTGAAAATGCCCTAATTTTCGGCATGTTGGACGTTTCAACAGTGCACATATTGGTTTTCCCCTTCTTCTACCTCGGAACAAGAGGAGACAGCCTCTAGAACTTGAATCTTGAAATCTTTGATTCAAAAACCAGGCAAAAACGGGCCAAAAGACAGTTTTTTCAGTGTCCATATTGGCGGCTAACAGCGATGTGATTCAGTGGCAACCAATAGAAAGCCGTAATAAAATTGCCCTCCGATATTATCAACAAAGGGCAATCTCGGTTAATAAGGGGTGAAAGTAAGCTGATTATGGCCTTCTTCCCACTGCGGATCAGAAGGTCGGGAGTTCGCATCTCTTGGGGCGCACCCGAAATCAAAGGTTTCAGGACAAAGGGTCTCAAATTTGAGTGCCTCAATCCTCGTAATCCTCTGGAGGAGTGGCATGCAAAACTGACCAGCCGTCGGAACCCGTAGCGGATGCGTCCCGCAATTCGAAACTGAGTTTCGGTTTCCCCAAAAAATGCCAAAGGACCGCGTCCAGCGCCTTGCTGAAACTAATGCGCTTTTCTTTGCGCCAAAGCTCAAAAAGTCTCAGCAGTTCGGCATCAGCAGTTCCGGCAACTTTCACCCGCTCGCCCAGAGCGATACGTTTACCTCTGGGTCCCGCTATCTTGTCCGGGTCCGGGGGGAGCTCCCCTTCAGCAGCACGATATGCGGTAAAGGTCTGGCCGACCATTCTCTCGATTTCCTTCTGGACAATCTGGATTATCTGACTCTTGAGAGGCTCGCTTATTTCGGAAATGGGTTCATCCGCAGTTTCATAAGCAGGGGGCTCAGGAGTGTCTGCAATCTTATCAGTCACGAGTGAACGGCCCGATTCGTATGCACCAAAATCAACCAGGTCAATTGCTGCCGAAGCTTCCATCTGAGCTTTCTGATGCTTCTGAAAACGTTCCCGGCGAGCTCTGATTGCGGTCTTTGTGAATGGTTTACCATTCTGATTGCGAATGCCGACCGCCTCGAGTTGTTCGGCGATTTCCCGATCCGTTTTGCCCTCTTCGTGTAACTCCATAATTCGCTGTGTGACATCCATTTCATGATCTCCCTTAATTTGTCCTCGAGGCGCTCCAATCATCCGACCCTCGGACAGACCAGCTTCATGCGGTCGTTATTTCCGTCAGATGTTTCTGATCAGAGTACACCGTGCGCATTATTTGTCAACCCGGTTGCTTCTGATAATTCAGAAATAGTGCGCGACCTTACTCTACGAAAGGGAAGCCGTGGGAACAAAGTTAAAGTCAGGCATTCCAGATACTGTTATCATTGAGAATCCCGATTATCGGCCTTCGAACAGAAAAGATTTATCCGTGATCTGTCCGATGGGGAAAAACCTGAGCCTGGGTCAGGAAAAATGGCGACTTCGTTTCCAGGTCACCTCCAGGAATTCCTTTGAAACGCGAAGTGAACGAATTATGTTCTTTTCAGAACGGAAATATAGAAAGGAAAAGTTATGGGCGGATTGACAAAACTCTATTTTTCACCTTTTAAGGTAAAATTACTGAGCTTTCTAATAATAGTGATGGGACTCTCGATGGTCTATTTATTCTATTTACTTGATAACTATCAGGCCGAAATCGCCGAACTGCAGGAAAGAGTCTCCGTCTGCGAATCCACACAAGGACGAGAACCGAACAAAGAGCAAAGGATTATTTTTACTTTTCATAAACATGACAATGGACTGGTCAGAATTAAATAACCAAGCACAAGACTCCGAAGGGCTCTTTCTATTGAGTAAACTTTTCAAGAAGCTTAGCTCGGCAGTTTTGAGAGACATGCGAACAGTCTCTCTCCGGTCGGATCACCAAAGCAATGTAGCGATTTGCTCGCTCGGTGAATTCTGTCACCGGGAAGGTTTCTCGATTCGGTGAAACGCTGCGGACTTGGTGGCCTGGTCAGCCGCTCTTTTCTGCACACGTATGAACCCAGACATGCTCTTTCCATACTTATTGCTTGACATTATATGCTCATGCCAATATACATATATCCTCAGTAATGTATGTGACTGCTGCCCAAAGGAGGATCTTTGTGAAAAGTAAATCGATATGGTGTGTCGTTGTCCTGGCCTCAGCTCTGTTTTCGGTATCCATTGCGCAAGCGTATTCTCTCGACGGTCAGATGGGGTACAATCAGGGACCGGTGCGAATACAGCCATATAAGTCAGTGAATCCGAGCCAGCCTCTCCATCAGAAGGCCCCGCAGTATCAGGCTCCGACGTACCCCGCAGGCGCCGCCCCAACTAGACAGCGGGTCGTTGCTCAGCAACAGGCCGTACCCGGGACGGCTTATCAAAAAAGTGTTCCAGACAACCGAACAGGCCAGCAGCAACGGCCGGCGACCAAACCAGTGGCAAAAAAGAAGCCGGTCCAAAATGCCGCTGTCAAGGCGGGCCCGACAGCAAGGCAAGCACCTGTCAAACAGGGACAACTGCAATCTGCTGCATACCCATACCAACCGAACCTCCCTGCTCAGCATAGTGCCGCACCGCCGCAAGGGAACTATCAAAACCCGTCGACCGGCTATTACGGAAACTCGTACCAGAATAGGTACATGCCCGCTCCTAATTATTACCAGGGGTATTCTTACAACGGGTGGAGCTCAGCAGGACAGGCATGTCCTCCCGGACGGGCTTGAGGCTTCTAGAAACCCCGGTCGGGGTAAGATCTGTCAGTCTCATTGTATCTGAACATTGTTTAGCGATACAATAATGAGGAAGATTGGTTGTAGTACATAACACAATCAAATTATTTCACAAACAGGAGGTTTGATCAGATGAAGGAATTAAGACTGCTCATGATTGCTATCAGCCTGCTCATCGTCACTTCCGGCATTTGTTTTTCCGCGACCAGTGAAGAGGCATCGAATTCGTGCGTGGCACCTGCACGAGGTCCCCTCCTTGCGATGGCTCAGGAATCGGCTGTCGGTCAAATTCAAACTCCCGCGACATCGGCAAAACCTGTGGCAAAGGTCGGCAAACCCGCCCCGGATTTCGAGGCCAGTTCATTTGTGAACGGTCAGTTCAAGAATATTAAATTATCAGATCTTAAGGGAAAATGGGTGACACTCTGCTTTTATCCCGGTGATTTCACCTTTGTTTGACCGACGGAACTCACGGCAGTTGCCGCGAAATATGATGAACTCAAATCATTAGGCGTTGAAGTATTGGCTCTAAGCACCGACAGTCGTTTCTCTCACAAGATATGGCAGGAAAATGAATTGTCCAAAATGATTGATGGCGGAATTCCATTTCCGATGCTCTCAGATGCGGGAGGACTCATCGGGAAGACTTACGGAGTCTATGATCAGGAGTCCGGAGTCAACATTCGTGGACGATTCATAATCGACCCTGATGGAATAATTCAGGCTATGGAGATTGTAACCCCTTCAGTTGGGCGAAATGTTTCTGAACTGATCCGACAGGTCAAAGCCTTTCAGCATGTACGAAAGACCGGAGAGGCTACGCCATCCGGTTGGCAGCCAGGAAAGCAGACTCTCAAACCAGGACCCGAATTGGTAGGGAACGTGTGGAAGGTGTGGAAGCCCGACAAGGCATTCTAACCTCAGATGAAACCGATTCACGTAACGGAGGCAGAAACATGCATTTTTTTTCGGCGCAAACCCGATTACGGTTCGTGAGTAAGAACACGGCAAAATAAATCGGTTTGCTCCATATTATGGCAGTGAGCGTTTTTTTGACCGGCATGGCTTTTGCTGTCCAGAATCTATTATGGTGCTGATGAGCAGTTATGAAGACCTAATTCCATCAGTACTATCGGCAAAATAAAAGGTGCAACGCAGCGGTGTCCTTGATCCTTATTGATAGACGTCCGAATATGCAGATTCTACACATCAGGATGTCACGAGCGAAAAGGATCAAGGCTCCGCTGAAAAATCGATCGCCACTCGCCTCGAATCACTTCTGAGTGAAACCTCGTTACGCAACGCAATAGCTATTGGATAGTGACGTCAGCCAGATCTGAAACACCCGACAAGTAATGCTGTTACAGTGATTTGCGGGCCACCACGGTTGTTCTCTACATAGACTTACGTGTCAGAAGGGACATGATTCGGCGCATGCGACACCCCGACAATGTTGGCAGCAGGACTATGTGGAGAATTCTGGGCAATCGATGATCTTTTACGAGGGAATCCGAAGTGGTATAGTGTATTGACGATAATAATTGTATAAGGAGGGGAAATTCATGCTGGCCGGTGTGACCCTGGCGATAGCATATATAATTGTCGTAATAAGCCCTCTATTGCTTGTGATGGCGCTTCATTTGCATAGTCCGAACGAATTGCTTTATGAAATTGCCCGCAGTTTTGGTCTCTCTGCCTTTGCCATCCTCTGTTTACAGTCTGTACTGATAGCCCGGCTGAAATGGATGGAACGTCCTTTCGGAATGGACATATTGAGTCGTTTTCACAAGTCTATAGGTGTTTTTCTCGCTATTATTCTTCTGTCGCATCCCCCGCTTTTAGCTCTTGGCGGAGGCGGATGGTCCCTGGTGACGTCCCTTGAACAACCCTGGTACATCTGGCTTGGAAGATTCGGGCTTCTCGCGTTGGTCATTCACGTCTTTATAAGCGTGTTCTCGTCAAGTCTGGGGTTGACATTCGAGCAGTGGCGTCGGATTCACTCCATCCTGGCTCCTCTAATAATCGTGCTGGTATTGGTTCATAGTTGGGAGACAGGTGATGATTTGAAGGAGATGCCTGTTCGAGGCTTGTGGATCGCTTTCTTGGTCGTGTTTTTTGCAGCGTATGCTTATCATAAAATTTTGAAGCCAACACTCCTGTCCCGCCATCCATACCGAGTCATGGAAGTGAAGCAGGAAGTCCACAATGTGTGGACTGTGAAACTGGCTCCTCCAAAGGGGGAGGTCCTTTACGATTACTATCCCGGTCAATTCCACTTCATCACTTTCCATCGCGGCGGGAATCTTCCTGTGGAAGAACACCACTGGACAATTTCGTCCAGTCCGGCACAGAAGGATTTCATAAGCTCCACGATAAAAGATTCAGGAGATTTTACATCGACCATTGGCTTGACCAAGCCTGGTGACGAAGCCTTGGTTCAAGGTCCGTTTGGACGGTTTTCCTACGTGCTGCACCCGGATGACAAAGACATGGTATTCATAGCTGGAGGAATAGGCATCACCCCATTTATGGGCATGTTACGCCACATGCGCGACACGAAAGCTGACCTGAGGGTGGTAGTTCTGTACGCCAATCGGTCAGAGGAAGATATTGTGTTTCGTGATGAACTTGCCCAGATGGAGGCTGGAGAAAGACCTCATCTGACGGTTGTTCATATTTTGAGTAATACGGAAACAGATTGGCCCGGAGAAAAGGGATATGTGGACCGAAACAAAATTGAACGGCACGCCGGACCACTCGACGGCAAAGCCTTCTACGTGTGTGGTCCTCCTCCCATGAACGCCGCTGTAATTGAGACATTATTAGACATAGGCGTCCCTTACAATCAGATTCGCTCAGAGATATTCTCCCTATGACAATCAATCAGATTTAGAGGAATAAACAATGCGTTTCAGAAGACTCAAGATTGTTACAACCATAATAATTCTGATCGTGTTATCGGCATGCGTTTGTACTGCCCTGGTGAGAAAATTCATAATCCCACCCGAACCAGGGAAACATCACGGGAGTCTTGACGTGCCCCGAACGAAGACAGCCTCCCCAAGTCTTATAAATGTTAATCAGGAATATCACTCGGCTGGTTTGATTCCATAGTGTATGAGGATGTCCCGGCCATCCCCCGCAGTGGGACAGGGTTGGTGCGAATCAAGATCGCGGGAGTCGGCCCAGGGGATGCGGGAAGCAATTACGGAAAATCCATCAGTCCACTGGACAAACTCGTTGAACCGAAAGCGCAGGTGTTCACGCACAATCTCATTCATTCCACAAACCGTACGTATAACGGTTCTGAAAAGTTCGCTTTTTGCACCGACATTCAGCAAGAGGCAAGGTCGTTTCTTGGGTGCCCCTGACCTGAGAACGCTCAGGTCAGGGGCACCCGTCTGACAGAACTGGGAAGCGAGCCAACCGAGAAAAAATGGCCTCACGTGAAGTCGATCCGTGATTACTTTCGAGAACTGCTATGATCGCACCCAGAGTTAATGAATTCCCTCTTCAATTCTACCGGGAGCTTCTCTACCGGGCGTTTCGCGGGTTGCCCTCGCACGACCTGATCGGTAACTTCCGGGGACGGAGCGGAACGAAATGCTCAACCGATTCCAGGCGTTAATAGACGCAATAGCGGCTGTAAGATCTATTATTTCTCTCTCGTTGAAACAACTTCGCGCTTCTTCGTAGACCTCGTCAGGCACACGTCCGTCGGTTAACAACGTAACGGCTTCGGTCCAGGCTAATGCAGCCATTTCCCGCTCGGTATAAAAGGGGGTTTCTCTCCAGGCGTTCAGTTCATAGATCCGCTGCTCAGTTTCGCCTCGTGCGCGAGCATCTTTGGTGTGCATGTCAATGCAATAGGCACATCCGTTGATCTGTGAAGCCCTGATCATTACAAGATCGATCAAAGAGGGTTCCAGACCGCAATTATTGATGTAATTCGTCAAAGGCCGCATGGCTTCAAGCAGTTTAGGCGATGCTTTGGCAAATTCAATTCGAGACCGCATCTTTCTTCTCCCCTGGCCGAAGGGCATCTGAACCATTGCCGTTAATTGCCCCCTCGATCAGCCAGTATAATTTAATGGGAACATATTGCTCTATATAATCTCTCCACTGAACTTTAGACAGTATCGAACATGTATTGTTCTGTTAGAATTCGACATTAGGACATCCTGGGAAGACGGGAAGACGCCAAATTCCGAGCACGCAGTTCGAGACACTTTCGAACTCGAGCGGCATCAGAGGTTTCTTCTTGATGGCCTTAATTGAGCGGAATCATTTGCGGGCGATCCGGACTTGCGCAGCGCCCGGTCCCCAGCTTCCCGCTTCGTACGGCAAGAGGAGTCTGGATAGGTTGTCGCAATCTTCGCAGTGCTCCAGGACCGGATTCAAGAAAGCCCAGCACAGTTCGACGCTGTCCTGTCTCCAGAAGAGAGTCTGATCGCCCTGCATGCAGTCGATAAGCGCTTTTTCATATGCGTCCAGAATAGGACCTTCATAATTCTGTTGGTAATTAAAATCCATGGTGACAGATCGAAGACAGACTTTTGCGCCCGGATATTTTGTCTCGAATGTGAGATCTATCTTTTCCTCAGGCTGGATCCCGAGTGTCAAAAAATTGGCTATTATATTCTCGTCGAGAACTTTCTGAAAAAGCAAGTGAGGCACATGCTTGAAATAAATGACTATTTCCGTCAGCTTTTTTGCAAGCCTTTTCCCCGAAGCCAGATGGAAAGGAATATCCTGCCATCGCCAGTTGTCGATGAAGACTTTCATCATGCCGAACGTCGGAGTGAACGAATCCGGTTTGACTCCAGGCTCCTCCCTATAGCCCGGAACTCGCTTCCCATCCACTACTCCGGGACCATATTGGCCCAACACGAGATTCTTTGATGGATCGTCACGTTCAATGGGTCTGAGAGATCGAAACACTTTGACATGCTCATCCCTGACCGGTTCCGCCTCGAAAATAGCCGGAGGTTCCATCGCTGTCACAGCAAGGAGCTGCATCATATGATTCTGAAACATATCGCGTAAAACCCCTGCCTCTTCATAGTAGGCGGCCCTCTTTTCCACGCCGAGGGATTCAGCAGCAGTAATGTGTACCCGGTCTATGAACATTCTGTTCCATAACGGCTCAAAAATAGCATTGGCAAAACGAAATATCAGGACATTCTGGACAGTCTCTTTCGCCAGGTAGTGATCGATACGGAATATCTGGTATTCACTGAAATATTCGTGAAGCTGTCGATCGAGCTCCTGAGCGGATTTCAGGTCGTGTCCGAAAGGCTTCTCGACGACGAGCCGGCTCCAGGAACTACCATCCCCGGACTCGCCGGAAAGGCCTCCTTTGCCTAGCATAGCAGCTACGCTTCCATATGCAGAAGGCGGTATGGCAAGATAAAAGATTCTATTAGCCCGGGTACCATGCTTGCCTTCCAGCTTTTCGAGTGTGCTGGAAAGCTCGTTGAATGAATCTATGGAATTCAGATCCATGCGCTTGTAATAGAGGTGGGAAGCGAAATCTTCCCACTTGGCCAAATCCATTCCCTCCAAAGCGTGCTTTATCATGCCTTGGAACTGTTCATGAGACATTTCCGAACGAGCCGCCCCCAGGATAATGAAAGACTCCGGTAGCGCTTCGGACAAATACAAATTGTAGAGAGAAGGAGCCAACTTTCGGGTGGTCAAGTCTCCTGTGGCACCGAAGATTACCAGTGAGCAGGGTTCTGCAGGCCGATCCGCTACACAGGCCCGCGGGGAAATTTTCACATCGGCAGCCTGGCCTTTCACGGTTAAGTCAACGTGTGCGTCAAGGCTTTTAGGATCCAGCGCCATTGTTTCCACCCTCCCAATCGGCCACAGCAATTCTCTCATCCGAGCTGTTCATAACATTTTGTTTGACTGCAACTCTCAGAGAAACGTTCCAAAATTGGTGACCGCTGACGAAGGTTTGACTTCCGGGCGTGCAAAGGCAGCTACAAAGCCCGGGCGAGGATACCAGGCTGCAAAGCAAGACAAAAACTATGCCGGGAACGAATACCGGTCTCTTATGGGAATTTGCCTCCAAAAACAGAATACGGATGAAAATTTCTTTTTCGCACTGATCCAGTGGCATCCTACGATTCAACGTTTTCGGGTCTTGGGTGGTGCCACTGCCACTGAGTTTCGCATATCAGTGCTTCTTCATTCTCAATGGTACACGCCTGAAAGTGAAATGATATTAGTAATTATAATCCAGTTTCCGCGAACAGCCTTTGAGAATAGAGAGCCGGCTACCTCACCTGACAAGAGCTGTAGATCATGTTGCAGGTGTCTGCATAGAGCTTCTCGAGCCACTTTGGAGCCTTATCGGTCAGCTCCTTTCCGCACTCGGGACACGCTTTGATCTTTCCCAGGCGACGAAGGACGCGGTGAACAGTGGCCACGAATGTGGCATGGCTCCAGGTCAGTGGGGATACCGACAACGGTATCCCCGTCAAGGGATGGACTTGCTCTGCCAGTACGCCTGAAGGAAGAGCGTGATTTGTCACCCACTTCAACAGCTCCACGGAAGAGGAAACCTCTGTTTCCGTCTCCGCTCTCTCTGCAAGAAAATCAGCGAGCCACAACGTGCATACAAACCACGGGTTTCCGGGGAAGTCGTTGCTCACCCGGTGATAGATGTCCCCTTCATAGCGAGCCATTCCACCCACTTCCGTCTTGACCCATAGTTTCTCTCTGAGGTCCTCCATGGTAGAAATGATTTTCGGGTCGTGAGGGGAATAGAGTCCGAAAGCAAAAAGGCCTGCCAGGCTTGCATCTCTCGTTGAATCAACTTCTATTGTGCCATTATCGCCGCGGGAAATCATCCTGCAGAAACGATCCAATTCAGGGCGCCACAGATAGGTTGAAGCTCCGTCTCGAATTTCCGCGGCTGCTCGCCGGTAACGGTCAGCCACGTCTGTTTCTCCGAATGCCTCACAAAACAGCGAGGCCGCAGTAATTCCACTGAAGACCGCTGCAACCGTAAAACTCAGAATGCCGCGTCGTTCCTCCCATATATCGTAAGAGGCAGCCGGGAGTCCCGTCTCTTTATCTCTGTAATCACACATGAAATCAGCAGCCTTCTTGATAAACGATTTATAGAGAGGCTTTATGAATTCAACGTCACGACGGTACACGAAGTGGTGCCACAACGCCCAGATTACAAGAGCGGTCTCATCCTCCTGTATAGGCAGTTGTGGATGGCCTTTGTTTAACCATGGATGCCATGAGGAAGCGAGTGTTCCATCCGGGTTGTACTTGTGGAGCAGGTATCCGCCCGGTTCTAGTGCATCGCCGGCAAACTGATAGAACCTTTGAGAAAGCTCGGAGAACCCGGCCTGATCGAGGGCATTTGCCACGATAGCCCCATCTCTCGGCCAGACGTATGAGTATGTGTCACGATTGAATCTGATCACATCCGAGTCGTTACCGGCTAAGATGCCTCCTTTCCAGTCAATCTGGGTTCTCAAAATCAAGAGACTGCGTCGATACAAATTTCCAATTTCGTTGGAGAGCAATTCCAGCGGGGGATTTTCTTTGCTCACCCAGAGATGCCAATAGTCCGACGTTCGGGAAATGATGGTATCAGGATGTTTATCCTTAACGATCGCATCAATTACCCTTACCTGCTCCCAATTTCGACCTGCGCAAACCCAAAAAAAAGCCGTTGCAGCGGATGTGCCCTCTATTTCAAGGCTCACGGAAAAAACGGAATCCACAGCTCCCTGAGCAATAGGATTTCCTGAGAGCTTGCCGTCTTCTGCGTCCCGATAGGTGCCCTCCAGGCCCCCAAGCCCCTTTTGGCCTACGGCAAATCCCGTGAGCCCGTCGGAACCGGTCTTGCCATTAACGAGAAAGTATATGTCATCCTTATAATGAACTATTCCTCCCGTTTTGGGATCGAATGCCGCGGTGTCCCCGACATCGTTTCCGGATATGCTGAAATCACTTGCAAAAAATACGCGAATTTCCCTTTTCTTTTCGTGAGAGTTTTCAATCGACATTTTTCTTACAAAGACATTTTCATGAAAATCAACAGCGTCATTGCAGCGAAGAAGAATCCCCAAAGCCTCATTGTACAGGTTCACGTCGGTTACTAACGTGTCGGGCATATACTGCAGATCTATTTTCCAGTCTTTTCCCACCCAGGAGAATAGGCCGTCAACCCAAATGCCGAATCGGAAATAGTTACCACCGACATGGTTTTCCTTTCCAACATGAGGAAAATAGAGGTCTCGAATGCGGTAATAACTGTCGAAACACACGAGAAGTTTTCCATTGCCGACGGGTATGTCTCTTGGCATGCAGTTGACCTTTGTTTTGCATCATCCGGGATCCCGGGGGAGGAGCGAGGTGTAATTATAAAATCGCAAGCGAGTAACTCGCACCTAAGATCATGGTTGAATAGCTCAGTCAGCTATCCTGTGAAGAACGCTTGTGACTCGGACATCGCGTAATCCGGCAGACTAATGCCCGATAACAGCCTATCATTTCTCCCGCGCAGCTTTCTGCCTTCACCGGCAACGCCATGAACCGGAATGTCCCGTATTCGGCCGGCTTCCCGTGATATGCATTACGAGCGATTCCAAGGTTTGGCCGATCTCCATCAGCGCTAACCACAAGTAATTGAAAAATTGAGACACATGGCCCACATACCGGGTTCCTCATAATTACTCTCAGGGTTCTTGGAGTATTCGACAGTCTGTGGAGATAACAGTGCGAACCCTTAGAGTTTCGACGCCTGGCGATTCAAGAGCAGAGTTCAAATTCTAAAGAGCATAGATTAAGAGACTTGTCGTTTCACCTGTCCACGTTCACGTTATGATTGACAATTGTGTTTGCGGCTCGTGCGGATTTGCGTTACCATGTGTGCAAGATGAAAATTCGACACGCACAATCACAAAGGATCTCTGATGGGAATCGACAAAGAGAACAAAGGGCCCGAACCCGAGATGGCAGGCTATGAAAACGCACGGCTGAGCGTGACTCGTACCGGACTTGCACGAGGAACCCTCGACCACCTCTATTACCAACAGGCCCGCCTGCCAGAGTTCGCAACGACCAACGACTGGTACATCGCTCTTGCCCATGCTGTCCGGGATAGGCTGTCGGACCGATGGATCGACACTCTCCGATCCATCCTGTTGCAGCCGAACACCAAAATCGTGTGCTACTTATCAGCAGAATTTCTCATGGGTCCACAATTGGGAAATGCAATGCTGAATCTTGGAATTACTGAAGAATGCCGCCAGGCAATGACCACGCTGGGGCAGAATTTGGACGATCTGCTCGAGATCGAGCAAGAACCGGGCTTAGGCAATGGAGGTTTGGGCCGTCTCGCTGCTTGTTATCTCGATTCTCTTGCTACTCTTGAGATTCCGGCATTCGGATTCGGCATACGGTATGAATTCGGCATTTTTGACCAGGAAATACGAGACGGTTGGCAGGTGGAGAAGACTGATAAATGGCTCAGACTCGGAAATCCATGGGAGATCCACAGACCGGAGGTCGAATTTTATGTAAATTTCGGAGGGACCACCGAGGCTTTCATCGACGAGGGAGGACAGTATCATGTTGCCTGGAAGCCCGATCTCGTGGTGAAGGGCGTTGCCTATGATACGCCTGTGCCTGGTTACAAGTCGGATATCGTGAACCTGCTGCGGCTTTGGAAAGCGGAAGCTGTCGAATCGTTTGATTTTCAGATTTTCAATGTGGGTGATTATTACGGGGCAGTTGACGAAAAAGTCCTTTCCGAGACCATTACGAAAGTCCTCTATCCCAATGACGAACCTGACGAGGGAAAACGATTACGTCTGTCACAACAGTATTTTTTTGTGAGCTGTACTTTACAGAATCTGGTACGTGTATGCCTGGAGTTGGACATTCCGCTGGAAGAGTTTCACAAAAATTTCGCCATTCAGCTCAATGATACTCATCCGTCAATCGCCGTGCCCGAACTCATGCGCATACTGTTGGACGAACACTCTATGGATTGGGATAAGGCCTGGCAAATCACGCAAGACACCTTTGCGTACACGAACCACACTCTTCTTCCTGAAGCATTGGAGAAATGGCCTCTTCCTCTTTTTAAAGGTCTTCTTCCCAGACATCTTGAAATTATCTATGAAATAAATGCACGCTTTCTTAACGATATCGGAGAAAACCACAGCGAAAACGACCAGTTGATTGAGAGACTATCTCTGATCGACGAGCATGGTGAAAAGTCTGTTCGGATGGCAAATCTTGCTTGCGTGGGAAGTCACTCCATAAACGGTGTTGCGGCACTCCATACAGAGTTGCTCAAAAAAAACACTTTGAAAGATTTTCACGATTTATGGCCGGAGAAGTTCCTTAACATTACCAATGGAGTTACGCCCAGGAGGTGGATGGCTCTCTGTAATCCCGGTCTCGCCTCTTTAATTTCCAACCGAATAGGTGAACAGTGGATTCTGGACACGGCAAAATATCTGCCGAAATTAGAGCGATTCGCTGACGATCGAAGTTTTCAACAAGAATGGAAAGCGGTCAAACTGAACAACAAAATGGAGATCGCCTCAATCATCAAGAGTCAAATGGACATTACCATAGATCCCGAGTCCATGTTCGACGTCCAGGTGAAACGCATTCATGAGTACAAACGCCAGCATCTCAAGGTTCTGCATATAATCGCTCTGTATAACAGGATTAAGAACGATCCCAACTACGATGTGCCTCCCCGGACGTTCATCTTTGGCGGAAAGGCCGCTCCAGCCTATTTCATGGCAAAGCTGATAATCAAGCTCATCAATTCGGTGGCTTCCGTTGTTAACCGTGATCGGGACGTAGCCGATCGTCTGAAGGTGGTGTTCATTCCGAATTTCAGTGTCAAGAACGGCCAGAGAGTTTATCCTGCGGCGGATCTTTCGGAACAGATATCGACAGCAGGTAAAGAAGCTTCCGGAACAGGCAATATGAAATTCGCAATGAATGGAGCGCTGACTATTGGCACTCTAGATGGTGCCAATATTGAAATCCGTGAAGAGGTAGGGACTGAGAATTTCTTTCTTTTCGGTCTGACTGCAGATGAAGTACAGAATCTCAGATGCAAAGGCTATAATCCGTATGAGTTCTATCAATCGAATCAGAATCTCCGCGCCGTACTCGATATGATTGCCTCTGGGACCTTTTCAAATCAGGACCCACATCTTTTCAGGCCTTTCGTTGATGCTCTTCTTTATCATGACGAGTACATGGTTTTGGCAGACTTTCAGTCATACGTGGACTGCCAGGATCTGGTAGATCAAGCTTTTAGAGATACGATGCGCTGGACCAGAATGTCCATCATAAATACGTCACGTATGGGAAAGTTTTCTTCAGACAGAGCCATCCAGGAATACTGTCAGCACATTTGGAAAGCTACCCCCTTAGGTTGAAGCGAGACACAGAATCGGGCTCCTGCCGTTTTTCCCAGATCTTGTTTGATTTCGGAAAGGGGTTCCAATGGGGAATGAACCGGTCTCGCCGGGAGCAGGAACCTCCTGCCGCAGGCAGCGCAGATCCTCATGAAGTGGACGTTGATGAGGTGAAAAATGTAGCCGGTCAAGCATGAGTGCAAACCGGCTATGAGACGAGTTTTGTTTTTCTAATTCGGTCTGGTCGTATCCGGGAAAAACAGGTTGGCGTTCTGGGTCTTTGCCATGTGGATCGACGACAGATATTGCTCCAACTGCGTTCTGATCTGATCCGCGGTACGATACTTCATTGCTGAAAGACCTACAGCCACAATCAGAAGATTGGAACACAGATTTTCCCAGGTGAATTCCAAATCATCGCACAGTTTGCGTAACACATCGTCCTCGACTGCTTCCCTGGCTATTTTCAGGCCTTCCTTAACCTTTTGGTCCATTTCCGTTATGCTATTTTGCTTGGACATAAGACATACTCCAGTGTACTCGATTCCAATCCTGGCCGAACTCGGAATTATTATTTCCCAGAGGTCCCACTGCAGTAGCGGAGGGCATTACTCGGCGGGTTGAAAGCTTGGTTGATATTTGATATATGCGGTTATCCGCACGTCAGCCGAGGCATAATACTATGGGAATACGGTGATTTCAAGCAAAGAATCCCCAAACATTAAAGGGTCATACAACCGGAGCGGGTCTGTATTCAAGAATGATCGTGTCATAGATCTCTCGGCATTGCCTGATCAAAGCAATGAATTGACAGACGGCCTGCTTTCGAAGTAACATCAAGCGAAGAAAATACAGTCATTCCGAAAATAACAGTGAAATACTTCGTAGAAATAGTCAAAGCAGTTTTGTACGAATCTCGGATGGACTTGCTCGACCTCATTTCCTGGGGCTGCGAAGTCTTGAAGGGACAGGTTCTTCAAACGACCGAACGCAATGGGCGAATTTCCCTCTCGTCGGCATTTTTCGTACTGTCTTGAGATAGATGGCTGAAAGTAGTGCCCGATTCGAGTAAAAATTCTCTCATCGCCATTTTGCTCACCGCTATGGAAGAACACGATCTCCTAGGTTTGAGTCCTTTTACAGAACAAGAATCTTCATCTTCGTCAATCGCCGAAGACATGTACAGAGATCTTGAGGGAGAGGCGGAAAGCCGCCTGGAAAAGCATTCTGCCCGGGTCTTGACACAATTGGGAGACCGATTTGGGGCGAAATGTCTCATTGTATTGGTTCGGGACAATGCCCATAATCGGGGAATTCTTCGACTAAGACTCACGCGACAACAGGACAGATGGAATGTTGAAACGGACATTGCCGAAGATGATCATCCACGACCCTGTCGAGCCGGACGCGCAGTAAGACCCTCTTTCGTTCTAAGATCCCAGTTTTGTTATCACCTGGATTTGCCTCATCGTTGGTTCGGGACGCTGAACATCGAATTCAGCGGGATCACGTTTATCTCATCCGATCAAGACCTGGCTATCAGGAGGGAACTAAATAACTTCAGCAAAGATGTTACCATCCTGTTGATGGATCGGAGTCTTGCTCAAGTTCAGAATGCCCTGAATGAAGAAAAAAAAGTGACACAGGTTCTCCGGAGCCTTACTGCGAATCTGAGCAAAGAGTTATATTGCCTGAGCAGTATCGCCAATGTGATCGGACAGTCGTACAATGTTGAGGGCGTTCTCACCCGTGTTCTCGAAGCCATTTTGCCCCTTCTGAGAGCTAACCTGGGAGCTATTTATTTTCCGGATACCGGTCAGTGCGTAAGCTTACAGTCACCGAAATCCAACACCAAAAGAATTGAAGATCCATGGTTGAGGTTCTACTTCGAGAGTAAAATCCGCCTCTATGGCGATTCGTCAAAGCTCGATTCTTTTACTATCCAGTCTGTGGCCGATCATCCCCGTTTTCCCGTAGTACTGAAAGCCCATCTAATATCGCAGGGAATAGAATCTGTTCTCGAATTTGCTTTACGGCACCACCGGGATCTTATCGGTCTGGGCTTTCTCGGGCTTAGAGAGACTAAGAATCAGCCAGCGGACACCAGGTTACTCATGACGGCCCTGAATATGATAGGGCTTTTCCTTGAGCATATCTCTCTTATGGGAGATCTCGAACGACAGGTAAAGCTTATTTCGAAGGAAAAGAGGGATGCGGAGAAAACGCAGCGATTCATTATCGATCAGGTTGGCAGATCGTTTTCTTCTCATTCCTCCAAGAGATCCTTCAGTAAAGATCGCCTGCTTGACGAAATAGAACACTCCCGGAATATGGCTCTTCTTGCAGAGCTTGCTTCCGGAATAGCCCATCAGATCAGAAATCCCCTGAACAACCTCGTGTATGCTCTGCATTTATTGCGGCAGGACAATGTTGAGGAAGGTGAGAAGAAAGATCTCATTCACAATATCACGGAACGTGTCGAGCTCATAAACAGGATGATCAATGAGTTTATCCAATATACTCGAACACAGGATGTGAACCTTTGTCATGAATCGATTAATGATATCTTGAATAATACGCTTTACTCATTCAAAGGCTGGATGGAACTCGCGAGAGTAGACCTGGTGACATCATTCGATCCAGACTTACCGATGACACGGGCAGATCTGTTTCTCTTGAACCAGGCTTTCCACAATATTATTAAGAATGCCATGGAAGCCATTAACAGTGATGGCCACCTGTGGGTTTTCACCCGAAAACTGAAAATCAGGCACGGACCGGAGCCGCGCTTGGAATTTGCTCAGATTGTGATTGAAGATGATGGTCCCGGCTTGGCCGAAGAAGAAATCAAAAAGGTAATGAAACCTTTTTATTCCAGAAAAGAAGGAGGGTTAGGCCTGGGCCTGCCTCTGGTGGATCATATCGTCCGAGTTCACGGAGGCGCCGTAACCCTTGAGAGTCGTCCCGACGGAGGCACCAAGGCTATGATCTGTTTGCCCATATGGTGAGATTCCATGCAGTACCGATTGCTCATCGTTGATGATGATATCAATTCCGCCAAGACCCTTGCTCGGATTCTCGAGTCGGAGGGGTATACCTCGGATTATGTGGCGAGTGCCGAGGAAGCGCTGACTTTACTTGGCGATATAGATTACGATCTTCTCATTATTGACATGATCCTCCCCGGAATGGATGGCCTTGGTTTTCTCAAACGAGCCATGGAGATTAACCCGGAGACGCTCTCCGTTGTTATCACTGCCTATGGCTCGATCAGCACTGCCGTAGACGCACTGAAGTCCGGAGCCAGCGATTTTCTCGAAAAACCGGTTGTTCCGGAGAAATTGCTTCTCGTCCTCAGTAGGATTTTCGAAGAAAGGCAACTCAAACGTGAAGTAGTAGCCTTGAGGGCGAATCTCCAGCAAAGATACCGGTTCGAAAATCTCGTAGGCAAGCATCCGAGAATGCAGAGCATTTTCAATCTGATTGAATCCTTGTGCAACATGGACTCCTCAGTGCTCATAACAGGAGAAACAGGCACCGGCAAGGATCTGGTAGCCAGGGCTATTCACTTTCATAGCCTTCGTAAAAGCGGTCCCTTTATCGCCATAAACTGTGCGTCAGTCCCGGAAACCCTTCTCGAAAGCGAGCTGTTCGGCTATGAGCGCGGAGCTTTCACAGGAGCGGAACGACGCAAACAGGGCAAATTGGAACAGGCCAACCATGGCACTCTGTTCCTGGATGAAATCGGTGACATGCCCTATTCTCTCCAGAGTAAATTGCTACGGACGATTCAGGATAAGAAGATTGAACGTCTGGGCGGGAACAGATTGATATCGCTTGATTTCAGGATTATCGCCGCCACCAACAAAGACCTTTCTCTGGAATTGACTGCAAATCGATTTCGCCTCGATCTGTATTACAGGCTCAATGTGGTTCCCATTCACCTGCCGCCACTAAGAGAACGTCTCGAGGACATACCTCTTCTAACGACCCACTTGCTTGAGAAACTCGCTATCAATAACAATAAATCGCAATTAACTTTGTCGCACAGGGGAATGTCCAGCTTGATGAAACATCCGTGGCCCGGCAATGTGCGGGAATTGGAAAACGTGCTCGAACGCGCTATGATTATGGCCCAGGACGATTTGATCGACGAGATCCCCTTCTCTCTTTCGGGTACTCAACTCGACCGGACTACTGACAGCGAGCTTTGTCTTCCTTTCGATGCATCCCTCCCCTTAAAGGCGCTCAGAGAAGAGACCCTGGCTCATCTTGAAGAAAGATATTTCAGGCACTTGCTGAAGAAGAATAAGGGAACGGTGAGCCTTACAGCGGCCGATGCGCAGGTGGACGTTCGAACCGTTTTGCGCAAAATGAAGCAGTTTGGACTGGATAAGGCGGATTTCAAATGAATGGTAATCTCGTGAGCGGATCGGACTTTCATGTCTGACATGACATTTATGTCAGACATGAAAGTCCGATTTGTATTGACGTTACTTACTCTACGCATTTACAGATGGCGAAATTCAATATTAAAACCAGTCACATAGACCGCCGAAGGGACTATTCGTTTAATTTGGAGACTATGAAACCCAAGAAATCACTTAATTACCCGCTTTCTCAAGCGATTTGGTTTAACTTCAACACGCCCCTTGCTCAGGTGAGTGACTTAAGCGTTTTGGTACACTATTTGCTACCTCAATAGGTGAATGCGGAGGACACGTCTCTTAATAACGTGAACGGCCTATATCGGCCGGATGTTCCCTCTTGCGGCCCCCAAGCACGCGGGGCTCGCACAAATTGTCAGAGAAGTTAAGCTGAATTCATAACCTAACCCGTTTTTCCACGCTGTAGATTTTTTCAATCAGAGAGGTTCGGTTCCCGAAAAGAGAAGCAGGGGATTAGTCCCCATTGATTCGGAGCAACTGCGGGTCTGCCCGTACGCCCATCGATCTCGCGCCCTCAGGGGATGGGTGTCCCGTGTTGACATAGAGCGATCCGGGAGTGTTTTGGGTGATCGAACAGGAATTTGCCGATATCTATCCGTTGACTGCGGAGAGTCTGCTCGAGTATCTGCCCGATGTTGACTGTACTGAGTGCGGGTACTCCTCCTGCCGGGCATTTGCGGAATCCCTTATAAGAGGCAATCCAGCAAGTTGGCGATGCCCGGAGTTGAACGACGAAACCGCGTCGGTCTTGAGAGCTCTTACGACATTCGCTCCTCCGGCGATACCTTTAAATGTCATGATGGAGAGCTTACCGCCGGGCCTTATCCGTGTCCGTTTACCCGTCGCGTCTTCTCCCGTACTCGTGACGTGCAATTTCCGAGAGACGGTCCGCCTCCTTGAAAATGTCTTGGATAGCTGCGGAATGAGCGTCTTCATCCTAGTGAGCGACACCAAAGGATATAGCGTGGACAATGCAGTGGAAGAAAAGAGATTCACCCCCTTCGAGATCCTCAAAGTGATTACCGAGACGGAGGTAGGCTCGATAGTGAGCCATAGAAGCCTTGTGATACCCGGTCTGGCAAGGCATCTTGCAGGTCAAATCAAGCAAGTCACCGGTTGGCAGGTGACAGTCGGCCCGATAAGTGGGCTGGAGCTGCCACTTTTTCTGCCGAAGGAGGGTTTTATGGATCAGTGAAGTCGCAATGCACACGAAGGAGGTGATGGTTCAATCAGGCCGTGGAGAGTGAAGGAAGCAAGACAAGGAGCTACCTATGACAGGCAAAGAACGAGTGATGAAAGTATTCAATCACGAGAAACCCGACCGAATGCCCTGTTTTTGTGCCAACGGGACCCCGACTTATGAACAGATGGACAAGGTCGGCGCTTACTGGCCCGAGGGTCACGAACGGGCCGAGGACATGGCGAAACTGGCCATTGCTGCATACACGGTACTTGGTTTCGATGCAGTAAGAGCCCCGTTTTGTCAGACTTTCGAGGCAGAAGCTCTCGGCTGCAAAGTTAAATTAGGTGGAAGAGAAAATATTCCGGGGATCGATCATCCTACACTTTACAAATTGGACGACGTTCCCGTCCTGCCTGATGATTTCTTGCAAAGAGGCAGGATTCCTCAACTCATTGAGGCGATAAGAATAATGAAACGGGAGGTCGGCGACAAGGTTGCGATAATTGGTGGGATCATAGGACCTTTCACCATCGCAGGAGCTATGCTTGACGCCGTACCTATACTGAAGGCGAGCTTCAAAACGCCAGACAAACTGCATCCTTTCTTGGAAGTGGCGGAAAAAGCCGGAACCATGCTGGGCAAGGCGCTCATCGAAGCCGGTGCAGATCTGATTGCGGTGGAAGATATGCAGGCTTCACCGGATCTTATTGCTCCCCACACGTATCGAGACCTGGAATTGGAATTCCAGAAAAGGCAGGTTGAAGCGCTGAGTGTCCCGGCCATACTGCATATCTGCGGGAATGTAGACAAAATCATTAGCTTTATGCACGACACCGGATGCGCAGCCATCAGTCTCGAGCCAAAAAGCGACACGCAACTGGCTCGCAGAATCGTGGGTTCTTCAGGGATTCTCATCGGAGGAGTGGATGCGGCAACGACTTTGTTCATGAAGAGTCCGGAAGTCGTCAAAGAGGCTTCGCGGGAGCAAGCCGAGATGGGCCTGGATGTTCTGGCGCCCGGATGCGCTATCGCTCCGGGTACGCCGACCGCTAATCTCTTGGCTATGGTTGAAGTCGCTCAGGAGTATACGTATGCCTAACTGTTGCTGAATGAAGCCTGTAAGGCTTTCCGTGTCAACCCTTCAAACCCGAGGAGGCGAAGATGAAGTACTTGGCGGATTATGCAAACATTCTCACACGGTACGACCTCAACATAGAGGTAGCACGTCAGGCGGCCCGCAAAGTGGCCAAAGACGAGCTTCTCCAGAAGGTGGCCGATGCCGTGGTGAAGGGGGAAGAGGAAGAGGCGGCGAAACTGACTAAGGACGTGCTCCAGAAAAAGTCGCCCATGGAAGTCATCAACGAAGGACTTATCCCCGGCATGAACGAAGTGAGTCGACTGTGGGACGAAGGAGTCTATTTCCTGCCCCAGGTCATCTTGGCTTCAGATGCCATGAACGCCGGCATTGCTCTTTGCGAAGAGAAAATGGGCAAATCCATGGACAAGAAAGGCAAAGTCGTGACCCATACCGCAGAAGGAGACATTCACGATATCGGACAGGTCATTGTGAATGCGCTCCTGAACGCGAATGGCTTCGATGTCATCAATCTCGGCGCTGATGTACCGGTGGACAAGGTTGTTGAAGCCTGCAGAACGCACAATCCGGTTATGGTCACCGGCACTGCACTCATGACTACCACCATGACTGCGTTTCCGAAGATTGCAGCTCAGTTGAAACGACTGGGACTTGCTATTCCTTTCGTGTGCGGCGGAGGGGCAGTCAGCGAGGAGTACGTCACGAGCTTTGAGCTGGGCGTCTGGGGCAAAGAGGCCAATCAGGCTCCCGGAATGGCCGAAGATGCTCTCTCAGGTGACAACTGGCAAGCCATGAGAGGCAAGTGGAACGGCTAAGCAGCCGCCTCTTTTCAGCCAACCTTGATCCTGGACCCAAGGAGGAAAGTCATGAATTTGAGCAGTGAAATGGCCTATAAGAGTGCAGACGAAATGATGTTCGGGACAGCGAAAAAGCCTGTAAAAACCAAACGTGGCATTGCATTTGGTGGCGGCCATGTTGTCCCCGAAGTCGTTCCTCATCCGAGGCCCGGCAGCGAAAAGACAATGAAGACGTTGCTCCGTGAGTATGAAAGAGCCAATGGCGATGCCCTGGAGAGATGTGTAATCGTCGGACACCCGCAACTTATGATAGAAAACGAGCACATTTTCCAGATGACTCACAACCCCAAGTGGGGTGGTGAGATCGCTGCCCAGACCGCAAGACAGATGGACGA
The DNA here is from genome assembly GCA_041740635.1 of Desulfomonilaceae bacterium. Classification (GTDB taxonomy): domain Bacteria; phylum Desulfobacterota; class Desulfomonilia; order Desulfomonilales; family Desulfomonilaceae; genus Desulfomonile. The sequence goes on along the minus strand of JBGSLQ010000038.1, from coordinate 88,491 downwards.
CTATCTGAAGAAGTACGGGCTGAAAGCCGCGTACAGGGCTACCCCTGCAGACCTGCGCAAGCCCGACATGGTGAACATGCGAGACTCCGATTATACACGCGAGGTTCTCGAGACCTTCGAGGAATGCGCCAAGTACGCCGACGTCGTATCCATCGAATCTATGGGCGGCAAAGAAGTTTTCGACCATGCCATCATCCGAAACGACATTGCAGGCCTCCTGTTCGGTCAGGCGGTGTTGGGCGGAAGAGACATGGAATGGATGTGGACACAGATCGTAGCCATAGCCAAGAAGCACAATTGCATTCCTGGCGGTGACACAAACTGCTCCGAGGCGAACACGGCTATGTTCATGGCTGGTGGTTATCTGTCCAAGGATGTGCCTCACACCCTGGCTGCTCTGTCACGAGCAATCTGCGCCAGCCGAACTCTTGTGGCGTATGAATGCGGGGCTACCGGTCCTACCAAGGATTGTGCGTACGAAGACCCGATCATCAAGTCCATCGCGGGTGTGCCTATCTCTTGCGAAGGGAAGACCAGTGCGTGCGCGCACGCAGACCTTTGCGGCAACGTCATAGCGGCCGTGACTGACGTATGGTCAAACGAAGCGGTGGAGTATCACGACATGTTTGGCGGAACCACCACCGCAGTGTTTGCTGAGATCCTCGGTTACGATGTTGCGGCAATGAATGCCTCCATCGATCTGGGATATCAGAAAGAGTTCCAGGCGTGCCTCGTGAACTCCGACAGGTATCGCGGCCCTCACGGCTTCATGCTGAGCCCGGATAATGCGTGGCAGATTGGGAAGGCGATGGTGGACAACAATGCCAGCCTGTATTCCAGGGCTAAAGCAGCGGCAATGAAATGCGGAGAACTCATGTTGGGCGACCCCTTGCTCAAGCTGACAGCCTATGAAAAGGAAATGCTCCAGGGGTACATGAAGGACATGCAAGCACTTCCTGATAAGGAAGCAGATTTCATTGATATGTCACTCAAGAAGTATTCCAAAGTGAAGGGATTTGTCCCGGCAGCGTACGGTCTCTAAAGCCTGATATGGGACAGATCGTTCTTGTTACGGTCTGAACCCGTGCTGAAGGTGAGACGGCGGATGCGTAAATGGCTTCGATTATGAAACCTGCCATGGCCGAGGCCTCCACTAGAAGGTGGCCTTGGCCATATTTTTCCAAACCGATACGTGCGTTTTTGCTGCAAAGCCGAGATCGAGCTAAGAACCGGACGAAGACGCTTTGACTCTGCAGAAAGGGAGTGGACAGACACTTACTATAAGCAAGACACCGGGCCACCGATGGGAGACGAACCCATCAATGATGGACGACATTCATGGGACCTGGAAACAATCCTTCCACTCAAGAAAGGGGGAAGCGAATGGCAATGCCAGTGCTCATAGCCATTGGTGCAATGTGGTTGGCGGTGGCAATATTTTTCCTCGGAAAAGGGGAGCCTAAAGGGACTGGAGCCATCACCGGCTTCGTAGGCGCAGTTACAATCTTGGGGGCAATAATTCAAGCTACCGTGTTCAAGGATCCTTTTGTGGCAGGACTCCTTTTCGCACATGGGATCTTTTATTGCTCAGTAGCCTATGCCTTGCTCACGGGGCTGGAGGATCTGAGATCCGTCGGTAACGTGAGTCTTTACACTGCCCTCGTGTCCGTCATCTATATGATCCTTTTCTTCACGGGAGGACCGGTTCTGGAAGGCGGCAAGCTGCTGATAGTAAAGAGCAATTATCTGGCGTTCGCGTGTGCGGGTTACGCGGCCCTGACGTTCATGGTTTGGCTCAATGCTTACGGAAAGTTCCCTACTCATGTCCTAGCCTGGTCACTGATTGTATGGGTGGTGTTTGGGCTTTGGGTCCCCGCCTTCTATATGATGACTGCAGGAGCCTTTCCGTTCTAAATCTTTCGATGCGCTTGTTTAGAGCATAGAAGTATCTAGGTAGTTGGGGACCTTCATTGCATTGAGCGCTTCCGGGACATCGAATTCCATGCTCCGCCTGATGGCACGATGAAAGTAACGTACGTTGACGATATCGGTTCAATCTGCTTGGATGATGGGCATAGTTCATGGCGATCACACTGCAGGGCGAGCAAGCCCAAAGGCGGAAGCATTTTCAAGTACTAACAAGGTAGCCCTTTCTGAAAACTTCCCATATGCGCGGCGGGATTGCGGCAACATGTCATTTTCTTGGAAGGGGTCAAGGAGGCGCTTTCACAAAGATGGTTTCCAGTATCAGAGCTCTTCTGAAGTTTTTTTGTACAGCATCAACTTGACATGAGACAAGAGGATAGTCACCATGCAATGTGTGGATGATGCATGTCAGAGTTGACCCTGAGGGCCGTGCATTCCCAAGTGTTGCGAAGACACAGCCCGAAAGCGGTAGAGGTTTTCCCATGATCGTGAACGTTGTGTACGGTTTTCTCGGAGCCGGGAAAACCACCTTCATACGATATATGATGGAGAATCCGCCCCAGAGCGAAAAGGTGGTCATTCTCGTTAATGAATTCGGAGAAGTCGGAATTGACGGCCTTGTTCTGTCCGGTCAAGGGGCTCAGGTGGCCGAAATCGTAGAACTGCCTTCCGGGTGCATCTGTTGCACTATAGCCAGCGATTTTCGACGTCAACTCCTGGATCTGAGCCATCGACTCGCTCCGGACAGGATTATTGTCGAACCCACTGGTGTAGCAACCATATCCCAGATCATGCAGATACTCGAATCCGAAGACATGCTGCCTTTGTATTCAGAGCTTAGTCTCATTCACCTGTTGGACGCGTCGGAGTTCTTGTCTTTCATCAAGTCTCATCGGCATTTCATGGAAAACCAGATCCGACGGAGTAGAACTGTGCTTCTCAATAAGGTGGATCGATTAAAGCCGGCGATGCTTGACCTTCTGGTAAGCTCTATAAGGGAGATCAATCCTGATGTGATTGTGTACCCTACTCGTTTCGCTCGGCTTCAGGATTCTGTCTTGAAAAAAATTCTGGGAAGTGCTGACGACAAGGATGAGACATCAGGGATTCCGGAAGAATTTAAGGGAACGTTTATTTCGGAGGGTGCTCACGGTCACGATCACGGGCTTGCAGATCAATTTGAGTCCTTTGGACGAAAGTATTCCGACTCATTTTCACGACCGTGCCTAGTATCCTTTTTCGAGACTTTGAGATCGGGCGGCTACGGGAAAGTGGTTCGTGCCAAAGGCATTTTCCAAACTCCTGAGGACTGGATAAAAGTAGAGCTTGCTTCCGGTGAGGTGCATGTTGAAGCCTCACCCATAGCGGAATACAGTGCGCTATCCGTAATCGGTCAGGAAATAAGGCCCCAGGCAATGGATGCTGCATTGGACGAGTGCCGGAAAGAATGAGGTCAGGGGGATAAATGCCTATTCATGCCCCTATTCTGGACTGTATCCGAGCCATAAAGGGAATACTCGCAGCATTTGAGCTGGAGCACGTAGATCGCTTCCAACTGCTGGACATCGAAACCGAGGCGGAAAAGAAAGCCTTCATGGGAATGGGCATGTGCTACAACAGTGGCATCCGGGACGTGCTGCGTACCAAGCATGTCTTCCTTGCCATCACGACAATGGATTTTGAGTGGGGCTGTCAGTCCCACATGCTTCTGAAAAAGGATGATGAAGTAGTGGGCGAGGAGGTCCGTGACCCCTCACGAATCGAAGACCTGCAAAAGCAACCGAATGTGTTCTTTCTTCACAGGAATTTCGTGATCTACAAAGATAAGGTCAATTTTCCCGGAGACATAGTCGCGAAGAAGTGCTGCTTTGAGTTGCCTGCTCATGGCGCCGAAGAATGCTTACCGGGTCTCGAAGAATTCGGAGACTACATTTTCTGCTTTCCTTCCACGGCAGGAGACGTATTTCTGAAGAAAAGGTATTTCGATGAAAAAGACGAATGGGGTACGGGAACTGTCCTCTTCGGTTTCAACGGCGGTCATTAAGTTTTCAATGGATCTTCGGTAAGTTCCTGGCCGCACTTTATACATATAACGCGACCATCTTTAGTGATTTTGATCATTGCTAGATGGCCTGTGGCTTCCATGTGGAGGCGTTTAAGATCGGACCAATACTGTTTCACTTCTGTGCATGACAGGTAATGTCCGGCACGTTTTTCAGCGTCTGTATGCCAGACACCACAGCGAGTGCAAGCTTTCATGGTGTTATCTCATTATCAGGGCAAGAATTTGTTGGAATCCAACTTACTTTTTCCGATTATATAAAATAAACCATCGGAATGCTACCCGTGATACCGATTCGCAATCAAAGGAGTAAGATTTGGGGAATTTTCTTCATACAAGAAGGTTTCCCTGATATTACCGCTTTGAATGGGCATAGGTATGGGAAGGATTCATAATGACTCGGTTGGCGATTGCAATGGATCTTGGAACGAGCGGCTTCAGAGCCCAAGCCCTCGACCTGAACTCTCGTGAAATCATATCTACCGCTATTACTACTCGGCATCCTCTGCCCGGGGCCAATGTCATAGACCATCTGCATTTTGCTCTGGAAATGAACGTGGAGGTTGCCGGCAATGTGATGATGGAAGCGATCAACAAGGTCCTGGGAAGGCTCAGAGTTCCTCTGGATGACGTGGTGCGTCTTGCGGTCTGCGGAAATCCGATTCAGCTTTCTTTATTCCAGAGCATAGAAATCCGAGATCTGGCGTTTGCCGGCAAAAGGAAGCTGGAGGCGCTCGGAGTCGTCCCGCCAAAGCGGGATGCCACGGTTCTCACAGGATCTCAGATTCGCGGCCTTATGATTCCTGCCGAGGCAGAAGTGCTTATTCCTCCTGCCGTCCGTCACGAGATTGGCGCGGATGCTCTGGCCATGATGATTCAAACCGGTATGCTGGAGCGGGACGAGACCTCTCTCACGACAGATTACGGGACAAATGCTGAAATGGCATTGTATCATCAAGGGCAAGTGATCACTGGTTCTACCGCTGCAGGACCTGCTCTGGAAGGTCAGCAAATTACCTGTGGCATGCTGGCCATGCCCGGAGCCATTGCCGACTTGAACAGAGTCGATCATTTCCACAGATTGATTGTCCTGGATCAAGACATGCTGTCTATCCCGGGGCCGCTGATCAATCTCGAGACCGGAAATATCCGAGAAGCGGGAGAGATCGAGCCTGTCGGGATAACCGGAACAGGAACGGTTGCCATCGTAAGTCAGGGTTTGGAAACCAATCTCGTTCGTCTGCCCCGTATAAATACTCTTGATGCCGAATTCCATCTTTCATCGGATATCAATTTTACCGAAGAAGATCTCATTGAAGCAGGGAAAGCCATTGGCTCGGTGCGAGCTGGACACGTGACACTCTGCCACGAGGCGGGCATCGACATGGGAGATGTGGTCACAGCGTACATGTCCGGTGCTTCCGGAACGTACGTGGATGCCCTGAAAGCACAGCGACTCGGCATGATTCCTCCCAGAGTCAAAACCATCTACCAGGTGGGAAACACGTCTCTCGCCATGGCGCGTGACCTTGTCCTGGACCCGAAAAAGTTGGACATGATGAGTGACCTCGCGAAGAACCTTCGTCAGACCCATTGCATGTTTGCTGCATCGAAAGTTTTCGAGAAGATATATATCCTGGAACTCTCCTTTTGGACCGAAGGAATGCCTTTCTCCCAATATCAATCTTTCCTCAGGAGGTACGGCTTCCCGGAGCTGCTCACTATCGAAGGATCGCCGGAAGTAATCCGCACAGTCCGCCGCGATATCGACGATCTCGGCCGTCTTGGATTGGTAACTGTTCCGGACATTGGACAGATAGTCGAGATCCAATTTGAAGGGTGTACAGCGTGTCTTGAATGCGTGGAGTCATGCCCGGAAAAGGCAATTCGGTATCTCGAGGGGTCAGATCCCCCAGTCTTGATACTGGATCAATCATTATGCAATGGAGTGGCTTGCAGGAGGTGCGAACGCGCTTGTCCTCCGAAAGAATTCTTGCTTGAGCGATTTTTCAAGGAATGACATTCGGTATCGATCGCTATTATGGTCAGTGATTATAGTATCTCCAGACTAATCGTTGCCTGAGAATCCAAGAAAAAGGAGTTACCATGAGCAAGACAGAAGAGAATCTCAAAGAGGCATTTGCCGGAGAGAGTCAGGCCAGCATGCGCTACCTGGCATTCGCCCAAAAAGCCGACTCAGAAGGTTTTCCGGGAGCGGCCCGGTTGTTCAGGGCAGCATCCAGAGCGGAACAAGTTCACGCGTTCAATCACTTGCGCGCCATGCAAGGGATAAGGGAGACCAAAGACAACCTCGAAGTCGCTGTGCATGGGGAAGCTTTTGAGTTCAAAGAAATGTACCCTGCCATGATCAAAGACTCGGTTGCAGATAATGAAATTGAAGCCAGGCACAGTTTCGAATATGCTATGTCCATTGAAATGGTGCATCACAAGCTCTTTCAGAAAGCATTGGAGAGTGAGCCTGAAAATGCTTCGGCAAACTTCTACATTTGTCCGACGTGCGGCCACACTGTCCGAGGCCAGGCACCGAAGAAGTGCCCGTACTGTGGTGTCGATGGGACCAAGTTTATCGAAATCACATGAAATCCTGCTAGGTTCCCATTCTCCATCAACTCTTTGCACTATTGCTGTCTGAGCGCATCCGGGCCTATGGGGGCAACACCGAGTACGCGACCTCCGTTGCGGGCAAGTAGGAGAACACCATGTACGAGGCAGTTGAATTGAAAAACGGCATATTTTGGGTGGGAGCCATTGATTGGGACATCCGAGACTTTCACGGGTACACCACCACCCATGGCACCACGTACAATGCGTACCTCGTTCGAGGCGAAAAAGTAGCCCTCGTTGATACGGTGAAAGCGCAGTTCTTTCCGGAGATGATGTCGCGGATCAAATCCGTTCTCGATCCAGCCGAGATCGATTATCTGATAGTCAATCATCTGGAGATGGACCATTCCGGTGCAGTGCCGCTATTCAAAGGAATTGTTCCGGACGCCAAGATGGTTGCTACGGATCATGGAATCAAAGGGATAAAGCGACATTTCAAGGAAGAATGGGACATTGAGAAAGTAAAAACAGGAACCGAAATATCCCTTGGAAATAAAACACTTACCTTTCTTGAAGCTTACATGCTCCACTGGCCGGACAGCATGATGACTTATGTGAAAGAGGATGGAGTCCTGCTCCCCAATGACGGCTTTGGCCAGCATTACGCCAGTTATCATCGATTCGACGACCAGGTGGACGAGCTTACCATGGTATTCGATGAGGCGGCCAAGTACTTCGCAAATATCCTGTGGCCGCTGGCTCCGTTGATTCCCCCGCTTCTGAAGAAAGTGGAGAAAATGGGCATCACCATTGAAATGATCGCACCGAGCCACGGCATTATCTGGCGCTCTCTTGTAGGTGATATCATCGGCTCTTACGTGCAATGGTGCACTGGAGTGGCTCAGGACAGAGTTCTCGTGATTTACGACACCATGTGGGGAAGCACGGAACAAATGGCCAAGGCAATCTGTGCGGGGATCGACAAAGCAGGAGTCGAATACAGATTGATAAATGTGCGCAAGAATCACTATAGTGACATCGTCAAGGAAATCCTTATGGCGAAGGTAGTGGCAGTGGGATCGCCCACTCTCAACGAGGGCATCTTCCCTTCCATCGCTCAGATCCTGTCATATCTCAAGGGACTCCATCCGTTGAACAAGAAGGGGGTCGCCTTCGGTTCCTACGGTTGGGGTGGAGAAGCCATCGAAGCCATCACGAAAGAAATGCGAGCATGCGGAATCGAGGTTGTGGAACCAGGCTTGGGCATCGTTTACGTTCCCATGCAGAATGATCTGGCAAGCTGCTTCGAATTGGGCCGGAGAATCGCTGAATCCGCTCGAACGTAAAATAGGGCCAGGAACTTTCTACAGCACGGATGAAAGATGTTGCCCAATCCATTCACTAAAAGGAAAACGATTTGCTCACATTAAAAGAAGTCATAGCCTCTATGACGAATGACTTGAGCGATGATTTTCATATGAGCACCAATGATGCCAGGTTGCTCATTACAAAAGCTATAGGCGACCTTTACCCGGAAATAAAAGAGAGATTCCAGTATTTCCACGATAAAGGCATCACTAACATAATGCCCAAATTAAGAGCACGAAAGACACAGATAAGCCATTTGAAAAGTATCAGAGCCTTAGAGCACGCATTATATGAGCACAAAGCGCTTCAGGAAGAAATTCAGGAAGAAGAGCACGAGGACCTGGCAGCATCTTTTTACCATAAGGAAATAATAAATTTCATAGAAAAGAAGATTGGAGCCCTGCAAGTCGGCCTACGGGAATAGTGCCACGAGACTCTGAATAAAGCGGGGAAGCGCTTCTTTGTTACCGTGAACCATGACCTCCCCGCCTATCCCGAACAGAATTCCAACTTTAGTCCATCAGACGATCAGATCTCACTTGCCGGGTGTCGACTCCGCGGGCTTCCCGGTCTGTGCAGCCTTCATGGCCTTCTCAGCTTCTGCCTTGCTCGCGAAAGGGCCCTTAACGATCGAGGCTGTGTCCGCGGGTTTCTTATCCAGGATAGACACCTTTCCCTGAGAGTCCTTGGCTACATAGAATTCGTTTGCCGCGACAGCGACAGTCGCTGAGGCAAAAGCCATTAGTGCCACCACTACCATTATGAACCGAATAGTTTTCTTCATCGTCGTCTCCTTGAGGTTGTTGCTCGGACGAGGGAGTCGTCCTGAGCCAGAATTAGCAGGCCGAAAGCCCGTTACAGCCCGTTCTGCGTCATCTGCCTAAGTAGTCGGAGCCGGCAAAAAAACCTGACAGTCGGATGGATAAAATTTCTGTGAGCACAAATCGATCCACAGATGATGGACACAGCTCGGCTAATACCGTTTCGCATTCAAGATGCCAACTGCGCTGACCTGGCTCCGCAGGTCAGTGGTACCGCCTCAATGGGAAATATCTTGATTGCAAGTCCGTATAAGAGAGGATCTGCCAGGCGCTCACAGACATGCGTTCCTCCTTTCTCGAATCGTATTTAGTTGAGGGAGGCGGGAAATTTGAGGGACGTTCCTCACGACTGGGGCTTGTTCCCCGAAGGATATTCGGCTCAGGTGCTTGAACCTCCGGCTGGATCGCTTTTGCTGATTGACGTTTTCGGGAATGGTACAGTATGGTGGTGTTCATTCTGAAGCCGACGTGCGGCGTCTGTTTTCTCGGGAGGCAATCTGAATATCACCCTGTACTTATTGTGCCTGATCTTCTTTCTCTCGGGTGCTGCTGCATTAATTTTTGAAACACTCTGGTTTCGACTGGCGGGTCTTACCTTCGGAAATAGTGTTTGGGCCGGAGCAGTGGTGCTGTCGAGTTTCATGGCGGGCATTGCGCTAGGCAACGGATTAGCGGCCGTTTATGGGAGAAAATTCCGGAATCCTGTCCGAATGTACGCCTTTGCCGAAATCGCCGTTGCGGTCAGTGGATTGGCTCTGGTTCTTTCATTGCCTTTTCTCACCGGATGGTTTGCACCACTGTTCAGACCTTTTGTGGACAATCCCCTGATAATTAATCCATTGAGATTGTTCCTCGCATTCATACTGATGCTGATTCCCGCAACGGCAATGGGAGTAACTTTGCCGTTAATGGTGAAAGCTCTTCATACTGAAGGGCCGCATTTCGGAAGAGTGCTCGGACTGCTGTACGGGCTCAACACATTGGGCGCTGTAGCCGGAGCCGTTGCAGCGGAAATGTACTTTATCGGAATGTTCGGGATACGAGGAACAGGCATTGTAGCATCCGTCACGGATTTATTCTGTGCGGCAAGCGCCTTGCTGCTGTCTCGAAATCTGGGAAAATCGCAATTTGTCCGGCACTCTGTTCAAGGCTCGCCACCCTATTCAAAGGGGGTCCGTTTTCTCGCTGCAGGTTTCCTTTCAGGAGCCCTCTTCCTCGCTCTCGAGATCATATGGTTCCGGTTTCTCGTTCTTTTCGTCAATGCTCACAGCTTGGCATTTGCCGTTATGCTGGCTCTCGTTCTCAGTGGGATCGGACTGGGAGGGCTCATTGCATCTCTGCTATTCCGTTTTCAGTGGGATTTCTCAGCTCTCCTCCCCGCGGTTTCTCTTCTGACGGGAGCTATATGCGTACTGACGTACAGTTCTTTCGGATTTCTAGCTCAACCAGGCTCAGAGTATTTCTCGGAGCTGTCCAACACAATCTATTACTCCTTTCCTCTGGTATTTCCTGTTTCGCTGCTTTCGGGCATCCTTTTTACCCTGGCTGCAGATGCGGCACATCGTAAAATCCTGGGGAGTATCGAGACGACCGGCCGGTTCACGCTTGCAAATACTCTGGGAGCAACCCTTGGATCTCTCCTTGGTGGGTTCGTACTGCTTCCCGTGCTGGGGATGGAAAAATCTTTTTTCATCCTCGCTCTTGGCTACGGAATCCTCACTCTTCTGGTTTTACCGGATCGATTCCCCCCGGGAAAGAATGCATTCCCGCTGGTTACATCGGCAGCACTGTTTCTCCTTTGCATTGTGCTCTTTCCGTTTGGTTCGATGCAAAAACACCTGTATGCAGTGGGAGAGAGTCTGTGCGGAAATGAATCCGGATGGCGCATGGCTGCTGTTCGGGAAGGCCTTACGGAAACCAGTCAATACTGGCAGAAGCGATTGTCTGGAAATAACGTCAACACCAGACTGTTTACGAACAATCATGCCATGTCGTCCACTGAGCTCCTGGGAAAGCGGTACATGAATTTTTTCGTGTATTTTCCGATAGCACTTCATGCAGACCCCCGGGACGCTTTGCTTATATGCTTCGGCGTGGGCAGCACCGCAAAAGCATTAACCGATACAAAATCACTCCAGTCCATTACTGTTGTGGACATCTCGAAAGATATTCTCGAAGGCTCTCGTGTGATTTTTCGGGATGACATCTCGAATCCGCTGAACGATCCCAGAGTCAGAGTCCATGTCGAAGATGGGAGATTCTTCCTGCAAACGACTACACAGCGCTTCGACGTTATTACCGGAGAGCCTCCTCCTCCGTGGCTGGCAGGAGTGGTGAACCTGTATTCGCAAGAATACTTTCAACTCATTCATGACAGCTTGAAAGAAGGAGGGATAGCTACTTACTGGCTGCCGGTGGCTCAACTGGGCGTGGCAGGATCAAAATCTGTTTTGAAAGCCTTTAGTAACGTTTTTGAAAATTGCACTCTTTGGACAGGAATAGGTTTCGAGTGGATTATGGTGGGAACCCGCGGAAACGGCACGAAAGTGTCCGAAAAGCATTTCTCCAATCAGTGGGAAGATCCTCTCGTCGCTCCAGGCATGCGTTACTGCGGTTTTGAAATTCCCGAGCAACTTGGGGCTGCATTCCTTATGGACGGCACCGACATAAAGGAATGGACTAAAGACAGGAATCCGGTGGTGGACAATTTTCCGAAAAGAATCTTCGGGAGACGTTCCGCTGAAGATCCTGCAGACAGTCTGGAATCGGTGATGAAAGTGGCCAAAACCACCCAAGGATTTCAGGCATCGAAAACGATTAATGCTATCTGGCCTGATGCGCTGGTTTCCAAATCGTTAGCTTTATTTGAAGTTCAACAATTTGTCAATGAGTTGTTTCTCAAGCCCGGACCGGACACGGCTTTTTTCCACATTGAAACAATGCATCGCATCTTGAAGGATTCATCCTTGAGATTTCCCATACTCTGGGCTGTGGGAGGATCTGAGTGTGCCGATAACGACCGGGCACAAATCCGCAATGCTCCTTCACGCGAAAAGAATGCCGAACAGGTACTGACCTTTGCCGCCCAGGCTCTTGCGGACCGCAACTTCGCTGAGGCAGAGGAATATTTCTCTGAACTCGAGCGGCTCGTGCCCGGATCGCACGCAACGTACTTCAGGATCTACGCCTTGTGTTTAGCGGGAAAATCTCAAGAAGCCGCGAAAATTGTGGAGGACAATTTCAGACTGTTCAAGTCGCCGGCAGGTGCACATTTTCTGCGATGGCTGAACGAGACTTTCTTACACAAAAGTGGTTCTCCATGAAGTCGCCTCTCGGTATCTCGATCGTAATCCTTTCTTCATATGTGGTCTTCTGTAATCGCTCGGTTTAGTTCTGCAAGATTCAGTTACTCCTGGGAAACTGCGGACAGCTCAATCTTCGCAAAAGGTGAATCGATCAATAAAGCGCTTGAGTTGGATTGCAGCCGAAGGGCTTATGCTGGTTATGGCAAATCCTGCCACCCCTCGGTTGGCCCAACGGCAAACGGCATCGAATGAAAACGATTGCATTTCGTCGAACTCCAATGCCTTTACCAGGAAGGTTCGCTTTTCTCCCCGGGCGCTCTTGATTTGTCCGACTTTGACCCCTTTCTCGGAAATATCCATGATAACAAACTCTGAAAACACATCATTCATGTCATAGACAGGAACCGCGCCGAGAGGCCTGCTCCGCGTGAACTTCCTCATATCGCTGTCCACCAGATCGGGGATACGGTCTTTTGTTCGGTCCGTCAGGTCAAACTGGTTCAAGATCCCTGCATCCAGGAGTTTCCGAAAAATAATGTTCAGTTGTTCGATAGAAGTGAGACCGAAAGTATTCATGAGTTGGATATCGGTCATTCCTGCTCGGAATTCTCTCGCAAAATCCTGAGCCCTTATTCTTTTCCGGCACGTCATGTCGCCCCCCATAATGCAGATCGCCGTCAGATTTCCAAGCGCCTCTCAACCCAAACGACGGCAGAAGTATGATTCATCGGCATCAGGCTTACATGGATTATGCCCTCAGCTCAGCTAATTTCCTGGCTTTGCATTTGGGCACCACTCGGCTCAAGACCGTAATGTCCCGAAGGGACAAACCACGAATAGCCACGGGTGCAAACCCGTGGGCGCCGAGTCATATCGTAAAGGCTTGAACCTGAAAGGGTCCTCACTGCCTGGTTTTGCTCTCATTCTTTCCATGGGTTGCACCCATGGCTACCATTTGGATCGCCCCGCCGGGCTCCGACCGGCACGTCTCAGCCACACTAGCGCTAATAGCCGATTTAAAGGAACAACCTTATCTATAAAGCAGTTGTTTTTTTATTCTAGAACTACTCGATCCAGGAGGCAATAAATATTTTGCGGAAGATCGTACTTACATTACGAATGCACCATTACCTGCTTCAAAGTATCGCTCAACTGCTTTGCTGTGTACGGTTTCGCTACAACTGCCCTAAAACCGAACCTGGCATAGTCGGCCATCAAAGGATCGTTGGAATACCCGCTTGACACAACAGCTCTGACGTTCGGATCTATATCAAGCAGTATTTGTATGGTTTCGGCCCCTCCCATACCATCTGCGACAGTCAAATCCAGAACAACTACATCAAAAGGACGTGATGACTCCCTTGCCGCTTTGTACAGCTTGACAGCCTCCGATCCATCCCTGGCCAGCACGACGGTATACCCGAGGTTGGAGAGCACCTCGCATGCAACGTCTCGTATAGAAAGCTCATCATCCATGATCAGTATCTTACCCTCCCCTGACTGAGGGAGCCCGTTTGCATCGAACAACTTTCTGGGCTCCGCTTGTGCCGCCGGGAGATAGGTGTACACCGTTGTGCCGACACCTTCCTTGGATTCGGCAGTAATTAAGCCACCATGATTTTTTATGATTGAGTAGGCAGTGGCAAGGCCCAGCCCGCTGCCCTTGTTTTTGGTGGTGAAATACGGATCGAAAATTTTCGGCAAAATGCTTTCCGGTATACCTATACCTTGGTCGCGGACCGATATCTTGACATAATCTCCCTCTTCCAACGGCAACGCCTGTGTAGAGACCGCTCTGACGTTTTCGGCCTGAACCTGAATCACGCCGCCCTGAGGCATGGCATGCACGGCATTGATTACAAGATTATTAAGGACCTGACCGATTTGCCCACCGTCCACATCCACCGGAAACAGATCGTCAGGAATCAGGAAGTCACAACGGGAACTGGAGCCTGTAACAGCGAAATTGCATGAATCTGCTATTAATTGCGAAATAACCGTAGTCTTTTTTATCGGAATTCCACCTTTTGAAAAGGTGAGCAATTGTTTGGTAAGTCCCTGTGCCTGAAGGCAGGCCTTTTCCGCTTCTGTCAGCCTGCTGGCAGCCTTCTCCGGAAAATGTGCCTGCATTTTTGCAAGAGAAATATTCCCCAAGATTGCAGTCAAAATATTGTTGAAGTCGTGAGCGATGCCTCCTGCCAGAACGCCAAGTGACTCGAGCTTCTGAATTTTTACCAGCTCTTCCTCCATCTTCTTTCTGCTGGTTATGTCAACGAGGAAATTCAGGGACGCAGGCTTGCCTTCCCACGTCAGGGCCACTGCGTTGATTTCCATCCATCTAATATTGCCCAGACGGTCAACGATCCTGAATGCGTATACCTGCGGAGGATTCAGCCCTGCAAGTCTTTGGGTGTATCGTCCTGCCACCAGAGCCCGCTCATCGGGATGAATGAATTCCACGAAAGGTCTGGAAGTGAGTTCCTCCTCGGAATAGCCCATAATTTCTACTGCCTTCCGATTGACAAATCTGAGTACTCCTCCTTGAGCTACAAGAATGGCTTCGTTCGCGTTTTCCACAACCAGCCGGTACTTCTCTTCCGATTCCCGGAGAGCCTCTTTCGCCCGTTTTCTTTCAGTAATATCTCTCGCCGTGCCATGAACGCCAACCAGCTTTTCGTCATCTATAAGGGCCCGGGAATTAATCTCGAACCAGAGAGGAGTTCCGTCTTTCGATCGGACAAGGATTTCGTAAGGACCGCTTCTTTCCACGCCATCTTCGATCTTCTTTCGGAGTTCCTCTGCAACAACCGGAAAATACTCAGGATCGACGATATGCTGAAGATACAGAGACTGAAATTCAGTTGCCGAGTAGCCGAGGATTTTTCTTGCGGCCTCATTGACTGATATGCACTTACCGTTCAGATCGTGGGTGTAAATGATGTCTGACGCATTCTCAAAAAGGTCACGATATTTTGCTTCACTCTCTCGGAGCGCCTCTTCACTCCGTCTGATATCCTCGGTCTTCCTCCGAACAATTGTCCTCAACCTAGCATTCCATCCCCAAACCCAGAGAGAAAGCAAGAGGACAGCGCTTATTCCCAGGACAATAGGCCAGAGATAATGATCTATCCACGATTTTTCCGCTCGGAACTTTGTGCCGAGCCACTTCTTGCTGATCTTATCGAGAACCCCCGTCTTCCTGGCTTCTTGGATCCCTTTATTCAAAATGCCTACGAGCAAAGCATTTTGTTTGTTCGAAGCCATGCAGTTTCTACCGGTATACAGGGGTTCCCCGACCTTCTTGATACGATCCGTAAGCCGATTGCTGAAAATATGATACAGCACGATCTGTTCGTCACCGATCACCACATCGGCTTTACCGGCAATAACCATGTCGGCAGCTTCGGCAAAATCATTCGTATCAAGAGTCTCGAAACGAATCTTTCTAAATTCCAGGAACTCCTTGGCATAATCACCCTTCTGTATCGCAATGATTTTGCCGTTCAGATCCGTGATATCTTTAATATCGGTTCTATTTGCCTGGACGAACATCGAAGCAGGTACATCATATAAGGTTTCGGTAAATTCGAATTTTTCGTCGCGTCTGTCACTGTAAAAGAGGCTGGTGAGAATGTCCGTTTTTCCTGACAGCACGGCTTCCTGTGCTTGCTGGAAGGTTGCGTCGGCGAATACCGGCTGAAATCCTATTTCCACTGCCAGCCACCGGACCACGTCGAGCATCATGCCCTCGCACTGACCATCTTTATTCGCGAACTCAAAAGGTGGATATCGTGTCTGGCTGATAAACGAAACGGTTTGTTTGTTGCGAATATACTGCTGTTCTGCATTTGAAAGTGTGAGGCCGTACACAAGAGAAACGGGAGCAATCGAAAAGGCAGAGATGAAGAAAAAGGCTATCGTCATAACCATTCTTCTGCATACAGCCATTCTTGTTCTCCCGTTCAGGAATTGTCCTGCCGATTCCCCGATTACATAGGCATCTGTTCCGGAATCCAGCAGTTATAGCCTCCCCCGGATAGGCAAAAATTGAACTGAATGGAATTTCTCCATTCCAAGCGGCTTTCACCTTTATAAGAAGAGTCCTGTCGATCTCTCGTTTTTTACTGTAGCTTTGACAAATGCACTGGGTCAAGCACTATATTTCAGGAGGTTACCTGACCAGGACAAAGTCCGGTTTTGGAGCCACATGAAATCATGAGGATTGAGAATGCGAGGTTCTGATAAGACAGCACCTCCGCGAACTTTCCTCCTCGCCGAGATGTGTTAGGATATAAGTAAGGGATCTGGGGCGTTTCGGTACATGCATGAGGGACTCCAGGACCTTTTTTTGCCAGGGATGGACATGGCCGATCAATATTATCCTAGCTCTTCCGCCTGGAGCCCGCTCCGACATTCTGTTTTTCGGGCACTCTGGATAGCAGCAATCATCTCAAATGTCGGGACATGGATGCAAAATGTGGGTGGGGTGTGGCTCATGACTTCCCTCACCACCTCGTCTCTGATGGTGGCTTTGATGCAGACGGCCACGAGTTTACCCGTATTCCTTATCGTCCTCCCGGCTGGAGCGGCGGCTGATATTGTAAACCGCCGCAGGATGCTCCTGGTTACACAAGGATGGATGTGTGCAGCCGCTGCAGGTCTGAGCGGTCTTACCCTCTTGGGTGCGACCACTCCGTGGCTCCTGCTTCTCTTCACTTTCGCACTGGGTTTGGGAGCGGCAGCGAACATGCCCGTGTGGCAAGCCGTTGTCCCTGGACTTGTCTCGAGAGATGAACTGCCGTCGGCTATAGCCTTGAATGGGATTGCCTTCAATATAGCTCGAGCTTTGGGGCCTGCGCTTGCGGGCATCATAGTAGCCATAGCCGGGCCGGGACCTGTGTTTCTCCTTAATGCCGCTTCGTTCGCAGGCGTCATTGCGGTTTTGTACAGATGGGACTTCACTCCGGCCGAGCGTTCGCTGCCCCCCGAACACGTGATCGAAGCCATTCGGACTGGGACACGATATACAATTCACGCTGCCGAGCTTCGTGCTGTACTTGTGCGCTGTTCGATCTTCATTCTCTCTGCCAGCGCTTTATGGGCACTGATGCCGGTGGTCGCACGCTATAAGCTGGGAATGGATGCAATCGGATTCGGCTGGTTTTTCGGATGTATCGGTGCTGGAGCGCTGATAGGCGCTGCAATTCTGCCTAGCCTGAGACACAAGTTTACCACAAATGCTCTCATAAGCAGTGCCACTGTTGCGCTGGCCATTGTGCTCCTGATTCTGGGATATGTCCGGAACATCGGTTTATTGTACGGTGCAATGATTCTCGCGGGAGCAGGCTGGATGGCAGCCATGTCCAGCTTCACCGTTGCGGCGCAAATAGCCGTGCCATCCTGGGTTCAGGCTCGAGCACTGGGGTTCTATGTACTCTCGTTCCAGGGAGGCATGGCTATTGCCAGCGTCCTGTGGGGAACAATCGCTCAGCACTTCGGCAGTGCTCCCGCTCTCACCTGTGCTGCACTGGGGCTTTTGGGAAGCGTTATCACAGCCAGGATTTGGCCCATGAGGCCCGGACCGGGCGCAGACTTGACGCCTTCGCTTCATTGGCCCGAACCCACCGTTACCGTGCCACTGGATCCCGAAGAAGGCCCTGTGCTGATAATGCTGGAGTACACCATCGATCCTGCCAATGCGAGCAGATTCGTCCCGGCAATGTATCGATTGGGCAATATTCGACGCCGCGACGGAGCCAGACACTGGGGCTTGTTTCGGGACCTTGCAGTATCAGGAAGATATGTAGAGACATTTATCCTCGATTCCTGGGCCGAGCACCTGCGGCAACACACCCGCATGACTGTTGCAGACCGTGCAATTGAAGACCAGGTGAAACGTTTTCATATTGGCGACTCGCCTCCGACAGCCTCCCATTTCATTTACGAATACAATCACGGCAAATAAGTGAAGAACCGGCTTTCCGGAACAGGGATGGTTTGAGCTAGAACTTCTGACAAACCGCACCCTTGCTCCAGACGGGAACACCAATTCACAATTGGGAATCTTATGTATCATCGGTAGATCCGGATCAGTTAGCGCTGATTTTTCGTCGATTGGTACGAATTCAGGCAAACGGAATTAACCCGGGTAAGAAGCTTTAATATAAGAAAGTGAAATAGATCTATTCAACTGAAAGCATACGAGAATAGTCCGACCATCATTGCAGACTACCAATTGCATGCAAATCAGTACTGCATCGAATACTAACGAAAATTAAACAGTGTGAAACGGGTTCAATCGGAAATCCATTTTTCAATGTGCACGTGGCACTCGCGCTGCAAGACGGCTCAGCTTTCGGTGGACATCTCTTCGAAGCGAGGATCCGTCCGACACTGGAACTGGTGTTGACCGCGTATCACAAACCTGTTCTGGGAAAGACCGATTCTGAAACGGGATTGTTTTTGCTCGATCCATGAATTCGAAGCACCTCACGTAACTCCGCTGCAAATGTAATTCCCGGAAAAACCCACGATGAATTAGTATACACAATAAAAGACCGCCAATAGCATCATAAATTTCCACTCGCTTCACATATAGCAAGTCAGAAAATCCCATGATTGTAAGGACCTCACCATGGGTCTCTTTTTCATGATAGCATGAACACTTGTTTTGTATGTCCAGTTCAGTTCATGGGAAAAGATTCAGCTTGTAGCGTGGAATAATTGTGAATCAGCCATTTTCGATGCATTTGAGAATTTATGCTGAGTGATTAGACTAAAACTAACGGAATGATGAAGGCTGAGAATTGGCTCAGTGCGACTTGACAAGAATTGTACAAGAGTGAAATTGTATTCACTTGGAGGGTGTTATGTTTGCAGAAAGAAAACGGAGATTACACATTCTGTTGGTTGAAGATAACCCTTTTGATATTTTTCTCACGAGAAGAGCACTAGAAGACAGCGAGATCAATCTGCGATTGCATGTGGTCGAAAATGGAATCGATGCAGTAAATTTTCTCTATCAGAAATGCATACAGCGGGATACGGATATTCCCTGCCCCGATCTTGTTCTCTTGGACTTGAACTTGCCGGGAATAAGTGGCACGGAAGTGTTGGAAGAAATCAAACGGAATCCGTTCACTTTACATATTCCGATTATTGTCTTAACCACTTCGGAAGAACCGAGCGACATTTGTGAAGCTTACTTTCTCCAAGCGAACTGTTTTATCACCAAACCTGTGGATGTGGATCAATTCACGGCCGCAGTACAGTCAATAGAAAAATTCTGGACTGAAGTTGCCAAGCTGCCACCCGATAACAGCACGTGACTGAGAAAATGAACATTATTTTCCAATCGCGATGAATTTTTTGTAGGTTTCCGGAACACAGTCCCGGAAACTGCAATCAAGAGGACCACTTGAATGGCACATGACCAAAGAGTAGCTCTCGTAACCGGCGGCGGCCAAGGTATAGGCAAGTGTATCGTCAAGCACTTGCTTAGCCTTGGAACGGCTGTTGTCATTGCCGAGTTGGACGCTGAAGCGGGAAGAGAGGCGGAAGAGAGCTTCAAGCGTCTCGGACCGGTCCGGTTTTGCGAAACGGACGTGAGCGATGAAGCTTCGGTTGAACGGGCAGTTCATCTAACGATTGAGCATTTCGGCAGACTGGATGCGCTCGTTAATAATGCGGGTATTGCGCATCCGCGTAATGCGCCTGTACATGAACTCCGATTGGAGGATTGGAACAGAGTGATTGGCACGAATCTGACGGGAATGTTTCTCTGCGTCAAACATAGTGTCTCGCACCTGCGGCGTGTCAGGGGAGCCATAGTCAATATGGCTTCCACCAGAGCAATCCAGTCGGAAGCAAACACTGAAGCGTATTCTGCCGCGAAGGGAGGGGTTTTGGCTTTTACCCATGCTTTGGCGATGAGCCTGGGACCGGATATCCGTGTCAACTGCATCAGCCCGGGCTGGATTGATGTGAGCGAGTGGAAAAAGTGCCGATTGGCAAAAAAGCCTCATTTTACCGAACAGGATCATGCTCAGCATCCTGCAGGCCGCGTAGGGAAACCTGAAGACATTGCTACTTTGGTAGCTTTCCTTATTTCCGACGAAGCAGAATTTATTACCGGTCAGAACATTATTGTCGATGGGGGAATGACAAAGAAGATGATCTATGTAGAATAGTGTTCATTTCTTTTCATTGGAGGTAATGTTGCAGCACCAATCCTTGAGATCCCGTTTTCTCTATCCCCGTTCGGTAGTGTTCATCGGCGTTCCGCGCAACAGCGGTCCGGGCGCTCTCAATCCGGTGGATAATCTCAAAAACTGGGGTTATGAAGGTCACGTCTCGATTGTGCATCCTCACGTCCGGGAAATAGCGGGAATTTCCGTATTGTCTTCTGTCTCACAATTAACTGTACCCACCGATCTTGCAGTGATTTCCACTCCCAGAGAAGCCGCTCCGGAAGTTATCCGGGAGTGCGGCCGGAAATCTATCGGAGCTGCCATTATTACAGGCCAAGGTTTTGCCGAATCGGATGCGAGAGGCAAAGAGTTGCAAAGAGAAGTGCTCTTGGAAGCTGCAAAGTTCGGAATTCGCGTCCTCGGACCCAACACGCTGGGGGTTTACAATGCGTTTCACCGCTTTAATTCGTCGTTCATGCCGCTCCCACGGCAAGAGACTCCGATAGGGCTGATTTGCCAGTCGGGCGTTTTCTTTGTCGGGGCACCCCAACTTCTCGGAGGAATGGGCATTGGCATAGATGTGGGGAATGCTTGTGATGTGAGCATTGTGGACGCTCTCGAATGGTTGGGTGAAGACGAGAGGATTCGCGTCATAGCTTTGCATGCCGAGGAAATCACCGGGGGAAGACGTTTCCTGCAGGTGGCCGAGAAAGTTGGCGGCCGCTTGCCCGTAATAGCGCTCAAGACGGGACGCTCTCAGGAGGGAGCCAAAGCGGCAGCTTCTCACAGCGGTTCCATGGCAGCCGACGATAGGATAGTCTCCGCGGCTTTCCAAAAAGCAGGTGTGATTCGGGTCCGGGAGACTCAGGATATGAGTGATTTGGTTCGCGCGTTTGTCCGACTTCCGGCGATGAAAGGACCGAGAGTTGCCGTCGTAACCCTTTCCGGAGCAGGTGGGATCATGCTCCTGGATGCAATGGAAACACATGGGCTCCAGCCGGCAAAGCTGCAACCCGGCACTCTTGAGGGTATTCAGAGATTGTCTCCGGATTGGATGCCGATCGGCAACCCTGTCGATATCTGGGCCGCGGTAATGAAGAACGGTATGCAAAGAGCATATGATACTGCGTTGCGAGACGTATTATCCGATCCCACTGTTGATGGGGTTATCTGCCTTGCTCTCGGGCTTGAAGATCCTGAACAACAGCATCTCGGGGCTGAGGAAGTAATCGGTCAAATCTCTGAAGAGTTTGCTAAACCTGTAGTGGTCTGGGTGTATGGATCGCACACGGAGGAAGCTCTCAAGAATTTGGAGCGACGAGGCCGGGCTCTGACCGTTCCTACCCTGGAAGGGGGCGTTCGGGTGCTCTCCGGGATGCTGCGCTATAATAGCTGGAAGAATTCGCATCATCCGGCGATCTAAAAGTTCGGCCGCCTCTGTATCTTTACTAGACCTCGTGCGTTCAGTGCTGTCGATCACCGGCTCTTCGGTCGGCATCTTCCTCATTTGTCCCTTTGCCGGAACCCTCATGCTGCTGTAGTCGCTTAAACTGTTCCTGCAGAGATTCCAATTCCTCATCGGACAAATCTTCCAGATCGATAAAACTGTCACGTGCTTCTTTTATGGAGTTAATCAATTCATCAAGCTTGAGTTGAACCGCCTTTGATTCCCTGTTTTGCGTATTCTGAATAAGAAACACCATCAAGAAAGTAATGATTGTAGTGCTCGTATTGATAATGAGCTGCCATGTGTCCGAGAATCCGAAAAACGGGCCGGTTATCCCCCAGAGAAGGATGATTGTGATGGCCGCAGAAAAAATCCACGGAGAGCCCGCAATGTCCGAACACCTGTGAGCAAACTTCCGGAACAGCTCATTAAAATGTTTAGTTTTCTTTTCGCTCATTCTAGGCTCTCATACCCATTCTCCGTGAAATAGAGCTTCCATCGGACGCTTCGACTTGTCCAATTTCAATTCTCGAAATATATCTGCTGAGAATTCCGATTCGTGCTCGGTTTTGAGTTGAATGCCAAGCTCCTTTCTTATGTCCTCTGATGCAGTGATCAGGACAAATTCGACCCCTTCCCTGTCCAACAGCTCTGTTGGATCGGCGTTTGCAAATGCCTTGTCCTGAAACTTTTCCTGGAGCTTCTTCGGGTAATCGGCTTTCTCTTTCTTGGGCAAACCTGCTTTCGGGGGAGAGCCGCGGTCAGGATTTTTCACGGTAATGATGTAACTCGCTTCCTCCTCGATATTGAAATCCTCCTGAACATCTCCAGGGGTCTCCGGCAATTCCAGAGCGTACACAAGATGGGTATGGTCTCCATGGCGTAAAATTCCATATACCCCTTCCCCGGCGGGTCTGGCTGGTGACATATGTCGTTCGCCTCTTGTTTTTGTGGAATAGTGTTTCCCTCCGAGTTCATCACGAATCGACTCGGGGTGCTTCGCAATCATCTCCACAAACCCCCAATAGCGCTGACCTTTTGCTTCAGGATCGGGCATTTCTTTCTGGCCGATCACGATGAGTCGGGCTGCTTTTTTCCCTTCAGGACTCAGGACCATGTACAGTCGCTGAACGCTTGAAGGTCCAGTAGCTTTCTTTTTCTCAACCCTGGGACGATAGAAAAAGTAAATATTCCCTTTTTCCAGGATCTCAACTCTTTTTGCCGCACTTTTTTTTGCCATTTTATATATCCCGATTAGGTAATTTTTGTGTGATTTTGCATTGCTACTAATTGCTCTGCAGATCGTTCCGGCCAACAGGTTTCCGGCTAAACGGAATAGCCTCTGCTCGTTAATTTTTGGACACTTGAACTGATCTTTGGATACAGATAATTATGCAAGACTTGCAGACCCCCCTTTTGCTCGGGAGAACGAGAGAAGCGAATCCAGCGGTAATTTGCTTTCTTTAGTCTCTCGCGAAAACGACCTTCAGTGTCTACTTTTTCGATCTCTTATAGCTGATTGCCAGACCTGCGCCTCTGTCGTCAAAAGTTGTCTCGAAATGTTTCAAACTTTTGAGATATTCAACGTAACTCCCCAATCCGAAGCCGGTGCGCATGCGATCCGAGACGTTATGCGTCGTGTAACAACCCCCGACGGTTAATTTCGGCGCTGCGGCATCGAAGTAATTCTTGTACCACTCCTTGTCAGCGTCGGAGAAGACGAAGTCGAACGGTCCCTGCAATCGAGGGACCAACGCATGCGCATTCGCGAGCCGTGCATCGATGTATTCAGAGAGCCCGGCTTTCCTGAAATTGTCCACTGCCTTTCTATACCTGGATTCGTCAATCTCTATAGTAATCAATTTGCCGCCGGTTTTACTCAGCGCCCAGGCAATCCATATTGAAGAAAAGCCCGTTGAAGTACCGATCTCAAGCGCTTTCGTATATTTATTCTTAATGATAATGTCGTAGAGCAGCTTTGCGTCAGCTTCGGGAACATTCCAATCGTGCCACTCCCGTGCGTGGCTATCCAGGAAGGCCTTAACTTTTTTGTCCAAAGCTGGAACCTCTTTATTCTCCTGTGCAAAGAGCAATGGGGTGCAAGTAAAGACGCAAGTGAAGAGAAGAATAAAGATCGAGAATTTTGACAAAGACATACCTCCCGGACATAGAGTCTTCACACTGAAGCTCAATTCTTGTTTTCGATTATCAAAGCGCTACGATAAAAGCTTCACTCTCGATCTGTACCTCACGTACGCCAACGCCATGGGAATGGCTGCCAAAGCTGTAAGGATTAATGCATAGATAATTTCTCCCTGAAATCCTCTTTCCAGGTACACCGTTCGGCCCGCGGAATCGCTCAGACTCGTCATTATTCTCAGCAATACGATGACCAATGGAATGCCGAAAAAAAACGTGCACAAAATGCCGACTATATCGAAGAGCTTTTTCGCGTCCTGGACACTGTCACATTGAGCTGAAGGAAAGCAACTCACGCTCATGGTAGTAATCCCCTTTCCCCGTAATTCTTGAAGTGAAATTAATTCCTCATGGTTGTTTTGTCCATGATACCTCTTAGGGAAACTTGATTCCTTGCAATCCTGCAACGCCATATTGATTACCGGATCGAGTTTGCTGAGATTACCCCCTGAAAAGAGCCATTGGTGCTCCAGAGTTCAAGAGTCGTAAATAGACTTCGCTTTTTTTCGGATCTTTTTCGTTTTTGCCTTGTCTTATAACGGAGACCGTTATACTGTGCGTGCGTGATCAGGAGTTTCAAAGATAAGGAAACTGAGAAGATTTTTCATAGAGAGGTGTCAAGGAAACTGCCTCAAGACATCCAGAGGATAGCTTTTCGCAAAATAAGAATGGTTCATAGGGCCAGCACAGTATCGGATTTAAGGAGTCCTCCAGGGAATCGTTTGGAAGCGCTTGAAGGGGATAGACAAGGGCAACACTCTATCCGTATCAATGATCAGTGGCGAATCTGTTTCTTATGGAGGGATGGCAACGCTGATGAAGTGGAAATCGTTGATTACCACAAAGGAAGACGTAAGTAATGAGAATCAAGAAAATGGCACCGCTGCATCCTGGGGAAGTCTTGTTCGAGGAATTTATGCTCCCGATGAAGATCAGCCAGAACGAACTTGGCCGGGCACTTGGGGTTTCGCCGCGACGAATTAATGAAATTGTTCACGGTAAGCGAGGCATTACAGCAGACACCGCCTTGCGTTTGGCAAGATATTTTGGCACTTCTGCGCAGTTCTGGATGGGCCTTCAGGCCGATTACGATCTCGAGACCGCAGCGGATAGATTATCGGTAAGAATAGCTCAGGAAGTTGAGATCAGAGCAACCGATGTCCTTTGATTTGGCATCACTTTCCTTCTTCCTTGCCGATCATAGGATTCAGGAGACTAATCAATGATTGAGTTGAAGGTGAACGCAAAAACGTTTCAGGTAGACGTGGAACCTGACACCCCGTTGCTCTGGGTGCTCAGGGAAGAACTGGGATTGCAGGGTACCAAGTATTCATGCGGGATCGGTGAATGCGGAGCCTGCATGGTTCATGTCAACGGCGAGGCAACCAGATCCTGCGTGACCCCGGTATCCGAGGTCACAGGAAAAGAGATCACCACCATTGAAGGACTTGCCGGCTCCATCGGTACTGCCCTGCGCGAGTCATGGATCGAAGGCGATGTGCCTCAATGCGGATACTGCCAACCCGGTCAGATCATGAAAGCCGCAGAGCTGCTCGCTTCCAATCCTCAGCCGTCAGATTCGGATATAGATGCTGCCATGTCCGAAGTTTTGTGCCGATGCGGAACGTACAACGAAATCAGACGAGCCATTCATCAAGCGGCAAGGAGAACTCGCACATGAGCCCAACATCCTCAGCTATGGAAAGAAGAGAGTTCCTGCAGGTAAGCTTCATTGCAGGCATCGGGCTCATTGTAGGGTGTTCGTCCCCGCAGTCTGCGGCCGCATCTTCAGGTGCCGATTCCACAGCGACAACAGCGGACCGACTGGTTCCAAATCCCTGGATTCGGATAGATAAGAACGGGACAGTCACCGTGGTCATTAATCACTCGGAAATGGGCCAGGGTATATTTTCGGCTCTCGGAATGATCGTTGCAGAAGAACTGGAGGCGGATTGGTCCAAGATCCGCACAGAAATGGCTTCCATGGATCCGGTGTACGTAAACCCTGCATTCGGCGTGCAGGCAACCGGGGGGAGCACAAGCGTTCGCACATGCTGGGACGAGCTCCGGAAAGCCGGTGCTGCCACCCGTGAGTTGCTGATTTCTGCAGCAGCTTCAACGTGGGGAGTGCCTTCACGGGAATGTCGAGCCGACAATGGCAATGTGATTCATCAAGGAAGCGGCCGCTCGATTCCGTATGGCGATCTCGTGGAGAAAGCAGCCACTATGCCCATTCCCAAAAACGTTCCGCTCAAAGACCATCGTGATTTCAAAATAATCGGCAAGAGCATGCCGCGACTGGACACTCTGGAAAAAGTCGAAGGCAGAGCCGTGTTCGGAATCGATGTTCGGCAGAAAGATCTCGTCACCGCCACGATTCTGCACCCGCCGGTCTACGGAGCACGTCTGAAATCGTTTGATCCCGCCAAGGCAAAATCCATGCCCGGAGTTCACCACATTCTGCCCGTCTCCACAGGAATTGCAGTTGTGGCCGAACGCTTCTGGCAGGCAAAGAAAGCGTCGGAAGCGGTGCACGTCGAATGGGAATTGGGCCCGAACGCGAATCTGGATTCAGAGTCCATCAGGGCTCGTTGGGTAGAGTTGGCGAAACAGAACGGCAAGAACATGCTGAGTGAAGGCAATGTAGACGCGGCAATGAAGAGTGCAGCGAAAACCATCGAGGCTGTTTACGAGCTTCCTTTTCAGGCCCACGGATGTCCCGAACCGATGAACTGCACCGCTTCCGTTCGCGAAGATGGATGTGATATCTGGGTTCCGGTTCAAAATCAGGGAGGCGCCCAGGAAGTAGCCGCAGCAATAACAGGATTAGATCCGGATCGCGTCAGAGTGCACACCACGTTTCTTGGCGGAGGCTTCGGGAGGCGAGGCGATGTGGACTTTGTCATAGAAGCCGTGGAATTGTCCAAAGCGCTGAAAACTCCCGTAAAGGTCATCTGGACAAGGGAGGAAGACATATGGCATGACCATTTCCGCCCCGCGTCATACCATGTTCTCAGGGCCGGCCTGGATGCGTCCGGCATGCCTGTAGCCTTTCACCATCGATCTGTGAGCCCGGCCTGGATGAATGATACAATTGAAATCCTGGCCCCTGCAATTATGCCCCGATGGCTGCCCCGGTTCATGAAGAACGCCGTGTCCAGCGCGGCAATTCCCGTCGTTAAGTATGCCATGAGCGCCAAATCAGCTTCCAGCGGAGCAATCGAGATGGGATACGCATTCGAACATGTTCGCGTGGAATACATCGAAGACGATCCGGGCGTACCCACCGGGGCCTGGAGATCAGTGGCAAATTCGAGGCACGCTTTCGCTATCGAATCGTTTATCGATGAGATCGCTGTTGCCGGCGGCAAAGATCCATTGGAACTTCGCCTGCATCTCCTCCGGAATTCCCCCAAACGACGTGATACTCTCAAATTGGCAGCAGAGAAGGCAGGGTGGGAAAAGACACCTCCCGCCGGAGTATATCGAGGAATTTCCGTCCACGACTTTCACGATACTCCAGCGGCCATGGTGGCGGAGGTGTCCGTGGATAAAAGTGGGTACGTGAGAGTACATCGTGTGATCTGTGGAGTCCATTGCGGAACCGCGATTAATCCCAGGAATGTAGAAGTGCAGATCTCCGGTGCAATAGCCTTCGGACTGACTGCGACATTAAAAAGCTCAATCACCATAGCGAAAGGACGAGCGGAACAGAGTAACTTTGACGACTTCCCATTGCTGAAAATAGATGAGATGCCAAAAGTGGAGGTTCACATCGTCCCCAGCACCGCTGCTCCGACGGGAATCGGAGAAGTGGGCGTACCGCCCATTGCACCGGCAATCGCCAATGCCGTATTTGCCGCAACCGGCAAACGCATTCGTAAACTGCCCATCACAAGGCAGGATGTCACAGGCGTTTAATCGTTTGTTCGCCGGTATCAGATACGATGACTGTGCTCGAGCTTGAGGCGGCTTTTGAGAATGAGGCTTGGATGAGTTGTAGTCCCCTACTCTTCTTCAGCTTCATTGCCAAGTACCCTGTTCCAGAGCAGTTCTGACTTGACACAAACGAAAGCAAGGTTTTTGAGCAGATCCTCTACACTGTTGGTCTCAAGGGCTGTATTCGCTGCATTCCTGATTTCCAGTAATGTTTGGTAATGCTCGTCAGGCAGTATCATCTTCCCCCCGGCTCCATTTCGTATGGAAATGAATTTTCGGCTTGGACACAATAGAATCATTCGTATCATGTTGTCCAGAGTTTTTTGGACAACATGAGAATGCTTGAGCCCGGAATCAGTGGAATGTCATGGAACTCATGAAATAGCTGATCCGGACTCAGAAGGAAAATGCTTGAAGGGTCTTTCGGAATATGTGTCCCCCAAAAAAGCAGGTCTCTTCCTGCCTTTACCGGGTTGTTCATTTCATAGTTTTTCCGTCAGGCGCTTTTCTTGAGACGCTCCACTATCTCGGCAGCAATTTCTCTTTTGTGAACCAATTCTTCCGTTTTCTTGAAAGAAAGAGCATCCCTGCCATATATCTCCGTAACGAGACTATCCACATAATTCGTTAATATTTCTTCAACAACTTTAGCTTCTTCTTCAGTAAGTTCTGTTCGGACCATAACCTTCCTCTTTCTTCTCTGCATCCATAGCTCAGACTCTTTTCGAGAATTGCGCTAACTGACACCCAGTAAGGCAATCTCACTGTAACCCCATCCTCTTACTGTATCTTACAGTAGTAATTTCTGAGACCCCGTGCAATACCGTGCGCGAGTAACTATTATTGCAGGAAACTGTCTTCAGATATCTTATAGGCATTCTCTCGCGCCTTAACTAATGCGGCTGACTCGTCAGTAATTTCTTGACACGTATATTATATATTGTATACAACTCATGTGCCCCCAGTCTTTACGTAAGAGGGCCCTCATGGCCACTATCAGAATCGAGTCTCTTCCACAAGAAATTGCCAAGCGCCTTCGGGAAATGATCCGGAAAGGGGTGCTAAAAAAAGGCGATCGCATCACAGAAAAACCTTTGTGCCAGGATATGGGTGTCAGCCGCACACCGCTCAGGGAAGCTCTGAGGCTGTTGAGCTCAGAGGGACTTATCCAACTCGTACCTAACAAAGGGGCATTCGTAGCCCAGCCCTCGATGGAAGAGATTAAGGAAATGTTCTGGGTAATGAGCATCCTGGAAGGAACATGCGCCCGGGTGTGTGCGGAGAGACTTACTGTCAATGGATTCAAGAAGCTTGACACCTTGCACGTGAGATTGGAAAGGCATTTTGAACAAGAGAACCATGAGAAGTACATGGACGTCAACCATAGCTATCATACTCTGGTTCAAGAATTGGCTGGTAGCAAAATACTCAGCGAGGTGATTAACGGCTTTCGACAAAAAATACTGCTCTATAGGTACCGGCAGATCTATCAGCCAAACAGGCTTGAAGAATCCATGCACGAACACCGACACATTCACGAAGCATTCAGGAAAAGAGATCCCGAAGCGGCGGAACGGCTCATGAAAGAGCATCTCCTCAAACAATACCAGGCCCTGGAAAGCCATCATTCCAGGGTCACCAAAGCCCCGAATAATCCTTTACGATGTAGTGACAACGATTCGCACACATGAAGACGGGAAATTTCCTTCTCACCTTTTCTTAACCTGTGTTCGTTTTGGACACGGTAATTCTTATACTCTTGACGACTCGATATTGTAATCGCAAGTTCTCAACACTTTCATTCCCTATTCCTCAAACGGTTCGCACCTGAAAAGGTGTTCTCATGCAGTGCGGTTAGTCTGAACTGAACCAGGTTCGTCAGGTAACGTAAGAGACTTGAAGCAGTGATGCGCTTTGAGTTTGCCTGCGTTCCCACTCGGATTCCGAGATCGTTCATCATGGTCTACGTATAAAAAGAAAGGAGGTGTCAGCAAGACAGGATGTGAACAAGTATGTGCGGTGTTCGTAAATCGCTGCTGCAATGGTATGAATCTTCGGTCCATAAACGCTGACTTTTTACAGGAGGGTGCAGGATGTCGAATTATTTGCCGGAAATTTCTTTGGCAGCTCTGGCAATTGCTGTGGTAGTGGCAATCGTCAGGAATGTAAACGTCGGACCTCTCAGTATAGCTATTGCTCTGGTTGTAGGGCATTATATGGGAGGTGTCAGCGCCAAAAGCATCATATCCGGATACCCCGTGAGCGTGTTCATCATGCTGGCGGGCATCACGTACCTGTTCGCGATAGCCAACATCAACGGGACTCTCGAAAAATTGACCAAATTTGCAGTAAAAGGAGTTGGCGGAAATGTCGCCTTACTCCCTATTGTCATGTTCCTCGTGGCCTTTGCATTGTCTTCATTGGGACCGGGAGCAATTACGATATGCGCTTTGCTTGCAGCTCCAACTATGCTGCTGGCGTCTCAGACAAGAATTCCCGCTTTTCTTATGGCCATTATGGTAGCCAATGGCACCCAGGCCGGCAATATGTCGCCCATTGCTGTTGCAGGTGTTATCGTAAACGGACTTTTGCAGCCTATGGGTATAACCGACTTTGGATTTACCCTGTGGATGAACAGTCTCGTTTTCTTTTTCGCCATTGGAATTGGAGCTTATCTTCTTTTCGGCGGTTTGAAGTTATGGCGCCGGAAAAATAGCGGAGACGCCTCCGCGGTTATTCAAATGGCTGTGGAACCTTTCAATTATCAGCAATATGTAACCCTTGCAGGAATAGCGGCATTAACCATTGGGGTCTTCTTTTTTAAATTGAATATTGGTTTAGGAGGTTTCCTCATTGGAGCGGTCTTGATCCTTTTGGGAGCGGCTGATGAAGAGAAGGCGGTCAAAGCCATGCCCTGGGGCGCAATCCTCATGGTTACCGGCGTCACGGTTCTCATTCAGCTTATGAGCAAGATCGGGGGGATGGACCTCTTTGCGACGATTATGGCAAAACAGTCCACTCCATTCACAGCAACTCTGGTTGTAGGGTTCTGGGCTGCAATCATTTCGGCGTACGCAAGTACGATCGGCATCATTCTGCCGGCATTCGTGCCCATGGCCCCGGATCTCTTGGCAAAGATAGGCGGCACGGATCTGCTCGGGCTCATTTCCACCATCGTGCTTTGCGGCCACATCACCGATGTAAGCCCGTTGTCGACATTGGGGGCCATTTTTATTGCAAATGCCACCGAGGACCAGGATAAGAAGAAACTTTTCAGAGATATGCTCATTTGGGGTTTAGCCATGTCACCGGTTGGGGCCATAGTATGTTGGTTCATGTTCACCGTTTTGGGACTACCCTGATTCCCGAACTGACTGATCAATCGATTGCATCGTGCGCATACGCAAGGCATAAGCTGAGTATCCGTCCGGAAAACGTCAGGTAATCTTCGATTTCGTCTCGGAGGAATATCAATGAGTCTACCGGTAACAACTGTTCGGAAAAACTGGGAATCCCAGAAGCAGGAATACAAGAAACGTATTGAAAGAGGTAAACCACTCACGAGAAACGACAGTACGAAAATTGTCGATTCCGACAATGCTGTCGCCCTCCTCGAGGCTCTGATACAGCCGGGAGATAGGGTTGCGCTTGAAGGGAACAATCAGAAACAGGCAGACTTTCTGGCAGATTGCCTGTGCCGGGTGGACAAATCCAAAGTTAACAAGCTCCACATGGTTCAGTCAGTAATATCGAGGCCTTCCCACTGCGAGATCTTCGAGCGCGGGATTGCAGAGAAGATCGATTTTTCATTTTCAGGTCCCCAGTCAGCGCAGGTGTCTCGACTTCTTCAAGAATCAAAAATGCAAGTAGGTGAGATCCACACATATCTTGAACTCTTTTCGAGATACTTCGTGGACCTCACCCCTCGGGTGGCGCTGGTGGTGGCTGCACGAGCAGACAAAGACGGCAATCTCTACACAGGCCCCAATACTGAAGATACTCCGGCAATTGTCGAGGCGACTCATTTCAAGCAGGGCATCGTCATCGCCGAAGTGGAAAGCATAGTCGACAAACTCCCCCGCGTGGACATTCCCGGCGACTGGATAGATTTCATTATTCCCACAGGGAAACCCTGCTACATAGAGCCGCTCTTCACCAGAGACCCGGCAAGAATTCGCGACGTGAACATTCTCATAGGGATGATGGTTATCAAAGGAATCTATGGAGAGTATGGTGTTCGTTCCTTGAACCACGGAATCGGATATGCCACGGCAGCTATCGAACTGCTTCTTCCGACTTATGCCCAGCAGCTTGGCTTGAAAGGCAAAATCTGCACTCATTGGACTCTCAACCCGCATCCCACTCTGATTCCGGCCATAGAGTCGGGATTCGTCGATTCTATCCATTGCTTTGGTTCCGAAGTCGGAATGGAAGAGTATGTGGCTGCTCGATCGGATATTTTCTTCGTCGGACCTGACGGTAATCTCAGATCTAACAGGGCTTTTTCCCAGGCCGCGGGGCATTATGCAGTGGATGCTTTTGTTGGAGCAACTCTTCAAATCGATCGGTACGGAAACAGCTCGACCGCAGTAGTGAACCGGATAGCCGGTTTCGGTGGGGCTCCCAATATGGGCTGTGATGCTGGCGGGCGGCGGCATTCCAGCGAGGCATGGGTCAAGATCGGTAAAGAAAGCGCTATGATGCCGAGTCTCATCGGGGACATGCCGAGAGGCCGTAAGCTCGTGGTTCAAATGGTCGAAACCCGCGGTCCCAAAGGTATCCAGTGCCTTGTGGATAAGCTCGATGCATGGGATTTGATGAAACAAGTAGGACTGAAAGTGCCTCCCGTAATGATTTACGGCGATGCGGTTACCCAGATTGTCACGGAAGTCGGGCTGGCACACCTCCACAAATGCGCAAACCTTCGGGAACGGGAAGCTGCCATCAAGGCGATTGCAGGAGACACAGACCTTGGCAAGCAAGCCGATCCGGCCGAGACGGCAGACCTGAGACAAAGGAAAATCGTTCAGACATGCGAAGATCTGGAGATCGATCCGCGGGATGCGAACAGATCGATGCTTGTGGCCCAGACAATGGACGAACTCGTTGAATGGTCCGGTGGAAGATACAAAGTGCCGGAGCAATTCAGGAAATCGCAAAAAGAATAACCCACATGCAATAGCCTGAAACGTAACCTCTCGCTCAAAGAAGTTCCAGCATTGGCTCTGGAGCGGCTCTCAATCTTTATGAACGGGACGGATGGGCCCCGGTGCTCACCCGTCTCGTATTTAATCCGAGGAGTATCCAAGTGAAATCTGGAGATAGAATACTGTTGCACTTCAGGAAACTGAAAAATAAGAGTTCAATTTCAGTGAAATCATCTTTTTTCTTACGTAAATTTCGGAGCAAGAGTAAAAAAACTTGTTTATTAAACACGTAAAATAGTGCTTGACTTATGAGTGAACTCTGCATTAATCTCGTACTAAAATACTGAACCTCTCGTGGACTATGGAATCCCTCGGAACCAAAATCAGATCATTACGTAAGGGTCAAGCACTGTCCTTAAAACAGCTTGCGGACCGTGTTGGCTGTACTGCCTCATATCTGTCTATGGTGGAAAACGACAGATTAGACCCTTCCGTATCCCGCCTCAAAAAAATCGTTGATGCTCTCGGAAAAACTATAGTTGACCTCTTCGGTGAATCTGCTGACGGCGATATAATCGTTCGTAAGGAAAAACGTGCCCGAGTAGCGTTTCCGGGCTCGAAAATGCTCATCGAAATACTCGTCTTACAAGCTCCTGACAAGAAAATGGATGCCAGATTGGCAATCGTCGCTCCGGGCGGTGGCTCTGAAGGCGATTATGCGCACCCTGGAGAAGAATTCGGCCTGGTTATTAAGGGCAGTCTGGAACTGACCGTTGATAATACGACGTACCAGTTGCGTGAAGGTGACTGTTTTTACTTTCACTCCACAAGGAATCACAGATTCCGAAACACGGGCGATCAGGAAGCTCAGGTTGTGTGGGTAAACCATCCTCCCAGTTGGTAATGTCGGACCTACAGATTTTTGCTGGCATTCCATTGGGAATAACCGAACAAACCTATGAAAGTGGCACTGAAGTTTTGCGGTGGCTGTGATCCGACTTATGACCGCAGTGAGCTTGTGCGACAAGTCAAGGAGATTGCAGCAGATTCGATCCAGTGGCTGACGCTCGATGACGTGGCTTATGAGGCGATTCTGCTGGTATGCGGATGTGACAAAGCCTGTCCCGCATCGGAAATCGTACATGCCTCTTTGCTGATTGTGACACATCATGAGCCATCCCCGGACCATGTGGTGGCTCGACTTATGGAAAAAGGAAAGAACAATGCAGATCAGGACTAAAGACGATTACGTGAAAAGCCTCAGGGAGCAAGGCCATACAGTCTATTATAATGGAGAACGAGTGCCGGATATCACCACACACCCGGCTTTTATTCCGCATATCAATGCAGCAGCGAAAACCTATGAAATGGGGCTTGCACCTGAATTTGAAGATCTCGCCACGGCTGTCAGCCATCTGACCGGCGAACGGATCAATAGATTCACCCATATTCATCAAACGGTCGAAGACTTGATCAAGAAGGTGCAACTCTTGAGAGCCATAGCGCACGAAACCGGTAGTTGTTTTCAGCGCTGTGTTGGATGGGATGCCCTGAATGCAACGTACATGACCACCTATGATATCGACGAAAAATTCGGCACGAATTATCATGCCAGATTCATCGAATATCTTAAAATGATTCAATCCACGAATAAGATGGTTGTGGGCGGTATGACCGACACCAAAGGCGACCGCTCCAAGCCTCCACACCAGCAGGCCGATCCGGATCTGTTCACTCGCGTGGTAGAACGTAGAGAAGACGGCATCATCATATCCGGCAACAAGGCGCATCAGACTGGAGCAGCCAATAGCCACGAAATCCTCATCATGCCCACGCAGTTGATGCGGGAGGCTGATAAAGATTATGCGCTCTGTTGCGCAGTGCCTCTGAGCAGCCCCGGAGTGCTTCAGATTTTCGGCAGGCAAACGAATGACGAGCGTAAGTTCGGAGGCAGAACGGATGCGGGAAATCCTGATTTCGGTCTCGTCGGCGGCGAAACTCTCATCGTGTTCGACAACGTTTTCGTTCCCTGGGATAGAGTGTTCATGTGCGGCGAGCACGAATTCTCAGGGTTACTTGTAGAACGTTTTGCCACACTTCATCGTCAGAATTACGGTGGCTGCAAGGGTGGTGTTTCGGACATCATTATCGGTGCAACGGCACTTGCAGCGGAAATGCAGGGCTCTGCTGGAGCGTCTCACGTCAAGGATAAACTTGCTGAGATGATGCACCTTACGGAAACGATTTATTCAGGCTCCATCTCCTGTTCGGCAATGGGAAGAAAAACTCCGAGTGGTGCTTTTTATCCCGATCCGCTCCTCGCAAACTGTACTAAACAGAATGTAACTCGCCATGTATATGAAATCGCTCGTCTGGCACATGACGTTGCCGGTGGCATCCTTGCTACCATGCCGTTTGAAAACGATCTCAAGAATAAAGAAATCGGGAAATATGTGGAGAAATATCTGGCCGGAGTTCCCGGAGTGTCCACAGAGAACCGCATTCGCATTCTCAGACTTATCGAGAATATGACCGGTGGTACGGCACTCGTGGAATCCATGCACGGTGCAGGGTCACCACAGACGCAAAAAGTCATGTACGGGCGGTTGAGCAAACTCGATATGAAGAAGAAGATGGCCAAAAAACTCGCGGGAATCGAGGACGAGCCTTCACAGGTGTAATAATCGCTTGTGTAGCAGCGCAAATGGGAGCGCTGGTCGTATGAGATGCGCCGGGGCCAGAGATGCCGGGCTCTACCAATCACAAACCGCCACATGAGGACGATTTGTCGTCAGAGAGCATTGAGAAATAGCACTCGTTGACACAGGACAAAGCACTTCTTTGCCATGATTCGTGATGAAGGAGATTGTATGAATTCGATTTATCAACAACGCCCCTGGTTACGCTTGTACCCCGATTGGGTTCCGCACGATATTGGTGCAGAGACAGCCACGGCTATTGGAGATTTCCTGAAGACAGCCAAGCGCATTCCGGAAGCTCCAGCCATTTTCTATTTCGATGAATCGATTTCCTATGGCGATGTCGATGGCTGGTCCGACAGCCTTGCTGCGGCATTCTCTGACATGGGCCTCAGAGCCGGAGATCGTATCATTTTGGATCTCCAGAACATTCCGCAATTCCTCATCGGAGTGTATGCCGCGTGGAAGATCGGCGCCATTGTGGTTCCGGTAAACCCAATGTACAAGGAAACCGAGCTTGCGTATTTCTGCATGGATTCCGGAGCCAAAATTTTCCTTACTCTCGATGAAATCGCCCAAAATCTGAATCTGTCGTTTCTCAAAGGCACACCAATTGAAAACATTATAACGACCTCTGCTTTGGACTTCCTGAATCCTGATTCGCCTCGGCCAGAGATACTGAAGAGTTGCATAAAGACTGGCGTCCAGGGATGCCGGGATTTAAGAAAAATCCTCGACGAATACAAAGGGAAACGAGTTGACGTCCACGAGTCGACTGCCGATTCGGTTGCATATCTTACCTATACCTCGGGAACTACCGGCCAGCCCAAAGGTGCAATGAATACGCAAGGGAACATTGCCTTCAGCGCCAGGGTTTATAAGATGATGATGCGCATGGACAGCACCGATGTGGTGCTCGGAGTAGCACCTCTGTTCCATGTTACCGGTGAAGTGGCCCACGCTGCGGTGGCGGCACTGGTGGAGATTCCGGTTGTGCTCTCGTACAGGTTTGACGCTCGGGAGACACTTCGGCTTATCGAACGCTGGAAAGCGACCATGACCGTAGCTTCCATAACCGTGTACATCGCGTGGATGAACACTCCGGAAATCAGCCAACGGGATCTTTCCAGTTTCATTAAAGCATACAGCGGCGGAGCACCCGTTTCCAGCGCACAGGTGGATCAGTTCCATCACCTGACGGGATGCTATCTGCACAATGTGTATGGCATGACGGAAACCAGTTCACCCTCCCACATTGTGCCACTCGGGACGAAAGCTCCCGTGGACCCGGACACCGGCGCTCTGTCTGTGGGGCTCCCGGTTCCCAATGCGGTCTCGAAAATTTGCGATTCCGATGATTGCCTTCATGAACTTCCGCCCGATGAGATCGGCGAAATCGTGAACCGCGGCCCCATGATAGTTGCCGGATACTGGCAACGCCCCGAAGAGACAAGTCATGCTATAAAGGAAGGATGGCTGTACACCGGCGATGTGGGCAAGATGGACGAAAACGGCTGGTTCTACGTGGTAGACAGAAAGAAGGATCTGATCATCGCGTCAGGATTCAAGGTGTGGCCTCGGGACGTGGAAGACGTCATCTATCAACATCCTGGCGTAAAGGAAACAGCAGTGATCGGTGTTCCGGATGAATATCGCGGAGAGACGGTCAAAGCGTTTGTGGCATTAAAACCCGGATTCGAAACTTCCGTAACTCCCGAAGAGATAGTTACATTCTGTAAGAGTCGAATGGCGGCATATAAGTATCCACGCGTCGTGGAGTTTGTTCCTGAAATTCCCAAAACCTTAACAGGTAAATTCCTCAGGAGGGCACTGAGAAAGTGATGCCGAGAGATAAAAGTATCCCTCGGTGTGTATAAGTGACGTTGTTGCCGAGCAGTATTGGTGAGGATCAATCACGGACTCTGAGTTGGGAGCCGATTTCATGACCGAAACTGTTCCAAACCGGCAGCGGCTTTATGGCTGTGCACCGTTATCCGGCACGGCTAATCATAAATGTTCTGGTCTCGATGGAGGTAAAAGCATGCGCAAGCACAGGGTTCTGGGAATCGTACTGGTGGCCGTGTTGGCTTTCATTCTGGTGCCGTTCGCACAGGCTCAGGAAAAAGTTGTTAAGATCGGCTCCCTGTTTCCCATGACGGGACGGGCCGGTTTGTACGGTCTCGACTCCGTGGATGCCGCTGAAATGGCGGTTGAGGAAATCAATGCCAAAGGAGGAGTTGCCGGTTACAAACTGGAATTCACCAATACCGACAGCAAAGCAAAGCCTGCCGATGCTGTTCGTATTGCAAAACGCTACATCGATGAAGACAAGGTCCACTTCTTGTTCGGAGTCGTCAGCTCTGCAGTAGGCCTCGCACTTACCGAAGTCTCCAAGCAAAACAAGAAGATATTCATCGGAACCGACCACGCATCCACCCAGCTTACGGTTGACAAATTCCAGCCATATTATTTCCGTGTTTCCAATAACACGTTTCAGTCCATGGCAGCGGGTGCCTTGTATCTCAAAGAACTTGCCCAGACGAAACCCTGGACGACCATAGCGTACGTCGGTCCCGACTATGCATATGGACACGACCAGTGGAACGAACTCAAGTACAACCTCGACAGATTCGGTGTGAAGTACAAAATCGTTGGAGAGTACTGGCCGAAACTGTTCGCGCCCGATTACACCCCGTTCATTACTTCGATAATCAAGGATAAACCTGATATTCTGATATCCGGTTTGTGGGGCGGAGACTCTGTTGCCTTCATCAAACAGGCTACCCCGTTCGGGCTTTTTGAGAAGACACTGTTCTGTTCGCCGGATGCTGGAGGCAATTACGAGGTTATGAGCGCCACAGGAGCCGAGTTACCTCTGGGCCTGGTCCTCAGTGCCCGACATCACAACAACTGGCCCGATACTGCTGCGAACAAAGAATACGTCCAGAAGTTCTTCAAGAAAACCGGTCGTTATCCCACCTATGCAGCCGAAGGTGCGTACGCAGGAATCCTTGCCATCGCCCAGGCGGTAGAAAAAGTCGGAAATCCCAACGATGCCGATAAACTGGTCAAAGCGCTCGAGGGAATGAAGATCCAACTCCCTGAAGATCCTGAAGGCTTCACCTCGTATATTGACCCTGCAACACACCAGATCGTTCAGGTGCAAGCAGTCGGAGTCACGGTTGCCAACGACAAATTCCCGCCCGCAAAGCGGATGCTCGGCGAATGGAAAATCTACAAAGCGGAAGACCTGCTGCCGCCCAAAGAATACATCGAATCGAAACAAAAGAAATAAGGTCCGAACTTAGTTCCAAGAGCAGCCGCTCCATTGCGGCTGCTCAGTTCACGACAGGAGACAGGTCGCAATGGACCTTTCATTCTTGGTGGTACAGTTAATCAGCGGGTTGAGTCTGGCCACTCTCCTCTTTCTCGTGGCAAGCGGCCTCACGCTCATATTCGGTGTGGGCAATGTCTTCAACTTTGCTCATGGTTCTTTCTATATGCTGGGCGCATATTTTGCTTACCAGACTATTGCTGCATTCAGCGCAAATTTCTGGCTGGCAACGCTGGCGGCAGGAATCGGGGCCGGGATTGCCGGGATGATTGCGGAATCTCTCTTCCTTCGGAGGATTTACGGCCGTACGGAAGAAGGTGGCTTTCAAATTCTCCTGACGTATTCATTCATACTTGTTATAGACGATCTCGTAAAAATTATCTGGGGAACCGAGTACAAAACCATTCTCAGACCTGAAGGATTGAGAGGCTCAATAGAGCTTTTCGGTATTACCCTACCCTCTTACAATCTGGCAATCATTGGTATCGGATTCGTGCTCGTTGTTGTTGCGTGGTTCATCCTTGGCCGCACCCGTCCGGGGAGGATAGCAAGAGCGACTGCATTAGATCGAGAGATGATGAACGCCATGGGCGTGAACGTTCCGCTTACCATGACGCTGGTATTCGGAATTGCCACCATGCTGGGAGGTTTTGCCGGCGCTCTGGCGGCGCCTCTTCGTTCCGTTACTCCGGGGGCTGGAATAGAGGTAATTATCGATTCCCTCATCGTAGTGGTTATCGGGGGGATGGGGAATTTCTGGGGCGCTTGGTTCGGCGCCTTAATCCTGGGCGAAGTCATTGCGTTTGCCGTGGTTTTGGTTCCCGAATGGGCTTCTGTGGTCAGCTATGTTGTCATGGTGCTTACTCTGATATTCAAGCCTGAGGGCCTCTTCGCTCCCCGAAGTGTGAGAAAGGTGTAGTCCATGGAGATCAGGAACAATTATAAAGAAATCGTCTTCTGGGCTATTCTTTTCGTCATCTTCGGTTCGCTTCCGATAATCGGCTCTTCCAGTTACCATTTGATGCTCGCCAGTCACATCCTTCTTTGGGGATTGTTTGCCGTCGCTTTCAACATGCTATGGGGCGTGACGGGAATGCTTTCATTCGGTCAAGCGCTCTACTTCGGACTCGGTGGATACGGTGTCGGTCTGATGGTCAGGCACGTCGGTAGCGATTGGTTCGTCCCAGGCATAGGTCTGGGATTGATTGCAGCAGCTATCCTATCGTTCGCCATAGGGCTCTTGATTATTCGTGTAAGCGGAGTATTCTTCACCGTTCTCACTCTTGCATTCGGGCAATTAGTCTGGCAGATCACCTTCAGATGGTATGAATTCACCGGTGGAGATGACGGAATTCAGGGGATTATTCCTCCCGGGATTTTGTCCAACAAACTATTCTACTACTACGCCACTCTTCTAATAGTGATTGCATCTATTTGGCTTCTCAGACGTATATCGCTCTCGCCTCTGGGTGTGCTCTTACGATGCGTGCGCCAGAACCCAAATAGGGTATCCTTCATCGGTCAGAGTGTTCGTTACTCGCAACTCAGAATCTACATCGTATCATCAGTCTTTTCAGCTCTTGCGGGCGGTCTCATGGCCGGCGTCGACAATTCCATTCACACGGATATGCTGTACTGGACCACTTCCGGCGAAGTCATTCTCATGTCCGTCCTGGGAGGAATCGGTCAGTTCTTTGGACCGTTTATCGGTACCGCGGTGTTCATAGTAATCCAGGAATTTGTCGGGGCCAAGACCGAATACTGGCCTCTTATTATAGGTTTGATCATGATGACTATGGTGCTCTTGCTCCCGAGGGGTTTGGTGGGAGAATTTGAGGCGTTGAAAACCAGATTGCAGTCCCGAATGGTTGCCGATAGGGGTTAAGCATGGAACCGGTGCTCGTATTGGACAAATTGGACAAATCCTTCGGCGGCTTGACCGTGACATATGACGTGAGCTTCTCGGTAATGCCGGGCGAAATATCGGCAATCATCGGGCCGAATGGAGCAGGCAAAACGACACTGTTCAATCAGATCACGGGCAACCTTCTTCCCGATAAGGGGAGAATACTCTTCAAGAATGAACAGATAACCGGTCTAAGTCCCCAGGAGATTGTTGCACGCGGCATGGGACGTTCGTTCCAGATCACTTCCATATTTCCGGAAGAGTCGGTTCTCGAAAACGTGAGGATCTCCTGCTTATCAAGACGAAAAGAAGCGCTGAATCCCTTCAGGAATGTGGCGAGATTCAAAGAAGCAACCGATCAGGCCTATTTCGTTCTGGAAAGTCTGGGATTGGCCAAACACGCTGAAAGGCCGGCGTTCGAGTTGGCTCATGGAGATCAAAAGCTCCTGGACATCGGCATCGCTCTCGGCCTGGAACCTCAACTTCTGCTCCTCGACGAGCCTACCGCGGGAATGTCCCCGGATGAAAGACAGCTCACGCGAGACCTGATCAAGCGATTATGGGAAGAATTCAATCTCACCTTGATCTTCATCGAGCACGATATGGATATCGTTTTCGGTATAGCCCAGATCGTTCGAGTCTTGCAGTTGGGCAGACTTCTGGCTGAGGGACCTCCCGAGGAGATTCGGAATAATCCCGAGGTCATCACCGCTTACCTTGGGGAGGAAGTCCGATGAGCCACATTCTCGAAGCAGCAGGTCTGAATACGTTTTACGGACGCAGCCACATCCTTTTCGACGTGAGCCTTGCAGTGTCATCCGGAGAAACCGTGTGTCTCATGGGGCGAAATGGCGCGGGTAAGACCACCACATTCAGATCGTTGATCGGACTCACTCCCGTGAAACTCGGCAAAATAACGATAAAGGGGAAAGACTGCACCCGTCTACCAGCGTACAAGCGGGCACGCCTGGGTATTGGCTTTGTTCCGGAGGACCGCCGCATTCTCGGGCCGTTCACCGTTCGGGAGAATCTTGGACTCGGGCGAATCCCCGGACGCTCAGGCATATGGAACGAGGAAACCGTGATTGAACAGTTCCCGCTTCTCCTTCACTTGATGGACCGACTCGGAGGAACCCTCTCCGGTGGCGAACAGCAACTGCTGACCATTGCTCGAGCCCTCATGAGCAATCCCGATGTACTGCTGCTCGATGAACCCACCGAAGGTCTGGCTCCGGTCGTGGTAGCGGTGTTGAAGGACCTCGTGCTGAATCTCAAGAAAGCCGGTATCACCATTCTGCTTTCGGAACAAAATATCCGGTTTGCAACGAGCGTTTCGGATCGCGCGGTGGTCATCGACAAGGGACATGTCGTGTTCACCGGCACCATGGAAGAATTCAAGAGGGAAGAATCGGTTCAG
Source organism: Desulfomonilaceae bacterium (assembly GCA_041740635.1). Lineage (GTDB taxonomy): Bacteria > Desulfobacterota > Desulfomonilia > Desulfomonilales > Desulfomonilaceae > Desulfomonile. The sequence goes on along the minus strand of JBGSLQ010000038.1, from coordinate 46,167 downwards.
AAAAAATATCTCGCCGTCTAGAAATATGGAAAGGAGCCATTACGCATGAGCCTTGTCAGAATGTTCCAGACCACCCCCCGCATTGTTATGGGCCCCGGATCGTTGCAACGATTGGGAGAAGAAGCGAAACGAATCGGTGCGACCAAAGTCATGATAATCACAGATCGCGGCATCGTACAGTGCGGGATTGCAGATAGGGCAATTCAGGCGCTCGAGTCAGCCGGACTCTCGGTGGTTTCCTTCGACGGCGTTGAAGCCGACCCCCGCTATGAGATCGCCGTACAAGCCGCGGATCAGGTCAAAAGCAGCCAGGCTGATTTCATCGTAGGCATAGGCGGAGGATCTTCTCTGGACATTGCTAAAGTGGCATCGATTCTGACCACCAATACTGATCCGGTCAGCTCCTATTTCGGAATCGATCTCGTTCCCCAAAAGGGATTGCCGATAGTCCTGGTTCCGACTACAGCAGGGACCGGAAGCGAAGTGACTCCCATTGCGATCCTGTCAGATGAAGGCGAGAAGCTGAAGAAAGGTATTGTCAGCCCGCATCTTTTGCCCGATGTAGCAATTCTGGACCCCGAACTTACGCTCGGTCTTCCTGCCGCAGTTACAGCAGCAACAGGGATGGATGCGCTCATCCATGCAGTGGAGGCGTACACCTCCAAGAATGCGATGTGGTTGACGGACATGCTTGCAATGGAGGCAATGAGGCTGATTGCCAGGAGTATTCGCACAGCATTCGCCAATGGATCGGATGTGGAAGCGAGATCCAGGATGCTGGAAGGCAGCCTCTTGGCTGGTATTGCTTTTGCCAATGCGGGCGTTACCGCTGTTCATGCATTTGCCTATCCCATAGGGGCTGAATTCCACATACCTCACGGAGTCGCTAACAGCATGATGCTTGCTCCTGTCATGGAATTCAACATGATGGGTAACTTGCCAAAATTTGCACGTATGGCCGAACTCTTCGGCGAAAACACAACCGGTTTGAGCGATCGCGATGCAGCGATGAAGTCGGTTGATTTTCTCAAGACTCTGGCTGCGGATTTGAAGGTTCCTTCCCGGCTCAGTGAGTACGGCATTCAGGACAAAGATATCCCGGGACTCGCTCAAGGGGTGATGAAGGTCACGCGATTGCTGGCCAATAATCCGCGTGAATTAATGCTTAAAGACGCAGAAGAAATATACCGAAAAGTGCTTTAGGCATTCTGACAGTCTGTGAAAACGACTCATAGGCTATGATCATACAGCAGCACCCTTCAAGGGCGTAGACGCTAACTTAGGGTGTTTTGGCTCGGTTGTTCTGGAAGAATCCTGCGAGACGCGTAAAAAATAGGCCGGCGATTCATCGCCGGTTAAGGAAAAATATAATGATTTGCGAGTCCCGGAGGGGACGACTGATACACATATTCCCGGCAATGAATTACCGGGCTATTCCCTTTAGTCCCATTGGGACAAAGAATTGGAACAAAGTTAGCGCCTACGTCCCCCAGGGGTGAGCTCAGGCATTCGGAAATCAGACGTAACCGCGGAGGAATGAAATGATCACGAATCAGGAACTCTTTGACATCAGCGGCCGGGTGGCGCTTGTCACCGGAGCGTCAAAGGGTCTGGGAAAATCCATGGCCCTGGCTTTAGCGGGAGCGGGCGCTGATATTGCTCTTTTTGCACGCGATGCGGACGGTCTCAAATCCGCAAAGTCCGAAATAGAGAGTCTGGGCAGGAAAGCGGAATTCTTCAGCGTGGACGTATTGAACAAAACCCAAATTGACGAAGCGATTGAACAGACCTTAAAGATCTTCGGTCATGTGGATGTTCTGGTGAATAATGCCGGTGTCAACGTGAGAAAACCCGTGCTGGAGCTTTCTCCGGATGAATGGGATCTGGTAGTCGATACCAACCTGAAGGGTTATCTTCTCATGGCTCAGGGTGTAGTGCCGCACATGCTTTCCCGAGGCAGCGGGAAAATCATCAACATGGCATCTATTCTCGGGACTGTCGCTCTTCCCATGCAGGTAGCGTACGCTTCCAGCAAGGGAGGTGTGATTCAGATGACAAAGGTAATGGCATTGGAATGGGCAAAGCAGGGACTGCAGGTCAATGCCATCGGTCCGACTTATTTCGAAACTCCACTCGTGGCCCAATTGAGAAACGATCCCGAGCGTTACAATTTCATTGTCGAACGTACACCGATGGGACGCTGGGGACAGCCCGACGAGCTTGCCGGGGTAGTCATTTTTCTCGCGTCAAAAGCTTCCGATTTTGTAACGGGGCAGACGATTTTCATAGATGGAGGCTGGACCGCCTGGTAGGTCGCCTCTTCACACTACTCGGTTTCCGATTCTCCAATACAGGCAACAAGCCGCTTCTCCTGCGAGAAGACGATGCATTTACACTACGGCCGGAACAAGGAGGATGAAATGGACAAACCTGGAATCAAGCGACGGGACTTCGTGAAAATGGGATTGCTCACTGCGGCTGCATCTGCTCTCGGGTCTGGTGTCATGAAACCGGTAGGGCTTTGGGCTGCAACTCCGAAAATCAAAGGCCCCATCAAAGTCGGGTACCAGGCGGTTCTCTCCGGAACCCTGGCCGGTTATGGTGAGTTTCACAAAATGGGCGCACTCATGGCCATGGAGGAGATAAACGCTGCGGGCGGCATTGCCGGGAACAAACTGGAAATAGAAATCCGAGACTCCACCCTGGCTGCTCCCACGGCACTCCAGAATGTTCGCTATTTCGTGGATAGCTGGGAAGCGGATCTGCTCGCAGGGGTGGATTCATCAGGACAGGCTCTCGCTGTTGCGCCTGTAGTCGGCCAACTCGACCGCATTCTCATGGTGACCCATGCCGCCACGGAGAAGCTCACCGAGGATGAAGTATTCAAGAAAGGCATCAAGCAGGTATTCCGTATTTGCACTCCCACCTATCAGGACGGTAATGCGGCGGCATTCGTTGCAAAGGATCTTCCTGCAATGAGCTGGGCAACGATCAATCCCAAGTACGAGTACGGATTTACTACGTGGAAGATGTTTCAGGATACGCTGGGAAAACTGAAACCGGGCGTCAAGTTCGTGGCAGATTCCTGGGCTCCGTTCGGAACGACCGACTTCAGACCTCATATCAACACGATAATGGACGCAAAGCCCGAGGGATTGTACTCGGTTGTCTGGGCCGGCGAGCTTATTACCATGATCAAACAGGCGAAGCAGGCAGGCCTGTTCGATAAAGTGAAACACATCCTTCTTCCTGTGGGAGCGGCAATGGATGTCCTGGAAGGACTCGGTCCGGAAATGCCTGACGATATCTGGATATCGGGCCGTTATTTCTTCCTCTATCCTGATTCGGCGCAAAACAAAGAATGGGTGGCCAATTTCCGCAAACGCTGGAATCATTATCCTGCGTATGTCTCTGAAACGGCATATTCCACTATGTATGCTTTCAAGAAAGCTATCGAAGCTGCCGGTTCCAAAGAAACCGGACAACTTATCAAGGCGCTGGAAGGCATGGAACTCGACAGTCCTGCAGGAAAACGAGTGTTCAGGAAGGAAGATCATCAGGCAATGTATGAAGTCCCGTGGGGTTTGACGGTAAGCAATCCCAACTATCCTTTCAAGATAATGGGTAAGCAGATTGTGATTCCGGCCAAGGAGTGCTTCAATCGTCCGCCTTTCGAGGGAGAGGGTACGCGTCCTCCGTTCAAGTCGTGATGACCCGTGGGGAACTGCATCATTCGAGTATCTTTCGCGAGGGATGGAGTCTGCTTTGCTGACCTCCGCCCTACCCTTGCAGAGAGGTAATAGGATGATTTCCCGGTAGCGCCCAAAAACACTGCGATACCAACCGTGAATGCAGGAGTAAGCTCAGCTTTCTCCTGCAACATTAAGTTACTAATTCGGTATAGATCGGAGAGTGGTTTCGATGTTGGAATCCCTCGTTCATGTGAGCCTTACAGGAATATCCGCGGGAATGTTCATATGGCTGGTAGCCAGCGGATTGACCCTCATCTTCGGAGTGTTGCGGGTGCTGAATTTTGCGCATGGAAGCTTCTACATGTTAGGAGCATACCTTTGCTACACCTGTCTCCGGTACATGGGAGTCGATTTCTGGTTAGGCGTTATTATCGGTCCATTGATTGTGTGCGTTGTAGGTTATGCGATGGAACGATATCTGTTGCGCCAGGTATACGATCTGGAACTTCCGTATCAGCTTCTTCTCACGTTTGCCATGGTGCTCATATTCGACGAGCTGGTGAAGATGATCTGGGGTGCAGGATCAATTGGGTCGCCTACTGTCCCGGGACTTTCCGGTTCGATTCAGATCGCTGGACGCAATTTTCCAGTATATAATATTTTCATCATGGTGGTGGGCCCGCTGGTAGCAATCGGCCTCTGGGCTTTCCTGGAGAAAAGCTGGTGGGGTCGCTTGATTCGTGCAGCGGCTGCGGACCGTGAAATGGCTGCGGCCATAGGAGTGCGAGTACCCGCTCTGTACACTGCGGTGTTCGTGTTCGGGGCTTGGCTTTCCGCTGTAGGCGGAGCGCTTGCTGTTCCTTACGTGGGACTTCTTACGACAGGTATGGGTGAAGCCGTCATCATCAACGCTTTTGTCGTGGTGGTCATCGGAGGATTAGGCAGCCTGCAAGGAGCTTTTCTCGGAGCGCTCTTCATCGGTCTCCTGAATTCCTTCGGCACCCGGTACATTCCTGCGCTGGACATGTTTCTCACATTCATTCTCATGGGTGTCGTGCTGCTCTGGCGGCCTCAGGGATTTTTCGCGGGGGTCGACCGATGAGCCGTTACAGTAAGTATGTGATCGCCGCTGCAGTTCTGGCAATACTCCTGGGCATCGGATTGTTTTCGAGCCGATTCATATTGTATCTCACCATGCGAGTGATGATTCTGTCCATTTTCGCCATGGGCTACAACATTCTTTTCGGAAGGACGGGGTTATTGTCCTTCGGACATGCAGCATTCTTTGCCACAGGCGCCTATGGAGCCGCTCTGTGGTCTATGCACGTCAGCAGCTCACATCCGCTTTTGGGTATACTGACAGGCATTGTCGCTGCCGCATTCCTGGCGCTAATAATCGGATTCTTCTGTGTTCGTCACACAGAGATCTATTTCTCCATGCTTACGCTTGCCTTTGGCATGATGGTTTTCTCGTTGATGTGGAATCTCAGGGATATAACCGGCGGTGATGACGGACTTTCCGGAATCGTTCGCGGGTCCATATCGCTCGGTTTTTTCAAAATTCCGATCATGAAAGATTCTCAATTCTACTTTCTCGTGTTGTTCTTTTTTGCATTGAGCAGTCTGATTATTTACCGCATTTATCAATCTCCCTTCGGCCTGGTGCTTGCGGGAATCAGGGAAAATCACATTCGAACGGAATTTGCCGGGCTGGGAGTGAGACGCTACAGGCTGGCGGCTTTCGTGGTTTCCGGTGCCTTCGCCGGCTTGGCCGGAGCTTTGAGCCTCCTCCTGCAAAGCAATGTGACTCCATTTTCGGCGCACTGGAGTCACTCTGCCGATCCGGTGCTCGTAAGTCTCATGGGAGGCTTGCAGACGTTCAGCGGTCCTTTTGTGGGAAGTATTCTGTTCGTCGTATTGAGAGAGTTTATCGAACGATTCACCCATAACTGGATGCTCTGGTTCGGACTCATTCTGCTCGGCATCATTCTGGGATTCCGAGGCGGAATTGTAGGTTCCACAAGCCAGTTTCTCAAGAGGTTTTCACGTTAAGAAAAGGATGACAACTTACCACAGATATTGTGAGGAAACCCTGATATGAATGCCGCTCTCCTCGAAGTCCGCGATCTCAATAAGGCTTTCGGCAATGTCGTCACAGCGAAGAATCTGAGTTTCTCCCTTGTGGATGGGACGCTCACGTCGATTATCGGACCGAACGGTGCAGGAAAATCGACATTGATAAATATTCTCAGCGGAAGTATTCCTCCTGATTCCGGAGAAATTCTCTTCCAGGGACAGGATATTACTCGCTATCCCATAGACCGTCGTGTGCGCGAAGGGCTTTGCCGCTCGTTCCAGGTCGCCAACGTGTTTGGCCACCTTTCCTTATTTGAAAATATTGCGATTCCGGTTATTGCACTAAAGCATAAGGCCACTAGCTTTCTTTCTTCCGTGAAAAAAGATTTGGAAGTAAAGCAGGCGGTTGACAAAATACTGGATCGCATCGGTCTCCTGGATCACAGCCATGTTACAGCAAGCGCTCTTTCCCACGGCGACCGCAGACTGCTCGAAGTCGGAATAGCTTTGGCCGCAAAGCCGAGACTCCTGTTCCTGGACGAGCCGACTGCAGGAATGAACCCGGTGGAACGAACGAGAATCCTGAAAAATATCCGGGATCTTTCCGCAGAAGGAGAAGTAACGTTTGTAATCGTCGAACACGATATGGACGTGGTGTTCTCTCTTTCGGAACGGGTAATCGTTCTGTATCGCGGTAAAATCATCGGAGACGGCACCCCCGAACAGGTAAAATCGAATCCCCAGGTTCGCGAGGTCTATCTTGGTGAGGAGGTTGCTTAAATGCTCGAGGTGGAAAAGATCAACACCTACTACGATTCTTCCCACGTGCTGCAAAGCGTTTCTCTTCAAGTGCAATCAGGACAATCTGTGGCTTTACTGGGTCGTAATGGAGCAGGAAAGACTACCACTCTTCGTTCAATCATGGGATTGACGCCTCCACGAACCGGATCTATCACCTTTGAAGGCAAACAGATCAGCGGTTTGGCTCCGTACGACATTGCCAGAAGCGGAGTCAGCTATATGCCGGATGATTTGCGTATATTCGTGGACCTCACGTGTGAGGAAAATCTCGAGCTTGCCCGTCGTGTGTGCAAGAGATCGGGACATTGGACGCGCGAGAAGGTCGAAGAACTGTTTCCGGTTCTTGCAGATCGGAGGAATCAAAAGGGCCTGAGTTTTTCCGGTGGTGAAAAAAAGATGTTAAGTCTGGGACGTGCTTTGATGATGAATCCCAGCCTCGTCCTGCTCGACGAGCCTTCTGAAGGGCTCGCTCCACTTGTTATACGGAAACTCATAGAGACTATCGGTGAGATACGCAAGCGGGGGCTGACTCTCCTCCTGGCGGATCAGAATCTCAAGTTCTGTAGACAGGTGTGTGAATACGGCTATATTCTGGAAAAAGGGACTATTGTCCACGAAGGAACTATGGAGGCAATTTGGTCCGATGAAGATGTTGTTAAGCGGTATCTCGCTGTATAATGTAATCGTTTTTCTTTAGACAGTTCAGAGGTGAGTACAATGAGAATCCTCGTGGGGTATGACAGATCCAATCAGTCCAAAGGGGCACTGGAATTAGCCAAGAAACATGCTCTGGCTTTTGGCGCGAAAGTGTACCTTGTGACATCTCTTTTCGGTGAAAATCAGACCAATCCTGAAGAAATAACGCAAGCCGAAGAAAGTTTGGAGTTCGCCAAGAAAGACTTCATCGACAGCGGCATCGAAGTGGAGACTCACCTTCTCATTCGCGGACTCACGCCCGGAGAAGATTTGGTGCAATTCGCGAAAGAAAAGAATATCGATCAGATAGTGGTGGGAGTAAAGAAAGTGTCCGCGGTGGGCAAAATCATCTTCGGATCAAATGCTCGCCATGTAATTCTCAATGCCCCATGTCCCGTGCTTTCCATGAGATAAATTCGCCTGCCGTCGTGACTGATTCGAGGCACCGGGGAAGCCTTTTCACATAAAGATTCCCCGGTGCCGTCACCCAAGCTTCCAACAATGCCAATTCGCTTTTGCGAACCTCATGCGGTCGTCATGGATGCAGCCGCTATCGGCTCATGATGGTCATGTGGCCTTACTCTGCCGGCCGGCATGTGTTTACATATGAAAAAAGTATTGCATGTCCAATTCCGCATTCTTTAACCATTCCAAGACTTAATGCACCGCTCCAGGATCAAAAGTCCGTTCGTGAAACGATTCCATTCTTCCTTTGTCAAATCGTACCAAAAGGAAGGAGAGAACCATGAAGACCATATTCATGCTCATGATTGCGCTGGTGCTGGCTCTTGCACTGATCGCCCCTGCGGCCTATGCCCAACAGTCGATGCCGGCTAAGCCAGCCGTGACTCCCCAGGAAAAGGGAAAATCACAGGAGATGGCCCAAGACCAGACTCGCTATGACACGAAAAGTGGAGAAAAAAGAACCTGGTTGTGGGACGAATTGTCTCCGGAGCAGCGCAACAAGATCAAGCAAGCAAGGCTGGAAACAGCAAAAAAAATGGAAAATTTGAGATCCGAGATCGGAACGCGAAGAATTGAGCTTCTCGAACTCAGATTTGCCGACAAGCCGGATTACGCTGCTATAGACAAGAAACGAAACGAAATCATGGACCTCAAGGATGAGAAGAGAAAAGTGCGAAGGCAATTTAAGCAGAGTCTTGTCTCTGTCCTCACCCCTGAACAGAGAGAAAAACACGAAAAAAGGTTCGCCGAGCACGGAGGCTGTTACCACTGCCCCATGATGGGCAAGGGCAAAGGGATGCACCGTGGTCATGGTATGATGGGAGACATGGACGACGGCATGATGTGGGGCCGCGGACATCGCGGAATGGGAAAAATGCGCAGCATGAGTTGCCCTATGATGGGGAAAGCTATGGAAGACAGGGAGGAATTTGGTTCTGGAATCGGTTTAGAACGATCGGAAGGAGAATCAACTCCTTTCGAATCGGGAATGCACGCTGAAGCAGAGTAGTTGAAGAGCTCACGTTCATCCCATTTCCATTGCTGAACACAGAAAGCCCTTTATCCAGATAAAGGGCTTTCTGTCGCCGGCATTTGTCTTTGTCTCATCAATTCGCTTCACCATAGTCAATTAAAATATGCGCTTTACCCTTTTCACCGGAAAACATTCGCGTACGATCCGTACTCACGCTTGACTTCCCGCTCTGCAGCCATAACTTTTCATAATGAACGAAATGTTTCAGGAACTGTAAGGAGTATATTATGCACGGCGAACACGAGCACGAACATAAACACGAGCATGACCACGTGCACACTCATACGCACGAGCACTGGCATGGCGACACGAAGCACACCCACGAGCATTCACATCCGCACGCTCACGAACATCAACACCAACACACCCACGGCCATGAACACGAGGAAGGGAGATCGGAACACGACCACACTCACGGTGCAGAGCATGGGCCTCACGATCACGTGCACGAATCACACGAACGGGAGAGCCATCAGCATCAGCACTGAAATAGTCTTGTACAAGCCTCATCTTTGATGAACATATTTGTCTTTCGAATTTCGGGCAAAATTGGAGGGCCATGCGGCTGAAAAGATCGGAAACTGGACGGAAAGCAGTCTAACGATCCTGAGAATGGGGTTTTTGAGATTTCCCACTGACCATCTCGAGGTTTTTTTCCGCGTCCCGGAAATCCGGACGGATCTCCAGAGCTTTTCGGAAATGGTCCGCTGCAAGGGGGAATTCTGACATTCGGAGAAGTGCCGAACCTAGATTGTTGTGTGCCATATAATGTTTTGGATTAAGTTGAATGACTCTTTTGTAGTGTTCTATAGCTTCGGGTATCTTGTCTAAGTTTGCCAAAGCGTTTGCGAGGCCGAAATGAGCCTCCACCAGGAATGGCGATAGGTTCAGGGCTTTCTTATAGTGTTCGGCAGCCTCACTGTAATTTCGTTGAAGTTCCAGAGCGTATCCTAACTTGCTCTGTGCGAGCGCCAGTCGGGGATTAATCGTAACTGCGCTGCGGAGGTTGTCAACTGCTTCCGAGATGAGTCCCAATCGGAGGCAGACTATCCCGAGATTAGCTCTGGCCTTGGCGAATCCCGGGTGGATTTCCACAGCTTTCGCAAAACTTTCTCTTGCTTCTTCGATTTTGTTGTTGTTGAGTAGCGCTGCACCCAAATTGTTATAAACCTCGGGAGACTCGAACCCCTGTTTAATCGCATCGCGATAAATCTCGATGGCTTCTTGAATACGTCCTTGCCCAAGCATGGCATTGGCCAGATTATTCCGGGCTCCAACGGAGTAGGGCGCCAGTTTAATGGCCTCTCGTAATAGAGGGACCGCTTCTGAATAATTTCCGGAATTGACGAGTTCGGCTCCGTAATTTACCAGGATGTCCGTATACATCTTTTTTTCTACGGTATCGAAGTATTTGGGCGAACAGGAATAGGCATTTTCCCAGAAATGAAGCGGACTCCACTTCGCTGCCTGGGTCATACTCGTCCAGCCCAGGGCGACTACAAAAGCCATGACGCCCAGTGCGGTCGCCGCGTGAAACAAGCTCCCGGGCAACCGGACCTCGCTCCAGGAGATAGTCCTCGCAACCACCTGTCCCAGTATCAGAAGAAGGCCTGCCATAGGCAGTATGGGTCTATATCCAAAAAACAGGAACTGTGGAATCAGCGTAGACTCCGGCACCATCACCACCAGGAAAAATAAACCTCCGAAGGAAACAAGAGGACTGCGGCGGAGCATCCATAAACTCGCGGCAATCCAGCCGACCACACCAGCCACAGCCGGAAAAGTGGACGGCGGCTCCACAAGCGATCGGGAGATCGTCACCGCCTTGACCAATGTCAAATCCACGGCAAACGGGATTATCACGGTCGTCAAGTACGTGAAAAAAATCCGGCACTCTGTCATGGCAACCTGAAGCGGAGTAATCTGGCCCTGTGCATAGTGTTCGCTGAGTCTCCCCACGATTCCCTGAGCGTGAACACTTTCGGCACCGTGGAACATGTGGGTTAGTGCCAAATACGCAATCAGAGCCGGTACGGTAATGCCTCCGATTACAAGGGTTTTTCCGATTGCTTCACGCACAGTCTTGTTGAAGAGCGTGATTTCAGCCAAGAACATAATAATGGGCAAGGTGATGAGATTTTCTTTGTTCAGCAATCCTACAAAAAAGAGCAATCCACTCAAGATGTAGTATGGAAGAGGTTTTCCCCTGCCGCTGGCAGCGGTAATATAAGCGCCTAAACTGGTAAAATAGAAGAAGCAGGCTAGAATTGCCTCTCGTTGCCATATGTACAGTACTACGTATGCCTGCAGCGGATGAATAACGAAAAGCAGACCCAGGAAAAGACTTACGGCGTTTCTCTGAAATTCTGTACCCGGTACGGCGGACTGTGGCAATCCCAGGATTGTGCGCAGCAGAATTACCAGAGCCAGACCAGCGGCCGCGGAAATACCTGCGTTGATCAGTCGGAAAATAGTCGGGTCCATGCCCGCCAATAAATAATTTCCATAAAGACTCAACATGAATACCGGTCTCACCGGTACAATCGAAATCACGTCCATGATATTGTGGCTGACAAAGATGTGGGCTTTGTCGCCAATCCATGCTTTTGAATCGTAGATCATGGGCTGATCGAAACCCTGGTAGTGGACCACGCATGAGACGATCCAAAAACACAGAAAGATGCCGATAAGTTTCGAAAAGCTCACATATTGCTCCGACAATCGTGCATTCGAGAAACCAAAGGAGTCTGCTGCCGCAGGGTTTGTCTACTTCAGGAGGGGCAAGCGCCCGATCTGCCCGATTACCCGACCTTTCGAACAACTATGAAAGCAAACATCGCCAGGCTATTCATCCAAGGACTCATCAGTCTTTCTATTCCGCGAAGCACACCGTAAAAGGAAGATGGAAGCAATTGCCGCATGCTGATTCCACCCGACATAAGATAACTTAACGGCATATCCAATGTGAGCCTCTCAATGTGCCAACCGAGAAACTCGGTTCTGAAAGTGTCCAGATCTCGTTCGAAGATCATCCACGGCAGTGCTCCGTTAGCACCTGATAAAGGTCCCTCGGAAGGCGACTCCCACTGACTTGCGTCCGGCAGGAACGGCTCATGATGAAATCGACCGTACACGAATCGTGACCAACTCGTGACCCAAGGTTCGACCATCGCGATCACGCCGCCGGGAAGCAGGCAACGCTCGGCTTCTGCCAAAAAGTCTCGCGGTCCGGACAAATGATGAAGCACGTCAATCATGACTATTGCTGCCAGAGACTCATTCGCGAACGGCATACGGTGAGCATCCAAGACAATGGATATGTCGGGGAAGAACGTGACATCTGAGGTGATGGTTTCCGGGATGTGTTCCTTCAGAAATCCTTGCCCTGACCCCAGTTCTAAAATCGCACCAGGGTACGGGAGGACGGAGGCAATCTGAGCATACCACTCTCTGTATATTTTTCTGAGAAATTGCTTCTCTTCGATAATTCTCTTACGGATACGGGCTGCATTGGGATCGTTGATGTTCTCAATTTTCGCTAATGGGTGGGCCAGCAACCGTGTGAGCATCAGATCCTGCCTCAAATGAACTTGAGTTTCAGCGCAGCGACAGAAACCATTCTCAAGAGAAGCATACCATGCTTCCATCGTCTGATATTGGTCGTCCCATAAAGACGCTCCCTGTAACGAATAGGAAGATCCACGATCTTCAGATTCAAGCGGGCAGCAGACAAAATGAGGTCAAAATCCCCGAAAGGATCGTGATTTCCGAAATATGATCGATTCTCTGCAATGAATCGATAGTCGTCCTTCCAGAGAACTTTGGTGCCACAAAGTGTGTCCTTGATCGGTTGTCCCAGAAGCCATGAAAACACGACACTGAACCCTTTGTTTCCAATGAGATTGATGAACCGCATGGCACGATCTTCCATGGGATAAACTAATCTCACCCCATTGATGAAATCGCCCTTGCCGGAGACAAGAGCCTCGTAGAACCGTGGCAAATCCTCGGGAGGGACTGTAAGGTCCGCATCCAGAATCATCATTACGTCACCACGTGCCTGCTGAAACCCCATGCGTACAGCGTCGCCTTTGCCTTCGCCTGTCTGGCGTAAAGAAACGCTTTGCCTTTGTGGATTTAATCGAATCTCTTCTTCAATGACACGTTGGGTCTCGTCACTGGAATGGCCTTCCACAAACACCAGTTCAGTTCCACTCCCCATTTCCGGAACTCGTTTAAAGATTTCCGGAATGTTCCCTGCTTCATTTCGCGCGGGAACTATGACTGAAACGAGAGGCTCTTTTTCGACCTTCCTTGTTCTGTTGAAGGGACGAGCCACCATGAAGTTTGTAAGGCCAAGATGGGTGAATGGCCACAACTTGACAAGAAATAGATTACAGAAGCGCTCCAGAACGGGAATATCCAAAGGACACAGGATTTCGCTCCAGTGCCGGATCGGCTCAAAATCTGCCAAAAGGAGAAAACTATGAATATCTTGTACAGTCAACCAGTTCTGATTTAGCGTGGGCTTGGCCAAGCCGAGCAGCTTCGTGGCGCCGAGCGGAAGTTCCCAGAGCCGGCTGTAGCAGTTGACGATAACTCGTGTATGATAATCCGAGATGGCTCGCAACCGTTCAAAGACTGTCTGAACATCCCATAGATCGTTAACGAGATCCGACAGTATGATCACATCGAAGGCTTCGTTGCTCTCGAACGCGTGCGCATCAGAGAGTACGAACTCGAGTTCAGGATGTTTCTGCTTTGCAGTCCGGATCATTTCTTCGGAGAAATCTACGCCAAATCCAGTTGAAGGTTTAAGAGCAGCCAGGAGATCTCCTTGAGCGCATCCGAACTCGATCACTCTTCTTCCAGGCAGCACAAGGGATTTATAGATCTCCGTCAGTCTTTGGTGATAAAGCCTGCTCCATCCCGGGTCTTGGTGGAAATTCCGGCACACTGCATCCCAGTTGGCCTGGCGCTTGTCCGTGTAGATCGATCTCGCATCTGGCATGGAAAACCTTCGTTGGCAGCACGATGGTTCCGGGTCGCTAATCCCGGGTTCTGTACGACTCCAACACTACCACAATTCGACTGTTGTGTAACGATAGTGCCGGCAACTTTTGATGATGTCTGGTGCATTCTGCTGGAACTACCCTGAAAACAGCCTTGAAGTGTAACCGACGCTTTCCCGTCGCCCGTTATGAATGGGCGAAAGTTCTTAATCTGAATCCGAATTTGGCAGAGTAATGTGCGTACCGTTGAGGAAATGGGATCTGAATGTTGCGTTGACCGCGAGACGATCTTGCGTTATGCTGAACTCGACGTCATTGTGGACTGAAAAAGACCGTCTAAGACGATTCTTCCTCGGTTATGAGACTGCCCTGAAAACAGGGTATTTCGGACAATACCTATGACAGAGACCCAAAAGCGCAGAATCAGTGCCAGCAAAATCATAGCAGATATTCGTTCGGGTATGAGTGAGACGGGGCTCATGCAGAAGTATGGCTTGTCCGAAAGCGGGCTGAAGAAGACTCTTGGCAAGCTGGTGGATTCCGGCCATCTCCAGGAAGACGAAATTCCACGAATGCAGGCACCCGAAACCAGCCCTGTTCCGGAACCGCAGAAGAAGGTTCAACTCAGATGTCCTTCCTGTGACGCAGAATGGACGGAAGATGTCGATGAGTGTCCGTTTTGCGGAGTGGTGATCAAGAAGTTTATGGCTTCCCGTGGAGCCGTTCGGGATGTCCCCGCACAGTCTGAAGATTCGAGTGAAAAAAAATGGTTCCCGGTGATCGTCAGCATACTCGTCTGTGCGAGCATTGGGATCGGCCTGATCTGGTGGTCACGACACCAGGCCAAAAAACAATCCCCTGTCGTTCTCATGGGAAACAAAGATCTCGAAGACATTCGGTCACACATTTCTTCTAAACGCGATCACGTATCGATTCCTTCCGAACCGGGAATGTCTTTTCCTGCCGGAGCAGAAGCCGAAACTGCCCCCCAAACGTCGGGTGAAACACTCCGGCCCACGGAACATGATACTATTCCCCCCAAAGAGTCCCCGCAAACATCACCGCAAGATCAAGCTTCAAGAGAATCAGACAAATACGTTACCGGCAAACTTCGACAGTTTTCATCCAAGGATTTCAAGGAACAGGTCGCGGAAGCTTCAAAGGTGTTTCCCGTAATACTCCAATTCTACAGCCATACCTGAGGGCCGTGTAGACGGATGGCATCCGTCCTGGAGGAACTGGCTGTTGAAACAAGAGGTCGAGTAGTTGTGGGATTGATCTTCATGAATGAACGCGAATTGGCCCGAGCCTTCGAGATAACAAAAATACCTACGACGTTCCTGATCCGCAATGCTCAGGTGAAAGCTTCCTTTAGCGGGGTGCTGCCCAAAGCCCAGGTGCATAAGATTCTGAAGGACAACGGAGCTTAAAGATCCGTACGAGTTCGCAATCAAAGAACGAATCGGGGAGGAACTTCTTATAATTCCGTCCTTAGCGGGAATCCCCAAACCCCACCTCATGAACTTTTGGCACTCGCAACCTTCCCTTCGATATATTCGCAGACGAGAATCTCTACCGCAATTCTGCAGAAATTGCGACCCACCCCAGGAGTTTCGTTTTCTTGCTTCCCGGAATGTGATATGTCACACATGAAGTGGAACGGAGCCCTTCAATGACACGATACATATATATACTGACACTGGTTTTGCTGGTAGTGTGCCTGGTCCAATGCGGCGAAGTAGGCCATAAGACTCAACAGAAATCAGGCGAATGGAAATCGGGTGAACGCACCGAACTGGTCATGGCCACCGGCGGCACAGGAGGAACCTATTATCCTCTGGGCGGCGGCATAGCGAAAGCCTGGAAAGATGCACTCCCTGGAGTCAATGTCACGGTGCAGGCTACCGGGGCATCAGTGGCAAACATTCGACTTCTGGCCAAGAAAGAGGCAGATATTGCACTCGTGCAAAACGATATTGCGGATTACGGCAGATCGGGCAAAGAAGTATTCGGAGAAATGAGCGAGCGATACACCAATTACCTGGCAATGGCATCATTGTTCCCGGAGGTGGTGCAGATTGCCGTCAATGCGGATTCTCCCATTCAGACTATTCAAGACCTGAAAGGCAAAAAGGTGGTCGTAGGCGCAGCGGCTTCGGGAACCGAATTGGTTTCACGGCAGATATTCTCAGCCTATGGATTGCAGTACAAAGATCAGAAGGACATTTCACCGCTGTTCCTGGGATTTGTTGAAGGAGCAACGGCTATGAAGGACGGCAATGCAGAAGGCCTGGCGATCGTCTCCGGAATTCCCAATGCAGCGCTCGTTGACGTGCAAACCACCAGGAACATCCGTTTACTTCCCATTGACGTCGAAAAGCTCAAAACCTCCTATCCTTTCTATGTCGAATTTTTAGCAAAAGCGGGAACCTATAGGGGCATGGACAAGGACGTCCCAGTTGCGGCTTTGAAAGCGATGCTGGTGGTAAGATCCGACCTTGATAACAATCTCGTGTACATGCTGACAAAAACGCTCTTTTCTTCGGCACAGGAAATCGGTCACAGCAAAGCCCGGGAATTCGATGTCAAACATGCGGCGGAAGGCGTGACGATTCCGTTTCATCCCGGTGCTGAAAAATACCTGAAAGAACAGGGAGTTGCCATAGAGCCAAGACCGTGAAGATCGCAGCCGTCATCTGCCTGTTGTCCTACCTGTTCTTACCCGTTCCATCGCTTGTTGTCCGCTCATCCGGAACCAACGACGTTCTTTGGGCCGTTCCCGTTTTTCAGGGATCGGTTTTTCGGATCGCCTGGACGCACAGCGTCAGCCGGCGTGTGGTATCGGAAGACTACGTAATCGGTTCCGATGGACGCCTTTGTCTCAGCCGCATGGTTTTCGATCACGAGGGACCGAATTTGCCTTCGACCCCTGAAGAAGGTCTTTCCTGGAAATTCCACAGCGGAAAAGTCATCGTGACCGGGTACGACAGGTGTATGAAGCAACTGAACCTTGGGATCGCATCGGAGTTTCATCAACTGCAATCCGGCCCCGACACGGTGGATCTCGTTACTCTGGCAAAAAATGAGAGAGCGTTTCGCGTGTCCGCTGAACCGATCCCGGCCGTTCACCTGTTTACTCTAAGCTGTAGTAACAGCCCAAGTATATAGAGCTTTCTTCGGAATCGCCGGTGCAACCTGTAATCGAACAAGAAACATCATACCGTCTCCTTACCGGAACCTGGGCCTGGATTATATTTGCACTGAGCATGATACTGGCGCTGTTTCATGTTTACACGGCTGCAACGATCCCGCTGCCCCCGCAATTTCAGAGATCTATTCATCTGGCTATGGGGCTTTGCCTGATATTTCTGCTTTACCCGGCCCGACTACAAAAGAAGGAAGCAACTTCACCTGCGGTGTGGGACGTGTTGCTGGCATTTCTGAGTCTGGGCCTCGGGCTGTATCACATTATCTTTTACGAGCAACTTCTCGCACGAGTCGGAGTCAACACCACATTGGATCTGGTAACCGCCGGATTAGCGGTGGTCCTGGTGATGGAAGCCACACGCAGGGTGGTTGGGTGGCCCATGGTGATTGTGGCGGGCGCATTTCTCGCGTATGCGTTCTGGGGAAACTATGTTCCAGGCCTGTTCGGGCATCGGGGTTTTTCCCTCGAGCGCGTTCTTGAACACTCGTTTCTCGGTCTCGAAGGGATCATGGGCATTCCCCTGGGAGTGTCAGCGACGCTTATAATCGTGTATCTCCTCTTCGCTCAGGTGCTTGAAAAAACAGGTATTCGGCAATTTTTCATCGATGCCGCCCTAGCCATCACCGGAACAAGTCCTGGAGGACCTGCGAAAGCTGCCGTGGTTTCCAGTGCACTCGAAGGGACCATCTCCGGTTCATCCATTGCGAACACTGCGGGATCGGGATCGTTCACGATCCCCATGATGAAGAAGCTGGGATATCGACCGGAATTTGCAGCAGCGGTGGAAGCCTCGGCTTCCACTGGCGGTCAGATCATGCCGCCGATCATGGGCGCTGCTGCATTCGTTATGAGCGAATTCCTGAACATTCCCTATCTTGAAATTGCAAAGGCTGCGGCAATTCCGGCGATCCTGTATTTTACCGGCGTATTTCTCATGGTTCACTTTGAGGCATTGCGTTCCGGCCTGGTGGGGTTGCCGAGAGAGAATCTCCCCGTGTTCAGTCGGGTGATGAAGTCGCAGGGATATCTCATCTTGCCGATTGTTGCCATATTCATTCTTCTCGATGCCGGTTTCAGTCCCGCCCGAGCGGCGGTATGGTCAATGGGGCTCGCCTGGATTGCAGGGCTTGTCAAGCGTGAAGGCCGCATGGGCATAACGGCGCTTTGTAAGGCAATGGTGGCAGGAGTTGCACAAGCTTTGCCGGTGATCGCCACGTGCGCCACTGCAGGAATTATTGTCGGTGTCGTAACGCTCACAGGAGTTGGGCTTAAATTATCGTCAAACATGATCGAACTTGCGGGAAACAATCTTGCTATCGCCCTTGTTTTCACGATGGTTGCATCCCTGGTGCTCGGAATGGGAATCCCCACGACGGCGACTTACATTGTTCTCGCAACCATGGCTGCACCTGCGCTGCAGAAATTAGGGGTCGAGCCCCTGGCTGCACATCTGTTCGTTTTCTATTTCGGGGTGGTTGCCGACATTACTCCGCCAGTCGCTCTTGCTGTGTATGCAGGAGCTGCAATTGCTGGGTCGGATCCCTGGAAAACAGGAATCGAAGCCGTGAAGCTGGCTATCGCGGCATTCATGATTCCGTATTTTTTTGTCCTGTCGCCGGTGCTCATTCTGATTGGAGCTACTCCCCTGCTGCTTCTTCAGGTCCTGGGAACTGCGTTGCTGGGGATGTTCGCACTGTCTGTTGCAGCAGTAGGCTACTGGAAATCAAAGCTGCATGTCTTTACAAGGATTGTTCTTGCTGCCGCAGGGATGGCTCTTATCCAGCCCGGGATCATGACTGACGCAATTGGGGCTGTTGTTGTGCTCGCGGTATACGGAATGCAGAAACTGAGAATCCGTCGTTGAATCCAGACAATTTGACTGAAACAAACGGATGGGAGGACGATTTTTTCGCAAGATATCACGAGTAATTTGAGGAAGTGAAATGAATGAAATAGTCTCAGATTCTAAAAGAGTATGGTTGTCTATATGTCTTCAGGAACTGTGGGTGTGCTATTTCGACCAGATAAATATTGTTTATGAATTGCTTGAAATGGTTAAGAACGGTCATACTGACTATTTACAACTGATCAAAAATTCAACGAAGAATATCACAGAAGATTCTTTCACAGACGTAGAATCTCATCAATATGAGCCACAAGTATTAGTGAAAGTAACTCGAAAACGATCTTCCTATGTCAGAGAAATGCCGAATTTGACAAAGCAATTGACTCTGATTAGGGCTGTTTCGTGTCTTGAATTCTATCTTAATAATAGTATAGAAGTAGTACTCAAAGTATATCCTAATCTCATTCAGGAGAATTGGAGAAGGAAACCTGATCCCTTAAGATCGCAAATGGAATCAATAAAAGGAATTAAGAAAAAACTAAAATTTCTCGAAAGTAGATTCCGACTCAGTTTGAAGAACTCTGGATTCGCTGAAAAGCAACTGATAGAGATTCATGAGACGCGGAATATTCTAGTCCACAATATGGGCGTAGTGGACAAAAACTATATAAAAAAGGTCGAATGTACTAAATTGAAAGAAAATGAAGACCGTCCATTGACCGACGAATACGTGATCAAATCAGTGAATGCTTTGAATCAATTCGCAACTTTCCTCTGGTCACAGATCGAGAAAAAATTCTGTGACCTGATCGTGTATGATTGAGGTCTTGGGGACGAGTTCTAAATTAGTACGTAGTACAACGATGGCTTTTGCGAACCGCATCAATCGAGTGTTTTCGCTACGGATGCGGTTCACTTTGATCACCGCATCCTACGCCGGCTTTTGTTCAGCAAAGATGTTTTCCGGTTTGTAGGGATGAGTCCCTTCAATAACTTCTATGCCGCTCTTAGCTCTGATTTTGTTGGTGATGGTCTCCTTGTGAGGACAGTGATCCGTAATACACGGTCCGAGGTGAATTTTGGTAGCGACTTCCCCCATCGGCGCATTCCAGAGTTTTACCTGAGCGAGACGGGTAACGATTGTTGCACCCGGACAATCGCCGCAATTGAGTAATCCCATTATTTCTGCTTCCTGATCCTTGTAGCGCGAGAATTCGCCGTCCCGACGATTGAATCCCACCATGCAGCGGGAACAACCGATGCACACGTCATCCATTGCCTTCTTACATCCCACGATGAGAATCTTTTCCATGGCCCCTCTCCTTACATATTCGATGCTATCCACATTCGACAAATCGTCTATCCGCTTTCGTAACTGTCACTTTGTGCACATTATTCTCAAACCAGCCGATGCTCAGGGTTTGTCGGTTATCCATTACCGGCACAAATGGTTTGATGTCCAACAAAGGAGTTTTGTCGACAATATCCACATCCTCTATTTCAAGGATATTATCTTTTATTCCGATCAATCGCACAACCGACAAGCCTATGGGATTGGGGCGTACAGGAGATCTGGTAGCAAAAATGCCCCTGGTTTGATTGTCCATAAAAGGCTGGACTTCAAGCGAATATCCCTTCAGCAGGTGCAAATGATAAATCAAGAAGATATGAGAAAACCCGTCCAGATCCTTGAGGCCCGTTACAAATTCCGGGTTCACCTCCACCGTGCCCTTTATCCCTGTGGCACCTGTGGGTTGAATGGGAGTGCCTTCGGGATCGGCAAACGGAGTCCGTATAACGCCAATGGGTCTGTATTGTATTACGTCCATAGCGACTCACTATTGTGCTTGAATCGACTTTTACGAAGCAATCCGAGAAAAGGTGTCAAGAAGTAGATTTAGTTTCATCTTGTCGTCAAATGACTTGATCGATCCCAGAATTCCCAGGCCTTCCGTTTCGTCGTGGAGAATCTCTTCATCTTTGTCAGACACTAAAATCGTGGAGATTTGCCACGATCTTTCCAGCAATTGTTGTATAACGCGAGGCCCAGTGGTATTCGCCAGGCGCTCGGAGACAATCGCCAGATCCGGAGCACTCGTGCTCGCTTTTTCCAGTGCTTCATCAGGGGTAAAGATCTGACCGGATATTCCTCGGGCTGCAAGCTCATGCAGTATACCGGATACTTCCTCGGGACTATCGGCTACTATGAATGCTATAATTGTTTTTCCTCGTTTTTCAGTACTCATGTCTGCGCTTCCGATTCTTCTTCAATGATTTTGGTTCCTGTTCAAAGGCATGTTCCACTTGGTCGCATACTGCGAAAAATGTCTTGTTCCTCCACCTTCGTGAATTACTCGAAGCAAACCGTCATGGTCACGAGTAATCATTCCGGACAGACGTGTAACTGGAGTTTCAACGAAAGCAGGTGGCACCAGTGGAGTGGATGGGCCCAAGAGAATTACTTCGCGGCAATGCATCGCAGCCTGAACTAGTTTATCAATGCTGTTGTTGATAATCGTGGTCGAGGTGATGAAGGCTACAGTACTTCTGGCAAGTATATCTTCGGCATCACTTGAGGGCCTCACGCCCTCCAATGAGTTCGATTGTCGCTCGTCACATATCTCAAGAACCGACACTCTCTTTTCGATCTGGTCTATGATCGGGCCAAAGAAACCGATCATACCGACTCTATCGGTCTCTTGAAGATCAACTGCAGCAAGGACATCGCCAGAATCGCCACCTGAAAACATCCCTACCGAAAGAGCATTCGCAGTTGCCAGACCCACGGCAGATTCAATAGGCACAGGCGAATTCAGGTAATGGAGCAAATCAAGTGCACGTCTCCCGGCGAGGGGCCTTTTTCCGACAAATACCGAACACCCGGCAACACTGTCTCTGCCGAGAGTATAAGCGACTCCCGTACGGTGGTCGTCAAGTTGGACGGCAGTATACCCTAGCCCGATGCACACGTGTCGAACACAAAGGTCCGCACAAGTCGTTTCAAGTACGTCCAGCAGCTTTTGTCGTATTCCCATAGCTCACGTCATCTTTGCAAGCGCTCCTCGAAGCGTGTTGACCGCCAGATCCGCACAATGAGTATTCTCTATCGGCAAACCTCCCAGGTATTCAATCAGTTGCTTCCCCGTGATAGACATGGCCTCCTCGAGAGTTGCGCCTTCGACCATGCAGGTAACAGCACTGGAACAAGCTACCGTGGGGCCACAGCCGTTTGTTACGAACCCGAGCCGTGCGATGCGATCGTTATTAAAGCCGACGTAGATCCCTATGGTATCACCGCATATTCCACTCATGTACGTGTAGCAGTCAAACGACTCAGGAATGCCGGTATTCCTGGGATTAAGAAAATGATCGATGACCGTTGCAGAATACTTCTGTTTGGCCTCTTCAACCACCATTCCTTCCAAATCATCAAAAACGTCTTTGTCGCGATCCACTCTTTTACCTCTAAGCACTTGTTATTTTTTATCCGAAAACAACCGAGTCGCCGTTCCCAATGTAAAGATCACTTTGAGACCCGTTGTTTCCCGAACCATGCATGACAGGGTATCCCTTTTCAATCATTCTTCTGATCGCCGGTAATCCTGTACAATGATTTGCTGCAATTTTCTTGAACCCGTATTCTCCCAGCCGATCGACCCAGCTTTGCTCTTCATCTCCGAAATTTCCGAAGGGTGCGATATGCAATCCTCCATAGAGGCCATGCAACTTTCCTTTGGCCTGTAAATGGTTAGTCGCGTAATCGGCCAAAGTGATGACATTCTGATGACAGCAACCCGCCAGAAGCACGAGCCCGAGATCTTTCACATTGAAAAAGAGCGATTGTTCACCCCGGATTTTCAGCAATATGGGAATATCGAATCCGACGGACACTACTCCATCCAGAAGTCTGGTCATTTCTCCCATTTGAAAAATGACGAGTTCGCCTTTGTGCGCAATGGAATTCTTTACGCCGGCTCCGGCGATTTCGTTTCCCGCGAGGAAACTGAATGCAGAAGGTTGAAAGGTGTTCGGAATGATGATCTTGATGTCCGGGTTATATTTCAGGATTGCTTCCAGGCCCCAGAAATGATCCAGATGCTCGTGGGTGATGTACAGAAAGTCGATTTCTCCCTGTCGGAGCATACTGTCAACGCCATGAGCCTTGAAGCGCTCGTCCATATACTTTACGTCGCATCCCGTATCCACGAGGAATCTGGTCTTGGCTCCATCCAGGCTTTCCACTTCCACAAGAGCGCTCGCTCCTGCTGCATTGGATGGAGTCCACATGTCTGTCCACTGATCCGCTTCTTTCGGCCCGCCGGCACTCACGAAATCTTGAGCCCTGACATTCAGGTCCCACCAGGCGACCTCCGAAATACAAGTGATGGAGACTCTCCTGCACTCACCAATCGATTGCAGATTTCTCTCATCAGGCTTCAGACATTCCCCAGAAACGACACGGGGCGAATCAAGCATTAGTCTTCCTTTGGCAAAGGGGCATAGGTTTCAATTTTGGATTCCAGGGACTCAAGAATCTCCACCTGTCAGGACGACTCTACAATGAATAACGAGAATTCTTAAGGTTCTCATGGTTAGCGCGACCTTAACGCTTGTCATTGCGAGCGAAGCGAAGCAATCGCCTGAAATTAAGCGCCTGAATCCCGGGCGATTGTCCCGCGAGACACGGGGTCGCTGCGCTCCTCGCAATGACAATATTTGAAAGCACTGCTGAGTGGACAATTCCGATGCTAGCCAGAGGTACACCTGCGCATGCCTGTCCGAAAATTCGAGTAATCATGACGCCAACCTCTATACAAGCAATCCTGGATCGGCATTCTGAGACAGTCTCACAGGTCCGACCCTGCAATTATTCCGGGAAGATGATGACTATTGTGCCACGATCTGGAATGAATTCCGACTTCTTGAGCAACTTTCCAAATCAACGGACTATTTTGAAGCGCCGCAGCAACTCCCCGGTACACATCCCTTGTCGGACGGAGTGCCACCGCAGCAGGTGGAGGCTCCGACATGGCCGGCACTGTTTATCACGGGAGGCGCCGGAGCGGACATGCGTTCCTGCACATTTGCGCTGCCGCAGGCTCTGCACCGGAGTTCATCGGAATTCCGCCCGATCCCCACAAGCAGTTCGCTCTGTGAGCCACATTCTCCACACACATACTCTTTTATTGGCATATTCTGTTCTGTTCCTCCTCGAGATCAGCCGTTCAGTAACGTCTGTAAATGATCTGCTCTAACAAAATTCTCCACGTTTATGGTGACTGAATCAACCCATTCTATATCGCTGATCTTTTGCTTGACAGCATTTGCAAGAGAATACGCCATAGGGCACACCGGCGACGACGGCCTGAACACGAGGCTTACTTTTCCGTCATGTTCGGCCAGGTCCTGGATGATATCCATTCGCACAATACTCAAGCCTGTTTCAGGGTCGATAATCTGCGACAACACTTCCTCAAGCTCATCTGTTCGGGACATGTGCAGCAACTCCATCTAAAGGAGCGATTCCAATCGTTCCCATATTCGTCGAATACTCTCGTTCGCGACCCCATTGCGGTCTTCCACTACGCAGCGCCGTTGCACCATTGCTCGTATGACTGCCGGATCGTACGGAATCCTTCCCAGTACGGTGACTCCCCTCTCCTCCGCTTCTCTTTCGATGGTATCGGCCAGATCGCTATGGATATCTGCTTTATTGATGACAATGAATGCAGGTATTCTGAATCCTCTCACAAGTTGAAGTGCTCGATCCATGTCATGACGTCCCGAAAGCGTCGGCTCGGTGACTATGACAACATAGTCTGCCCCAGTAACGGAAGATATGACCGGACAACCGACTCCGGGAGCCCCATCAACCAGAATGGTATCTTTATTCTGCTTTCGCGCCAGGACTTTAGCCTGGTTTCTCACAAGAGCAACCAGCTTTCCGGAGTTTTCCTCTCCGGGCAATAAGCGTGCGTGCACCAAAGGACCGAAGCGAGTCTCGGAAATAAACCATTGGCCGCAAATTCCGGCTTCGAGATTGACTGCTCCTTCCGGGCACACGTGAAAACAGACCCCGCAACCTTCGCATGAGAGACGATTCACTTCCAACTGTTCGGAAATAGCGCCGAACCGACAGGAGTCTCTGCAAATACCGCACTCGGAGCATTTTTCTTTATCGATCCAGGCCTTTCCTCCACCATAGAAATCCTCCTGGTGAAGGATCTTCGGATCGGTCAAGATGTGCAGGTCTGCGGCATCGACATCGCAGTCGGCCATGATCTTGCTTTTGGCTAAACAAGCAAAACTGCCGGAAAGCGTAGTTTTGCCTGTGCCTCCTTTTCCGCTGATTATAACTACTTCTTTCATACTGTGGCCGTCCTGACAGTGCCGCGTGGATGGTTCACCAGATCCTGTATGGCGTCAATCATCTCGAGCAACAGAGTCTTGTATTCCGGAGCGGAGTTCACCAGCAAATCGCCGCGGGCATATCCTTCCGCGATTCTCCGATCATGTGGAATTTCCGCAAGAACAGGGATATTCTTTGTGCGACAAAATGCCTGCACTTCTGTGTCTCCGATATCCGATCTGTTGAGAACGACACCCACGGGAATGCCCAGCAGGGATACTGCTTCTTCGGCTATAGTCAAATCATGCAGGCCGAAAGGTGTGGGTTCGGTAACCATTATAATGAAATCCGAACCCGACACGGTGTTGATCACGGGACAGGACGCTCCCGGAGGTGCATCGAGAATAGCGATTTTGGAACTCTTGATCTTGCTCTTCACGGCCCTGATGAGAGGAGGAGACATAGCCTCTCCCACTCTTAGAATTCCATGAACAAACTCCACAGGTCCGGCAAATCCCGTTTCCAGAACGCCAAGTTCCCGGGCACCTTCGTGTATGGCTTTTTGAGGGCACAGAAGTGTGCACCCACCGCAACCGTGGCACAGCTCGGGGAAAGTCAGCACCTGATCCCCAATGAGGATGATGGCACTGAAGCGGCAGACTTCACCGCACTTTCCACAGAGATTGCATGCTTCCATATTCACAACCGGAACCGGGAGAGTGATTTTCTCCCGTGATTCGATCGTGGGTTTCAACAGTATGTGGCAGTTCGGCTCTTCCACGTCACAGTCGAGAATCTGCGCTCGTGGTCCAAGAACTGCAGCCAGACTTGATGCAATCGTGGTTTTACCTGTTCCGCCTTTTCCGCTCGCGACACTTATTATCATAGCTCGTTCAGCTCGTTTTCTTCTGTAACGGCAAGTCCCTTGCCTGCATTTCCGCTCCAGACGATGACTTCGTGTTCGTCTGCGTCAGGTATATTCTCAGGGCTTCCTGTATTGCGCCTGAAGCCAAAGTTGCACAGTGAAATTCCTCCTCGGGCAATGTGCCGACTCGCTCTTCTATGGCTTTATGATCGATATCGGCCAACTCTTCAGGAGATTTGTTCAGGGCGAGTTCTGCAGCGGCAGCGCCGCATGCGCTGCTCATTCTGCACCCATCGGTCCAATACTTCGCCTCGGTCACTCTTTCATCTGAAAATCTGAGCGATATCTTCATGGCATCACCGCATCTTCCGCGAACGAATGCAGTTGCGTCGGGTTCGTCCATGGTACCTCTCAATGGATCCACTCGATAGTCGAGCAGTACCCAGGCCCCGATCACCAGGAAGATCAGTACACCGCCCAGGAGAAGTGTTGTCCACTGGATCTGCGTTAGTATCTGCCAATCAAACATATGTTCTCGTTCCGTCCCTTGCAGGCGGAAGGTTTCGGTTTTTTCCATGAAGCTCCGCCGCAGTACATTCTGCAGCAGGAAGGGTTTACGCCTGCAGCAGCCTTCTCCGATTACCAGTGACCTTCCACGTTCGGCTGATCCGCGAAAGAGATCGCTCCCTGCTGAAACCGCTCCAGAGCTTCCTGAACCGTTCCCGACTGCTCCACCCCTACTCTGATTCCTGCGGCTTGAAGAGCTTTGAAAGCGTTAGGACCGCAATGCCCGGTCAGGAGGACATTAACTTTCTTGTCCGCCAACAGCTTACCGGCTTGAATGCCCGCTCCACTGAGTGCGTTGAATCCCAATGAGTTATCAACTGTTTCAACCAGTTTTCCCTCTTCAACGATCAGTATGTACTGAGCTCTGCCGAAGCGCGGGTCGACTGCCGAATCCAGACTAGTTCCTACAGAGGTAATTGCTATTCTCATGATATATCCTACATGCGTCAGAATTGACCGCCTCCACACACCTGATTGTTACTTATCAATTGAAGTTTCCCGTTCAAAAGATCCTCGATGACCATGCCAACGGTTTCTCCTTCGGGCCCGTAGTACACTTCAATACCCACTTGGCGAAATCCCATGAGAGGCCTCATGCCGATGCCGCCAACTATTATGGCGTGGGCACCGGTTTGCTGCAGCAAGTTCACAGGGGCCGCACAACCGCCCTGCACATGCGGGGGATTCTGCACGATTGAAATGTCCGTTACTTCCCCATTTTCCGTATGCACAAGCGTAAAAACATCACAGTGTCCGAAGTGCCCCGAACGCATTGCCTCAAGACCGCCGGGATGCATGGAAGGAATTGCAACTATTTTTGCCATAAAACGTCTCTCCTTTTGATTATTAACTTAAGCTTCTTCTTTTTGCTTAGTCTTTCTAGTTTTTTGAAACAGCCGTTTCGACCTGAGCTGCCAGATCTCGAAAAGCTGCTGCACTGATGCTGTCCGGATTCATGATCGTAATGGGAGTGCCTTGATCTCCTCCGGTCACTACACTCGGATCTATCGGAACGGCTCCAAGAAAGGGAACCGACAAGTCACGAGAAGATCGCTCGCCTCCTCCCGTCTTGAACAAATCGATACGCTCATGACAGTGAGGGCAAATCAACCCGCTCATATTTTCTACAATACCGAGAACACCCATTTCAAGTGTTTGGCCGAATACGACCGATTTCCGGGAATCCAAGAGAGCCACATCCTGTGGAGTAGTCACGATTACCGCCCATAGAGGTTTACCGAGCAATTGAGCGATGCTCAGCGGTTCATCCCCTGTACCGGGAGGAAGATCGACGATGAGGTAATCCAGATCGCCCCAATCGACCTCTGCAAGAAATTGCTTGAAAACGGTGTGCTTCATAGGACCTCGCCACATGACCGGAGTATCCTCATTGGGCAGCAGGAAGGCCATTGACATGACTCGCACATCACCTGCTGCTCTGATGGGCATCAGCCCGTTCTCACCCATTTTGGGCTGTTGTCCGTTCAGACCCAGCATTTTGGGAACATTCGGACCATGTACGTCTGCATCGAGAATACCAACGGATTTGCCGTTCAATGCCAGGGAAACCCCAAGGTTAACAGCGACGGTGCTCTTGCCTACGCCTCCTTTGCCGCTCATGACCGCAATCCGGTGTTTGATTCGTGAAAGTCTTAGGCTCAAGAGTTCGTCCATATGGCGTTCCTGAAGCTGACTGTCACAGCTTCCGGTAGAGCCGCAGGTACTGCAAGTTTTGTCTGTCGAACAAGAAGTCTCGTCCATAAGTAATACAATCCTTGAATATGAGAATGTTTGCTGTGACCGGGTATGAATCTGAATGGGTAACCCGATTTGGTTGTTTCACTAATGTGGTCCAATCATCGAAATCAGGATTACCCACTTGTGAAAGATACGGCCGCTCTGTGTCAGTCTTTTTTCGCCAACTCAGACAGGCGGGCCTCCATTGCTGCTATTTCTTCCTTTGCAGATGCAATTCCGGCTTTCAAAGTTTCGATTTCATTGGATGCACCGGGTGATGTCGCTTGGGATCCCGCACCGGAGAAAAACCAGTTTCTTCGCCCTCCGAAGCATCGTCCACCGCCGCCTCCCCACGGAGCGCCTCCCCGTCCGATTCCCCTGAAAAAGCCGCTCCAGGAAAATCTCGGTGATTGGCCTGCCGTTCCGCACAATCCAAGCCCGCGACCAGTCCGGGGGCCTCCGCCCATCGGTCCGGTTCTATTCAATCCAGGCATCTGATCTCTCCTTTTTTCCATGAATTTGGTTAAGCTGTCCAATCCTTCTGCCGTGCCGATTACAGCACTTCATCCGTCCAGGCATGAGAAAACAAGGATCGGAAACTCTTCCCGTCTTATAGGCTTTCAGCACTTCACAGATTTCTCCAGCCACCCACGGCACTAGCTGAATACCCTGTCGTCTAATCTGATCTTCCATCCAGCAACTTATACCGCCACAAATCACGATATCCACAGCCATACTCTTGAGGTGCATCGACCGAAGGGATCTTGGTAGCGCGGACCAGTTCTCTTCAGCAAGTGGCGCCTCGAAATCGGAATCGTCCAAGTAAACCAGAATTCTGTGACAACAGTCAAAAACCGGGGCGACTCTACCGTTATGTTCTGGAATGGCTAGTCTCATAACATTCACCTGCCTCCTCTCATTCAAATTGTGTGCCAACAATTCATTTTGAAGACATCCAGTTATTTTCATTGATGAATTTAAACATCCGCATATCTTGCGGGCCTGCTAATAGTTGCATTTTGCAAGTAACGTGACTACAGTCATTGCATATTGCAGAAAACCCGTACGGAGATGAAATGGTGCACATCGAAAAAGAACTCAGCCCCAGGGAAACCAAGATGATCCTGGACTCCGTTGCCGATGGAGTGTTCACGGTGGACGAGCACTTCACGGTTACGTACTTCAACAGGGCGGCTCACGAGATTACGGGGGTTCCGGTTGAAGAAGCTATTGGTAAACCATGTTGCGAGGTATTTCGGGCTGAGATCTGTGAAGGTCAATGTGCTTTGAAACAGACCATTCTTACGGGAGCACCGATAGTGAACCAAGCTGTTTTCATCGTGCGTGCGGACGGTAACCGCATACCCATCAGCATTAGCACCGCTGTGCTCAAAGACGATCAGGGCCGTATTCTCGGAGGTGTGGAGACATTCCGTGACTTGAGCATGGTAGAAGCCCTCCGCAAAGAGGTGGAAAAATCGTATACATTTGAAGACATTATTTCCTGCAGCCGCAGGATGCATGATTTATTTGCGATACTTCCTGATGTCGCGATGAGCGACAGCACCATACTCGTGGAAGGAGAAAGTGGGACGGGAAAGGAATTGATGGCAAAGGCTATCCACAATTTGTCAGGTCGCCGGGACAGTCACATGGTGACGGTCAATTGTGGTGCGATTCCGGACGCTCTTCTGGAATCTGAGCTGTTCGGGTACAAGGCGGGGGCTTTTACGGATGCAAAACGAGACAAGCCGGGGCGTTTTGCCCAGGCAGATGGCGGAACCATTTTTCTGGACGAAATCGGTGACGTAAGCCCTGCATTGCAGGTCCGACTCTTGCGAGTGTTGCAGGAACGGAAGTTTGAACCTCTCGGAGGAACTGTGACCCAATCTTCGAATGTTCGAGTCCTTGCCGCTACGAACAGAGATTTGCAGACCATGGTATCTGACAATAAATTCAGGGAAGATCTGTATTATAGAATTCAGGTCTTCAAGATTTCACTGCCTCCGCTTCGGGACCGTATCGAGGATATCCCGATTTTGGCCGACCATTTCATTCACCGACTCAATCTGCTACGGGGTAAGGATGTTGCCGGGATCTCATCTGGAGCCATGGCGGCTTTCATGAGCTATAACTGGCCGGGAAATATACGTGAACTGCAAAATGCGATCGAACACGCTTTTATTTTATGCAGAGGGGGACTGATCGAATTGGAACATTTGCCGCCTCATTTCCAAGAGAGCGCAGGAACTCGAGAAGGACTTCCGCCGGGCCTCACTTTGGCGAGTATAGAAGCCCGAATGATTCAAGACACACTCCAAAGACAAAACGGCAACAAAGCAGCAACTGCACGTGAACTGGGAATTGACAAAACGACTCTTTGGAGAAAAATGAAGAGACTCGGAATGACATGAATCCCCGAATCAAATAATTACCTGCCCCATGGCCTTGTATGGAGACAACACCGCTCTCGACTGCTCGAGTCCGAACAGAATCTTGACAAAAAAGCCCTATGCTGATATTTGATATTCCTTACGGTCCCATCGTCTAGAGGCCTAGGACACCGCCCTCTCACGGCGGAGACAGGGGTTCGAAACCCCTTGGGACTGCCAGCAATTTTAAATAGTTACTGATTTACCGGTCGATTGACCGGTGCCGCTTGTTAACACCCTGTTAACATTTTTCCCCGGTCGAGGATGCCGCCTCTTCCGGGGATTGTCTTTTTTGGGAGCGGAAACGAAGATCTCGGTGTCCCCGTGGTCGAAGGTCATCCGGTCAATGGCCTGCACGAGTTCCTGGTCGCTTATGCGGCCATAGCGCTCCGTGACCGACTTCTCCTTGAACCAGTGCCCGAGAATGCTCTCGCGGATTTCAGGGTCCATACCGGATCTTCGGGCATTGGTCTTCCATGTGTGCCTCAGGTCGTGAAAATGCGGAGTCGAATCGAGATTAAGCGCTTCGACGGCATCTTCCCATGGCCTACGCCCGTTCCCTTTTGTCAGAGGCGCACAATCTCGCAGGAACACGTGATCCGAACCGATTGAGCGCAGCTTCATGGAGTCTTCAAGCACGGGAATCAGCTCACGATGGATCGGAATGCGTTTCCAATGCCCTTCCTTGGTATCTTCCGGGCCGATGAGTATGATCCGGCGCGAGAGGTTCACCTGTGAGCGCCTCAAATTTCGGATTTCCCCTTTTCTCATCCCTGTGTAATAGGCCATCTGTGCCACCGGGCGATAGAATCCAAGAAGACGGAACAGAATGAGATTGAAATCAGCGTAACTGATATAGACCTGTCGCTCGCCTGATTTCTCACTCAGATTCTTCACCAAGCGTGCGGGATTAACGTCTACACGCCGGCATTCCATCAACACCTGGAACATCTTCGACAACGTTGATTTCTCACGGTTCACCGTGGCGGGTGCCGCTCCTTGCCGCAGCCTGCCCATCTGGTACTGTTTGATTTCAGGAATCCAGATGTCTTTTACCGGGAAATCCTTACCCCAATGCTCCACCAGGTGGGTCAGGCAGTACTCATGGCGTTCCCTGACCGGACTGTCCTTGACTTCCGGATGCTTAAGCAACGAGGTCACCCCGTCCCAAAGAGTCAACTCGTTCTTCACTTCTTCGGCCAAAAGCAATCCCGCGGGCATTTCCCATTTCTTGTTTCGGAACATCCGCACGCACAACTCCCGCGCCGCCAGATCCAGCGAGCCGTAGTCTCCTGTCCGACAAGCCCGGAGTAGCATGGTCTCCATTTCCTTGGCCTCCCGCTTGGAGGCCACCGAGGTCTTCAAGCCTATCAGCTCCTCACCGAACGGCCTGAAATAGATGTAAAGATCTTTATTTCTCTGTATCACCGACATTTACGCATCTCCTCAAGGAGAGCCTGTCGAGAAAGAACCCCAGACGATTTCGCACCCCCTTTCTTGGGAGGGGATTTTACCGGCCTGGGGTCTTTCTTGTCAACGCGTGCCGAGGTGCTCTGAGAGCTGATATATTCTTGAACCTGCTCGGAGGTGAACCGCCGTTGGCGTGCGGTCACTTGTACGCAAGGGAGCTTCCCCTCACGCACAAGCTTATGCACAGCCTTGACGGGGACCTTTAATACCGCCGCCACCTCCCGAGGATCGAGCAACACGGTCATCACTTGGATGTTGAGTGCGTCCCCACTCTTCATGTCCCGGTTGTTCATTGCTCGATCCTCTATGGCTCAACACTACGGCCGCGAAACTACTGACCCGTTGGACAATCCCGTTCGGTCTTGATTTGGGCCAGAATTTCTTCTTGGTTGGCGGGCAGGCCATAGTCTCCGTAACGGGGCCGCATTTCCTCTATAAGGCGGTCGAGGAGATCGATTCCAGTCTCACGGGCCAATTCTTTGATTTTGCCCGCAAGCCACCGTATGAGCCTTTCCGCGTCATCTTGTCTGCCGAGTTCCTTATGACACGCAATGAGTATGACGACACGAGATGCTGCTCCTTCCGGGTCAGATTCCCAGACCTCTTTAGCCACCATCTCTGCCTTCCCGATGACCTGAGCAAATCCATTAAGGTCCCCTTTCTCCTGGAAAAGCTTGGCGGAGTCGATCAGTGTTCCCAGAAGCATGAGTTTGTTCGCCGTAGGCGCCTGTTCCAGAATCTCGGTTGCTTGATCAATAAACAACCGAGCCGAATAAAATTCGCGGCGCCGCATCGCAATAGTTGCCAAATCTGAAAGAAGTTTCGAGGTCAGAATCCAATGGAATTCGGAGCCAGATTCGCATATGGTCAATGCCTCTTGGAGACAACCGTTCGCTTCATCGAACCTGCCAAGCGTAGCATAGTGCGATCCCATGTCACCGAGTACTAACGCCAAGGAGTGAGAATCCCGTCTGAGGTGATTCCTGCACATATCCAGCACCCGTTCGCTCATGGCTTCCCGCTTGCGGGAATCTCCCAAGTCACTGAATCGCCGTGCTAAAGAGATTAGCACCTGTGCCGCTTGATCGGCTGCCTCGGGATCTGTTTTGGACCAGGTCGGGATGGCAAATGCAAAAGCTGTTTCCACTTGCGCTATATGCTCGTCCGTCAAAGACGCGTCACCAAATAGGTACATATTGAGAAATACGGGCGAAATCGTGGTGCGGCCACCATCGGTAAGTCTTTCAACTCCGCCAGGAGTGTTGAGATCCTTTTGACTCGGGTGTGCGAAGATGGCTCTGGCAAGTCGGAGGAACAGTTCCGCGACTACCATACTCTCCAAACCGTACTCGGCAATTACATTCTGGATCAGCCGGATTATCGGATGAATAGGCTGTTTGGCCTTATTCGTGCTCTTCCTTTTTCTTTTCATGTCCTTTTCCTTTCGCCTGAGTTAATAAGTCACGTGTTTCCAGATTGTTGCGTTTCTGGTGCATCGAAGACAGAAACAGTGATGACCCCCGAGGGCTTCAGAACTCTGAAACGGATTGCCCGACCGATGTTAATGGGCTACGGTGATTCAGCCCCTATGTGCTTACGTCTGCCGGGAGTTCTCGCGATCAGGGCAATCGACCGATAACCGTCTTCGATTGCTTTCAGGCATGGTGACTCAAATCAATGTGTCTTTTTGAGGCCCGTATTCAATGATTGCTACACGGGCCTCCTGCGAATAGGCCGGGCCGCTGTTTGGCAATTTAAGTTCCGTTCATTAGGTGCATTGGAAGCAGGCCCAGACGTTATGGAAATCACAGTTGCGAAGATCGTCGTCACGTATCCAGAAGTAAAGTGACCCGTAACCGGTCCATTCCAGGCCTGCGTTCTCATCGGAATGCAGTGCCAGTAGGAATCGCCAGTTCCTAATCCCAGCTTCGAGCTGCTCGGCCTTAGCGTGATCAAAGTTTGGGCATCTTCCGTCACATAGAAAAACGCCATGTGACGCCCACTGAGACTCCAATTGCATATCCCCTTGGCATCCATGGTTGTTGCCCAATATCCGATGACCAGAGTTCTCAACCTGAGCCTGGAAAAGGCCCTCGTTGGTTAGGGAATGCAGATCGGACTTCGATTTTTCATCTTGCAACGAAGGCCAGTTCACGTAGATGCCCTCGAAGAAAGTCAATCCGCACGGTCTCAGTACCGGATCGGTGGCATCAGGCCTGCGGCGGCGTCCAAGGGCCTTTCGGTCTCCATCGTAGAATAACACCCGCCAGCCGTGCCTGTGACTTACATCGAATCCCCAGGGGTGCTGCTTGAGATCGTAAAAGAAGTAAAGCCATCCCCGGGCTGGCAATGCGCTCTCTACAAATCTTCTAGGAAGCTCGGCCAGATTCAGCTGTAACAGAAGATCAAGTGGTCTCCCGTCATTTACCGGCCATGAAATTCCTACCGGCAGATCTGGGTTCCCGCCAAGTTTTGATGATCCCAAAGGCAGTTTCTTTTTGGTTTCCGGGAGCGTCCTGAACTTCAGAACCGGTTCGCCGATTCTCTCCAGTTTTTTGGATCGCAACATGCTCATAATTTTCTCGGTACTCATTCTTTTTTCTCCTACTGTTATGATTAGGGTTGTTCTTGTTGACTCAATGTTGCAGTTGATGCAGCCCTTTGTGCCGAGGTCAGGAAAGCAACTGCCGCAACAACCGGCACCACTGCATTTCCCAATACTCGAATCCTCTCTTTCCGATTTTGGCATGCGGATTGCTCCAGTCCCATGGCAACCCCATCAGCCATTCCACAAAGCGTGGGTTCAAGAGTCGGGTCGATTGAGAGGACTTGTTCCCATTGATCAAGCTCATCAGGGCCTGGCGGCCAAGTAGGGAGCCGCTCTGAGGAGTGACAATCCTGGCGAAATGGTCCTTTGAATCCCAGCAAACCGGTGTCGCCCAGTTGACCGATTCTCGCTTCCGCAGTCTCCCGGAGTTGCTCCAGATTGATACTCCGGGCATATGCCAAAACGAAGGCTCGTTTTCTGAGGTGTGGAGCCCCACAGCCTTGCGCCGAAAACACGTCCCATTCCGCATCGTACCCGCTCTGGGCCAAATCCCTGAGAACGTGTCCGATCCCGGTATTGAGGAGCCCCACGACGTTTTCCAAGAAGACATATTGGGGGCTAACCTCGCGAACGGTTCTCGATATGTGGCGCCAAATCCACCTCTCATCCTTAATTCCTCGTTTCCTCCCTGCCACGGACCACGGCTGGCACGGGAAACCGGCTGAAATGATTTCTATGTTGCCGATCCAGGGACTACTGTCCCAGGTCTCTACATGGCTCCAGATTGGCACATCCGGCAATAACCCGTCCCTCATTCGGGCGGCCAAGACATCGGCGGCGAACGGATCGCACTCGATGTAGCCTATGGTCTGGTAGTCTGGAACGGCCAGGGCGAGGCCAAGCTCGATGCCTCCGATCCCCGCACAGATCGCCAGTCCTTTCATGAATACGCACTCCTAATCATGCTAAACGGGTCATTGAGAGGGGAGTACTTGGGCCACGTGGCCCAAGTACGGATTCCCCTGAGTTTACGCTGCGGTCTCCGACTCCACTTCCTTGCCGTCGAATGTATTCATAAGATCTTCGAGAAAATTGATTGACTGCTGAAGACCCTCCAACCTATTTTCCAGGTCGCTCTTCTCCCTGATCTTCTGCTTCTTGATCTTCTCGGCCTTGTCGTAGATTTTCGATTGCTCACGGAAATTGAATTCCGTTCGCACTTGGTCTGAATCAAGTAGGATGTCGCAGAAATCCTGATCTTCACTGAGGAAAACAGGGTCGTCCAATCTCTCAAACACTTGTTTTGCGAGAGGGCGCAGGCCCGCTTCAGCAGTGTTGTCCGCGGCCTTCCTTGTTTTTGCGATCTCCGCCTTAACGGCCTCTATCGTCTCTTTGACCGTCAAGGACTCCGCAACGACTCTTTTTCCGACGGAGATGCGGCCCGCCAGCGTTGGAATTTTGGCAATCTCCCGGCAGGGAGAGTAGCCGAGACGGTCATTGTCTACCCCATGATTCCCCAGGTCCTGCCACGTTGCGCCAGCTGCGACCCACCTTCTCAGCACTGGCCCCTTTAGATCGGGGTGCAAATTGTTGCTATTGGCGATCTTGTTGAAAGAGTCTGTCTTTTGGGGATTTTTAGACCGAGTGGCTGTCACGTCGCCTTTAATAACATTGAGAATCACCCAAAGAGCTATCACCAGCCAAGGCTTCCTAATATTCCTTTCGTAGAGATCATTTAGACGGCTAACCTTGTCTTCATCTGGCAGCTTGCTTTCGTCTTCGGGCATCTCTATCGAGGGGACTTCAAGCTCCGCTTTGACGGCTCCCTCGTGAGGTTCTTCTTCGACTTCCACATTATCCGGTTCCGTCGCGGCTTCATCTTGCCTGACTGAAGCACTTTTCGATGAGGTGCTAGGTTTCGGTTGTTTCATTGTCTCTCCTTTTGTCTTTAGAATTGTCGCACTTATCGGACAAAGCCCTCAGGGCAAACTTGTCCTGTCCATTCCTGACACGCCATCCGGTGGACCCAGGAATGCCGCCAAAATCAGTTTATTGCCCGCCTTCAAATCCGAACTGGCGAGCACACTCCTTTAGTAGGTAGCTTTAGGATCTGCCCACGGGGCAGACCAGTGGTGGCCAGAATGAAAGGGTGGAAGGCCCAGTCCGGTGGTTGAAAACCGGAACCGGCAAAAGAACAGGGCATCAATTAGCGGGCGGGACGAACCAAGCCTTCCGGTTCACACAAATTGCGGGTTGCCTTCCCAACAAGGATTGGTAACATGCTTTTTTCGCGGGAATGACGATCAATTCCTGTCGGGAGTCCGTTGCCTCTCTGTGTATATGCATGAACGCCTCGCTAGGCGGTAGCAAAAACCTCCTTTTCACGCTTTCCGTCTCTGCATTTCGTTCGGTTGCCCTATGTATAAGCAATGGCCATGCCACAGATGAGAAAGTGAGAATAGAACTTAAATTAGGATTTAATAACAATAAGATATGAGATAAGGTTGGGTGATGATCAGAGCGGAATTAATGATGGGGGAAAACGAAAGCGTGATCCTACATCACGCCACAGTGAGTTCTTATGAAATCTTAAGAAGTATTATCAATGACATAGCTCATATTGAAACTTTCTCACGCTTTCTTATCCACCCGTGATGGTTTCTCAACGTCGATGCCCAATTCTTTGAGTCTCTTGGTGAATGTCTCACGTGCCGTGCCCAGTAGCTTGGCAGCCTGAGTCCTATTCCCTCCGGAGCGTCTTATGGCCTCCTCGAACAGAGCGCGCTTGAAGTCCGTCAGCAGTTCAGCGTACGTGCGGCCCGGAGAGAACTCCGTTTTCCAAGTCCATTCTTCTGCTATCCCATCACGGGCGTCAGCGCGAACTCCTTGTCTCGTCACTTCGGAACGTGTTTCTTTGTTTTTTCGGGGTGGAGCAGGAAGTATTTGGTCGACCTTCAAACCCAACACAAAGGCCCTCTCAAGAATGTTTTGCAATTCTCTTATGTTTCCACGCCACGAGTACCCCTTAATGGCGTCCATTTCCTTCTTACCAATTACGTGTTGCCTCGCCAAGTTCAATCGGAGGCACAGATCAGAGACCACGGAGCCGACAATCTCCGGCAACTCTTCTTGCCGGTCTCTCAAGGAAGGTATTCTTATCGGAACGACGTTGAGTCTATAATAAAGGTCTTCAAGGAAGAGCCCCTGACTTACCAGCTCTTCAAGATCTACGTTGGTGGCTGCTATGATGCGGACGTTTGGGGTCAGCCTCGCTGAACCCCCCACTCTTTTGAAGCCTCCGCCGTCCAGAAAGGTTAGGAGTTTAGCCTGAATGTCCAGGGACATCTTGCCGATTTCATCCAGAAACAGTGTGCCACCGTCAGCCCGCTTTAGGATTCCCTCTTCTTTCTTAATCGCACCAGTGAAGGCTCCCTTTTCATGACCGAACAATTGTGACTCGGCCAGAGTTTGAGGAATTGCCGTGCAGTTTATCGGCTCGAATGGACCGCTCGCCCGCCTTGAATGCTTGTGTATAATCTTAGCCATGCGGGTCTTGCCACTTCCAGTCTCACCATAAAGCAAAACAGTAGAGTCATTTCGGGCCACTTTGACCGCTTGTTCCATGACCTCTTGCATCGCCGTCTTGTGCCGCTCCGCCTCATGCGGCCTGAGAGCGTGATCCGCAGGCGTGACAACCCCCAAGACCCACTGAGCCTGAGTAGAATCAGAGAGGGGAACTGCCCGCATCGAAAGTGCACCGAACTTTGGACTTATGCCGGAACTTCCATGATCGCGTATTCTTACCCTTCCGCCAGACAATAGGGTGTTCCGAATCTCGGCCTCAGTGGCGGTGCCCGGTTCTCCAAACAGGTCGCTGTCTGTTTTTCCTATCATTTCCGATGGCGTCATACCAAATAACGCAGCGAGACCAGAGCCCACATAAACATACCTCAAAGATGGGTCTTTAACAAAGTGGAGTAATCTTTGCTCATTTTCCAACACTGCTTGGCCCGCCCACACAAGGGAGCTTAGCCACAGCGCATCTGCTTCCCGGACGGACGAGTCTCCAAGATTATCAGCACATGGATGGATGGAGCTTGGCAGGCCGACGCCCTCGTGAACAAGGCATTCCAAAGCAGCATAAATATTAGAGGCGATTTCAATGAGTTCCTGTTCATACCACCACTCTTCACTCATATGTTGATACCATCCCGCC
This sequence comes from Desulfomonilaceae bacterium, assembly GCA_041740635.1. GTDB lineage: Bacteria > Desulfobacterota > Desulfomonilia > Desulfomonilales > Desulfomonilaceae > Desulfomonile. The sequence continues at coordinate 7,154 of JBGSLQ010000038.1, read as the reverse complement.
GCTGCCTTTGGAGCGCCGTCGGGATTTCTGCCCAGCACAAAGAAGCAGAAATTGACGCGAGCAGGAATTTCGTCCATTCGGGTTCTTAACTTGATCTGAATAGCATCCTTCTCTCCACTCCGGAGCTTCCTCACGTCCTCTTCGAATCGATCCAAATCCGTTTGCTCGACCAGATTCTTCCAACTATCGTTTCTCTTCCCCGGACGTTCTGGTCTCAAGGGAACTCCTTTGGCCAATTCAGGACTCGGAATAACTTTGTCAATACCCTCGGCCCATGCAAAAGAGCTTTCCCCACCGAAATAGATCACACCAAAACCGGTGTGTTCGGTTTCGTCGTGTGCGTCTTGCGGATCTTCATAGAACAGTATTTCTAGGCCTTGCAGTTTGATACGGTCCCCGAGCAGCTCGTCGAGTTCCATTGAGTTGCCAACCTTGATCCCATCATCGTCTATCATCTCACTCTCCATGAATAGTGCACGGGCTCACAATTTTCGGGTTGTCTCAAGGCCTTTGGCGAATAGCCAAGCCTTTCGTCCACTGCCGATTTCCATGATGCCAAGAATGGTTTGGCATTTAATCACATTTTCATCGGGCTGTTTCGTGCCTGTCTCAATCTTCTGTCCAATAGTGTGTACCGCTCCTGGGTCTTGTCGTTCTTCACCGCTATGGCGAGTGCTCTCTTGCTGCCTACGACGACAACCAGCCTCTTTCCTCGTGTGATGGCGGTGTAGATGAGGTTTCTTTGGAGCATCATGTAGTGCTGGGTGAGTAGCGGTATTATGACGCATGGATACTCCGAACCCTGAGATTTATGAACCGATACCGCGTAGGCCAGGACTACTTCATCGAGTTCCGAGTGCTCATAGGCCACCACTCGTCCATCGAATGCGATCTTGACCTCCTGGTTCTCCATGTCGATACGCACAATCCTTCCTATGTCCCCGTTGTAGACCTCTTTGTCATAATTGTTCCGGATCTGCATCACCTTGTCGTCAACTCTGAGGCTCCGCGCGCCCCTCGTAATTCCGTCTTCACGGGGATTGAGCACTTTCTGCAATTCGATGTTCAGATTGTGGGCCCCGACAGTTCCCCTGTTCATAGGAGTCAGGACCTGAACGTCGTCAATGGGGTCGAAACCGAAGGCTTTCTTTATCCGGTTACTAATTAGCTCAAGGATTAGGGCGAGTGCGCCTTCGGGCTCGTCCTTCTGGATGAAATAGAAGTCCTTCTGTTTCTGGTCCGTGGTATCGAGCGAAGGGATCACTCCTTTATTGATTAGATGGGCGTTCACAATGATAGCGCTGTCTTTGGCTTGCCGGAAGATTTCGTTGAGTTGGACGACCGGCAACGCCCCTGACGAGATGATGTCCTTGAGCACATTTCCGGGGCCAACGGACGGGAGCTGGTTGACATCTCCGACCAGAATGAGCGTTGCGTGCAGAGGCACGGCCTTGAGGAGGTTGTACATCAACACGGTGTCGATCATGGATGCCTCATCGATAACCAGCAGGTCGCATTTCAACGGATGCTCTTCGTTCTTCTGAAAGCCTCGCTTTTGGGAACTGAATTCCAGCAACCGGTGAATAGTCTTGGCCTCTCGGCCGGTGGCCTCTGTCATACGCTTTGCAGCCCTGCCCGTGGGAGCGGCCAGCAAGATATCGATACCCATTCTTCCGAAGATCTTCAACACAGCGTTGATTATGGTAGTCTTGCCGGTACCGGGGCCGCCGGTTATGGCCATGACCTTGCTCTCAACAGCGCATGTCACGGCCTCAACCTGAGTGGGAGCCAAGGAGATGGCAAGCTGCTTCTGGACCCACTCCACAGCCTTTACAGAATCTATCTTTCTTCTGGTCAGCGTGCCGGAGAGCAGGGACTTGAGCCTTGAGGCAATGCCGGTCTCACATATATGAAACTGGGTGAGGTAAACGGCGGTCTCCGCATCACTTCCTGCCGCACCGGACTCCACGGCCCTCTCAATAACGACCCTTCTTTGCCCTGACAGCGATTCCAGTCCGCGCTCCACGATCTCGCGGTCCACTTCAAGAATCTCGCAGCATTTCTCGGTGAGTCCATCATGGGGATAGTATACGTGGCCCTCGTCGCTCAGCTGGCTGAGCACGTAGATAACTCCCGCTTCCGCTCTCACAGCAGAATCCTTGGTAAATCCGAGATTCGTAGCGATCTTGTCCGCTGTCACGAACCCTATCCCGAAGATGTCCATGGCCAGCCGATAGGGATTCTCCTTGACCACGTCGATGGACTGGTTCCCGTATTGCTTGAATATCTTGGCGGCGTACCCCGAACTCACCCCGTGCCCTTGGAGAAAGACCATAACCTCTCGGATCTCATTCTGTTCAGCCCAGGCCTTCCGAATCTTCTCGACACGCTTCCCACCGATGCCTTCCACCTCTATGAGCCGGTCAATCTCCTTCTCGATGATGTCCAGGGTATTCTTCCCGAATGCTTTCACCATGCGGTTGGCCATGACCGGCCCGATGCCTTTGATGAGACCCGACCCCAGATACTTTTCTATGGCGGTAACGGTCGCAGGAACGAGGGTGGTGTAACGGAGCATCTTGAACTGCTCACCGAACTTCGGGTGATTCGTCCATTCTCCTACGGCCCGCACTACTTGACCCGGAGTCGGGGCCATCATGGTCCCGGCCAGAGTGATAAGATCCCTGTACCCCGACGCCTTCAAGCGAGCTATTGTGAAGTCGGTCTCCTCGTTGTAGAACGTAACCCTTTCTATCTGACCCTGGACGGTGGACAGACGGGATTCGGAATTGGCTGTGTCTGGCTGGCGGTTCATCATCGTTGGCTCGGTTTTGGAGGAAATGTCCATCCTCCTCGGTTCCGGGTTCTATCCTATTGAGTTGGTCAGAGAAATCGGCCCGCACTGTATCAAAAGTGCAGGCTTCATGCCAGCGGAAGATGGACGCTTCGAAGACTGATTACTGAATTCTATGGACATGCGGTGGCCTCATGGCATGAAAGCAACGCACCGCCGATCCAAGTTTTGACCAGACGCTCATCTCGACCTGTTTGATCAGGTCGTCAGCTCCTGAGGGATATTGGACATGGCATGGTGGTATGTCTATCTGCTCCGCTGCTCGGATGGCAGCCTGTATTGCGGAACAACGACTGATCTTGAGAGGCGTCTTCAAGAGCACAATGACGGCACAGGATCTCGGTATACGAGGTCGCGGCTTCCCGTCCGGGCCGTATGGTCGTCCGAGGCTTTGGGAAAAGAGGCGGCCTACAGAGAAGAATACCGAATTAAAAGGCTCAGCAAGGCTGCAAAGGAAATGATGGCGAGTCAGGTGTCAGAGAGGACGATGGACGGCCATCCGTGAGCTGGAGAGTGCCGGATTATGAAGCAATTATGAGGGCCAAAGGGTCGTTTGGCATAAGGTAGCAACTTGCGCAAAATGCCAAAAAACCCTGTACCTATGCATCATATCCTTAAAGTTATAGCGCTACTGGAATTTCGCCTCACGCGGGATAGAATTATGGGACTCCTGCTGGATTTTGGGCATCAGTATAGCCCCCGTGCCCTTTTCGCAGTATCCATGCAGCTTTTCCCCCGTTCATGTGTGCCGAACGGGGGGCAAACTGATCAATACTGCTGATTGAAACGAGCAGAACCATCCCTTTCATTCAGCGACCAGGGTTATTATCTTCTGCCTCTTTCTTCAGGAATGGAGCGCATAATTAGCAGAATTTCCGCGAAGCCACGATCTTACAAACACACGAGCCTCGAACAGACACTGTTGCCGTTTGTCCTGCATCTATGCACCATATCAGCCATTCGCTAACGTTCCTGCCGCCTGCAAAGTGGGCGATTCTCAAGGATTGAACCCCAAGAAATAGACTCGTACACCGTCTGAGGCCCATTGTGCCGCGAAATTTCGTCTCTTTTTTGATTCCTCCCACAGGTTGACGTTCCGGCAGCTTGATCAGCATGCTTTTGTCCCATTCTGCCGTCTTCCGGGCAGTCCCACTGATCTACTCTTTCTTCTTTGTTCTTTCTTCTTTCCCCTTCTTCTATTGATGGGGTTATAGAGGGGACTTCATTGAAGGGTACAATGAATTAATGTGTCCGCCTGTACGGCTCCATTCTTTCTCGGACGCGCGTCTTCACGAACAGCCGCACAGGCGACGCTATCTATATTTAATGGGTTAATGGTTCTTATTGGGAGGGGAAATGAGTGAACGTGCGTCTCTGCGTTCATCCGCTTTTCTGGAAGACAGGAGGTGATGTCGGTGCTGGTCTGTGAAATCGGATTCCTCATATTAGCAACTTTGAACCTCGTCGTAAACAACGCTCTCGGCCTGTTGAACTTGATTCGTCGATCTTATGGCGTATGGCCTAAGCCGGTGGCAAGGCCAGATCTGAAACTGAACGAGAAAGGAGAGAAATCCTATGAAGAAACCGTGGTCTGATGTGTTGGTGGCTGTATTGATAGCAGCCTCTGGGGCGATTTTGGAAATCATCAAGATCTTCAGCAAGAAAGGCAGGGCAGCATGATGAGTGAACTTGACAAACTGATCGTCGGTGCTGCCGCAACGATGGCCATAATCTACCTGATCGGCCCCTCCGCCATTTTGGGGATCACCAAGACGGTAGCTGAGTGTTTGTTGGTTATCCCCGTGCTGATCTGGGCGCTTTAAGCATCGCCAACATCCCACTGATAACAAGAAGAAGGAGAATCACATGAGCACGAACGCTTTCTTGGATTATGAACTGGTGACCCGTCGAGTGAAGGTTGGCAATGAATGGCAGACCAAGGTGTTCCCTGTGGTCGGTGGCCGACTGAGAATCGTACATGAGAGCAATGACCACCTGAGCATCGAAACTCAAATCGTCAAGCTGGAGTCCGACTTCGTGGTCGTTCGGGCTACCGTGGAAACAACCAAAGGCAAATTCAGCGGTACCGGCACTGCGTCGACCCAAAGAGATGCGAGGCTTGCCGATGCTCTGGTGGAATTGGCGGAGACTCGGGCGATTGCGAGGGCTCTTCGGTTTGGCGGCATCGGAAGCGAATACACCTCGGCAGAAGAGGTTTCTCATGTCGTGGCAGAACCTGAGCCCGCAACGGGAGGAAATGAAAGCAGAGTGGCCAAACCCGTGTTTGAGCCGCAGGAGAGCGAGAACAAACAAGAAACAAAGCAACCGGTTCACCCCAAGAATGGTGGCAACGGCAACGGAGGTCGGGCCACTGGCGCTCAATGCAGAGCCTTGTATGCCCTTTCCAAAAAGGCCAAGATGTGTGACGAGGACCTGGACAGCTTACTCCGCCCGCTCAATTCCACCCGCTTCGAAGATCTCACCCTGTCCGATGCCAGCCGCTTGATTCAATATTTCCAGACTCAGGTTGCTGCCTAAGCTTCCCCTTCCGAAAACATCATTACTGCTGACCATGGGGCGAGTGCCCAAACTCTTCCGGGGGAGAACTATGTACAGGCTTACACGATTCCTTCATCAACTACCCAAGGAAAGAAAACACTGGAGGAGAAGAAACCACAAACTGTTCCGGCATCGCAGCCGTTTGACCTACCGGCCGGGTCTGTGCCGAAAAAGGAGAAGACGATGAACGACCAGGGGCAAGAGAAGCCTCATCTCAGTTACAGCCAGATCAACACGTATTGCACGTGTCCCTTGAAATACCGCTTCCACTATATCGACCGGATCGAGCCGCCTTTCACCGCAGCCCCGCTCGCCTTCGGATCATGCATCCACGAGAGTGCGGCAGCATTCTACCAGAGTTGTCTGGAAGGTGACCCTCTGTCCGCAAGCCAGACTTATGATGTGTACCGTCAAGCGTGGGAAAGCCATGCCAAGGAACGACCTATTCGTTTCTCCAACGGTGACTCCGCTGAGAGCCTCACGGAAAAGGCAAAGCGGATGCTTGAGGTGTTCCACGCAGAATTCGATCCCGCTGTCCAGATCATCGGGATCGAGGAACCCTTCGAGGTGGACCTCGGCAAACGCATGCCACCGCTGGTGGGTTGGATTGATGTGGTGGAACAGGCCCCGGACGGCACGGTAACTGTAGCGGATCTGAAGACCGCATCGAAACGCTATGCAGACCAGACCGTCCATTCCAACTTGCAGCTCACCTGCTATTCGTTGGGAGCACAAGCCTTAGGCTTCAACGGGGACACTCGCTTTCGTTTGGACGTGCTCCTCAAGACCCAGAATCCGGAGCTGATTCGGTACGAGACCACCCGAACCGAGGCCAATCGCGAGCGCTTCCTGAAGCTCGTCAAAGGCGTCTGGCAGGGAATCAAAAAGGAAGTCTTCTTTCCCAAAGCGGATTGGCAGTGCGGGCAATGTCCCTTTGCCGATCCCTGTGGGCAGTGGTAGGAGGTCGATATGGCTACCAAAGCGAAACCGGCAGCAGCCATGGAGGAGCCTGCCCTGGCCACAATCGAAAGACACGTATCTTTGGAAATGGAAAGAGGGAGCGTAGCCGTATCTCGTGGCGGGCTCACCCTTTCCGTGTCAGGCAAGAACGTGCAGTTGCGAAAACAGTCTCCCCTCAATCTGTCGTTCGATTCCGGCGAAGTCGAGTATGATGATGGCGAGATCCAGGTGAAGGCAGAGGGAGATGCGATCAAGCTGCAACTGGATTGATTCATCACTGTTTCATCACGAGCCCGGCTGATCTTCGGATTAGTCGGGCTTTTTTATTGGGAGGACACCTATGCGAATAGCGGGCCGGATGAAGATGGGTTATTACCCGACTCCTCCGGGAGTTGTGAAACAGATAAGGAAATGTTTTTCTTTTCCCCGCGAGCCGTTCACCGCCTTGGACCCGTGTTGCGGTGAGGGCATCGCTCTGGAACAACTCGTGGGCGGCGGCCAAGCCATTACTTACGGTGTGGAACTGGATCAGCATCGTGCGGAATCAGCACAGGTTCATGTTCATGTTCAGAACGTTCTAAAGTGTGGAATCGAAGAGACACGCATCGCCCACCAGTCCTGCTCTCTTCTCTTTCTCAACCTGTAAACGCCGGTTGAAAAACGCGACGAAAGCCGGGGCGGTCTAAAATCGCGGCACCCTTAACGAGCCTCACGTGATAGAGGACGTTCGGGAAATCCAGTGGGTTTCTCGATCAGTCCTTCATGAGGAGGCGAGAGGGGT
>JBGSLQ010000037.1:0-159569 GCA_041740635.1 Desulfomonilaceae bacterium | reverse complement strand
GCAGGAGGAAACATCAACAGCTGATCATAGTCCGCACGGATCTCTCTGCTCATAAAAAAACCCTCGCTTCAACCTTGTGAAAACTCTTATAGTAAAACTCAAGGTCAATCGCGAGAAAAATTCACTTTTGAGACAGCCTCCTAGTGTCCGCCCAAATAGGGGCAGGCACAAGGCCTGCTACACTGATGGCGAATCGTGGCACGCTTTTTTTGTAGATTCATGAATTCTGAGACAGTCTCGGGACGCCAACCCCTACCATGAGCTGGTCGTGCTCGGGTCTCCGTGCCAGCAAAACTAGGTCAATAAGAACTAACACGGATTGGTCGAGAGCAGTCCTGACAAGAAAAATTCCCTCTCTCCTGTCGAATGCAACCAGGGATGAATGGAAGGAATTACCCTCTGCGTCTCAGGGATGTTCCTTTGAGCACGGCTTTTCGTTGCTCTTCGGGAATACGTGTGAAGTGATCCACCGCAGCTATCACCAAGTCTCGCGACGATTCTCCATAGCGTTCTGCCATGGAATCCAGTTTTTCCACTAGATCTTCGGGCAGACTGAATTTCTTGGACTGCTCGTTTTCCATGCTACGGCCTAATATTCTTTTTAAATGATTTACCGGACGGCCTCACGGCATTGCCGGTGATCCCACAGTTATGAGTCGGCTCGCTTCCACATCGCGGCCTATTTGTTCCCGCAACTCGTCCACAGAAGCAAAGGTCATTTCCGCCCTTAGTCTTTCCACAAGATAAACGCGAATCACCTGACCGTAAATGTCCCGATCGAAATCCAAGATATGCACTTCATAAGAAACCCTGCGGTCCTTGAATGTGGGATTGTAACCGATATTCATGACCGCCTTGTACATCTCTTCGCCCACGCGACAATACGCCGCATATACCCCTTCAGGCGGATGGAGCTTCACTTCGGGCTTGATATTCGCAGTAGGAAATCCCAGCCCCTTGCCGCGGTGATGACCGTGAATCACCCGACCTTCGATTATGAATTCACGTCCCAGAAGCTCGTTTGCTTCGCGTATCTCTCCATTCATGAGGTGCTCCCGTATTCGGCTCGAGGAGACCACGACTCCATTCGCCGTCACGGGTGGAATTACGTGAACCGCGAATCCGAGTTCCGGAGCCATATCCTTCAAAATGTGAGGAGTCCCTGCCCTTCCTTTTCCGAATCGATAATTGGTGCCTATAAATATGTGTTTTACGCCAAGCTCTTCCACGAGCACGTTCTGCACAAAGTCTTCCGGGCTCTGTTTAGCGAAATCCGGGGTGAATTCCGCAAGCACCAGTACATCAATCCCCATGTGCTCGAGAATATCAGCCCGCTCCCGGGGAGTGGTAATTCTCGGGATATCGGGAACTTTCTTTAGTACGAGCCGCGGATGCGGATCAAAAGTGTAGACTACCGCATCACGACCTTTCTTGTGTGCCGATTCAACAGTCTTCCTGAGAATCTCCTGATGTCCGAGATGAACACCGTCGAAGTTTCCCAGGGCTACGGATGGAGCATTGAAGTGCTGATAGATTTTCTCGCGAACACGAATAATTTCCATATCGTCTTGCGTCAAATTACCTGTTGTTGATTGTATGCCGACGGCAGTCCACCTGCCGGGCTAGCTGAACGATCGATTCGCGAAGAGCTGTCCCCGGAATACCAATTGCCATGGAGATGAAAGACCTCCATGAAGTTCTCTGCCTGTCACCTACCCTGAAAACTTTTCTGTTGTAGGTTGCGTGAAGCCAGATGCGGCGCCAGGTAGAAGCGATCCAGAACCGGGTGACTTCATTCGCAGGGTGGAAAGCTCTCTGGATTGGTCGTCCACTTCTTTCGTCAACTTGACGTTGTTTTCCTGCAGGTCCAGCAACTTGGCGTTCAGACGATCTACTTCGCCCTGATGTTCCTTATCACGTTTGACCATTTTACGTCTCTCGCGAATCCATTTCAACTGAGTAATGAAATCGCCTACCGCCGCTATAATGATGCCAAGGGACACGCAAAAGGTCACCAATTCCCAAAAGGCTAGTTTAATGGGCTCTTTCAGGCCGTAATAATCTATTTGCAGCTCGATATTTTTATTTTTCATAAAAACAGAGATGACGAATACCACTAATGCAAGTTCTATCAATCTTCTGACCAGCCTCATTTCTCCACCTCTCTTGAACTTTCAGGGAACAGACGGTCGAAACCCGCTCTCAGTCTCTTACACGTACTGAGCAGGTGCTCCGGAATCACTCTGACGTCCGCCAGCACCGGCATGATGTTGGTGTCGCCATTCCATCTCGGAACCACGTGGTAATGTAGGTGTTCCTCGATTCCGGCGCCGGCTGCTGCTCCAAGATTGATTCCTATGTTGAATCCTTCGGCTTTCATGACTTTCCGGATGACTTGAACCGCCCTGCAGACCTCCTGGATCAGCAACGAATTGTCTTCGGGGCTGAGATTGCACGGGTCGGATACATGCATATATGGGGCTACAAGAACGTGCCCTCCATTGTATGGGTACTTGTTCATCATAGTAAAGGCACCATCCGCAAGATGCACGATCAGGTTTTCATCAATGCGGTCAGATACCGGTTTTGTACAGAAAATGCAACCCGGTTCTTTTGCCCCCCCCACAATATAATCTATTCTCCAGGGAGCCCAAATTCTTTCCATTTTTTATCCTGTGCAAGCATGCTTCATCACCTGATCACTCGGGCCGCACAACCAGGATTCTTGCATCGAGTGTTCCATCTTCTATGTCGATGATTCCGACTGTTCCAGTTTCCAAATACCGGTTCTGGGAAGCCGATCCGGGGTTGAACATGTCTATTCCGGCATTCTTTCCCCAGTATGGAACATGAGTATGTCCGTACACGATAAGATCCAGATTTTTTTCCTGAAACTTTTCAATAATTCTGTTTTCAAGCCCCTGTTTCACACCCCAGCCGTGTATCAGTCCGATGCGTTTTCCTGCTACTGAAACGATTCTGGTCTGAGGGACGGCCTCAATTACGTCATAGTCATCCATGTTCCCGCAAACGGCTATTACGTCTCGTTCTTGAAGGCGCTCTAAAACCAACTGTGACACAATGTCTCCCGCATGTAGGATCACATCCGTATCTTTGAATACGACATCAAGGATGAAATCCAGCAGTTTGTTGGGTCTCGTGAGGTGAGTGTCGGACAGTGCGCCAATTTTCATTCAGCGGCTCGCGAATTTGTATTTGTTTGTCCATTCGCTGATCTTAACACCAATTCCCCACCTACTACAATCTTATCGCCAATGATAAGGATTACCCCACCAACGTCAGTATAATCCGCAGCTCTGTTCATCACTGAGGCAAGTTTCTCTCCACCCGCCAATCTCGATCCGATATCGCTCGCGAACGCGGACGCCCAGGATGCGGATCGCGAGATAACGGTCACTGAATGAACTCCCCCACCCGGAACAAACGTGGATATTCCGAAGCAGTGTTTGTAAGCAGGCATAGCGAGAATCAGCTTGTCGTGGGCAGGAGCACCTTCCGCGTAAATACGTATTTCGAGCGGATGAGCACTCCGGATGAACGAATCGCCCCCGCTGGATACCACTATATTGGCGGAATCCGCTGAGAGGTCGCGGCCCACGAAATCGGCAATAGCTCCTCCCAGACATGACATGGGAGCGACTCCAGTGCAGCGGCTGGAAACATCCGTGTACCGTACTATTTCCGGGGCTGATGCATAAATCTGGATAGGCACGGATGTTTCACGGAACGCCGGATGCTGCCTGAGGTATTCTTCTATCTGGTAACGATAACGAAATACCGAATCCTTTGCCTTTGCGGTCAAGTCAGTGTGGGCCTGGATGTAGAGATTCGTTTCGCGAACCTCAACCTCGAAACTGACCGACTGAGGCAATGGGATTCTGTTACGGTAATTCTTTCTTTCATAAATGTCGTAAATTGACGGCATTACTCCCAACCTGAGAATCCACGAGCCATTTTTTGAATCCTATAGCGGACTTGCCCCCGGATTATTCACCGGCTTATAAGATGCTGTCAAGGATATTTTGCCAAGTGCCCGTTGCGCAGAGCAAAGCGTTTCATTAATATACTATCCCAAGAACCGGGTCCGTGACGGTTAATTCGATTCCAGTAAACGCGAGAAACCGACCCCCGAGGCAGGCGAACAAGGCTTCAGCCGCTCTAAACGCGCCTTGGTCGCATCGTCCCGACAGTGTTACAGTAATATGTGGCTAAATCATTTTTTGCAATTCCGTCGGCCAAATCCTTCCATGTGCGCACTGGTTTGCTCGGTTGCCGCATTGGCCGGTTGGACCGTTTGCGAGCCTTTTTTTGCTGAAGGAGGTTCTCCGGAGCCGATCGGCGCAGGCAACAGTTTTATGGGCCCCTTCATCTCAGGTGTGATCGTAGCGGCTTTCATTCTGATTTACAGAAGGTCCGACTTGACCTATGTGGATATGGCACTTTCCATTGTTGCCGGGTTCGGCATAGCCTTCGTCATCGGTTTCACGCTCATGATCCCTTCGCACATTCTTTTCGATTGGTGCAAGAATTCTTGGACTCTGAGCTATTTCTTTCCTTCCAACTCAGACTTTTTTGCGGTGCAGGCAGGGAGGGGATTGTCCTGGTCCGTCTTTTCTCTTGGAGCGGCCGTAAGCCTGTTTGTCTGCGCAGATCGAAGAGTGGTCGTCGGTGCTGCCAGTGGCTGCGTCCTCGCCGGAGCCATTGCAGGAATATTGTTCGATCCGATTCAGCTTTGCTGCAGCAGTTTCGGGTTTACAGCGCCATGGCTGAGCCGAATGATCTGTTTCGTCGTCCTGGGTGGAATGACAGGGTTATTCTTTGGGATAATTTACCGGCTTTTCACCCGTGGAGCACTCCTCATAGTGTCTGGAACCTTGGCAGGATGGAGACTCGTCATTGATGACTCACCGTGTCTGATCGGAGCATCTCCGGAGTGCGATCTTGTTGTCCACGGGGAAGACCTGGATGATATTGTAGCTATTGTGGAAAAATACGGATTTGGCTACAGATTTTCTTGTCAGGCTCACATCCGGGAATGCACAATTAACAATAAGCAAACCCGTTCCGCCTTATTGCAGCCCGGCGACCTTCTGCACATCGGAGGTCTCAGCATGGTTTTTTCAGAGATATCTCGGCAAGAACCAGGGAACAACAGCAAAAGCTAGTCATCCTTTCCGCCTTTCTGAACGCCCTCTGACTGTAAATAATTTATATCGTAGACCCTGACTTGACTCCTGGATTTCAGAAAAGAGAACCAGTCCGTTTTCCTACGCTCCAATGTTACAAGCCGTTCTCCCGAAAAACCGGGTAGCGTATTTATGGCAAAATCTGTGACCATTCCCTGAATTCTCGGAGTGCTCCAGACTTCGACCATTGTATCGCCGTTCCACTTCAGGCAGAAGACTTGACCGTCTTCGAGCATTTTTGTCTGGGTTAAGAGCCTTCTCGTTTTGGAGGAATGAGTTATCGCCAGGATTTCATAAAGCGAATCCTGGCCAAAATTTCTGGCCATAATGCGAGGCCTGAAAAAATCCTTGTCTTTGTCAGGATCTCCTCTTAGAGGATCGGACCTCACCTCGGGCCCGGCGGCTCTCATTATTACATCCGATCCTCCATAATAGTCTTGGGAGATGTAAAGCCTCTTGCCCGAAGGTTCATATATCCTCAGATGCTCGTCACGATCGTATACCGCAATCAGAGGTTGGCGATTTCCCTGAAAATCTCCAATTGCAAATCCGAAGACAGGTATTTTCAGTGGAACCCCGAATCGTCCCATTGACTCGAGATCGTCTCCCTTGTCAGACAGACGATGGACGGGGCCGTCGTACATCCTTTTGAGACCTTTTCTCTGTCCCAGCAGGAACTGCCCGTGCGTCGGGTAATCGATGACCCGCAAGAAGAAGGGGTTCTCGGAAATAACAGGTATCAGAGCTCCATTCCGGTATTCCAGCACAAAAGAACTTACCGATCCGCGATTCTGGGCAGAAACGTAGATTCTCGCAGGGCCTTGTTTTCGTATTTTGGCCACATCTACACTTTTGAGTTCCATTGCACTCGTGGAATACTCGGTTATCAGAGAGAGTTTCCGGTCCGGCGACATTCTATAAAGGTATACGGTAGCAGGATCGATGACTACGATTTCATTCACACCATCTCCGTCAACATCTCCCACTCCCATACCGATTCCCAGGATTTCCAGTTCGTCGCTTCTCCATACCTGATCCTCCGTCCGTTTGTCCCCTTTGTTCTCCTCTTTCGATCGGCTGCGCTGGGCAAGTAACAGAGGTTTTGTGGGCTTCTCGACAGAATCGGTTGAATAAGAAGCGTCGGAAACACGCTTTGAATGAATCGCGCTCTGCATAGTGCGATCTGCATTCTTCTGTTCTGCGGTGCACAGACTGCCGGCCCCGAATGACAGAAAGAGAATTGCCAGTCCCGCAACAAGAGCTTGAAAGCGCACAGTAGTCCTAAGACATGCCGGAGAGTTCATTACAGTCTTTCAGAGTATTTTAGTAGGGTGCAAGATCTTCAGAAGCACCCGGCGAGCATTATACGCAGACCGGGCACGTGAGGCAAGGCAAGGACGTCTAAATTCTGCAATATGGGAAGAATAGAGACTCGAGTTAAAGAAACGGTTTCACGGAGCGGCTGCTAAGTAACGTTCTCCGGAGTCGCATAAAACCGTCACAACGATCTTACTCGGCTCGAGACGCTCGGCGTTTCGAACCGCTCCAAAAAGAGCTGCTCCCGACGAAAGACCGGCAAAAATCCCTTCTTTCTCCGCCAGATTTTTTACGGTTTTCATAGCATCCGGATAGGTAACTACGATGACATCGTCAATAATGTCCGTATTGAGCACTCGTGGAATGAATCCTGCGCCGATCCCGGGAATCCTGTGAGGGCCAGGATTTCCTCCCGAAAGAATCGCCGATTCTGCGGGTTCCACAGCCACGATACGAGCGCGTTGGTCTTCTTTCTTGAAAATCTCGCCCACTCCGGTAATCGTGCCTCCGGTGCCTACGCCCGCAACAAATACGTCCGGAGCCCTTCCGATAGCACGCAAAATCTCCGGTGCTGTAGTGCGTCGATGCACCTCGGGATTTGCAGAGTTCTCGAATTGATTGATCATGAACGTGCGTTTCCTGGAACCGGCTATTTCAAGGGCTTTACTGATGGCTCCCCGCATTCCGTTTGCAGGAGGCGTAACGATGACGGTGGCGCCGTATGCAGCCAAAAACCGCTTTCGCTCGTTGGGAACGGTATCCGGCATTACCAGCGTGAGGGAGTACTTTCTTGCAGCGCACATCATTGCCAAGCTTACGGCGGTATTTCCCCCGGAAGCTTCCACCAACGAATCCCCTGCGGTTAAACCTTCATTGGCTTCCATAGATTCGAGAATACCGAGACACAATCTATCCTTGCACGATCCGCCCGGATTCATAAATTCGAGTTTAGCCCAAATCTGAGCGCATCCCGGCGATTCCACAGACTTCAGGCGTAAGAGCGGAGTACTACCGATAAAAGATGACAGTCCATTTCGCGTAAGCATGAGATTCCCGACTAAATGAAATACATATATTTATGATCAAGATCTCTGGATACGCCTTCTTTTCTGGCCAACGCACAGAGATCCGCAATGGACACTGAATTGTAATAATCAATCAGCAACTTCTGAGTCTCGTGCCAGACGTGCCGAGTTATGCAACCATTCAAAATGGAACAATCCCTTTTTCTCGACTCTTCGTTCGAGAGACATCTCACGGGCACAATAGGACCCTGTGCCGCACTGATGATATCGCCCACCGAGATTTCGGAAGGATCTCTGGAAAGCATATAACCTCCTCTGGGCCCGCGCCTGCTCTTCAGAAGGCCTGCTTTCAGCAGCTTGTTAAAAATCTGCTCCAAATAACGCTGCGATATCTTCTGACGTCGAGAAATATCTTTTATCTGGGTAGGTTGCCCACCGCCGTGGTAAGCCACATCAAAAATCGCGCGCACACCATATCTACTCGTTGTAGTAATCCGCATGTTTTCTCCCCGAGAAAAAACAATTCGCTCATGAAGAATATTCTCATAATGGGTATATTTTACTTTACTGAGAATGTCAAGATAATTGATCCACTATACACAATGCCGATAGGTATTTCCCCTAAACCTATTGCCGAGAATCTTCATGTCAGAACACGAGATTCATTGTCTCTGAAAAGATTCGTGATACGTAGTACAAGTCCGCTCTTGTCCTTTTTTCGAGCACTCCGGACAAGTCCTGACTTTCCGCCATCCTCCAGGTTGTCCAAGCACTTGATGGAAAGAAATGCCTTTCCGATTACTTTCGGCAGAATTTCTCATACTTGTTTGTAAAAAAGGAGGTCATTGCTTCTCTTAATGAGATGGGAGAGATTTTTCCATTTAATTAAAGGATACTAAGAACCATTTTTACTTGACTCGGGAATCAACCGTCTTTTAAACTCCAAAAGTTGTACCGGGATTGGATGCAGCATTCCGGTGCGGCTGATTGCAATATGGGATTCATCGCACTTTGAGCCATAGAGCTCTAATTATCAGCGAGATCAACACAGCAACGGGCCGCCCAGGACCCGAATAAGTTGCTTCATGAAAGGAGGATCATCCTTGAAATCATTGGTATGCTTGAAACAAGTCCCCGACACGGAAACCCAGATCAAGGTTAAACCCGATGGATCCGGGATAGTGACGGACGGAATAAAGTACGTCATCAATCCGTACGATGAATTCAGTGTAGAGGAGGCGCTTCGGCTTAAAGAAAAGTTTAAGGCCGGAGAAGTTGTCATCCTGAGTATAGGACCAGATCGCACCACCGAAGCAATCAGGACGGCACTTGCAATGGGTGCGGATAGAGGAATTTACGTGAATGACGAATCCGTGAACAACGCGGATCCCTTTGCCATTGCCAAAACCCTTGCCGCTGCTGCGGCAAACGTAGAATACGACGTGATATTCTGCGGACATCGCGCGATAGATGACGACTTTGGTGAAGCGGGCGCCATGCTTGCGGAATTTCTTGGCCTCCCCCAGGTTACCCTCGTCACTAAGGTTGAAGTTGCTGCCGACAAGAAATCGGCTACGGTGGAGCGTGATGTGGAAGGCGGAAAAGAAACGGTGGAAGTTCCTCTTCCGTGCGTCCTGACTTCTCAGAAAGGTCTCAATGAACCCCGCTATGCTTCCTTGCCGGGAATTATGAAGGCAAAAAAGAAACCGATTGACAAGAAAGCCGCTGGAGACCTCGGAATCAGCCCGGAAACCAAACTTCAAGCCAAACAGTACTCTATGCCTCCCGAACGGCAGGCCGGCAAGAAGTACCAGGATATGGAACCGGCGGATGTAGCCAAGACGGTGGTCCAGGCACTTCGTAATGAAGCCAAGATCATCTAAGTGACCTGCAATATCATCTCGGAGGACGCAATACATGTCAAAAGTAATGATATACGGTGAGATCAAGGGAGGAAAACTCAAGAAATCCGCATACGAACTTGCGAGTGAAGGACGCAAGCTTGCGGATCTACTGGGTGGAGACCTTGGCGCAGTAGTCATGGGATCGGCTGGAGAGCAGTTCGCACCGGAACTCGCCCGTTACGGAGTGGACACGGTTTATGTAGTAGAATCCAGCGATTTGGACACCTACAATTCTGAAACATACGCACAAGCGCTTGCAAAGATCGTCTCGGAAAAAAAGCCGGAAATCGTCCTTTTGGGCCATTCCATGCAGGGAAAAGATCTGGGGCCGAGAACTGCAGCGAAACTCGGAATAGGTATTATTGCGGATTGTGTCTCTTTGGAACTTGACGGCTCGACCCTGATCGGAACCCGCCCCATGTACGCGGGCAAATGCAACGCAAAGTGGGTCGCGTTGGGATCTCCGCAAATGGCCTCGGCAAGACCGAACGTTCTTGAAGTTGTGGAAAGCGCTAAAGCCGGCGCTGTTGAGAAAATTGCCTTCACCGCAGACGCGAGCAGACCGACGTACACAACAAAAGACCTGAATCTCGACACCAGCGGAAAAGTTGATTTGACAGAAGCCGAAATCATCGTCTCCGGCGGTCGCGGCATGGGTGGCAACGACTTTTCGCTCCTGGAAGCTATGGCGTCAATCTTCGGGCCTACAGCCACGGTGGGAGCTTCCAGGGCTGCAGTCGATGCCGGTTGGCGTTCGCATTCGGATCAGGTGGGACAGACAGGCAAAACCGTTACTCCCAATCTGTATGTAGCTTGCGGCATTTCAGGTTCGATCCAGCATCTCGCAGGAATGGGCTCATCCAAGGTAATCGTAGCCATCAACAAAGATCCTGAAGCTCCGATTTTCACCAAAGCGGATTACGGTATAGTCGGCGATCTGTTCAAAATAGTTCCCGAATTCAATAAAGAACTCGAATCACTTCTCAAAGACTAGACCCTGCCGAATCATCATAAATAAGGGGAGATTTCTGCACACGGAAATCTCCCATGCCCGCCCCTTTACCCGCCGAGCGCAATGACGTACCTTCAAAGCTAATGAGTGAATCATCAGGAGGGATACATGAAAGTTCAGGTGATCTTTTATAGTATGTACGGGCATGTGCACACGCTGGCCCTTGCGGTGGCCGAAGGAGCGAGGCAAGTGGAAGGTGCGGAAGTCGTTCTACTCCAGGTACCCGAACTCGTACCGGAAGAGGCTCTCGAGCGAAGCGGAGCCAAGGCTGCCCGGCAAAATTTCTCGCATATTCCCGAAGCCGACCCGGACGGCATGGCCGAAGCAGATGCAATCATCTTCGGGACTCCTACTCGTTTCGGGAACATGTGCGCCCAAATGCGAAACTTTCTCGACCGCACAGGCCAGTTATGGCAACGAGGAGGGCTTGTCGGCAAAGTGGGCAGCGTATTCACGTCGACTGCATCGCAACATGGAGGTCAAGAGACCACCATCACGAGCTTTCATAGCACGCTGCTGCATCATGGAATGGTGATCGTCGGTGTTCCTTATTCAGAAACACATCTGCTCACCATGTCGGAAATCACGGGTGGTTCGCCGTACGGAGCATCCACTATTGTCGGACCGGATGGTTCCCGTATTCCTTCGCAGAACGAATTGTCCATAGCCCGGTACCAGGGAAAACACGTAGCCGAGATTGCGAAAAGGCTGGCTGGAACACGGTGAGCGAATTGCGGAAAGTGAAGTGACAAAACTCTGCACCCTGTCCACAGACTTGACAGGCGTGGCAAGCAATAAAATCGGCAACTTAACCGTCAGAGGGAAGAAGGGTGACATTTTTTGTTATCCCTGTCTCTTGCTGTACCGGATCTCAGGGGAAATTCTCTGGCATTTCACCGTTATAAGTCGTGGCACAGATATTGCTTTTACTCTGTCACGAACTCATGAAAAATTCCGGCATGAGTCACAATTCCAACCTTTTTCCGTTACAGTGAAAGGAGAGGCTTTACCATGCTGAGCAGACTCAGAAACGTGAAGGGTTTCACCCTCATCGAGTTGATGGTTGTCGTCGCGATCATTGGTATCATCCTTGCGATCGCTATTCCGTATTACATCTCTTACAAGAGAACAAGCTGCGACAGATCGGCTGATGCAGATATTCGCAAGTTGGCTGCTGCGGTCGAGCGTTTGGGGAACGAACTGGTCGACCTCAACCTGAAGTTCGATTCCGACACCACCGCACAGCAGATTTACGATCAAAACTTGCTGCAATATTTGGTTGGCCCGTACTACGGTTTCCGCGGTGGCAGCAAGAAGTGCGAAGTCCTCATCAGAATGGCCCAGGATGGAACCCGCTTCACGGTTCAAGGTTGCTCCATGAAGGGTAGCCATCCTGCCGGCACTTCCACTCGTTATCTGTATCGCGCACCTGTTGCAGGCGGCGGCGATCTTCCCGTTACCGTGAGCGCCGGCGGTGTCTGCACGGCTGCTGCAAGTGTTGCTGCCTCACTCTTCAGTGAATATCCGACCGGTGGCGCAACCGAAACGTGCTACACCGAATCGCTTATTAACCCCACTGCTGGAGGGAACCCCGCATTTACCTCAAGATTACCCAACAGCATCAACTGCAAATCCATTGGCGGTTCCGACTAGAATTCACGTTTGGGCTGTCCTGAAGCAGGCTCCTTTCAGGGGCCTGTTTCCGTTCTTCCGTTTGCGCTCGAGTGCAGTTGCTTCGCATTTCTGCAAGGGATGCAATTATCCGGGCTTTACTTCCAGTGCTTTAACAAAATTCTCGGGAATTGTTGCAGCGAATCGGGGAGATCGTAGGGAGCTATGCCTCGAATCACCGGTATTTGAATCATGCTCTGATTATCTCTCTTGGCGAGAAATTGTGCTAAGGATGGATTCGTCTGTCACTGCGACGCGTTGCTCCTGGATGACACTGAAGTATGTGCAGAGTTTCGTGGTGGTTTATACGTAAAACGCAATAAGTCCATTGCTCTGCTACGTCCGGCAGGGTAAATGTTCCAGTATGTTTTTGAAAAGGGTTTTCATGATCGGGAAACGAACGGGACTCATACTACTATTCTCAGCATTCCTGCTGGTTCTTGCAGTTCTGCATCATCGCGGGTTGGATGCTCCGCTGTATTACGATTCGGTTTACCTTGCAGAAAACGAGTACGCGTTCGTGCAAGGTCCTCTCCAGGTGCTTGCACTATTTCCCCAGCGTCCGGTTGCCATGCTGAGTTTTTATCTGAACTATGGTATAACCGGCCTCAGTCCCGAAGGTTTCCGCGTTGTCAATGGCCTATTCATTGTAGGTACGGCATTTCTTGTCTCATTGATCACTCTCATAGTGTTGAAAATCTCACATAAAGATCAGGAAGCCTCGGACAAAACCCAGGATTCCAGAACATCGGACGACAAAGCTTCAGAATGGTCATTATTCTCGTTCGGTCCAGGTGCTACAGATCGTGACATAGTCGTTTGTGCCATCTTAACCGGGCTGTTCTTTCTCATCCATCCGGTTCAGGTGTTTCTCGTTTTGTACGTATGGCAAAGAATGGCCGTACTTGCCGCATTCTTTTATTGCGCATCTTTTCTCGCGTATTTATGCGCCCGTATCGGATCCTTGCGACCTGCGTGGGCAGGATATTTTGTTGCAGGCATCTTCTTCCTCTTGGCAATTGCAAGCAAAGAGAATGCGGTTACCCTACCCGGAATAATCGTCCTGGCAGAATTGGCCTTTTTCAGGGTAAGCTGGAAAACGGCTTTCAAAGAGACTTCTGTTCTGGCGGTAGGCTTAGTTGCAGTTCTGGCGGTTTTTTCTTTTCTGGAGAGGCCTCATGGAGAAATCCTCCAGGATTCCGGCATACTGACCACGGTGGGTCAATATTATCAGGAAAGCGGCATCTCGCTTCTGCAAATTGTGCTCAATCAGTGCAGGATGGTATTCGAATATCTCGCGCTGATTCTGTTCCCTGATCCGGACCGTGTCCAATTCATCAGTCCCCAGGTGATTTCCGGATCTTTTTTCGAGTCTCTCGAAGGAATGGCAAGTGTTGCAGGAGCGGGAATCCTCATTCTGTCCGGAGTGATTCTGCTTCGAAAACGACCGATGATGGGCTTCGGCATACTCTTTTTTCTTGTAAATCTGTTGCCTGAAGCGCTCCTTGTGCCACAGTATCTTTTCATTTCCTACCGTGCGTTGCTGCCCATGATCGGGGTGCTTGTCGCTGCAGCGGATGCGCTCCTTTGGATGTGGAGATCGGTTAGAGAACTGCAGGTGGCAAAGCTTCTCAGACCAGCACTTGCAGTCGGTCTGCTGTTTGGGTTCAGCCTCGCCGGTGCATCAACCTGGGGCAAGGTCCACTCCTGGAGTAATCCTCTCGTCCTATGGACTGAAGTGGTGAACCGGATGCCCGAGGATTACACAATAAGCGAAAAACACGGAACTATGCAGGCGTTGAACACCCTTGGGATCCACTTACAGCGGGCTGGAAAAAATCAGGAAGCTGTCGATTGTCACCTCCGTGCCCTCCAGGTATCTCCGGGTCATAGGCTCACGTATATTGCTCTGGGAAACGCTTATGCGGCAGCGGGGAATAATGAGGAAGCCAAACAGACTTATGGAAAAGCCCTCAATGCAAAAAGGGATGCAGACAAGGCCCATGTTGGCATGGCAATGCTTTCGCTCAAACAAGGCAGAATACCTGAAGCAAGAATTCACGTTACCAAAGCCATAGCGCTCTCACCTCATAATCCTGACTATCACAATCTCTTGGCAACAATCGATCTGCAGGAGGGAAAATACACAGAAGCGATGGTGCATCTGCGCAAAGCATTGGAGTTGAAACCGGATTACGCGGAAGCAGAATTTCATATGGGTAAGGTCTTTTCGCGGCTGGGCAGCCCAAACGATGCTGCGATCCATTTTTCAAGGGCCATAACTACGAATCCCAAACACTGGCAAGCTTGGAATGATCTTGGTATCCTCCTTGCCAAATCCGGACGGGCCAGGGATGCCGTGACGCATTTTCAGCAAGCGCTGGCTCTAAATCCGGAAGATCCTGCCATCAGAGCCAATCTAAAAACGGCACTCGAACAAGCGGGGTTGCCACCGCAATAGATGTTCGTATTCGATCAAGGTCGACCATGCATACAGCTATTCGCCCTGTTCATTACATTCTCCTGGCATTCTTCTTTTCCGTTTTCGTATTCTTATTGCATTCTCGAGCTTTTAACGGGCCGATGTACTATGATTCCGATGCTGTCCTTGCCCAAATGGAACACGTATTTGCTGCGGGGAATATTTTCTCAATAATCGACCTGTTTCCGCAGCGTCCGATTCCCATGATCACTTTCTATTTCAATTATCTCATCGGAGGCATGGACCCGTACGGTTTTCGCATAGTGAACTGTTTTCTCCTTGGAACTGCTGCGGCTCTGACGTTCGTCACCATTCTCATGCTTCTGGAGGCTTCACGAGCCAGGGAGCCCCTCAATCTTCAGGAAGCCCGCTTGACCGCGGTGATTCTCACTCTCTTGTTTCTCGCACATCCTGCACAGGGTTTCGTCGTAATTTATATATGGCAAAGGGCCGCTCTTCTGGCCATTTTATTTTTTATGGCTGCATTATGCACGTATTTAGCGATAAGGCTGGGAAAGCTGAATAATCCTCTACTGGGCTACGGATTGACAGGAATCTTTTTCGTGCTCGCAGTCTTCAGCAAAGAGAATGCTCTCACCCTGCCGTTTATCCTTTTGGCTGCAGAAATAGCGTTTTTCAGGCCAGACCGCAAAGAGTTGGTGATTCGTGCCATTGCAATGGTTGTCATCGTTTTCTTATTCCTGTTAGCGATGTCATTTTTGCAACGACCTCATGGGGATGCACCGGTTTCCGGGCTGAGCGCCACTCTGGCTAAATATGCCTCTGAGGGCGGGATGAGTTTCTTGGACTTATTCTTGACTCAGTGCAGAATGCTCTTCTCTTATATATCCCTGGTGATTTTCCCTGCTGCGTCGCAGGTTCAGATGCTTACACCTCAATACATCTCCGTCAGTCTGTTTGAACCGTGGACAACAGTACCCGCGGTAATCGGCGCGATTGTGCTCGTTTCGACTGCCGTCTTCCTGTTGAGAAAGCGTCCGTTAACGGGATTCGGTTTATTATTTTTCATTGTGAATCTCGCACCCGAATCATTTCTCGTACCTCAGTACGTTTTCGTGTGCTACAGGGTCATTCTTCCCATGATAGGATTGCTCATGGTGGCCGCGGATGTAGCCATGTTTCTGGTTTCCAGGGCCGGTTCCTATGAGACGTGGCTCAAACGGGGTCTGGTGAGCTGTGCAGCGGTGTTTATCGCTGTTTTCTCCTGGGTTTCCGTGTCAAAAGCAGGTCTGTGGCAGGACCCGTTGATTTTTTGGAGAGATATCGTTGCCCATTTTCCGGAGAATGCTCCTCATTTGGAGAACCGATCCAGAGTCCAGGCACTGAATACGGTCGGTTTTCACCTTCAGCGCAAGGAAAGGTACGCCGAGGCGATCGATTATCATGAAAAAGCCCTGGATCTTCCGAATCGTCGTGAGGGATCCAGTTCCTTTCTGGGCAAGGCGTACCTTGCACTGGGACGCCTGGACGATGCGGAACGCATGTTCAGGCTGGCAATACAGGCCAATCCCACATTTCCGGAAGGTTATCTCGGAATGGCTGCAATAATGATCAAGAAAAATCAGCTTACGGAAGCGTCCCAATTCACTCGTTCAGCCATCGATATTGCGCCGAACAATTACGGATATCAAAATCTCATGGGTATTGTTCTGCTCAAACAGGGCAAAGTAGCGGAAGCAGAGAAGCATTTTCATATGGCAATGGCGATAAATCCGCAATTTTCAGACGCATATTATCAACTCGGCAAATGCGCCCTGGACAAAGATCCTCAGAATGCAATAAAGCTGATCGCACGGGCTCTTGCGTTGGACCCGGATCACTCTCTGGCTAACACCGAGATAGGTGTCATTCTGGCAATTTCAGGAAGATTAGCAGAAGCTGAATCACACTTTCAGAGAGCCTTGAAGCGGGATCCGAATAATGAACTTGCGCGAGAGAATCTGAATATCGTCGAGCGTCAAATCTCGGAAATAAACGGCCGTTAAAACATGATCCGCTCCATTACAGGTTGCATCCTCATTGCTATCGTCTTTTCCGGGATTGTTTTCGTGTTGAATTACCCCGCGCTTGATGGACCCTTCCATTACGATTCGATGCTCCTGGAAAAGAACCAGGAAGTATTTCAATCCGGCGGCCTGAGAAGCGTAATAAGAATTTTTCCCCAGCGTCCCGTCGCCATGGCGTCTTTTTACGCGAATTACCAATTCGCCGGAATGATTCCGTACTATTTTCGTGTGGTAAACGTATTCGTCCTGGGGCTGGCCGGTCTGGCAGTGACATTGCTCATGCGACTGCTACTGGACACCCCAGCCCTCAATACGGACACTGAGAGCCGCCAAAAGGATGTGCTGTCAATTTTGTTGGGTCTGCTTTACGTAGCACATCCTGTGCAATCGGTGCTCGTCATCTACATCTGGCAACGCACTGCATTATTGTGCAATGTGTTCTTTCTCATTGCCCTTGTATCGTATGTGGCCTCCAGACTGCATCGTATACGCGCGGCTGTCGGCTATCCTCTGTGTTTGTTGTGCTTTCTGCTTGCCATGGTATCCAAAGAAAACGCCATCATTCTTCCTGCGATCATTCTCCTCACGGAGTTTGCCTTGTTCGGGACAGGATTCAGAAGGCTGATCCGTGTAGGGGCAATTGCAGCGGGAGTAACGGTTGTGGTGCTCGCAATGATGTCGATCCTGGAAAGGCCTCACGGGGCAGGCGAAGAAGCATCAGGCATCATGGCCACTATCCTCAAGTACTATGACGAAAGCGGACTCACATTCTCTCAGGTACTGGTGAACCAAAGCCGCATTCTGTTCTTATACGTATCGACAATAGTCGTACCCACGTCTTCCAAACTGCAGATTATTACTCCCCAGATCTTGGTCGATTCCATGACCGAATCAGCAGGAGCAGCGGCATGGGTACTTGCTGTAGGGACATTGATTGTCTCCGGATTAGTCTTGCTCAAGAAAAGGCCCCTCATGGGACTTGGCATTCTTTTCTTTGTGGCAGCATTGCTCCCTGAATCCTTTCTCGTGCCTCAATACTTATTCATTGTGTACAGAGCTTCCTTGCCCATGATTGGACTCCTGCTGGTCGTGGCTGATATTTGTCTATTGTTGTACAAATACTTCAGCCGCAGCATTGACGCCGGCTTCATGCGCAAAGCCGTTTCCGTCGGTCTGATTACGGCTGTCGTACTGCTCGGTGTAACAACCCGGCTCAGGGCTGCAGAATGGAGCGATCCGTTTACCTTTTGGAAGCAGGCAGTGGAACTGCTTCCTCCCCTTTCGGAAAACATCGAAAAAGAAGGGACTTTGCATACGCTGAACCTCCTGATCCTCAATATGATCAAAAAAGGGAGCACCCCGGAAGATATCCGGGAGTACGAACAGAAGTCTCTGTCATTAAAGCACCGGCCGGAAACGGTGAACCTGGTTGCGGGAAACGGGTTCTATGCAAGAGGAGACATTCAACTGGCGGAAGCAGCATACAAGAAATCCCTGCAAACCCGACCGGATTTTGTCGATGCACACGTGTCCCTCGGAGGACTTTTGAGCAACCAGGGCCGGAATGCCGAAGCATTGCAGCATTATGAAAAGGCAGTGCAACTGGACCCCGGAAATGCGCGATATCGGCATTACCTGGGAGTCGTGATGTTGAAAATGGGAAACTATCGGCGAGCAGCAGAATCCTTTCGTAAGGCAATAGCATTGGACCCGTATGCTGCGGATTCCTGCTATCAATTGGCAAAGGCGCTCCTCGAAATGGGAAACCAGCAAGAAGCTGTCGCCCATTTTCAGAAAACGATACACTTGAATCCCGGACACGCAGCAGCGCACACAGACCTCGGGGTGCTTTCCGCAATGGCAGGACATCTGCAGGAAGCGGTAACGCACTTCCGGAGCGCACTCAAAGCAAAACCGGGAGATTCTCTGGCTGCAGATAATCTCGAAACCGCTTTGCGTCAATTGCGTGAAACATCGGAAACCGGGAACAAATGAGCCTTCCGACGAAATCAGGCACAAACTCGGTTCGAAATAGAAGCATTCTGGTGCTGATTCTGGCAATCGGTGCGACTCTCGTCCTGTATGTGCCTAAAATCCCCACGACTTTTGTGGACTGGGATCTCATTTCGTATGCACGCGTGCTCGGAAGCACGGATTATGTTCAGACCATCGTGGCGTTGTTCAAAGATGTTCGTGGTGAAATAGTCCCGGGCTATTACGCTCCGTTGAGTTCCGTAAGCCTCATGCTGGACAATGTCTGTACCGGCGAACCTTCTGCCTGGATCACGGTCTTCGTGAACCTGCTGTTCCACTGTTTGGTGGGAATCCTGGTGTATCTCCTGGCCCGTGAAGTGGGAGCCGATGACGTGACTGCATCGCTGTCCGCACTCATATTTTTGATTCATCCGGTGCAGGTCTCTTCCATTCTCTGGTTTGCCCAACGTAAGGGCGTGATGGCCGCAGCATTCTATTTGAGTTCTTACATCCTGTTCCTGAGATACGCGAAGACGAACAGGCTCGTTTGTTATGTGGCTTCTCTATTGCTTTTTGTTGCTGCACTCTTTGCCAAACCCACAGTTGTCGTATTCCCCGTAGCATTGGCGTTCATGCTGGTATTCTTACATGAGCAGCTCGATCGACACTCCATTGGGCGGCGAGTCCTCCAGGTCGCTCCTTTTTTCCTGATAGCTCTCCTGACAGGAGTGGTGACCATGAACAGCGAGGGAATCTCGTACGGCGAGACATCTCCTGATGTTCCCTTGCTCGAGCGGCCCTTTGTCGCGGCTGCTGCAATCTGGTTCTACGTTCAGAAAGCTTTCTTCCCAACCGGGATTTCACCTTTATATGCAACCTGGGAGGTGGACTTCTTCAGCGTGGAATGGTGGCTTCCTCTGGGTTCGCTTGTGACAGTCGCCACTATAGCGCTCCTGCTCCGCAAGAGACTTCCGGGAACCCTCCTCTGGAGTGCGGCAAATTTCCTGATTCCTCTTCTTCCGGTTTGCGGTCTGTTGAAATTCGGTTTTCTCAGGCTGTCGTATACTGCGGATCATTTCATGTACCTGTCCATGGTGGGTTTTGCTCATTTCTTTGCATTTGCCGTGCGGATGCTGTACGAACGACTTCGGCCCTCGGTTTCGTATGCGATGATTGCCTGTATTGCTGCCTATCTGGCATTCCTTGCCGTGCAAACGAATTCCGCTGCTCACATGTGGAAAGATTCGGTAACTCTCTGGAGCCACAACCTGCAAATGAATCCCGACAGTTGGACTGCCCACAATTTTCTCGGCCATGCATTGATCGGCGCTGGACAACCGCAGGAATCGATACCTCACTTCAAGAAAACCCTGGACCTGAAACAAGACTTCCTTGCACGAAAACTGCAATCCTGCATAGATTTGGAGAGATCCGGCAATTCGCAGGCGCTTCAATGTGAGAAGCAGAAGATAGCGCCAGTGCAGGCGGGAATGTACATCGCTCACCACAATCTGGGAAACGGGTATTTGCTGTCCGGAATGCACCAAGAAGCGGCTGAGCAGTTTCGCATTGCATTGCAGCTCAAGCCCGAATATGTGAATTCCCGCGTGAACCTCGGAATAGCATATCTGGAAATGGGAGATACAAGTAAGGCAATAGCGCTGTTATCGGAAGCTTTGCGATCAGCTCCCAACAATTTTGAAGCTCACTACAATATCGGTCGTGCATATCGGGCAGCAGGCCAAAAGGATAATGCAAGAAAACACTTTAACCGTGCCCATCAATTACGGCCGGATTATCCGTTACCTCCTGATAGCTGACAAAAATGGTGCTTTCCAACTTGTAATAAGATCCATGCCGCTTGGTTGCTTCTGTTACGTATTTGACAATTCGATCGTTAAAAGAACAAAAAGCTTGCTTTGGCCTCGCTGTTCTTCCCACAGGATACAGCGTGCGGTGCTTCCGAACCCGACCTGCCTGTCCATAGGAGGCATAAGTAGTGTCCGGCGTCCCCGCCAGTAACAACCAACTGATCTATTGACACGTTCTCCACCAGTACGGAAGCCGATGGCTACCAATTTTCGACGAATCGCTCTGCACAATACGCGATTGCTTCTGAGATCAAGGTATGGAAAACGAACCATAGTTTCCGAATCGTTTGCATGGAACGATTTCCATAGTTCCGAACGTGAGTCTGTGATCGAGAAGAAGAAAAGATCATAGCGTCTCTACCCTCGAATTCAATACCGGACACTCTTTTGCCTTACCCTGTCTCTCAGATCCAGGCAGAAATAGCCCTTCCAGCGAATCACTGGAGAATACTCCCCAAACCAGCCTTCAGAGCGGGTTTGCAAACAAAAGGAGCATCTGAGCCGGCTTCGTGGCACGTCCCTTGCAAAACTGATGTTCGGTTTCCTGGAAGCGCAGTATTTCAGGGTGGGGTAAGAAGGTTGTGATAGGCAAAGGAGTTTCTGCGATGGGCAATCAGAATACATTAGGTGAGATGGACGAGAAGGTAAAGGAAGGACTTAGGACCGCTCGCGAATCGGTTGGAGACGAGACGCTGCTCAAACTCTGCGACGACCTGGAATATGCCTGGCAGCATCTGTGTTCGAACCTCATAATCGTCAGTGTCGGCCTCTCAGCCATGAGATATCGCACAGCCGACCAGATTACAGAGCAGCTTGGCCGATACCTGCAGACGATCCAGTTAGCGAAGAAACAACCAGAGAGAATGTTGTTTCCTAACACAACTCTCGCGAACTGAAGGAGTAGCTGCTGCCGATACCTGACAATTCACGCGCTTTGCGTTACCTTCACGAAAACCACAAACTCTGGCACTCGCTTTTCGCTGGTGTCTGGAACAACCTAAAGATTGCCGATTCAGATGAAGAGCACAAAGAAGAATAAGGTTGACGAGTTCACGGATATGTATGCTAATCCATCGAAACAACTTACTTTTTCAGCCACGAGATAACGCAGATTCAAACCGATTCATTGAGTCATCAACTCGGCCGACATTTCGGCCCAATTTGCCCGGTTTCAGGCACAAGGGGGAGGTAGCAATGGTTTCAAGAACGTCGAAATCATCGATGGCAGCGGTTCTCATACTGTGTGGATTGTCTGTTTTTTGGTTTCATTCGTCGGCAGAGGCCTGCACTGGCATCATGCTGCGGAACGCGGACGGCACGATCGTTCATGGCCGCACCCTGGAGTTTGGCATTCCCGTCGAGACAACGATTGTGGTTGTTCCGAGGGGCTACGAGTTCGTGGGGAAGGCGCCGGGCGGACCGGGACTGAATTACAAGGCGAAATTCGGAGCAGCGGGAACCATCACGTTCAAAGACGTGACCATTGCCGACGGCCTCAACGAGAAGGGTCTGGCGGTGGGGGCCTTCTACCTTCCCACTTATGCGGGATATACGGAAATCACGAATGAGAACCGCTCGAAAGCGCTGTCCGCAATCGATTTTCCCAACTGGATTCTGACACAGTTTGCAACGGTTGCCGAAGTGAGAGCCGCTGTAGAACGCGGGGAGGTTGTTATTGCACCAACTGTTTTGGAAGGCTGGGGACCGGAAGCCCCGCCTCTTCATTATGCCGTGTATGACAAATCGGGGGCCTGCATCGTGATCGAACCCATCGACGGAAAATTGAAGATCCATAACAATCCGCTCGGGGTGCTCACCAACTCACCTACCTTCGACTGGCATATCACAAACCTGCGTAATTACATTGCACTTAACCCCAGGAACGTGCCCCCGGTGGAGCTGGACGGTGTCAAGTTACGGGCTTTCGGGCAGGGGAGCGGTATGTTGGGGCTGCCCGGCGACTTCACCCCGCCCGCGAGATTCGTGCGTGCCGCAGTTTTCAGCGCCACGGCTATCCCGGCACCGAACGCGGAACAGGGCATCTTCCAGGTCTTTCACATTCTCAACAACTTCGACATCCCGGTGGGAGTCGCACGTGAGATGGACAAAGCAGGAACTCTCTTTACGGACAGCACCCAGTTTACCGGCGCTCGGGACCCTCAGAACCTGTGCTACTACTACCGGTCATACGCTGACCAGACCATCCGGATGGTGGACCTTCGGAAATTCGACCTGGACGCCAAAGAAGTGAAGAAAATCAGCACAACAGGTACCCAACCGGTTGTGGATATGTCCGCCACAGCCAAGTAAACCCGGGGATCGCTCTTTAACACGGGCCTGAATTCGCTGTTAATCAATAATTGACAGAAAAGTCTTCGTTTTCGCTGCGGCCTTCGCGCGTAGCCCGTCTTTTCTTTTCAAGACGTAATGCTTGAAAGCCTGAGTGGACGTTTTCAATTTGCAGACACTCTACAGGCTTTTTTGAGGGATCAATTTTAATGATTCAACAAGTTAACTGGTGGAGGCGGCGGGAATCGAATCCGATCTGAATGCATCTAAATACATGAATTGCGCGCGGTGTCTCCGGAATTCCCCCGCTCAACAGTTCAGCGTTCATGTGAGAATCCGTGTTTCAGCAATCCTGACGTTCGGCTATTTCACGGTGTTTTCACTCACTGCATAAAATCTGCTAACCTTATGTATGTATCATTTGTGATCAAGGCTCAAGGCAAATAGAAGAATTGGCATTGCGTTATTTAGTAATTGTATTGACCGTAAAATGCTCTATTTCGTGATCCCCCTTTCCCCCGACGCTGCTAAACAAGGGGTTGGAACAAAAGCCGATAATCGGAAGACAAGTTAATTGTAGATGTAGATTTGACCCATTTCTGTCACGGACACGTTCCGTGTAAGAGCTTAAAGGGTCTTGCGGTGTTCCGGGGCAAACCACCCAAAAGAAAATGCTTATCTGACGGAAGGAGAAAAAATGTCGAATCATTTTACCGGACTTAGTCTGGGGCCACCTCTCGGGGACCAAAGACTCGACCTCTGCGACCTTTACGCGTTCCCGTCGCCGAATGACCCGTCGAGGACTGTGATCATCCTCAATGCAAATCCGAATGCCGATGCGCTACACCCTGACGCCATCTATCGCCTCAACATTGATAATGACGGAGACTGCCTGACAGACATTGCGATCAGTTACGTGTTCTCGCCACCGCAAAACGGTAAGCAGACCGTCAACGTCTTCGTGGCAAAAGGCGCGGAATCCCGCTCGGTCGAAGCTGTTGGGACGAAGATCATCACCGATGCCGAGGTCTCGTTCGGTCCCAATCCCAACATTGTCAAATCCGGCGCATACACTTTCTTCGCCGGTACTCGCAGCGACGCTTTCTTTTTCGACTACGACGGAATTAAGAATCTGTTCGATACCTCGGGCGGCAGAAATTTCACCGCACTCCACCTGGGAGGCAAGTCTCCCTGGAGCGGCGTGGATTCAAATACGGAAGCCAATGTGTTCTCGACAGTGATCGAGCTGCCGACAAGCGAGCTCGGCGCAAACCCGGAGATCCGGATCTGGGGGCGGTGCAGCGTACGCGAGGACGGCAAGTTGCTTCATGTCGATCGCGCCGGCCACCCGAGCGTCAGCAGCTTCTTCAACACCGACGAAACCAAATTGGAATTCAACGCCAGCGAGCCGGTCAACGATCGCAAACGTTGGACGGATCAGTTTGTTCACCTGATGGGACATACGGGCAATTACACCCGCGAAGAAGCAATTGCAGCGATCGATGCTGAACGCATTCTGCCAGACATGCTGTGCTTCGATCCTTCGAAGCCTGCGAAGTATCCAAACGGCCGTGTTTTTACTGACGACGTCATCAATTATCGCCTCGCTTTCCTCTCCAAGGGCGATATTCCCCCCACCGGCCTCAAGCCGCACACCGACATTCTCAAGGAGTTCCCTTACCTTGGAACGCCGCATCAGACGAAAAGCTAACGGGGAGCGACGTATCCAGTGTTTTGGAATGCGAAATCCTCGCCGACAGGAGTTGGTGTCCAGCTGGCCCTGGTTGGCGAGGATACGATCAGACGTTGGCAGGAGATTGCTTGCTGACTTTCTCTTCAATGCCGTAGCAAGGGAACCCAAGGCAAAACCCGCGTAGAATCATTCTAGTATTGTAGGTTCTGGTGAGCGAGATCGAACCGTATCGATCGAGGAATGAGCGATCGAGTGGACAGATGCGGTTCCCGTTGGTCACCACATCCTACGCACTGGACTGAGGATTTTGCCATCTCAGATTAAGGATCGGGACGAGAAGTGATCGGTCAGTTGATGCTCAAGGCCCTGGCGGTTCGAATTACAAAACCCGCTGTTTATAATTAATGATGCATTGGTGCCCGCGAACCTTGTTCTCTATATGTGTCCAGAATCATAGCTCGATTTAGATGCGATTGACAAAGACCCCTTTGATCATTCACAAAACATTCGACCCGAAAGAACCGATTTCGCTTGACTGACTATAAATTGAAGTGGCAGGGTTTCACGGCATATGCCGATTAAGTGGTATCGTAGACCTCAAGAGAGGAGGATAGGCGCGTGAATGTCTGGAGCCAAGATTCTATGGCAGTTTTTCTTACTTTCGTGATTCCTGGGTTTATAATGATCACAGTTCACGACATGGTGATAGCTGGACCACGGCGGGATTTCTCCAAATCCCTCGTGCAGGTGATCTGCTTTAGCGCTATCAACTATGCTCTGTGCTCTCCGTTTCTGCTACTATCTAAAGGACTAGATTTTTATAATCACCATTTCTGGGCCTATATAGTCATTTGGTTCCTGGTCCTGGCTGTTTTCCCTGTTATTTTGACTATTTTATATCTATGGCTTTCACTGACTGAACGAATCGACGAACATCTCATTCATCCTATTGAGAGGCCGTGGGATTGGTTTTTCCGCCAAAGAGGTCGAGAGCATTGGGCAATTGTTCGGTTGAAAGATGGCTCCATATTAGGAGGTAAATTTGGTAAGAAATCGTTTGCGTCCTCCGATCCCACTAACCCGGAAATCTACTTGGAGAAAGTATGGAGGTTGGATGACAAGGGACAATTTTTGGACCCTGTAGATAGATCCGCAGGGATATTGTTCACTGGCAACGAACTTGTGTCAATAGAATTTTTTTCAAAATAGCATCCAAAGCACAAAGAGGATTCCAGCGATGGGCGACAAAAAAGAACGCCGTAGTTTAGCCGCATTCTTCCAAGGGAAGAAATTCAGGGGATATCACCCCCGGGAAGACGCTGAGGCTGTTGACGAATCGAATCCACCGAAAGGAGGATCGGGCTTCGTACTCGTGAAGACTGAAAGCAAGTCACAGACGGAGGACGAGAGTGAGGAGTCGAAAAAGCCTTCGTGAGGAGTTCAATCCTGACGCGCGAGGCTCTTGAAAATGCTCTCAACCCTGCGGTCAAGCGGAGCGTCACGTTCCAAAACCGCAGTTGAAAAGTCTCGCAGTACCTTAGAATTCTCCTTATCATAAGTCATTGATCTTACAAACAATTCACCTTGCTCAATATCGGTGGCGTCGAAAAACAGGTCGAGAATGGGTTCGCCGTTCAAGAGTGCTGTTGAACGCCATATAAATCTGGGCATAGCTTTGAGAAGTATCTGTTGCCTGAATTCCGGAGAGTCGAAATGGGTTGACAAAAAAAGATCTGTTTTCAAATCGTTAACTGTAGTAAGAAAAATATCCCACTCAAATTCATCTGGGATGCTAGATCCGCTTCCTGTTGCAGCGGCCTTTAATTCCCCGTCGAAGTTTACCGTAACGCCTAATATTTTATAAAAAGGAATCCGAATTTTGTGATAAAGCGGAACAAGCAAAAATTCTGGATTCGTGTCTTGCGTCTGAGTTTCGCCTTGATTATCTGTCCACGATCGCCGCAATCTCCTGTCGTCATCAACGAATAACATTCTCGCAAATGGACCTATGCCGTCGTCATGAGCATAAATCTCGTTAATACGTGACGCACGCAGGCGGAAGTTAAAGATTCCTCTTGGTTGAGCTTCTTCGCGTCCTAAACTGAAACCGGTAACCGCAACAGCATGACATTCTTCATTTTCACCTGGTGGTTCCCAACATATTCCCAGAAGAGCAGGGATTCGCCCTTTGAGATATGCGTAAACGGTGCTCTTGAAAACATAGGGATCCGAAATATCGAGTTTAGTGGGCTCCAATCCCAGAGACCGAACAGCATCGACAGACTGCAAGAGATCCAGGCCGTCATTCGGAAATGATCTTTCATTTGGAAACCGATCAGTTGCAGCACGGGTAATCTCGACTGGAGAAGGAATGCGATGCTGAAAAAGCATACCCGTTCCATGAAATATGGTCCATAGCGCGCTGGTTGCACACGCTGCAACTGTTCTATCCTGTTCTTGAAATGCTAAGGTACTAACCCGCAGGGGAATTCCAAACAGATTTGCGTCATAACCTCGGACAATGGGAAAGTGTCTGCGGCCATGATCATCTGGATAGGTGGTCAGGCAAGTCCGACCGATGACGGTAGATGGAAGCCCTTTCGTGACCACAAAACCCAAGTAATGTGACTTGATTGATTTGAGATTCCGTTTTCTGGTCCGGGTGAGCAGTTGTCTGAATTCTCTCTCGTCAAAATCGATGGAGAAGAAATGTAGTCGCGAACAATTGCGAGGATAGTCTCCGTAGCATCTCACATAGTAAGATGAAAAATCGTCCAAGAAATCCCGGTCCATATAGGGATCTTCGAGCACGATGGTTTTTGCGCTAAGATCGTTAAAATAAGTGTCGAAATACGATAAGATCGGTTTCTCAACGATCCTCGCAGCATCACTTTTTTGGTGTCGAGTGAGGATTTCATAGACTCTTTCGATGCAATAACGATGAATCTCAAATCTGATCGACACTGCTTATCCCGGTCAGATTGTCATTGCTTTTCGAAAAAGCCCAAACTTGATTTTGAGTGCTTTCTTAAATGGCTTCACTATTTCGTCAGCATTTTTCCCAGTCTGTTTCGCTGCGCGTTCCCCTTCGCTGGATTTAACCCACTGCGAAAGCCGATCTTGGTCAAGAATCAAGACCCTCTTTGCGGCTTTTTTCTTGGATCTACCGGACATCGGCATACTCCTCAGTCTCACACACGTACGATTCTGGTCGCGGAACCTTCGCGCCACAAAGCACGCCATTGTTATAATAAAAGATATCAATTCGCCGGGATAAAGGCAACCTGCCGAAAAACGCTTGATCGGATAGGAAACAGCCGTGATACATGAGCTTTCTTAGTTCCGGAAGTTGCGAAAACCTAATAAATCAATACAGGAAAATGACAATTTTTACCATGAAAATGTGATGGATTCAAGATTTTATTGATTTGTTCCCCGCCTTTCGCAAACCGAATATAATTATCGCGTTGTCGTGTCAAGCTCATTCTAGAGTTCAAGCTATCTAATACAGAGGTCTGGAATCCAATAAGAATGTCCCTGATCGAGAACGGTTGATCAAAAGACAGGAAATCCACGCTTTTTCTTTCCCTCAACATTCGGCCTCGTTTGACCATATTCGCAATTAGCCTCATCAATGAACGTTGTTTGATCTACAGGCCCTTTGCTGACACATTCTTAGAACACCAAAATTAATGATTATAACAGGTTAAGTGGTGGAGGCGGCGGGAATCGAACCCGCGTCCGGAAATCTTCAGCCGAAGGCCTCTACATGCTTATTCCGAGTTTTGATTCTCGTCCGTTCGGACCCCCTCGGAAAAGGTTCCCTTCAGACCAGCCCGCTATTTATTTCGCGTCGTTTCCAACAGGCACGGAAACTCGGCTATCCTGCTGCCCTCACTTCTTCCACCCCCACAGGAAAGGAACGGAGAAGTGCTAGCCTTACGCGGCTAGAGCGTACTCGTAATCGTTGGCGAGTATCTTATTTTACCGGCGGTTTAACGAGTCACCGGAGTGCTCGACATGCAGCCTTGACCTCAACTATCCCCGTCGAAACCAGGTCGCCCCCTTTGGAAGATTGGAAATACTAATCCGTACAATTACAGACACTCTCAGAGCCTTGACGTTCCCCTTGCTTCACAAAAAAAGTGAACCTAAGAGGATCTCTGGCGATATTTTACCAGACGTTCCAGTTCTCTGCGCTGGTCTTTTTTCTTAATGGCCTCCCGTTTATCGTAGGTCTTCTTGCCCCTGGCGAGAGCCATTTCCACCTTGACTCTACCACGCTTGAAATACATTTTCAACGGTATGAGCGAATAGCCCCGCTCAGCGACTTTCCCGGTGAGCTTTTTCAATTCCCGTTTGTGGACCAACAATTTGCGGTCACGCAAGGGCTCGTGATTCTCTCGATTGGCCTGTGGAAACGGCGAAATGTGAGCATCCACAAGAAAGAGCTCTCCTTTGACAATCTTGCCGTACGAATCCGAAAGATTGGCTTTGCCGCTCCGCAGAGATTTCACTTCCGAACCGAGCAAGCTGATCCCTGCCTCAAAGGTGTCTTCAATCTCAAAATTGAAAAACGCCTTCCGGTTTTTGCAGATCAGCTTTATACCGTCATTTTGCGTCATATATGATTATTGATTCTGATCGATAAAATAGTCTTTGGGGAAACGTTTCCTGATCCAGGACTCGAGGAAACCGTGGATCTCCTTGGCATCGCTCATCTGGAACGCCTGCCAGGTCAGCTCCCGGCACTCGTCCATGCTGATCGACCGGATGAGTTTCTTCACCATCGGGATAGCAAGGGCATTCATGGAAAGCTCGTCCAGACCGAGACCCAGGAGAATCGGAGTGTTCACGGGATCGCCCGCCATTTCTCCGCACATTGCAACCGGAATACCGCCCGCCTGGCCTGCACTGACTATCTGGCGTATCAATCTCAGGATGGCCGGATGAAGCGTATCATACAAGTAATTCACATGTTCGTTCACGCGGTCTATGGCAAGAGCATATTGAATCAGGTCGTTGGTTCCTATGCTGAAGAAATCGACCTCCTTGGCCAGAAGATCGGCAATCGCCACCGCAGAAGGAACTTCCACGAGAATTCCCAGCTTTACTTCCTTACCATATGGTAATCCTTCGCTTCTGAGCTCTTCCTTTACCATTTCAAGAATCTGTTTCGTGGCAAACAATTCTGGTAGACACGAGATCATGGGAATCAACAACTTGCAGTTGCCGTAAACCGCGGCTCGATAAATTGCACGCAGTTGGGTTTTGAAGAGGTCCGGCCGGCTCAGACAAAGACGTATCGCTCTGAATCCCAGAGCCGGATTTGTCTCAAGTGGAGTATCCAGGCTAACCGCAATCTTATCACCGCCAATGTCCAGAGTACGTACGGTGACCGGTTTCGGCGCATGGTGTTCCAGAACCTGTCGATATGCGTCGAACTGCTCTTCTTCGGAAGGCAAATCGGGCCTTCCCAGAAAAAGATACTCTGTTCGAAACAGTCCGATACCCTCAGCTCCATGGGAATAGGCAATATCAATCTCGTCCACCAGCTCGATGTTCGCGGAAATACGAACAGACCTCGAGCCGTCCCGTGTGACCGCAGGCAGCCGGCCGTAGGTCATGAGAGACTGCTGGTATTTCTTATAAAGCTCTTGTCTTTCCCGATATCTGAAGATTACGTCCGGGTCGGGATTGATAATGAGGACTCCGGTACTGCCATCGATTATGATCGTGTCTCCGGTTTGTACCTGTTTACTGATCTTTTCCAAACCGGTGACAGCAGGGATTTTCAAAGATCGAGCCATAATCGCGGTATGAGAGGTTCTCCCACCCATGTCTATGGCAAATCCGAGCACGCATTCTCTTTTGATCTGAGCAGTATCTGCCGGAGATAAATCTTGTGAAACTATGATGGAATTGGGCGGCAACTGATGGATCTTTTTTTCCGTAGCAATGCCCATCAGAATGCGCAGTACGCGTTCACCGACAAAATGAATGTCTCTCGCCCGTTCTTTAAGGTATTCGTCTTCAATGGTGTCGAACGCTGACGTGATCTTGAGCATTATTTCGGAAACTGCCCATTCAGCGTTCTGTTTTTCGGATGCGATGGCCTGCTTGGTGCCCTCGTAGAACATCCTGTCCTTGAGGAGGAGAATGTGCGTATCCAGGATGTACGCGTGATCGCCCAGGGGATGATGCGGTCCTATGTGACCCTTGATGGATTTTATGCGCTCCGCGGCGGTTTCAATGGCAGCCTCGAACCTGATGATTTCCGCAGGTACTTCCTCAGGCTTCAGCATGCGTTTAGGACAGATTTCCGTTGTCAAACGTTCGATAACAACGGCCTGTCCGATTCCGATGCCGCCGGATACTCCGACCCCCCGCATCAATTTATTTTTGTCGTTCTCGTTCGCTTTGGGCGACGTACGGTTTTTTTTCCCGCTAACCTTTTTCGGGCTCTTCATTTTGAATTAATCGACTGATCTCCTGGATTGCTTGCTCAGAATCCGGGCCGCAAGCTCGTACAGTTATCTCGCACCCGGGCGTGGCAGCTAAAAGAAGTAATCCTAACACACTTCTTGCATCAACTTCCACTCCATCTTTCACTAAAGTGACCTGTGAGGAATAATTCTGCATTGCCTGTACCATCATAGTGGCCACTCGTGCATGAAGACCCAATTCGTTGCTCACCGTGAGCTTGGTTTCTAAGAGTTCATAATTCAGAATCATACGACCAGCATCCCCGTTTGAAGAAATACGAATGTAGAAAACACGCCCAATGCAATCAGGTAAATGACTGCTGCAGGAGGCATTCGCAAACGAAAAAGAGCCACAGCAGCTAAAGCGGCAACAAACAGCCCGCCTCCGGCCACCAAATTCACTGAGACTTCCGGCACCGGTACTTTCATGCCCAGATACAGGATCAACCCCGTCAAAAGCCCCAGAGCGACCGCGATGACATCCCGAGCCGATGCAACAATCGCTGCTATTCCCGGACTCTTAAGTATCTGAAGGACTTGAAGGCCTTCCTTCCACCCCATCAGAAATCCTCGACCCCGGAGAAAAAACTGGGGTAGATTGTACGTTGCCAGCAGTATGACAATGCCAACGACAGATCCGAAAAACAAGAAGCCGAACAAGGTCCCGCATACCGCAGCCAACGGTTTCAAATGACTCCAGAAAAAACGATCGCCATAAGCAGCCAGAGTAGCCATGACACGTTTTCTGTACGGAATAATCGTGGAAGGCTCAAGATCATGCTCCAGTCTGGCTGTCAAACCGGCTAAAAGCGGTCCCATGGTGGGATGCGTATTCACCGGCTCTAAATGGCGGCGTATCGCTTCTCTCCGCTCTTCCTGATCGGGGTATAACCGTTCGAGTGCAGGCAAAAAACAGAAAACGAAACCGATATTTTGCTTTTTCTCATAGTTCCACAAGACTTCCAGAAGGAAAGATCTCTCGAAGACTCTCCGGTTAACCCCTCTCATGCTGATGGAATCGGAAACCTTATCGCGCATGGAACAAGATTAGACTAGCGTCTTAGACCTGTCAATGACAGGAAAACGCGGTTCGGGCATGTTCTTAATCGTCATGATCGTTGAAATCCTCTATGGTGGGCGGGAGGGGAATCCTTTTTTGAGACTCCGGAGAAGTGACAGCCGGCGATCGGTCCAGTTTAGGAAAATATGCGCACGAGCCAACAACATAGCTCGTGCAACATAGTAACAAAAGTACCGTAATCTTCTTTAGCATCTGATTATCGTGGCGCTTAAAGGATCCCCGTCTTTTCACCTATGAGCTTGAGCATGGCTATATTTTCGGTATGTCCCGTCTGACGAGCGATAATCTTGCCCTTAAACGGTCTTCCGAACAGGTAGAAATCACCTATCACGTCCAGAATTTTGTGACGGACGAACTCGTTTTCGTAACGGAGCGGTGGATTGACGACTTTTTCGTCATCGAGAAGGATGACATTGGATAATTTGCCGCCTCCCGCAAGTCCCATTTCATCCATCATGCGCATGTGCTTGACGAACCCGAAGGTTCGCGCAGGGGCTATTTCTTGCTTGAAACTCTCCGGTCCCTCGCACCGGTAAGACATCTGCATCGTGCCTATCGGTGGCGGATAATCCAGAAAGTAATCCACTTCCAGACAATCGGACGGTTCCACCCTCATGAACTTGGGGCTTCCCGGAGGCATGGGGAGTTCTATGGGCTCGGTTATCCTGACTTCTTCGATTGGATCGCTCTGCACAATGATTTCAGCGTTCTCAACCAGATTACAGAACTGAACAGCTGAACCGTCCATAATCGGCACTTCGCCCGAAATTTTTACGAGCACGTTTGTGAGGCCGTACACGTGAAACACTGCCATGAGGTGCTCGATTGTCTTCGCCAGGAGACCGTTCCGTTTGAGACACGTGGAGAATTCCGTGGATTCCACATTGGCAAGCAGGGCCGGAACTGTACCCGCGGAAGTTATATGACCGAACAGAATCCCACTGGACGGCGGCAAAGGCGATAACGTCAGTCCGGTTTTCACTCCGGAGTGGAGGCCCTGCCCGTACATTACGACTCTTCCCCGCAACGTTTTCTGGCGGGAGGTGCTGCTTTCCGATATTACTTCCCGGTCGGCCGGTCCCGGGA
The DNA here is from genome assembly GCA_041740635.1 of Desulfomonilaceae bacterium. GTDB lineage: Bacteria > Desulfobacterota > Desulfomonilia > Desulfomonilales > Desulfomonilaceae > Desulfomonile. The sequence continues at coordinate 126,445 of JBGSLQ010000037.1, read as the reverse complement.
TAATCGTAATATCCGGGGTGCTTTCAGACTTAACCGGTTCCGGTGCGGCTTCAATAATGGTGTCAACCCCGGAATTGTCCAGGACTCCTGTCATGGGAATGAGAAGGTCGTTTGCCGTAATTTGCGGTCCGGGTGCGGTCATCACCACATGCTCGATCAAAACTTTGAGCTCTTTCACATTTCCCGGCCAGGGGTAAGAAAGCAGGCGGTCCATAGCCTCATTGTCCATTTCGACTATGTTCCGGTCGAACTCTTCACCCGCTTCCCGCAAGAAGTGTTCGATATAAAGCGGGATGTCATCAGGCCGCTCGCGAAGGGAGGCAACTCGAACCACTCTCTGGGCCAGCAGATCCGCCAATTCCTGAGGGAATCCATCGGTCCGGACCAGATCGTCTGCATCCATCAGGCTTGTGGAAAGAATTCTGAATCCCCCGGCGGATCTCGGATTTTTTCCGTCCGCAATCATCAACTCGCGAAGAATACCGGTCAAAGGAGCGCGCAGTTCTCTTGCAAGCCGATCCACTCTCACCAGAAGCAACGTCTTTTCATTCCTGCGGCGGTCGAACGTTGAAAGTGCGCTATCTGAGGCGGACTTCTTACCCAGCAAAGATTCGTGCAAGTTCTCGATAGTAAGTTCTGTACAACGGATCTTTATCAGATTATCGCGATCTTTGCCTTCCATTCGATGGATGCTCCGGGCCAGGAACTCCTTACCCGTTCCTTTCTCGCCCGCAAGCCAGACAGACCCTTTTTCCGCTATCGTTTTTTCCAAGGTCTTCTTGAGACTGACCACTTTGGACGAGATGCCGATAAGGTGAGCCGGAGCGGTACCGTTTCCTGAATTTGTCTTCTCTGATTCTTTGAGAAGAATGGCCTTGTCCACCAGGTGAAGAACGTCTTCGAGGTTAAGCGGTTTTTCAAGGTAATCAGTGGCACCGAGCTTGATAGCTTTGACCGCGGTTTCAATCGTTCCGTGTCCGCTCATCATGATGACGGAGCACTGCGGATCGATCTTCTTGATGGCTTTCAGTGTCTGCATTCCGTCGATGCCCGGAATCCAGATATCCAGGAAAACTATATCAGGGGAATCGCTCTGAACGATATGAAGTGCTTCCTGACCGTCTCTGGCCTTAATCAGCGAGTGTCCTTCATCCGCCAGGATTGCGCCCAGGGATTCCAGAATTTCTTCCTGATCATCAACTACAAGTATTCTGCCTTTTTTCATAATCGAACGATAATAGCTTGGGGACCGAGAGCAAGCAATCAAAAAAATCTTATTCCTCGTAAGTGCGGAACCATACGAGGGAATCTGTTACTGCTGCCCATAATTGCTCGCTCTTACCGAAACAATTGCCCAAGCGAAAGACCGAAGTTGTCGAGTAACGTGCTCGGATTCACATGACAGGTTTCCCTCTGCCTGGCCCGTGTACATTAACACGCATCGTACTCTCACAGTTTACCGCCTCCGTGAGTGATGCAGCCTGCCATAAACTATTTCAAACCTTTATTTTGGGGTTTTCGGACAATTCTTACAACCTGCGCGTGCAGGTTGAGACGTATCCGGAACATTTTGGGTGACTCCTTGAGCCTGAGCATCGCCCGTGGTACTCGGCGAACCCTGAGGACAGTTCCGACAGGGCATAACTGGTTTGGAAGCACCTACACCTACAAGCGTTCTGGTTGCTGCACCTGAAACATCGAGCTTCTGGGGAGCCACCCCGTCCGGTGAAGCGCTCGCATCCACCAGGTGAACCGAACCTTTGGCCTTGGTCGGCAATCGATCTGTCAAACTCGTTGCCGGCGGTTGTATCGATTCATTCGCCCATACGAAAGGTGTTGCGCACATAAGGATTACGAGGACAAGAGAACAAAAGGCCGCTGATAGAATTCGCATTGTGAGGCGCCTCCGGAAAGATAAGGCTTTTCGATGAAAGCCAGGAGACTTGTACACCAAAATCATATTTAGTCAAATGGTTATGTTAAATTACTACATAGAATGGCACAAATACCACCAAATTAGCCAAATCATAGACTAATTAAGTCAATATATTCGGGCAATAAAGACTCACAGCGAGGTGCACTTCCTGTTAATGCTACGGGACGAGGGGTTTTCCCGACGAATCCGTGAACAGATGCGTCTCGATGTAAATCTTCAGTTTCGAGCGGGAGCTTGAGAAGTATTTCGTTTTGTAGGCAACCGTTTATTGTGTGTGGAAGAGGCTCATGGAGCATGTCATTGCGAGCGAAGCGAAGCAATCCCCTGAAGGTACAGGCACGTATCAGGAGATTGCCACGTCGCTCCGCTCCTCGCAATGACATGTCCCCAGCGTCTCATCTCCGTGGGTAACTGAAGGAATGCGTCTCGATCCTCATTTTTCTTGATTGTGAACGATGGGGCAGGTAAACTGATCAGTCTATTGTTGGTGTTTTGCAGTCTATAGTGACATTTCTCTTTGAGGCTGCGCGTATAGATACGTTTCAAGCGGTCTTACTTAAATTGGGGGCCCTGGTTTATGAATCTTCACGAATATCAGGCAAAAGAAATCCTGGCAGCGCGAGGGGTACCTATTCCCAGAGGCTCGGTTTGTTACGATCCCCTGGAAGCACAGATTGCCGCCCGGGAATTGAAATCTGAAAAGGTGGTTCTCAAGGCCCAAGCGCACACAGGCGGCAGGGGAAAGGCCGGCGGTGTTGCACTCGTCTCCGCAGAAGGCGATATCAGGGCCAAAGCGTCGGAAATTTTGGGGCGCCAACTGGTCACGTATCAGACCGGACCGGAAGGCAAACCCGTGAGCGCTCTGTTGGTGGAAGAAGTCCTTCCCATCGATCGGGAAATGTACCTGGGTGCCGTCCTGGACAGAGCTTCCGGTAAAGTCACCATTATGGCGAGCTCTGAGGGCGGTGTGGAAATTGAGAAGCTTGCCAGGGAATCACCGGAAAAAATTATTACGATCGCGGTGGATCCTCTGCGAGGACTCACGCCTTTTCAAGCGAGACTCCTGGCATACAGACTGAGCGACAACAAGATTCATGCACAGCAAATAGCAAAGACGGTCAGTGCAGTGTACGACGTGTTCGTAACGTACGATTGCACTCTTGCGGAAATTAACCCTTTGATTATCTCGGGGGAAAAGGTTCTCGCCCTGGATGCCAAGATCAACCTGGATGAAAATGCTCTGTTTCGACATCCGGAGCTGGAGTCAATGCGGGACAGATCTCAGGAAGATTTGCTCGAACTGTCTGCCAGAAAAGATGGATTGAGCTATATCAAGCTGACCGGCGATATCGGGTGCATCGTCAACGGAGCCGGTCTCGCTATGGCCACTCTTGATTTGATCGCTCTCCACGGCGGCTCTCCTGCAAATTTTCTCGACGTGGGAGGCGGAGCAAGCGAGCAGGGCGTGGCAGACGCGATGAATATTCTCCTGGACGACCGGCGGGTAAAAGTGGTTTTCATTAATATATTCGGTGGTATATTGCGGTGCGATGTGCTGGCCCGAGGAGTTATCAAAGCATTGAACGCCCGCGGAGTAGCGCTTCCTATTGTTGCTCGTATTGAAGGAACCAACATCGAAGAAGGCCGCGAGCTGTTCGAGAAGTCCGGTCTTCCCGTAGAGATGATACCGTCCCTGGACGAAGCCGCACGACTGGTGGTTGCCAAGGCCAAGTCCCTTTAGCTTTTTTATGGAGAGGTGAAATGGCAATTCTCGTAAACAGGGAATCACGAGTCATATGCCAGGGAATTACCGGGCGCAATGGAACATTCCATTCGCTTGCGTGCCGGGAATACGGCACGAATATGGTAGGCGGAGTTACCCCCGGAAAAGGCGGCTCCACTGTTGAAGGTATACCGGTTTTCAATACCGTTTGGCAGGCCGTCAGAGAAACCGGAGCCAATGTTTCTCTAATTTTCATACCTGCAGCCCACGCAAAAGACCCGATTCTCGAAGCCGTGGACGCGGGAATCCAGGTTGTCGTATGCATCACGGAAGGGATCCCGCCCCTTGATACAGCGTCTGCACTGTATACGCTCAGGCAGGAAGGAAGAATTCTCATAGGGCCGAATACGCCGGGAATCATTTCTCCACCCGAATCGTGCAAAGTCGGTATCATGCCGGGATATATTCACAAGCCCGGACCTGTGGGAGTGATCTCACGCTCTGGAACGCTCACGTACGAGGTTGTAGACCAGCTCACCAAGAATGGAATCGGGCAGAGCACGTGTCTCGGTCTGGGAGGCGATCCGGTGGTCGGGCTCAGCTTCGTGGACGTTCTGAAGATGTTCCGGGAGGACCCTGCAACTGAGGCCGTGGTGCTCATAGGAGAAATCGGCGGATCTGCCGAGGAACAGGCTGCGGAATATATTAAAAATGAATTCAACAAACCGGTTGCAGCTTATATTGCCGGAAGACTGGCCCCTCCGGGCAAAAGGATGGGGCACGCTGGAGCGATCATATCCGGCGGATCCGGCACAGCTCAGGGAAAGATCCAGGCATTACAGGATGCGGGCGTGACCGTTATTGAGAACCTGACTCAAGTGGGCTCTGCGGTTAAGCAGTTGCTTTAAATTCGTGATGGGGCTCAGAACATCTGCGCTGTGCCGAAGTTGGTAAGAAATTTTTTGCACGATGTTCCTTGCCGCAGTCTGTCTCAAGAGCTTTTGATGCTTGCTGCAAGTTGAATTTCCATGCGGGAATTGCAGTGGCCACACATGATGGGATTTGTTGAAATTTACCATGCGTTGAATCAAAGTCCGCTCTCTCGCGTACTGCAGATTAACGCTTATGTACCAAACCCCGACTTTCCCGCGCATTCTGCGCAAGCGATCTTGGACCTTACCGAAATAAAGAGGAGATGTACATGTCCGTGATGGAACAGAAGTTCGAGGAGCTGTTGGAAAAGCTTGCCGAGGCCGATATGGCCGGAGGCGTGGATAAAATAGAAAAGCAGCATAAAGCCGGCAAGATGACTGCCCGAGAGCGAGTCTTGGAGCTTCTGGACGATGGTTCCTTTGAAGAGATCGACAAATTCGTTGTCCACCGGTGCAGCGATTTTGGTATGGACAAAACCGTAATACCCGGGGAAGGCGTGATCACGGGGTTCGGAAAGGTGAACGGCCGGGGTGTATATGTGTTTGCACAAGATTTCACCGTGTTCGGCGGCAGTCTTTCTCTCATGCATGCGCAGAAGATCTGCAAAGTGATGGATCTCGCCTATCGCAACGGTTTTCCTCTAATCGGTATAAACGATTCAGGCGGCGCTCGAATCCAGGAAGGCGTGGAAAGCCTCGGGGGCTACGGGGAAGTCTTTTATAGGAATGTCCGCGCATCGGGAGTCATCCCGCAAATCTCGGTTATCATGGGGCCGTGCGCAGGTGGAGCGGTCTATTCTCCCGCTGTTACGGACTTCATCTTCATGAAGGAAAAAACCAGCTATATGTTTATTACCGGTCCTCAGGTAATAAAACAGGTCACCAGTGAAGAGATCGATCCGGAAAGCCTCGGAGGAGCGAAAGTTCACGGAAGAGTATCCGGCGTGTGCCATTTCCACTATGCCACGGAAAAAGATACGTTAGCCAAGGTCAGAGAACTGCTTTCATTTCTCCCTGACAGCAACAGAGTCGCTCCACCGGTTCTTCATACCGAAGACCCTATGGACAGGCTGGTCCCGGAGCTTGATACGATTATCCCGGACAGTTCCCGCCGACCGTACGACATGAAGAAAATCATTGTCCCGGTTCTGGACAATCGCCATTTTATGGAAGTACACGCGAATTACGCGAAGAACCTCATTACGGGTTTCGGCAGACTCAACGGCAAGACCATCGGCATAGTAGCCAATCAGCCAAATTGGATGGCGGGATGCCTGGATACGGAGGCATCGATCAAGTGCTCCAGATTCGTGCGATTCTGTGATGCTTTCAATATTCCCCTCTGGACTCTTCTGGACGTTCCCGGATATTTGCCTGGAACTCAGCAGGAGCACGGCGGCATTATCAAGCATGGCGCCAAAATATTGTATGCTTACGCGGAAGCTACGGTTCCGAAAGTAACCCTCATCACGCGGAAAGCATATGGCGGTGCATACGTGGTCATGTCAAGCAAGCACTTGAGGGCTGATATCAATCTGGCGTATCCTTCGGCGGAGATCGCAGTCATGGGACCTGAAGGGGCTATTCAGATTCTGTTCCGGAAAGAGATTTCCGACGCTGCAGATCCTGCCGCCAGGAGGGCGGAGTTGATACAGGACTACGTGGAAAAATTCGCCAGTCCTTACAGGGCTGCTCAGTTGGGATTCGTGGACAGAGTCATCTTCCCGCGGGAAACCCGCTCGGTGTTGAGTAAAGCGTTTGCTCAATTGGAAGGAAAAACGGAAGAGAAGCCTAAGAGGAAACACGGAAATATTCCTCTCTAATACCATGACCTGATATCATTCCCGCACCGGTGCGAGATTTGACCGGCTGGAGAACTCTGGAGAAAAGAGGACCGACGTATGGAAAAACGCATCAGGGTAGTTGTTGCCAAACCCGGGCTTGACGGGCACGATCGCGGAGCCAAAGTTGTAGCACGAGCATTGCGTGATGCAGGCATGGAGGTCATCTACACCGGATTACGACAGACTCCGGAAGCTATTTATCAGACCTGCATTCAAGAAGATGCAGACGTCTTGTGTCTCAGCTCGCTTTCCGGAGCCCATGATTACTTGTTTCCGAAAGTAGCAGAAATCTTCAAACAAAACGGGGTGAACGATGTGCTTATTCTCGGTGGAGGCATTGTACCCGAAGAGGATGTTGGACAGCTCAAAGATGCGGGGATTGAGGAAATTTTCGGTCCCGGTACCCGTACGGATTATATTGTCAAATACATCGAAACCCACCTGAAAAAAGCTATCTGATGGTACTGTATCCCGGGGAATCAGAGAAATGGTTTCCCAGGATACATAAACACTGTTTTACAGGATAGCGTGAATAGGCAAACGTATTCTCCCGCCGCCTCAATCGAGGCCGGAACATTTGGCATCGGTAGCGACCGGCCTCCTGCCGGTCGTTCAAAGTGGCTGGGGCGCAGGCCACCTGGAGAATCGACCAGAACACATTTCAAATTTAAAGCCACTGGGGTGCGAGGCTATTCTCAATAGGTAAGGTCAAAAAGTCGTGGCACTATCACCAGGGCAAATGAGCACCCGAACCGGCAGACTCATTCCGCCTTCTCTCGGTTATACACCGTGAGAAAATCCTCATAGGTAATGGCAAAGCTGATCCCTTCTGCCTGTGATTTGTCTTTCGTCCAGCTCACAATTCCTATAAGCGTGCCGTCCTCCAGGTAGAGGCCCCCGCCGGAATTTCCCTGGTTTATTGGCGTCTGGGTCTGTATGATTTTAAGCTGAATCGATCCTTTGGAAGACTCCCGTATGCCCGAGATTGCACCGTCTGCGTAACTCCAGCTCAATTCGTGTGGATTCCCGACGGTGAAGACTCTGTCCCCAATTTCGAAGTCGCTTGCGCTCGGGAGTTCCGGGAAGGGAATTCCGTGAGGATTGGGTCCGGTTGCAACCAGCGCGAGGTCCAGACCTTCGGGTGCAGTCCACCACACGTACCCTTTCTTGTTCGTGCCATCGTGAAAGTAAATGGTAATGAATGCCCGCTGATCCAGCTTGGACGTTTGATCTCCGTTAAAAGCAGGGTCTACCACGTGGCGATTCGTGAGAATCACGTATTCACCTTCATTTTGTCCCAGGATGATACCCGAACCGGTAAGCGATTCATTGTGGAGAAATGCAGGCCATCCCCTACGCTCCACGACAAAGAACACGTTTAATTCCATTGCCTTGCGAATGTTTTCTGGAGCCCGTTCCAAGAAATTCGCAGACGGAAACGTGAACTGCTCGACAGACTTGTAGGCCGTGTGAACCGACCTGGGAAGGGCAAATCCAAGAAGAAACACCCAGAGCACCACGTCCGCCAATCCGATAGCCAATCCCGCAATGGCAAGTTTTCGCCCATGCAAATAGGGGTTGGCCACAATCTGTGTAATGGCTATGCCCGCCAAAACCACTGCAATGACGCCGGTTATGAGACCCATCAGAGGGATTCCGAGCAACGCAAGAATCAACGACCACAACGCGAACGGGTGCAGACGCGTGGCGAAATTCCGCACGGAATCGGTACCCTTGCCGGGCAACGTTTCGGAGGTGTAATCGTCCATCTATAGTGTTTCAACTCCTCTTCGCACCTAATGTATCACAAGCAGGCTTTCTGTCCACTCTCAGAGAGATTTTTTTCGGAATTCTCATAATGCGTTTTCGTCGTCGACCTAATTCCTGATGAAGCAAGCCATATCGGTCATCGATCATATCCCGTCGAGCAGTGCACTTTCTCCTTGCTTTTCCCGACAAATTCTGCTTTACAGGGCTCACGGGTAATTAGTTACTCAATTCAGCATATTATATAAAGGAGTTAAGATATGACATTAAAAGAGATTCGCGATAAGGCCAGAATAGTCGGCGTCAAGAACTACACTCGCATCAGAAAAGAGAGCCTCATTCGAGTCATCCAGGAACTGGAGGGAAATTCTCCCTGCTTCAAAGGCATTGCCAACTGCGGAGAATTCGGTTGCCTCTGGAGAGACGAGTGCCAGGAACTCTGAGAAACGAGAGTGCACAAACCGAAGACCTTACGAGGTCAGTTTGTACGTTAGTGTTTTCAGCCGGACAGAGAACTCATGCATCGAGGCTTCGTGTAACACGACAGTCTATGACCGGCCGATCCCTCAGCGTCATTATAGTACGAGAGGGATGTGAGACTGCATTCATGGGGAAGCAATAAGAAAAAGTTCAGGCCGCAAAGGCACGATGGCTCGTCCGTTTTGCCGTTGACGCTGCCGTCATTCTCTGCGAGCCCCAAATCCGCCAGAAAAAGCATTTTTGCCGGATCTGTAAAGACCTTCCCCATCCGAAACATTTGGCCACTGACCAAGGCACAAGGTCAGTGGCATCCTTCTTTCGAGACTTCCCAGCAGAATTCCTCCCGAGAAGCCCCAGCCCCAAGCGTTAGAATAAGAATCCAGCGTAGGATGTGCTGACCAAAGCGAACCGCATCTTTTTTGCCGAGTGTCTGAATGACTGTCATTGCGAGCGAAGCGAAGCAATCGCCTGAAATTAAGGACCTGACTCCCGGGCGATTTCCACGTCGCTGCGCTCCTCGCAATGACAAGGATTAAGTTAGTTGCTGAATGGTGGGTTCCCAGATGTTCGCGGGCGTTTTCCGTCAACATGGGTCGGCAGAGACGCCGACCCCCACCAGGAAGGTTGAAAGTGGATGCTCTTATGTTAGCGCTTATGCCTTAGCCTCCCGGAACGTATCCACCTCACAATGTTGTGTCCTATTATTCTTGAACCGCTACTAAACCCTTCCTGCATTCGGTAAAACATAAGTCAGTGTTGTGGCTACCAGGAAAGAAAACATGGTATGATCATCCTTCGGGTAAAGAAGTCCCATTGTTTTTATTAAATCCCAGGGATCCCGGACATTCCCGGAATCCGGAAACGGAGCAATGATGGCAAAGATCACCATTCAGACGCTGAGAGAAAAAAAAGCGCGCAAGGAACCTATGACATTCCTTACAGGATACGATTATCCTTTTGCCCTGTTAGAGCAAAAGGCTGGAATAGACGTGATTCTGGTTGGCGATTCCATTGGAATGGTGGTTTACGGGTACAATTCCACACTCCCCGTGACTATGGATTTGATGATGCCTCATGTGAAAGCGGTCAGACTGGGTGCGCCTGATGCGTACCTGGTAGGTGACATGCCGTACATGAGTTATCAGGTCTCAAAGTCAGAGGCGATTCGCAATGCCGGAAGGTTCATGGCGGAAGGCGCTTGCGACGCGGTGAAGCTCGAAGGCGGGCGTGAGATGGCTGAGACGATCCGAGCTATGGCGGAGGCGACCATCCCGGTGATGGCACATATCGGACTGACTCCGCAATCCGTGGCACAGTTGGGAGGATACAAAGCTCAAGGTAGAGATTTGGCAACTGCCAAGAAGATAATAGAAGATGCAGACATTCTCCGGGAAGCCGGTGCGTCCAGTCTCCTCCTTGAGGCTGTTCCCGCTGAAGTCGCAGAAATAATCACCCAGCGTTCTACGGTGCCGGTATTCGGCATCGGTGCGGGACCCCATGTGGACGGTCAGGTACTCGTAATCCATGACATGCTGGGCATGTTTGATCGGGGCACGGCAAAATTCGTTAAGAAATACAGACTCATCGGTCAGCAGATTCTCGAAGCTCTCGCAGAATTCAAGGAAGATGTCACAGCAAAACGTTTTCCGGCAAAAGAGCACTGCTACCCCATGCCGGAAGACGTTGCAGCGGAATTGAAGAAATTATACTCGTAAGCAGCAACGCGATTTGTGCAATAACCCTGTAGATTCGCATGCAAACTGCTAACCGGGAACCTTCTCGTGCAGGAAAGGTTCCCCAACTTCTACCGGCGTAAGCTCAACAACTAAGACGAAAGGCGCGTGATGCGAATAGCGATAATAGGAGCAGGCGCACTGGGATCTGTTCTCGGCGGACTGCTCATCGAGGCAGGTCTGGATACGGTTCTCATCGAGCGAAACCAGGACGAGGTAAATCTCGTCTCGAAGAACGGCTACCGTCTTGATGGCGTATCCGGAGACAGAACCATCCACCCCAGAATTGTGGCCGATGCATCGGATACCGGTGGCGCGGATCTTGTTATGGTGGTGGTAAAATCTTACGACACGAGCGCCGCAATCGGAGCAGTGCGACAAGCACTTGCACCGGACGGTCTGGTGCTGACACTCCAGAACGGTATCGGTAACTTTGAGACTCTGAACGCTGCTTTTTCGGGACGAGTCCTCCTCGGTACGACCACTATAGGAGCAATGACCGTTGAACCCGGCTATTTTAAGCATACCGGTTTCGGACAGACGCACCTGGGTGAAGCAGACGGCAAAACCCTGGAACGTACCCGTGCAGTTGCCGAAGCCCTGGAAAAAATGAAGGCCGGCCCGGTTCATCTCGTGGACAATGCCATGGGGTGCGTATGGTCCAAACTGATTATCAACGCCGCGATAAATGCCCCCGCAACATTGCTGCGGCTGCGGAACGGCGATCTTCCCTCAAATGAACACGGCAGGCGGCTTATTCACGAAATAGTGGAAGAATGTCTCCGTATTGTGAATGCAAAGGGTATCAAGCTTATTTTTGACGATCCGGAAGAGCGTGTAATTGCAGTGTGTGAAGGAACCGCGGGAAATCTCAATTCCATGTTTCAGGATATTCTGGCAGGCAGAAGAACTGAAATCGATTTCATCAACAATGCCCTCACAGAAGAAGCCGAGTCCCTTGGAATTCCGGCTCCCGTCAATAGAACGCTTGCCCTGCTCATGAAATCTCTGGAAGCTACAATGGATAAAAGGGTAGGCTGAATGGCAGGATTGTCCGGGTCGGCGTTTCTCCCCGGAATGGATTCCATATTATGCGGGGAACCTTTCCGTAAAAAGGTTCCCCGGTTTACTTCTTCAGGTATTAGAAAAAAGAGCTGATAAAGGCAAAGGGCATACCGATGATTTCCGCTGCGGCGGAGATCAGATCCGAGCCGGCAGACTCTTCTTCAGCATAAGGGAGTCCATTGGCAGGAGCAGCGGCAGGCGCCAGCTTAATGGTCACACCATCTCTCACGAAACGATCGGAGCCGGGCGGTACCGGGACTCTCCTGGGATCTGAGCTCATGAATGCGGGAGAAGGTGAATTCGGTTCGCGGAACTGCCGATATCCAACCTGAGAATTGGGAATAGGGCATTCCGAACCGTTGCACATACGACCGGCAGGTGCTGATGCGACCGGACGTTGAACATGTGAACCTGCAGCCACGTGCCAGGGATTCTGGAGAGAAGCAGGCTTCACTTTTTGAATCGGCCTGTTCTGCGCGGTGTACTGCGGGGCACGGTCAGGGTTGATCTTTCGGACCTGAGCGGCTGCCTTTTTCTCGGGTTTCTTTTCGGTTACGGCTGCTTTTTCCGCGGGTTTCTTCTCTATAACTTTCGTAGTGGACTCGGCTTTTTCCTCGGTTTTTTGGGGAGGAGGCGAGAGCACCAGGTCTTTCTCGAGATCTGCTTCAAGATCGTTAATCTCTTCACGTGTCTGGGCTGTTGCACCAAACGTATCCTGGCTCTTGGGAGCAGTCTGCGGAGGAGGAGCCATTCCTCTGGAACGCTCTTTGAACGCTATTGCAGGTCGGGCTTTCACACCCTCTTTTCCCGATACAGGTTCGGGAAGAAGGCTGTCGGAATCCAATTCCGTGTCGGATACCGTCCGGATGCTAGACTTGAACTCGGCCTTCACAACGGTTCCGGGAGCTGCATAAAGCGGAGTCGGCGGCCGGACAACGCCTGCGTCGGCCAACAACTCAAAATTCCCGGCGCAAACCCACGAGGCCGTCAATAAAAGGATGGCCGTCGCAATCGAGCAAATTCTTCCCATTCTTGTATCTCCTTTCGAAACTGTTCCCCTGGGAGAGGAGCAACCTTTATTTCTGGGATTCTGACGGGTGGGTGTCATGTTTCCCTCCTTCCCGTTAACTGAAAGGGGCAATAGCACTACTATTCGTAATTGTCAACAAGAAATCAGAATCTTAGATATATTTCTTAAAGTAAATACTGAATAAATCGGCGTGACTTCTCTGCTATACGCCTTAATTAGTCACTGCCAAATTAGTGCCCAATTGAGGATGGGAGTATTGATGCGTATCGAAATCCGATGTTGGCAGATCTTCAATATAATCAGCGACATCTATAGAAGAGGCCGATAGATGCGCCGGTCTCCACCATGAGCCGGTGGTGGCCGGTCTCCGTGCCGGCCGAACCAGGTCCATAGAAGCGAATCGATATTACATTTTGTATTCGAGAGCGGGATAAGGGGCAGAATTTCCAGCAATCGCTATAGCACTGAAAAGACAAGCGAAAGGAGGCACGGATTCCTGACGAACGTTCTTATTGGTCCGTTCCAAAAGAGCGGCAAGAATGTTGTTATCTTTAGCTTAGCAAGCGGTTTCTCGCTGGGAGTTTTCTCACCCCCTATCCTCACCTCACGGAAACTTTGTCCGGTGCAGCAGGAGGAGAAAACTGACGTGGCCCGCCTACGTTTACGAACGCGGAATTGAAATTTCTATACAAGGCGTGATAATTCTCGATCCTGTGCCACTTCTTAAGAAAACCCTCAGGTAAATCGTCCCGTTCCTCCACGGAATTCCACTTACCGGGCACGGGAAACGCATAATAAGGCAAATTCTTGGGAATACCTCTGACAAAGATCACCTGCGGGACTACCCATTCACGCAACGCCATGTAGACTCTATGCATTCCGTCATTCACGATGAGATGAACCGATCCATCCCGTTCAATGGATTCTTCCACCACGGGAGGAAGCAGATCCACAGGTTCCGGAGAACCCTCGATCAGGAGTCGCACGAATCCGTCCAGTTTGAAAATGTCTATTCCGTGCTCTTCCAGTGCCCACTTTAAATCCCGCACCTTCTTAAGCTCTCCTCGCAGGATGTAGTTCTGGGGCGGTGAGAGTTGCTCCACCGCAATGGTCTCCAGCGAAATGAAAGCTTTGTCATAAATTTTGACGTCGGGAGCTTTGAGCATCGTGACCTGTCGCAGTCGTTCCACCATGTCTGTAGCCGAGAATTTTTCCACACCCAGAATTTTCATACACACCTCTTCAGAGAGTTTTCAGTTGATTCAGTCAGGGCGGAAGATTACATGAACTCCGTTTATTGTGAAATCATCCCTGAGCCTTGCCCTCCGGCTCGAGCACGCGAATCAGCCCTTCCACGCTCATATCTGACGTATCATCAGGGCATGTCGCAACCATTCGCCTGGCGGAAGTCTTTGTTTCGGAAAGCACACTAATTACCATATCCAGGGCTTCGCGACCGACGTCGATTTTCTCGAAGGTATGTATGCCTTCGTGGTTTTGCATGATGCTCCGCCAATACATGTCAAAATCCTTGTTCTTCGAGTCGTAATACTCTTCGAAGTAAATATCTTTGATCCCCGCCTGAATAAGCTGTTTGAAGCACCAGTTGCAGGGTTCCAGGGTGCAGTAGAGGCTCGATCCATCCAACGGAATGCCGAACCGTGCAGCCTGATCGATCGCGTTTACTTCCGCATGGCTCGATATACAGTAATTGTATTTGTCTGCATCGTGGGCTCCGATGGCTCGGCGTAAACAAAAATCAGGCCCTTTGTCCGTGCAATGCGGTGCACCGTGTACTGCACCATTGTATCCGGTCGCCAGAATCCGGTTGTTGCGGACGATGATCGCTCCGATTTTGCGGGAATTGCATGTGGACCGGACGCTCACGAGTTTTGCGAGCATCATGAAGTATTCGTGCCATGACGGTCTATTCATTGCTATGTCCTTATAAGGGCCGGACGAGATGGCGAATGCTACCGGACGTTACTGCTTCACCAAATTCCTGCCCGAGTATTTCGCTCAATTCTGATACCTTGTCCCAGCGCCTGATTCTCTCTCCTGGATCGTTCACGAATATGCGGAAATCCTCGCGGTCCGGCAATCGGCCGTCAGGGAGCAGCTCGAGAAAATCCGGACCGGGAAATACCTGAAGGACACGGTCGAGAACTCCCGATTGCGGCACGCGCCAAGTGATCAATTTATCGAACCATCCGGGAACAATGCGTTCCTGGTAGTGAAAAAACAGCGTTACCGACCCGTCGCGGGGACAATAATCCTGATTCAGTTGATAATCCGTGATGCCCCCGTCCCGGTAGATTCCCGGAGGCGCACCTGCTATGTCGGTGACTCCTTTTACTATATACGGCAACGATCCGGTAGCAAGCGCTGCTTTTCGGACATTCTCTTCATTCATCCGAATCGCCCGCCCTTTGAATGAGCGCACGAAATCCGGGAGTTCCGGACCCGATACAAATACAACGCGCTCGAAGAAGAAACCCATATTTTTCGGTGTAAGAGCATTGGCGAGCGCTGCAACAAGAATCGCGCCGCCCTGAAGTCTTTTGTTTTCCGATGCGGTCAAACCGCGAGCCCGAACCGCGTGGACTGCGAGATCGTAATGGGGATGGTTGAGAACGTAATCAACATTGTCATCGGAAAGAAAGGCTTCAACGTTCCGTGCCAGGGCCTCGGAGACGGTGACAGGGGTATCTTCCGCGGTAAAAATATTGCGGGAGTAAGCGATCCTGAGATTCTCATACGCGGCCAGAGGATCCTTGCAGGCCATGGCCAGACATCTCCATGCCCCGGCGGATGACCCTGCCAGAAGTACCCGCCCGTTTCCATGACAAAGAAAGTCGGTCTTCATAAGCATTGTATCGAACCCGACGGATACAAACCATTTCGGCCCCCCCGCAGGGCCGGTGAAGACGCTGACAAGCCTGGAATCCAGCCCTTCATCCCTCAGCCGTGTCAAAATTTTGGAACCGGCTTTGAATTCGATATACTTTTTCATAGCTCCAAACAATACAGTATCCTTCCGCGCGAGTTCAATAATCGAGCATAGCTTTGCGACAGGATTTATACGAGTTTGCAAATGAGCAAGCAAAATGGAACGGGAACTTCTTGTAACCCGCTTCAGCAGGACTCCCACCCATCTCAGGACTTTCTGCACTCGCCGGACTTCGGATTCCTTATGTTCTGAAGATGATCTTCACCTTTCGGTAATAGCAGTTGCCAAATTTAGTGTTCGATTGAACATCAGGAATATTGGTGGGTGCCGTGCCTCCGTGCCGGCACATCTTAAATATAATCAATGATATCGAAGAATGGACTGGCAGGGGGAAAACCGTCTCAAAATTCTCGAGGGCACAAAAAATCGTGCCACGATGCGCCATCCGAGTAGGGGTCCCGCGAACACGCGGGATGTCTGCCCCCATTTGGGCGGACTCGCGGGTCCGCCCCTACACTCAGGCAGGGAAGATAATGAGAACTTCGCGCCACGATCTGAAATACATTTGGACTTTTGAGACAGTTTTCGGGGTCCTCACGAATATTTGTATTGGAGTATGAGATAAACGTCAGAATTCTTGGCGATCGCTATAGGTTTCCGCACCACGCCATTCCGAAGGACCAGTTGGTGCGGTCAGGGCGGAGAGACTCACTTCGCAGCTAATGGATTCGCGTTAAGCAGCCGGAGTTGTTTTTTGTCGTTTGATTTTTGGCCTACATCGGGTAAATATTTGTGCATCTCGAATTCAAAGAAAAGAGTCCCACGTGGTGGAAAAACCTGGCAAGCCGCTGATCCCAAGCAGGGTTCTCCTTCTGGGGGAGCAATCCATACCCCAGGAATTGCTGGACACACTGGAGGATGTACACCTGCAAATATTCATGCGAGAGCCGGATCCTGCGTTATGGCCTCGGGAAATGGAGGCGCTTGTACAATATATTGCGCCCGGAGATCGAATCGCTTTCGATTTATCGAAAATCATGCCATTACACGGCCCCAGAATAGTCGAACCCCTGCAGCATTGGGCGCAATCGGTGTTGAACGATCTCTCGGAACGCAATGCCTCGCATACTGACCATCCTGAGTCCGTATTGGAGGAAATGCTGAAGTATTTGGAAGGCGTGCTCCTGCAAAGCTTCAATCGGTCAGGGAATGTCGGATAAGCGCAGGCGGTCTTCTTTTTTTAGCCTAACCTGAATTGTTAGACCTTTTCATGAATTTGGCATATAAGTGAATCGATATAGATAAGCTTAATGCTATTTCGGATGAATCAATGCGGGATCGCCGGTGGCCAACGAACGGGAAACCCGCTGACTCTGGGACGAGCGGAGTGGGGGTTCTTGCAATCACAGTCGGATTAATGGGTTTCCACGAATAACTGGAGACTACCCCCGGTCTGGTTTTTATTCTTGACAAATTATTGGAATTTCATCACTATAGAAGCCTTTTCAAGGGTTGCATTTGTGCCGTACAGACGGGTAACCTCAAACCAAAAGCGTAAGGAACACAGCGGCTTAATGATAAGCGGGATCCTTTCGAGGAAACATGCGGAGGAACCGCGTCATTACAAGGGGTCTGGTGTCGCTGCCTGAATAGTTGTTAGGTGCCGTAAACAACCCCAAGAAAGCACGCGCTCATACCGGAAGTGGATGCACGTTAGTGGTTTGGCTTATTTGTCGTAGCCGCAAGCCCTTCCAGGCTCACGCGGCTGGTGTCTCTCGAAAGAAATAGATGAAGTCAGTAGGACTTTAGGGAAAGGAGAAGAAAACACATGGCCGAAATAGGACACGGTGGAAAAGAAATCGTCGAGCGGATTATGGAGCCTAAAGAGGCTGCAAGCAAGATCAAGGGTCTTGCTCAAATTCCCATCCGTAGCCAGCTCGCCAATGAGGTCATCGGAATTACTTACGGTTTTTTTAGCCCTCTGGAAGGTTTCATGGGCAAAGCCGACGTGGACAGCGTAGTTAAGAATATGCGGCTGGCCAGCGGCGCAGTATGGAGCATTCCGATTCTGTTCGACCTGAGTGCTGAAGAAGTCGAGAAATATGGTGTGGCCCCGGGCAAATCAGTGCTCCTGACCTTCAGTGGCAACCCGATGGCGATTTTCGACGTAGAAGAAGTGTACGAGTACGACAAGAAAGCCATGTGCCAGAGTGTTTACGGAACTGATGAAGCGAAACACCCTGGTTGTGCACGTACATATGAGTACAAGGACAAGTTCGTCGGCGGCAAGCTGACTCTGGTGACCAGACCGAAAATCAACCCGCCCTATGATCCTTATTTCATTCCGCCTCTGGAAATGCGGAAGAGATTCAAGGAAAAAGGCTGGGAAAGAGTTGTCGCCCACCAGACCAGAAACGTGCCTCACACCGGCCATGAATGGCTCATGAAAGGCGCATGGTTCCAGGCCTATGCTGAACTTCCCATCGAAAAGCCTCTCGTAGGCGTACTCGTCAACGCCATTATCGGTGCCAAACGAAAAGGCGATTACATTGACGAAGCAATTATTCTCACCCAGGACGAGTTGAGAAAGTCAGGTTATTTTGGTGACCACAACCATCTGACATCTCTTACCTTCTGGGATATGCGTTATGCAGGCCCCAAGGAAGCCATTTTCCATGCGGCACTCAGGACCAACCTGGGCCTGACCCACCATATGTACGGTAGGGATCATGCCGGCGTTGGCACCTACTACGGCGCCTATGATGCTCACCACCTGCTCGCGACCGTTCAGGACGAACTGAGCATCGTTCCGGTCTATTCTATGAACTGGCTGTTTTGCCCTCATTGCGGTGAAATTACCTCTGAGGGTCTTTGTGACCACAAGAAAGAATGGCAGAAGTTCAGTGGAACGGTTATCCGCAGCATCGTGCAGGATGGCGTGAAGCCTCCCCGCCTTATTTTCCGACCCGAAGTTTTCGACCTGGTCATGGAAAGCGCCGAAAAGTACGGTTTTGGGTCACCTTTCGTAACTGACGAATATCTCGAGAAGAGAATTCCTGTTTTTGAGATCCCGCCTATGTAAGGAGGTAAGGTCATGGCAGAAGAAAAATATCCGATTAATATTTGGATTAATGAAGATCGCTATTCAAAATTGCAGAAAGCCGGGCTTGCGGACATGTGTGAGGAAATGCTGGCCGGCCTGAAAGTTCTGCGCGTATATGCAAACGACACTGAAAGGGACAAGATCCTGAAAGTGTTTCCGACCGCTAAGTTCGATAGCGCAACCACCAAGAGCATTGAACTGCTGCCCAAAGATGTGAAAGACAAAATTTTCGACAAGATCGTGGAAAAAGAGTCTGTCAACATCATGAGTGATTTCTTGGCTCAGTATTAATTTCCACCTTCGTGGAATCAAAAAGAGGGCTTTATTGCCCTCTTTTTTTTGCACACACAGTCAGTTCTACACAAAAGTACGAAATACGCTTGACATAGCTTTACATCGAAAACGTCGTGTGATACTAATAACAGATTAAGCAAAAGATATCTTAGTGCCCTTCAGGAGGAAGAGGAGAGTGGCATTTCTCACTGAAACAAAGAAAAACATCATAGAAAAACATCGGCTCCATGAGAGCGATACAGGTTCTCCGGAAGTTCAGATAGCCCTGCTAAGTGAGAGAATCAGTTACCTCACGGAACATTTTAAGATTCACAAAAAAGATTTTCACTCCCGCAGAGGTCTTCTGAAATTGGTGGGACAGCGACGACGGCTTTTGGATTACTTGAAAGCCAAGAGCGTCGATCGTTATAAGACCATAATCGGCGAACTCGGGATCAGAAAATAACGCTCATGTGGGTCGATTGAAACCCTGTAAGCAGGCGTTGTTTACAAAGATATAGTAAATCAAGGATCGTCAATAATATGGTCTATAGGACAAGCTGTAACGTATCAGGAAAAGAAATTGTTTTCGAAACCGGGCGCCTTGCCAAGCAAGCCTCCGGTGCGGTTCTTGCCAGCACGGGGGAGACGATGGTGCTGGTTACTGCGGTCGCAGAAAAGAAAGGCCGTGAAGGAATCGATTTTTTTCCCCTCACTGTGGATTACCTGGAAATGACCTATGCCGCGGGTAAGATCCCCGGAGGTTATTTCAAACGGGAAGGCCGACCTACCGAGAAGGAAATCCTCACCGCGAGATTCATCGATCGCCCCATTCGCCCCCTCTTTCCCAAAGGATTCAACGCGGAAACCCAGATCATAGCCACCGTTCTCTCATCTGATAGCGAGAACGATCCGGATATGCTGGGCATTAACGGAGCTTCGGCAGCTCTGCATCTATCCGAGATCCCCTTTTCCGGACCTATCGGCGCGGTACGGGTCGGGCGGGTTGAAGGCAATGTCATAATCAACCCTACGAGCCTGGAAGACTCCTATTCGGATCTTAGCCTTATCGTTGTGGGTTCTCGTCTGGGAATAGTGATGGTGGAAGGCGGATCGGACAAACTGCCTGAAGAGGTCATCCTCGAAGCAATATTCAAAGCTTACGAAGAAATCCTCAAAATCGTTGAAGCCCAGGAAAAGCTCAGAGAACTCGCCGGTAAGCCCAAACGAGAAATCGTTGTCCCCATGGAAGACAGTGAGTTGATCGAAAAAATAACTTCCACTTGGGGGGAGAAGATCAGTCAGGCTGTTACCATTGCCGACAAATTACAGAGACGCGACGCTCTCGGTCTCATTTACGATGAAATCCTGTCGTCCATTGAAGATGCCGAACACAGGCGCCTGGAGATTCTCGGGTACCTGGAAAAGCTCGAAGGCAAGTACATACGTAACCTGATTATCGAGAAGGGCGTCCGCGTAGATGGCCGAGGCTTCAAGCAAGTTCGACCGATCACGACTGAGGTGGGAATTCTTCCACGCACTCATGGGAGTGCTCTGTTCACGAGAGGTGAGACTCAGGCACTGGTCATCGTGACTCTGGGAACCTCTTCGGACGAGCAAAAAGTGGAGGCCCTCGAAGGAGCGAGTTATAAATCTTTCATACTCCATTACAAATTTCCGCCCTTTAGCGTGGGGGAAGTAAAGTTTCTCAGAGGGCCGTCTCGTAGAGAAGTCGGTCATGGAGCGCTTGCAGATCGCGCTATACAGTACCTGCTTCCGAACGACGAAGATTTTCCCTATACGATCAGAGTCGTGTCCGAGATTCTCGAATCCAACGGATCCAGTTCTATGGCTACGGTATGCGGTACCTCCCTGTCGCTCATGGACGCGGGGGTTCCTCTCCTGGAGCCTGTGGCAGGTATAGCCATGGGACTTCTTCAGGAAGATGACCGAATCATCATCCTCTCTGATATCATTGGTGATGAAGACCATCACGGGGATATGGATTTCAAGGTTGCAGGGACAACGGCTGGCGTGACTGCTCTCCAGATGGATATCAAGATTCAAGGGATCACCCGTGAAATTTTGACTGAAGCTCTCTACCAGGCAAAAGAAGGTAGATTGCATATTTTAGGCGAAATGGCCAAAACGCTCGATAAACCGAGAGCCGAGATATCCGAGTATGCTCCGAGAATTTACATCATGTTCGTTAATCCCGATAAAATTCGGGATATTATCGGACCTGGTGGAAAGATCATCCGTGCAATTCAGGAAGAGACCGGAACCAAGATAGAAGTTGACGATACCGGAAAAGTGGTGATCGCGTCCTCAGATTCCGAAGGTGCTCTTCAGGCGAAACTAGCCATACAAAAGATTACCCAGGAAGCTGAAATGGGGAAAATTTATATGGGGACGGTCCGGAAAGTCACCGATTTCGGAGCATTCGTCGAGATTTTTCCCGGAACGGACGGTCTGGTGCACATTTCCCAATTGGCCCCGGAACGCGTGCGTAAAGTGACAGACGTGGTTCAAGAAGGGGACTCTTTCCCGGTAAAAGTGATAGGGATCGATCCAAACGGCAAAATTAAGCTCTCAAGAAAAGACGCCATCGGCGAAACTCCCGATTTTTAGGGGCAGGATATAACCTCTCAGTTGAAATCCAAACACAACGAATTCGCATATAAAAAGACAACTCTGGATAACGGTGTCCGTGTAATCACGGAGACCGTTCCCTATGTCCAGTCCGTGTCCATGGGGATCTGGGTTCATTCGGGTTCCCGCTTTGAATACCCGGAAGTGAACGGTATTTGTCACTTTATCGAGCACATGCTCTTTAAAGGAACCCAGAGACGCACGGCTTTTACCATTGCAAAAGAAATCGATTCCGTGGGGGGCGTGCTCAACGCTTTCACCAGTAAAGAGATGACGTCGTTCTACTGCCGCGTGCTCAACGAAAACACAGAACTATCCATCGACCTGCTCAGCGACATTTTTCTGAACGCTTCCTTTCCTGCTGACGAAATCGAGCGTGAAAAACACGTGGTCTGCCAGGAGATTCATCAACTGGAGGACAGCCCTGAAGAACTGGTCCACGAGATTCTCGGCATACGATTCTGGAGAGACGATCCTATCGGACAACCTATTCTCGGAAGTGTACCGAACGTCATGCGACTGGATCGGGATACTCTGATCGATTTCAAGAACGCGTATTACACCCCAGATGAAACACTCGTGTGTGCCGCAGGAGACCTCGAACACGAACCCTTTGTCGAGCTGGTAAGTTCCCACTTACAACACTTTGCTCCGCTGAAAACGGCTGTATCGCAAGCGGAGGCTAGGATCGCCGCATCCGCCCATGTGGAAGAACGCGATTTGGAGCAAGTGCATGTGTGCGTGGCTATGAAAGCCCCCAGTGCTGTCGACAAGCGCCGACATGCAGGATACATTCTCAATACCATTCTCGGCGGAAGCATGAGTTCCAGGCTTTTCCAGGAAGTAAGGGAAAAACGCGGATTAGCCTATTCCGTGTATTCTTTCCTCTCCGCTTTCTCAGATACGGGTATTTTCGGAATTTACGCTGGCTGCGATCCGGACGATCTGGAAGAGCTTCTCAATGTCATGGGAAAAGAAACCCTGGATCTGTGCCGGAATCTGTCAGAAGACGAAGTTGCCACAGCTAAGAGTCAGATCAAAGGTAACCTTATCTTGGCCATGGAATCCACGGATTCCAGAATGAACAGGCTGGCCAAGAGCGAATATCATTTTGGCAGGCATGTCCCTGTCGACGAGATTATTGAGAATTTACAGAAAGTGACTTTCGCTGAATTGCAGGATACGGCTGAATGGATGATGGAAGAGTGCCGTTTTACGCTTGTGGCTCTTGGGCCGATTGACAAGAATGCTGACTTATTCGGATATTTTACCGCAAAGTAACCCGCCTTATACACTATTTTCGTATTAGGGTTTCCGGAAGGAAGCGAATCCCCCTGCTCCTCCGTGCATCTAATTGGCAAATGATTGGATGAGAGGAGAAAAACATGGATTACGATCTCTTATTGATTGTGAGTATCCTCGTTCTTGGTGTTGGCGGTTTTATTTTTTTAGCTCTCACCATACTTGCAAACTGGAGAATGAAGTCGCGTGATACTGTGGAATCCGATGCACGTTATAGTAAACTGAGTCGAGATTTCGAGAATTGTTATGAAAACTGCATGCGTGAGGAGAAATGGGACCGGGAAAAAGAAGAGGAATGTGAGTCACGGTGCAGATTGCGTTTTGCAGGATCGTATTCTCTCCCTGATTGATGTTCAGCGCAGTGAGAGATGGAGAATACTTTTATCAGGACCATTTTTCGAGCCGGCGAAGGATGCATTTCGGCTTGCATTAACATTTTGTTAACTGAATTATAATGTGGCTGGGTCTAATCAGCCCCCGACCTCGGCTCGTTTGAGTTTTTTCTGCCCAGAACACCAGAAGAAGCCTTTGTCAGGCTGCAACATTTCTCCGGGAAATCAGGTGAGAAATGGACGAGAGAAGTGTGGCATTTTTCTTGCTCCTTTTTTCGAGATTAAATTGAACATTCCGTATTTGGAAGCATTGGCACAGGAATATTCCTTTGCAAGAGGGAATTGCTAATTCCGAAGCCAGAGTGCGGTCGTGTGGTCTCATACATTTTCTGTGCACCCTTTTATTTCCACTATGAGAAGCTTTTGGTTCTTGTATGTAGCGCGATTCTGTCTGAATCACGAAAGAAATGGTTTGTCATCTTATCATTTCTCTGTATTGACGACAGCGTCTGTTTTGCACAAAACTATAGTGAGGTTGCGTGTGAAAATTGTACGATGATTTACTTTAATAATGTCAGCATATTGTTTGTTCGTGTTACGGCATTCTTGTCCTGTTTTTTTTGAGCCAAAATGGAATCCAGGATGGTAGCAAATGAAACGCAAGACTTGCGTCGTATTTATCGCTTATTGGAATCAGTTAGTTCACCGGATCTCTCCAAATTTCCGTAAGAACATTCGAATAAAACCTAATACTTGGTTTTCATTCCGGCTTGCTTCATTTTTAATTATATTATCATTCTTGAGTCTCGTTTTCGCCATTCCCGCACTGGTCACCGGACAGTGCTCATGCATTCGTCGCGTCGTTTGCGGCGAGGATGCAAACATTACCAGACTCTGGGGCATGTACTGTGATGAAGCTTATCAGGCTGCTGCTGAGCAGGGTACCGATCTCAAGCAGACCGACTGCCGCTTTGAAGTGACTTGCCGGCCGAGTGTAGGGTCAAATTTACTAAAGAATTCCGACTTTACAAGAGGTGCAGATGAATGGGTGCTCTCATCCCATGATTATTTCGTTTCCGGTCCAACTGGTAGCCGGTCCGTACTGCATCTTACAAAAACCGGGAATCTGTCTCAGATTGTGGACCTGTCGAATAAATTTCTACCTGCGGGGACCGAGGTAACACTGCTCGTAGACCTCCGCAACCAGGTTAATCCCGAAAGTCTGCATACCCTGTGCATCTCGGAATTAGGAGGAAGCGATACTAAAGACTTTAATCTGATCGCCGGTCGCGAATGCAGGACGGTCAAGACGACCTGTGTCTGGGCTGCATTCAGCATTTCATACAGGAAGAAATTGAATCAGTCGTTGCTTAAAGTAGAAGTATGTTGTGTATCCGAATTATCCGGACTGTGCGTGACCAATGTATCTCTCATAGTTGACAAAATTGAATCTTGATGGGCTGCCGGGTACGCCCCGCTTCAGAAGATTTTCCGACCTGACACCACTCAAATCCTGTCTCTACTCATCGGACAATACTGCATTGATTGCTCAAGGATCCGGAAACGAGAAACCCGTCTGCGAAATCCTGGATGCAGGCCGCTACTGGACATGAATAATACGGACTTGCACTCCAGACATTTCTCATCGAGGCGATAATACGGACCTACACGGCGGGTCCGTGACACCCAAGATTGACATTTGGGCCTCGGATGGAGAGGCGCCATTGATCTGCGGAGCCAGGGCAGTGCAGTTAGCACCAGGATGCAAAATAGATCGTACAATTGTACCCGGCAGAGATGCCGGCTGCTGTTCAGACTCTTTCAATACAGTATCGGATTACTTCAAGGGTTGCGAGATGACTATAAAAAGAAGGTGAGATTATTGTGGGTCGAGCCCCTGATGGGGCTCGGATCTTACAAGGTGTTTGAGGAAAGATGTTATTTGCAGGATGTTCTGGATGTGTTCCGGGTCGGATGTACGCAATTTGCTATTCTGCCTCGAAAATTTTCTCTCTGAGTTCTTTCCCCGCTTTGAAGAAAGGCAAACGTTTTCCATCCACTACGATTTTGTCCCCGGTTTTTGGATTCCTGCCGGTATATCCTTCATATTCTCGTACCTCGAAGGACCCGAATCCCCGAATTTCGATTCGATCATGGTTTGACAACGCATTGAACATCGTTCCGAAAATCACTTCTACTATTTCTTCGGATTTTCGGAGGGGAATATTCAAGTCCTTGGCCAGGGATGCACTGAGATCTGATTTATTCATGGTATACACTCTTAATTATTCGCCTTTGGCAGCTTCTCTTAAAGCCTTGGCCGCGGTAAAACCCGGAGCCTGAGTCGCGGGGATTTCCATTTTTTGACCGGTACGGGGGTTTACACCGGTACGGGCTTTGCGCTGGGTGATTTTAAACGTACCCAGGTCAGGGATGCGGATCTGACCCTCAGAGCTTTTCAAGGCTTCGTGTATCGATTGCACAATTGTTTTCAGAACCGAATCGGCGGCTTTTTGGGTGATACCGGCGTCCTTCGCCATTCTTGCGACAAGATCAGTCTTAGTCATGATTCCTCCGACAAATAAATAGTATTCAAATGACCATTGTAGCGCAACATCCTATCCGGAACGTCCTTTATTGTCAAGGCTGCTTAATTCTCACCTCCAATGGATGTTTTATAAAAGGTTAATACAATGACGTGCTCAGATGGTTGTGAGCACTCCCGTACGCTAATCAATTTACCAAGTTTTTTTGTGCATTTTGCTCCATGAGCAGTTTCACAATCTCCTGTTTGCCAGCCCTGGAGGCAACGAGAAGAGCTGAATATCCCAAAGAATTCAAAACTCTACAATCAACCCCTTTATTTATCAGCAGCTTCACTATATGAGTCTGGCCGAAAGCGCATGCGCCCAGGAGTGCCGTGTAACCGTCCTGGGTTTCAGTCGCCGGCATTGCCCCGTTAGAAAGCAGAATTTCCACAAGTTCGGAGTGGCCCTTGATGCACGCCAGCATGAGAGGAGTGCGACCCTTTTCATCTTGAGCATTCGGGTCGGCTCCGGATGAAAGCAACAATTGTGCAATTTTCGGAAATCCATGACAACAGGATACAATGAGAGGCGTACGCTGATTCTTGTCTGGAGCGTCTGCCGTGGCGCCGTTTGACAGCAAGCATTCCGCAACTTCAACATGGTTTTCGCGGACTGCCACCATAAGAGGCGTGCGCCCCCATTTATCGCGAGCGTCAATATTAGTTCCGCTCACGAGACAATGGACCATATCCGTGTGGGCTTCAAAGACCGCCCAATGCAGCGCTGTCCAGCCGTTCTTGTCCGAAATCCGAGGATCTGCACCAGCATCAAGGAGAAGCTGCGCAAATTCTACATAACCCTCCAGTGCGCAAAATATTAATGCCGTGCGTCCGAATTGATCCAAATCATTTGGCTGGGCACCATGATTGAGCAATGTGCGCCCGACTCCAACGTGTCCCGTTCGCGCCGCTTCCATGAGAGGCGTCTTACCCACGTGATCCGGTTCGTGTATGTCCGCACCCTGGGCGAGGAGCAGCTCCACGGCTCCGCTGTGGCCGCGAAAAGCGGCCTGCAACAATGCGGTACGCCCTTGCCTGTCCGTTAAATCGATTCCTGCGCCATATTCGAGAAGGAGGGAAATTACCTCCGTTTGTCCATTGAAAGATGCAACTGTGAGTGGTGTGACCCCGAATACGTCGTCTATCTCATTCACGTCCACGCCATGAGTCAACAAAAGTCGGATTGTCTCACAGTCGCCGTTCTGAGCGGCTTTCATCAATGCGTAATCCATGGTACGCCCTAACTGGAACTAGTCGCCGAATCCTGCTCTCAGCAGATATGATTGTAACCGTTTTATTTCCTGAAGAAAAGAGGTGCTATATCTTGATTTGCCGATTAGAGTCTTGCATGGCAAAAAACCGGACGGTGAGGACCGATCGAGGTGAGTTCGGGGAATTCCTCTAAAAGGCAGAATGTACTCCTTTTTTAGCGGCATTCCCCGATTTTCGCAATCATGTGAATGAGATTCCGATTGCTATAAAGGTTCAGAAATTGACCTTCTCTTTGCCTTTCAAGTTAAGGATTTCCCTGGCCTCCTTGGGAGTAGCTATATCACGGTTCAGCATATCGGCCAGTTTAACGATTTTTTCCACCAATTCCGCGTTGCTCTTCGCCAACACGTTACGCTTCAAGAAGATGTTGTCCTCGAGACCAACCCTCACGTGACCTCCCATCAGCATGGCCATGGTGGAAAGGTTAATCTCTGCAGCTCCTACGCCGATCACGGACCATGTGAAGTTCTTCTTTCCGAAGAGTACTTCAGCTTTGGTGGTGAGATAGGTCAGGTCTTCAGGCGTGCCTCTGATTGCTCCCAAGACTCCCATAACAAACTGAAGGTGCAGAGGCGGAGACATCAATCCCTCGCTGACCAGATGATCCAGGTTATAGAGGTGGCCGACGTCATAAATTTCCAGTTCGGCTTTTGTGTTATTCTCTTGAGTAACTTTGGCCAGGTACTCAAAATCCTTGAAAGTGTTCTTGAATATGAAATCCTTGCTCATTTCGAGATACTGCTGTTCCCAGGGATACTTGAATTCTTTTATGTGTTTTGCAGCAGTATGCAGAGCGAAATTGATGGAACCCATATTGAATGAGCACATCTCCGGCTTGAACAAGGGAATTGTCGCGGCTCTTTGTTCTACGGTCATGAGGACAGAACCGCCGGTTGTAATGCAGATTACGGCATCGGAATTGTCCTTTATTCTCGTGATTATCTCACGAAAATGCTCCGGATCGGCAGAGGGAAAACCATCTTCCGGCCTTCTTGCATGAATATGGACGATCGAAGCTCCCGCCTGAGAAGCCTCAATTGCCGAATCGGCAATTTGCCTTGGGGTTAAGGGGAGGTAAGGCGATAGTGATGGAATGGTAGCTGCACCTGTTATCGCCGCGGTGATGATTAATTTTTGCATGAGACGCTCCTTTCGGCAGGCCATCATTGGAATCCTAAGGATCCCAATGGCGGTTTGCTAACCAAACTTCTTCGTCACAATTGACGGTTCATGGCCGGGTATCAGGAATTTTGGGTCCCGTAACAGTGATTTAATGCGATATATTGATTTGAACCATGCATAATGATCGTACACGAGACTCGAAGCCACAGCCGGTCCCCAATGCTTCGGGGCCGGGGTAATGGGCAGCGGACGACCATCCATGAGAATCATCTCCGTCATTTCGGGAAACGCTATAGGTAGGACGTGAATAGTGTCGCCTGCCAGAATATAATCACCGTCCCGCGTCGTAACGATCAAGCACTGACTTCCCGCCGTATGCCCAGGAGTAAGAATCAAACGCAGGCCGGGCATGAAATCGAGATCCCCCACGAGTTTCATACATTCCAGACTCTCCAGCACCGGAATGAGGCTCCGATCGAAATCACCTCGTATACGCATGGAGGGTAGCGGGTCCAGCAATTCTTTCCACTCGGCGTCCTGGAATACGTGAACAGCGTCCGGAAAAAGATCGCAATTTCCTGCATGATCGTTATGGAGATGACTGTAGATGACGTACTGAATGTCTTTTGGAGACAAACCGATCCCGCCCAGGGAGTCGATCACCCATTGTCCGCCCCCTTCTGCCGGACTTCCGGCCCATGCCCTGCCATTTACGATGTATTTTGCATTGATACCCGTATCCAGAAGCACATTGCAGGAACCGTCCGTAAGACAAAAACCGAGATAAGGCACCACCAGCGGCAAGCCTGCATCCAGGCCTACGGTGAGCTGGTCTTTTTTTACCTCGATAGTTCCGAAAACCAGTGGTCGAATAACCCAGGTGGACACTTCATTCTCCCTTTCACTGCCGGTCTTTTTTCAGATATTTTTCACTTGACGCTCAATTGAACAATGTGCTTCACTATCCCTACAATTCTTTCACAACCGGATTCAGCTCAATTCAAGGAGCTGAGCCGGTTTGAGCAACATCTCCCGATGCTTGTTCCGGAAGAGTTTTCCGATGCTTGAAGAATTCGATAATGCCGTTCGGCATAAACACAATGACGACAATAAACAGACAACCATAGATAATTCGTGCGAATTCGGCTTTTACAAATGTGGAAAGCCCTTCATTTATGAAGGTCAGCGCTGTTGCTCCTACGAGGGGCCCAAACCACGATGCGCCGCCGCCGAACAATGCCATAAGAACGATGAGAATAGAAATATTTACGTCAAAGACGATATCAGGATGAATGTAGGTCAAATAGTAAGCAAAAATTCCACCTGCAACTCCCGGAAAAAAGGCAGAGACCGCGAAGGCTTGAATCTTAAGCCGCGGAGCGTTTACCGCCATAGTCTGAGCCACATCTTCGTCTTCCTTGATCGCTCTCAAACCTACACCGAATTTGGACGACGCAATCCTCATACTCGCAAGAAGCGTAATGACCATCAGGCCGAGCATTAGCTCAAATAGAATTGCCCGGCTCACATGAATAGGCAGGTCCATAGATTTGATCCACAGTCCGTCGGCTCCTCCCAAAAATGAGAAATTCTTGACGGCCAGATGGACAACAAAGGCGAAACAAAGTGTAATAACCGCAAAATACGGCCCCCGCAGTGTCAAACAGGGATAACCTATAATGATCGCTATCAGGGCAGCGATTACCCCGGAAGGAATGGTGCCGAGCACCGTGCCGATGGGTGAAAGATTCAGGAGATTCGTTATCATCACGGTTGAATACGCACCAATCCCGAAGAAGGCCACGTGGCCGAAGGAAAGGTACCCCGCGTAACCGCCGATTATATTCCATGATGTTGCCAGGACTATGTACATGAAGACCGTAAATAAGAAGGACACAAAGTAAACCGGTGGCCCGAGCCAGGGAAAAAGAGCCAGGCAGAACAGCATGAAGACTGCTGCAAGTACCCAATACCGTTTACTGGGAGAATTGTCCGGCACTGTTCACACCTCGCTCGTGAAGAGACCCTGCGGCCTCAATACGAGCACGATCATTAAAAGCCCGAATGTAAGGATGTTTACCCATTGGTAAGGAAGAAACGCCAGGGAAAGCCCTGTGATTACTCCGATCAACAGCCCTGCAGCCGCGGTCCCGAGCACGTTTCCTACTCCCCCGACGATTACCACGAGGAAAAGGTGTATCAGCCAAAGGTTATGTGCATGGGGCTCAAAAGAATACAGGAAAGCCATGGCAACTCCACCCGCACCCGCGGATGCCACGGCAAGTCCGAATGTGATCATGCTGATCCAGTTGAGATTGACTCCGCACAGTTGCGCAGCTTCCGACTGTTGCCAGGCAGCTCGAACCGCTTTGCCGGTATAGGTCTTCTTCAAAAAGAAATGGATCGACAACACGCCGACCATAGCCATCAGGAATCCGGCCACCCGGGGATACTGAAAATAGAACGGCCCCACTATGAGGACCTTACTCGTGTACCACGTAGTGAGGAGTCGCGGGTCCGGTCCCCAGATCACCAACATCAGATTCTCCAGGATGATTGCCATACCAAAAGTGAGTATCATCGAGGACACGATGACTTCCTTGGCCCTGGTGATCGGGTTTATCAGGATACGATAAAGGAATGCAGCCGCGAAAAACAGAAAAGGTGTCGTGAATACGAGAGATACAATAGGATCGATTCGCCACGTGTTGAGCAGCGTGTACGCAATAAAAGCAGCTATAAGTCCGAATGCTGCATGCGCTATATTGATGACCTTCATCACTCCCCAGGAGAGAGAAAAACCTACTCCAAGGAGAGCATATACCGCTCCCATCATGATTCCGCTGAGGAGAGATTGCAGCACCAGTACAGTTTTCATTGCGATCCGAAAGCTTCTGTGGCCGTTTGCGTTTAATAGCGAGTGTTATAAAACAGTGTCCAATTGCGAAAAGCACTTCGCGGCAATTGGTAGGTGCCGTGCCTCCGTGCCGGCACATTTTTCAAATACAAATCAACCGGTTCGGGCCGGCAGGGACGCCGGCCCCTACCGCTCATTTAGAGCACGATGTGTTCAAAAGGTCCGAAATTATGTCATCTGCTATATTCCGGCAATATGAAAACTTCGGGCTCGGGTTTCAGTGTTTCTCGTCTCGGACGATCCGGGAGAGCCTGATGTGCCTGCAATCACTACAAATATCAGACTTCCCGGAGTGTTCCCGTCCTTAGTTCCAGGGCGGTTTGGGATACACGGGATCTTTCGTTCTGAACTTCTCAGGCCAGATCAGCTCGACCTGTCCATCGATAATCTGCGTGCAGAAATTGATCGGCTTGGGCAATCCCTTTTCATCAAAGGTCATGGGGCCGCAGATCGTTTTTACTTCGTTTGCCCGCAACCAATCTCTGATTTTCGTTTGATCCAGGCTCTTCGCTCCTTCAACGGCCTGCCCCAGAGTCTGCATCCAGGCATATCCGAATCCGAAATACTCCGGATACCCATCGAGTTTGAATTTTTCCTTTATGTACGCATTCAATTTGTCGTTACCCGGATAGCTGAGCTTGTTGTGCAAAGAAGTGCCCGAAAAAATATAGTAACCGTCTTTCCCCAGCTCTTTGAGCCATGCGGGAACAATGGAGCCTATGCCCTGGACGATTGCCTTCGGGTTGTAATCCAGTGCCTTGGCCGCACGGATCATCATGACTCCGTCCGCAAACAGTCCGTTTGCAAAAAAGATGTCGCAGTTCATCTGTTTGGCTTTAAAAATCATCGGGGTCGCGTCCGGCAGCGGCAAATCGTACCTTTCGTCGATAGCTATCTCGATATTCAGTTTCTTGGTCCAACGGATAATGGAATCCATGAGAGATCCCCCAATGGGATTGTTCATGGTGTAAACTGCCGCTTTTTTCGGTCTCTTGTCTGGTGGTACGGTCTCGAGCCATTGGAAGAAGCCCTCATACCACCATTCACCCATGAGCGGAGGAGCGCCGAAGGAGAACTTGTAGCCCTGTTCGAAGCTTTTCATGTGGCCGCCCATAGACACGTACACGTACTGGTGCTTTTCAGCTACCGGCATAACTGCGCGAGCAGCGGTGCCGGGGTATCCACCGAAGAGCAGGTCCACTTTGTCGACAGTGATTGCCTTTTCTGCAAAGATAACTGCTTTCTGAGCATTTGATTCATCGTCGTAAATCTTGAATTCCACAGGCCGGCCCAGAAGCCCGCCTTTTGCATTTATCTCATCTGCCCAAAATTTCATGCCGCGTTCGATCCAGACTCCGGTTTCGGCAGCTTGTCCCGTAAGCGGGAGCGATCCTCCGATTACGATCGGTTTCTCGGCTGCAAGAACGAAGCACGGTATCGCAATCACGCATGCGACCAGTGCCAATAGAGAATAGATTCTCGAGAGGTTCAATGTCATTTGAAAACAGTCCTCCTTTCGGTGGGTTGATTCAATTGAATCGTCCTAGATCCCCAGGTATGACGACTTTACTCTTGGATCTTCCACAAGAGCGGCAGCGGGACCCGCCAGGGTAATTTTGCCGCTTTCCAGCAGATATGCGTACTTCGAGATGGACAATGTATAGAGCACTTCCTGGGACACCAGCAGGACAGTCAGACCGTCGCTGTTTAAGTCCGAAATAATACGAAATATTTCTGAAGCGACTATCGGAGCCAGCCCCAGGGAGGGCTCGTCCAGCATGAGCAAACGGGGACAACTCATGAGGCTGCGGCCCAATGCAAGCATCTGTTGTTCGCCTCCGGACAGTAAGCCGGAAGTCTGACTCCGCCGCTCCGCAAGACGAGGAAAAAGATCGAAGACTTTACGAATGGTCTGTACGGATTTGGCTCTGGCCTCAGGAAGATATGCCCCCATTTCGAGATTCTCCTGGACCGTCATCTTTGGAAACAGTTTACGGCCCTCGGGAACCTGAACGATACCGAGACGACAAATAGCATCGGGCATGAGATTGGTGATGTCCACCCCCTCCCACGTAACGCTTCCGCTGCTACGAGGAACAAGTCCGGAAACGGCATTCAAGAGCGTCGTTTTCCCTGAACCGTTGGAACCGATAAGTGCGGCGAGGTCACCCTTGTCCACCTTCAGCGATACGCCCCTCAGAGCCCTCAAGTGCTGGTAATTGACTTCAAGAGAATTGATTTCCAGCATAATCGGCTCCCAGGTAAGCCCGGATCACTTCCGGATGGTTCGCAACTTTCTCCGGTTTCCCGTCGGCAATCTTTACCCCATGATGAAGCGCCATTATCCTCGAGCAGGATTCCATAATCGCCTTCATCACGTGTTCGATCATGAAAATTGTGACCCGATATTCATCCCTTATCCGGAATGTCAGTTCGATTGCACCCAGAATTTCTTTGCGATTCAGGCCTGCGAAGACTTCATCCAGGAGTATGATTTCGGGTCTGGAGCCAAGTGCCCGCGCCACCTCAAGCCGTTTTCTGTCCTCGAGGGCCAACTGCCCCGGAAGGCTGTAAGCTTTGGCTGCCAACCCGGTAAATCGGAGGATTTCGTACGCTTTATCTTGTGCTTCCCTGGAATCAGAAATTCCCATGCGGCCGTAGAGCACCGCAATAGCAACATTCTCGACGAGCGTGAGATCCATGAGCGGGCGGACTATTTGAAAAGTCCGCCCTATTCCCAAGGCTGCTATGCGGTACGGTGGTTTCCCGCTGATAGGCTCTCCCAGGAAACTCACCTCACCTCCATCGGGTTTGTAGAAACCGGAAATCACATTGAAGAGAGTAGTCTTGCCTGACCCATTAGGTCCGATGAGGCCGACAATTTCTCCCCGGTTTACTTCGAAGTCAACGTCAGAAAGAGCAACAAGTCCGCCAAACCTTTTGGTTATCCCTGATCCTTTCAGCATGGAACATGCCTTTCACCGCTGCGGACAAAGATGTCCCGTTGGGCACGGGACTGCGTGCTCCCACCGATCACAGCATGTGACTCGAAGCATTGAATTGAGAAAAAGACTTTCAGTCCTCTTCCACTATGGCAACCGGCCGCACCCAGCCTGCGCTGGCCGCCTTGATCTTCACAGGGAAACAGCACACAGTAAAACCGTGTGACCTGCCGATTGCCGAGAGGTTGGCCATCTTTTCCATATGGCAGTAGCCGATTTCTATACCTGCAAAATGCGCTTCCCAAATTACTTTGGGATCGCCGGTCTCCTGAAAATCTTTCGCGAGGAACGGCAGGGGTCGGTCCCAACTCCAAGCGTCGATACCGACAACTCGGATCCCCTTTTCCGTCAGGAAGAGAGTGCTTTCTCTATCCATGCCCGGCCCTTTTACCAGATATTCCGGAGTTCCCCACGCAGAATCTGCTCCTGTCTGAATCAGCACAATGTCCAACGGCTTGAGCTCATATCCGATTTCATCAAGAGATTTCTCCAGATCAGCCGCAGTAATACGATCTCCGTCGGACTTGTGCCGAAAATCCAGAAGAACGCCATCGGCAAGACACCATTCCAGAGGAATTTCATCTATGCACAGAGCCTTTTTGCCTCCGTCCATAGTAGGGTGATAATGGTACGGCGCATCCAAATGTGTACCACTGTGTGTGGTAAGCGTAAGGAACTCTACCGCCCAGCCGAGCCCCCCGGGTAACTGATCCGTAGTTACACCGGGGAAAAACGTCTTCATCTGCTCAGCCCCGCCTGCATGGTCCAAGTAATCGATTTTCGGGATCATCATGGGCGGGTCGCTCGGCAGTCCTGCTTCTATAGCAATACTCAGATCGACCAAGCGCTTGCGACCCATAGTTGTTACCTGCCTACTTTTACAAGCTTCGGTTTCTTCAATGGTTCGGAAATGGTCTTTCTTACCAGTTTCTTCCTGGCTACCGGAACAGGTTTCTCCTCTTCCTTCTGTTGCACTTCAGCGCGTATTCCTTCCAGGAAGATTTTTGCGCAATCGTGACTGAGTTCTTCTACGGTCACGAACTCCATCTGTTTCATTACATTTTTGTAAATCGCGAGATTGGATATCATGGCCTGATAGCAGAAGATTACGGTTCTTGGATCGAGATCCTTGAAGGCGCCCTCTGTAATACGCTGGCCTATGTATTCCGACAAGCGGCTGATCATGAGGGTATCTTTTTTGTGGAAATGAACTCTATGGAACCGGTCTTCCTTCAGCCGCGCATACATGAGTATCTTAAAGATCTCTCGATCTTCTCTGTTGACCGTGTGTCCCAGAATGTGACGGGCAAACGCCTCGAAAACTGCAAAATCGTCCTTACGTTGGATCGGTTCTGCAAGATCTTTGTCCATGGGGTGGCCTTTATAGGCCGCCTCGGCAATGGTTTCGTAAATGTTCTGTTTTGACCCGAATAGCTGAATTATTCTCGGCCTGCTGACTCCCACTTTCTCTGCTATATCGTCGAGAGTGGCTTCCGCATACCCCTTTTTGGCAAAGAGTGTGCGAGCAGCCGAGAGAATCTGCGCCTTTCGGTCTTCAGAAGACAGCTTCTGTTGCATTTTTGGTTTTTTCATGATGTGAATCCGAATTTACACCCGCCAGGTGGCCAATACATCCCCCTTTGCGGGAGAATAAAATATATAGAGCGACTGCTGGATATGAGATCGCTTTGTGACATCTATAGATTACGTTATCGCGGTTGTCAAGCTTTTTGTCTTACTGACGGGTTAGTCATCACCTTTCTTACTCTGATAAGAACTCCAGTCATGTTTTCGCCTTTCGCATATACGTCGATTGGAGCTGATTAGCAGCCACGATTGTCTCTCAGTAATGATCTCTTTTATCGCAACTTATTACGAAACATGCAGCCTCAGTAAGCATATAATCATCATTTAGCCGTTTTTCTCCGCGTCCGACGATTGACTATTTTACTGTTCGTGATATGTGTAATGGTTTGTTGAACTGTATGTCTGTACGGCCGAATCGGCCGGATTTTTACCATCAGGAAAGACGGCGACCAGCTTCGTCACCGTCGGAGGCGTCCAATGGATTACAAAAACACCTTGAATCTGCCCAAGACAACCTTTCCAATGAAAGCAAACCTGCCCAAGCGAGAGCCGGATCTTCTCAAAAAATGGGAAGAGGAAAAGATTTATTCAAAAATACTTGAAACAAGCAAGGGCAGGAAAAAATACATTTTGCACGATGGCCCCCCGTATGCTAACGGCCACATTCATCTGGGAACCGCGCTGAACAAAATTCTGAAAGATATGATCGTCAAATCCAGATTCATGGCAGGCTTTGACTCCGACTATGTTCCGGGCTGGGACTGTCATGGATTACCCATCGAACATCAAGTGGATAAGGAACTCGGCGCAGAAAAGGTCAAGATGAATTATGTCGAGATTCGCCGCCGCTGTAGAGGTTATGCCGAAAAATTCATCGATATTCAGCGGGAGGAATTTAAACGACTCGGCGTATTCGGCGAATGGCAAGACCCTTATCTGACGATGAAATTCAAGTACCAGGCCACCATTGCACGGGAATTGGGTAAATTCTTCGCAAACGGAGCAGTCTACCGCGGTAAGAAACCGGTGTACTGGTGTGCTTCGTGTGTTACTGCCCTTGCTGAAGCTGAAGTAGAATACATGGACGATTCAAGCCCGTCCATCTATGTGAGATTCGCCGCGATCGACGATTTCTCCCAAAGAATACCCGAAGTCCAGGACAAGAAAGTCTTCATGGTAATCTGGACCACAACTCCGTGGACCATTCCCGCGAATCTTGCAATAGCAGTGCATCCGGATGAATCGTACGCAGCCGTTCAAGTCGGTGAGGACGTTTACATTCTCGCGGAAAGACTTGTCTCGATAAATATGGACTCTTTCGGCATATCCGATTACCGGATTATTGCCCGGTTTCAAGGTAAGATCCTGGAAGGGCTCAAAGCGCGACATCCTCTGTACGACCGCGAATCGCAACTAATCCTTGCGCCTTTTGTAACACTCGACACGGGCACCGGTTGCGTTCACGTGGCTCCCGGTCATGGACAAGAGGACTATGAAGTGTGCCGCAAGTACGGCATTGAAGTGTACGCGCCCGTTGACGATCGAGGAATCTTTACCGATGAGGTTGAGTTCTTTGCCGGAAAATTCGTTTTTGCAGCGAATAAGGATGTCATTGCCAAATTGAAAGAGGTTGGTGCACTCATGGCATCAGAAACCATGAGCCATAGCTATCCTCATTGTTGGCGGTGCAAAAAGCCCGTCATCTATCGGGCTACGTTCCAGTGGTTCATCTCCATGGAGAAGACGGGTCTCAGGGACAAAGCTCTGAAAGAGATCGATACAGTCACGTGGATTCCCAAATGGGGCCGTGACAGAATCTACGGTATGATTCAGCACAGGCCGGACTGGTGCATTTCACGTCAGAGAGCATGGGGAGTGCCGATTACCGCGCTCAGGTGCGCGGATTGCGACGACGTTGTGGCGCCCCCGGAATTGTTTGAAAAAGTTGCTCAATTGTTCGAAGAACAAGGAGCTGACGTTTGGTTCGAGCGCGATGCCACGGACCTCGCTCCTCCAGGGACTAAATGCCCGTCGTGCGGAAGCTCGTCACTCATCAAGGAAACTGACATCCTGGACGTGTGGTTCGACTCCGGAGTGAGCTGGGCCGCGGTCTGCGAGGAACGTCCCAATCTTGATTATCCTGCACAGCTTTACCTGGAAGGTAGCGATCAGCATCGGGGATGGTTCCACAGCGCATTGCTGACTTCTGTGGGTACGCGCGGAAGAGCGCCCTATGATGCGGTGCTTACGCATGGATTCGTGGTTGACGGCCAGGGCAAGAAGATGTCCAAGTCTCTCGGGAACGTAATCCAGCCCGGAGAAATCATCGACAAGTACGGCGCTGACGTTCTCAGGCTCTGGGTTTCTGCCGAAGATTACCGGGACGATATCAGGATTTCAAAAGAGATTCTCGAACGACTCTCCGAAGCGTACCGGCGGATTCGGAATACCTGCAGGTTTCTCTTGGGAAATCTTGCCGATTTCGATCCACAGCAGCACATGATGCCGGTTGAAAACATGAAGCAACTTGATAGGTACGCTTTGCACCGCCTGAATGCGGTGATCGCAAGGATTCGAAACGCCTACGAAACTTTCGAGTTTCACGTCGTATTTCACACGCTGTACAACTATTGCACGGTTGACCTGTCCTCTTTGTATTTGGACATCCTGAAGGACCGCCTCTATGTGGAAAAAACCGACGGCACGCTCCGAAGATCTGCTCAAAGTGCGTTGTACCGAATCCTGGACGCGCTTGTGAGGCTTATGGCGCCCATTATTACGTTTACAGCCGAAGAAGTGTGGTCAGCATTTAAAGGAGACCAGGCGAGCAGCATCCATTTGACGGAATTTCCCGAGACGATTAGCGGCGTGGATCTCAGCGCGGAAGAGAAAAATCGCTGGGATGCGATGTTCTCACTGAGGCAGGATGTTGCAAAATCTCTCGAGGAGGCGAGAGCTTCCAAGTTGATCGGCTCGGCATTGGAAGCAAGAGTCCTGATCGAGGTTCATCCGGCTCTGGTCGAGGCAATCAGGGAAACGGACGATCCGGCGGGATTCTTCATTGTTTCGCAAATCGAGGTACGGGAAAACGGTTCAGATCCTGTGGATGGCGAGGAGACGCCTGTCCCGAAAATCACGATTACCCGGGCGGAAGGCGGAAAGTGCCCCCGATGCTGGACGTGGAATCCGGGGGTCGGCGCGGACGAGACATATACGGAAGTATGTCCCCGCTGTGCTGGAGTCCTCCGTGAATCAGGCGTTACGCCGGATTGAGCTTACTTAAAAACATGAAGGTGTCCAACGGAAGAAATATTTCGATAGCATTTGGCATCGCTCTTCTCATCGTGGCTGCGGATCAGATTACCAAATATCTTGTAACCGTTTGGATTCCTTTGCACAGTGTTTCCGAAGTTGTCCCGGGATTCATGAACCTCGTGCATGTCAGAAATCCCGGAGCAGCATTCGGGATATTCTCCGACTCTCAGTCTATCCTGACCCGTTGGTTCTTTGTGTGTATTTCCATTGCAGCCGTAACAATTATAGGATGGCTGATACTCACGGACGGAGATACGGATTCATACTTGCTCATGGGGTACGCCTTATTTGTTGGAGGCGCGCTGGGGAACCTTATCGATCGGATCAGATTCGGGGCAGTAATAGATTTTTTGGAATTGTATGTAAACAGCTTCCACTGGCCCGCTTTCAATGTAGCTGATTCCGCATTGTGCGCAGGTACCGCGCTGTTCTTCATTCATGTGCTTAGTGCTAAGAAACACAACAGACCAAACGCCTGATTGTTCATGCCACATTCAAAGAATATCGATGAGACATTCTGTACAGAGAAGGTCCCACCAACGTTACTCATCTTTAATGATTCAGCATGATATGAGCGAATAAACCGCAGCCCCACTCGGATCGGGTGATTTCCTGTTCGAGCCTGATATCGCCATGGGACAGCATGTGTTTTACTTGATCCCACTGGTCCAGTGGAACGCCCGAAACGATCAAGTATCGTCGAAACAGGCCCGCGAGCTGATCCCTGTTCGCCATGAGCGTCATGGGCTCGAGATTGGCCGTTACGATATCTGCAGGATCCCGGGTTTCGCGAAGTGACGCGCACTCCAATTTTATTGAGTCTTCGACTTTGTTCAGCTCAAGATTCTTCCGAGCGGATTCCACCGCAACCGGATCGTTATCGACAGCTCGGACATCCGATGCCCCGAGCTTCACGCCTGCGATGGCAAGAATTGCGGACCCGCATCCGATGTCCAGCATCGTGAAACTCTCGCGGGTCTTCCTTAATTCAGTAACAGCTTTTTCCAGAAGTTCGAGACATCCTTGTGTTGTCTCGTGGGTCCCGGTTCCGAATGCTTCCGCGGGTTCAATGATGATCAGATGTCTCTCGGTGGAATCGGGAACCAGCCACGGCGGAGCTATCAAGAGCGTCTCTCCGATATTCATTAATTGGAAATTGTCTTGCCAAAGAGTTGCCCAGTTCTCGTGCTGAGTAATGGAGATTTCCATCCGCGGTTCCGGAGCGCCCGGGAAAAGCTCGTGTAATGACGCGATGTATCTCAGAAGATCCGCGTGGACAGCTTCCCAATTTTCGGCAGGAAAATATGCTGTAATCACCGCCTGTTCTTCCGAGGTATCTTCCAGCACAAGTCCTTCGGACCCGTGTTCGTGACAAAAATTTGCGACTGCATCTGCCAGTTCACGGATCACAAAGATACGTGCGTTCATCCATTTCAGATTGGCTCTACTCATTGCGATCATCCTGCGCATGAATCTGCTGGGGAGTATATACCAAGAACGACAGGAGTACGGTCGAGGCCGGTCTTCAGTAGCAAAAAAAGCGCGGCATGGAGAGTGTAGGACTGTTACCGCATAGAGAGGAAGGGATGCGGGGAGACCTGCACTCCCCGCGACTTGCCTGCATAATCAAACACTACCTGAGACATAGCTACCCGGCAGGGTGCCGGATCCTATTCCGTGGATTTCATACACCGTTTGGCTTCTTCTGAAGCTTGTCGGAAAAGTTCTCGAAATTTGTTCTCCAGTGCCCTATTCTCGTCATATTGGGAGAAGAGTTGATCCATCGCGGCAATTGTGGCCTCACTCTTGGGCTGACGCGCCATGGTTTCAATCTGCTGCATGAGCACTTTGGCGATGCGATTGTGCTGCGTTGAGCGAGCTTCATACGCACGCGCCTGAGTTAAGAGCTCCTGGCATACGACGAGAAACTGCGTACGCTCTGTGCCGGCGTACCCATTTGAAGCAAATATTCCCATAATCAAGAGAACGATAATTATTGAAGCTGCCCTGAGGTTCATCTGCGACCCTCTCGATTTTTCTTGCTCGTATAGCACATTAAGATATTTTTTGAAATATTTTTTTAGCATTTATTGATAACCATTAATTATTTTTGGATTAAGCATCAAGCAAACAGAAAAACCGCGCGACGGTCCCGCATTGCTCATGAGGCAATTTTGTGCAACAATCATAACTGGCTCTTTATAATGGCAAAAATGTGCTCATAAAATTCCAGCGGTAGTGCGGTTCCGGCGCATCCAGACGGATATTGAAGACACGCTTGGTCTTACCCGGTCCCATCCGGACCCGAGGTCCTTCTGCTCTCCATTCATGAGCCCAAAGAGAAGGAACTTTCGATAAGGCTTTGCGGCTTTTCTGATTCGCCATATATTAAACGGCGAATTTTCCGTGACATGCTTTGGTGGCGTTGTTTCGGATCGGAGCATTCGATCTCAGGATTTCGGTTTTTCGCGCGAACGGGCATTTCCCTATGAATTTCTTGAGAATCTTTGTCTCGGCCGTAGAATCAATGTCGCTGCTGAGGACTGACTGAGATGTCATAGGCATAATTCGTCAGTGTCCGAAAATCGACAAAAAAGCCATTGAGGAGGAGACTCGTGGAAGATCCCTTCAGAACCATAGAATGGAAGGGCGATCATATTAGACTTTTGGACCAGACATTGCTCCCTTCGAGGGAGGAATACATCGCCATACGAACAGTCGACGAAATGTGCGGCGCCATCTATCGCTTGGCTGTCAGGGGAGCTCCAGCTATCGGTGTGGCTGCCTGTATGGGTGTTGCACTCGGGATGCTGACTGTATCCGAAGACAATCGTGAAGAGTTCGATAAGCGTTTCAAAGGCATCTGTGCGCAAATCAGCGCGACAAGACCGACCGCAGTGAATCTCTTCTGGGCAATAGAGCGGATGGAAAAGCTGTTTCAGGCTGCATCCGAAATGACCCCCGCGCAAATCAAGGAACTTCTGGTGACGGAAGCAATCGCAGCAGAGCGGGAAGACCGGACTATTTGCGAGAACATCGGTCTCATGGGTCGAGACCTCATCGATGACGGCGACACCATACTCACTCACTGCAATGCAGGCGGGCTGGCGACGGCAGGATATGGGACCGCTCTGGGCGTCATTCGCGCCGCTTTTGAACAGGGTAAGAAGATAAAGGTATTTTCAGACGAAACCAGGCCCTTGAACCAGGGTTCCAGGATCACGTGTTGGGAGCTGCAAAAACTTGCCATTCCCGTAACGCTCATCACGGATAGCACTGCTGGATCGCTGATGCAGAGAGGCCTTATTCAGAAGGTAGTCGTCGGAGCGGACCGGATTGCATTCAACGGTGATGCAGCGAACAAAATCGGAACTTATTCCGTGGCGGTTCTTGCTCACTATCACAAGATCCCTTTTTATGTGGCCGCTCCCCTTTCCACAATAGACAAAAAGATCGATTCGGGAACCCAAATTCGCATTGAAGAGAGAGACCCGTGCGAGGTCACTCACATCGGCGGAGTCTGTGTGGCTCCGTCAGAGGTACGAGCGCTCAATTACGCGTTCGACGTAACGCCTCATGGGCTTATAGCAGGAATAGTCACGGAATGCGGAGTGGCCCGGAATCCATTTGTCAAAGACTTTGAGAGTTTCTTCTCTCGATGAAGGCGGAGCAATTCGATGAAGCTGGTATTTCGAGATCCGGTTTCCGGCCGATTACTGGACAATATAGAAATTGTTGAAGCAGATACCGGAAAAAAAATGGGCGGGCTGGATGCCGCTCATGCAATAGAGGCTCAGCGAAGCAAGAACTACACTATGGACACGGATTTGTACGAACTCACCATGGCTGCCGGATACAAAGTCATGGAAAGATCAAATCAGCGTGCCTGCTTCGATCTGTATTATCGGCAGAACCCCGATGATGGCGCTTTCTGCATTTTCGCCGGTCTTGAGAGCGTCATTCGTTACATCAATAACCTCGCTTTTTATCCTGACGATATCGAGTACTTGAGATCGCTCGGCTTATTTCCTGACGAGGCGCTGGAGTACTTATCCAGCGGCCTGCAATTCACGGGCGACGTCTGGGCAATTCCAGAAGGCTCAGTGGTATTCCCGAACGAGCCTCTGATAAGAGTTGTAGCGCCCATAGCAGAAGCACAGATATTGGAGACCACGTTGCTTGCTCTTGTGGGGCATCAGACGCTCATTGCCACCAAAGCGGCCAGGCTCTGCATAGCCAGTCGCGGAGCCCCCGTGGTCGACTTCGGGACACGCAGGGCTCATGGTGTTCATGCAGCATTGTACGGTGCGAGGGCGGCGTACATAGGAGGCGTGGTAGGCACCTCGAACGTGAAGGCAGGCAAAATGTTCGGGATTCCCGTAAAGGGAACCCATGCCCATAGCTGGGTAGAGAGTTTCGATACGGAAATAGAAGCTTTCCAGGCTTTTGCTAAGGTATTTCCGGATAATAGCGTGCTGCTGGTCGATACGTACGATACGCTTCAAGGAATCGCAAATGCCATAGAGGTAGCAAAGCACATGCGATCCGAAGGCCGTGAGCTCAAAGCAATTCGAATCGATAGCGGCGATCTCGCATATTATTCGAAAGAAGCGCGCGGTGTGCTGGATCAGGCCGGATTTCAGGATGTGCAAATACTCGCCAGCGGGGATCTGGATGAATGGCTCATCGAAAGCCTGAGAGATCAAGGTGCGCGTGTGGATGTCTGGTGCGTGGGTACACGGCTTATGACTTCGTACCATACGCCTGCCCTGGGAGTTGTATACAAGCTCATGGCAGCGGATTCTGCCGGCGGACCGATGCAGCCGAAAATAAAAATCTCTCAGAATCCGAGGAAAGTCACGAATCCCGGATTGAAGAAGATTATCCGTTTCTACAACGGAAACGATCGGATGATTGGCGATTTGCTCACGTCGGATGACGAACCCATACCGAATGGCGAGTACGTACGGGCTCACCACCCCATGTACGATTATATGAAGAAAGTCTACAAGCCGCCGTACAAGGCACAGGAGTTGATGATCCCGGTTTTCAGAGAAGGAAAGCAAGTCTACGATCCACCGACTCTCGAAGAAATCCGGAAGCGTGCAAAAAGAGATATAGAGCGACTTGAGCCCGAGTACAAGAGATTTTCCAATCCACATATTTACAAAGTCTCTCTGTCGGATTCGGTCTATCGCATGAAGAAGGAGTTGCTCAACTATTATCAGGAGACATTGCAATACTGAGCTTGTTCAGCATATAGATAACGTTTTCATGAATTTTCATAGGGTGTTCGGAGGGATTCAGATAGATACGGGAGCTGATGATGGCAGATAAGGATAAGGAAGGTCCTTCCTTTGAGTTCGAAGAGACAGATTTTGACTTATTGAAAGCAGACGGCGATCTGGCCGAGACTATCGACGTGGGAGCTCTGTTTACGTCGGAATTTACCGATACCGGGAGTTTTGACGTCAGCATGTACGATCAAACCGGTCTAGGTAAGTTGTTGAATGGCTTGCCGATTCCTGCGATGATGATTTCGAGATCCGGCACCGTGATTTTTGCCAATGCATCCTGTGAGAAAATTGCTTCCGATAACGGAATATCCCCGGGACTTCATTTCCAGAATCTGTTCACTCGTCAAGACCAGGCAGAAAGAGCACAAGAGCTTTTCAAGCGAGTTATTACTCAAGGAAAACCGCAAGTCGGAGAAGTACTGTTCGGAAGGGACCGGCGCAAGGTAGTGGGCAGGCTTCACCTCCGAT
Source organism: Desulfomonilaceae bacterium (assembly GCA_041740635.1). GTDB lineage: Bacteria > Desulfobacterota > Desulfomonilia > Desulfomonilales > Desulfomonilaceae > Desulfomonile. The sequence continues at coordinate 81,756 of JBGSLQ010000037.1, read as the reverse complement.
CGGTAAGAGCGTGGGATGAGCACCTGATTCTTGCGGTAGTGGAGGATCTCACTGCTGAAAAGAAGAAGATTATTATTGCACGCAAACATCAGGAACTATCCCGGCAGACGCGGGAGGAACTGGAGAATAGAGTCCAGGACCGAACTGCCGAGCTGATCAACGCGAATAAAAAGCTTCAGTACGAAATTGCATATCGGAAACGAGCAGAAGTCCTTTTGCGCAAGAGCGAAAGTAAATTTCGGGCAATGTTCGAGACTGCTCCGGTTGCGATCATGGAAATCGAGATCAATGCCCTGAAAGCAGCCATACAGACGCTTCGCAAATCAGGTAAGGATGATTTTCCCGCTCATCTTCAGGACAATTCGGAATTTCTGGTGGAAGCGTGGGACCTTGTGCAAATGGTGGATGTGAATGATGCTGCTGTAAAGCTGTATCGTGCTTCCGGAAAATCGGAGCTTCTTAAGACTCCGAGCATCCTTGCTCCTGAAGCTGTCGATTTGTTCAGGGAAATTGTCTTGGCAATTGCCGATGAAACGCCTGTGGTTGAAATAGAGACCATCACCAGAACCTGCGATCGAAAATTGTTGAACGTCCTCGTCAGGGCCGCTCTACCCGTTCCCTCTTCTCCGACAAAACGAGCCATCATCACCATAATGGATATCACCCAGTTGAAGCAGGCTCAAGAAGCTCTCGCCATGATCAAGAGAGAATGGGAACGCACGTTTGATGCCGTTCCGGACCTGTTGGCAATTATGGACATGAAGCATAAGGTTATCCGGGTGAACAAAGCAATGGCCCTTCGGGTGGGGAAAAAAGCCGAAGAAATCGTGGGACAACACTGTTTCGAATTATTCCACCAGACACGAGTCCCCTTGCAGAATTGTCCCCATAAGAAGCTCATTACCGATGGCAAACAACATGTAGCCGAGATTGCAGATGAATATCTCGGCGGCACCTTCATGGTTTCCGTCACGCCTTTGACGGATGACAATGGAGACCTGATCGGATGCGTTCACGTTGCACGGGATATAACCGAGCGCAAACGCCTGGAGGAAAAGCTCACCCTGTTGGCCACCAGCGACCCGCTCACCGGATTATTGAACAGACGTCATTTCATGGAGTCTCTCGGCATGGCTTACCGCAACGCCAAGCGCTATGGACACCCACTCAGCGTCTGTTTATGTGACCTGGATTATTTCAAGTTCATCAACGATACGTACGGTCACCAGGCCGGAGACAAGGTCCTGGCGGTATTCGGTGAGATAATTCGATACGAGCTGCGCAGCACCGACATTGCCGGCAGATATGGCGGTGATGAATTCATTCTGGCCTTTCCTCATACGAATGCAACTGATGCCCGGGAATGTCTTGAGCGTGTCCGTCTTCACCTTCAGCGCATAGTGTTCAAAGAGGAGAATAGCAAGTTTCAGGCAACCTGCACCGCAGGAATAGCTGAACTGCATCATGAGCTGAATGCTGCGGAAAGTCTTGTACGAAGTGCCGATAAAGCCCTGTACGAAGGAAAAGCACTCGGCCGGAATCAGGTTGTAATTCTGAAACGGACATAAGCCCGTGGACTTAGGGGATAGGCGTGTCACTGCCATCGGCGTTAAAATAAGAATCCAGCGTAGGTTGTGCTGACCAGAGCGAACCGCATCGTTTTTCCCAGAGCGTCTGAATGACTGTCATTACAGCAATGACAAGGATTAAGTTAGTTGCTGAATGGTGGATTCCTAGCTGTTCGCGCGCGTTTTTTCATCAACATGGGTCGGCAGAGACGCCGACCCCCACCAGGAAAGTTGAAAGTATATGCTCTTATTTTGGCGCCTATGCGTGCCCCGGCCTCGTTTGCAGTTCAGTGGCCTCTAACAGAGAATATCTACACGTGGCATCCCAACCGGCTCACCATCTGTCAGGGTGAACCTTTTCGGCATTGAATCGGTTCGGCGGATGCTTCTTTTCGCCTGGCCAGCCGAGGGATACCAGGGACAATGGAATAATATGGTCAGGAATTCCCAGAAGGCTCCTCGCGCCCTCAATTCTTTCCAGTACGGGATAGATTCCCACCCAACAAGCGCCTAACCCCAATGCATTCGCAGCAATCAACATATTTTCCGTTGCGGCTGCACAGTCCAGGACCCACCTGCCCTTTAGCGCTTCCGCTTCGGGGTCTCCGCATACGAGAATAGCTGCTGTAGCAGATCTGAGCATGTGTGCGTGAGGATGGAACCGGGTGAATCCTTCCAGAACTTCTTTGTCTCGTATGATTATAAAATGCCATGCCTCGCCTGCAGCCGTGGGGGCATTCATTGCGGCATGCAACAATCTATCCAGGAATTCATCGGGTACGGGTTCCGCTGTGTATTTTCTGATACTGCGTCTCGTTAAAATAGCATCCAGAGCATCCATGCCTCTCTCCATCAGTGACTAGGGTATGAGGATTTTTATCCCGGCAGCCGATGTGCCGGGAAAATTTTACCGAATTCCGTTGGAAGGGACGAGATAAATGTGGGGTTCAAATCAACTCGGGAGTCTATTAGTCCATAGTAGCTGAAGCTTGCCTTTTCCGGCTTAGCTCTCGTTCTGCGACACGGTTTTTTTTCTGCCATTCTTCGATCTGAGCATGTTGAATTTGCGCTTTGCGCATTAATTGCCTGTAGCGCGCTTCGAGAGAGGGATTTGAACTCCCTATTTGCTGATATGTGCTCATAAAACGCGTATCGTACGCGTGCCCTGCCGATATGGCCCCGATCACTGCAATCATGCACGAGACTATGGTAACAAGTATTCTTGTCATGGCACGTCCCCCTACCCCAACGAGATGTCTTTACCGAATTAGATAAGCGTTCTTCGAGAACGATTCGAAAAATTGTGAGGTAACATTCATTTGTCAGGGTGTAAGGGGTTTCGGGCTCGGATTGGTGTTCCAACGATAGCCACGGGTGCAAGAAACCGTCTCCGAGACCTGCCCCAACAGTCAAACATGCGCAACTGAATGGTTACTTTTTCATTGACCGGGCAGCACACTAACTGTACAAATCATGCTGAATCTTCAACTCTCTCCCTGATCTCCACTATTTATTTTGGAAAGGAGGGTCCCCATGCGAAAGACTGGTATTCTTTCGGCTTGCGCAGTTGCAGTACTGGTCGTTCTTGTCTGTTTTTCCTGGGCTGGAGAAAACGAGGTTATAGATTCCATTTTAAGCGCCAGAACCTCTGTAAAAACCTTCCCCTTACCTTCCACTCAAATTTCCGACTTGGATCTCAACAAAGCGTATGCGTTGCAACGCGCACTAACAGAACGTCTGGTAAAGAGCGGTGACAGTATCAGCGGGTTTAAGGCCGGATTGACTTCTGAAGCGGGCCAGAAGAGGTTTGGAGTAGACCGCCCCCTGTTGGGACCTTTATTCAGATCCGGACAATCGGAGCCCGGCGCTTCCTTGGAACTGAAGGATTTCACGAGGCTTTTCATTGAGGTGGAAATAGGATATCTCCTGGGTGACAAGATAGCTGAACCGGTTCAAAACGTTGATACCCTGAGAAAGAAGATCAAGGAAGTATTCCCTGCCGTTGAGTTACCGGACCTCAGGTTCGATGACATGAAAAATCTCAAAGGCGCCGATATCGTCGTAGACGCAGTCTCTTCCTCCAAATACATCGTAGGGAAAAGAATACCGGCCGACAAGATAGATCTATCGGGAGTATCGGTTGTTCTGAAGCTCGATGGTAACGAGATAAACAAGGGACAGGCTTCGGATGCACTGGGAGATCAATGGAAAGCTCTGCTCTGGCTGGTGAATAGCGCGGTGGAGCAAGGCTGGACTCTCGAGCCTGGTTATATTTTCATAACTGGAGCCCTGGGCAACATGCTTCCCGGCAAATCGGGTAAGTACGAAGCAGACTGGGGATCGTTAGGCCAAATCTCCTGGACGGTAAAGTAAGTGAAAACAGCAAGATTGCCTGGACCGCATCCAAAATGACACGGTGAATTCACCGACAAGTGAGACGTAAATCATCGAAGTGTGTCTAATACTGTATGACTCATGCTCATTGGTAAAAGACAAGAATTAATCTGAGGAGAGAGATGCCATGAGGTTCTTGATAATTGCTATATTGTTGATTGCATTCTCGAATTTTTATCGTTCTGTTCCATCCAGGTGCTGTAGAATCGTAGATTCCACGAGTTCGTTTGCCCACCGTGTAGAAGCGTCCCAAACCGCTTCGACTAAAAAATAAAGTGACGCGGAGCATCACAGCTCCGCGGAACCATCCCGCTTTTATTTTTTTGACGGCTTTTCGTCATAGAACAGAATGTCCAGCATGAGAGCGACTCCTCCACCTGCAGCAGCGAGAAAAAACAGCATGGCGATGCCCGGGTAGCCCAGAATCTTGAATTCCGTGGGCACGTTGAACAGCATTGCTGCTCCAACGATGAGCGCTGCCAATATAAGTCCCAGAGTTATTCGATTCGCGATTTTCTGAAGTCCATTCATGAGATATTTCTCATCAATGGTATCGATCTTCATTTCAAGCTCATTCTTGGCCAGTTTCTCCAGGGTGGTTCCGAGGACTGTGGGAAGACGCGTGAAAAGTTCTTTCATCTCCAGAATATTGCCGAATATGGTCGAAGGTGAAACGCTCTTGAGGATTTTGGAACGGATGATCCGTGCCAGATTTGACCGGATTGATGCATTTGGGTCGAAGTCGGGATCCAGAGTGCGGGCTACGATATCCAAATTAAGAAAAGTTTTCCCCAGGAGCGCTAACTCCGGCGGCAAACGGAGCCCGGAATCTCCAGAAAATCGAACAAATTCCATGATGGCTGTCCCGATATCCAAATGTTGCATATTCAGCTCGGTTATCATTACTGCAATATGATTTCTGAATCCCTCTTGATCGAATTTGGGTCTTCTTTCCCCTATTTTTATCGCAATCGCGGCAACGTCCTCATGGCGCCCTTCACCTATGGCTCTGATGAGGTGCAATAACCGGTCCTGCAATTGCGGAGATATTTGTCCTACCATGCCAACGTCCAGCAAGGCTATGCGATGGTCGTTCGTTAGAAACAGGTTGCCAGGATGAGGATCTGCATGGAAGAAACCGTCTACAATGATCTGGCTGAGGTAAGCACGAAACAATTCTTCGGCCAGCGCAGTTCCGTCAATTTCTGTCCTCCCGAGAGGGGTTAGTTCGGTAATTTTCCTGCCCGAAATGTATTCCATCGTGAGCATGCGGGAACTGGAATATTCATCTATCGGTAATGGCACCACAACGAGACTGAATCCCTCAAGGTTGCCTGCCAGGACCTTCATATTGCGGGCTTCCTGTCGATAATCGAGTTCCCGCATCAGTGTCCTGCGAAATTCTTCCACCATTTTGTGGAATTCAAAGCGCTCGCTGAGCGGTGTTCTGTCCAGGAATTCAGCGATTTGCATGAGTATTTCCAAGTCTTCTACAATTTGGGAGCGAATTCCCGGTCTTTGGACCTTGACGGCAACCGTGCGTCCGTCTTTCAGACAGGCTTTATGGACTTGCCCCAGCGATGCGGCGGCAATTGGCGTTTTGTCGAAGTGCTCGAAAGCAAGTGATATGCGGATACCCAATTCCGACGCAACGATTGCCTCGACCTGATTGTAGGAAAAGGGCTCTATATTGTCTTGAAGCCGTGCCAGAGCCTGAATATATTCCACAGGGAGAATATCCGCGCGAATGGAGAGAATCTGGCCGAGTTTGATGAATGTAGGTCCCATCCGCTCAAGATCGCTCGCCAGTTCCTCGGCTCTGGGCACTACCTCAGTAACAACTGTTTCATGCCTGACAGCCTCATCCAAACCAGCGCTCTTCACCAGATCGGATCTCCCGTATTTTATGAACAGCAAGATAATATCTTTGTAGCGTCTCAGATGTGACGGTGTAAGCCGAATGTCCACACGTGACCTCGCGTTTCAGTAGACGGTTTGCGTGTCTGTCTCTGCATAGCACACAGGACGATCATAGTGCTATACATGCACTTTTCTGACATCTCCTGAGACGAAAAGTTGAAGATCTGTTTACAGATTGTGTCGATCGTCTCCAGTATTCCAGATGATGATTGAATAAAATGTTCAACATCGCAGAAGTTCTGTGAGAGCGGCCTTATTTGATATCTATGTAGGGCGATGTCCCGAAAAAACGCTGACTTTCGCTCCAGTTCAAGTTAACATAAGAAAGACTTTCCGTTAATGAGAACTGAATCATACATCACGGTATTTTTCCACTTGCGTCGGCATGACGTCAATAGCTTGTTCTGTGGGAACCGCACTCATGACGTATTCATACTCAATCGAATTCGGCTCCAATGAAATGATAGATTCGCTTTTTCGCTGGCCCAAGAAGCACGATGTCTTCCCTGTACATCTGTGCGGCAGAGGCCATCAGATCGGTAGACAGAGGTCATGCCTCGTTCTCATCTTAGTCGTATTTTTCTTTACCGTAGTCTCGAGCGAAGCAGGTCCCGATGGCAGCAAAGTATCCTTCTTGCCTCAATGGCTGCCTCAGGCACAATTCGCCGGCTACATGGCCGCCCAGGATAAAGGATTCTACCGGGAAAAAGGATTGGATGTCAGCATGATGCGGGGTGGGCCCAGTGAACCGCCTATGGACGCATTGAATGCGGGAAAGGCTGATTTTTGCACGAGCTGGTTATCTACGGCTATTCAGCGACGAGCAGCAGGAGACCCCATTGTTAACATCGGTCAAATCATCCAAAGATCCGCCCTCATGCTGATTTCGAAGAGAAGTGGAACGATTCAGGCGCCAACGGATTTTGAAGGCAAAAAAGTCGGCATTTGGGAGGGAGATTTTCGCATTCAGCCTCTGGCATTTTTTCGCATGCATAATCTCAATGTACATATCGTGCCGATGTATGGAACCATCAATTTGTTTTTCAAGAACGGCGTCGATGCCATAACCGGCATGTACTACAATGAATATCACACACTTATAAATAGCGGATTTGACCCGGACGAACTGAACCTGTTTGCATTCCGGGACGATTCCACTCTGGATTTTCCCGAAGATGGCATTTATTGCCTGGAGAAAACATTTCGGGAAAAACCCGAAGTATGTGCCAAGTTCGTGGCGGCGAGCCTCAAGGGATGGCTCTACGTATTTCGGCATCCCGATGAAGCACTCGATATCGTCATGAAGTACGCACAGGACGCGAATACCGGGACGAACAGGGCCCACCAGAGATGGATGCTTCAGAGAATGAAAAATCTCATTATGCCCGGAGGATACGAAGAACGTTTGGGTAAGTTGGATCCTGAGGATTACCTCCGGGTCGGAAAGGTTTTGCAGGAACTGAATTTTATCGGCACTATCCCCACATATGACGAATTCTACCGAGGTCAGAGATGATACTGAGGGTGAGAAACAGCATCAGCCTCAAGATCTCACTTCTGGTCATGGCCGGCACATCGATCGTTTTTGCTATGGTATTGGCTTATAGCTACAATTACTCACGAAATCTCATCCTCATTGATGCAGAACGGAGCGCAAAAAATCTCACCCTTGCCGTAGTTCGACGCATAGAACAGGAATTCAGAGCAGTTGAAAAAGGCCCGACCTATCTTGCGGGTTTCCTGGAATCCACATCCTGTGACAAGGGTACGTTGGAAACGCTTCTCAAACGAATCGTGGAAGACAGTCCTGAAATTTACGGCTCTGCGGTCGCATTCGAGGCTCGCGCATTTGACTCGAAAGTGCTTTACTACGCCCCGTATTGCTGCCGCGATCCAAACGGATTGAAATTGATGGATCTGGCTGCGAGCGGATATGACTACGTTCGACACGATTGGTACCATGTCCCGAAAGAATTGGGGAAGCCCGCCTGGAGCGAACCTTATTTTGACGAAGGCGGAGCCGACGTGCTCATGGCAACCTATTCCCATCCTTTGTTCGAACGAATGTCGTCGGGGTCCCGGGAACACATAAAGGGGGTAATAACCGCCGATGTTTCCCTTGAGTGGCTTACGGATCTCATAGCATCCATAAATGTGGCTAAGACGGGATATTGTTTTCTTATTTCCGGAACCGGCAGATTCGTCTCCCACCCCAATCAAGAATTCATCATGAACGAGTCCATTTTCAGCATTGCGGAGGAAACAAACCGCCCTTTGCTGCGCTCTGTAGGACGGGCGATGATGCGATTCGGCTCCGGATTTGAGGACGCGAAAGACTGCCTCACCGGAAAGGACTGTTTTGTTGCATATGCAAAAATTCCTGCAACAGGATGGTCTCTGGGTGCTGTTTTTCCTCGTGAGGAACTCTTTGCGGACTTGTCGGCACTCCATCAGAAAATCGTGATTCTTTCAGTTGTCGGAATAACCCTCCTAATGGTCGTGAGTCTCTTTGTGGGTCAATCCATTGCCAAACCCTTGCGGATCATGGCGCAGGCAACAGAAAAAGTCGCCGCAGGTCATCTGGATGTCGACCTGTCGAAAATCCGGAGAACTGATGAGGTCGGGAAACTCGCAGAGGGTTTCACAAGAATGACTCACGGTCTTAAAGAGCGTGACTTCATAAGGGACACGTTCGGACGATATCTGACAAAAGAAGTGGCCACGCGACTGCTTGAATCCAAAGACGGCCTGAGACTCGGAGGTGAAGAACGGGAAATTTCCATATTGATGTCGGATTTGCGCGGTTTTACTGCCTTGACTTCCCATATGCCCCCCGAGCAGGTAATTGCTTTTCTGAACAGATATCTTGGTAGAATGGTCGAAATATTAATGGATTATCGGGGAATTATCGATGAAATCATGGGGGACGGCATTCTCGCCTTTTTCGGTGCCCCGGAACCGCTGGACGATCATCCCGCAAGAGCGGTTGCCTGCGCCTTGAAAATGCAATCAGCCATGGAGGAAATCAGCAGACAGAATGAAGCCGAAGGGCTTCCGCACCTGGAAATGGGGGCTGCGGTTAACACTGGACGAGTTGTAGTGGGCAACATCGGCTCAGAAAAACGAACCAAGTACGGAGCTGTAGGATCGGAGGTCAATTTCACGGGCCGGGTCGAGTCATTCACTGTGGGAGGTCAAGTCCTCATCAGCAGTGCAACGTATGATAAACTGGCAGACATATTGGAAATCGGGCAAATTATTCCTGTTCGCATGAAAGGCATGGCAGAGCAGGTAGAGCTCTATGACGTAAAAGGAATTGGCGGCGGATATGATGTTCAGTTGCCCAAAAGAGAAGAAACCCTTACTCCTCTCGTGAATGCGCTCCGAGCAAAAATTTATCCGATCCTCGGGAAAACCGTATCAAAAACAATTATTATGGCCGCTGTGACCAAAGTCTCAAGCACGTCGGCAATAATTGTACCTGAGCAACCCATTGCTCAATGGGACAATCTTAAGCTTGAACTCATGGAAGGCAGTTCCGAGTTGCCTGAGGAAATCTACGCCAAAGCTGTATCGGTATCAGGGAACGAAGTTCTGATTAGATTTACTTCAGTTTCTGCCGAAGCATACAAAGTCTTTCGCCGAGTTGCCACCTCTGAATAATTCAAAACTTGTCGAAATATTCATATACATTCGGAAAAAATGAATCGAACAACGGCTCTTGAATGCGGGACACGTTCTGTGAAGCCATTCGCCACATAAATTGAACGATTTTTCGAGTATTTGCACATAGTTTCCAGATGAATACAGGGTTTTTAGCGTTCTGATGATGGCTAAATTGCACCCATTCTGTTTCAAATTGAATGATGTTGGGGGTCTTTTCTCCCCCTCATGAGTATCTAAAATACCCGGACGCGTATCACTGTTACCAACCTTTAATTTTAATTGTTTAATATTATTAAATATTAACGACATCATCACTGGGGACGGGATTTTATGTCCTTTGGCACAGGCATTGCTAGGACTCATTGTTCGGGACCTTCCCGCAATTAATGGGCGTCCAACATTGGCGCTAAAAATAGAGAGTTTGTACCGGAGGATTGCAGTGGCCGATCCGAGAAGAATTACGCGAGAAATGCTCCAAGGGCTGATCGACGTTCACGTGAACGGAGTCCCCCTGAATTTGAAAAATGCCAAAGTAATTGCTGACGAGAAAGCGCTAGAGTTCAGCTCGAATCCCATTTTACTGGCCTGGTTTGAGAAGAAGACAGGCCGTCACTCTCCCAACATCGTGTATGGTGCACAGGAGAAACCGAGTTGGCTTGTTTATGCGCAATTTCGAGGAGGCTCGATCTCAGTAAACATCAATAATGAGGAATACGTTTTTATCTACAGATCGGGCGAGTATGCTCCATACCAGTTACCGTAGAAAAGTTGTGTCTCCGGACAAAAAGCTTTATCGTGTAGCTTATTGAAAAAATTCTTGTAAGGCCGAGCTCGATTTTTGAAATTTCTTTTCACGTTGCACAACTTTTTCCCGGAGCCACTCTTCGGCAGCGAAACAGTCTGTATCCGACAAATGCGTGAACTATTGGCACGCGGTCATGAGGTAGGGCTGTTTTGCGCGTCCAACAGAACGGTCGGTCACGAAAAGCTTGTTGAAGAAGGACTTCAGGACCTGAAGATTTACCGTGTTGGATACGGACCGGCCCGGGCACAGGTTCTTTTGTCAGTGTGGAAACCCCACGTTGAAGTCGCATTTTCACGGGTCCTCGGAGAATTCAAACCGGACATCGTTATTTATCATCATTTGGTCAGGCTTTCCATGGGATTGCCGGGACTGACCAGGAAGACGGGAATTCCGTCAATCTATTATTTGCACGACTTTTATCCCGTGTGTCCTTCCTATTCGCTGTTGAATCATGAAAACGATTTGTGTGCCGGGGGCTCTCCACTAGACTGCGGCAGATGTCTTTTCTCAAGCAGATTTCAGAATCTGCCTCATTTTGTGCGGAAAACCGTTCCATTCCTCGCAGTTCCGCTCCTGATTCCTCGAAGATTCTTGTCAGAACATCTATTGGATGATGTGGATCTGTTCATTTCTCCTTCGGAGTTCTTGAGAGACAAGCTAAAGGAACTCGGCTTCAGTATGGAACAATGCCGTTTGATTCCCTATCCTGCGGACGATCGCCCTGTCGAACAGGAGGAACCGAAGAGCACAGAAGGACTCACCTTTGGATACCTTGGTAAAATTTCTCCCAAGAAAGGTGTATCGGTCCTCGTAAGGGCGTTTGAGCGGCTTGATTCAGTGAGGCTCATCATCCGGGGTTTTCCCGATGACGGCGACATAGAAAAATTCCGGCAGGAAAACCCCCGTTCCACAGCAATTCTGGAGAAGTTCAGTTCTGACAGAGGTGAGTTCTTTCGGAAAATCGATGTCCTGATAGTACCGTCAGTGTGGTACGAAAACCAGCCCAACGTTATTATCGAAGCTTTCGTTCACAAGGTGCCTGTAATATGCAGCAATCTCGGCGGAATGGCCGAAATGGTAAAGGACGGGGCTCGGGGAATTGTCTTTCGTCCGGGCGACGCAAACGATCTTGCAGAAAAAGTCAGAAGCCTCAACGAAAACCCATCCGAAGTCGCGCGCATGAAAGCAGGGATTCCTGACTGGCCGACGGTGGGCGAACATGTGGATGCACTTCTGGAAGCTGCAAACCTGCTCCTTCAGGCAACCAAAAAATAATGATGATTTTTTCTTGACGGGTCGGGTGGAAATTCTTCACGCGGATGTCTTAAATCACGCTTTGAAAACCAAGACAGGTAAACGGTCCGAGAAGGATCGAAGAGAGAACGCGCGCCTGTGCCTCGTGGCGAGCTTGTGTTCATGCTGTCCCTCGTGCTAGGATAGTTTAACGTGGAGTGGGGAATGATGGCATTCGAAGCTCTTTTGGGGATGCCGAACAGGATTACCTTGGGATTTTTGGTATGTACGGTCCACTCTCATCAATTTTTAATCAGATGCGTCTAAATAGTTAGTCGCCAAAAAGAGTTCTCCGATAATCTTGGTTAAGGTTTATGGATCTCTCCAGTACTCACGTTGCCTGCGTCATCGTCACATACAATAGACTCGGATTACTGAAAAACACCGTCGCTGCCGTTACCAGTCAGACAAGAAAGCCTGAAACCATCGTCATCGTGGATAATTGCAGCACTGACGGCACCAGCGACTGGTTGCAACAGCTTGCCTCGGGCCGATCCGATATTATGCCCGTGCATCTGGACACGAATATCGGAGGTGCAGGAGGATTCCATCACGGTATCAAGCGAGCGTACGAAACCGGTGCTGACTGGATCTGGACCATGGACGACGATGTGTTTCCGCTGGACGATGCGCTGGAGCAACTCCTGGAACCGGCCATCCGGATCGCGAACCATGACACGGGCCGTATAGGTTTCCTTGCATCGCAAGTCAATTGGCGTGATGGCTGCCGTCACGTAATGAATACCCCTCACCCGAGCGCCGACTGGTGGTACGGACATCCGGAATGTCCCGGCTGCATTCGTCTGTGGAATGCTTCATTCGTCTCCATACTTATCAGTAGAATTGCAGTCGAACGGGTCGGTTATCCTGTGAAGGAGTTCTTCATCTGGTTTGACGATGTGGAATACACCCGAAGGATATACGGAGCGGGACTCCCCTCTTACTACATAGAATCCAGCAAAGTGGAGCACGTTACTCCTGCAAATCAGGGGGTGGAATACAAGCATATTGTGCAAAAGGATCTCTGGAAATGGAAATACGGGGTGCGAAATCATGTGGCGCTGTCCAGGGCCGAGGGTGGTAAATTAAGAGCCTTGGCCACGATTGGAAACATTGTGCGGCTCATGTGGGTCCATGACGTTCCCGTACGGCTGCAGATTCCGCTCTTTTGGGCAGGCGTAAACGGATTCTTTTTTAATTACCGAAAATACATCATCTATCCCATAACAGAAATTCCATGAGTGGTTCTGAGTTTGACTACTTTCAGGTTCTTTCGAAACCTGTAACATCCACGGGAAATGGAACAGGCGAATGCTGCTGATAATCGGAGGAGGGCCGTGCGGCTTAGGCGCTGCATGGAGATTGCAGGAATTAGAAATATCCGACTGGGCCCTTTTCGAAAAAGAGGATTACTGGGGAGGACTTTCCGCATCCTTCGTCGATTCCGAAGGCTATGTTTGGGATGTGGGCGGCCATGTTCTCTTCAGTCATTATGAGTACTTCGACCGCGTCTTGGATAAGGTGATCCCTGCGGAAACAGGTTGGGTTCATCACGAACGCGAGTCCTGGATTCGGATTGCGGATCGATGGGTTCCCTACCCGTTCCAGATGAATATTCATCATCTGGATGAATCCGATTTTCTCAAATGTGTGAACGGCATCATAGAGGTGCTGAAATCCGGGAATAATTCAAGCCCCCGCAATTTTTCCGAATGGATAGTCGCCACTTTTGGCGAAGGGCTCGCAGAAGTCTTCTTGCGCCCGTATAACTGGAAAGTATGGGGTTTTCCGCTTGACACTATGTCCTGGAAATGGGTCGGCGAGCGAGTGGCACCGGTGAATCTCTCCCGGATTATCGAAAATTATGTGTATAAACGGGATGATGTTGCATGGGGACCGAATAATAAATTCCGCTTTCCGTTGCACGGCGGCACGGGTGCAATCTGGAGATCGGTTGCAGCCTCGTTACCATCTGACAGGCTTGGTCTTGCCCAGGAGCTGATTCGCATCGATCTTGACAAGCGAAAAGCTTTCTTCGAATCAGGTTCGGTCATTGACTATGACACTATGATAACGTCCGTTGGATTGCCTCAGCTGTGCAGGATTGCAGGAATAGAATCGAAGTTCTCCCGAGTTGCGGATTTAGGGGTTTCTTCTACCCACCTTGTGGGATTGGGAATTGATGGAAACCCGCCTGAGCACCTCGGGAAGAAATGTTGGATGTATTTTCCCGAAGAAAACAGCCCCTTTTATAGAGTGACGCATTTCAGCCACTATTCTCACAATAATGTTCCGGATATTCGCAAGACGTGGTCCCTCATGGCTGAGGTGAGTGAGACGAAACATAAAGCCGTCCAAGAGGATGGGGTGGTCGATCGGGTGATTCAGGGTGCGCTCCGGACAGGACTTATCAATAGCGCCTCCAGCATCAAACACGTGTATCATTCACGACATGCAGACACGTATCCCATACCGACCGTCGATCGTGATGAAATAACTGTACCTGTTCTTGAATTCCTGGCGGATCATGGTGTATTCAGCAGAGGAAGAATGGGCGCGTGGAAGTATGAAGTGGGAAACATGGATCATAGTTTCATGCAGGGCAAAGAATGTGTCGATCACATACTTTCGGGCTCGCAAGAACAAACGTTGCATCACCCGCATGTTGTCAACAGACTGAAATAGTATCGAAGTGATTGTTTGATATCAGAAGGTGAAGTATGAGTTCCGGATTCAAGAAAGCTCTCAAACCTCTCGTCCTCCACATGCCGTACCTCGGCAAAGTTATGTCCCAACGGGATCGCTATCTGGCCGAACGAGACGTAGCTTTCTCACGTCTCGAAACCCTTGACACAGAAAAGCAATCGCTGATCCGCAGGAACGCGGAACTGATTCAGGAACGTGAGAGCCTTATCGGAATTCGAGATAAATTGATTGTCGAAAAAGACAATTTACAGCATGCTTTGGCGTCTGTTCGAGAGCCGCTTGATGCTCAGATGAAGCAACTGAATTTGGAAAAGTACATTCTAACCGATGCTCTCATTCCCCATAGGCCCTGGCTGGCTTTGGATGTTGAGGTGCATGAGGCTCATTCTATTCCTTCTCTCATGTCACCTGAAGAATCCCTTTACCTTCACTGGATCGCCCGGGAATACTACGAAGGCGTTGGTGAGATTTTTGATGGCGGTCCTTTGCTCGGCGGCTCGACCTGTGCCTTTTCTTCAGGCCTGGCTCTGAATTCGAGAGTCGAGCACAAGAGCAAGCGCATACATTCCTATGACTTGTTCCTGTACGCGGAGTATTATATGGCCCAACTCTTTACCGGTGCGGACCTGCAGGATGGTGAGAGTTTTCTTCCTTTGTTCCTAAAGAACACCATGCAGTTTAAAGATTATATCGATTTTCACGCCGGCGACATCTTGACTATGGATTGGACGGGCGATCCGCTGGAGATCGCATTTATCGATCTCGCCAAGAGCAGGGAAATCAACGACCACCTGGTTAAACAACTTTTCGGAGTTCTCATTCCCGGCAGATCTATTGTCGCACACCAGGATTACTTCCATTTCTACTGCTACTGGATTCATCTCACCATGGAATACCTGAAGGATTATTTCCGCATCGTAGAGTCGCCCTACGGAGGTACCCTTTCGTTTCTGCTGGAGAAAAAGATTCCCGACGAACTGTTGGAGATGCCTGCCTCAGAGGTTTACGACAAGGACCGATCGCTGCGTCTCATGGAAGACAGCATCGCACGTTTCCGGGGATTGCAGAGACTGAAGGTGACGACAGCGAAAATTCGTCTCCTTGCTGCCCTTAATGAAATGGAGCAAGCGGCGGCGGTTGCGCGAGAAGTCAGGAATTCACCGGAATGGATTGAATCCGGTGATATGTACTGTGATATTCTGATGGATATGAGCGAGGCACAGAATTTTATCCCCAGAACAATTCTGTTTCCCGGTGTTGCTGATGGTACTAAATTGTGTGGGATAAGCCGTCGATACAATATCTTTAGCCTGGATGGAGAGTTCTTTGCCGTTCCTGCAACTACCGAAAAATTCGATATACATGATGCCTCTGATCGAATCCGTGATGGAGTCGTCAAGGCCGGAAATTTCTATGAATTACATAAGCTGATCGGTGAAAATATTATGCCGACACCACCGGAGCAGTACACGTAATGGAATTACTTGCCGAACAAAATGAGCTTGAGAACATTTCTTCAACCAAAAAAGTCCCCGAATTGTTACTCTGCCGAATGCAAAATATATTATTCTGCCCCAGCTCACGTAGGATGTGATGAGCGAAGCGAATCGCATCGGTCGAGAAAGACCTCGACTGATGCGGTTCCCGCTGGTCACCGCATCCTACGCTGGCTGGAGCGTGTCCTAAGCGGAGTGATTAGACGGCTTTGCGTCGTCCGGAGCGAAGGATACCTCCAGCCTGCCAGATTATGAAAAGAAAAGCGAATCGGTATGAGCAGCATAAAGCAGGTGGATTCATATGCAATCTTCTAAAGGATTGTTTGTTACCGGAACAGATACCGGTGTGGGCAAGACAGTCATCAGTTCGAGCCTAGTGAGACTCGCGAGGCGCAGAGGCGTGAAGGCTGTGGGAATTAAGCCCGTGGAAACCGGATGCGATTGGCGGGCCGGCGTTTTGCATCCCGAGGATGGCGCATTGTTGACTGCCGCATCCGACAACGAAATTTCATTGGATGAGGTGACTCCGTTCAGGTTTTCCCTGCCTGCGTCTCCTGGACGAGCCGCTGCAATGGAAGGGCGAAAACTGGTGCTGTCGGATATTGTGGCGCATGTTTCAGCAATTGCGGAATCATCGGAAATGGTAATCGTGGAAGGTGCCGGCGGCCTGATGGTTCCGATTCAGGAAAATCTTATGATGATCGACCTGGTTGAGCGACTTGGATTTCCTGTGGTCCTGGTGGCTCGTATGCGTATCGGAACGATCAATCATACGCTCCTGAGCGTGTCCGCTCTTGAGGCGCGATCGCTCGGTATAGCAGGCATTGTGCTATCGTGCTCATCCAGAGAATTCGGTCCGGAAGAAGAGCATACTGCAGGGGACATTGCACGGCTGGTGAAACACATACCTGTGGCAGTCACCCCTTTCTTGGATGAGAATGTTTTGGCGAATCCGGATTCCGTTGCAGATGCCATTCAGGCATCGTGGCCTGAGGAGTTTCTCTCCCGACTGCTCGGCTGATTCATTCCTCGCGATATAGCTTCCTGAATTAGCGGAGAAACGAAGTCCCGTTCTTCGCTTGTACTCAACTTTTTAGGGATAAATTCCCCTGATGACAATTGCGTCTGCAACGCGCTGAATCGCAAGTATCTGGGCAGCTTCCCTGGTCGATACACCATGGGATTCCGCACATTCCATTACGCTCTGAAACGCTTTAAGCATGAGAGTGGTCAATTTGCGATTGATCTCTTCCACAGGCCAGAAAAATGATTGAAGGTCCTGGACCCATTCCAGATAGCTGACGGTTACCCCACCGGCATTGCACAGTACATCCGGGATGATGAAGGTTCCATTTGCATTCAGCACCTCATCCGCCTCCGGAGTAGTAGGACCGTTCGCTCCTTCTGCGATGATTCTTGCCTTAACCTTGTCCGCGTTCCGCGCAGTAATCTGGTTCTCCGTTGCCGCAGCCACGAGCACGTCACAATCCAGCGTGAGCAGTTCCTCATTGCTGATAAAATCGCCCTCACGAAAACCAGTAAGCCCTTTGGATTCGTCGTAGTACTTGATGAGATCGGATGGATTCAGGCCGGATCTGTTCACGACTCCCCCCTTGGAACTCGTAACTGCAATTACCTTCATGCCCATTTCATGAACGAGCTTTGTGGTAATCGAACCGACATTTCCGAAGCCCTGAATAGCTACAGTTACAGACCCTGGATTCAAATTCCTGAGTTTGAGGGTTTCAAGGATCGTGACGGCAACGCCGCGTCCGGTTGCCTCGGTGCGCCCCAGAGATCCGCCTATTTCTACCGGTTTTCCCGTGACTACTGCAGGCACTGAAAAGCCCCGATGCATGGAATAAGTGTCCATAATCCAGGCCATAACCTGTGGACTGGTACCCATGTCCGGAGCAGGGATGTCGCTTTCTGGTCCCATGAGAATGCTGATTTCCGTCGCATACCTTCGAGTCAGCCGTTCGAGTTCCCGAAAGGAAAGTGATTTGGGATCGACTACGACCCCTCCTTTTGCGCCACCGTAAGGCAGGTTCATAAGAGCGCATTTCCAGGTCATCCACATGGCCAGCGCTCGAATCTCATCCAGCGTCACGTCATCAGAGTAGCGTATACCACCTTTGGTAGGGCCTTTTGCAATCGAGTGGTGCACGCGATAACCGCGGAAAATCTTGATATCGCTATTATCCATTTCCACCGGAAACGAGACGGACAGCTCGCGTTTCGGAAAACGCATTGCTTCGATAACACCCTGTTTCAGGTTCAGATGTGCAACTGCCTTGTCGAATTGAACGAGCGCATTTGCATACAGGTTGTCTCCGTTGGATTGACGATTCGTCAAGTAGCCGGATATGGAAAAAGGAGTGTATTTGCCGCTCTCCGTAGGATTTTCAGGCGAATTCATTTCGGTTACTCCCGAACAGTATATGCAACTAGATGAGACAGTATAGAACGGAATACGACCCAAGAGAATCAGAAAAAACCACCGCCGGTCATCAGCAGATGCGGGGGAGCAGTTCGCCTGAGGGTTCGGCCATGATTCTGGAACCGCCTATGCGGGTGATCATGACGACTTTTGAAGGGTTTGTTGCAGTAATTTCACCGATCACGGCTGCATCCCGCGCCAGGGGAGAGTCGCCCAGGAGTTCCAGAGCTTTGGAGCCCAAACCTTTTCCCACCACGGCAACGATTTTTCCTTCGTTGGCAGCCTGAAACGGGTCGATTCCCAGTATTTCCGCTGCCGCAGCAACCGATTCATCTACAGGTATGGAGGTTTCAATCACTCTCACGCCTTTGCCCGTTGACGCGGCTATTTCGTTGAGGGTCGCGGCAATTCCTCCCCGAGTGGGATCGCGAAGAAACTTCAGTCCTTCACCAAGCTCAAGAAGACGCGCGGCGAGGGGCCATACGGAAGCAGAGTCGGATTTCAAGTCAAAATCGAAGGAGAATTCCGCGCGGCTGAGCATGACTGCCATGCCGTGATTGCCCACGGGACCGCTGACGAGGACCTCGTCACCTTCTCCAATACGAGATGGAGACAGTCGAACGCCGGTTTCCAGCTTTCCGATTCCTGAAGTATTGATGAAGATGCCGTCAGCACTGCCTTTCGGGACAACCTTCGTATCGCCGGTAACTATTTGGACCCCTGCATCGTCCGCGGCGGCAGCTATAGAGGCAACAATCGAGTCAAGCTGCTCCAGGGGAAGTCCTTCTTCCAGAATTAGGCCAAGTGACAAGAACAACGGTCGAGCCCCGGAGCATGCCAGATCGTTGCAGGTTCCGTGAACGGAAAGGGAACCGATATTGCCTCCAGGGAAAAAGAGCGGAGAAACCACGAACGAATCGGTAGTGTACGCAATGCTGCTGCCAAGTCCGTTGAGAACGACTGAATCCGGCAATGGCCCGAGTGCGCCTCGGTCCAATCTCGGGAGTATCACATCGCGAATGAGGCGACCCGTCATTTTTCCTCCCCCGCCATGGCCGAGGAGAACTCTTCCGTTGGTCTTCTTTGTCATGTTCAGACCGCTCCGTACTTGTAATAGGCGGCGCATGTACCTTCCGACGACACCATGCACGGTCCCACCGGCTCTTCCGGTGTGCATTCTTTTCCGAATAATCCGCACCGGTCGGGAGTTTTAGACCCGGTAAGAATTGCTGCACAGAGACACCGTGGATCATCCTTGCTTTCGGGCACGTCCACAGGAAATCGTGCAGCAGCGTCAAATTTTGCGAAGGACTCGCGGAAAGCGAGACCGCTCCCCGGAATAATGCCCAGGCCTCGCCAGGATGCGTCTGCAGGTTCGAACACTTCGTTTATAATGTGCCGCGCAACGGGATTACCCAGCGGGCGAACAACCCGTGGATAATCGTTTAATATTGCCGGACTCTTTTCCAGCGTCATACGAACGAGATCACGGACCGCCAGGAGAATGTCCAAAGGCTCGAAGCCGGCGATTACGCCCGGTTTGCCGAAATCCTCCGACAAATACCGATAACAGTCCGATCCGATGATTGCGGATACGTGACCCGGAAGGAGAAAACCGTCCAGGTCCTGCTGTTCTGCAAGTATCTTGAGAGGTTGATGGATTGTTTTGAATGCCGGGAGCACGAAGAGGTTCTCAACACCTCTTGCCAGAGCTGTCTTGAGTGTTGCGGCAACCGTCGGAATAGTCGTCTCGAAACCGACGCCTAAAAAAATGGCTGGTCTCGGCGCCTGCGACAAAGCAACCTCAATAGAATCCAGAGGTGAATAGACAACTCTGACTGAACCACCTTCTGAGCGCCACGAAGCGAGCGATCCGGTCGAACCGGGGACTCGTACGAGATCGCCGAAGGTCACCACCGTTGCGTCGTACTTCTTGGCCAGAAGTATTGCGTGATCTATGAAGTGCTTTTCAGTTACGCACACCGGACAACCCGGCCCTGAAACCAGGCCGATGTTATCGGGAAAGAGACTTTTGAGGCCGGTCGCATGGATCGCCATGGTGTGTGTGCCGCATACTTCCATGAATCGCACGCGTTTCGCGTGTTTTCCGGCCAGGTCTTTTATCTCTCGCACAAGCGCCTGTGCTGCTTGTTGTTCCTGGTTCCGGATCACGCATCCTCCAGATCGGCAGTTGCAGCAGCCAACTCGCGAAAGAGGTCCATGCGTATCGCCGCTTCCTGCTCATCCAGCACTTCAATGCCGAAACCTGCATGTACGATCAAGTAATCCCCGATCCGGGCGTGCGGAATCATGACAAGGCTCACGTCAATCTTCACGCCTCCGGAATCGACCTTGCCGATTCCTTCTCCCGTGAGTTCTATCAGTTTCATGGGAACAGCCAAACACATCTTGTTACCTCAACGAGTATCCATTCAAAATGGTGTGATTGCCACAGTTACACGGATGTGCAATTACGTGCCTTCGCTTAGCCAGGTGCCGACAGGATGCAAAAACTGCAACTAAGCCAACCTGGAAAGCGCTGACAGGGCCTGCCCTGCTGCAATTCCTCCATCGTTGGGGGGTATGGAACCATGCAGGAGCACGTGCAGATTCGTCTCGCGCAGCAAAGCAACAGTGCGCTCCGTGAGTAGCTTATTCTGAAAACATCCGCCCGTAAGCCCCACCGTTACCAGCCCTGTCCGCTGTGAAAACTCCAGGAGAGCACGGGCGATCAGCCGAGCCATACTGTTGTGGAAGCGAGCTGCAATACGGCTCTGTGCCGTTCCGGAGAGCATATCCCCTGCAGCTTCCATAATCAAGGCCGCGCTGTCTGCAATAAGAGGCTCGTCTCCAAGAAAACGAACCGGATATTCGCCGCTTTCATGAGGATCGGCCAGGGCTTCCAGCCACATAGCCGCTTGTCCCTCGAAGGTTACCTGTGTGTGAAATCCCGCAACAGCGGCAGCAGCGTCGAAGAGACGTCCCGCTGACGAGGTGAACGGCGAATTCAATCCTTTTCGTACTGCTTCCAACCAGAGCGGCGCCCTATTAACGTGCGCTCCAAAAAGCGCGGCAAATTCATCGCGAAATTCCCCATCTTGAGCAAGTAAACCTGCCAGTATGCGGATGGGTTCCCGAATTGCCGCTTCTCCACCCGGAAGCGGAAACAGGCTCAGATGTCCTGCTCTGCTAAAATCTTTCCGGTCCGCTATGAGAAATTCGCCGCCCCAGATAGTTCCGTCCGTGCCGTAGCCTGTCCCGTCAAAAACGGCGAAAATCGCAGGTCCGGATAATCCATGCTGAAACAACAGGCTGACTGCATGCGCATGATGGTGGTATACCTCATCCACAACTTGATCCGTTTCGCTAGCCAGGGTGCTGCTGAAGTACTCGGGGTGGGGGTCAACCGCTATTATTCCGGGCTCAGCCTCAAGGTATTCCGTAAGAACTCGAACGGACTGGAGAAAATAATCCTGTCCCACAGGAGAAGCCAAATCGCCCACATGGGGCCCAGGTACGAGCCGGTCACCTTTAATCACCGCAGCCGCATTCTTAAGATCTCCCCCGGCAGCCAAAATTACGGGAACACCGCTATCTTTGGTTGTGGAATCTGACCCCGTCTGCGGAATTCTGAACTCTCCGGGAACCAGACCTCTGGATCTTCTCAATACCGTCGGATTATCTGCTATGACGCGAAGAACAGAATCATCGGTCCTGAGCACGATTTCCCTGTCGTGAAACAGAAATCCGTCCACCAGATCCTGCAATCGATTGAGCGCTTCTTCGTTGTCCCTGGCTATGGGCTCTTCGGAACGATTGCCGGAGGTCATCACCAGGACCTGAGGTTTGAGTTCCGGAGGAATGTCCGGATGACGAAACAGCAAATGATGAATCGGCGAATACGGAAGCATTACTCCCAGTGTGCCCACATACGGAGCAACATTATCGGCGGTCTGTTCAGTGCCTTTTTGCATCAAGACTATCGGTGTTACCGGAGAAGTCAGCAGATCCTTTTCGGGTTTGGTTACTATACAGTACCGCTCTGCGGTTGCCATGTCCGGCATCATGACTGCGAAGGGTTTTTCCGCACGTCCCTTTCTCCGTCTGAGAAGGTCCACCGCGTCCCCATTCAGTGCGTCGCAGGCCAGGTGAAATCCCCCTATTCCTTTGATCCCCAGGACCTTCCCTTGCATGAGGAGTTCCACTGCCTGAGGAATCGGATCTCCGGAGATCGGATCGCCACGGGAATCGGTCAGCCACAGCTTCGGTCCGCAATCCGGACAGCAATTGGTCTGGGAGTGGAACCTGCGGTCTTCTGGTGTGGAGTATTCAGCGGAACACGTCGCACACATGGTGAAATCCGCCATGCTGGTGCGTTCGCGGTCGTACGGAAACGAGCGCACCACGGTAAATCTTGGGCCGCAGAGTGTGCAGGTAGTGAACGGATACAAAAATCTGCGGTTTTCGGGGTCGAACAACTCTGAAACGCATTCTCCACACGTGGCGGTATCGGGTGGGATCGGCGTGACGGTGCGTTCGCCTTCAACGCTCGCTTCTATGCGGAAATCAGATTCACCTCTGGGAGGAATATCCTGAACGGTTGTGGTTTCGATGCGACCGGGCAATGGAATGGCTTGAGGCAGTTCCTGGAGAAATCGATCGCACTCCGATTCAGGGCCTTCGATTTCGATCTGTACTCCCTCAGTGGTGTTCACAACCCATCCCGCCAGATGCAGCCGCAGAGCAACGCGATAGACCGTCGGCCTGCAGCCTATTCCCTGGAGAATACCTGTAAGAACTATGTGTTTCCGAACTGTTTGAGGTATGGATTGGTTGGACTTCACCTGACGCGCCTTTCGCTTTTCGCCAATAAACCTATCAATTTTCAGTGAAAAACGGAAGGGGGGAAGGCATACAACTGCCTGCCAGAAGCGCTACTGAATTTCTCATGGAAAAATTATCGGTACGGCGCATCGTGGAGCGCCGTACCCAGAGGTCTGACTTGGACCGGGAAAGAACTCGGGCGGACCGGATGTTGGCGAACCGGTCCATGCGTGGAGGACAAGAAATAGGACGCCGCATTTTCTCAGCAGGGTGCCGGAAGGTAAGAAGATACGGCGTCCCGTCAAGGGAATGTCCGAAATAGGAGGTGCCTTAATCTAGAATCCAGCATATAGGGATATTGATATATGTCAAGTCCTTTTTTCTTATATATTTAAATATCCGTTTGTGCCCTGCCATGCAGTCCAGAAAAAGCTTTCGTGCACAATCTCGACGTTTTGCCAAACAGAAGCCGGAAAGCATTCGGATTTTCCGTTTAGCAGCCGAGAGTCAGATATCCAAGTCCACCCAGAGGGCAGCATGATCCGACGCGGCATCCATCGAAGTTTTCATAGTGTCCAGGTGAGGAAACAAGGTGCCGTTTTTTCCTCCCCAAACTCCGCGTCGCTCGATTCCGCCATCTAACACCTTCTTCGAGAGGGCGGGGGACATAAGGAGATAGTCGAACTTGCCCGATTTGGTGCCATTGCCATACGTTCCGGGTCGACCGTCCCCTTTGAATTTCGAATGCATCATGATGTCCGTCAGATCTGACCCGTTCTTTATTAATTGCACCAGAGGATCACCATCAGGGATTTCATTCAAATCACCGGCTATGGCAACATATTGATTTCCTTCTTTGATTCGTTCTTCGTAAATCTCGCGCACGCGCTTTGCCTGACGCCATCGTTTCTCGTCAGATGCCGCTTTCGGACCGTACCCCTTGCTTTTGAAGTGATTGAGGAGGATGAGAATCTTATTGTTTCTTGCAGTCTTAATTTCATATTCCGCGCAGTCTCGGCTGAAGATTATGCCCTTGCTGTCCCGGTCATCCACGTGGCTCCGGATAGCGACAACTTCATATTCCTGCTTTGTCATGATCCCAACATCGATTCCGCGGTCGTCATTCCCGTCGATGAGCATGATGTGATCGAAAGGTTCTACTTGAACTTTGGGCATTACGTCGCCATTGAATCGTCTCAGCACGGTCCGGTTTTCCGCTTCGACAACACAGAGAACATCCGCCTGCAGTAAGCCGATGATGCGACCAGTATTTTCGGTGGCAGTCTCTTTGACCGCTTCCTTTACAAGTTCGAACCACCCGATCCAATCACCCCGTCCGCTTGCCACTACTTCAGCAGGTTTACCGGAGGGATGTTTCAGAAGTTTTTTTCGGATATCCCGAAGAATGATGTACTTGCTTTTTCCTCTGGTTAAGCCATCGTGACGGCTCATGATTTTTAGCAGTTCGGACTTAATTTCCTGAGAATACTCAGTTTCCTGGACGAGCTGATTAAGGCGTTTAAAGTCTTCCAATATAGATTTACCTTGCGCCCACGTTTCAAGATTCATCGCTTTCGCACGTTCAAACATGTTTTCGACATTGAATGTGGCAAGCCGCATCTTTCTTACCCCCTCCGAGCAAAAGATACATTTTGATCTACAGGGAGGTATCATAAAACTCTATCTTATTAAGCCCAACGAAATTTCCCCTACTAACGCATTTCTTACCGATTCCATGCACGTTCATCGAAATCAAAAAGCCATGCGGGAATCGCCATGATTCGACTTCCCAATCGATCGGACATGGACTCTCGGTTCCGTACCACAGTAGTATGGACAGGAAGACCGCATCTACTTTCGAGATAAGCATGATTCATTCTTTGCAATCCCAGAATCATGAAAGGAAAACAGATGGATTACGAACTGAAGGTTACCCAGGAAACCGACCCTGCATGGAATGAAAGCATGGATTCCTGGTGGAATAATGGTGGAGCGCTACTCTGGAATCGATACGGCGGATTTGGAAAAGATAGCCTCGTTCTTCCCGAGGAGGAATTAGAATCTTTCCTGGAACGTGCGCGGACGATTCAAGGCTGGAATTCCGCAACGCTTTCCGATGCTGAAACGAATCCTGTAGTCATAGCTCCCTTTGTGGAGGTCGGCCAACCTGAAACTCCGGTCGAGGCGACCCCACCGGATACGCTCGCGCTGACCGGTTCGTTCGAATCCTGTTGTCCCGATTGCGGAAGGCCTATTCATGAAGCGCTTCGGGAAATGGCATGCCAGGATTCGGTCACGGTCTCTTTACGTGCTATGAATCACCTGTTGAACAGTCTTGCCGAAGCAATTGCGTTCAGTCGCCGAAAAGGGCCGAACAATTATCGGACCTGGGAAGTTGCAATCGAGGAAATCATGACTGAAATTCAATCCAGAAGTTGGAACGAATATCGATAAAGCTTTTTTTTGACGCAGGCGATCATCGGGTCTTCTCTCCGAGAATCCTTCGGAGACACGGGTTGTTGACATTCCTGTCCAAGTTTATCAGTATTATTCCTTCCGAAAGATCCAGAGTATTTGGAGCGCACTCAACAAACCCCGATAATCTGCGCTTTAGAGAGTATCCGGATTTTTTCGTCCTGGGAACGAAAACGGCCCTGCCGCGTGATTTGTAATTTTTATGGCGCAAAGGAAACGACCGTGACGAATTTACCCTGCCCTGTTTGCATCATCGAAGAAAGAAATATAGACGGATACGATCTCATAACGGTTCTAGGATTGATGAAGGAGTACAACTGGAAAGAAATCTGGCGCAAATACCAGACTAAAGATAATTCCAGCGAAGCAGTGAGTATGTACTACCAGGCAGAGAATTACTTTCTCGAACTGCACATCCAAAAAATGCATCGGATAATCCTTTCGGAAAAGTTCAACACGAATCCTTTTTTCATGCAGCAGGTCATCCAGCGTATAACTGCATCCCATCATCACGATCTTATTCTGCGAAAAATACGGCAACAAGGACTGGATGGTGGGGAAAATCCTATCTGCCTTTCCTGTTCCATGGGCAATATCATTGTGGACCTGATCGTCAATCTCAATGAGTCTATTCCAAAGCTCGCGAAGTCAAAACGGGGGACCTCCCGTATCGAAAATCTCGAGAACCGTCCTTTGGACGTGTATGATCTGAGTTCCGCATTGTATCTGTGTCAACAGAATTTGACGGAGAGTCTTTTCAGGCGTTATGCGGTCCCTGACGATAAACAAACGGACTCGGACAAGAGAGTACGCATATCTACAGAACTAGGTCGTTACGAAGTCGTTCTGAGCTTCAAGTGTATCGACACGAATCGCGAGATGGTAGTCCCGCCTCCGGGGAACGCATCGGTTGCAACAATACATCAGGTGATTCAGCGCATGAACTTCAGGCACGCTCCCCGGCTTATCCATCAGGAACTTGAAGCAGTGGGGCTGTCAGTAACCTTGGAAGAGGTGGAAACCGGATTTTCCCTTCGCAGATTTATCAACAATACTGCACTGCGGGTGGACTTTTTACCTCACGACTGACAGGAAAACGGCTGCCCAAACGCTTGTATGTTGATGGAGCCAAGCCCTTGTCTTATATTCAAGAGTGAGTTTCGTCCGGTCAACCTGACGAAGGAGAGCCATATGTTTCACAAGACTATGCTCGCGATTGTGCTCTCTCTTGTGCTTCCACCTGTTGTCATGAGTGAGATGCAAGTGTCCCCGGCAGTTGCTGATTATCAGGCCGAAAAAATGACCGTTGGACAATCCAACGAACCAGCCAAATCAGAGACCTCGTCTCTCATTGATAATCCGGATTTCATCGCCGGTAAAAGAGCGCCCGGCTATTCCGATTTTTCCTCGTCCAGACCCATTCAGAGACGCATAGAAGCCGGCGAACGACGCCTCCAGAGTAATATCCGTGGTCTCGACAACTCTATCAGGGACATGAATACCAAATTGAACCGCATGAGGACTCTCCAACGAAGAGGCCTTTAATTGCTGGAACGCGTGCGTGTTTGCTCTTACAAAGCGGGTCAACACGCGTAAACCCGTGACTCCCAAACTCCGACCTAGTTACGAGAGAGAAATCTGATATGAGGAGTCAGGGGATCGGCTTTGCTGCCTTCCCCGGCAAAAACTATCCACGAGGGTATCCAGTTACGGTGGAAGAAATTTCTACAGCCCCACAGGGGCTACCCAACAGTAGCCGTGGGGCAAACCCTTGGCAGCGATACGGGGTGTCCTTATGCCTGGGGGCGTGCCGCTATCCACGGGTTGACCGAGACTGTCTCAAAATTCTCGAATGCGTACAAATCGTGGCACCATTCGCCATCCTCGTAGGGGCAGGTCTCGTGCCTGCCCTTATTTGTCCGGACACTAGGCCCGCCCCTACAATGAGGCCAGTAGAACGATGAGCAATTCGTGCCACGATCTGGGATAGATTTCGATTTTTGAGACATTTTCTGACAACCGTGGCTACTATCGGGCCGCCCTTCCAGGTGCGTGCTCGCTCATTGCTGATACGTTGTCCACAACGAGCTTTTCTTCTGGCTTTGGTTTTTAATACCTGCTATTCTGTTAGTAATTATAAACAACTCGCGTGTTGTTTAGTTTGAATTTATTCATTCTTGTCCTTTTGAGTCCTCGCGGTATTTTTCAATTGTACGAGCTGAAAAGCGAGGGTCCCAATGAGAATGGCAATTACAATCACCAGACTGATAACGACGAGAACCAATACCGCTGCGGATTCGGCAACATCCATGTGAGCCTCCGGCAGTGTTTTGTAAATTATACTCTAAAAGGCAGGCATATGCATGTAGCTCTTTAGGCGGCGGGTAAGGCCGAATCAACTTTACAGGATCTTTACAGCATTTTACACCGCTCTTACGAGAGAGCATGTCATAATTGAATTAAGTGGAAAAAGTTTTCTAACGGTGATTGAAACTGCGGGCATTCGGATCACCTAATCCGACCGGAATTCGATTTCAAAACAATGTTTTCAGGAGCAATTTCACTGATATGGGGAGTGGAAACATGAGAAAGGTTCTCATACTGGTCGCATTGTCGGTTCTTCTCTCTTCCTGGCAGACCCATGCAGCGGTCAAGGTCGATCCGAAGTTGTATGGATCGCCGGAAGGACAGGTCTGTATTAAATGCCACGAACTCAAATCACCGGGCCTGCACAAGCTGTGGCGTTCGGGCAAAATGGGGCAGGCCGGGGTAAACTGCTACGACTGTCACAAAGCGGAAAAGAAGACCGACAAAACCCCAGGGGATCCTGACGGATACGATCACAGAGGTTTCTGGATCGCGACTATGGTGAGCCCGAAAGACTGCGCCAAGTGCCACAAGGATCAGTTCGATCAACAGCAGGGTTCTCACCATGCAAAAGGCGCTGACATTCTCAATTCTCTCGATAATTACCTGGGAACGGTAGTTGGCGGACCTGCTGCGGTTGCCACGGGATGCCGCCAGTGCCACGGTTCCAACGTGAAGGTATTGAAAGACGGCAGACTCGATCCTTCGACTTGGCCAAACACAGGCATCGGCAGAATAAATCCCGACGGAAGCAAGGGTAGCTGTTCTGCATGCCACACCAGGCATTCCTTTTCCAAGGAACAGGCCAGAAGACCCGAAGCATGCGGCAAGTGCCATCTCGGACCCGACCACCCGCAAATCGAAGTGTACAACGAATCCAAACACGGTATCCTGTACCATGCCAACAGAGATAAGATGAATATGGGCAATAATGAATGGGTTGTCGGCGTGGATTATCAGGACGCTGCAACATGCGCCACCTGCCATATCAGCGCGACGCCTAATCAGGCCAAAACCCACGATGTTGGAGAACGGATCTCCTGGACTTTGAGGCCGGCTGTTTCCAAGAAGCTTACTCATTGGAAGGAACGCCGGGACAAAATGAAGGACGTGTGTCGTCAATGTCATTCGGACTTCACGACAGAAGGATTCTATTCGCAATACGATGATCTGGTAGAGCTCTATAATAATAAATTCGCAATGCCCGCCACTAAAATTCGCCAAAAGCTCATTGATACCGGCAAGCTCACAAAAGCCGACATGGACGACAAGTTGGACTGGATTTACTACGAGTTGTGGCACCACGAAGGCCGACGGGCAAGACACGGCGCATCAATGATGGGCCCGGATTACGCGTGGTGGCACGGAATGTATGAAGTCGCCAAACACTTCTACATCTATTTCATTCCCGAAGTGGAAAAAGTTATGGGTGGCAAGGATCAAGCAGCCCCCATACTGAACGAGTTCGTATTCTCCGACCCTCAACACAAATGGTACAAGGAAGGGATGAGTAAAGACGAGCTTAACAAACTCGAGCAATTCTATCAGCAACGGTACGGCGGAAAAGAGGCCAAGTAAGAACCGATCTCAACCAGGAGAAAGCGAGTCCATGAAAGGAATTATCGCAAGCATCAAACCAGTGCTCCTGGTCGCGGCTTCAGCCATCATCGTGGCGTGCCTTGCGCCCGGCTCGATTCCGGCCCAGGTCACGCTTCCCGAGGAGCCAAAGTCGGAAGACACGACCACACGGGAATCGGGCCAGGAGTTCCCCGTCCCGATTGCGCCTCTTCCCAAGACCATTACACCGTGCCGAGCTTGCCACGGGCCTGAAAAGGATTTCCCTGTGAATTTCACACGCAGGGAGGATCTCCTGATCCACAGGAACATACGTTTGGCTCATGGGGGAGTCCGTGTCTGGTGCCTGGATTGCCACCATCCGGAAAACCGGAACGTGCTCTTACCACTCAGCGACGGCAAACCGATTGAGTTCAGCCAATCATATTTGCTCTGCGGCAAATGCCACGGGACGAAATACAGGGATTGGCGCAACGGTATTCACGGGAAACGGAGCGGTAGCTGGAGCGGTGAAAAGCAATATTATCTCTGTGTGACTTGTCACGATCCGCACCAACCCAAGTTCAAACCTCTGGAGCAAATGCCGCCTCCCGCAAAACCCTGGACGCCGAGAGAAATCCAGGTCAAGCACTGAAGGTTTTAGAGCCATGCCCGACCCGACCAGAACTCGTGAATCTGTTGCAGAATCGAATGAATCGACCACACCCGATGCTGCTCGATGCAGGCCTGATGATGTGCGGCCCGATAGACGTACGTTTCTTGCCGGCGCGGTTTCTTTCCTGGGATTGCTCTCGGTAAGCTCATGCTCCTGGCAGGAATTTGTCCAAAATCATTTCAAGAGGATGACGGAAAAGGAGATTCAGGAAACGGTCGAGCGCCTCAAGGCCGAATACAAGCAGAAATACGGCAAGGATTTCGTCGTGGGGACCGAAGCGCCCATAGATGGAACTTTGTTCGGATATGCATTGGATATCCAACGGTGTATCGGCTGCAGACGATGCGTGTACGCTTGCGTCGACGAAAACAATCAGACCCGAAATCCTCAAATGCAGTACATACGGGTCCTCAGGTTCAAAGACGGCAACATGGACCTTGAGGAATCCACCATCTACTACGACCCCGAAGAAGTGCCGGAGGCCGGCTATTACTACATGCCGGTGCAATGTCAGCACTGCGTAAATGCCCCATGCACCAAGGTCTGCCCTGTTCAGGCCACCTGGACTGAGCCGGACGGTATTGTCGTGGTCGATTACAACTGGTGCATCGGATGCCGTTACTGCATGGCCGCATGTCCCTACATGGGCAGGTGGTTCAATTTTGCCGATCCGGTAATCCCTGCAGAACAAGTCAATACGAACACGCATTATCTGGGGAATCGTCCGAGAATGCGCAATGTAGTTGAAAAATGCACCTTCTGCATACAGCGCGTACGTCAGGGACAGTACCCCAAATGTGTCGAAGCCTGCCCGGTAGGTGCTCGAAAATTCGGCAACCTTCTCGATCCTGATTCCGAGATCAGCAGGATCATCAAGACCAAACGAGTGTTCCGCCTCAAAGAGGATCTCAATACGCAACCCAAATTCTATTACTTCTTTTCCTAAATGAGGGACCAATGGCGAGATCCGGATTCATCGTATCGGCAATAAGAAGACTCTTCACAGGCCCGCCGTTGTACTACGTTTGGATGCTCGTCCTTACGATTCTTGCGGGAATCGGGATAGCAGCTTACACGGTGCAATTGGAAAAGGGCCTTATCATCACGGGGATGACGAGTTACGTTTCGTGGGGATTTTATATAGGTAACTTTACCTTTCTCGTGGGGGTGGCCGCGGCTGCGGTTCTCCTCATCATTCCCGCGTATCTGTACGATTTCGGTCCCATCCGTGACATCGTCATTGTGGGAGAAGCGCTTGCGGTAAGTGCTCTTGCCATGTGCATGATGTTCGTTACTGCGGACCTGGGCCGGCCGGATCGGATCTGGCATCTCCTGCCCGGCCTGGGAATCCTGAATCTGCCGAAATCGCTGCTTGGCTGGGACATCGTCGTTCTCAACGGGTACATGTTCCTGAACCTCTTTATACCCGGATACATCCTGTGGAAAGCGTACAACAATCAAGAAGTGAACATGCGGTTCATCTGGCCGTTCATTCTGTTATCGATTCCCTGGGCCGTGAGCATTCATACCGTCACCGCATTCATCTATAACGGCCTTGCAGCCAGACCTTTCTGGAACGCTTCCATTCTCGCCCCCCGTTTTCTTGCGTCAGCTTTTTGTTCGGGTCCTGCGCTGGTAATCGTTCTTTATCAGATTGTCAGGCACTACACCAAGTTTCACGTAAAAGACGAAGCTCTGTTCAAGATCGCGGAAATGATTTCCATAGCTATGGCGGTGAACTTATTCCTCTTGCTGGCCGAGTTTTACAAGGAACTCTATTCGAACACGCATCATCTTTCTCCGCTCTTATACTTGTATGCCGGATTGCACGGAAAAGGTGTTCTGATCCCGTGGATTTGGACAGCACTGATATTCAACATCATAGCGTTTCTCATCTTTCTTATTCCATCCACACGAAAGAACTTCGTCACGCTCAACATCGGATGCGTGCTGATCATTATCGGCATATGGATCGAGAAAGGCATGGGGCTGATCATTCCGGGATTCATCCCGGCTCCGCTGGGCGAGGTCTGGGAATACGTTCCAACAACACTGGAACTTCTGGTGGCAATGGGAATCTGGGCCATAGGACTCCTGATTCTCACGACCATTCTGAAGATCATCATTCCCATTGAAACAGGTGAATTCACTTCCGCGAAGAACGCGGAGACAGCAGGACTGGGACATCATCATGTTCCTGCATGAATTCCGAATGGTGTATGGACATGCTTAAGTCAGTCGAATTACGGAAAACTCTGTTGGTACAGTGTGCGACGGCACTGTTCATCGCCTTGATACTATTCTGTTCACTCCCGGCTTTTGCAGCGGCACCGAATGAGGATCTGGACAAGATCGTAAGAGATCTGGAAAGTCCAGACCCCACCGTCGTCTTGAATGCCACAAAGCTGATCAAACGAAACGGCGCCAAAGCCAAAGAGGCTGTTCCGTCGCTCGTGATGGGCCTCAAGCACCCGAACGAGATTGTCCGTCTCAATGTCATGGAGGCTCTCGCGGAGATCGGGCCCGATGCGGCGCCTGCTGTTCCTGCGCTCACGGAGGCATTGAAAGATAAGGATTACATGACGAGGGAGGCTGCCGCGCTGGCTCTTTTCGGAATCGGTAAACAGAGCGCACCGGCAGTTCCCAATCTCGTCGTTTGCCTCGGAGACGACAACAAGCGTGTCCGGGACAGCGCAATTCTGGCTCTGGTGAAAATCGAAAAACCTGCTGTGGAACATCTTGTCAAGGCGATTCAATCCGACGATCCGAAAACAGGACACGCTGCAACCGAAACCCTGGGCCGAATGGAGTCCAATGCGGTAGGTCCCCTGATCGAGGTGCTGAAGAAGGGAGAAAATCCTTCTGCAGAACGAGCGGCTGCCGCGCTGAAAGAGATCGGGCCGCATGCAGTCGAGGCCCTCGTCATGGTGGTGCTCAAAGGAGACGATAAGACTTCCAGGGCCGCCGGAAATATCCTTGCTGCTATCGGCTCCCCTGCTGTGCCGATTCTCGTGGAGGCGCTCCGGGTAAGAAATAATGCGGATATCGTGAGCGACCGGCCCTAAGCTTTACAACCAGGTCGCGGAAGCGAGTTTCTCGGGAAAAAGTGCTTGTGCATATGGATAAACAACAGGAGTAGAAGATGAAAAGGCCCTCGGATGTACTGCTGTCCCTCTTTCCCGGTCCGCTTTCCTCTGCGGGAATTCGCAGGCTGGAAAAGGCCGTTTGTCTTGCAGCCGTTGTGTTCGCGGTCTGGGCGCTTCCGGTAGGAGGTCAGGACAAAGATTGCCCCGACTGCCCCAAGCCCGCTACATCGAGTGTGCTGGACCCCAAGTGGAAAGAATTCGTCGCGCCTGCCCTTTTGCCGGGAGAACGGCCTGATTGTCACAGGGTTCAGTTCGGAAAACAGAACTGTATGGACTGCCATCAGAAAGAGACCCCGGAGAACTACAAACAGTGGCTTGGGTCCAAACACGGGATGAACAACGTGAAATGCGGCATCTGTCATGGGGACGTGAACAATTATCGCGCAAGACCTGACAAGGCGGTCTGCATTGGATGTCATTCCGCGCAGGTGCACAACATGCCCGCTCAGGCGCTGGTCACCAATTGTTCATTCTGTCACAAGAGCCACTGGTTCACGGTGCACAAGATACAGGCTTATGAAAAATTCTCGCCCGGACGGGAAGACAGGTTCAAAGTGCCGGGATTCTAAAAGGCCGCTATTCGGTTTTGTGGAGGAAACCATGAGCGTGACTCGCAGGGAAATGATCAAAATGACGGCCGCCGGTTTCGCGGCAGCGGCTTTAAATATTCCGTTTGCAGGAACGTTACACGCGTCCGACGATGTTGTGGATGTGGACAAATGGATCAAAGGCACATGCAGATTTTGCGGCACTGGCTGCGGCGTGTACGTGGGGGTGAAGAACGGCAGAGTGGCCGCTATCCGAGGCAATCCCCAAGCAGCAACCAACTTCGGATTTCTTTGCGTTAAGGGATTCAAAGGCTACATGAGCATGTATCATCCCGATCGCCTTAAATATCCCCTGGTTCGCGGAGCGGATGACAAGTTTAAGCGAGTCTCCTGGGATGAGGCGCTGAATCTTGTCGCAAAGAAGTTCATGGAACTACAGCAAAAACACGGCAAGGATGCTGTTGCGTATTACGGTTCCGGCCAGTGCATGACAGAGGAGAGCTACACCTTCAACAAGCTCTGGAAAGGTGGATTCGGCTCCAATATGGTGGACGGGAATCCTCGATTGTGCATGGCCTCCGCGGTCGGCGGGTACGTGACTACGTTCGGCACCGACGAACCGGCAGGCTCCTACGCTGACATCGAGAAAGCCAAGACAATTTTTCTCGTCGGATCGAATCTTTCCGAGTGTCACCCGATCATCTTCAGACGGGTAGCGAGACAGAAACTCTCAAATCCTGACAACATCAAAGTCATTGTGTGCGAGCCGAGGCTTACTTCCACTGCACGAATCGCGGATATCTGGCTGCCTGCAGACCCGGGCACAGATCTGGCCGTGTTCCATTGCATGGCCCGGGAAATCGTGAAGAACAACTGGGTGGACAAGTGGTACATCGAGAACTTGTGTAGATTTACCACGGGCGCGCAGGTGGTGGATTTCGCTGCTTATAAACAATTCCTGGAGCAGTTCACTCCGGAAGCAGTGGAAAAACTCACCCGCTGCCCTGCTGCAAACATTGTGGAAGCAGCAAGACTGTTCGCGACCCAGGGCCCGACCATGAGTCTGTGGACCATGGGACTCAATCAACGCACAAGAGGCGTTTGGGCAAATAATCTGATCCACAACCTGCATCTGATTACGGGAAACATCTGCAAGGAAGGAGCTGATTCCTTTTCACTCACCGGTCAACCCAACGCGTGTGGAGGAGTCCGCGAAACCGGTTCGCTCAGCCATCTTCTTCCAGGCACGAGACCGGTGGCCAATCCTGCGGTTCGAGAACAGGTTGAGAAAGCATGGAAAATTCCCGCAGGAAAAATCGATCCGAAACCCGGCTTTCACACCATGGAAATGTTCGCAAAGCTCGGGGCCGAAAACGATGCTTCCAAGCCTCTCAAAGGTATGTTCATCACAACCACGAACCCGGCTCAGTCATTGCCTAATTGCCACAAATATCACAAGGGCATGAAGGAATCTTTTCTCGTTGTCGCGGACATATTTCCTACCAGAACCACTCAGTTGGCTGACGTCATCCTGCCCGCTGCATTCATTTATGAAAAAGGCGGAGTGTACGGTTGTTCGGAGCGAAGAAGCCAGCTCACGTCGAAATGTACCGATCCACCGGGAGAAGCAAAAGCCGACCTGTGGATTGCTGCTCAACTGGCCAAACGCATGGGCCACGAAAAACTGATTCCCTGGAACGGAGACGATCCTGCAGTGAGTTACAAAATGGCCTGGGACGATTACCGCGAGTGCGTGAAAATGACGGAACACTCTTTATACGGCATCACGTACGATCGGCTCCTGAAGATGGAAGAAGGGTTGCAATGGCCGTGCCCTGATGAGAAGAGTCCCGGTACGGCACGGCGGTACGTCCGCGGCAACGATCCCATCATGGATATGCCTGAAATCGTGAAAGTTCCTCCACAAGCGCTCATCTATTTTTATGCAGACCAGAAACATGAAGGAAAAGCGAACGTATTCTTAAGACCGTACAAAGGTGCGGAAGAACCGCCGGATAAGGAATATCCATTCTTTCTCACCACCGGTCGTGTCATAGAACAATGGCACAGCGGGACCATGACCATG
Organism: Desulfomonilaceae bacterium; assembly: GCA_041740635.1. Classification (GTDB taxonomy): domain Bacteria; phylum Desulfobacterota; class Desulfomonilia; order Desulfomonilales; family Desulfomonilaceae; genus Desulfomonile. Next base: position 45,792 of record JBGSLQ010000037.1, on the reverse strand, counting down.
CGCGTGCCTGAAATAGCTCGATCGCAACCCAATGCGTACGTGGAAATACATCCGTCAGATGCGAAACAATACAAGATCAATAACGGAGACCTGGTGAAAATGATCAGCAGGCGCGGATTTAACATCTTGCCTGCCAGGGTAGTGAAGAATTCTCTGCCTGGGATTCTGTTCGTACCCTGGTTCGATCAGGATTGGGTCAGGATGATCAATCGCGTCACCATAGACGCCTTTGACGAAGGATCGAAACAACCGGAATTCAAGATCTGTGCGGTAAGGATCGAACGGTTCGGAGATCCCAAGGACGTGGCCGACATGACCGTTATCTCGAGCGTGGATACGCCGTTTCCCTCAAAAGCATGACAGGCGGCATAGCATGGTGATTACAGGAAGCGCTCTTTTCATCGAGCCCGGCTCATATGAGAGCGTGTTGAAGCAACTGGAGGAATTCCCCGAGGTCACGTATCAGGTGGTCTCTGCCACCGGAACGGAACTCGTGGTGAACCTTGAGGCTGAAAGCCAGGGCGAACTCGAGGATCTCTGCGACCGCTTGAAATCACGGATCCGGGACATCCTTGAAATTACACACATGTACATCAATTTCGAGGATGAGGTAGACAAGATAATTTCAGGAAGCTGACTCAACAGAGGAACCTTTCTTACAGCGAATTATGTGATAGCTTCATTCCCCGGATATTAGTTCCTTGAAACTGCATTGAGAAACAGGTGGTTTGACTGCGGAGATATCGCATTGCCCTCATTAAAGGAACTGCTCCAAAACGTTTTCTCGAAAGGCCAAAACCCCTTCACCGGAGCGTACGTCCACAACCGAATGCGGCCGCCCGGAGCTGTCGACGAAAAGCATTTCATGGCTCTATGCATTCGTTGCAACAGATGTCTGGAAGTGTGCCCGTACGGATCGATCAAGAGGGCCGGTCTCGGACTCACCATGGGAACTCCGTACGTCCTCGCCGAGCAGAAAGCGTGTTACCTGTGTATGGCCTGTTCGAGGCTCTGTCCGACAGGTGCGCTGGACAATGAACTGGTTGCGCCTGAAAAAGCCGCCATGGGGCGTGCAGTTATCGATTCTTCCCTCTGTTACAGCCATCTTTTCCTGGATCACGACGTTTTACCGGATCAAACGGGGCGACAAATCGGGGCGCTCTGCAATACCTGCTATAATGTATGTCCTCTGCAGGACAATGCTATCGTACTGAGAAAGAACCTCTGCCCGGAAATACTGGATGCATGTGTGGGATGCGGCATATGCGTGGAACGCTGCCCGACCCGTCCGAGACGAGCTGTCAATATCGTTCCAACAGGTATGGGAAGAGTAGATGAGGCGGGATTCTACTTTCGTAAAGCAAAAGGTCATCATGAATCAGCGCAGTCACCTGCACAAAGCCCCGCGGGCGTATTGAAAGGGGAACAACTTTTGAAACAGAAATCCCGGATCGAAGGTACAAAAGAACTCCCGAAATTCGATTTCCCATATGAAACTCCCAAAAAAATCGAAGGCTGGGATTGATACGGATTCAAAGGCAGTAAGATTGGGGAAACACTTCTTTCAAGAAGGGTTCCCCCGATTTTACCGCTTTGAAAGCGTATGGGCATGATGAGATTTTACAGACGAGCAGTGCAGTTCGGTGTTTTGCTATTTGTATTTCTGGTTCCGGTGCTGAATCTGTTTGAAATATATGCGGTTACCGGGACTCTCTATGCGGTGAATATTGGTGGACTTGGTATTACAGATCCCGTGGTGGTTCTGCAGGCCGTTTTCGCTTCAGGCAGATTGACGGTTCTTTTGCTCGGCGCTGCACTGTTTCCGGTATTATTCGCACTCATTTTCGGGAGAGTCTGGTGTGGGTGGATGTGCCCTTACCATTTACTTGCGGATGGTGCTGCAGGAATCAGGAGATTCTTTGGTGAACGAGTATTGCGCCGCCCATTTAAAAAAGCGCTCCCGGTGGAAAGCTCATTCAAGGCGAACGCTGTCAGATTCAGTTTCTTGCTTTTTGGCACAGCCATGGCAGGGGCAATTTCCATTCCCGTTTTGAACTATGTGCATGCTCCGGGAATTTTCAGCACAGAAGCTATGATTTTCGTCAAAGAGCGCAGCCTGTCCCCCGAATTCTTGTTCATAGCTGCCTTGCTACTGGTGGAAGTGACCGTTTTGCCTCGTTTCTGGTGCAGGTTGTTTTGCCCGACCGGATCGTTTCTCTCTCTGTTCCGTGCTCCATTCACCATGACTGTCACGAACAAAGTGAAAGCTGCAAAATCGCCGTGTTGCACGGAAAACCACTGTTCAGCCGCTTGTCCCATGGGATTGGCTCCGTTCAGAGAAGGAGGCAATCTCCTGTGCACCAATTGCGCAGAGTGCCTGCACGTATGCCCCCAGTCGCGGCTGGGTTTCGGGGGATTCGGCAGCAAATGATGCCGACATAGATATTGGGAAATCTTCCTTCAAATCAGAGCAGTGCCGTGTCCAACGAACAAGCGATTTTCCGATCAATGAGGTGCTTCGCTTTCTACTTCCTACCTTGATTTTTATAGCCAAAATTAGTGACCGATTGAAGATTTAGGAATATTAGTGGGTGCCGTGCCTCCGTGCCGGCACATCTTCATATGACCAATGGTATCAGTAGAATGGACTGGCAGGGACGCCGGTCCCTACCAATATCCTGTAATTCGCAGGAGTGATAAACGACAGAATTCTTGGCACTGACTATAGGCAAACCGGACGAGCTTTACCGGATAATCTTGAGGAACCGGTTCCATCGCACCTGTTCGAAATCCTTCCCCGAATAATAGATAATAAAAGCCTCGCCTTTTATATCCTCGATAGGCACGAACCCCCAGAAGCGGCTGTCATGGCTGAAATCTCTGTTGTCGCCCATAACAAATACCGTACCGTCCGGGACCTTGACGGGAGGCATATTGTCTCTGGGGTTCATGTCCCCTGGAAGCATCACATTGCTGAAGAAATGACCGTAGTGTTCCGGGGGCTCTTTGCCGTTGATCAATACCTTTTTATTCTGGATCTCGATTGTCTCTCCACCGACTGCGACCACTCGTTTGATGAAATCCTTGGTCCTATCCTCGGGATAAATGAACACGATGACATCGCCGCGTTTGGGGTCCTTCAACTTGGGCCACCGTTCCGTGGTGAAAGGAATGCGGAGTCCATAGATAAACTTGTTTACGAGTATGTGGTCGCCCACGAGAAGAGTTGGTTCCATGGAGCTTGACGGAATCTTGAACGCCTGGACAAATACTGCTCGAATAATGATGGCCAGGATCACTGCTACGACAAAAGCTTCTGCATACTCCTGGAATATCGTTCGAGTCGGTTTTTCATGCGTGACGATCGTTTTTTCGGGTTTTGCCCTCATAATATCTCTCTTTGAAATCATCAACCGGCTGGGGCCCGACAACTTCTGACGGGGTTATAGGTAAATCCGAAATTCGATGGCTGCAGTCCGGCATTCTCCGAATTCGGAGCAAAACACCTCCTGGTGGTCTCATCCGACTGCATACGATGCGAGAAACGATCTCTTTATCTGATCGAAACGGATCCCCCGATTAACATTACGAAGCATCTATATAAGACATGAATTCTCTTGTGTAAAGGACCTTCTTGCCAGCGGGTTCGGAAGGATTCTGTTTGCGGGTGCGGGTGAATGGATCTGGAGAGTCTCTGTAGGCCGTGCAAAATGAAACCGGTGGCGAGGATTGCTCATCCTCACCCCCGGTTTGCCGGTCAAGGGCCCCTCCCTCCCCCGAGGTTGAGGCCGGGCCCTTCCCTACCATTACCCGCGCGTGGAGTCAAGTGACTTCTTAATATTTCCTGAAGTTTTGCTTTATCAATCCTGAAGAGCAGCGTCCGGACTCTCACCAAGGTAGGCTTGTTTGATTTTAGGATTGTTCAGGAGCTTTTCTCCGGTGCCTTCCAGCACGATTCGCCCGGTTTCCAGCAGATAGGCATAATCTGCAATCTTGAGAGCGGCGTTCGCGTTTTGTTCGATAAGGAAAATGGTAACACCTTCATTCCTGATCTGCTCGATTATCCGAAACACTTCTGCAACCACCATAGGAGCAAGGCCCAGTGACGGTTCATCCATAATGAGCAGGCGCGGCTTCGACATCATGGCTCTGCCTACTGCCAGCATCTGCTGCTCTCCGCCGGAGAGAGTCCCCCCGAGTTGTGCAGTCCTTTCTTTGAGAATCGGAAACTTGGACAAAACCATTTCCGTGATTTGGTTGACTTCCGCTTTGTCTCTGTTGTTGTACGCGCCCATCATGAGGTTCTCGCGTACAGTCAGATTGGCAAAAACCTTGCGCCCTTCCGGAACGTGAACAAGTCCCTGCCGCTGGATCAGATGGGCAGGTTTCTTGTTTATCGGCGTGCCCTGAAAAAGTATTTCACCCGAACTGGCGGGAACAATGCCCGAGATTGCCCTCACTGTGGTGCTCTTGCCCGCTCCGTTCGCTCCAAGAAGCGTTACGATTCGCTTTTCCCCCACATGAAGAGACACTCCTTTGAGTGCGTGAATTCCATTGTAATGAACGTGCAGGTCTCGAATATCCAACATAAATTATAAGCCTATCCTACGCCGAGATAAGCGGCGATCACTTTGGGATCGTTCTGGATCTCTTTCGGGGTCCCCCATGCGATGGGTATCCCGTGGTCTATGACCCGAATCTTCGTACAAATATCCATCACGAATCCCATATCATGCTCGATCAGCACTATTGTCAGATGCAGGTCATCTCTGATCTTTCTCAGGAGTTGGCTAAATTCCATGGTTTCTCTCGGGTTCATTCCCGCAACCGGTTCATCCAGGAGGAGAAGCGCGGGTTTCAGTGCCAGTGCCCGGGCCACTTCCAATTTTCTCTGGCTGCCATAGGGAAGCGCCCGAGCCTTTTCGTTCGCGAATTCTGTCAATCCCATGAGTTCCAGCAGATTGTCGGCCTGATCGTATACTCTTCGTTCATCACTACGAAATCGACCGAGCCCTGTAACGGCTTCAAGAAAACTGTACCGAATGGATGCATGGGTTGCGACCATCACATTTTCCCGTACAGCCAAGCCCTCATACAGCCTGATATTCTGGAACGTGCGGGCTATTCCGAATCTGGCTACGCGGGCCGGCCCCCATCCCGTGATATCGGTGTCTCGAAGCATCACTCTACCGGAGGTCGGCTTCACCAGACCTGTGATGGCGTTGAATGCAGTGGTTTTTCCAGCTCCGTTCGGCCCGATAAGTCCGATAATCTCACCATGACCGATCTCGATATCCAACTTGTTCAGGGCCGACAGGCCCCCGAATACGACAGTCAGCCCTTCTATACTGAACAGCCCGTCTGTCATGCCTTGCCCCGGATCATTCCTGCAAACTTCTTTAGATTATCTATCAGCCACTGCCAGGAAAACTCTCGATGTCCCATGATGCCGCTTCTCGCAAACAGCATTACGAAAATCAACAGGATCGAAAAGATGACCATACGCATACCCGGCACTCCTTCGTAGTAATGACCGAATATCGTCATAGGCTCTTCCACGAACCTCAGGACCTCACCTCCCCAGGTAATGAGCGCGGCGCCAATTACGGCTCCCGTAGTGCTGCCGAGCCCCCCGATGACAATCATGATCAACAGATGGAATGTGAGCATAAAGGTAAACAGCGAAGGAGAAATGGTAGTGATGAGATGAGCCAGGAGACCGCCGGCAATGCCCTCAAAGAACGCGCTGAAAACGAAAGCCAGCGTCTTTGTCCAGAACGTATTTATCCCCATAGCCTGCGCTGCGGTTTCGTCGTCCCGTAAAGCCTTCATTGCTCGGCCGTACGAAGAATTCACAAGCCGGACAGTGCAAAAAATCGTTACAATGCAGAGCCCCCAGCTCCACCAGAGATTTGTGTACGGCGTGAGACCTTTCAAGCCGAGCGGACCGTTTGTTACGGGAACAAGATTATTCGCAATCACCTGAAGTACTTCGCCGAATCCGAGAGTCACTATAGCCAGGTAATCTCCACGTGTTCTGAATACCGGCACTGCGAGGAGAAACGCGATCAATGCGGTGACAAGGCCGGCTATGAGCAGGGAAACGGGAAATGAGGTGCTCATCTCAGAAAGCGGCCAGATAAGAGGCTCCAGGATGAAGCTTCGCAGCTTTTCTTCGGGGGTGAGCGTAAGGATAGCACTGGTGTATGCGCCGACTGCCATGAACGCGTTCGGCTGGAGAGAAAACTGCCCGGTAATTCCATTTATCAGATTGTAACTGACTGCAACTATGATGAAGATAGCGATATTGATGAGTATGCGAATGGAGTATTCATCGAAGTATTTGTCTGCAATAAAAAGAAATACAAGGAAAATCCCAAGAGCGAGAAACGTGAGTATGCGATCGCGCGATATCGTGGAGTTCAAGAGATTGCCTCGGAAGAATGCTGACGCCCGGGGCATAATAACCTATGACTCCTCCAGGGAGAATACTTTTTACTGAATCTTCACGTGTTTGTTTCTCAAAAGGTATTTATTCAGTCGCGCGTGGGAGAGCTTTCTACAGCCCCATAGGGGCTGCCCAACAGTAGCCGTGGGTGCGAAACCCACGGAAGCAGTGTGGCAAGTCCCTTGTCTTCAAGACCCTGAAGGGGTCCACCAATGACATTTGAGCGTTATTGTCTTGTTGGTCGCCCCTTTCAGGGGTCGTTGAACTTTGCTTATGGGCGTGCTGCTGTCCACGGGTTACATCCCGCGTCTCGCGGGACTACTATTGGGCCGCCCCTTCAATTCCCGGTGCTCCCTCATAGCTGAATGGTCGCCCTCAAAAGCCCCGGGCATTCGATCCAAAGCCATTGACCGTGAACGTCAACTGGTGCATTTTACACAGTTGGAACTCGTGCCTGTCGTAGTGTTGCGTGCTCCACATCCAGCAATCACAATGCATCGAAAAGGAGTCTCCCTTGAGAGTCTTATCAGGCATTCAGCCCAGCGGTTCCCTGCACCTGGGAAATTATCTGGGCATGATGAAACCCATGCTGTCTTACATGGACAGAGCAGAGCTGTTCGTGTTTATCGTGAATTTCCACGCCCTGACGAGTGTGGCAGAACCGAATAAACTTGCCCGTGGCACCCTGGAGGCGGCCGCGGATTTTCTCGCTCTCGGGCTCGATCCGGATCGCTGCGTTTTTTGGGTGCAATCCGATGTGCCGGAAGTGACCGAACTTGCCTGGATACTCACCTGCATAACCCCCATGGGATTGCTGGAGCGATGTCATTCGTACAAGGACAAGATCGCCAAAGGAATCAGCCCCAATCACGGGTTGTTCGCTTATCCGGTTCTTATGGCTGCGGACATACTGCTCTATCAGTCGAATATCGTCCCCGTGGGAAAGGATCAAAAGCAGCACATAGAAGTTACCCGGGATATCGCACTGAAGTTCAACTTTACATATGGCGATACATTCGTAATTCCGGAAGGCGAAATCAGCGACGACATTGCGACCATTCCAGGGGTGGACGGACAGAAAATGTCCAAGTCTTACGGTAATACCATAGAGATTTTCCTGGATGAAAAAGAGCTTCGGAAAAAAGTAATGGGTATCACGACGGATTCTACTCCGGTGGATCAGCCGAAGAATCCCGAAACCTGCAACCTGTTTCAGATTTATCGACATTTCGCTCCGCGCTCCAGAGTCGAAGAGGTGCACCGTCTCTATGTGGAAGGTGGGGCCGCGTACGGGACGCTGAAAAAAGAGCTGGCAGGAATCTTGTGGGACTATTTCAAAGATTCCAGAGAAAAACGAGCGGAACTGCTGGGAGATGAGACCTATATTCGCAAAGTGCTCGCTATGGGAGCCGAAAAGGCCAGAAACATCGGCGAAAAAACGCTCGAACTGGTCCGCCAACGCGTAGGAACACGCTATTGATCGGATTGAAAGACAATTGCGACATCCATGAAGTAGTGGATATTCTGAGGCGCTCTGTAGAGTCTCTTGCCGTACCCATTGTCACAGAGATATCTCGGAAAAGGCGCGATCCGTTCGACGTGCTCGTGAGCACAGTACTTTCTCTCCGCACAAAAGACGATGTCACCAGGGTTGCTTCACGGAGACTCCTGGCTGTGGCGAGCACACCTGAAGCGCTTGCCGATCTGCCGGAAGAAGAGATCGAGAAGCTTATTTTCCCCGTGGGTTTCTATCGAACCAAGGCCAAGAACCTCAGACAGCTCGCGCGGGATTTGCTGCAAAAGTATAGAGGTAAAGTCCCCGACGATCTGGATGAATTACTCACCATGAAAGGGGTGGGCAGGAAAACCGCCAATCTGGTGATCACTTTGGGGTTCGGTCAACAGGGAATCTGCGTGGACACCCATGTGCACCGGGTGAGCAATCGACTCGGGTACGTGAGCACCAAAACACCGGAACAGACGGAAATGGCTCTCAGAGCTAAACTGCCTGCAGAATACTGGATCGAGTACAATGACCTGCTCGTGACCTGGGGACAGAATATCTGCCGCCCCATCTCCCCTTTCTGCTCCAAATGCCCGGTACTGGCCTGCTGTAATCAAATCGGCGTCACCCAGCATAGATGATGAAGGGATTTCGGGGAGGGACTTTTTGCAAAAAGTCCCTCCCCGCACCCCTCCCCAAAAACTCCCAATTCATGGGGTTTCACTTTCGTAATTTGCAGGCGCTCTCTTCAAATGGGATGACCATCGCAATCAATCCAGTTTTGAGCTGGCAAATGTTGAGAGTGTGTAGGATGCGGTGACCAACGGGAACCGCATCGGTCGAGTCATTTGCGAATTTCGCGACCGATGCGGTTCGCTTCCGCTCACCAGCATCCTACGCCAAACTGCCGGCCATTGTTTTCAACCATGCATCCAATTCTGTGCCGATTCCTTTAGTTGCAACATGAGAAACGATGGCGCTCCCGACGACTACTCCATCAGCATGTCCCCGCAAGTTTGCAGCGTCTTCGGGCGTTGCTATGCCGAACCCGACTGCCACGGGGAGTTCTGATAATACTCGGAGATTGCTGCATTGCTGTGCAAGATCTGCGGGAAGCCCGCCATTTGAACCGGTCACTCCGGTTCTGGACACGTAGTACAAGAACCCCGAACCGTCCCGGTTCATATCTTGAATGCGAGCCTCGGGAGTCGTCGGTGTGGCCAGGTTGATCCAGGCAATCCCCGCTGCATCGGTTTGGGGTTTAAGAAAACGTGACTCCTCCATGGGAAGATCCACCACGAGGACACCGTCAACACCGCATTCCGCTGCAGTCGCAGCAAACCGTGCAGGTCCATACTTGTGTATGGGATTGAAATAGCTGAAGAAGATGATCGGCGTGTCGGTTCTGGTTCGGATCTTCCGGATCATTTCAAAAGCCGCATCCATATTCATCCCGTTCCGGATAGCAGTATGTGCAGCCTGCTGAATCACAGGTCCGTCTGCCGTAGGGTCTGAGAAAGGAAATCCGAACTCTACAATATTTCCCACTTCAGCCAATTTCAGAAATATTTCCAGTGACGCATTCACATCCGGGAAGCCTGCAACGGAAAATGGGATGAATGCGGTTTTTCCCTCATTGCTGAGATTTTCGAATGTTTGTGCAATTCTTTTCATTTCAATCACCTGCCAGCACTTTTTCGATTATGGGCATGTCCTTGTCCCCCCTGCCGGACAAATTGACGACGCAGATCTCATCACTTTGCATCAGGGCCATCTCTTTCTTTGCCTGGGCCAATGCATGGGAGGATTCCAGTGCGGGAATGATTCCCTCGGTCTTGCAGAGTTCACCGAATGCTTCCAGAGCTTCGTCATCATTGATAGGAACGTAGTTGACCCGACCCATGGATGCGAGAAAAGAGTGTTCCGGCCCCACGCCCGGATAGTCCAGCCCTGCCGAAATGGAATGAGCTTCCCTGATCTGACCGTTTTCATCCTGGAGCACGAAAGATCGCGAGCCGTGAAACACGCCGGGCTCGCCCGCGCAGATCGTAGCTCCGTGCTTGCCGGATTCCATTCCCAGACCTCCGGCTTCCACTCCGATCAGTTTCACGCTCTCATCTTCCAGGAATGCATGGAACATTCCCGCCGCGTTGCTTCCTCCACCGACGCATGCAACGATTTTGTCGGGCAGCCTGCCTTCAGTCTGGAGTATTTGTGCCCGCGTTTCTTGCCCTATAACGGATTGAAAATGCCGTACCATGAGCGGATATGGGTGCGGCCCGGCTACGGACCCGATAACGTAAAACGTATCTCTGATATACGTGGCCCAGTACCGCATTGCTTCGTTCATGGCATCCTTGAGAGTTGCCGTTCCCGAGGCGACTGGAATCACCTCCGCGCCCATGAGCTTCATACGGAAAACATTCGGCGCCTGCCTGCGAATATCTTCCTCCCCCATGAACACTTTGCATTCCAGTCCCAGGAGAGCAGCCACAGCAGCAGTTGCGACACCATGCTGGCCTGCGCCGGTTTCGGCTATCACCTTGCGCTTGCCCATGTGGCGAGCGAGGAGTGCCTGACCGAGTGTATTGTTGATTTTATGAGCACCCGTATGGAGGAGATCCTCGCGTTTCAAATAGAGTTTTGCTTTTCCCCATTTCGCGGCCAAACGTGCGGCCTGAAATAAAGGCGTCTCCCTGCCAGCGTAAGTCTCCAGTAAGTCACCTAATTCTTTCGTGAATTCGGGTGAATGAGTCATCTGAAGAAAGGCTTCTTCCAATTCAAGAAGCGGAGTAATAAGTATTTCAGGAACGAATCGTCCTCCGAATTCCCCGAAATATCCTTTTGTATCAGGAACTGTGTTAGGCACAGGTTGCGCAGTGTACTGCATATATGAACTCCTTCATTTTTTCGTGATTCTTGATTCCGGGCTCGAATTCCACTCCGGAAGAAACATCGACTGCCCACGGTCGAACGATCTTGATGGCCATTTTGACGTTGTCTGGGGTTAATCCTCCGGCGAGAATCAATCGTTTTCGTATTCCGGAAATGTCTTTGTCGAGAAAGTCTCCAATGCATCTCCAGTCCGGAATAATTCCTGTTCCTCCCCATGTGCCGGGGACTGCCGAATCCAAGACTATTCCAGCCGTCTCATAGACCTGAATCGAAGCCAGACTTTCCGGTCCGCTCACGCGCAGAGCCTTGAAGACCGGCCTATCGAAACCGCTGCAATTCTCAAGGTCTTCGATCCCATGAAGCTGAATTGAGTGAATGCCGCTTATTCTTATTATTTCTTCAATTGTCTTGCGCTCTTCATTAACGAACACGCCCACTGTAGTAACAAACGGAGGCATCCGGCGGACGATATCACGTGCGTTTTCCGGATGAATGAATCGCGGACTACCTGCATAAAAGATGAAGCCCAGCGCATCTGCGCCGGATCTCACTGCTGCAATCGCATCTTCAACACGGGTAATCCCGCAGATTTTCACACGAACATGCGTATCAAGCATGTAACAGCTCCTGAAGCGCGGCTTCCGGGTCAGAGGATTTCACGAGGGTTTCGCCTATGAGAAAACCGTGCACACCTGCATCTCGCAAACGTGAAATATCCTGGTGAGTGCGAATGCCACTCTCTGAGATGATTGTTCTGTCGTTTGGAATGAGGCCCGCGAGCTTTACCGTAACATTCAGATCGGTCCCGAACGTCCTCAGATCGCGGTTGTTGATACCGATCAATCCGGCGTCGGCGTTGAGTGCCGTACGGAGTTCGTATTCGTCATGGATTTCCACCAACGGTTCCATGGCTATGTCTCGGCTCAACTCAATAAACGCTTTCAAAGTCTCTTCATCCAGGACGGAGGTAATAAGGAGAATAGAATCTGCTCCGGCAAGCCGTGCCTCAAAAATTTGGAAAGGCTCCAGGATGAAATCCTTGCGGAGAATCGGCAGCGGGACGGCACTGCGAACTTCCCGAAGGTCTGAAAGGCTCCCGAGAAAATGGTCTTCCTCTGTGAGCACCGAAATCGCACAAGCCCCCCCTGACGCATAGGTCCGAGCAAGCGCAGCGGGTTCGATGTCCGCATTCAGCAAACCTTTCGATGGAGATGCTCTCTTGATCTCAGCAATGATGTGTATTCCAGGGCCTCTGAAAACATCCAGGAATGCTTTTGGCGGCGGTGTCAGCCTGGCTTCCGTCTCCAATGCTTCTGCATTTGCATCAGCGATTTGAAGCGCGAGTCGTTCGGCTTTTATTTTGACAATCTTCTGTAAAAATTCGGACATCACGCACTCCCGAAGGCAAGGAATTCGTCCAGTTTTCTGCGAGCCGCGCCTGAATCCACTGCTTTCCTGGCCACTGCAAGTCCTTCGGCCATTTCTCCCGCTTTTTCGGCAACAATGCAGGCAGCGGCTGCGTTTACGAGAGCAATATCTCTCCGGGGGCCTGGTTTTCCCTCTAGTACGTTCAGAAGGTGCTGAGCGTTTTCTTTCGCAGTCCCACCTTTCACTGCCTCAAGAGGGCACTTCTCTATGCCCAGTTCAGCGGGATCGAAATAGGTGGTGGTCACGGTATTCTTGTGGAGGCGCGAAATCTTGGTTACCGAAGACAGCGAGATTTCGTCCAGCCCATCCATCCCATGGGCCACGATTGCAGATTCGATACCGAGTCCCTGAAGCGCGTAGGCAATGGGTTCCGTGAGGGCCGGATCGTAAACGCCCACTAACTGGCAGGACGCGCCCGCAGGATTCGTCAGCGGTCCGAGCACATTAAACAGAGTGCGAATACCCATTTCCCGTCTGGGTCCGGCCGCATGCTTCATAGCAACGTGAAACGTGGGAGCGAACAGAAAACCGAATCCGGTATCTCGAATGCATCGACTCACTTGTTGCGGAGTATGGTCGAGGTTGGCTCCCAATTCTCCGAGCACGTCAGCGCTTCCGCACGCACTGGAAACCGATCTGTTTCCGTGTTTCGCAACCCGAACCCCTGCTCCGGCAAGAATGAAAGCAACCGTGGTTGAAATGTTGTATGTTCCGGTTCCGTCGCCTCCGGTTCCGCAGGTGTCGATCAGCGGAGCGTCCACAAGATCCAGTTCGACCGGGCGAGCTTTCCGGCGCATGACTGTGGCGGCTCCAGTGATTTCCTCCACGGTTTCGCCTTTCATTTTCAACGCAGTCAAAAAAGCTCCGATCTGAGCGCCGGTAGCATTGCCGGCCATGATTTCTTCCATAGCCTCCTCGGATTCCTGCCGGGTAAGATTTTCCTTTGCAGTGGCTTTCTTAATTGCTTCTTTGAGCATGGTCCCTCTCCATTTCAGGTGTTCCGAACATGTGTCTGCCAGAATTCCCGTTCGCCTTCTTCTCGTGAAATTGTCGTGTCATTTCCAGGAAATTGAAAAGTATCCGTTTGCCGTCCGGAGTGAGAATTGACTCCGGGTGAAACTGCACTCCCTCAATGGGAAACTCCGTGTGCCTGATTCCCATGATCTCGTCCCGGTCGCTACATGCAGTGATTTCAAGACAAGACGGCAAGCTCTCCTCATCCACGATGAGGCTGTGGTATCGGCACGCATCAAAGGGGATTTCCATCCCGGAGAACAACCCTGTACCTTTGGTAAATACGGGTGATGTTTTCCCGTGCATGAGCCGTGAAGCTCTTACGACTTTCCCGCCGAAAGCAGCGGCTATTGCCTGATGCCCGAGACAAACCCCAAGTATGGGAATACGGTCGCCAAGGCTCTTGATCACATCAAGGGAAATCCCCGCATCTTCCGGTCCGCCCGGACCTGGAGAAATCACCACTGCCTCAGGCTCGGATTCCACGATTTGTCTCAGGCTGACCTTGTCATTGCGCAGCACCTGTACTTCCTTTCCAAGCTCCTGGAAATACTGAACAAGATTGAAAGTAAACGAGTCGTAATTATCTATGACCAAAATCATCTGAGCCTCCCATTCAGGTTTGCAGCCATTTTCAGCGCTTTCTTCATTGCTTCGGCTTTTTTCAGCGTTTCGAGATATTCCATCTCCGGGACCGAATCGGCGACAATTCCTGCTCCGGACTGGAAGTATGCGGTGGATCCTTTCATCGTGACGGTCCGAATCGTGATGCCCATGTCCATAGATCCGGAATACGAGAAATACCCGGCGCACCCTCCGTATGGTCCCCGATGTTCGGGTTCCAGGTATTCGATAATCTCCATGGCCCTTATCTTGGGAGCCCCGGAGAGTGTTCCTGCGGGAAATGTTGCCCGAAGCACGTCAAAGGCATCGTAACCGTCGGCAACGGCTGCCCGAACGTTTGAAACCATATGCATCACATGGGAATAGCGTTCGACGATCTTGAACTCATCCACTCGGACTGTTCCCGGGCGGGCTATGCGTCCGAGGTCGTTTCGTGCGAGGTCGACCAGCATCACGTGTTCGGCCAATTCCTTCTCATCGTTCAGAAGCTCCTTTTCCAGTTCGGTATCGTGCTCCGGTGTTTCACCTCTGGGCCTAGTCCCGGCAATCGGGCGCACCACCGCATTCCCGTCACGCAGCCGGACCATGACCTCGGGTGAAGAACCTGCCAGGACTTCATCGCCGAAACGGAGGAAAAACATGTACGGCGAGGGGTTCACGATGCGAAGCCCTCTGTACACGTCAACGGGATCGTAATCGATATATCCCCGGAATCTTTGAGACAGAACCACCTGGATGATGTCCCCAGCCACAATGTGTTCTTTGGCAAGAAGGACCATTTTTTCAAAATCGTCTCGGGAAATGCTGGATTGAAAATCGTTGCCGTTAGTGCAAGGTTCCTTAACGGCACGCACGGGAATGGGGCCGTCAAGCTTATCCTTGAGATTCTGGAGTCTCTGGAGTCCATGCTCGTAAGCTGCCCGAAGCGAAGCGTGTTCCTCGGGGTTCACCGCGGTCATAAGCATGATCTTGTGTTCGAGATTGTCGAAAAGCACCATGTCTCGGGTGAGCATGAAACACGCATCATAAAATCCGGGGTCCGGCCGGGACAGACAGGGAAGACGCTCAAAGTGACGCACCACGTCATAGCCGAGGAACCCGACTGCTCCGCCGAAAAACTCGGTCACTCCGGGGACTCTGACGGGCTTGAATTCTTTCAGCAGGTTTCTGACAATTCTTGTGGGATCGTCTGAAATAGCCTGTTCCGTCGTTCCGTTGTCCCGGATAATTTCGATCCGACCCTGTTTGGCTCTGACGATCGTTCTCGGCTGTGCCCCCAGGCAGGAGTATCGTGCCCATCGTTCGCCACCTTCGACGCTTTCCAGGAGAAAAGAGCTTTTCCCGTCGTCGATCTTCATGAACGCGGAAACCGGAGTATTCAAATCCCCGGGCATCTCGGTGCACATGGGGATGAGATTGCCGGTAACGCTGAGTCTCTCAAATTCGGTGAAATCGGGTGTGATCATTTGCAGGCCTTTCATAGCGATTCGCATTTGTTCCGGTGCAGAACGCAAAAAAGCCATGGGCTGTCTGCCCATGGCTTTTTTTGATTCGGTTCTGTTATTTACAGTTTCTTATGCGTCCGTCATCAAAGCAGGCAGACCTCCCGTGTTCGTTTTATCCAGCACCACCACCAGTTGTTGAGGTTGCATAAAGGTATCATGGAGTTCCACCTGTGATTGTTCAGGGTAGAGAACAACGAAAACTTTGTCAACTTTTTTTTGGATTCTGTACTGTCCATCCGTTTGTTCTTGGCTGAAATCAACTCTTTCCCCCACAGGCCTCAAAAGCCACGTCTATAACAGTTCTCGAAACTAATTATGGGTTGACTTCACGTGACGCCATTTTTTCTCGGTTGGCTCGCTTTGCAGTTCTGTTAGCCGGGTGCCACTGACCTGAGCCGTGCCCAGGTCAGTGGCACCCAAGACACGACCTAACCCTTTTGCTGAATGTCGGGACAAGACGCGAAAACTTTTGAGAACCGTTATACTCCATCTTTATTCCATGACACGGCTCATAAGAGTTTCGTACGGTGCCCACGAGCGGAAGCCAACCGCATCGTTCGTGGAACGGGGTTGATGCTCTGATTTCGAGGAATACAAAACAATTCTCTCTATTCAGGAGGTGTTTGCAAGGCGATTGCCACGTCGCTTCGCTCCTCGCAATGACAACCATGAATCGTGTTGCTGCATGATTAATTCCGATACTGTTTGCACGTTTTGCATCAGACGTGGGCTCTCACGGATACGGAGGCCCGTAATACCTGTCATTGCGAGCGAAGCGGAGCAATCGCCTGGGATTCGGCATCGGAGATTTCCCCAGATGTGCGCGGCCCACTCCTCGCAATGACAATATTCCAGGCCTGTGTTGTCGAATCGGGAATTGCTGTAACAAGAAACAAGTGTCTCTTTGAGACCCGCTGAACCTATCCCAAATGCATCCTTCACAATGTGCATACTTGTAATAATACGTATGCTCCTAACGATAACTGAACCTAACCGGCGCCTTGGAGGGGCTTGACAAGCATAAGCCGATGCATAACTGAACGTCGAAGACTGAATTGGTTGCATGGAAACGGTTGATTCGTCGACGAATTAAGCTGAGCGTTTGGACTAAAAGAATACAACTGAATGCGAGTCTTACCTGAGAGTACGACAATGACGCAACAAGGGAGGAAATAGCCATGGTCCGATGGAGAATAGGACGAGATCCTCTTTGGCAGGAATACGATCGCCTGCAAAAAGGCATGAACGAGCTTTTCCATGCCATGAGCGGGGGCACGCCACGATCCTTTTTCGATCCGCTTTGGCGAGAAGCCCGCATATTCCCGCTCCTTAACGTGAAGGAGATGGATGACAGCTATGTGGTTACTGCAGAAATTCCCGGAATGAAGACTGAAGACCTCGATATCAAGGTTATCGGAGATACTCTTACCCTTAAAGGTGAACGCAAGCCGATGGAAATCGGTGAAGGGGCAAGCTATCACAGGCGCGAACGGGCTACCGGCACTTTTCAGAGAAGCCTCACGCTTCCCGGCAGGGT
This sequence comes from Desulfomonilaceae bacterium, assembly GCA_041740635.1. Taxonomy (GTDB): domain Bacteria; phylum Desulfobacterota; class Desulfomonilia; order Desulfomonilales; family Desulfomonilaceae; genus Desulfomonile. The sequence goes on along the minus strand of JBGSLQ010000037.1, from coordinate 28,837 downwards.
TGAACCCGACGGAGTAAAAGCTAACTATAAGAACGGCATTCTCACAGTGACCCTGCAAAAAGAAGCGAAAGCCCAACCAAAGCAAATTTCGATTACTGCGGAATAACCTTACAGGAGGAACATTGAAATGGCCGATGAGCTACCAGTCACCAATAAGTCGGAAGTTGCTCCTCAGGGGGAATTCACCCGGGAGGGGCGTTACTTTTCGCCTGCAGTCGATATTTTCGGATCCGATAACGAACTCATTCTTCTGGCGGATATGCCCGGAGTCTCACCCGATCAGGTGGAAATAGATCTCCAGGAAGAAGTGTTGACCATCCTGGGAAGGATAACTCAAGAGGCAGAAGAAAAAGGCCAAGGTTTGATGACTGAATACCAGACCGGAAATTACTTCCGGAGCTTCCGGGTTACAGACATGATCGATCAGACCAAGATTACTGCGAGCATGTCAGACGGGGTCTTGAAACTCGTCATGCCCAAAGCTGAAAAAGCAGTGCCGAGAAAGATTCCCATCACGTCGGAGTAATGGATAAAAATAAGGAGGCGTTCAATCGAAAACGCCTCCTTATTTCAAAAACCAGTCCGGACACGGAAGCACCTTGATCCAAGAAACTCATACGTAGATTTTGCCTCCCGACTATTCAAGCCTAGTGCGGTTATAATTTACCGTAAAATGTTTTTCATGCACCCCGATCCATACAAAAAAAGGTTTTTTCGATCTGCAGAAAAGCGAGAGAATCTTGACAGTAATCGGGGAAAGTAGACATATTAAGTAAGTAAAAGTTTGTGAGGTGCATTCGATGGCCGTGCGTACAATCATGGTCCTTCCTCATATTGCGTTGACCCGTAAAGCCGAGCTGGTCACGAACATAGACGAGCGCGTCGTATCCCTTGCCGAGGACATGGCGGAAACCATGTACAGAGCTCCGGGAATAGGACTGGCTGCGAATCAACTCGGTGAATTACTTCGGCTCATTGTCGTCGACGTGATTTATCCGTACGAGGAATCCAGAGATAGAAAAAAGAACCCCATAATCATATTGAATCCCGAAATCATTAAAAAAGAAGGAAAAACCGTAAACGAAGAGGGGTGCCTTTCTGTTCCGGAACTGGGAGTCGAGATTGAGCGAGCCGAATTCATTCAAGTTCAGGGAGTTGATATTTCGGGTAAACCACTGCGTTTCGATGCCGAAGGGCTATTCGCCCGTGCGCTTCAACACGAAATAGACCATTTGAACGGAACAACCATTCTGGATCATGCTTCCCCTCTTAGAAGAGATCTCTACCGGCGCCGTTTGAAGAAAAAAGCCAGGAGAGATAAATGAGCCTCCGGGTGGTCTTTATGGGATCCCCCGACTTTTCGGTACCTGTCCTGCTTGCTCTCCATGAAAATTTTACTGTCGCGGGAGTTGTTACTCAGCGCGACAAGCCTCGGGGGAGAGGGCAAAAGGTTTCGTCAACACCGGTGAAGATTGCCGCAGAACGGTTCGGTATACCTGTTATGGAGCCGGAACGTTTGAATCAGGATGTTATCGACGCGATGGCCGAATGGAATCCCGATGTCATTGTCGTCGCAGCGTACGGCAAAATATTGCCGTCAAAAATCCTGGAGATGCCGCGTATGGGATGTGTGAATCTCCATGCATCGCTTTTGCCTCTCTATCGCGGCGCATCGCCTATTTCAGCGGCCATTCTCGACGGAGAGCGTTTCACGGGTGTTTGCACTATGCTCATGGACAAGGGCATGGATACGGGTGACATCTTGCAGTGCCGGCCGATACCTATTGTCGAAAACGACACAGCGGGATCGCTTCATGACAAATTACTGGAACCTGGAGCCTCCTTGGTGGTCGATACTTTACGGCTCATGATTGCAGGAGAAATAACCCCTACTCCACAGGATCACACAAGGGCGACCTACACGAAGTTGCTGACGAAAAAAGACGGCAAACTTGACTGGTTCAGAGATGCGGAATCTCTCTGCCGGCTGGTACGGGCAATGAGCCCCTGGCCTGGAGCTTTCTTTCTATTCCAGGGAGAACAGGTGAAACTTAGCGACGCACAGCACCGTACCGGCAAAGCGGAACCGGGGGAAATTTATGATATTGTTCCGGATGGAATCCTGGTCGGCACGGGTAAGGATCTACTTCTGATGCAAACCGTGCAGGCTCCGGGGCGGAAGTCGGTTTCAGCTTCAGATTTCGCTCGAGGAAAGCACCTCAAAAGAGGAGATTTCGTTCAGTAAGACTGGCGCAGCGTAAGTACGCGGTGACAAGTCCCCGGCTCCAATCAAGTATGGAGCATTGGGACTGACTGCCCCGCTGCTTATTAACACGAGAAAAACGGCATTTTTGTGATGCTCTTATGTTCTTCACGTAAATTAGCGGCCCGTGAAGTTTCGGTCCGCACATGAACACTATTCAAGGAGAGACCAAACTATGAACCAGCTTCGAACGATCGTATTATTGACCGCTCTGGCTGCGCTCCTGGTTGTTATCGGTGGAGTATTAGGAGGCAAGAACGGAGCCACCATCGCTCTGGTGATTGCCATTGTCATGAATTTTGGAAGTTATTGGTTCAGCGACAAGATTGTCCTGCGCATGTATCAGGCGCAGGAAGTGACTGAAACCGAAGCTCCGGATCTTTATCACCTGGTTCAACAACTGGCTGACAGGGCGGGCCTTCCCATGCCCAGGGTATACATTATACCTGACGATTCACCCAATGCCTTCGCGACAGGACGTAATCCTTCCCACGCGGCCGTTGCCGTTACCGAAGGTATTCTCCGTCTGCTGTCCTGGGAAGAGTTGGCCGGAGTCATCGCACATGAGCTGGGTCACGTGAAAAATCGGGACATTTTGATCCAGAGTGTCGCTGCAACCATCGGCGCGGCAGTCACGTACATTGCTCAGTTTGGTTTCCTGTTCGGCGGCCGTTCGGATGATGAAGAAAGAGGTTCCATCGTAGGCACCATTCTCATGATGATTCTGGCCCCATTGGCCGCGGCAGTTATTCAGATGGCAATCTCGCGATCCCGTGAGTACATGGCCGACGATGCCGGTGCGCAAATATGCGATCATCCGCTCTGGCTGGCAAGCGCGTTGGACAAGCTGAGGAGAGGCTCCGAGGCGATCCCGATGCACGCCAATCAGGCGACTGCTCACATGTTCATCGTGAGCCCTCTATTCGGAGGTGGCTTGGCAAGTCTGTTTTCCACCCATCCTCCCATCGAGGAGCGAATCGCCCGACTGCAGCAGATGGCCGGCCATTAATCATTCTATGGTCGCCGGAGAATTTATTCTCCGGCGGCAATCTCCTGGTACAAGAACTTTTGTGTGGCATCTCAACTCACCCCATCGAGAAAAGTAGCTTTACAAGTACTCCAAGAAGTTCGCGAAGGCCGGTTCGCCGAAGATGCGCTGTCTGATGCGCTCGATCGGCAGAATCTTTCGGCCAAAGATAAAAATCTCACAACAGAGCTTGTGTACGGTGTGGTTCGCTGGCGCGATCGTCTGGACTCGATTATTCGGCGATGTGTTCTCAGACCGGGGACCAGGATGGATCCGGATGTTCGGGAAATCCTGAGGACTGCGCTGTACCAGATCTTCTTTCTTCAGAGAATTCCCGAGCATGCCGCAGTCGACCAGGCAGTAATGTATGCATCCCAGCACTCAAAGAAATATGCGGGATTCGTCAACGCGGTTCTCAGGAGAGCTTTGCGGGACAGGGAAACGGTCGATCCTCCTCCCGGAAAAGATTCGAAACGACTGGCCGTGTACTATTCTCACCCGGAGTGGCTGGTCCGTCGCTGGCTCCACCGTTTTGGTTATAGAAAGACCAAACACATTTTACAGCACGACAATTCCAAAGCTTCCCTTGAGCTGAGGCTCAATACCTTAAAAGCTACGGCGGACACTGCTCCACAAATCCTGGAGGAATCGGAGCTTCAGGCAATTCCCGAATTTCCGAACGCTTTGCGCGTTATGCGTTCCTCGGGAAAAGTTGAGGCAATCAGGGGATTTCTTGAAGGCTCGCTGGTGGTGCAAGCGCTTGCGTCACAGATGATTGCACCGCTCCTCAAACCTGAGCCTGACATGCGAATTCTCGATGCATGCGCAGCTCCGGGAGGAAAAACATCGCATCTAGCGGCTCTGGTTCAGGACAAGGCGCGAATAGTCGCGCTCGATATTTCCCAACCGCGCCTGAATGAGACGGCTGCAAACCTTCAGCGTCTGGGCGTGCGTTCCGTTGAATTCGTCGTAGGTGACGCGGCTGATCCGCACATAGTCAAAGACCTGGGTACATTCGACAGAATCCTCGTGGATGCACCCTGCTCAAATTTAGGAGTGCTTCGGCACAATCCGGAAGCCAAGTATCGGGTGACTCCGGAAGCTCTCACACAGTTTGCACACATCCAATCACGCATCCTCTTCAATATGTCACGTCTCCTGAATCCTCGAGGAATACTCGTGTATTCCGTCTGCTCGCCCACTGAAGAGGAAACGGTGGGGGTTGTCGATGCTTTCCTTTCTGCCAATACCGGATTTTCGTTGAATCCGTTTATCGTAGAAGAAGTCCCAATGCCAACTTTAGTAGACGCGCGCGGTTTTTTCGCAACGTTCCCTCCACTCCCCGAAATGCCTCTGGATGGTTTTTTTGCCGCTCGCGTAGCCAGAAATTAGCGATTTCGCTGTAGTTCATCGGTCAGGGGCGCGTATGGGTCACGAACAGCGCGATTTTAACAAAAATGAGACAGCGAGACCGTTTTTGGTATTGAGGCGTTGTGCTAGATTTTTCACTTGAAAATGTAATTGCGAAAAAATTTCACACCCCATGTCTCAAATCGAGAAAAGTGCGAAAAAATGAAACAACCCGCAAAGGAAAGATTGAGCATACTCTGGGGTGGGTCAAGTGAAATTGGGCACTTCCGGTGGTGGCATGCTTGTTGCTCAATAAGATGTCGAACAACGACTCCTAACCATACCCTCTTAGCAATCCTCCTTTAGGATTGCTTTTTTTTTGCAGAAACTATGACAATCCCGTAATTGCCCAGCAGTTTAGACGCCTTCGCAATCAGCACAGCCAGCCCTATGTCAGCCAGATCGATGACAATATCCGTAATAGGAACTGACTTGGCAACCTGTTTTATCCAGGGACCGACGTTGCCTCTGAAACGTTGATTGCGCAGCATGGCAACCGATCTGTTCTGCCTGTACTCACATGAGGAATTTCTGCGCGCGGACGGTATGAGCAACAGTCTTAACAGCCCGAACGGGTATGATGTGTAGATTTGATCGGTGTGGAAGATCCTGTCAATTTCCATTGAACAGGTATCCAGATATCCGGCGATGGATTGAGGAGTAAATAAGGAAAGATGGCGCGGTACATCCTCCGCGCAACTGCTCCGCATTCCAAACGCCCCGATATTCGGCACGAGAAAAATGAAACGTCCTTCAGGATTAAGCAGCTCCGAGACGCGGCGGAAGTACAGAGAAGGTTTGCGCACATGTTCCAGGAAGGCCCACGCAGTTATAGCCTGATAGTGCGATTCCGGAAGCTCCATCGTCAAAAAGTCGCCTATTCGTACTGAAATTTCGTGCGGAGTCTTCCAGTCGATAAGATCCACGCCTTCGGCTTTCCACCCCGCGTCTCCAGCAAGCTTCACGAAATCTCCCCGGCCGCAGCCGATATCAAGAAGGCTTCCGGATTGCTGTGGCAGGAAATCCAGAAGTCGTCTGAATCTCTCCACGTCCACATCTTTGTCTTTATGATAATCGTCGGGGTACAGCGCGGGAATCGACTCCTCTACAGGCATGGGGTTAACGAATGCCATTCCGCACGGGCATTGGACGAGATTGAAATCCTGTCGAGTTACGGGATCTGTCTTTGAGAAGAGCAATGTCTGATTTTCAGACCCGCACAGATCGCATTTCACGTATTCCGTTGATATTCTTACCGCCATAGGCAGCGTTTAGCACCTTTGAGGTCGAGAACGCAAGGGGATTAGGCTTAATACCTGTGCTCAAAAAAAAGAGTTGAGACTTGTTGCCTTTCTCACTGGCTTTTTATAGGATTTTCTCATAGCAAACCCGGCGACGGAAAGAGCCTCTTGAGCAGGGCGTGTAAATGTTCATATCGCTGCTGAAGCTCGGCTGTCTCGAACCGAAATGACTTACTCAGGACGCAAGAGCGAGGAGATAACGCATGGAACTCATGGAAGCTCTGGTAAACGATACTCAGGAAGAGATCATTGAGATCACTTTTTCGGGAGATGAAGACGAATGGAGGGAAATTGCCACGGTGCTGAAAGAATCGGATTCGGATCTGGCCACCGAATTGGGTTTGAGAATTCGGGAAGCGTTGAGAAATGCCGGCCGATAACCGCAATGCTCAGTCTTGTTAATCGTTTTCCGGCGCGACGTTGTCCCCGCCTGGCAAAGGCCGGGGGGAATCGTCTGTGGGGGGCGCCATCATCAAGTACAGGCTCTCAGCCGCTTTGTACGAACTTCTTACCAAAGGTCCTGACACTACCTCTCTAATTCCTTCTCTCAGAGCCATTGCCTCAAGTTGTGCAAATGCTTCCGGCTGCAGATACTCCACCACAGGGTAATGTTGCGGCGAAGGCCTCAAATATTGACCGATAGTCAAAATCGAGCATTGTACGCGTACGAGCTCCCGAATCACCGATTCAATTTCCTCTCTACTTTCTCCCATGCCCACCATGATCCCGGATTTTGCAACCGTTCCGCTGGCTGCAACCCTCTGCAACAACTCGAGGGAGCGCTCGTACGATGCGCCAATCCTCACCAGAGGGTATAGACGGGGCACCGTCTCAATATTGTGGTTGATCACGTCAGGACGGGCATCGATCACGTTTCTGAGAGCCCGCAGATCGCCCCGGAAATCCGGAATGAGCACTTCTACCGTAACAAGCGGGCGCGCTCGTTTTATAGCCCGAATAGTCTCAGCAAAGATATGTGCTCCGCCGTCGTCGAGATCGTCCCGCGTCACGGATGTGATCACCGCATGCCTCAATCCCAGAGCAGCAACAGAAGCAGCAACGGATTCCGGTTCTTCGGTATTCACTTCTGCAGGAATTCCGTGCCGGACGGCGCAAAACCGGCAGTTACGGGTGCAGCGATCTCCTAGAATGAGAAAAGTCGCGGTTCCTTGCGCTTCACACTCTGCCCGGTTTGGACACAACGCCTCTTTGCACACGGTGTGGAGGCCTTTGCCGTAGGTCTGCCTGTGTATGGAAGAAGTTGCGGATGCTCCTGACAAGGAACGTCTGATCCAAGGGGGTAGAGAGCGGCTCATTTCAATTCCCGATCCGGTTTCCGATCAAAACGGTCAAACAATAGCAATTGAAAAAACGAAGACCGTCTCCGGTAAGGTATCAAGGGGGGGGAGTCATGATACAAAGGAAGACGGCCTTTCGAGACCTAAAATAGCTCTGGCCCCATAAAAAGTCAACCCCCGCAATTAAAAAATTGCGAGGGTCGGCTTGATGACTCCCTGAACCTTCGATACCAACCGTGTTGAATAGAGAATAATCGATGGGGACACAAAGTCAACCGACAATAATTAGATATGTTTTGGGTATCCAAAATACCCAACAATGTGCAAATCCCGCATTCTTATTCGCTTACAAAATCTTGTTTGACCTGATTGAGATTCACTATTCCTTGGTGTAGTATTCCCTAACATGCTCAGTGAGCGCGCTGAAATGAATTCAACGCGCATTATCAAGTATCTGATGTGAATATCCCACTAAAAGAGGTGGAAATGAGTGAATCTTATTCTGTAGCAGTGATTCCCGGCGATGGGACAGGCCCTGAAGTTATCAGAGAGGGAAAAAAAGTGCTTCATGCTGCAGGTTCCCTGTACGGCTTCGCCCTGAATTTTATCGATTACGATTTGGGGGGAGACCGCTTTCTTAAGACCGGTGAAGTGCTTCCCGATTCGATAGTGGAAGAGCTGCGTCAGGCAGACGCTATATATTTGGGCGCCATCGGACATCCTGACGTGCAACCGGGTATTCTGGAAAAGGGAATCCTTTTGAGGCTGAGATTTGAGTTGGATCAATATGTGAACCTTCGACCGGTAAAGCTCTATCCGGGTGTGGACACGCCGCTGAAGAATAAAGGACCGGAAGATATCGATTTTATTGTGCATAGAGAGAACACTGAAGGATTCTATGTGGGCTCCGGTGGTTTCTTTAAAAAAGGGACCCCCGATGAAATGGCGATCCAGGAATCCATCAATACCCGAAAAGGCGTCGAGCGTTTGCTCAGGTATTCTTTTGAGGCTGCTCGTCAGCGCCCCAGAAAAAAACTAACGTTATGCGGTAAAACGAACGTTCTCACCTATGCCTGGGATTTATGGAACAGAACCTTTCAGGAACTGGCCAAGGAATACCCTGAAGTCTCGACGGATTATGCGCACGTAGATGCAATCTGCATGTGGATGGTCAAAAATCCTGAATGGTTCGATGTCATTGCCACTGATAATATGTTCGGTGACATCATTACCGATCTCGGTGCGATGATACAAGGAGGCATGGGCATAGCCGCGGGAGGAAACGTAAATCCCGAAGGTGTCTCCATGTTTGAACCCATTGGTGGGTCCGCGCCGAAATACACCGGCAAGAATGTAATTAACCCTCTCGCGTGCATCTTGGCAGGGGGCTTGTTGCTGGAGTCCTTGGGAAAGAAAGAAGCAGCCGATTCGGTGGAAAAGGCTGTAGTGAGAGTACTCTCAAATGATTTGAAGAGTCTCGATGCAGGACGCATGGGATACTCCACTTCGGAAGTGGGAGATCGTGTGGCCGAGTACTTAAACGCGTAAGTGCCGGCAGACTTTCACCGGCGAGACATCGTATCGTGTCCCGAACCGGTGTTCAGGATACACCCATTGAAGTACTCTATTCATGAAAACCAGTTGATACTACTCATCGCGTTAAGGACCATATGGATGAAGACCTGAGAGTGCTTCCCTTAGGGGGGCTTGGAGAAATCGGCCTGAATATGATGATTGTGTCCTACGGACGGGATGCATTCATTATCGATACAGGTCTCATGTTCCCGGACGAGTCTATGCCCGGAGTTGATATTGTAATTCCGGACATAGATGCTCTTCTGGAAAGAGACTACAATATTTTAGGGGTATTCCTTACCCACGGGCACGAAGATCACATTGGCGCCCTACCTTACCTTCTCAAAAAGATAAACGTTCCGATCTACGGGACCAGCCTCACCATAGGATTCGTCGAGAGCAAGCTCGAGGAATTCGACATCCTGGGGTCGACGGAGTGCCGTATCATTTCTTCGGATCAACCTGTTCACCTGGGACCTTTTGTTATCGATGCCTTCGCCATGTGCCACTCGGTAGCCGATGGTGTGGGCTATGCGATTACAACGCCCATTGGGGTGATCGTACACTCGGGTGATTTCAAACTGGATCCCACCCCCGTTGATGGACGACTCTGCGATCTGGAAAAGCTGACAGCGTATTCCAAGACCGGAAACATCTTGATGCTCTTTTCCGACAGCACGAATGTAGAGAAGAAAGGGAGCACTCTTTCGGAAACTGCTGTCCGTCCGGCATTTGAGGAAATATTCAGGACTGCAAAAGGTAGGGTTCTTGTTGCAACGTTCTCTTCTCACATTCACCGTATCCAGCAAGTCTTTCAGTTGGCAGAGGAATTCGGCCGTAAGGTCGTGATTGTGGGACGTTCCATGGCTTCCAACGTCCGGATCGCTTCGGAGAGAGGTTACTTACACGTTCCGCAAAAAATTCTCGTTGACGTCAAAGATCTTGATACTTTGAAGGATGAAGAGACAGTCGTAATCTCTACCGGTTCCCAGGGAGAACCCATGTCCGCGCTCTCCCTCATGGCTTTGGACAAGCACAAGTATTTGCGGGTGAAACCGGGAGACATCATGGTTTTATCTTCTCGGTTTATCCCTGGAAACGAGAAGGCTATCAACCATGTTATCAACGAGTTTTGCAGACGCGGCGCCCGTGTAATCTACGACAAGATATCGCCTGTACACGTTTCCGGTCATGCCGCTGAAAAAGAACTGAGATATCTGATTCGGTTGCTCCGTCCCAAGTCATTCATGCCTGTCCATGGAGAATTCCGGCACCTTCGACGACATGCGGAAATTGCCGTCGAAGAGGGGGTCCTTCCGGAAAGGGTTCTTGTTGCTCAGAACGGAGACATTATTTCCATTGCTCATGACGGAGTGAGTATCGCCGAACAGATCGAATTAGGTCGGATCTTTGTTCACGGCAAGGGAGTGGGAGAGATCGGACATGATGTTCTCCGGGATCGTCGCGTCCTTGCCGAAGTGGGGCTTGTGATCGTGGTGCTGGTAATAGATGCTGAAACGGGAAAGAGAATTAGCGGCCCCGAACTGCATTCAAAAGGAGTTACATTTGAGGAAGCCGAGCCCGAACTGCTGGAAGGCGCACGGATTGCCGTGGAAGAGCAGCTAGCGTTCATCGACCCCATATCCGCGGCTCAGTGGGAAGAAACGAGAGAAGAAATCCGCCTGGCAGTCAGAAGACATGTAAACAGGCTCTTGGGAAGAAAACCTCTTGTACAGACTATAATAGTACAAGTTGGCGAAAATGAGCGCGTTGTTACTGAATAGGGACCTCAATTTGGTGCTATATCGAGTTCCTATAGTTGAATCGATGTTCCCCTGTTGAATTTGCATGGAAGTCGAAGAAATTTTGCTTGCAATTGTTTGTGAGTTGGATTACCTCATAGTGCATGCAAGGATTACGGACGAGCATGGTAAGAGCACTTGTCCATTTGATTTTAAAAAGGTTTTGCACCGGGCCGCAGCGTGAGGGGATTTTTCTTGACAAGGGACTGAAAGGCGTGCTACGGTGGCGAAAATTTTGGTCTAACAACTCTGTATTGGAGATGCTTTATTTAAGGAGGGTTTAGGATGAAGAAGTCGTTGGTTATGCTGGTAGTTCTCATGACCTCATTGGCGCTGGCAGGATCCGTGTTCGCTATGGACTGGGGCTGCTACGAAATGCCCGTATGCAAACCGATCCCCTGCAAAGACAAAGTTCTGTGCAAAGGCAAGGCCAAAGGCGTGGAAAAACTTTGTGGCCCCTGCGCCCCCGTTATCAAATGGTCCGGTAGCTGGATGACCATTGAAAAATGCCCCGGCTCCAAGCCTGCTGCAGCCAAGAAGGTTGCCAAGAAAGCCAAAAAGAAATAATACGTGTTATAGGTGCTTTTCAGGCACACGACACCGTATAATACATTTCGGTTTCAAGAAAAAGGCCTCTTCAGGTAATGGAGAGGTTTTTTTTTGCTCGTTGGAGTATCTTCTCCCCGCATTCGGGATCTCATGCCCGCAGAAACATATGTAAGAATAGAGAAGGCGTTCATGACTGATTTCGACGACAACATCAGGGTACCGCTTTTGGACCTCGAGCCTATACATCAACCCATCAGGGAACACCTCCGACAAGCAGTTGTTTCCGTCCTGGAGTCAAATCGTTTCATCGGGGGTCCCGAGGTCGAGCGTTTTGAACGTGAAGCCGCTGCATATTGCGGAGCTTCTTTTGCCGTGGGTGTCTCTTCCGGCACGGATGCGCTCATAGTATCACTCATGGCGCTGGGCATAGGAAACGGAGACGAAGTCATAGTTCCGAGTTTCACGTTCTTCTCCACTGCGGGATCTGTCCAGCGGGTCGGTGCGAAGCCTGTTTTCTGTGATATAGAGCCCGGCACGTTTAATCTGGATGTTCGCTCTATGGAGCGCCTGATAACGAAACGCACCAAAGCTGTGATTCCTGTGCATCTATTCGGACAGTGCGCTGACATGGACGCCATCGCCAGCATTTCTGAAAAATACGGGCTTAAAGTGGTTGAAGACGCTGCTCAAGCCATTGGCGCAGAATTCAACGGCCGCAAAGCAGGAACGTTTGGCGATACAGGATGTTTTTCGTTCTTTCCATCCAAGAACCTGGGAGGCATCGGAGATGCCGGCATGGTTGTCACCAATGATCCCGGCCTCGCAGAGAGAGTTCGGCTGCTTCGCGAGCATGGAGCAAGCAAAAGATATTACCATTCCACGGTCGGTGGAAACTTCCGTCTGGACGCAATTCAGGCAGCAGCGCTGACAGTGAAGTTGTCTTACCTTGAACAGTGGCATCTGCAGCGCGTTGCGAATGCTGATGCGTATTCCAAAGCGTTTGCCGACCTGCAGAAGCTGAATCTGCTCGGTATTCCGGTCCAAGCTCCTCACAGGAAACATGTCTTTAATCAGTATGTGATTCGAGTGCGAGATCGAGACCGACTTCAGGAATACCTGGGTGACAGAGGAATCGGAACGGCTGTATATTATCCTATTCCTTTGCATTTGCAGCAGTGTTTTCAGAATCTGGGATGCGCTGAAGGGAGTCTGCCGGAAAGCGAAAAGGCTGCACTTGAGGTTCTTGCGCTCCCTGTTTTTCCTGGATTGACAGATGCCCAGAGGTCTAAAGTTATAGCGGTTATCCACGAGTTTCTGCAGGCACGTTGACATTCCTCAGCGACTCCGGGCAAGCCTTATGAATCCCGTAACGAGAATACGGACCGTTTGTTCGGTGAAACGTATTCCTGCAACTCCATTCGGCAGTCGCGCAGCCCCCTGTCAGGTCAATTGCTCGCATTCAGCGGAATGGTACCTGACTTTCTTCTAGCTGGTGAATCTTGAATCGTGAGATCAGAAATCGCTTCTCGTCATCCGTGATCGTCTCCGGGGAGGCAAGATCGATCAAATCGCTGTTGCTGGAGAAGGCGCGGCCGGGAATTGATTTTTCGGGGGCAGAACTTTCGCAGGCCGACCTGTCGTCATTAAATCTGTCGGGGATGAAATTCATGCGATGTAATTTTTCCCGAGCGAACCTTACGAAAACGAATTTCACCGAGTCGGATCTTACAGGCAGCAACTTGACGACTGCTGTCCTCATTGCGGCCATTCTCACGGGAAGCGATCTTACGGAAACCAACCTTACCGGAGCAGATTTGACTGCCGCCAATCTGGTGAATGCCACTTTAATCAATGCAGACTTGTACTGGGCCCGTCTCACTCTTGCCACCCTGGACGGAGCAGATTTATCCCAGGCAAATCTTTCCAAGAGCAATCTCACTCTTGCCAGTTTGACCGGTGCCGACCTATTCTGGGCCGATCTTGGAGGAGCAACTCTGGTCGGGACAAATTTATCCGGAGCGGTCCTCACCGTGGCCAATTTGTCCAAGGCGTCCCTCATGATGGCTGATTTGTCGGGAGCAATACTGGCTGGAGCGGACCTTTCCGGAGCTGACTTGTCGGAAGCCAATCTGACCGGCGCGGATTTAAGTGAGGCCAACCTGCGTGGAAGCAATCTCGCCGGCGTTGACCTGGATGTCGTCGATCTGAGTAAAACTAAGCGATGATTCTCTAGAAACGGAAAATTGCATGAAGCACACCAAACGTTTTCGAAAAGTCCTCAAAGGTTTGGACGCATTGACGGTCTGGGTCCACGACATTGCTGGAGAAGTGGAAGAAAGTGGATTACTGCGACAACACCTGCAGGATGCTCTTGTCATCAAGCTGCTTGATTCCGGGATAAGGGCTCTGGGCATAGGCAATGTGCCCGAACCCCCTGGAAATCCGTGGCTGAACGTATACATTGCGATTACCGCGTCCGAAGATTTGTATCATTACTGGGTAACTATGCGTCTTGACGAAATTGTGAGGCCGGTGAGAAGTCACGATATCAGGACAATAGGAACTACGTGGGAAGTTGGAGCGGGCGGCTTCGCAAATAGGACTACTCTCCCCAGGAAGCTGGAAAAGGAACTCGACGCGTTGGCAGACTATTTTGTGTACGATTATCTTCTCGAAAATCCTCATTGAACCTGCTTTATCAATCATATGACAAGAAAGTTGGATCCAGGGGGGACACGTCTTGGCCGAATCATAGGTGAATGCACTTCGCGGCCGAGAATACCTGTAATTTACCCGTCCAGGTATGTGAATCAGTCGCTCGATTATCTTTGTAATACTGTTCAGACCCTCTTCGGTCATATTGAATTCAGAATACAGAACTTAACATAAATTGTGAACACTATTTAATAACGATTTAATTTTGCGCAATAAAGTGTATCCTAGAATTTATTCTATTTTGCGAAACATGCTGTCCCGGTTATCTATCTTGACTTTTCTATGAAAATCAGGTATGTTAGCCACATCAATCATATAACATTTGTTTTATTCTAGTTCTATTTTCTCATGGGATGGGTGTGGCGTACACATGAACTCAGCCAAGTTGGTGGGAAATTTTCCTTCGATTGTGCCTATTCTTCCTTTGAGGGATATGGTCGTTTTTCCTAATGTAATGGTCCCGCTTTTCCTGAAAGGATCTCGGGTAGTCAAGCTCGCTGAATCCGTTGCAGGAGTGGACAATCTCGTCGGTCTTTTCTACCAAAAAACTCGCAGTCGTCTTGGATTGGCTTCGGAAGAGATTTCTCTGGTAGGTACACTTGCCCGTATTCAGCAAGTTGTTCGGCTCGATAATGGCGGCATTAAAGCCATTGCCGACGGCGTCTGCAGGATCCGGCTTGTCCGACAGACACAGTCCGAACCGTATCTCATGGGAGAGGTCAGCCGACTCGAAGAAGTGTCCGGGCCCCAGGAGCTGTTGGATTCCTTTGTTCGAAGTGTGGCCGCGCTGTTCAAAGTCAGTCTGACGTTAGGCAGGCCTGTCAGCGATCATTCCATGTCCATGGTGGAACGAGCGGACGATCCGGGTAAACTGGCCGATTTGATAGCTGTCTATCTTTCGTTGAAAGCAGAGATAAAACAGAATCTCCTGGAAATTGAAGATCCCATTGCACGGCTCAGAAAAGTCTTTTCGTACCTGCATGCGGATATCCAGAACCTACAGCCTAAATTGCAAGGCCTCGGCGAGACTGCTGTAAATTCGGGACTCATACGAAGACAGAGGGAAATGGGCTTGAGACATCAAATCCGATCCCTCCAGAAGGATCTGTCCGCTCCGGATGATCCTCATCTGTCGGAAATCAAAGAATTTGAGGAAAAAGTCCGAAATTCCGGTATGCCCGAAGAAGCCGTCGAAGTGGCAACCCGCGAGCTCCAGCGACTTGAGAGAATTCCTCCGCATTCCCCCGAGTATACCGTTTCCCGGACCTACTTGGAGGTGCTCACCTCTCTGCCGTGGAACGTGACCACCCAGGATAACCTGGACATCAATCGCGCCCAGGAGATTCTCGAAGAAGATCACTACAATCTTCATGACGTGAAAGATAGAATTCTGGAATTTTTGGCCGTGCACAAGCTCAGGGAACACAATAAAGGCCCTATCCTGTGCCTGGTGGGACCTCCGGGAGTTGGCAAGACGTCACTCGGCAGGTCGATTGCACGTGCTCTGGGCAGAAAGTTTATACGCATTTCTTTGGGAGGAATGCGTGACGAAGCCGAAATCAGAGGTCACAGACGCACCTATATCGGTGCCATGACCGGCCGGATCATTCAAGAGCTCAGGCGGGCCGGAACGCGAAATCCTGTATTCATGCTCGATGAAGTGGACAAAATCGGTCAGGATTTCCGCGGCGATCCTGCTTGCGCCCTGCTCGAAGTATTGGACCCGGAGCAGAACAACGCGTTTGGAGATCATTACCTGGATATTCCCTTCGATCTCAGTAATGTCATGTTTATCTGCACAGCAAACCAGTTGGACCCGATTCCGGCTCCCCTGAGGGACCGTATGGAGATAATTCGCATATCCGGGTACACGGACGAGGAAAAGCAGGTCATCGCGGAAAAGTTTCTTGTTCGCAAAGCAAAAGAAGAAAACGGCGTCAACGACTACCCGTTTACCATAACGCCCGATGCCCTCAGTTTTGTAATCAGAGGTTTTACGCGGGAAGCTGGAGTCCGAAACCTGGAGCGCGAAATCGGATCGGTTTTCAGGAAATTGGCTCGAGATGTGTCCATGGAACTCCCCCTCAGAGAGGAAGTCACTCCTCAGGTAGTGGAGGAGCTTCTCGGACCGCAACGCTTTTTCTTCGATCTCGCCGAGGAGACCGATCAAATAGGAATTGCCACTGGCCTTGCCTGGACAGAGCATGGTGGAGACATCATTTTCATTGAAGTCACCGGGTTCCGGGGCCAGAAGAATCTCACCATGACCGGCTGTCTGGGCGAAGTTATGCAAGAGTCAGCCAGAGCGGCGCTAAGCTACCTGAGAAATAATTGCAGTTTTTACGGATTGGACGATCATCTGATGGGAGAAACCGATCTCCACATTCACGTACCGGCAGGCGCCATACCGAAAGACGGTCCATCGGCAGGAGTAACTATCGCTGTAGCGCTCTCATCGTTTTTCACAGGCATTCCGATTCGCAGGGATGTGGCGATGACCGGTGAAGTAACCCTTAGAGGTAGAGTCCTTGCAGTGGGCGGTGTAAAAGAAAAGCTTCTCGCAGCACGTCGTGCAGGTATTCGTGAAGTAATCCTCCCTTCGAGAAACGAGCCGCATTTACGGGACCTGCCGGATTATGTCAAAGAGGGGATGATTCTCCATTACGTATCGGATGTGGGTCAGGCCGTAAGAATTGCCCTCAATACAGACTTACCCGGAATTTGCGAAGCATTCTCCCCCGATCAGCCAATCTTGCCGTTATTCCCGGATCAGGCAGGTGGCTACAGTATCAGCGCAAGGACTTCCGGGAATCACTGACAGCCGGTCTGTGAACTACTCCCCCCTACCCTCTCACCATTTCCGTAAAAGAATAAGTACGCATGGCCCGGCACATAGGCTGGGCCATGCATCTGATTTTTTGCAATATTATGATCAGCGCCCAAACGAATGTCTGATTCAGAAAAAGAGTCTTGGTAGGTGCCGTGCCTCTGTGCCGGCAAATCTTAAAATATGATCAATTATGTCACCAGAATGGACCGGCAGCGAGAGACTGTCTCAAGACTCTCGAATGCAGAACACGTCGTGCCACGATCTGGGGTAGGCCGACGCCGGTCTCTCATGATGTCTTGTATTCGAGCGTGGGGTAAACGTCAGAATTTTGGCACTGACTATATGCGCCCCCACGGAGGCCGGTGGCTACCACATTCGAGGAACAGCTTTTCGTAATCCGTGATTACTTTCGAGAATTTCTATAATTTATTAGGCAAAATGATCTTGTACGGACTTGCGTTCAAGATAGTTCTTACTGAGGCGGGAGCACGGACCTGCAGGCAGGTCCGTGGCACCCAGAACCGTTGTCCGTTTCAGAGTGGGGGTGCCACTGACCTGCGGAGCCAGGTCAGTGCAGTAGCATCTTGAATGCAGAATGGTATTGGGCACTAAAATAGAGACAAACGTTCTTATCTTGACGATCATGAATATCAGGGGGACTCATGATGTTGAACCGAAATCCCCCTGTCATGATTCTTCTTAACTACTTCCGTCGCAGGGCCGCTAGCCTTTCCGAAAGACTGGCATCTGGACCTTTCGTTTCCTGCGTAACAGTTTTGAGTGCCGCTTCAACATTAGAATCTTTGACCTGTGTTTCGGGGCTCAGGAGTTTTGCTTTCATTTCCGCAGCGGCAGCAGATGCCCGTGCTTCTTCGGCCTGTTTATTCATGGCATTGAGAGCAACACCGAGGCTGGACGTCTCTTTCTTCAGACCTGCCAATTGTTCGGCCCTTTCAGCCTTGGAGTTTGCACGTTGCTGCTCGATTTCTGCGCGCTTCATATCGCGTTTGGCTTTGTCGAGTTGCGCCCGCGCGGTTCTCACTTTTTGAGCTGCTGTTTCCGCAAGGCTCTTGAGTTCCTCATAATATCCGCGTGCTTCTTCCGCTTCCTGAGCTTCCCTGTCCACTTCGGGTTTCATCTCTTCCAGATCGTGGAGCAGCTTTTCGAGGCTGGCGCCGAGTTCCTTGGTCTTGCCTTCATCGCCGGAGGTCTGTGCCGCGCCAAGCTGGCCGTTCAGGACGTCGGCTGCAGCTATATAACGATCGTAGTTTTTCTGAGCAGCTTCAGACTCGGTCTTTTCCCGATCGTACTGAGATTTGGCTTTTCCTGCCTCTATGGTGAGCCTGTCCAGTTCTTCGATCATTGTCTCGATCTCTGCCTGCGAAGCCGTTTCCGGATCCCATGCCACTATTTTCTGGGTAATACTTTCGGTTGTCTGGTTGAGTTTATTTCTGCCGAAATTCTTGAGAAATCCAAAAATTCCTCCCATTCCTAAGCCTCCTTGATCCTTGATCAGATTACTTTGATCGATGCCGGTTGGAGCTCGATTCCCACCATGATCTGAACTGAAGCTCCATCTTTTTCACTCACTGCCGAGAGCAGCAAGTATTCGTCCAGGTTCTCGTTCACCTGGCGGCCATAAAGCATGGAATCATATTTGACGGTTTCGCTTTCTTCGTCCCAGGGGGAAAGATACACCGTCTCCATGTATTCCATGGGCGGTATCCGAGTGATTTGATTACCTTGATCGTCCTGTTCCACGACCGTCTTCCTGTCGCTGTCCCAAACTCGAAAATACCTGGTGCCGTCTTTGATATCGAAAATTTCGTACCCGATATATCCATCACGCTCGCCCAGCCAGAATTCCCAATCATCCGGAATTAATTCATCATAAGGCATGAAGAGCTTACATTCTTCCACAGCATTCGTTCTGTCCGTTACGATCTGCAGCACGTAAACCATTGCTGACGCATCCAGGTAAAACCGGTGAACCACCGAATCTCCTACAGGGAAATGCCCGTACGAAATCACGACATTCGCGTCGCCGGGATGTTTAATCTTTAGTTGATCACCGCCCAGGATGAAGTCAACCTGGGGAATTTCAACTATTCCGCTCATGCGAATGCCCAGCGGCAAGTTCTTGTCCACGCGTTCCCGACCGCTTCTTTGAAAGGATTCTTTATATTGGTCTATTTTCTTTTGTCCCATCCTTCTCAGAAGGTTCCAGGTTTCTGCCATGTCTTCTCCTTTGTGGAGTGCTCTGAAAGCAAATCGGCCGATTATTGAGTTTTATTCGCGAGCTTCTGAATGTCAGGTTTTACTGTCAAAATTGCCTTGGACAGCGCATCCATGGCTTCGGGACCGAACTTCTGAGGCCATTCGGTCCTCAACACGAGAACTGCCTGGACAGCGAGAGTCCGGACGTCACCACTAAAAAACCATCCTTTTTGAAGACTCGGATAAATGTCTGATCGAATTTCCGCGAATCGGTAAATCGGATTCCCATGCTTATCCGCTC
The DNA here is from genome assembly GCA_041740635.1 of Desulfomonilaceae bacterium. GTDB lineage: Bacteria > Desulfobacterota > Desulfomonilia > Desulfomonilales > Desulfomonilaceae > Desulfomonile. Next base: position 9,549 of record JBGSLQ010000037.1, on the reverse strand, counting down.
TCCTGGCAAAATGCCGGTCGTCAAGCGTTACCAGCCGGAGATTTCCCGATTTTTCGGCTACGTCTTCCGCTTTTTTGAGAAAATCACTATTCAGGCCCCCCACAAAGAGCATGAGCGCCTTGCTGTTCTTCTGCACTTCGCTCAAGGCCGAATCATAATCCGAGTATCTGAACGGTATCTTTTGATATCGTTTGTCCAAGTGTCCGAGGGCTTCCCACGTCAGCGCGGTCCCTGACCCCTTCGGTCCCACGAGAACAACATTCTTGGCCGGATCGATATCCTGCACGGATTTTATTCCGCTATCCCTGTTTGCTATGAGTTGCGCATATTCCAGGTATAAGCTGCTCTGTTCCGTAATCAGGTCTTTTGCCCCTAGTTTTTTGTCGACGATGGCTAAAACGTCGGATTGGACGATTGCCATGTCAGCCTTACCTTCCGCAAGCATCCTCAAGTTGTCCAGAGATCCTTCCGTATGGACATTTTCCACCTGCAGCGTCTGCGCGGTCTCGGCGAGTTTCACGCCAAAACGGTCGTACCAGCCTCCTTCTCGACCGGTTGCAATCCTCAAAACAGGTTTCTCGGGTCTCTTTGTTGCAAGAACACTTCCTGCCAGAGCTACTTCGGGAGGCACTCCGGGCGGCAGGTAAGCAGGGTCTTTCGGAGTACCCTGTAATGCTTTTACTTGCTTATCCATTTCATCCAGCTTGGATTTCAGTTCAGGATTTTCTTTGGCAAGGGCTCCGACCTCTTCTCTCCATTTTTGAAATCCGGGATCGTTCCAATGATTGTACGCGGTGGCGGCAACACTCTTATTGCCCATATGGTCCAACATCCAGTAAAGGAACATGCCGCTGAACAGACCGAAAGCGGGCGAGCCTCCAAAAGCATAAGACGGTGCAGACCAGTTTTGTTGTCTGTAAAAATTGTCCCTGTTCCCGTAATAAGTTCCGTAATCGAACCCCGAGTAGTTCTTTGCTTTTTGATACAGGGGATTTGATTCCACGCCCTCGACTTTGTACGGGGGTTTTTGGAACTTACTCTGTTCAGCCTTGTACCTGTCGAGCGATTCCTGAGCTTTCTTTTTTTCGAGCTGGTTCACGGTCTGCCGATCAAACCGGCTTCCACCGGAGAACTTGCCCTGTTCGGAAGATGGTGACGGTTTTGTGTAACCTCCGGAAGTGCTCGCACCCTGTCGTGGGACGCCACCTGGTGTTGGTTTCGAATATCCTCCGGAACCGCTAACCGATGGAGGCTGCCCGGACCCCAGTGAAGGTTTGGAATATCCCGACGAGGCCGGTGTGCGTGATTCTCCGGTGCCCGGATAGCTGAATCTTCCGGTTTCAGGACGAGGCGATACGGGTGCCCCTCCGCCCAGGGACGGTTTCGAGTATCCCGACGATGGAGAGCCGCTGCCTTGAAGAGGTTGCTGATATCCTCCGGGACGTTGTCCGAGAGAAGGCTTGCTATACCCCGAAGAACCTCCCTGATGGCCGAAAAGACCTCCTCCACTTCGGTTCCATGTTTTCTGCGTTGGTGAGGACCAGGGAGCGCTCCTGCCGAATCCGGAGCCTCGCGAGCCTGAAGATCCTCGGCTCGCCGCTGAACCCTGATCCGCAAAATAAGCGAACTGTCCTATAAGGAATACAGCGCTTACAACAATTATTAAGAGAAATCGCATTCTTTTCATGTAACGTCAGTCCTCGTATCGGTACGACCACGCGAATTCGATTCGGATCTGCGGAATGAAACTGCTCACGGAAACCACAGATTGATTCTCTTTTGAATCCGCATAGCGATATGGCTGATGTTTCTCACGGGCTTCGCCGCGTGTCAAGAGAGGCAAATTGCCGGGGATGCTAAAGAGCAAGGCGGTAGGGTATCTTAGAATCTCTGATTCCAATTCCTCATTCGAATTTATTCCTGCCGTAATACTTCAATTCTTGATAATCGTAGATTCCTTCATCTCCAGTGTCTTTTCGAATTTTTCCCAGAATTCTTTCTCCGATTTTCTCCATCCCGGGCCGAACCGTGTTCCGAAGAATTCACCGAGCCTCTTGAGTGTTTTGAGCCAAGCCGACTCATAACTGAGGGTTTGAACATCTTCAAGGAACGGGACGATGTGCTCTATGTCGTCTTTCGGGATGTACGCTCGCGCTCCCAATTCGATGGACTTTTTGAGAGCCTGGGGACTCAGCGCGTGTGCAGTAAGCATCACAACCGGGAATTGTTTGAGGACCGCGACTTCCAGGAGTTCAAAACCCCGAACACCCATGATGTCCAGAATGACCAGATCGTAAGTGCAGGAAGTAAGTAACTGAATTCCGCCTTCGTAACTCAGTGCCCTGTCCATCTTGACGCCGAACCTGTCGAGTTCTTCCTCCAGGACATCGAGGATGTCAGGTTCATCGTCAACTGCCAGGATTCTCTTGCCCGTTAAAACGCTATCCCCCATGTGCGCCTCCTGCTCGGCCGAGATGTGACTTACATACTAGTACACGCGAAAGCACGAGTGTCAATCAGATTCAAATAAATGCCACCGTAGACAAATATTCAGTCATCCGAACTGCTCTTAGAGAATCTTGGATGACGATGAAAACCGATTCTACAGAGGTTTCGCTAAAATCTGTTTTATTCTTACGTCAAAAAATCGATCGGACGGATGCGCATCCAGCACAGCGACGGTGTCCGCACCCCGTCCTGTTCCGGCCATAGCTATTATGTCCGATCCTTCGGGTATGAGACCCGCATCACAAGCCTCCACAACGCACTCTACACACACTTTTATTCCCTGACAGAAAAGACGCAGGCTCTGCGCCACAATGTAAGCAGGATAAACCCCCTGGTGTTTCTTCATAAGGGCTGCTTCTATGCCGCGTGACAAAATGGTTCCAGTGAAGATCTTTACCCCGCGATTAGCCAATTCCTGTCGTACTTCCAATGGACACTCGTCCTGGTTCGGGCCCGCGTACCCAACGTTGTGAGTGACTGCGACAATGTTTACGTTTTTTCCTCGGAGATACTCGGAGACAGCCATCGCAGTCTGGCCTCCCGTAGTAGCAACTACGATATGAGAAAGTCCTTCGTTGACGAGGTCCGAGACAATCTCCACACATCTGCGGGTATTTTCTTTCCCTGGTTTTTCAAAATACTCAACCTGTCGAATCATCGTGTACCTCCTGCAATCGCAACAAAATAGGCGCTGAATCGATATGAAGTCGTATCTTCATCTCTGGGGTGCTCTATGAACGCAGAGTAAGTCAAACAAAAGTGCCGGCTCAAATGATTTCTTTCCTTTCCTCGTACAAATCAGAGAAATATGGTATTCGCACAATCTTGAGTTAAAACAACGCAAATTCGACTTCCGGTATGCTATTATTAAATTACTGTCGTGATTCTACGGCATCATGCGGGTAAGATCAGAGCCACACCAAGTAACGGGACACGGATCGGTACGATTTCGCAGGCAGGAAAGGAAAACCGGGGGGACTTTTTTGACGAAGATGCCCTTTCATATTTTTCCTGAATGCAAACGGAAATGAGAGATGACACCCGGTACGCTTGCGCAGTATTTTGATAAATTGGGGGAACCGTTTGAGGCAGGATCGTGCTTGGGTACGAATGTACCGGATATTGTCGAAATGTACGACGAGTTCACGCCCAAAGCGGTCACGCAAGGATTGCCCCCTGCCAACCCGAGTGCCCGATACCGCTGGGTGGAAGCACTCTTTCTGTCGGGCGACAACTTTGCTGCATGGAAACTGGGCAAAGTCGCCGGGCACAGTGTTCTGATCCCGGATTTTGAACGAAACGATGGCGAATACCTGATTTTCGTTCTCGGACAGTATCAGAACCGGGGAGTGGGGACCGTTCTAACCAGGATTGCGATCAATCGCGCAATAGAATTGGGAATTCACAAACTATGGCTTACTGTGGAAGCCTACAATTTTCGGGCTATACGCATGTACAGAAATGCCGGTTTTCGATTCTGTGATGAAGGCGACAGGGAACGAACCATGCTGAAAGAATTGTGAGGTTTTTTTGTTACCAATAGGGCTCATTAAAGACATTCGTTACATGGAACACAGACCCGGCCTCGTTCATCCGGAAAGTCCGAACCGGCTTCGGAGTCTCTACCGACTCGTCGATAAAGAGTTCAAGGATGTAGTGACGTTTATCGAGCCTGAAAGCGCTACTCTCGAACAATTGGAACTGGTGCACACACCCCAATATATAAAGCAGATCATGAGCACCGCGGGAAAAGATTTCACCAATCTCGCTCCGGATACTCCGGTGAGCGCCAACACCTACCTTGCAGCGTGGCTCGCAGTGGGCGGATGTCTGAAAGCTTTGGAGGCTCTCATGGAAGGCCGCTTCAAGGCATGCTTCTGTCTGGTCCGACCGCCCGGACATCACGCGCTGACGGATCGCGCCGGAGGATTCTGCATTTTCAATAATCTCGGCGTAGCAGCCAAGTATGCCCTGGAGACGTACGGCCTGAAGCGAATCCTCATCATCGACTGGGACATTCATCATGGTAATGCGCTCCAGGATCTCTTCTACGGAGAGAATCGGGTTCTGTATTTTTCGTCGCATTACCGCGGGTGGTACCCTCATACCGGCGACTGGGAGGAATTCGGCGAATCTGAAGGTTTAGGGTACAATGTAAACCTGCCGGTTCCGAAGGAAATGACCGACAACGATATTATCCATATCTACCGCGAACTGGTGGGTAGAATTGTCCGAAGATGGAAACCTGAGCTCATTCTGATTGCCGCAGGCTTCGATGCGCACGAAAAAGACCCGTTGGGACGAACCCGGCTGAGTGAAAATGCCTACGGATGGCTGATGCAGATGATTCTGCAGTTCAGTGACGCAGCAAAAGGGGCCCCGATTCTCCTGTCTCTCGAAGGTGGGTACGATCTGTGGGCTCTGGTGAGTTCTGTGAGGGAAGTGCTTCGTGTGTTGACTTTCGAGGGCCGAAGGAACAGAATTCCTACGGCCAAGACAAAAGCAGGATCTGAGCTTGTGGCAAAGGCATTACACCTGCATCAAAAATTCGGAATATGGGCTTCCTGACGCTTTGAGTTTCATGTAAACGAGACAGCAATGATCAAGGCCCGAGTCAAACCTGAAAATCCCAATGCAAATCTAAAATCGTACTATGAGGCATACAAAAGCTTTTCATGGGAACAGGTCAAGAAACAGTTCACAACAAACCATGAAGGCTATGTCAATATTGCGCACGAAGCGGTCGATCGCTGGGCAGACAATCCTGCCACAGCAGATAAGACGGCCCTGATTATCGAAAGAGCCGACATTGTTGAGACGATCACATTCAAAGAGCTGAAAGAAAGATCGTGTCGGCTGACAAATCTGCTCCTGAAATTCGGGTTTAAGATCGGCGACCGTTTCTTCATATTCCTTCCCCCTTGCCCGGAAATCTACTATGCAATGCTCGCTTGCGCCCGAATAGGCGTGATCTTTTCCAATTTGTACACCACCCTCAACTTCGAAGAGCTGCACTGGAGATTCACAAACGCGCAGCCGCGAGGCGTAATCACCCATCCGCATTTCGTGGAAAGGCTTCCCTCGGAATCATCCGAGTATCTCAAATGCATACTGCTTACTGATGGACCGGCACCCGGCCTGTCTCCCTCGGAAGTGGAACTGCAATCCATGATGCAGTACATGTCTTCGGAACATTCCGTAAAATGGGTTGCAGAGAATACTCCTCTCTATCTGCTGTACACATCGGGTTCCACAGGTCCCCCGAAAGGAGTGGTCCACGCTCATCAAGACATGGCAGGACACCTGATAACCGCACACTGGGTGTTGGATCTGGACGATCGTTCTGTCTTATGGACTGACGGCGATCCTGCATGGGTCACAGGTACCGTATACGGAGCGTTCGCTCCCTGGTTGTGCGGCGCTGCTTCCGTTATTCAGGGTAATCCTTTTTCTGCCTCGAGTTGGTACAGGACCATCGAGAAGTATAAGGTCAATGTTTGGTATACGACTCCGCAGACAATCAGGAGACTCATGGAGGCCGGCGCGGACTTGCCCGGCAGGTACGATTTTTCCGATCTGAGGCATATTGCTACCGTAGGCGAGGCGCTATCACCTGAGTTGTTCTATTGGGTGCGGGAGAATCTGAAACACTCACCACACGACACATGGTGGATGACGGAAACCGGCATGATCTGCATCGCGAATTTCCCCTCACAGCAGATTAAGCCCGGTTCCATGGGTAAACCGGTTCCCGGGATTGAGGCTGCGGTCCTCGATCCACAGGGCGAGCCTCTCTCGATTCTGACTCTCGGAGAGTTAGCGCTAAAAGTTCCCTGGCCTTCCATGATGCAAGCGGTGTGGAACGATGATGAACGGTTCGCAGCATACTTTTCCGGAGAATGGTTCTTGACCGGTGACATGGTAATAAAGGACGAGGATGGTTATTATTATCATGAAGGCCGTAATGATGATCTCATAAAAGCAGGTCAGACATTGGTCGGGCCGTATGAGGTAGAGCAGGTACTGTGCATGCATCCGGCAGTTGCAGAAGCAGGAGCAATCTCGAAACCGAATGACAAGGGCAGAGTGGAGGTGAAGGCTTTTGTGAAGATCGCAAAGGGCTATTCAGTTTCAGTACGCCTAAATTACGAGATAAAAGCTTTTGTCAAAACAAACCTGCATTCCGAAATTCCTTTGGGAGAAATTGAATTTCTGGACGAACTTCCCAGAACGCTTTCCGGTAAATTGCTGAGACGGGTGCTCAGGGCACGGGAACTCGGTTTACCTTCCGGAGATCCGAAGAAACTACGAGGCTGATATTGCGGATACCTTGGTCTTGAGACGAAGGATTTCCCGTATCGCTCCCGTGGGTTTGCACCCACGACGAGTGTTGGGTAGCCTTATGGGGCTTTAGACCTCTTCCACGCGTAACTAAATGGATACGCAATGAACCTTTTTTTTGTTGGTTCGCATCAAAATTGGAGTATATAGTAAGATCTTTTGACGTACGGAGCACGCTGAAAGGAGCACATAATGAGAGAGGAAATTCAGGCAGCACTTGATTTGGTCAGGCCGCAGCTTCAGGCTGACGGTGGAGACGCGGAAATAGTCGACGTTACCCCGGAAGGAATCGTGAAATTACGCCTTAAAGGTGCATGCGGCGGTTGCCCCATGAGCCAGATGACCCTTAAAATGGGTATCGAGAGAATCCTCAAAGAACGCGTTCCTGCCGTAAAAAGTGTTGAAGCCGTCTAGATGAGCCTTCGTTGAGCATTCCTGAATTCTCCATGAATTCTGCTCAATATATTTCGATTGCCTTTCTCAACCGGAAGCCCGGATGAGACGGGTTCGGAAAGTCTCCAAATACCGAGAACGGAATCTCAAACAGCAGGAATCGGGGTACTTTCTTCAACGAGGGCACCCCGATTTTTCTTTCGAACCTGTTCATACTGATATGCGGTCAATATGATTTTATTGGGCCAGCGGCACAGTCCGTGGCACCCAATTCGACGTTGGTCCCTGGGTACAGAGGTGCCACTGACGAGCACAGGTCAGTGGAGTAAATATCTTGAATGCAAACTGGCATCAGCCGCTATCCTTGCGGCGCTTCGGCTTTTTGCGTTAACGAAGCCAATAGTACCATCATTCCTAAAACTATATATGCCAGGGTGAACTGATAGGGTATCTGCTGTTCAATCCCGGTAAGCAGCCAAGGGAAATACACGTTTGCCTGTAGAGAAGAAGAATGGATGATTCCGAAGAACGTAAGCAACGCAAGGATAAAGAGATAGATCGCACAGTTCCTCAGTTTTCGATCTATCATTTCAGCGAGAAACGCCCCCCAGAGCATACCCGTCAAAATGAAACCATTCCCCAGGGCTACGGTTACCAGGATTTCCGGTAATCCACTTCCCGCCTTGTTCAACAAATGATGCAGTTGTTGTGTGGGAACGATTTCAGGATTTTCATACTGGATCGACAAGAGGCGTGCAATTGTGGGCAGGATGGCCAGCACCACTGCGGAAGCATGACGACGGGGGCTGTGGACAAACGCCTGGGCTGTTATCTCCAGGCATATGAAGACGAGGATCGGTGCGAGCACTGCACGTGGAATGAGTTCGACGATAAACGAAACATAACCCAGCATGCCCCCCAGTCCTATAAAAATCCCGGTAAGTAGAGTGTACCCCGCCCTCGATCCCATGCGTTTGTATGCAGGGTGGCCGATGTACGGGCACGACTGGGCCACACCGCCGCAAATACCTGCAATCAGCGTGGCAACCGCTTCCGTGAGCAGGATTTTCCGCGTGTCGAAACTATCTCCTGCCACTCGGGCACTTTCCGTAACGTTTATACCTCCGACTATGGTGAGAATCGCGAAGGGAACGGCAATGGGTAGATACTTGAGCGCCGGAACAATCCCCTCCAGGAACCCCAGACTCGGAGCGGGAAATCCCGAATGAAACGCGAGCCTGGGCACAGTGTATGCCTGAGACTCGATCCCGGCGAATCCTCCGAGATAGTACCCATGGTACAGGGCTGTTCCCAGAATGACCGCAGTCAATACTCCCGGAATTTTCCAGGGCAGTTCGATTCCCGCAATCGCCGAATAGAGCACGATCCCCAACGCGATCATGCCCACTACCGGCATACTGAAAATGTCCACCAGCGGAAAGAAACCGATGAGTGCCAACCCTACTCCGGCAATGGATCCCAGGAGCCCTGCCCGCGGCACCACTCTTTGAATCCAGTTACCGCAAAAAGAAAGAACTACCTTTACGATACCGATCATGACCATGGTGGCAGTTCCGATATGCCAGGTCATGATTGCAGCGTCATGAGGGGAAAATCCGTTTTGTTTCAGTGCAACGAATGCCGGCCCCAGTACGGTAAGAGCAATTCCGATGGTTGAAGGCGTGTCCAGACCGAGAGGCATGGCCGTCACATTGGGATTTCCCGTTCTGCGTGCCAGTCTGAAGGCCATCCACGTGTAAAGGAGATCCCCTACGAGAACTCCGAACGTGGTCCCCGGAAACATGTATCCGTAAACTATTTCCGCGGGAAAGTTGAAAACAATAATCAATGTTCCCGCCAGAAAGGACAGGACGGCGATGTTATCGAACATGAGTCCGAAAAACCCGTTCAGGTCACCTATTCCAATCCATCTGTACGCACCCGGTTGATTGTTCATACCCAAGAAGCCCATAGGCGCCAACTTTATTTTCTTTGTCCCGAAGGGACTAAAGAAAATAGCCCGGTAATTCATTGCCGGGAGTTAGTGAATCAGTCGTCCCTCCAGGACTCTAACATCATAATATTTGCCACTACCGGCGATGAATCGCCAGCCCAGTTTTCCCGCGTCTCGCGGGATTCCTCCGGAACAACCGACCCCAAATACTCTAAGTTAAATGACCCCCGGCAAAGCCGGGGGCATATTCCTGTTAGCCCCTCAAAGGGGCATGTTCATGAGCCCCCTGAAGGGGGCGTCTTCGCATGGAGCATGTTGAGTTGCTCCAGCCGGGCATCTTCCGCCTCCTGTTC
>JBGSLQ010000036.1:0-32628 GCA_041740635.1 Desulfomonilaceae bacterium | reverse complement strand
GGCTCTTCGCTGTTACGTGTGGGTAACGTCAATTTGTAGTGTGTTGCGCATGGGTTCGGTTTTTGGTATCGGGTATCGTCCAGGAGGGACTCCCGATGCAAGATACCGACCTTTTTCAGATGGCCCTTGGGTTGTTTCCACCGTGGGTGGTGGAGCGTTGTACTTTTGACCCTGAGCAGAAGCAGCTCGATATCTATATCGACTTTGCCAGGGGCGGCGAGTTCGCCTGTCCCGAATGCGGACGTCCGGGCTGTAAGGCGTACGACACCCTGAACAAGGTCTGGCGGCATCTGAACTTTTTCCAGCATGTTACCTATCTCCACGTGCGCACTCCTCGTGTGGAGTGTCCTGGCTGCGGGATAAAGCAAGTGCCAGTACCGTGGGCCAGGGAGACAAGTGGGTTCACTCTGCTCTTTGAGGCTTTCATCATGGCCATGGCCAAAGAGATGCCGGTAAATGCCATAGCACGACTCGTAGGGGAGCACGACACGCGTATTTGGCGAATCCTCCACCACTACGTAGAAGAGGCCCGGAACGGACAGGACTACTCCCGGATCTGCACGGTCGGAATGGACGAGACTTCCAGCAAACGGGGCCATAACTACATCACGGTGTTCGTGGACATGGACAAGTCGAAGGTCATTTTCGCCACTCCAGGCAAAGATGCAGCAACGCTGAGGGCATTTAAGGAGGATCTGGAAACTCACGGAGGCCGAGCTGAGAACATAAAACAGGCCTGTTGCGACATGTCCCCGGCCTTTATCCGCGGCATAGAGGATGCGTTCGAGAACGCGACGATAACCTTTGACAAGTTTCACATCCTGAAAATCGTCAACGAAGCGCTGGACGAGGTCCGACGCATGGAGCAGAAGACAAAGCCAGAACTGAAGAAGACCCGTTTCGCATGGCTGAAGAATCCGAAGAACCTGACGGTCAAGCAGCAAGCCATCATCGAATGCCTCAACGTCAAAACGTTGAATCTTAAAACTGCTAAAGCCTATCAAATCAAGCTGACGTTCCAGCAGCTGTATGAACAGCCCAGAGATCAAGCTGAAGGGTTCCTGAAACGATGGTACTTCTGGGTTACGCACAGTCATCTTCAACCCATGGTCGAAGCGGCTCGGACTATCAAGCGTCACTGGGATGGGGTACTCCGATGGTTTGAGTCAGGCATCACCAACGGGGTACTTGAAGGAATCAACAGCCTGATCCAGGCCGCCAAGGCAAAGGCCAGAGGATACAGGTCATCCAGGAATCTGATCACTATTGTCTACCTCATTGCAGGAAAGCTCGATCTTTCCGTTACCCACACACAATAGCGAGGAACCCGCTTTCATGCGTACCGCGGATTCCACGGCATAATGAATATATTGAACTCCATCCGAATCGAGCTGATTCTGGTGTTTCCTCTCCAGCAATTGCATGCAAGCTGCGATATTGCGCAACGGTTCCTGCAAATCATGGGAAGCCACATAGGCGAATTGTTCCAGATCTCCATTCGATCTCAGAAGTTCCTCTTCCGCTTTCTTGCGCGCACTGATATTGCGGGCAGCCGCAAAGACGCCGACAATGTCTCCGTCTGTATTTCGATAGAGGGAAGCATTGTACATGACGGGAACAGTTCCACCGTCTCTGTGTTGTAGCTCCAATTCGTAATCGCTCACTGAACCGTCTCTAAACACCATTTCATAGCTTTCCCGCGCTTTTCCGGGATCCGTGAAGTAATTGGAAAAACCTGTGCCGACAAGTTCTTCGCGAGCAAATCCTGTGACCTTCTCAGCAGCGGTATTAACGTCGGTGATAATTCCCTCCGGACTGATAGTGACGAGGGGATCCAGACTGGCTTCTATCAGACTGCGGTTGTACGCGCTTGCAGCCTGTAAAGCCTCCTCGGCCTTATGCCTGTCGGTCACGTCCAGAAGGATGAAAACAAGCCCCTCAACTTGCCCGTTCGTGTCTTTTATCGGATAGAGACTCCAGTCCAAGTACATTGTATCACGATCGGGATCGTCAGGAAAATCAAATGGTTTTGCGTAAACCGTAAAAGCTTCGGCGGTTTCGACCACCTGCCTGAAAATGGATTCGTTCTCTTCGTGCGGGTACAACTCGAAATGATTTTTTCCGGGAAAGTACTCCGGAGGATAACCACACGCGTCCGCGAAAGCCTTATTTACCTGGATAAAATTAAACTCTTTATCGAGATAAACAAGAGAAAAATGCGTTGTAGAGAAAATTCTATTCAGAATTTCCGCGTTTTCAAGGGCTTTTTCCCGAATCTGCTCTGCTGCTCTACGCTCGGTAATGTCGATACCTATTTCCAGTACGAGAGGCGAACCGTCAACATCCGTGAAGGGATATTTGAAACCTTCTATGATGCTGCCGTCCGGTGCCACACTTTCCCACTGACGAGGCTCACCCGTCTCCAGCGCATCATGTGCCTGGCAAAAATCACACGGTTTTTCTCGATTGAAACGATATTCGAAGCACTTTCTTCCGTTTTCATCAGGAAATTTCTCACGAAAACTGCGGTTCGCGAATGCGATATGAAAATCCGGTGTCAAGAGGCAGACCATAACCGGCATGGTCTCCAGGATATCGTAGAGCCGCTGGCGCTCGGTCTTCAATGCTTCTTCCGCCCGCCTTTGTTCCGTAATATCGATGTCCACCTCCAGGATGAGGGGAGAACCGTCCACGTCGGTGAACGGGATATTGTGGACATCCAGAATTGAACCGTCAGGACCGACGCATTCCCAGTTATGAGGTTTACCGGTTTCAAATACGCTATAGGCCTCACAGAATTCACAGAGTTCTTTCTTTCCGAAAATATAGTCGAAGCAGTGTCGATTACGGTAATCTCCGAATTTTTCCGTAAATCTGCGATTGGCAAAGGCAACTTTGTGATCGGGCGTTAAGAGGCACACCATTACCGGCATTGTTTCCAACATGTCGAAGAGCCGTTTTCGCTCGGCTATCACAGTCTCTTCAGCCCGTTTGCGTTCTTCGATCTCGGTTTGCAGGGAATCATACGATTGACGCAGTTTCCCCACCATGTCGTTAAAGGTTTGGGCCAGTGCTCCAATTTCGTCCCTGCTGTTTGAGACTATGGAATGATTGAAATCGCCTGAACCGATGATGTCTGCACTCCGGGAGAGTTCTTGTATCGGAGAAATGACCGCTTTCCTGATGAGGAGGAGATTCAATATGATGATTCCGATCATGGTCAGAAACGTGATCAGCACCGATGCTTCCGCAATCCTCTGCTTTTGCAGCATCAGAGCACGTGTAGATCTGTTCAGGCGTTCTGCGGAATTGACCAACTCCTCCAGACGCACGGATACCATGCCTGACAAAGTTTCCTTGAGCAGCTTCAAGTTTTTGGAATCATTACTTGTCTTGCCGACTTCCATGATTTGCCGGTAAGCGGAGTTGACGTCTTGATATTTATCGGCTAACTCCTGCACCAATACCCGATCGAATGAATTATCGGCCTTCGCATCGTCGATAATTTTTCCTAGAAATTCATTGCTTTTAATCCATTGCCTCAAAGGACGACTGCCTCCATCTGCAAGGTATTCATCCATGAAGGACTTCATCAGGAAGGCGCTCCTGACCACTTCGGAAGTAATCTCAGTCTGGCGGATACCTTTTCTCACCTCATGGGCATTCCAGAAGAGTAGCGAACCGATGATCAGCACCAGGACGATGAAGAAGATGGAGGTTATTAAAATTCTACGCTTGATCGTCATCAATATACCTAGTGAAGCATCTGAACCTTTTCGGGACGGACGGACTGCAACGCGTCAAAGTGGATGAAATCCAAGAGGTCCGGCATAGTGAAATCGTGGACACCCTGACTGGACTTCATCCATCTCAGTTCGGCTTCCATTGCCAGTACAAAAGGACGGCTCAAAGTCAGATCAAAGTCGGTATCTTCCCATATCTGAGGTGTGTGACGGCTTCCCAATTCGGATGCCAGGATCCGCTGCGCCTCACCCCGATTGTTGTGCAGGAAATCATCCGAGGCATCCAAAGCGGACATCATTTTCTTTATTGCTGAAGATTGCTTGTTCAGCGTCGATTCGGTTGCAATCAATAACCAGTAGTAGTCTTGCCCACTCTGGGCCGGCCAGCTCACACCTTTTTCGCCCAGTGCATTCTCCATATCTCTGGCAAATGGAGCCCAGACTATTGCTGCATCGATTTCCCCCTCTGTGATGGCTTTTATCTGTTCGGAAGGAGTCAGGTCCACTATGTGGATCTCATGGGCAGAAATGCGATGGAACATGAGAAAAAGGTGAAGAAAATAGTCTGCAGCGCTGGAACGGACCACACCGATTCGTTTGTTCTTCAGATCGGGTATTTGGCTTATATCATGATCCCTTCTCGCAATGAGTCTTATATTGCGAGTTTGTGCAACAACGGAAAGGACGCGAAGCTCCGGATGATTGGCGATATTGTTCACAAAAACGAATTCGGACACCGTCGCGAGATCCGCTTTTCCCGATAAGAGATTCTTCAACGATACCACCCCGGATTCTTCTGGTTCGAGGTCTACGTCAACGCCTCGCGCAGAGAACTATCCCTGTTTTTCGGCAATCCGGAACAATGCAGAATAGTCTCCCGAGTGGGTGCAAATAACCAGTTTTTCGGAAGCACCGCCCGCTTTGGTCTTTGATTGCGATGCATCACAGCCGTACAGACATGCCAAAGAGATGAGCCCTAAAGAAAGGAGAAGAATTCCTGAAATTTCATGTCTATTCAACGTACGAATTCCCTCTGTCCAGCTTCCTGCCAATTTCTCGTGCTTAACAGTTCTTCTGCTACAGCGCCTCAGGACCATGGATTTCAGATAGTGAGGAATCGTCTCACCCGGGTTTTCAGTGAAAAGCAGAGCGATCCCCCCATCCATAGCGTTTCACCGGGAAACTGAAAGCGTTTTGCAGCCTGCAATAACAGTCCATTGAGGCCTCTTGCCCGAGAAGCTGAAGAATCGGCAATACATTGATGAACAAAATTACCTGGTTGCGACAAAGTAAACCGAACCGGGTTCTCTCGTGCATGAAAAGAATGAAATCAAGAATTTCGCGACGGTATTGTAATCCGTTGTACGCATGCCTGATTCAGACTTTTTCTCAATTGAGAACTCAGGTCAATATCGTCCGGAAAAGTGCCCTCCGCTCAAAATTTTCGCTAATTCCGAGTACAAAATTCTCGGGTAAAATACCAAATACATGAGCCTGTTGTCAAGCTGTGGAAAGAATGGAAGAGAGCTTCAGCAGTGTTCAGGTGCGATATGGACACCACTTTTATTTTCCGCTAATTCGAGTCCCCGCGTGATTTTGCATAGAATGGATAAAGCCTCTTTTACAACCTCACCTGATAGTGTCCAAGCTCTTTCTAACTTGTTCAAATCAAGGCAGGGGAATTCGCGTCCGTGAAATATTGCATGCTATGTGAAAGCAGCATTGGCATGGTATGAGAAATGTGTAAATGATGGAACTTCCACTTGATTTCGTTCACTACACAGGGTAGAGGCTCCTCAGGAGTTTGTTTAGCCGAGGGGCCCCGCGTTCGGGGGCTTCGTTTATAGTCCTGAGCCAGAGTGCAGCTTGCGCTCAATTTTGGAGCGTGCCGCTGCCATGAAAGGCGAGAGGAGCCGGGTAATCTTCTCCATAGTTCCGGGAACGGCCAATCACCGAAACGTTAATGCATTTCGATGCCATAACCCGAACAGGAGCCTGAAAATGTGTGAAGCGAAAAACGATATAATCGAAATCGAAGACTTTGTTCAAATTCTGGGAGAAGTGCGCACCACCCTGGAGGCAGTTTACCTGGATGAGATGGATCGACTCGAACAGCAGGCAAAGGCTGCAAGCAATTACCATGAACAATCGCCACCCGAGAGCGCCTGAATCCAACAGGGAGTGTCGTTTTTCCCGTCAAAGCGGGAGAAAACGGGAAACCTACAATGCCGGTCGGATAATAACCTGATTATACGACAAAATCGGATGGTTGAGGCAGCGAATTTGCGCCATGATGGTTTGATCGAGAATTCCAGGGACTGCGAACGCAGACTGAGGATGATTCACCGTTCCCGAAGATGTGCCGAATCGAGAGAAATCGAGAAGAGACTTTTCCCGAGACATCCTAACTCTTGTGCCGGATAGGGAAGAGGCGACGGCGCATCTGAGGAGTTGATATGGAAGCAGCAGCATTCGTGCAGGGATTGTTCGTCGGATTTTTCGCGTGTTCTCCCATTGGACCGATTGGTTTGCTGTGCATCAAGAGAACACTCACCCATGGACGTCTTGCAGGTTTAGTATCCGTATTGGGGGCTTCCACGGTAGACGGAATCTACTGCTGCATCGCGGGTTTCGGCATAACGTTTATTGCAGATGTCCTGGAACGGGCACACGACTGGATTCAGCTTGTGGGCGGACTGCTTATAGCTATTATCGGCATCGTTATAGTTCTCTCAGAACCTCCGAAACCGCGGAACAATTCAGATAAAAGAGGCTTGATCGATGCCTTTTTATCGGCTTTTCTGCTTACGCTTGCCAATCCCATTCCTCTCTTGGTTTTCACAGCCGCTTTCGCTGCCCTGGGTGTACCCGGTTGGAAAGGAGATTATGTGGCTGCCGGTAAACTGGTGTCCGGAGTCATAATCGGTTCAGCTATTTGGGCTCCAATACTGGCCTTTACAGCGGGGATGGCTGCGCAAAGAATGGATCGGATGCACCTCCGCATGGTGAACAGCGTGTCCGGAGGCATCATCGCGGCATTCGGAAGCATTGTGCTTCTCAGGACACTCACAACCTGCTTCGCACGATGAAGATCGGCTTTTGGGAAAGATTCTTATCTGCTGTCTTATCGGAATACATTCGTCTTGAAAGCATACATTCCTCCTGACGAAGGGTTTTTCGTGCCTGGTTCGGACGATATGAGAGAATAAAGAGGCAAGTAGTTTTTGATTCGATCTCGCATCCAGGAGGATTAGTCCGTGGATGCAGTATCGCTTAAGACTCCTCACAGGGAAAGATGATGATTGTGTATCATGATGCTTAATTCCGTGAACGCCACTTACATCCTGTGTGCATTAGCCGTTCCGCTGGTAATCCATTTCGGCCTTCTTCCTGCCGTATTTGCGGGTCTGGCAGTTCATGTGCTTACCGTGAAGCTTGCGTCGAGACTGCCCGCTCGATGGGGTGGGCTGACGCACAAAGTGGCATTAGCTGCAATAGCCGTCCTCGTTGTTATCGGACTCCTGGGGACAGGTCTCGGGCTGGCCTGGTTCCTCAACGGAAGCGGAGGAATGGCCGCTTTGCTGAAAGTCGCTGTGGAAACCCTTGAAAAACTGAAACGCTCCTTGCCTGACGACATATCCGACCTGATCCCCCACACGGTGGAAGAACTGCGAGCACAAATTACCGAAATGCTGCGAGAACATGCCCATCGAATCTCAGCAGCCGGAGTCGCTGGGATAAAGACGTTTGTCCAGGTTTTGTTGGGAATGATCGTAGGAGGAATGACTGCTCTCCAGCATTTCAGCAATCTTGACGGATTTCCTCCGTTTGCGAGTGCTCTGCATGCACGGGCAAAAGGTTTGACAGATGCTTTCGATAAGATAGTGCTCGCTCAGGTAAAGATTTCCGCGCTCAATACGGTTCTGACAGCACTCTATTTAGCAGTATTCCTGCCATTGGCCGGAGTCCGTTTTCCTCTGGTTACGGTTCTCATCCCCTTTACCTTCGTTACCAACCTCCTTCCTGTCTTGGGAAACGTCATTTCCAACACCCTCATCGTTTTGATCAGCCTGGGAATATCGCCTCAGGTGGCATTGGCTTCCTACTTGTTTCTCGCTGGCATACATAAACTGGAATATCTGGTGAATGCACATATAATCGGGGGAGAAGTGCAGGCCAGAAGCTGGGAACTCCTGTGCGCCATGATAGCCATGGAAGCGACTTTCGGGATTGCCGGTCTCGTTGCCGCTCCGGTTGCGTATGCCTGGCTCAAGTCGGAACTGAGAGACCGAAATATGATTTAAAAAGCGACTGTATCACGAAATGCTGCAGCGAGAGACGTGATCGCCGAACCATGTGTGCCAGACGAGGTTGAAAAGGAATCTGCGAGGTCTCGTCTCCTGTAAAATGCGAGATCGGTTTCCGAAAGCTCTGCCTGCTATTCGTAGCAAAGAAACATATTGCAAGGCAAATTGTATTCCTTCATTGAATAAGCAGAGGGCTTCCTATTCTGTGCGTAAATTCGGTCCTGTCTCTTGGTGGTCATAAGTAATTGTTCAAAATTCTGACGCTTATTCCACGCTCGAATACAGTTTGTTCCGCCGTGTCGGTCTAATAATGGGAAGGATTTGTGATGATTATTTAACAAAGAACTAACTTGACATTACGAAAGCCTGACACATAATGACATACACTAGGTGTTTGTTTATCCAACTGCATAAAAAAGAAAGAGGCAAGAATAATGGCTATCTGGAATTACACGCCGAAACTGGATCTTTGGTCCGGCTTGGTCATCGGAGGGGGACTCCTTTTAGCTCCTTTTGTTATTCCGGTTGTGGCAGGAGCGGTTCGCCCCGTGCTCAAGACTGTTATCAAGGGTGCTTACACCGTATACGACACCAGCCGGGATTTCGTTGCAACCGCAGTCGACGAGACTGGAGCCCTTTTGGAAGAAGTCAGATCTGAAGTCCGAACCGAGCTGACAGGAGAGTGAGCATTTTCTTCTTAGCTCTTTTGTGCCCCGGACAAAAACGCAAATCTCAGATAGTTTGTCCTGTTCAAGAAATCGAATTTTAGGAATCTTCTTTCTGCATGAAGAAGAGAGAAGGTTCCTCTCCTTTCTTTGGGACCCCCTATCGAGCCGTACCGATGGCAGTTTGGAGTGAAGAATCTGCCGCAGTGCTTCGAGAGAAGATGTTTCGAACGGAGGGATGGGGTGGCTTGCGATTGATGTGAAACTGCTAGCCGGATTCAGCCCTGCCCCTCCTTTCATTGTGGTAGGGTTCGGTCTCCCGACCCTAAATCGAGCGTCGTAAACATGCTCATTTTATTGTGGCAACTTACGCTTCAGCGCCGCCGTATTGTTCCTTTGCCTGTCGAGCAGCCAGCTTGGTCGGAAAAGGACCTGCGACAGTATGAGAAGTCTGGGAGCTGCATCGACAAGTCCTGAGGAGCCCCTTGGATGTGCGAATCACATACCAGGATTTGAATTCAACCGCATCGTTGGGCTCTGGGATCTCTGATCTCAAAGCGACTTCTTCCGCGTCAATTATGGCGCCGTGTACCTCCGGAATCTCTGATACCTCGCGCTGCTTGCAGAAAGCTGCAATGTCACTGACCAGATCCTGGGAGCTTTCCGCTACGACTACAGGAGACACTTCTGTTCTCTGAGCTTCTTCCTGCCGGATCGGTTCATCCGACTCAATGGATGTCAATTGCTCCTCTGTGTATACTTTTCCCAACAGGAATTTCATACACCCGTATGCCGTAAGTCCGATCCCGACTCCTAATGCGATTCCCTGTATCACTCTTCACCTCCACGTTTTCAAGCTGTGGGCCCTCCTAGCACAACTATGAGAATCTGGCAACTGAAAATCAAAAATAAATCCCCAGATCTTCAATGGCTTGTAACGAATATGTGATCTCATTTATCATTATAGGAAGCGAGCTCGGCTTGAAGCCCGTATTATCCCTACACCGTCGGGGTGAACCAGCGCAAATTAGGAACCAAAAAGTGCGTCGAATAGGTGGTTAAATGGACGACATTTCGCATTCAGAAGAGTAATATTGGGCGGCCTTCGAGTTTACCTCTTATCTGCACGGGCCAGGGGTTCGCCGAAAAATGCCCGGTATATGCTGCGGATAGTCCCCGTTATGGTGAAGTAGTCGCTGATGAGCCGATCCTCGCCTCCCTCGCCATATCCCAGCCGGAGCGCCAACCCCCGGAGTTTTTCGCCGGTCAGCGGCATTCTGTCGATGCTTCTATGCTCCATGATCCTGAGACGATCTTCGAGATTGCTCAACCATCGA
Organism: Desulfomonilaceae bacterium; assembly: GCA_041740635.1. GTDB lineage: Bacteria > Desulfobacterota > Desulfomonilia > Desulfomonilales > Desulfomonilaceae > Desulfomonile. Next base: position 22,576 of record JBGSLQ010000036.1, on the reverse strand, counting down.
TACCCAAAATCGAGGCTTTCGAATGCATACTCGTCAATAATGCCTGCATCTCTCAGAGCGGAAAGCCCTTCCAGAGTATTGTTCTTTATTATTTCCGGGGAGTGATGGGCGTGCTGAAGAATATGAGCCTGCACCAGGAATTCCACATCGACCAGTCCGCCATGCCCTGTCTTGAGATCCACATGCAAATCGTCTTCCAACGCCAATTCCGTTTCCATGCGGCCTCGCAATCTGGCGATTTCTTTCACGTCGTCAGAGGAAAGCCGGGTTCGGGTGATGCAATCTCTCACAATGCGGTTTACCTGCTGCACCAGATCGGTCCCTCCCGTGAGCGGCCTGGCTCTCAAGAGCGCCTGCTTTTCCCAGAGCTCGGAAGTGGCTTCATGGTAATCCCTGAAAGAATCCAGAGACGAAACCAGCGGACCTTTATTGCCTGAAGGGCGAAGCCTCGTGTCGATGGAAAAAACAGTCCCTTCGGCAGTAGGAACGCTCAGGATCGAAATGATGCGATTGGCGAGTCTCGTGAACCATTCGTGTGTGGAAAATCGTCCGATCTGCATCTCCGGACACTCGTAAATAAAGATGACGTCCAGATCCGACAAGTAGGTCATCTCTCTGCCGCCAAGCTTTCCCATGCCCAGCACGACAAAAGGAAGCGGATCGAGGAAATCGAATTCCCCGAATTTTCTCATCATCTCTTTTGCCGCAAGATCGATGGCAGCACACAGGCATACTTCAGCCAAATCTGTGACAAGAGCCCTTGCCGTGGGCGAATCGATCTCACCGGCAAGATGCTTGACCCCAATCATCAGGATCTCTTCGTTCTTAAAGGTCCTGAGCACATCCATTTCCGCTTCGAGATCCTCACAGTACGCGAGGCGCTCAGTAACGATACTTTCAAGAGTTTCCCTGGATTTGGGGAATTCTTCAGCACCTCGTGCAATAAGAGAATCGATAGCCTGGGGATGACGGACCAACAGGTCGGTAAAGAAACGACTCTCCCCAAGTATTTTGACGATAAAACGGATGGTTGGCGGATTCTCGAGGAGTGTGGAAAAATAGGACGAATGCGCATAGAGAGAATCTATGTACCGGTCGAGCGCAACGAGAGCCTTTTCCGGCTCGGGAACCGTGAGCAACTCGTCAAGGAACAGCGGAGCAAGTCGACCGAGCAGTACTCGAGCCTTCTCGGATGGTATCTTTCGATCGGTCGGAACCACGAGATTTCTGAGAACCGCATAAGCTGAGAGAGCATCGTCGAACCCGAGCTGTTCGAGCAGATTTCTGCATGCAGACTCATCGTGTATGGTTTCGATCAAACGCTTCGCTTCGGGCGAGATTCTGTCCAGAATTTCCTCGTCAGAATGATGGAACATGCTGGAAAAAAGCTCTTCCACTACACGACGATGATATTCCAGGTCTGCAAGGAAATGCTTGAGAGGCTCTTCTCTGTATCCGAGCCGCCGAGCCAGTTCTTCCTGGTCCTCAGGAGTTCGCGGCAGTTCGTGCGTCTGGAGCTGGTGGTTAATCTGAATACTATGTTCGGTCTTGCGGAAAAAACGATACGCAGATCGAAGAGCGTCCGTAGTCTGCTTGTCCAGAAGACCCGTTTCCCGGAGCAGGTGGAGAGCCTCAAGCGTGCTTGCCGAACGGACACGCCGTTGTTTTCCGCCATTGATCAATTGAAGCGCCTGAACAAAGAACTCTATCTCACGAATGCCTCCCTGGCCGAGCTTTATATTGACTCCAGGCTTCTTCTTGAGCTGCGCCTCTATGCGGAGCTTCATAATCCGCATTTCCTCAAGAGTCGAATAATCCAGGTGCTTGCGATAGACGAATTGCTCCAATTCCTGGAGGAATTCCTTGCCCAGCTTCCGGTCTCCAGCCAAAGGAACCGCTTTCATGAGCGCAGACCGCTCCCAGGTTCGGCCCCATCCGAGATAGTAATCGAGAGCGTTGGTGTACGAAGGGACAAGCTCTCCCTTTTCGCCTTCAGGCCTGAGCCTCAGATCTATGCGAAAGACGAATCCGTCCTCCGTCACATCCGAAAGAGAGCGGGAAACCGACTGGGCGAGGGATTCATAAAACTTTACGATCGGGATCGGCTCAGGTCCCTGTGTCCTGCCTTCTTCGGGTTCCCGAATAAATATGAGATCCACGTCCGAAGAGAAGTTCAGCTCACGCCCTGAAATCTTACCCATCCCCAGAGCCACAAAACCGAGGCCCTGTTTGAGACCTTCCGGGGTGCCGTGTTTTTCTGCGAGACGTTTCCAGTGGAACTGTATTGCAGATTCTATGCCGGCAGCAGCGAGGTCCGAGAGCTCGGCCATGACCTCTTCCACCTCGGCCAGATTGTTCAGATCCCTGCAGCCGATACGGAGGAATTCCTGTTCCTTGTACACCCGGAGCATGCGGTCAAATTCTTTTGAGTTGCTTAATCCCTCATAGGTTTCCCTCAATTCCCGTTCCATGATTGGGCGAGTCTTGCGGATCGCACACCCTTCCTGAAGAAACAAGGGACCGAGCAATCCCGGAGTCCTGCACAGGATTGAGAAGAGAAAGCGCGAGCCTCCGACGGTGGTCAGAAAGATTCTTCGCAATCGCTCATCCTGCAGGACAGTCCTAACCGTTTCAGCACCGTCCGTTCCGAGAAGATCTTCCACCCGACCGACGGCGATCCTCGGATTTGCAGTGTTGAGCAGATCCCTGCCGACTTGATCCGATTGATGAGATTCCAGAGAAGCCAACCAGCAGGAAAGAGCAGAGCAGTTGCGTTCGATGTACGTGAGTAAAGTATTTATTTCCATAAGCCGAAACGGAAAACCTCATGCTAAAGCAGTAAGACCGGGGAAACCCTTCTTGTAAGAAGTGTTTCCCCGAGCCCCTTCCCAAGAACTTCTAATATTCGTCTAACTCATGGGTTTTTCAAAGAAAAACTCCACGAGTAAGACGAGTGTTAAAAGTTTTTTGAAGGTCTGAGGAACCTCTCTTAACAAAAAGGTTACCCAAGTGTTATTCCTTCAATTGCGAATTCGTATCAGAAAGGTAGCGCATCCTCTTCAGTTATAATGGGAATTCCCACGGCGGACAGGAGAGCGGTTGCAACTCCGACACCCCTGGTTTTTTCACCCCCGAGATTGATTCTTTTCACACCACATGAGGGGCTTCCCTCTTTAAAGATAATCAGATCCGGGCCGACGAGTCTGAGCATGGCGACCGTTTCTTCCGCTCCACGCACGAATTCGAGAGTCCTGTCCTGGCCGAATGCATCTTCTAACCGAGCATTCCCGCAAAGCACTGCAGCTCCGTCTCCTCCTATAAACCGGCTGGCAGGTCTCGGGATGCCCATACCGCCGAGTATTTCCGGACAGACCTGGACGATAATACAGTTCTTCGCAATGTAATCCAGAAAAGGATGAGGACGGGAACTCCCGTCGTATCGGGTTCGCAAGCCTACAAGACACGCACTCATGAGCACAATTCTTTTCTGAACCCGAGTATGCATCTTATTCCAGAACCACTGGCAATTCTCCCGACCGACCGACCACTTTTCCTATTGGAGAGACACGCTCTCCCATAGCTTTGAGTGAATCCACAGCCTTGTCAACATCACCGGGGCTCACGACAATCACCATGCCGATTCCCATGTTGAAGGTGAGAAACATATCCTCATCATCCAGCGAGGCATCTGTCTGGATCATCCTGAAGATGGGAGGAATCTCCCAGGATCCGCGACGAATGCGTACCGCACGGGATTCAGGCAGCACACGGGGAATATTTCCGATGAATCCGCCTCCCGTGATGTGAGCCATACCTTTTACAGGAATCTCGTTGCATAGCTTCAGTACGGATTTCACGTAAATCCTCGTGGGAGTGAGCAATACTTCTCCCAGGGGCTTTCCCAGATCCGGAAAAACCGAATCCAAAGAATATTTCTTATGCTCGAGCAACACGCGGCGCACCAGGCTGTATCCATTACTGTGAAGTCCCGATGATGCGACGCCCAGAATTATGTCTCCCGGCTGAATTCCCGATCCGTCGATCGCCCGTGCACGGTCCACGATTCCCACACAGAATCCCGCGAGATCGTATTCTCCCGGTGCGTAGAAGTCGGGCATTTCCGCAGTTTCTCCACCAATAAGAGAGCAGCCGGCTTGTTTGCAGCCTTCAACAATGCCCGAAACCACCGCCGTGATCGTCTCTTCCTGAAGTGCTCCAGAGGCGAAATAATCGAGAAAGAAAAGCGGCTCTGCCCCAATCACGAGCAGATCGTTGACGTTCATGGCCACGAGATCGATACCGACTGAATCGTGAATCCCCGTGAGAAACGCAAGCTTTAACTTTGTTCCCACACCATCGGTTGCGGATACCAATACCGGGTCCTGATACCGCGACCACTCAGGTCGAAACATCGCAGCAAACCCACCCATTTTTCCGATGACTTCGGGCCTGAACGTGGATTTTATCCGCTCGGACAAGGAACCGATGACCCTGTCAGCAAGCTCGATGTCTACTCCCGCATCCTTGTACGTTATTTTGTCCGTCATGCGCTATTCCAACTCCCACAATTCTCCGATTCTCCCGCCCCTGAAAGGCAGCAAGTTGGGGAACCTTCTTTGTAAAGAAGGTTCCCCAAGCCCCTCCAAGAAACTTTCAACACTTGGCTTGAAGTAATTCATTTCCCGTGGGGAAATGAATTACTTCAAGCCGAATATTTGAAGTTCTTGGGATGGGGTTCGGGGAAACACTTCTTACAAGAAGGGTTTTCCCGATCTTACCGCCTTTCGGGGGCATCGAGAGCAGCGGCGATTTTGTTTGAGAGCCCACGAACTTCATCGTAGAGCCCGATAGTATCCACGGTCATTATAGTGCGATTCTTGACCACGAATCTTCCATTGACCAGAACATCCCTCACGTCAGATCCTTTTGCCGAATACACCAGATGCGAAACCGGATCGAATACGGGCATGAGATGCGGCCTATTCAGATCGATTACGATGATATCTGCAAGTTTGCCCGGTTCCAGGGAGCCTATTCTATCGTCGAGCCCCAGAGCTTCCGCTCCTCCGATGGTTGCCATTCGCAATACGCTTGCTGCATCGAGAGCCTCGGGATTTCCTGTCACCAATTTTGACAAGAATGATGCAGACCTCATTTCTTCAAACAGATCGAGATTGTTATTACTCGCAGGACCATCCGTGCCAATGGCCGTCTTGATGCCGCGACGAACAAGATCCCAGGCAGGGCAAGCGCCTGATGCGAGTTTCATGTTGCTTTCAGGACAATGCACGACACCGGCTTTTGATTCCGCTGCCAATTCCATTTCCTTCTCGGAGAGATGAACGCAATGTACGGCGACAAAATTCCGGTCCAGTATCCCCAGAGCATGAATGTGGTCCAGAGGCGTTCGATTATAGCGAGACGTAATCTGCTCCACCTCGGAGTGTGTTTCAGCAATATGCGAAAAAAGAAGACAATTGCGATCCTCGGCAATGCGCTTTGCCCGCACAAGGGTCTCTGGGCTGCACAGGTACGGGGAATGGCAAAAGAGCGCGGGAGTCACCAGATCGTTTGAAGGAAAACCGGAGAAGAATGCCTGTACACGGTCAGGCCATGCTTCGGGCTTTTGATTATCAGGAACCGGAACATCGAGAATCCCCTGGGCGACGACCGCTCTCAGGCCGACTGCAACCGTTGCTTCGGCAGCTTTTTCCATGAAGAAATAGCCGTCGGCAAAAGTGGTAATTCCGGATAGAGCCATTTCCACAGCGCTCAGGCTTGTTCCCAGATACACGAAATCAGGCGCGACATATTTCCCTTCAGAAGGAAAAATGTAATCGTTCAGCCAGGTGTTCAGGGGCAAATCGTCGGCCAGTCCCCGCAGGAGACTCATAGCTGCATGCGTATGGGCATTTATGAGACCTGGAAGAATAATGCAGTCCGTGCAGTCAAGCACCTCGCCCGAGATTTCATCTCCCCGGTATGAGGAATTCACTTCAGCAATTCGATTGCTCTTAATGAGAGTTTTCCCGTGAGGAGCGACCTTGCAGGACCGCGGATCGGCCAGAATGAGACCGTTCACGAGCGTAATTTCTTGAACGGAATCCGGCATGTTCACGCCTCAATCGTTTCGTCAAAGGTAAGACGCAGGAGCGTCTCCTGTATCAGCAGTGAAATTTTGGGTTCCACGACCGCAGCATTGGCAATGACTTCCTGCACGGACACGGGTTTCATGCAATCGGGAAGATTCACGTTGGTTATGGCAGCCAGAACCATGGTTCGCATGCGGCACTGCACGGCAACGATGACTTCCGGGACGGTGCTCATTCCTACTGCATCAGCTCCGAGAATACGCAGCATCCGGGTTTCAGCGGGGGTCTCCAGACAAGGCCCCGGAACTGCAGCGTACACACCCGACCTCAGGTGCATCTTGAGATCGAGTGCAGCATCCGATGCAATCCGGATCATTTCACGATCGTATGCACAGCTCATTTCAGGAAACCGGTCACCCAGTCTCGGGTCCCCAAAACCTCGTAACGGATTCTGCCCCATCAAATTGAGGTGATCCGTCACGATCATGATGTCACCTGCTGCGAATTGAGGATTCAGTCCTCCCGCTGCACTGTTGACGAACAGGTAGCGGGCTCCCAATGCGTGCATGAGCCTGACCGGAAGCGTTATCTGGTGCATCGAGTAGCCTTCGTACGAATGGAAACGTCCCTGCATGACTACAACAGGACAGTTCGCCAGCTTTCCGAAAAACAGGTTGCCTGAGTGTCCTTCAACAGTGGATTCCAGAAAATGAGGGATCCTGCTGTACGGGATACGCTCGGTAATGTCGAGATGCTCGGCAACGCCACCAAGTCCGGTTCCAAGGATCAGTCCTGCATCGGGCTTGAAATCAACTGTCTTTTTCAGGAAGGCCGCAGCTTCCTGAATCCATTGATAGAGGTCTTCCATGTATTCTCTTCCTTGCGAATTGACGCAAGTATCGATGATCGACTCGGGGAAAGTCAAGGAAACACAATGCAAAGCTGCGCTTTTGCATGTGGAAAGGGTTCCGGTGAAAGAAATGGCTTTGCCGACCGCGATTTTTCGATGCATCATGCCTGCCCCGATCCCGTGAACAGCAGGTTTCGAGCCCGGCCGTTTCGTTGGACGGCTCAGGTCCGGGTAGAATGTTCGCTTATCAAAATAATCCGATTGCTATTCGTGAATGTTGACAGAAAAAGCCTGAGATGCTATTAATTCTGAAAAAATAACATGAATTGTGCGAGAATGATGAACCCTGCACACACACTTTTCAGGCAAATAACAGCGGCATTTTCTTGCCGCTTCTTATCTACCTCTTGCCGCGTTCCTCTCGTTGCACACATATGATCAAGCTGCGAGATATTCGATTTCGCTACGATAGTCGCTACGTTCTCGATGGTGTAACGTTTTCGCTGAATCCCGGCGATCACATCGGGCTTGTGGGACCGAATGGATCGGGTAAGACCACGTTATGTCATATCATCATGGGGTTGGCTTTCCCTGAATCCGGGACTGTGGAAATTTTCGGAAAGCAGCGGACCAGTGAACCGGATTTTGCAGAAATACGAGGCCGCATCGGATTTCTCTTCCAGGATGCAGACGACCAGCTTTTCTGCCCTACAGTTCTGGAAGATGTGGCTTTCGGTCCTCTGAATATGGGGAAATCTCCGGAAGAGGCGAAGCGCATTGTTCGTGAGACACTGCGCACTCTCAAACTCGAGGGATTCGAGGAAAGAATAACCTACAAGCTGTCAGGCGGGGAGAAGCGGCTGGTGTCACTAGCTACCGTACTAGCTATGGAACCGGAAGTGTTGATTCTCGACGAACCTACGAGCGGACTTGATGAAGACACTACCGAACGCATAATCGAAGTGCTACACGATCTGAATCTCAGCTATATTGTGATTTCTCACGACAGGGATTTTGTTCAGAGGACCACAAAGTCGCTCCTGAAGATTTCCAGAGGAAACCTGGTTCAAGCCTGAGCCGATCCGCTGCAAACAATCAAGAAGGACCTCTCATCACTTAGAGGCCCCTCCCGATATCTTTTTGTTGATGATTTGAATGTGGCGCGAATTATTGAAAACGGCTCTGCAATGTTCAGAGAGCGCTTTGTTGGGGAGCTGATTCTTCTTCGGGTTGTCTCTTGGACAAACCTTTGGATCGCAATAATTGCAACCGTTTCTTCACTGCTTCCTTGTTCCTGTCCGTCAATACTTCAGCAATTTCTCGATTGCTCATGGCAAGCGTCAGAACCACGAGATCTTCTCTTAGCGTCCACGCTTTGGGAGAAGTGTTGCGCTTGAGACTCATGAGTATCTTGAGTTCTTTTTGAGAAAATTGGCTGAGCAACGCGTGGCTCTCTCTGATCGAAGCAACACGGCCGGACGTGAAATTCAGGGAATCGACAATCACAGGCGAAATCATGTCAGGATCAAAATGGTTGGAATCATGATCCAGCCAATCAGTGTCGTCACTCGAATCGGACCACCATGCTTGATTCGGCTCAGTGGCCGCATCAGCACTGCCCTTCTTTACCTTACGCTCCTTTACTACCACGGTTCACCCTCAGTTCATCCAAAAATAAAGTAAATAGTGTATCTTGAATTGCCAATCGGATCACACGTATATCGAACAGAGTGACCCTCTCAATGAAGCCGCTCAAAGGCAGGCGAATCCAGCAAAAAAATTACCACAAGTAAGGACCTAAAACTCTCGAAGACATAGGACGTGAGGCCTGGTCCCCATAGACCAGTCGCGAATCGGAACCGGCGCTGCCAACCTCGACGTGTGGCTTCGCAGGACGCGGATTTACGGGCCGTGCCACTGTAGCATTGTTCCGCTCACGTACCGGCTGAAGCCGTGGGTTCACGGGACTGGGAGTTGCTGAGCCTCCCTCACCGGTGAATACCTGGACTTCGTAATCTCGATCTTGAGCCGACTGTTGTTGCGGCTGTTGGTATCCATTGTTCCAATTTCCGGAATATCCCGGATTTTGAGGAGTCGTACCACCCTGAAAATAGCTCGGACCTTCTGCCCAGAAGGCGAAATCGCATCAGGCTGCGCCGGACAAAGCCGGAACAAAACAAAGGACCGCAGCAAAAATGGCAAGGCAGACCTGTTTGAACCGCATAATACCCTCACCACAGAAAAAAATAACTACATGAGCTGGATTGTATCCTCGAATTGCATGATTGTCATCTCTTTTTTCGTCTTCTTAGCGTATAGTGATGTAGGGGATTGGGCCTGAAAGGCCGCTGCATTAATCCCGGTTCGGGGAAAATTTTAGCTTTGCGTGCGGGTTGATACGGTTGACAGGATTTGCTCTCTAGTGGATGATTCACCGAAGGCAGGAGTTTTCGTTCTGCCCAAGAAAACCGTTTCGTTCGAGCAGAAACATTGATGCTGACTTCCGGAAAAGTCATCTTACCTCTCCTGTTTCTTGTGTTTTTCATCCACGGGAGCGCTGTCACGGGTTTTTCTTCTACAAACGGCACGGAATTTTCCGATTCCGGCTTCATCAGACCATTGCGATCTATTACAGGGGTTCAGCCGTTTGATGAGGCAATTGCTCTGTTTCGTCAGCACTATGCACAAAAAGTTCATGATGCCGACCTCTTTAACGGTATATTGGAGAAATTCACGTTCGGTATGCTGCCGAATTGCACGGAAGATTTGGAGACTTTTCAAGAATGCGGTGCGGAACCGGAAATATGTTTCTCAAGAGCAATCGCACAAATAGAATCCGCCTGCAAAATCAATCGAGAACAGTCTCTCCTGAGATCCCTGAACCTGTTTCTTCAGGATTTGGACCCCAATTCCTGCTTGATGGATTTGAGCATGCTCAAAGAACTCAAGATAGGCACTTCCGGAAAATTCGGAGGCGTAGGAATGGTGGTGACGCCCAAGAATGGCGAGTACGTCGTCATTTCGCCGTTCGAAGGATCTCCGGCTTACGATGCGGGAATACGGCCAGGTGATACCATCCTTCAAATAGATCAGAATTCTCTTCAGAACGTGCCTTTACTGGAAGTCCTGCGTAAAGTACGAGGTCCTGCCGGATCGACAATATCGGTCACATTGAAAGAGGCGAGGTCCGGACGAATTCGTCAACTGGTCATGAAACGGCGCATGATCCAAATTCGTCCGGTTCGTTTTGCTTTGCTTTCACAGGATGCAGCGTATTTAAGGATCGTCAATTTCCAGGAATCAGTTTCAGGAGAAGTCTATCAGGCACTCGTCCGGTTCTCGCGAATGCGAGCCCGTGATAAACTGCTTATCCTGGATCTTCGGGATAATCCGGGAGGAGTCTTTGAAGAGGCAATCCAGGTGGCGGATCTCTTTGTGTCTCAGGGTATGATTACGTCGTTAAAAGGCAGAAACCCTGATTTCGCGAGGGATTTTCGAGCATCAGGAAAGAAGATCGTCCCGGATACAAAGATCGTTATTCTGATAAATCAGGGTTCCGCGAGTGCATCGGAAATTCTGACCGGAGCATTGCAGGGACGCACGAATGTCATTGTCGCCGGAAAACCCAGTTTTGGCAAAGCATCGGTTCAGGCAGTTTTTCCCATTAAGGCGGGAATGGCACTGCGCCTCACGACTGCACACTATTACACTGCAGACGGTCGTGATATAGAAGGAAAAGGACTCCAGCCGGATATGCTCATAGAAGAAGACTCGGATTGGCCGGAGCGCACCGCTGTGGATGTTCTAAGAGCCGATCAACTGGAACGGGATCCCTGGATACGGAAGATTCTCGAGTACCACGCGGCAAATAACAGACCCGGCATTTCCCCTTTCACTACGATGTACTGAGCAGTTAATGGCAGGTGAAAAGTGAAAAAACGTGAAATCTCATGGCACTGTTCCTGCGGTAATGACGTCATGGTATCCGAATCGCAGCTGTTGGCAGGACGCGCAATCTGCCCCAAGTGTAAGAAAAAATTGGACCCCAACAAACCCGATCCCACGGAAATCTCCGCCGCGGATACTCAAATGATCAATATTCAGGATATGGCACGGATGGCTCAGGATGGCATTGCGGTGGAAATATCGGGAGAGTGGGATACCTCCTGCACAGACGGCCAGAAAAATAAGAAAAAGAAGCCATGACTCAAGCATTGACTATCGTAGAGGATTCCGGGGCAATTTCATAATAAAAGCAGCGCCTTTTCCCAACTCCGATTCGCAATGAATCGCTCCTCCATGGATTTCAACGATTTTTTTTACAATGGCCAATCCCAGACCCGTACCCTTTTGTTGGGATGAATTCGATACTCGAAAGAATTGGTCGAAAACCCTTTTCTGATACTCTTTCGGAATTCCGACACCATTGTCGCACACCGTGGCAGTCACGAATAAATCATCGTCCATGATTTTGATACAAATGGTGGGATCCGACACATCGCCCATGTAGCGCCACGCGTTCGAAACAAGGTTATCGAAGACCTGCTTTATTCTGCGTTTATCAGCCGTAACCGTGGAATCTGATGCAAAGAATTCGGTTCGAATCGTGATTTGCTTTTCATCGATAAAAGGCCTTTGCTCGCCCACAATTTCTTCGATGATTTCCTCGAGACTGAATTGTTCTAATTGCGGTTCCGTCTTTTCGACAGCCATGGCGTCCAACAAATCGGTCAGAAATTCTTCCATAGTCTGACTTGAAGCGAGGATCTGTTCCGCAATGCGACCGATATTTTCATCCTGGCGATTTGAGTCCATCTTCTTTTTCAAACTGCGCACCAGTCCGGCAATGGCTATGACCGGGCTTTTCAGGTCGTGAGCCACCATTTGGATGAGCGCTTCCAACTCTTCCTTCCTCTCCTGGACCTCGGTTGTTCTCTGGGCCAAGGCTTGCTCCGCTTCTTTTCGATCTGTGATGTCTCGGATTATGCCGCTGAAGTACACTCGTCCGCGGGCTCTCCAGGAGGATAACGAGAGTTCCAGCGGGAACTCTCGATTATTCTTTCTGAGCCCCTGTAATTCCAGAGTGCGGCCGGTGAGGCTGGTTGCGCCGGTTTCCAGGAAGCGCTTCACCCCTTCGGAGTGATTCTTTCTGTATTGTTCCGGAATGATTGTGGTAACCGGTTTGCCAAGGATTTCCTCTTCACGGTAACCGAACATTTTTCGAGCGCCGTCATTCCAGAAAATAATTACATCTTCATCGTTGGATGAGATTATGGCATCCACCGAGGACTGTGCAACCGAACGGGTTCTTGTCTCCGAATCTCTAAGAGCCTGTTCCAACGTGATTTTTTCGGTCAGGTCCAGGACATATTCCACGATCCTGACGAGATTGCCGTCTCTGTCGAAAAACGGGTGAGCATGGATTTCCAGGTGTTTTGAATTTCCAGCCAATTCACGTTCGTACGATTTAATGACAGGTTTTCCTGTTCGCCTGATCTCGTCTACAGGGCAGGGAAGGTCCTCATTGTTGAAGTCGTCGGAGCCCATCTCGGCACAGAATCCCGATGCTCCGCCTGCCTTCTTTGCCGCAGAATTGGCCATGATGATCGAGTAGTCGTCAGGATTGATTATAAGAAACGGATTAATGAGCAATTCCATCGTGTGATGGAAAAAATTATCCAGTTGCCGAATCTTCTCTTCAGAACGTTTTTGTTCGGTAATGTCACGCACCGTCACCAACACGGAAACCGAACCGTCCGGGTTCTCATGAGGAGCATTCACGACACGATACCAGCGCTCATCCGCCGGATTCAAAGCGTCCCATTTTACCGTTTTCCCTCGTCTCACGTCTTCAATTGCTTCTTCGGGGAAGGTAAATGTTAATTCCAGGATGGATTCCGATATTTTTTTTCCGATTACATCGCGGCCGATCCATTCAGCCGTTTCCGTGTTCATGAATTCTATGCGGGAACTGAGGGAACAAATGTACACTAGTCCCTCGAACGCCTCGGCAAATTGCTGAGTCTGCGGCAGCACCTCAGAAAACCGGCTTCTTTTGTGTAACCGTTTTTCGGCGGTTTCCGTATCAGTGAGTCTGGCAGAGGATTCTTCCGTTTTTGATCTCCTTCAAATCATCACACTTAGATCGAACCTGCTGAGATAACATTCGCGACCGGAGCAATTCACGATCTTTCATAAGTATAAGGATCAGTGCACAGCAGTGCTACAAGCCTTCAAGAAAATCCGGAAGACACGTCAAAAAAATATCTATGAAGATTCATTTTTGTGGGGCATTGGGTTCCGACAAAGCCCGGTTCTCTGTATCGACTAAACAGCATATATTAGGGTTCTTCGCTTGCTGCCCTGATGCCGAGTGTCTTCACCGCAGAATGGTTATTCAAGAAAGATCGTTGGCGTTCGTTTTGCGTGCGAACCAGACCGAGCGCTCCCCGGCTTCCTGCGACGCCGATTACCACCAGACTGTGAAATGGGGCCTGAACGAAATTTCTGGGGTTCGTGGTATCGCCAATACCGAGTCCGAGGTGAGTAGTGAACAATTTCAGAGGCAAATCAGGTCCGCCCAGTTGATTCCAATTCGTTACGTCACCGGAAAAGAGCTGTTTGAGTTGGAGTTTGCTGAGTTCACTGATGGGGTTGGACGGATGGATAATAAGTGAAATGGACCGGTCAATCTCAATCGATGGTTCTGTATCCACTGCAGGAGGCTGAACATTCACAGGAGTCATTTCTGGTCCGACCTTCTTGTCGGACTCGCAAATCGTCTGCCGAATTGTTTCTCTCTGCATGTTTTCCTGATTCAAGAATTTTCGGTTTGGGGATACATGTGCGAGAAATTGGTCGTCGGCCAGAACACGAATTATCTTAGCCATTTTCTCGGGGTCCATGGAGCGAAGAATTCCAGCGAGAGTATCTGCATCCATATTCTTCAACACGAACATGAGTCGATCTCTGCCAGCCACTCGTATCATTCGAATCAAAGTGTCCGAATCCAGCTTTGCCAACCGGTCTATTTGCCGGTTGGCCCGCAGCCCGGATTCTTCCGTTCCCCTGGTATTCAGGGCGGTCGCTTCAAATCCGCCCAAAACGATGGTTAGGCATATGATTGAATAAAGAGCGATCCTGCCAAATAAGTTGCTACTGAGCTTTAAACCGTGATGTTCATTAATTTCGAACACATTCCACTCCCCTAAAGCGGCCGACCTCCTGGAGACAGCACGCCACCATTGAATCCCCCACAATTCAGGAACGACATTCAGTTCGTTAATACTTGAAGATTATTCTCGAACGAGCTGCTTACCAGCATTTCCGAAGAAACTGTACCAAGCACTTCTCCGGGGAATTCCTTCACTCATATAAGACACCAGGAAAAGGCATTTTGTTTCTGTTCAGGGACAGGGAACCTCTTATAAACGTGGGCAAGTTTAAGAATGAACAGAGCATCTATTCAGCCGGATCCTTCTTGTGGATGGATTATGCCCTTAGCTCAGGTCCGAATTGAAGCATTGGCATTATCAACCGAGATCTGATCTTGGCACCGCAAGCGTAGCCACTGTAGGGATCCCGCGAACACGCCTTTCTGGAATGACCGTAAAGATGCCGGTCACTACCGGGCACCCACAAGGGGGGCCCACACCGATCCCCCTTGAAAACGTGATCCGCGAGACAGGAATATCTGATGAATCATGAGCTGAACTAAGGAAACAACCTTTTGTAAGAAGACAAAAAGACACGTGCAATTCTAGTAAAAGGAGAGGATGCTTCCTATTTGGCTCCGGAGGGCCTGTCTCCGGGTATGCAGGCTTCCCAGAGCATTGTGTTCGTCTGCTTGTCTTTGGACGCGGCTATCCATTTCTCTCCGACAAAACGATGTACAAGAAGACTGCACATCAGCACCATGGAAACGGTCATGGACCACCAGATGCCCGGCGCGCCGGCATGAAAAACATGGATCACCACCAAAATGAGAGGAATACGAATGATCCACATTCCTGTAAAGATGATCTTCATGGTGCCGAAGGTGTCACCGGCTCCCTGCAGAGCACCGGAAAGCGTGATTCCCAGCGCCAGGAATGGGACCCCCACCATATTGATCTGAAGATAACGGGTCATTTCTTCGCGAACCGCAGCGTCATCGGTGAGAAAAGCGGATATGTACGGCGCAAGAAAGAAAATTGCTACTGCGGGCAAGAGAATAATTCCCAGGCAAAGCAATGCAGTTGCCTTTGCACCGGATCGCGCACTGCTTACATCCCCCGCTCCCAATCGGGTGCCAGTGAGAACTGCGGACGCCATATTAAACGCAAATACCGGGAGAAAGATCACCGCCTCCACCCGGACACCCGCGGTCATTGCGGCAATAGCCGTTATTTCCCCTGCCTGGAGCTGTCCGGCAAGAAAATAGACTACCAGGGTTCCCGCGTTCCAGGCAGTCTGCTGGAGTGCCGTGGGTACACCGAGTTTAACCAGATTTCGCATGCATCTGGGAAGAGGCCTTCTCAATGAATGTAAAATCTGGAGTTTCTCGCCTCGAATCACGTATCCAAGGTTCAAGACCATGCCGATAGTCATGGCAATGGCAGTGCCCCATGCTATCCCGATGTACCCCAGAGCCGGTATCGGTCCCCACCCTAACCCGAGCGCCAGGTCGGCCGCGATGTTCACCATTGCGGTGACGAAGCTGTTGAACATAGCGACGCGTACACGACCGGAGGATCTCAGAACACCACTCGTTATGATCATTATGTACGTCGGGACAAGCACGAGCGAGAAGACGCGCAGGAACGCTGTGGCAATTTCTTGAATTTCCGGGGGCATTCCGGCAAATCTCGTTATCTGTTCCGGAAACAATTGAGCGAGAACAGTGAGCACCCCCGAGATGAAGACGCCCAAAACAAGGGAATGAGCTGTAATATTACCCACACCTTCCGGGTGTTTCGCACCATAGGCCTGAGAGACCATGGACACCGTTCCAACGGTAATGCCGTTGGCCAATATCATGAGTGTCCAGTAGAGTTGCCCCACATATCCTACGGCAGCCAGTATCTCTTTTCCAAGCAAACCGGCAACGTAAACATCGGTGAGCCCAATGAGGAATTGGAAGAACATGATCAGGATGATGGGCCATCCCATGTTCCAGGATTCTAGGAGAAAATGCCTCACTTCCGAAATGGATTTCATTTGACCAAAATTTCTCATGAACTCTTGCATCATTCTAAACATAACCCTTCCGGAAGGTTTTCCACAATGCTGACATGACGCCGATCATAATCCGGGCAGATACTCTTGTATTTTTCCGTTCCGCCACTTATAGTTTCCGGTGACCAATTTTCAGGTATTTCCCTGTCAGGACCACATTAACTATGCCGAAAAGAACAGACATCAAATCCATACTTATGATCGGATCAGGCCCGATCATTATCGGACAAGCCTGCGAATTCGATTATTCAGGAACCCAGGCTCTGAAGGCACTAAAAGAAGAAGGATATCGCGTCATCCTGGTCAATTCGAATCCCGCCACCATTATGACCGATCCGGAATTCTCCGATGCCACCTATATCGAACCGCTCAAGCTCGATATTCTCACCACGATTATCGAACGAGAACGGCCGGACGCACTGCTCCCCACAGTCGGAGGACAGACGGCTCTCAACAAAGCTGTGGAGCTTCATGAAGCCGGAGTGCTTCAGAAGTATAACGTGGAACTCATCGGCGCGGGAATAGACGCGATAAAGAAAGCGGAAGACCGTGATCTTTTCAAAATGGCGATGGCCAATATCGGACTGGATCTTCCTGAAAGCGGGTACGCGGAAAATATCGATCAAGCGTGGGAAGTCGCGCGACGAATCGGATTCCCCAATGTCATACGGCCTTCCTTTACTCTGGGGGGCACAGGCGGAAGCATCGCGTATTCCGAGGAGCAATTTAACGATCTCGCCCGGTGGGGATTGGAAGTCTCTCCTGTGAGCAGGATTCTCGTGGAAGAATCCGTGCTCGGTTGGAAAGAGTTTGAACTTGAGGTCATGCGGGACGGCGGTGACAACGTCGTTATCATCTGTTCCATAGAAAACCTCGACCCTATGGGCGTGCATACCGGCGATTCCATAACCATCGCACCGGCCCAGACACTCACGGATAAGGAGTACCAGATCCTACGCGATCAATCCATTGCGATCATCCGTGAGATCGGCGTGGATACCGGAGGATCGAACATCCAGTTCGCTGTGCATCCGGACAATGGACGCGTCGTGGTCATTGAGATGAACCCGCGAGTGAGCCGTTCCAGCGCTCTGGCATCCAAAGCCACAGGTTTCCCCATTGCCAAAATTGCCGCAAAACTCGCTGTAGGATATACTCTCGACGAAATAGCCAATGATATCACGCTAAAGACACCGGCTTCCTTTGAGCCCACCATAGACTACGTGGTAACCAAAATCCCCAGATTCACCTTTGAGAAATTCCCCAGTGCTGACAGGGTTCTCAATACCCAGATGAAATCTGTCGGCGAAGTCATGGCAATCGGCCGCACATTCAAAGAGTCGCTCCAGAAAGCGATCAGATCCCTGGAGATCGATGTGTACGGGCTTGAATCCAAACTTTCTCCCGAGCTCCCGCGGGATGAGATCCTTCGGCACGCGGCAATACCGACTCCAGAAAGACTCTGGTATCTCGCAGATGCAATTCGAGCCGGGATTTCAATTGACGACATTTACGAAGCATCCAAAGTCGACCCGTGGTTCCTGGGACAGATCGCGCAAATCGTGGAAATGGAAACGGATCTTGCCCGGCCCGGCAGGCTTGAGGCGGATGACGCTCCCGAGGTACTGCGTGACGCCAAAGCGTACGGTTTTTCGGACATTCGACTTGGGCAAATCACGGGCAAAACCGAAACGGACATTCGGGATCTCAGACAACGATACAAGGTAAACCCGGTATACAAGAGAGTTGATACCTGTGCCGCGGAATTCGAGGCGCACACTCCGTACCTGTATTCTTCGTACGAAGATGAAGACGAATCCGCGCCGACAGACCGCAAGAAGATTGTCATTCTCGGTGGAGGTCCGAACCGCATCGGACAGGGGATCGAATTCGATTACTGCTGTGTGCATGGTGCATTTGCGCTCAAAGAGGACAATTACGAGACCATTATGGTCAACTGTAATCCGGAAACCGTGAGCACCGATTACGATACCTCGGACAGGCTGTACTTCGAGCCCCTCACCTTTGAAGACGTGGTGGAGATAGTAAAACGCGAGAAGCCTCATGGAGTCATCGTACAATTCGGAGGTCAAACACCTCTTAAACTTGCTGTATCGCTCTGGGAAGCAGGAGTACCGATTATAGGCACGCTGCCCGATGCAATCGACCGTGCCGAGGATCGGAAGCGCTTCAAAGAAATGCTCATATCCTTGGGATTGAATCAACCGCCCAACGACATAGCCCATTCGTATGCGGAAGTGATGGAAGTGGCAGAGCGGATCGGGTACCCTCTCGTGGTACGGCCCTCGTACGTCCTTGGCGGACGCGCGATGGAGATTGTCCATAATGAACAGGATCTCAAGGACTATTTGACGCACGTTGTTCAGGCTTCACCCGAGCATCCGATCCTGGTCGACGGATATCTCACCGGCGCAGTGGAAATAGACGTGGATGCAGTGGCCGACGGGGAAGAAGTGGTGATTGGCGGCATCATGGAACACATAGAAGAGGCGGGAGTGCATTCGGGCGATTCCTCCTGTTCGCTGCCGCCGTACAGTCTCGGACGCTATCACCTGGATGAGATCCGCCGCATTACCCGCATGCTGGCAATGGAGCTGAAGGTGAAAGGACTCATGAATCTGCAGCTTGCGCTTAAGGAAGGAGAAATCTTCGTCCTGGAAGTGAACCCCAGGGCATCGAGGACTATTCCCTTCGTATCCAAGGCTATTGGAGTGCCTCTTGCGAAGATCGGTGCACGCGTTATGGCCGGAAAGAAGCTCCAGGAACTGGGATTTACAAAGGAGATCCTTCCCAGTCACGTGAGTGTGAAAGAGGCGGTATTTCCTTTCATCAAATTCCCTGGCGTGGATGTGGTGCTCGGTCCCGAAATGAAATCCACGGGGGAGGTCATGGGAATCGATCGGGAGTTCGGTCCCGCGTTTCTCAAATCTCAGTACAGTACGGATTTTCCCATCCCGTCAGGCGGTGTGGTGTTCTTGAGCGTAGCTCATGCCGATAAAGCCAATGCGGTGATTGTCGCCCGTCGTTTGAAGGAATGCGGATTCACCTTCGTGTGTACCAATGGAACGGCAGTGGCACTGGAAGCTGCCGGAATTCCCTGTACTCGCGTTGACAAAGTCCATGAAAAACGTGATATCGACGTCATTGACCTTATGCGCCAGAATAAAATCGCCCTCCTGATAAACACGTCTGCAGACAAGAAATCCATGCAGGATTCGTACAGGATCCGGCTCGCGGCTCTGAACCACAATGTGCCGTATTTCACGACCATTGCCGGAGCGAATGCGCTGTCTCTGGGGCTCAGGGCAATTCGACGGGGAGACACGTTCCGGGTTGTTTCGCTCCAGGAGTATCACGGAATGGTGAACCGCTCTGGAAACTAGTATAATAGGAAACATGGGATGCATTGGTTGAGAAAAATCGGCAGTTATCCTCTTGGCTGGTTGGGACTACTGCTGCTCCTAGCTGTAGTGGCATTCCTCGAGAAATATGTTACAGATTATCTGCGCACCCACTACTCGACGTGCGACTCGCTTTTTTGGTTTTTCAGTTCTTCGGCCCAATCTATTGCTACATTTGTAGCTTTTCTGCTTACGGGATATTCTTTACTACTATCAATCATGGACAGGTTGGAGGAGAAAGATGAAACTTTAGAAGACATCCACCATAACCTCAAACTTTCCTATTACCAAGAAGTTAGAATTTTATTAATATTAACTGGAGCCGCAATTGTTTGCAGTCTAGGCATGATTTTTTCCCACGAAGCTAATTTTTCTGGCAAATATCAAATCATATTAGCTGTAATATTGCTTAATGCTTCTACCGTCTTTTTCGGCATCCTATTTGTTCTGGATATAATTGATCCCGCCAAATACAGGAGAATGGCCCAACAAATCATAGATGCTAAGGCCGATGGATTCACAATCACAGGGAAGATGGTGAATCGTGTGGATTTCTTCGTAGGCTTTTTGGAATTGGAGAAAAAGGTAAGGACTCTTTGGGAGTCTCACAATGAGAAGACCCTAGAAACAAGATCGAAAGCATTCTCATCCTTCAAAGAGATGTGTGATTCGTTGCTATATCAGCAACAAATCGATAAAGACCTGCATAACAAAATGATTGAGGTTTCACGTTATAGGAATTTGGTCTTTCATGGACGAATCGAGGAGGTCGACATAGGTATGATGAATCTACTCGAAGAGTGTGTAAAAATGATTACAGAACTATCGAAACAGAGAGGCATAGAAATGTGAGCAGCTCTAGGATTTATGGGGATTTTGTTAGATCAAAATCCCCCCTTGTCCCTCCTTCACAACGGAGAGAAACGTCTTGGCCAAGCTGACAACTGTACCCGTTCAGTGAAGCACGCAAGATTAGCCAAGTTTTTTCTTCCGGAGCGATTTTTTACCCGAACCGATACACCTTCCTGATCTTCTCGTGCACAGTCCAGGTGCATGTGAGTCCTTTGGGGAATACCACCAGATCGCCGGGTTCGATTTCGACCTTTTCGCCGTCCGGAGTCTCTACCGTAACTTTGCCTTCAAAAACGTAGCAGGTTTCGCGATCGTCGTATTCCCAGGGAAATGTTGACGGATCGCATTCCCACGTACCCCACGACTTGATATTGAGTGCGTCCAATTCCTTCTGATCCGGTTTCTGCTTTTCTATTTCAGGCATTGTATTCCTCCATTGGTTCACCGGAAGGAGCCTGCGAGCTCCATGGGTCAGAGTCGATATTATAAGACATCTCTCCGTTCGGTAATGAAAATTGTTTTCCTCTAAGGTCGTCTGGGATATCTTCTTACTCTGGTGCTGGTCGTCATTATCATTCCCGGTACACTCGGATTCGATACACCTCTCGCAACCGCCGGCTTTGCAACCCTGCGAATCGAGAGGTGCTTTCCATATCTCTGTCAAGAAGGAGCACGTTTATGGAACCATCCGGAAAAGTCGTGGACGGATTTCGATTCCTGCCGCCAAGTTTGGCCGCGTGGATTCGCACATTCACCGGCGAGAGCGAATTCCAGGGAGAAATCCCGTGGACTCCGCTTTCCAAGCCTTTGGACAAGGCTACTATTACCCTCATTACGAGCGCGGGAATAAGCTGCAAAACCGATCCGCCTTTTGACATGGAACGCGAGAAAAAGGAACCCACGTGGGGAGACCGATCCTTCAGATATCTACCTAAAGATACTACAGAACAAGATATTACGGTTAATCACCTCCATATCAACACCGGATATATCCTCCAGGATATCAATGTCATGCTGCCTCTTGGCATCATGACGGAACTCGAGAAAGAAGGAAAAATCGGACGGCTCGCACCGACTGCATATTCTTTCTATGGATTTCAATGGCAGAGCACGGAATTTCTGACCGAAGCCATCGAACCCATGTGCCCGAAGATGCGCGAAGAAGGAGTGGACGCAGTCATACTCACACCTGCTTGACCCTTCTGTTGCCAGTCCGTTGGATTGGCTGCACGGTTCCTGGAAGAAAAAGGTTTTTCCACCATAGTGCTCACACCAACTCCGGAATTTCATAGAATCATGGGGGTTCCTCGAACTGCTGCAATAGAATATCCCTATGGCAGACTACTGGGTCAGGTCGGTGACAAAGCGGGACAAAAACAGGTCCTTCTTGAGACTCTTTCGGTGCTGGAAAATGCACGCCGCCCGGGGGAATTGCGCAACCTTGAATTCATCTGGCCTGAAGAGCCCAAGAATGCTAAATGGCAGCCGCCGGAAATGAGCCCTTTGATCAAGATGTACCTGGAAGAAATCAGAGCAGCCCGACGAGGCTAGAGCGCAGAGATTAATGGAATGAGTTACCCGGGAACCCTTGTTCGCAAAAAAGGGTTCCCCGGACCCTTCCCAAAAAACTCTCATTACAACATGTAAGACAGGGCTATCTCTGAAATTAACTCACAGGCAGAAAACCCGTGTCCGGCTCCCCGTAAACCCCATTGGCGTTAAAATAAGGACTTCCCCTCGATGCCTTTTTGGGGCAAGCATTTCCCCAACTCAAATTTGTGATGAAACGTGCGCGAACAAGTCGGAACTCACAGTCAGTGATATGATCAAGGATTACCATAGCGAAGAGTGAGCGTTTCTGCTCCTTGCTGTAGAATCTCCTGAAAAATGGTTTTGGGAGGATCACTTCGTCCAGTTCGCATTAGGGCAGCGATTCGGTCTTTAAAATGTGCTTTTCCATGAACAATCTTTTTTTACGGATCGCCTGTCCAATGAAGAAGGTGTATAATGGACCCCGAAAACTGGACAGTAGGTTAAGGTGGAAAAGCCGACCTTGTTGATGTAGAAACCGGCGGGGGAGGACAAGGAGGCTTTGATTGAGTGGTATGCGAAAGAGGTATGACGGGAGTTTCAAGGCGCGAGTC
>JBGSLQ010000035.1:0-122716 GCA_041740635.1 Desulfomonilaceae bacterium | reverse complement strand
GAACAGGAGGCGGAAGATGCCCGGCTGGAGCAACTCAACATGCTCCATGCGGAGACGCCCCCTTCAGGGGGCTCATGAACATGCCCCTTTGAGGGGCTAACAGGAATATGCCCCCGGCTTTGCCGGGGGTCATTTAACTGAAGAGGAACGAAGCATGAGATTGAGCGTACTCGATTGGATAGTGGTGGCTCTCCTTATAATCGGAGGCATAAACTGGGGCCTGGTCGGCCTTTTCGGGTTCAACCTGGTAACTGCCGTTTTCGCAACTATTCCCATTCTGGCGAGGATTGTTTTTATTGTGGTAGGCATCGCGGCGGTGTACTATCTCATAGAACTGATAATCAAGCCTGACAGAGTGGCATGAGGACGTGCTTTGGCAGACTGACCGACGGTTTGCCAAAGCACAATCGGGCTGAAGTTTTATATTGGCGAGTTCGAACAAGAACGCATGCCAAACTTGCACGTACTATAGCAACAGGGTTGTCTTTTTCGCGTACTGCTCCCCAACGAAGTATTCTTTGGGAATCATTGCATGGATACCTTTTGCCAGATCGACCACTTGCGTTACCCGTAGATCGACCGCCATGCTGCAGAAAGCATAGCAATCAAGGTCATTCATGCCGTATCGTTTGTTTAAGAATTTTATTGCATTGCGTACTGCCATTTTGGTGGATTCAAACATGTCCGTGTGAAACCCCATGGCAATCCAATGTGTCGGTGTGGAAGCAAAAGGTTCTTGCACCAAGCCTTTCAGGTCTTTGCGCACTGTAATACGAAGAGTCATGCTTTTGAACATGCCCTCAAGCGCGTTGAGGTTCACCTCGCCATCGCCCTGTGCATAGTGAGCATCACCGGTTTTCAGACCGGCACCGGGAACGTGTACCGGCAGATACAGCACGCTGCCAGCGACAATTTCCTTGTTATCCATGTTTCCTCCGTGCTTTCCCGGAGGAACGTTGCTCCACATACCTTTGTCAGGAAGTTCTACGCCGATGGTGCCGGGAAACGGTCGGACGGGTACTTCGATTCCGGGCAGGAACTCGAATTTCATTTTTTTTGTGTCCACCCTGTACCATGTCAGACGTCCCTTTGGATAATCCTCAGGAAGAAGGCCAAGCTTCACGAACGAGGTCTCGGGATTGAGATTGAAGCCATAGTTTCCGGGTACAATATCGAGAATTTCAATCTGGAGCATATCTCCGGGTTCAGCACCCTGGATAGAAATCGGTCCTGTGAGGGTGTGGTGGCCTGCACCTTTCTTGGCAGCTTGCACGCCGGTTTTTTCGTCCGGATAAAAGCCTGTATCCGGAGTCTTAGCTATGACCTCTTTGTACCAGGCCATCCAATCTTCAATCTCCGCTCCAGGGATCATCTTTCCTTTCAAATGGGTGTTTGTCTCGATTTCGACAATGTCTCCGGAGTTCATAGTTAAAACCGGTTTCGTAGAGTTATCCCAGTATCCTTCGGTGGACGTCATGTCATTGCATCCCAAAATGTGACACTTGCCGGTAGCGTCCATCCGTTTAAGGTTCATTGCATCAGAGTTGTTTACGGCGAGCTGATTCAAGACCATGCTCCCGGCAAAAGCTGCCCCATATTTAAGAACTGTGCGTCGATCGAGACCTTCGTTGTCTTCTTGGGGTTCCCGATTTTCGGTCGATTTCATTCATACCTCCAAAGCCTATGGCTGTAACGTAGTGAATGTGAAAAGGCTGTCCTTTCCACTCCTGCCTATTTCGTGTCAGCATGTGCATTATGTCCGTGGTTTTCTCTGCTTGTGGCGAGCAAGAGCCGGTGCACGGGGAAAGTCCGAATCAATAAACGTGCCTCAATGTTCCTGATTCTCTGAAAGGCCTCTCAGTGCAGACGCGACGATCTTAATGCTCTTCATGGATCGTGGAATAATCATTCGTTCAGGTATGAAACCGAGGCTAGGCACACAGAATGGTAGGTTGCAGCGCCTCCTACACATGCGCTTTCGAAACTGATTCCGCAGACGATCGATTATTTCTTTTGTGAGATATTCGGATACATGGATTCGGATCTTCATTCATAGAGAAATACACTATACTTTTCGATCGTTCTTGACTTTCTTCTGAATGAGATTTGACGTAGAATTGTGCTCTTGTGCTCCAGGTGTCTTCTTGCATCCGGCTAAGAATTTTTTAGGGGTTGATCCGTAACCTTTCTCATCGGGCCGACACTTTGAATGTGAACCAGTAAAGGTGTAGTGCTTTGAAGCATTAACGTTCAGAAGATCTCAATCCGGGATGTAAGTGTCCAGAATGTGGACTGCGTGCATAGGGGAGTCGCTGTTGAATGGAATGTCTCAATTGCCCGACAGAAATGAACGCCGTGTCAGGTAAACTACGACAGAGGTGTGCCATGAAACGAATTGGATCTGTGCTTCTTGCACTTGTCTTCATATTCTCCCTTTTCGTTGGTGAGGTTCTCGCCAGGAGATTTGGTCCGGGCGGCAGGATGGAAGGAGGCTTTGAAGGCGGAAACGTGGGACACAGAGAGTTTCGCGGTAACGTAAATCGCCAAAACGAAACTCAATACAGGGGCTCTTGGAACGGGCAGGGAGTGAATCGCTCCGGTTCGATACAATCACAGCGAGGAGCCGGATCAACCAGTCAGCGACTAGGAACAAATCCAAACTCAAGGTTATACAAGCCTTCAGGTCCCGGCAATCATTCAAAACCGACTCAGGGGCAAGTTCAACATTTCCTGAACATGCAGAGTAGGCAGGGGCGAGGAATCGGTTCCGATGTGCTCAAGTACGGAACCGGCGCAGCTGCCGGAGCGCTGGGTATCGAAGGGGCCCGCAGACTGCTGGAAGGTCAGCATCAGAACCGGGGAGAGGGATTCAGACCGGGAGATCGATTGGGCACGACCGACAGGCCTATATCCGCAGAAGGGAGAGGTCTTCTCGACCGATACTCAGGGGAGGTTGCCAGAGATACGTCTCCTCCAGTCCAAAAAACCGCAGCTCAAAAGCTACAGGCCGATCAGATTCGCGGCAATCTGTACAACAGGTATGACAACCTTTTCACACCCCAGTGGTGGCGAGACCACCCGCAACTTGCGAAGAAATATTGGAATGAAACGGGAAGGTACCGGTGGGCCTGGAATCACTGGTGGCGTCCGGCGACCTGGGGATTGGCTATCGGCTGGCTGGCCGGTTCGGCATACGGCGGTGGCATGTACTCTGAACCTATATACTACGACTATGGAACCTACATCTATTATCAGAACGACACCGTTTACATGGGAGGCCAGCAGGTAGCAAGTGCAGATGAATATTATCAACAAGCAAGCAATCTTGTGGGAGCAGTTCCGTCCTCTCCGGAACCTGCAGCCGAAGACTGGCTCCCTCTCGGTGTATTCGCTCTGAGTCACGGTCAATCTACCGATTCCGGCACGGTTCTCCAACTAATGGTGAGCAAAGATGGTGTAATCAAAGGCACATATTTTGACACCCGTACGAATACAGCCAGACCGATAAAAGGAATGGTTGATAAAGACAGCCAGAGAGTGGCTTGGAGCTTTGCAGACGGAAAGAACACCGATCTGATTATGGAAACAGGACTGTACAATTTGACCCAGGATCAGACGGAAGCGCTCGTTCACTTCGGCCGGAACAAGACTGAGAAATGGCTTATGGTGCGATTGCAAGAGCCTGCTCGGGAGCAACAACCGCAAAAAGCAGAGCGGGGCGATCCTTTGCGGCCATGAGCATCAGATTCCATATAAGTAGTGACAGATCTCACAGCCGTTCGGCGGCTTGGGCATACGCTTGATAGCCATTTCCAGCATGCGCTCGGGTGTGCGCCTCGAGTCGCCCATTAGTCCTTCCATGAACACATTGTCGTATTCCTTTGTACGCGCCTCGAACGTCCGGCGATAAAATCCGCACAATTCGCTTTGCCAAAGGTCCTGAAGGTCACATTCGGGTAGCGTTCCGTAATGGACATCAGGCAACACAACTTCTTTCCCGAGAAAAATTGTCGGCCCGCTATTTGCCAGATTGATACAAGGAGCCACCAGCCCGTCGTACCTGATGAACATGGAATTTCTCGGGTCTTGTTCGCACACGGGCCGTTCTTCGGGAAGAAAGGAAGAAGCCGTCGTGTCCATACCGAATTTTTGGGCGAGCTTCCGTGCCGCGGCTACTGCGCGTTGGAACTGTTTTATTTCTCTGGTTGCCGTTCTTCCGAACAGACCGAGTCCTTTCCCATGGGTATCGCGAATGACTTCGCATTGTTTAAAGTTGATCTGATCGATTCCCAGGTCGGCACAGAGTCTTACCATTCGTTCGAGTTGATTGACATTGGCCTGCATCATCACGTGATTAATCATCATTTTAGGAAATTTGCCGGCACGCAATTTGGAAAAATGCTCAACATTCCGTCGTACTTGATCGAAATTTGCCCCCACTCGAATGGTTTCGTACTCTTCCTTGTTGGAACCGTCAATGGATATACATATCCAATCGAGGCCCGCATCGAGCAGGCCCCGTGCCGTCCTTTCGTTCAGGAGAACAGCATTGGTGAGAATTCCGGCAATGCAACCTTCAGATTTCGCTTCTCTGATCCAATGAGCCAGATTCGGCTGTAACAGCGGTTCTCCACCCCCTGTGAAGTCTACTGTCTGCGCTTTTTTCAAATGGGGCCTTACTGCCTCCCAGATCTCGGGTGACATGACGCCGCCGTGAACAGCTCTTTCCCGATAGTCTTTCCATGGACACATGACGCATCGGAGGTTGCAGGCCAGGGCTGTCTCGACCTGCAGGAGCCTCCAGGGTCTGTGGGACTCCTGAGCATGAGTCGTCTGTTGAGCTGAACCGGGTACCTGCTCTGGTGCAGGTCCGGAAAACCATGAAGCTATCTTCTTGACTAGAAGCGAAAGTCCTTTCTTGGGGACGTCAGGAGTTGTCTTTGAATCTTTTTCCATTTCCAAATCCGTTGGGTGAGGGCCGTTTGGCAACGTTCGTGCCGAACAGCACGAGTCAGGTCAAATTGCGGAGGAATTCAGTGAAGGAATGCCATATTCCGCAGTGTTCACGAAATGTAAAAATGCTGTGTTTCAAAAAGGGAAATGCTCCCCATTTTTCTTTGAAACGCCTCACACCCGGTCCGAGTCCGAGCCCGAGGTTAATCGCTTTTTTGCCGGAAGCTTCTGCAAAACGGATCATCTCGAGAAACAGCAAATCGGATGCTCCTGGCACAGAATCAGTCATGGAACGAAAATTGAACAAATAGTGGAGAAAATCCTGTGAACCTGTTTCCATGATGTTGAAAGCCGCCAATTTGCTTCCTCTTCGCGCTTCAAGAAGCACGCTCCCGGGAGATGAGGAAACATACTGTTGAATTTTTCCGAAAATAGCTGCGTGTTCCTCTGATAGAGCCCGTTGAGTGCAGAATTCGGTCACAATCCCTTCATGCTCGGAGCCGAATGTGCCGGTGCATACGGTGAGTTCTCGTGCCGCTCTCCGAACCATATATGCATTTTCAGCAGAAATTTTCCCCACAGGGAGATCGAGACGAAAGTACCAATCGTCTGATTCTGCCAGATGTTTGGAGCCCTTTATCCCTATGTTCCCGGAAGTCAGTATAGTCGCTGAATACGGTTTCACCGTGTTGAACGTTGACTCGAAAACAATTGCCATATCGGCATCATTTGACGGTGCAAGGGGATACCCTACAAAAAGGAGATGCCCGGCATGCACGAAGTACAGGTAATTATCACGAAAAAACGGTTCGAAACCGGAGATAGCTTGAACGTACACAGGAACCTGTTCGGGAACGTAGGCATAACGATAAAGCAAGGATTCTTCGGCTGTAGTGAGCACCACCCTCGTCCGATCCAGTAATTACTTGAAAAAAGTATCCCGTGAGCTATCTTGGATCATAGTCATCGGTATGACAGTGTCAACGGAATTGATTGTACCGGGCGAGCTTTGGATCTCCGGTTTGCTCTCAGGTTTTATTTATACGCACATGATTAGTGAACCCAAAGAGAGACTTATTCTTCACGGAGCCTATATCCCTGAGCACAGTATACCGCTCATGGTAGGGATATCGGGAGGGGAGCCGTGTTTTATCGATGGGTATTTTTTTTGTCGTGTCGCAAACAGGATCATCCTGATAGGTTATCCTATCGGTAGAGATTTCGATGCTGACGAATTCAGGAATACCATTGAAATGGTGAAGAGGAAATACGATCCCATACATGTTTCATGTATCGCGCCGGAACTACCATCAGGGGTTACCTGTTCCGAACATGAAAGCGATGAGTATTTGACTTTCCAGCTTGAACAAGAAATCCCCGGCCGTCTCAAAACATTAGCTGAGAAAGCCGGTCGTCAGGTCTCCGTCGAAATTGGCAAAACGTTCACGCAGAGTCACAAAGAACTGAGTATGGAATTTATTGAACGGGTTTCCCCGCCTCCACGTGTTCGTGTTCTTATGAACCGTATGGAACACTACCTTGCATATGCAACCGATGGTTTTTTGTTGAATGCGTGGACGGCTGACGGAAAACTTGCTGCCTTTTACGTTCTTGACCTTTGGCCTGCTGAATTCGCCACCTATGTAATCGGCTGTTATTCGAAAAATCAACATGTTCCTTATGCATCAGATCTCCTTTTTCTGGAAATGATAAAGCTGAGTCGAGCGAAAGGTAAAACCTATATCCATCTAGGGCTGGGAGTAAACGAAGGAATTCGCAGATTCAAACGAAAATGGGGAGGCATCGCCTCACGAAAATACGAGCTCTGCGAGCTTGCGGTAAGGCAGCCGCGTATCGCGGAATCGCTCATGTCCTACTTGAATCGAATTATTCCTCAATAGAGCAGCGTGCATTCCTGATTCGCCACTGTCAATCGGGTTCGCGTGTTGCCCTCATTCCGAGGATCCTATGTTTTTCAGAAGATTCAGAGAGAAAAAACTAAAGACTGTCTGGAGCGTTTCGAAAAACAAGCGCATGTCTTGCCTTGTCGGAACTGCTCATTTTTTCCCGTACAGTTTCAGGTCTTCACTGAAGGAGATCCTTGCAGACGTCGATCATGCATTGTTCGAAGGACCACTGGATCAGATGCACATGGAGCAAGCTGCGAATTCCGGAGCTACAAAAACATCAGATATGGGTTTGCTCGGTTCATTAGAAGATGGCGCTCTCAAGGAGATTCTCAACGTGTTCCTTCCTTCTGGCACGAGACACGCGTCTTTCATGAATTTCATGCAAACCGGTCCTGACAAGGCGATATTCGACATGTTACGGAAAATGAAGCCCTGGATGGCCTTTTTCACCATCTATACGTCTTTCTTGAGGAGAAAAGGCTGGAAGTTTTCGGTGGATATGGAAGCGTACGCTTTGGCGCAGGAATTAAAGAAACCTATAGTGTTTCTCGAAACCATGCCCGAGCAAATAGAGGTTCTTGAATCGTTATCGGTCAATAATATTGTGGATTTCCTCTCACGAATCGAGCAGTGGGACAATTACACTCGCGATTTTACCAGGTGGTACCTGGAAGGAAATTTGAAGCAGATATATTCAAATCGGTACGGATTTCCCACCAGAAGTCCGTATGTGATCGATCGCAGGGATCACATACTTTTCGAGCGCATGCAACCATACCTGGAAAAAGGTAAAACCGCTGCTTTCGTCGGTATTCCCCACATTCCTGGAATCGTTCGGCTTTTGAATGAAGAGGGATATCACGTGGAACCCGGAAATAATTGAAGCGCCACCATTATTATAATTGAGTTTCACAAAAAGACGGTGACTGTGTCATTGCGAGGAGCGAAGCGACGTGGCAATCTCCACAAACATGTCTCTACTATGAAGGAATGTTTCACTTTTGTTCCCACTAGCAGTCATACGAGACATTTTGACATATAGTAATTCTTAGAACGAATCGCGGATTGTGAAGAGCGATTCATCGAAATTGGTAGCCACCGGCCTCCGTGCCGGTGGACAATATGTAGATAAGTCAATTAATTGTGCCTGGCAGGGACGCCGGGCGCTACTACTACTTTTCTTATAAGTATCGGACTTCAAGACTCTTGAGAAACACTACAGGCGGAGCGGTTCATTTCGCGCAATCATCCTCCCCCGTCCTGAGTCGGTTCCTATGCGCGATTGGGGGCGAACTTCTACAACAATTTCCTTCCCAATTTTTCCAACGCTTCTTGCATGCGGGTAAGGCCCTCTTCGAGCATTGTACGCGGACACCCGAAGGTCATTCTCAGGAAACCCGGGTACCCGAATCCGGCTCCATTGCCAAGCCCCACATTGGCATTTTCAAAAAATCTCACAGCGTTCTTGATCCCTGTGCCGCGTGTATCGATCCAGGCCAGGTATGTGGCTTCCACATGGGACATCGATAGTCCCTGCATCTCAGGTATCCTGCGTTCCACCAATTCTCGGTTGCTCCTCAGATAATCGAGCAGTGTCGCATGCCAGTCCGCTGAATCGCGGTACGCAGCCAAAGTTGCCGTGTACCCGAGGAGATTGACCGGAGGCACAATACCTGCCATAGCGGCACGGAATGCCTGCCGGAGCTTGTCATTGGGAATGATTGCGAAACCGCAACCCAGGCCCGGAATATTGAAGGTCTTGCTTGCGGCCATGAGCGTGATGCTTCGTTGGGCTATTTCCGGACTCAGCGTAGCCGTTGGTATGTGGTGTTTGTCTTTATCCAGAATGAGACCGCAGTGGATCTCGTCGGAACAAATGACCATCTCATGACGCATACAGAATTCGGCCAGGGTCAGAAGCTCGTCACGGGT
Source organism: Desulfomonilaceae bacterium (assembly GCA_041740635.1). Classification (GTDB taxonomy): domain Bacteria; phylum Desulfobacterota; class Desulfomonilia; order Desulfomonilales; family Desulfomonilaceae; genus Desulfomonile. The sequence goes on along the minus strand of JBGSLQ010000035.1, from coordinate 113,921 downwards.
ATAACAGCGACCGACAGGATTATGCGGATTGCACAGGAGAAACAGTCTGGACCGGGGCGAGACAGCCTGCTCAAGGAGATCGAAGTCGATCTGCCATCTGTTGTGTTCCTGTACTAATAGGACCTTAATCAGATTTCGTCGCGATCTCTGCGGAGCAGAGAGAAATGGCGGATAAACGGGAATCAACGTGATTACGTCATCACCGTCTTCTCCTACGGAGCGGCAAGCTATATTGATACCGGATACCAGGCCCGGAAGCCACACCAGCCAATCAGGCTCGACTTTCCATCCGTATGAACGGTCCAGCATTTCCAGAATCACGCGTACCAGCTCTGATGAAGCCGATGTGTAGCCAAATATGCCGTGTTCGATTCTTTCGTGCAGAGCCGCCGCGATTTCGGGAGGCGATTTGAAATCCATATCCGCGAGCCAGAATGGGAGGATGCCGCGCTGTTCGTACATCGCCCATTTGTCGCTGGAGGTTCCTATTCTCTGTGCAGGAGTGTCAAAATCGTAAAGAGAGTTGCGTTTCATGAGGTTCTGTATGGGGTGAGAAGCACCGGACGTATTCTCTTTGAGAAACAAAGTAAAGCCCGGCTTCAGCTACCGTTTCTCCGGTCATTTCCGTCCAGGAATTCACGTAACTATTGATTTGAGGCCGGTAAAGCTCCACAAGATAATCCGGAGAATCTCCGTACCTGTCTGTTTTGTAGTCTACTATTACCCACCCGGAACTTTCCAGGAAAACCAGATCGATTACTCCTCGAACAATAGTGTCCACCGAATCGTGCAATTCATCCCGAATCAGTTTCTGAAACGGTATTTCCACATATTTCCTCTGAGAATCCATGGCACGTTTCCAGATTGCGGAAGATCGGACCGAAAGGACCGTCTGCACGGCATCTTCCCGGAGATCGGGATCCATTCCGTACTCCAAGAGAGCTGAATCCGCAAGAACAGAGAGATCGATTCGGTCGTCCAACAGCGCCACCTGGAGCATGCGATGAATTACCGAACCCCATTCGGTACCGTGCTCGCCTGTTCTTTGGGTGGGTCGGGGCAGATCGTGGGAAATCACTTTTGCACTTGTAATCCGATAGGTCGGCGAAAGTATTTGGGACCACGAATCGGGAATTCGCGCTAACGATTCGGAAGATTCTGCAATGGAGATGGATTGCGGCGGTTCTTTTGCGGTCACTACTTCAGGCAAGAGTTCAATCCGTTTTGCCTTTTTCAGGCAGGGCTCGAAAAAGCGCCAGGGATTATGATGATTGTATTTGTCCTTTTGCGTAATGATCAGGTGTGATCCGGCTCGAGTGGCAGCAACATAGAGAAGTCTCTTGGTTTCAGCTTCTTCGAACTCACGTTCGACGTTTTCCCTCAATTCCCAGTCGGACGGCAGAGCAATAGTTCGTTGATAGAAATTAATTCTGGGGCCTCGGATGGCCATGTAGCCCTTCACCTGTTCGCCCGATCGATCGATGTTCAGATCGATCTTGCTTGGCCGACCTTCTCCCGAAGGATCGGCCAGAAATACAACAGGAGCCTCCAGGCCCTTCACCTTGTGAAGATTCATTACGCGCACGGCTTCATCAGGATGGGGCAGGGCAGGTAAGCCGTCATGCTCCTCCTGAGATCGAACCAGTTCTCCAATGTATTCCACCGCCTGTGAAGCGCTCCACATTTCCAAACGACGATTCCTGAGCAGTTCAATGGCCTTGGCTAAACTGCCCGCTTGCACGTTTCCGCCCTGACCGAGTGCTGCCTTAACAGTGAGACCGAGATCTGCCGCGATCTTCTCCACCGCTGCCGGAATGGGAAGTTTTCTCAACAAACTCGAGCATGCCCGCAACCAGGAGAATGCCTCCGACAAAGCTCGTGCGTCCTCAGTCTGAAGTCCTCCAGGAATTTCCGCATAGTACGAAAACGCTCCGTGCTGCTGCTTGTAGTCGTACAATGCAGAATCACTCACACCAAAGAGTTCGCTCCTGAGGGCAGCCACCAGGGCCACCGGATCGTACGGCCTGATTACCGCGCACAACAACGTATGGAGCAGTGCCAGTTCTCTCGACTGGTTCATGGAATTCCCGCCCACCACCTGATGGGGAATTCCGTATTCCTGCAGTCTGGCAGAGAAGAGTCCCAGGTTCTTCCTGTAACGAGTGACAATGAGGAAATCGCCGTACCTGGCTGGTCGTTCTTCTCCTGACGGCTTTGTGATGACCAAACCTTCCGTTACAGTACTATAGATAGTCCGAACGATACACTCGATCTCATGCTCGCGGGAATCAGGAGTTCCGCTGAGTTGCAGACAGCTCAGGTGTTCGCCGTTTCCCGAAATGCCGGGTGTTCCAGGGAGAAGCGGCACGTAAACGGGCGATTGCGGGCTGGCCACTGTCGGAAAATGGTTCGTAAAGGATTCGTTTATCCATGCGACGAGGGGTGCGGTCGTGCGGAAGTTGGCCTGAAGCGTTATAAGAAGTCCTCCGCTTTCAATGATAATATCGCGCACCTTATTGTACGTGACGATATCTGCACGTCGGAAGCGATAAATGGACTGTTTCGGGTCACCAACTACGAAAAGCGAGCCCGGATGGGGGCGACACTTTTGCCAATCGGTCTCATCAGCATTATCGGCAGTAAGGAACATCATTACTTGCGCTTGGAGCGGATCTGTATCTTGAAACTCATCCACGAGTAAGTGCGTAATGCGATTCCTGAAATATTTACGAATATGCGGTTTGTCACGGAGCAGTTCAGCAGCTTTTGTCAGGAGATCCTGATAGTTAAGCTTTCCCGATTGTGTCCGAAGCCTGTCATAAATCTCCAGGGCGGGCCTGACGGCTTCCAGGCAGATCGGATAGCAATATTTCTTCCAGTTTGTTAAGAAAGGCTCAAAATCCTTCCTGTATTGCGACCAGCGTTTTTCTTCTTCTTTCGGAAGATCTTTGGCGCATCCGATCCACCGGTCACGACTGATTCGCACGGAAGTGAACGCTTCCATTACAGCAACCAAGTCAGCAGGAATGCTCAGATCCCGGTGCCTGATCATGCGTACGACTTTGGAATACTTTTTCATGAGTTCGTCGCAGTCTGCATGATTCGGAGGGAAATACTCCTTGAGGCGTTCCACGTGTTCCACTATTTCAAGAAGGATCTCCCGTGCGGGGGCCAGGTTCGGTGGAGGCATCTCCTGAGCGGGCCATATTTCCACGTCGGAAAAATCCGCATGGCTGTGAAAAGCGGAAGCAAGATCGGTAATCCGAATGCCCAAAGCATCCAGTCTCTTGAGGAGGGGATCGCCTGTCGCGTGGAGCCGAGCAAGGTATTCGTCCCATGCTTGTCTTCGGAGTGCAAAATCTGCATCTTCATCGATCTCCTCGAAGGAGATGTCAACTCCTGCTTCAACCGGCCTTTCTCGAAGAAGTCGCGCACAGAAGGAATGAATCGTCCCGATGAAGCACTGGTCGATCTGACCGAGCGCTCTCTGCAGATTGGTCTCACGTGAGCCTTTTCGTTCGTCCCGAACCCTGGTTTCCAGTTCGATTTGAAACCTCGAACGCAATTCCGCTGCACTCTTCCGCGTGAACGTAACAGCAGCCAGCCTGGATGCCAGGCATTCGCCTCTATCCAGAAGTGCTGACATACGTTGTACCATGCTCGTGGTTTTCCCCGTCCCAGCCGCTGCTTCCACAAGCATTGACTTGTCCAGCCGTGAAACTATGAGATCCCGTTGCTTCTGATCCGGAGGCTGAGGTTTCGGACTAATCACTTTTTCTTAATCCTCTAAAATAGCTGAGATCCACGTTCGATTCATTTGCGAGTTTCCGAGCACTTGCCGCGGTCGAGGAATTCGTGTCACCACATACTGAAACGTAATCGCAGAATTTGCAGTCATCACTCCGGTCTGTCGGCAGGAAGCTGCCTGCGGCCATCCAGCCGCATATGTGTTGCAAGAGCGTCTTGAACTCTGAAAGCTCATCCTGCGTATAAGAGAGTCTCAATCCCTGGCCGGCTCTGCCGGGGAACAGATATTCGAATTGCAGCACCCGGGAATCGGGACCGTGCTTTTCCTGCAAAACAGCTCTGCAGATATCTATGTACAACGCATGTTGCAGTATTCGGCCTTCTCGGAAGGGATCGGGATCTTCATATTTTTGCGGGTTACCGGATTTGTAGTCCACAATACAGAAACCGTTTTCAGATCTATCGATACGATCGATCCGGCCCCGGACGCGTATGGTCTTTCCATTGGGCAGGTTTATCTGAACAGGTTGAACAACGTCCAATGTTGAACCTTTGCCGTACGGCTTCATGCCGATGGATACTTCCAGGTAGAGCGGGATGCGGCCGGAAAGGCGTTCCTCTTCCCGTAGAAAGATCTGGGCGGCCTGTTCCAATTCCCTCCGCTGTTCCAGAAATGCATCTTCCGAGGGTGGCGGATACATATTGCGATAATCGGAGGCAAGAGCATTCAGTATCTCTTTCATCCTCGGCAAGTCGCGCTCGAAGACCGGCGGCCAGTGAATCGGAGCCGTTTCAGTGACAAAGGTATAGAAAACTTCATGGAGCAGACTCCCGAAACGAAGCGGGTCGAGCCATTTTTCCGGCTCCAGCGCAAACTCTTCCGGAGGTTCCACTCTGAGGACATACCGAAAAAAATAGGCGAGTGGACATCTTCCCGCAGTCTCGAGCATGCTTCCCGATGCAATAGGTCCATCCGGTTGCGAAGGGTCAAGAGTAGAAAGGGGCCTAGCCAGTTTGCCGTCGTATAGAGTGAAATCCGGTGAAAGTCTGTTCTTCCGAGCTTCGATGCCTCTCCATAAGTGAGGGAAATAATGAGAAATTAACTCCTCCGGGTTGGCAATCTCACGCGCGCTACAGATGCGGGATAGCCACCAGTCGGATGCACTGAGGCTCTTTTCCGGAGCGTCTGGAGCGAAGGAAGCCGGTGGAGACAACCAGTTAAGGAGATCTCTCTGATCTGCCTCCCGTTGACCGGAAATGATTCTGAATGCAGATACGATCACCGTGCCGGGGAATTTCTCACGCTCGTCCGACAGGTCCCTGCAGGAATAGGAGAGCAGGATAGAGCCCCGGTGACGCGCGAGCAAGCGGGCGAAACCTGAAAGTTTTCTCTTCTGTCTGTGAGAAGCGGTTTCCAGTTGGCTGGAAATCTTCTCACGTTCGCTGTCCAGCACCACCGGGTCTCGATATCCGTGTCCCGGAAATCTGCTGTCATCCAAACCAACAAGAAACAAATATTTCCTCGCCGCGTGACCGCCGCTTGAGGCATTCGAGACGTGAAGAGCGCCGGGACGAGGACCGCTGCCCATAACCCGCACCTCATCCGGGAGCACTGACAACCATTCCCACACATCCAGGCTCAACTCGTCTTCGTCTTCAACAGCAACATACCGTTGCATATCCGTTATTTCTTCCAGAATGGCCCGAGACGAGTACGCATCGAATTCGTCGACATTTCTCGCATGCGTAGCGATCAGTTTCTTTGCCGATTCAAGGACCTCATTGGAAACTGCATCGTTGTTGGGCATAATCGACAGGAGTTCCTGTAAGAAAGCTCTGAGGACTCGGGCAGTCTTGAGCTGAAATTCCCGACGGTCCGCAGCGGGATCGTCATGTCCCAAAGAGGGAGCATCCCGAACACCCTGTTGTTCCAGTCCTGAGATCAACTCATCAATTTTGTCCAGGTACCGGTCTCGTCCAAATCCTATGCCCAGTCGGCGGAACAATGCCGAGAGCGTTTCTAGTCCGGGGCCGTCCGATTCCGTATGGGGAATAGCGACAAGCTTCGCATCGAGCATGCTTGATAAGACAGACTGACTGAAATTGCTCCGGACCCAGGATACCCATGCCTTGAGAAATCTGCCCGGCCTGGAGTGCGTTGCCGAGATACCTTCTGCAAATGTCACAAGCGGTTCGACTGTATCAGGCAAATCCGCCTGCATCCTTTTGCAAATCTCGTATATCAACGGCAGGTACGTGCTGCTGTCTGTATGGGCAAGTTCCACATCATCCAGAGATATTCCTTTGCTGATGCATGTGCGGAACACTTCTCTTATCTCATTCACTTCGCCCATTGCCGAAATAATGGAAACGGTCTCATCATCCTCCCCGACTGGAGGAGCCGCAAGAGGCTGTTCTATCCACCTGAGCATTTCAGCATTCGTAAGGGGACCGGAACTATCTTCGGGTTCCGAGAGTGGTCGGTCCACAGGAATCCAGTGCACGTTCCTCGAAGGGATCTCCTGAATCAGCGCCTTCTCCAGAGGAGACATTTCTTCCACCTCCGGAATGAGCAGCAATGTGTCAGGCAAGCCAAGAAGAAAGGGATGCAGGTTTTTTCGAGCAATCTCGAGAGCATCTGTGTAATCAATGAGATCGTTTTTCCGGATCTCCTCAAGAAATTCCGCAAGAACGCGGGAAAGCTCCGATCCTTTTTCAGGATGCTCGAAATGATCGATTCCGAGATCGTCAGGCCCGATTCCCGCTGCTCTCATTTCCTTAAGAGATGAATAGACCGTCTGTGAGAGCGTAGGACTGATGGGAAGAGACGTTAAGTACGAGGGCGAAGCTTTTCTCAGGCGATTCAGAATGCGATCCACCAGAATTGCCCCTCCGCGATTCGAGACAAGTCTGGTTCCCTTTCTAGCCATCTCCGGAGCGGCGATGTCAAGGACCATGCCCTTCAAGGTCTTGACTCGCACATTGACTGCTGCTTGTCCCGACCTGGTTACAGTATCCAACCATTGATAGCCGACTCGCAAGGCAGGAGCGATCAGCCATTTTTCTTCCAACAGGTGTTCCCTGAAGATGAGTGCCAGACTGCTAAGAAAATGATTCAAATTTGTGTCCCTCATTTGGGGCGGCCTTTCATGAATCAGATGGAGAATTGCACTTTGTCAGGGTATTCTGGACATGGCCCACTCGATCATCTCTTTGGATCGTGCAGCCTCGGTACACAGGCGTGCAGGCTGGGGCCGTCTCGCTACTCGCCAGAGATCCAACCGGTCGGAATCCCAGCAGGTCTGGACGGTTATATCGCCTTCAATTAAGCCGTCGGTATGGTGTTCGCAAGCAAAAGCGAGCAGTTCAAGCTCATCTTTTTCCAGGTAAAAGAGAGAACCATTCAATTCCCTGACGAATCCTGCCGAACGTGCGCCGTGTCCCGGATCCCAGGCATCGTTCAGCCTCTTGGAATCGTGAAGAAAAGCAAAGAGCTCCACAATCGAGGGATTTGCTCCAGTGAGTGCACTGAGCTTAAGTCCATTGTCCCTCACTCTTTGAAAATGATCTATGCCGTGAATTCCGTTCCAGTTGATTGAATATCCCTGTTGGATCGCCTTAATCAGGTCAGGGGTAATGACGCCGTTATTGCTCATCGGAATCGGATCTCCCCTCCCTGTTGTCAGTGCCGTGGAACAACTCGCTCCCGAGTCCGGGATAGACTTTTCGATCTTCCCGAGATGTGGGGGCTTCCACTGGCGGCCATTTTTCCGGCTGCGGTTCGGGGCCTTCGAGAGCGACCGGAGAAGGAGCTGAATCAGCCATAACCGGATTTGCGGAGATCTCCGTCATACGAATTCCGAAACTGAATTCAATTGGTATATTGTTAGGATCGAATGAATACAGGGAATGAATGAACCCGTGGTCCACCACCTCGGAAGCCCAGAATCCTGCGGCTTCAAGCTTGTCCTTCAGATCCCAGAGATCCTCACGCGAATCGACATTAAACGATACGTGATCGAATGCCACGGGACCGGTTACAGGCGCGCCGTGATCTTTTTCCGGAGCAGGCAGTGTTCCGGGCCATTCAAAAAAAGCAATCATGTTGCCCGGAGAAATTTCAAAGAAATAATGGCGATATCCCGGATGCCCGAGCCCTACAATGAGTCTCATGCCCAGGAGGTCTCTCCAAAATCCGATGGTTGCATCCAAATTGGAAGTAACCAGGGCCAAGTGATTGATTCCACGAAAAGTTACCATGTCAGCCTCGGAAAAGACTATTGGTTGGACTATACAGCACCATGATCGAGAATGCACTAATCAGCCAAAGAGCGACGCATGTCAAACGATTCTCAAGAAGCTGATGAAAAAATTGAGCGGAAGGTTGTCCGCGGTCCGGACAACGATCATCGTTCTTAGATTTTTTCCACGGTTTAGCCTTAAAATCCTTGACAATTTTAATCGGTTGGGCTACTTTTAAGCCTTTGAAATTCTTGCCGTCTGATCGTCGAATCACCAGTTTCAGTCGGGCCAAATAATAACATCGCGTGAGGGAGCGACGTTCACACACGTATGGTTCAGGACAATCAGGGCGGTTTCACCGTATTACCAAAGAGCGGCGTATGTCGCTGAGAAAAAGGCACCTCGTTGAATTACCTGGGCAGGGTTGGGTAATAATAGCAACGGCGAAGGTGAAGGATTTTGCGCACCTATAAGCAGGTCCGGAAAACAGTGATTGGATTATGTTGGAAGATCTTCTCATAAAAGAAAAAGCAGCAATAGTCAGCAAATGGAAAGAGCTCCTGATCGGAACTTACCCTCCGGAAACTCAACGTTTTTTGAAGAATCAGAAAAACCGTTTTGCAAATCCGGTTGGCAGCTCCATCGAAGACGGACTGGAAGGTCTGTATAACGGGCTCATACAAGAGGGCGAAGCTGAAACGACCTTTTTTTCGGAAAATCTCGATCGGATCATACGGGTGAGGGCAGTTCAGGGATTTGCCCCGTCATCAGCCGTTGGATTCGTGTTTCTCTTAAAGGATGCTGTGCGAGAAGTTCTCGGAAAAACGATTCGGGAACGCGGGCTCTATGAAGAATTGCTGGAGTTCGAAGAGAGGCTGGACGGTCTCGCACTTCTTGCTTTCAATATATATATGCAATGTCGCGAGACGCTTTTCGATATAAAAGCCAGCGAGATTAGAGATAGGTCTTCCAGACTGATAGACAGAGCTTGCCAAAAATACGGGATGCCGCACGAATGGGCGGACTCCCCTGACACTAAATCATAGCGCAACATATCGAGGTGATGGCAGATGAACTCATGGACTTCCCTATTCGCGTCCCTAATTGCAGTGGTAGCCCTCGTGCTTATCGCTCTATTCGGGGTAGGGGCGATAGGCCTGGATACGCTTTTTGGGGTAGTGATCCCCTATATAGCGTCTGCCGTATTTGTTGTCGGGATCGTGTATCGCATTATCGACTGGGCGAAAGTGCCCGTGCCCTTTCGCATCCCGACCACCTGCGGCCAAGGCAAATCTTTGCCCTGGATCAAAGCGGATAATCTCGAGAGCCCGTACAATATGTGGGGCCTCATTGGACGCATGGCTCTCGAAGTGCTCCTTTTCCGGTCGCTTTTCAGAAACACGAAAGCCGAACTGAGGGAAGGGCCGAACGTGGTATACGGATCGGCCAAATGGCTTTGGCTTGGCGGTATTGCTTTTCACTATGCGTTTCTGACGATAGTGATTCGGCACATTCGTTTTTTTGTTGAGCCCATTCCTTCGTTTGTGGAAATCCTTTCGTCCCTTGACGGTTTTTTCCAGATTCTCGTACCGACGCTGTTTTTGACCGACATAGCGTTTCTCGCAGCAGTAACATATCTGTTTCTCAGGAGAGTCCTTGTTCCGCAGATGAGATATATTTCTCTTCCTGCAGATTACTTTCCTCTCCTTTTGATCCTGGGTATCGCTATTTCGGGCGTGCTCATGAGAAACGTCTGGAAAGTCGATCTCTTGAGCGTCAAACAGCTTGCCATGGGACTCTTTACCTTTCATCCGGTTGTGCCCGCAGGAATTGACCCGATATTCTACGTGCATCTCTTCCTGGTAAGCGTGTTATTCGCATACTTCCCCTTTAGCAAACTCATGCACGCAGGCGGGGTTTTCCTGAGCCCGACGAGAAATATGGCAAACGTGAACCGGAGTGAGCGGTATGTGAACCCCTGGAATTATCCGGTCAAAGTCCATACGTATGAAGAATACGAGGACGAATTCCGTGTGAAGATGAAAGAGGCCGGAATTCCGGTTGACAAGGAGTAAATATGGAACTGCATAACCTTCCCAAGCCTCAGGACTTGATGAATATCGATCTGAACAAGACTCCTGAAACCTCGTGGATGGATACGCCCGTTAAATTTCGGGATGGCACGTACAGCTATCCTGCAGCCGGCAAGAATCTCAAACGACTGGGCCTCCCCAACCCTCGTGAATGGAGTCCTACTGATACAGATTGGAAGCTCCCTGATAACTGGCAGGAAATCATTCTGAAAGGTTTCAAGGAACGCCTCGACAAATTTCGTTCCTTCAGACTCTTCATGGATATCTGCGTGAGATGCGGTGCATGCGCTGACAAATGCCATTTCTTCATCGGATCCGGCGATCCCAAGAACATGCCGGTTCTCAGAGCTGAGCTGATCCGATCGGTGTATCGCAACGATTTCACGACTCTCGGTCGGTTGATGGGACGATTCGGTGGCGCACGAGAATTGACTATCGATGTGCTCAAAGAATGGTTCTACTACTTCTTTCAGTGCACAGAATGCCGACGCTGCTCAGTGTTCTGTCCTTACGGCATTGATACTGCCGAAGTGACCATGATCGGCAGGGAACTCCTGAACCTCGTCGGTCTGAACATCAACTGGGTCATGGAACCGGTAGCCAACTGTTTTCGTACTGGAAACCACCTTGGCATCCCCCCCCACGGTGTCAAAGACATGTGGGAATTCATGGTGGACGATATCGAAGGCATTACCGGAATCAAAGTCGATCTTCCGATCAATAAGAAGGGCGCTGAAATACTCTTCGTGACCCCGTCCGGTGACTACTTCGCAGACCCGGGAACCTACACCTGTATGGGTTACCTGATGCTCTTCCATGAACTCGGGCTGGACTACACCTGGAGCACCTACGCGTCTGAAGGCGGGAATTTCGGCCTTTTCTCATCCCACGAGCTTATAAAAAGACTCAACGCAAAAATCTACGCTGAAGCGAAAAGACTCGGCGTCAAATGGATTCTCGGTGGTGAATGCGGTCACATGTGGCGGGTTATCCACCAGTACATGGAAACCATGAATGGTCCTGCGGACTTCCTGGAAGCGCCGGTTTCTCCCATTACCGGGACCAAGTTCGAAAATGCCAAGCAGTCCAAGATGGTCCACATAACGGAGTTCACCGCGGACCTTATCAAGCACGGGAAACTCAAACTCGACCCCAGCAGAAACCGAAAGATCCGGGCCACATATCACGACTCCTGCAACCCTGCACGAGCAGCGGGACTCATGGATGAACCCAGATACATTATCCAGAACGTGTGCGAGAACTTCTTCGAAATGCCTGAAAACACAATTCGTGAGCAGACATTCTGCTGCGGCGGCGGAGCGGGCCTCGGTAATGACGAAAACCTGGAAATGAGAATGAGAGGCGGATTCCCTCGGGCGAACGCTGTTCAACACGTCGAAAAGCATCACGACGTGAATCGCCTCTTGTGCATGTGTGCAATCGACAGGGCAACCCTGACGGCGCTCATGCATTACTGGGCCCCCGATGTGACCGTGGGCGGAATCCACGAGCTTGTGGCGAACGCTCTGATCATGGATGGAGAGCAAGAGCGGACCGAAGATCTTCGTGGCGAACCTCTAGATGAGGAGGATGAGTGAGAATGTATGACGCCGGAAAAATCATAGTTGGAATAGTCATCTTTCTCGGGCTCGTAGCGTTTCCCTTCTGGTACAACGCGGGAACGGGAGCGAAAGCAACTCCCCCGAAGCTGGAAGTCGGAACCACTGAAAAACAGTGCGTAGAGCCCACGGCATTTATGAAAACATCACATATGCAGCTTCTGGACCAGTGGAGAGACGAAGTGGTCCGCAATGGAAAACGGATATACGTCAGCTCCACCGGAAAACAGTACGAAATGAGTCTCCAGAACACCTGCACTAAGTGCCATTCAAAGAAAGAACAATTCTGCGATCGGTGCCACAACTATGTGGATGCTGCGCCCAAGTGTTGGGATTGCCATATCCCACCGCAGGAAAAATCTCAGCAACAGGCCGCAAGGAGTAACTGATGGACAGCACAAGAAGATTTTTTCTAAAAATCGCCGGCCTCTCCGTGCTGGGTATAGGCGCGAAACCAACCCTGGATGCGGTGGCAGGTAGCCCAGAGGCAAAGTACGAGCCTGGTCCGAATGCTCTCAAGGGAAAGCGGTGGGCCATGGTTGTGGACATGAAGAATTGTCTGAAAGCCAAAGATAACTGCAAGGACTGCGTTCTCGCTTGTCACACAGTGCATAATGTGCCGGATTTCGATAATAAAAAAGACGAAGTGAAATGGATCTGGTTGACTGGCTTTGAGCATGCGTTTCCCGGGGAAGAAAACCAGTATCTGGACACGTATCTAAAAGAAGGTCTGAAAGGATTGCCGTTCCCGGTACTCTGTAATCACTGCGACAATCCTCCCTGCGTTCGGGTCTGCCCTGTACAAGCGACCTTCAAACGCTCGGACGGTATAGTCATGATGGACTTTCACCGGTGCATCGGCTGCCGGTTCTGTATGGCAGCATGTCCATACGGTGCTCGAAGCTTGAATTGGCGGGATCCGCGACCGTTCATCAAGACCCCGCTGAATCCGGAATACCCCACCCGTACTCGTGGTGTGGTGGAAAAATGCACCTTCTGTTTTGAACGATTGGCAAAGGGGCAGATCCCCGCATGTGTGGAGGCCTGCAAAGAAAAGGCGCTGATCTTTGGCGACCTGGAAGATCCGAATTCCGAAATTCGGGAAGTCCTCAGGAAGAATCCGACGATTCGGCGCAAACCTCAGCTCGGGACTCAACCCCAGGTTTACTACATATTGTGAGGTACCCATGCTCGAAAAGGCTCTAACTGGAACTAAAGGATACTTTACTTGGCTATTGATACTCCTGGCTCTCGTGGGAATAGGCTTCGCTGCGTACCTGCGACAGCTTGGCTATGGTTTGGGGATCACCGGCATGAGCAGGGACGTATCCTGGGGGGTGTACATCGGCCAGTTCACGTTTCTTGTCGGTGTCGCGGCATCTGCCGTTATGTTGGTTTTGCCTTATTACCTTCATAATTACAAGGTATTCGGCAAGATCACCATCCTCGGGGAATTCTTGGCCGTTGCTGCCGTAACCATGTGTCTCTCCTTCATCATAGTCGATCTCGGTCAACCTTCGCGTGCGTTTAACGTGCTATTGCACCCGACGCCCAACTCGGTCCTCTTCTGGGACATGGTGGTGCTCAACGGTTATTTGCTCCTGAACATCTTTATCGGTTGGACGATTCTCGGTGCAGAGCGTAAAGGCGCACCGCCTCCCTCCTGGATCAAGCCGCTGATCTATCTCTCCATTCCTTGGGCAGTCAGTATTCACACGGTTACAGCGTTTCTGTACGCCGGTCTTCCCGGCCGCGGATTCTGGCTCACTGCAATTATGGCGCCGAGATTCCTGGCATCCGCTTTTGCTTCCGGTCCTTCGCTTCTGATCCTTTTCTGTCTTTTCCTCAGGAGGTACACAAAGTTTGATGCCGGTTGGGAAGCAATCCAAACCTTGGCCAAGATAATCACATACGCTATGATTATAAGCGTGTTCTTCGTGCTCTGCGAACTCTTCACCGTGTTTTACAGCCAGATTCCCGAGCACATGAATCACTTCACGTTCCTGTTCACCGGACTCCACGGACACGCCTTCCTGGTACCGTGGATGTGGACAAGCGTTGTGTTGGCCTTCGTTGCCATAGCGCTTCTCATCAATCCGAAAACCCGTAACAACGAAACCACGTTGACGATAGCCTGTGCATCGGTTTTCATCTGTCTGTGGATCGAAAAGGGTGTGACACTGGTCCTCACCGGTTATATCCCTTCGCCCTTGGAGACGATAACCAATTACAGTCCAACCGCAACGGAAATGGCCATCACCCTCGGAGTGTGGGCGCTGGGATTCCTCATCCTGTCCGTACTTTATAAAGTTGCTATCACAGTGAAGGAAACATCTGTGGAAGTACCTCACTGATCAGGTCACGATGCAGTAAGAAAAAGGGAGTCCGGACGGACTCCTTTTTTTTTGACTCAATCCAGATCCGTCAAATTATAGCATTGCCAAAATTCGTGTCCGATTGAAGAAAAAAGGTGTTGGTAGCAGCCGGCCTCCGTGCCGGCGCATCTAAAAATAATCAATTATGTCGATCTGGACCGGGAGACGCTGGTCCCCCCTAATACCATTTCGCCAATAAATCTTATAAAACCGAGAGGTCCGGCAGAGACGCCGGACCCTACCATCAGCCGGTAGTGGCCGTGCCTCCGTGCCGGCCAAAATTGGATTCATAAAAGCGAATAGGTATAACATCTTGTATTCGAGCGTGTAATGAACGTCATAATTTTTTGTAATCGCTCTAGACGAATTTGCTCTTCAAACCTGATTGAACGGCACGGAGGTTGCCCTCCACCGGCTTTTACGGGAGCCTGCGGCCTCTAGGGGACTATTAGGGAGAGATATTCAAGGCATTTTCCGCAAACATTAGCGTCCCAGCTCTTCTCCGGGAATCATCGCGCCTCTATCGCGAGCCAGACGGCGACGCAGGCTCATCAAAGCTAATTTAGCCGAATTCCTGAGCTTCGTATCTTCTTCCGTCCGGGAAATCCGCTCCAGCAAAGATTCAGCCTTCGATGCAAACTCCAGATCCATGCGGGCGAAAGCATAGTAGGTTCCTGCTCGAACCTCGGGATCGCTGTCGTGCTCCGATATGTAATTCAGGGCCTCCAAGCATTCCGTTGACTTCGCTTTGAAAGGAACGAGAGCGTCCACAGCAGCCATTCTGACCCGTGGGGCATCATGTTTCGTCAAAGCAAGCACTTGCGGGAACATGTCAGGCATTCTGTTTGCATACGCGTGCAGGTATTTTAGTGCGCTGACCTGCATTTCCGGAACAGAATCGTTTAGCCCCTTTTCAAGATGCGATTTGAGGACGTCTCTGTCTTGAATCGTCCGGACAGTCCCCCAAAGCGAAATCTTTCTCATCTCAGGATCCGAATCCTGAATGGCAGCCGCCAATATCGGGAGTGAATGCCCGCCTGTGGAATCAAGTTCAATGAGTAGCTTGAGTACGTCCGGTCTTCTCTCTTTAGGGACTTTCTCATAAACGGTGACTATCCGGTCGAGAGACTGACGGGTACGATCCTTCATGAGCAACAGCGCAGTAAGGGAACGCTTGAATGCCCGGTTTTGTCCCGTTTCCAGGTTCCGGTTCAATCCAGGAAGGAGTTTAACGGCCTGAGAATCATTGGCCTGTCCGATTGCCGCAACCGCCGACGAGCTTAATAAATCATCCGTAGATTCCAATGTTTTCAAGAGGACGGGAACGCTTTGGTCATCGATGCGCCCCAGACGGGCAAGTGCGACCACAGCAGTTTCTTTCAGAAGGGGATTCGGATCGTTCGTGAATCTGAGAAGTGATGCTTCTGCTTCGGATTTGTCCTTTCCGACGCGGCCCAGAGTAAGCATTGCAGTCTGCACGACCTTCGCATCCTCGTCGTTGAGCAGTTCAAGGAGAGGCTGGAACAAATCGTCAGGACAACTGGAGAAGCTAGCGATGGCTTCGGCTGCGTGCTGGCGCACGTGTGCATTGGGATCTTTGAGCAGAGGGATGAGAGATCTGCCCGATCTCGATGTTCGTTGTCAGCCTGAAGCTGGTTTCGTAGCCACTACGCTTTGTGTCGTGTTGTTAGCCGGTTGGTCGGGGACTCTCCCGATCTGAGCGGATACAAGCTGTGCACTGAAAACGGCGAGCACGAAAACCAGCGCTATCCTGAAACGTTCGGCCATTATGAAAACCTCGCCTGGAATATGTCGGGATTGGGAACTGCGCAAATTTAAAAACAAGCCAAGATTAGGATCGTTCTCTTCGTTTCGAGGACTCTGAAGGAAAACCGGCTTTTTCCCAACTCTTGAATCCGGCAGACATGATCATCATGTTTTTATAACCGAGCTGCGCCAGAAACTCCGCAACACGTTCAGCCATATCACATTCCGGACCATAACAGTAGAGAATGACGCGGCTTTCTTCAGGGATCAGGGGCTGCACCTCAGGAAAACGTTCCTCCACGGAATTGGGATGGAGAAACACGGCGCCTTTAACATGGCGTTCAGCAAAATCTTCTTCATTCCGCGTGTCGACGAACACAGAAGAGGGATCTTCAAGAAATCGGCGCGCTTCAACCTCGTCGATGAGAGGTATGGATATCCCGCTCACTACCAGTTTCTCGGGGGGCGTATACATCAGCGGGATACCGCTGGGAGATACCGAGTTCAGTCCTAATCCTACCAGACTGAATACCACGGCAATGATCAGTGCCCTGATCGCTATACTGAGAAAATTTTTCATGAAATCGATTGCTCTGTTTTTGATGGGAATGATGGTCGCGATTAACCTGTTGCTCATTATACCTGTTTCATTTCCGCACTGAATCTTTCCTATCAGATTGGACAAGCTCCATCAACTGGATTGCATTTTTTGGAGCATAACCGAATTGATCGTTATCGAAGTAACAGAAAACGTCCAGTCCGTCGGCACTCCAAGCAGTAATGGCATCAGACCAGGTTCTCAGCTCTTCGAGAGAATAGCTGCCTTCGTACGGTCCTCCGGGGCCGTGAAGCCGCACATAGACGAAATCCGCGGTAACCTGTCTTGGAACAGAAAGCTCTCCGAAATCGTACAGAACCAGCGCTACGCCGGACCTCTTCAGGAGTGCCAAGGCATTATCATTGATCCAGCTCTGATCCCTGAATTCAAATGCGTACCTGTGCGTACGTGGCAATGCAGCGAGAAACTCTTGAAATCGTTCCTCATTGTATTTCCAGTGAGGCGGCAATTGAAAGAGAATCGGTCCCAATTTCTTTTCCAGGATTTCCACTCTCCGGAAGAATTCCGGGAGGGAGCGCTCCGGATCCTTGAGGCGCTTCATATGCGTGATGAACCTGCTTGCCTTGACCGCGTAGAGAAAACCGTCTGGCGACTGGTCTTTCCACGATTCAAAAGTCTTTATCTGGGGAAGCATATAGAAAGAGTTATTGATCTCCACGGTCATAAACTTTTTCACATAATGCTGAAAGAAATTTTTCTTTGGGAGATCTTCCGGGTAGAACGGTCCGATCCAATGATTGTAGTGCCACCCGGAAGTTCCTATGTGGACGTTGGAGCGTTTATTCATAGCATAGAGAGAGGGATATGCTTGGATTCGTGGCCCACGGAATACACTCCTTCGATCAATACCTCAGAATCGCCGCGATATATCTGTTGTCGGGAACCTGGTCCGGTTGCACGGCATAAACAGTACCTCCATTCAGAATGGTTTGTATTGCCGCCGCGTCCAGCAGGTCCTCATCTCCGGCCATTTGCTCATCGTGCGGTTCCGAACTGAAATCGTCCGGATTTACCTTGCCCCATCTCTGGACACCCACAGGGACAAACAGCGTGTCCACTCTTCCTGAATACGCTGCTCTTATTACGGAATCAAGATGTGGGCTCGTTTTTCCCGTACCCGCCAGACCGTGATACCGTTCTACCGCTTGTTTCTGGGCGAGCGCGAAATGCGGCTCTATTATTTTCCATGCCTGCTGATGAATCTGTTCGACACTGAGCCCTTCAGGGTTTCCGCTTATCCATTCATCAAGCAGCTTGGGACACGTATTCGCGTCCCTGTAAATGGGAACCAAATAATCAACTGCGGCAAGAATCAACGGATTGCCGTCACAGTGCACTTTATCTCTCAATCCCTTGTCCACAGCTCTGAAAAAAAGCAGTATCTGGTCCTTGGAGTCATCGACTCCTTCTCCATGTCCGTGAAAAATCCCCGACTGTTTTCCTGCTGGTGACGGCGGTTTCTGTCCATGCCATTTTATCTGTTTTTCGAATTCGTCATATCCCAGTGCTTCTTGCTTGCTTGCAGGGATGTCATCCAACTCCATCTCAATTACACTAAACTTGGTCCCTTCGAGCAATCGCACCTGATTCTGGCTTAGTGCGAGAACGTAGAATCGTCCGTCCCCCGTCAGGAGTTGAAGCAACGGCTTCACATGATGACGTTCGCTTACGACGACCAATTCGTCAAACGCGAGAGGTACGCTATGAAGAATAAACTGTCCTTCAGAAATGAAAATTGCTAAACCGTTGGATTGGTGCGACCAGAAACGTGTGTCGGAAATTAGATCCTGGGCTGGGGCCAGCAACTCCTTTGCGGAAACGGTCCGCATTTCCCTTTGCATGAGCTGCTCTTCTGCCGTTTTAAGAAGATTCTTGAGCCTGATGGGATCTTGTTGGGTATCTCCTCCCTTTGTGTGAGTCGGAAGGTATATTGATATACAGGGTCCTTCTTGGCATTCCAAGAGAGTCCTTAAATTCTCGAGCGTAAATGTGTTCATTCAGACACCTCTCCTCGGAATCTGCCCGTTTTCCCGACGGTTTTCATTCACCATGTGTGTCATGCCTTCTCGTCATCTTTTTTTGAAAAAAGAGAACCCAGGGTCTCGTCCGGCTCTTTGCACGTGAGACACAGTTCATCTTCCGGACCGACTACTCGCAACAGCCCTCGTCGCACGGCTTCTCTTTTCATAATGAGTTGGCTTATTTCTTCATCTATTCTCTTCTTGTGCGTATCGATTGCGTGACTGGACTCATCCCGGAGAGTTTCGATTCGATCGTCCCATTCCCGGACGAGCCTTTCAACCTTGCCTTCGTAATCAGATAGATTTTCCATGGCATTATCCCCTTTCTATTATAAGTAACCGGTTGCCCGCACGAAGTTTCACTTCGGTTAAGCTTTGCAGTCAGGATTTGGAAGATTTGGACTCACTGTGGCCTTCTGTTGTGAACGCCTCTTACCGTCAATTTTTAAACAGTAAGTCACGATTCGCCATTCGAAAGTGCTTTTAGATATTTTCGACCTTCCCAAAACCTGATAGGTTGAAAGTTGGCATCCTAAAATTCAGGACACGGGAAGTATCATGAAACAGAAAGTCCTTATCTATAGATGCGAGAATTACAACCCTGCTGCAATTGCTGCCATCGTAAAAGAAGGCATGCAAGAATTGGGTGTCACGCCGCGCGGAAAGATCTTGCTCAAACCCAACTGTGTGATAGCCCATGAGGTGTTTCCGCACGCATATACCCGTGCGGAATTCATCGATGGAGTGATTCGAGCCTTGAAGGAGAGGGCAGGGGACGGAATAGGGGAAATTCTCGTTGGAGAACGCTCCGGAATTACCGTACCTACGAGATTTTCATACAAAAACGCCGGGTACGAAGAAGTCTTGTCTCGAAATCATGTGAAGCCCTGCTATTTTGATGAAGAAAGACACGTTGCAGTTAGACTTTCCAATCCCCGCCGCCTGCGGGATTCCATGTTTGTTCCAAAACGGGTCACCCAGTGCGATTGCTTCATCAATCTTCCCAAATTTAAAGCTCATCCCTGGACACGTTTAACTCTGAGTCTCAAGAATCTTATCGGAATTCAGGATGATCGGCATCGGCTCGTCGATCACAACAGCTTCCTGGAACACAAGATCGCAGACCTTCAGGAAACGGTAAATACACATTTTATCGCTGTGGATGCCATAGTGGCGGGACAGAAGATGATGCTCACCCCCACACCGTTTCACATGGGAGCCATAGTCATGGGTATCAACCCCTGTGCCGTGGACACGGTCTGTAGCCACATGGTTAACGTGGACCCCCACAAGGTGGTTCATTTGCGGCTCGCCGCGGAACGTGGATTTGGCCCCATAGACCTGGAACAGATTGATATTGGCGGCGATTTTCCTCTCAATCAACTTCAGGACAGAAATCGCGGATTTGAGTTCTGC
Source organism: Desulfomonilaceae bacterium (assembly GCA_041740635.1). GTDB lineage: Bacteria > Desulfobacterota > Desulfomonilia > Desulfomonilales > Desulfomonilaceae > Desulfomonile. The sequence goes on along the minus strand of JBGSLQ010000035.1, from coordinate 94,022 downwards.
ATGGAACACATCGATAGCTATTTCAACAATACCGGGAATCTCTCCTGCACTGTCGGCACTTTTCCTGAATCGCATTCAGCGGATTATTGTTGGGGAGGATGTCCCGGGGCTCTTCAGGAAGCCATCCATATTTTTAAGATGTACCATCCGGATGTTCTTCATCGTATGAGAAAAGTCAGATATGTGGTGGGACAAGTTGAAGGACCATTGGATCTTGCGCCGGACGAGCGGGTAATTTTCGCAGGAGATTGCACACGATGGGAAGGAAAACTGGACGGACAGCACGTCAAAATAGAAGGTAAATACAGGAGCACCAAAGAGGTGGACGAAAATCGGACACCTTCAAATGATATGCTGTTGAAAATATTCGGTTCCTTGCTTGAATCCTATGCAAACACTTCCTCGAGATACATTCACGCCAAAGGATGTCCTGTTTCAGTTGCTGCACACGTGAATTATTTGTCCTCCATAGGAAAGATTCCCAATGTCAATTTCGATCCCAGAAACCTGATTCCGATCAACGTTGCTTACTGGAAAATGCGATTCCATCGTTTTATGAATCGTTTTATGGATTGACAGTCATGTCCTTGATTGTAAATAGGCCGGCAGCGACGCCGGCCATTCCGATAATTTTGGCGGGATATTCTTACCAAGCTCGTGCGGATACTACTGAGGTGATACCAAACTTCTTCTGTGCGGAGCTTCGGACGTGTATTAGTTACTCTGTGCCGATTGGCGCGGCTTCAATTGGAATCGCTCCATTTTAAGCGGTCCCCTCGTCACGCTCTCCGGTTCCGTAAACTCGTCATCAGACTGAAGGGTGGTTTGGGGGCCACTCTGGAGCCCCCATTTGAATTTGCCTTTTCCGGATGGAGAGGACTCATTGGTAGTAGGGATGTCTTTTTTCTCAAGCGAATCAACTTTGACCTGAGGGGTGGTTTCGCTGGAAACCAGGTGAAAGCGTCTCACACTCCCTGCGGGATCGCTCACCGTGGCACCTCGAACGCTAAAATCAGTCCTATCCAGATCGAAAACGAGCCGATACTCGCGTTTTGGATCCTTTTCATCTATGACTTCCACGTAGATCAAGTTTTCTGCGATGCCTGCAGATTTGACGTTCAGATCGTTTCGTTTGGCTGGAGGAGGGGTCACTCGGGATTCTCTCGCGGTCGACGGTTTCGGTTTGACAGCTTGGGCCTGTTGCTGTTTCGGAGGCGCGGGTCTACCGCTGAATGAATTTGCACCAAGATGTACCACAATGGAATCGTGGCGGCGGTCAAGCTTGAAAGGCGGTACGGAGTGGCTTCCAAAATCGACCACAACTCTGGCCCGCCCGTTCTGTTGTCCGATTCGTATCATCTCGACAGGTTCTCGGTGTACCGGGACTTTGGTGGTAATCTGTGCCAGTGCGGTCCCATCGAAATCTACCACGAGACGGGAAGGATTCTCGATCACAAATGCGGAGTGCTTCCCGGGCTGTCCTTGAAAGGTTACAGTCAATACTCTGAGATCAGGAGATAACTGAACTCCTGTCAAAGTGGCGGGATCCGCAAAGGCAGTGCCGACAACAAAAACGACCGGTAAGAACACCAAGATCAACCGTGATAATGTCTTCATATCCTCAAACCTCTATGAACTCGCCCTGCTCAAAAGAATGTTTTTTTTCAAAAAATCGAACAACGAGGAGAGCGCAGGAAGACAATATCACAGTGATCTTAATGTGTCAAATAAAATCAGTTGGTTAAAATATTAAGTTAAACCTAAGTATTAAGGTTGTGGGCGCACGTTTATAGTCTTGGAATTCTCCCAGAGTCCATGAATATTGCAGTACGCGGTGGCGAAAATAACTCCGGATTTCTTCAGCTTGACTCTGCATACCACCGAATGGTTAGTATAGGCTGGCCCTGTATTCGGCCCTTCAACGGATGCTCCATGGGCACTGAATTCAAAATTGCCCAGATCGTATGAGAATTTGTCTTCATTCGGCTTGAAATGTACCTTGATCCACATAATATGATGTTCTGTGGTGTTGGGATGCGCTATTTCTTTCCCGAGGGACACCGAAATATCGAACATCTCTTCCGCAGCCACTTCGTCTGCACACTCGATCACGGGTACATGTTTTTCAGTTTTCCAATCCGCAACCTGATAGAGTTCGCCCATTCTTGTCATGTTAATTCCTCCTCTTCAGTATCAATCGGATGAGCATACATATTGTTTGTACAGATGGTAACCGGTTTTACAGGTGTGTTCAAGCAGGTCCGGCGGTCGGATTCGGAGTAAACCTCTGGACCGAAGCATTAGTATATGAAGTGAACGGGAAATTGATGAAGAAGTCGTAAGGATAGAAGCACGGTTCGGGCTTGAACGACAACTGTTACGATATGAGGAGTCTCAGTCAGACGATGGAAAAAGAAACGGTATTCCAAGAAGAAGTACGCGATGAAATTCTCATAGAGGGAAGAAATTGTTCCAGCAAGAGAAAGGCTCGCAATATTTCGTTTCTCATTGATGGCGCCTCGTACTTTAAGGCATTCGTGCGAGCGGCTGAACAGGCGAAATCCACAATTTACATTGCCGGTTGGGATATTGACAGTCGAATTTCCTTATTGCGAAGGGATAGTACGGAAATTGAATCAAGCAGGTTCGGCCGCTTTCTCGACAGGGTAGTAGCCGGTAAGCCTGATCTTCGAGCATATATTCTGCTCTGGGATTTTTCGAGCCTTTTCATGTTGGACAGGGAATTCATGCCGATATTCAAGCTGGGATGGCAGACCCATTCACGTATTCATTTCATGCTTGATGACAGGCATCCTCTTGGAGCATCACATCATGAGAAAATCGTGGTGATCGACGACAGTATTGCTTTTGTGGGAGGGATGGACTTCGGAAAAGGCCGTTGGGACACGTCAAAACACATCGTAAACGATCCCAGGAGAATGGAGCCAGATGGAAGCATACATAATCCATTCCACGACGTTCAGATCCTCCTGGATGGAGATGTCGCGCAGGCGCTCGGCAATGTGTTCAGACAAAGATGGTACAGGGCTTCCGGAATCCTGCTTGTGTCACCACTTCCTCATGATGATTATGACTGGCCCGCAGAAAATGCACCGGATCTGGAAGATGTCACCGTGGCAATAGCCCGGACGGATCCTGGTTATGTGGAACCTCCACCGGTTCATGAAATCGAGCACTTGTACCGTGATGCCATTGCCAGCGCCAATAAATTCATTTATATTGAAAACCAGTATCTTACTTCAGATAGTGTCATCCACGCCCTCGCCGACCGTCTGACGGATCCCGACGGGCCGGAAATCGTCTTAATTCTCCCGCACAAGAGTGCCGGTTGGCTTGAAGAAGGGACCATGGACGCGCTTCGGGCTCTTGCCCTCAAGCGTCTCGTTCAAGCTGATGCGTTCGGCAGGCTGGCAGCTTATTATCCCGTTTTACCCGGTATGGAAACAGGGGACATGGTCGTTCATTCTAAGGTCATGGTTATAGATAACGACCTGGTAAGGATTGGATCGTCAAATTTGAGCAATCGATCTATGGGACTGGATACGGAATGCGATGTCGCTCTGGAATCATCCGGGGAGGATCGCATTCGAGAGAAAATAGCCGGGCTGAGAAACAGACTTTTGGCAGAACACCTGGGTTCATCACCCGAAATTGTCGAAGCAGATTTAGCTCGTTCTCAATCACTGGTGAAGACTATAGAGCATCTGAGGAATTCGGGACGGACCCTGAAGCGTTTGTCCCCTCAGGTGCCGGAATGGATCGAGGCGATTGCATCGACCTTGAATGTAGTCGATCCGGAAAAACCGGTTACCGTCGAGAAAATGATTGATGACTTCGTTCCTGAAGATCTGAAAATATCGCATGGGCCGACACTGTGGAAATTGGCGGCAATAATCCTCGTCCTCGCCGGACTGTCTGTTCTGTGGAAATGGGGACCCCTGAGAGAGCTGATTACTGCTGACAGTCTCGCAATTTGGGGTGGAGGACTACGTCAAAACGATGCGGCTCCGCTGCTGGTTACTCTCGCGTACGTCGCCGGTACGCTGGTCATGGTTCCGATAACGCTCCTCATAACTGCGACAGCACTGATTTTCGAGCCTTGGTCAAGCTGCTTTTATGCAATTATCGGCTGTCTCGGAGCAGCTACGGTATCGTACGGTATAGGTCGTCTAGTCGGTCGAGACACCATTCGAAGAATTGCAGGCAACAGGGTGAATAAGATAAGCAAACGCCTCGCACAACAGAATTCTCTTACAATCGCAGCTATTCGCCTTTTGCCTGTTGCGCCTTTTCCGATTGTAAATCTCGTCATGGGTGCTTCCCGGGTGAAATTCGTAAACTATGTCATAGGGACGTTTTTGGGATTATTGCCTGGTATCGTCATTATTTCTCTCTTTGCAGGGAGTCTGAAATCGGTGTGGGAAAATCCAAGTCTTAAGAGTTTTATTGTTGTTCTCGCGATAGCGGCCGTATCCGCAGCAACCATATTTCTTGTCAGGAAGAGGTGGCGGCGAGGACCTCTTTCATCAACAAAACGGCATGGTGCTGCTTGAAGGACACATGAGTGAGAGCCAGTCGCGTTTCGATAGCAAGCTATAATGTGCACGCGTGGAACGGCATGGATCGTTCGTACAATCCGGAGCGCATCATCCAGGTTCTCGGCGAATTGAAGGCAGACATCATAGCGCTTCAGGAAACCTGTTTTCCCGAAAATGCAGCCTTCAGTCGTTTGATGCAGGAACTCATAAGAATGACGGGTCTCGAGCTTATTGCGGGTCCGACCTTCTGTAGAAACGGGGAAAACTTTGGAAATGTGCTGTTGACGAAATATCCCGTGTCCAGGGTTCGACGATTGGATTTGAGCGTCAGATCGAGGGAGCCGAGGGGAGCATTGGACGTGGACCTCAATGTGAATGGGACCACCCTGCGAGTGGTGGCAACACACCTGGGATTACGCGCATCCGAACGCAGAGCACAAGTCGACATCTTGCTGGAATCTCTCTCCATAGGTCACGTTCAGAACACCGTTGTCATGGGGGATTTCAACATTTGGTGGCCGCTTAGCCTGACGAAGTACCGTTTGACAAAGCGTCTGGGAAAAGGACCTGCGCTCCTCACTTATCCCACTACTTTCCCTTTGTTTGCTCTTGATAGAATTTTTGTGCGTCCGGCAAGAATTCTCAAGGAGATCAAGGTGCATAAAAGTGCCACCGCGAAAATTGCCTCCGATCATTTGCCTATAAAGGCTGTTCTCGATTTGGGATGAGGGTCCGCCCTTTTTGGGGGCAGACCCAGACATTTTACCAACTGGTCCTATATTGTGCCGAAGGAGAACCTCCGGATTGACCCGATGGAGAAGCAGAGCCTGAAACAGATCCGTCAGCCGCCGCAACACCGCGTCCCCTTGTTTGGTACTGCGCCGAAGGGGAGCCTCCAGACTGCCCTGAAGGAGAACCCTCTCCCGAAACGCTCGTATCAGCACCACTTCCCCAAGCAGGTAGTCCCCATCCCGAATACGGCTGGTCGGAGGGACCATAATAGGATCCTCTGCCGGAAGCAGGAGTGTGGCCGCTGGGGTCCGGTCTGTACTGTGCCAATACGGTGGCTCCCGTAAACATGACGATGACGGCACCCAATGCGATCAATTTGAGTCTGTTCATCAATTTCTCCTGTTCTGTTGTGTACAGGTAATTTAAATCGTTGTATCGGTGTATCGCGTACTTCAACTAAATTGATGTGTCCACGATTTCTTCCACGTTCTTTAAATTAGACAAAAAATCGTCTATTGCGTTCTCGTGGAGGTCATAAGATGATAACAGTGCAGACGCTGGCATACATCTTGGATCGCCGTTCACTGGGCAAAGACTGTGATACTGGAGTAGGCTGCGATGAGCTATGATCCGGAGAAGACGGTGAATAAAGACGCTCCCCTGACCGCATGTACCTCGAAAGGCGAAGACTGGCAACCGACCAACTCTCAATTCGGGACCGATGACTTCCGGTCTGACATGCGAGCGATGCTTGCCGCACTCATCGTGGGTGCTTTCTTAACCGGCCTGAAATTTTATGGTTTTTGGATCACCGGTTCATCGGCAATATTGTCCGACGCCCTGGAATCAATCATCAATGTTGTTGCTGCAGCTTTCGGATTCGGCAGTGTCATTGTTTCTCACAAACCTGCTGACGAGAGCCATCCTTATGGGCACGGTCAGATAGAATTCTTTTCAGCAGGCTTCGAAGGAGCCCTTATTGTATTAGCTGCGGGAGGAGTCTTTTTTGCGGGTATACAACAGATTGTCTACCCGCAGGAACTCCCGAACCTCGGACCGGGGCTCTTGTTTCTCGTCATGGCCGCTGTCGGAAATCTCATTCTAGCTGTAGTGCTGCTCAAAATCGCAAGAAGAACTGGCTCGCTCGTTCTCGAGGCGGATGGCAAACATCTCATGAGTGACGTGTTTACCTCCTCTGCAGTGTTTGTGGGCCTCGGCGCGGTCCACTATACCGGCTGGTTCAGACTGGATGGAGTCATCGCATGTGTTGCCGGAGCAAACATAGTCTTCTGGGGAATAACACTGGTCCGGAAGGCCTTTGGCGGTTTGATGCACAAGGCCGATCCCGAACTTCTCGATGATGTCTGCGCGATTCTGGCGGAGCATAAAAAAACCGCGTGGATAGATGTTCACCGGCTCAGGGCCTGGAGATCGGGGCAGAGAGTCCATATCGATTTTCATTTGATTCTACCCCGGGATCTTCCATTGGAGGAGGCTCATTCAGAGGTGAAGCTCATTGAGGAGCTTTTCAGGAAACACTACAAAGCGTCTGATGTTCTGGTTCATCTGGACCCCTGTTTGGAACCCGATTGTCCCGTGTGCGCGAGTAATATCTGCGCTCGTCGCCATGAGGACCCGGCACAAGAAAAAGAATGGCACAGGAAAAATCTCATCGGTGACGCCCCCAGTCATAAACGAATCAGTTAATATCCGAACATTTAACCGAATGAGGTGTGTGCGATGGGCAGTAAGTCCCCAATCAAGTGAACGGCCTTTTGTCTGTGTAGAACAAATTCTTCCCGATACAGTAGAAGGGAAAATCTGGGGGGCTGGCCGAAAATTCCCCCTCGGCAAGAAATGGTCAACCCACTGAGAACAAGCAGAAAAATGGATTATTTCATTTGTACGTGGATGATTTTCGCCCTTGTTTTTTGGGCACGCGAGCGTCAATGCGAATAAAAATAACCGATTATATTGACGTTTTCACTTATCTCCGTTACGGCACAGGATTTGCTCTTCTATCGTACGAACATGCTTGTACTTTTGCGGCGGCAGGTTCTCATCGGCAGAACAAGAAGGCAAATTATTGCGCATCATGTCGAGCAGGTGGAAGAGGTGTAATCGTCTCGTAATTGTTGTGTGATCCTGCAAATTGCCTCCTTGTTTTTTCTTGCGATTTTGAACACGTGTTAAGAGAATTGAAAGGGGAGAGAGTATGCTTCATGAGCAGATGAGCAAATTAAACAAAGATTCTGTTGAATTGTGGGACAAGATCTATTTGGAAATGATGACGCCCTGGATGAAACAATGGCAAAATCTTATGCAGGATTCCATGAGTCAGATGCTGCAAGCCATGCGCATGAGCTATGAAACAGGAGTATCGACGGCCAACCGAATGCTCGAACAAAACATGAGTATCTTCCTCAAATCGTACCAACAGAGTTCCGAGTACCAGAAACATGCTTGGGAAAGTATGAAGGAAGCTCAAGAGACGCAGGAAGAAAAGACCAAAGAATTCCTGTCGAACGTCAAGGACATCATAAGCGAGGAAGAAGCCAAGAGGGGCCAGAGAGATCAGCCCCATTATCAAGCCTGATGTTGTTCCTGGCCGTGAGAGCACCGATCAGCACAAAGAGACCGTAAACACCGCCTGCCGTGTCTCCAACCCGGGGGAACCACGCGAGTTCTCTCGGGATTCTTCGATCTTTGTCTTGGGTTCCAGACTTTTTCAAGCATTTCTCCGGTGCACGATCGGATTGATTTATCGCATGTTACGGCGAGAAATGTATTTCCATCCAGATTCATAATGACTCCAAATCCCTCAGAGCGACCGCTGTCCCCAAACTGTGAGCTTCCACAATTCCTCTGACAATCGCTCTACTCATGCAGTCTGCCGCGGATCTTCCGATATCGTTCAGGGAAACCGCTTTAGGAGCGACAAAGAAGCCGGGCGTCTCGGGCAAATCGTGGATGCCCGTGGCAACACAAAAGATCGTATCCCCGTCAAACATGGTATGACAAGGTCGGATTGCTCGAGCCAGACCATCATGGGCCATTTGAGCTATTTTCATAGCTTGCGCCTTCGTGAGCGCCGCATCGGTCGCTATTATGCCGATTGTAGTGTTGGCGGCAGCAGCCGGTGGTTCGGGTTGAGACAATTTCACGGGGCGTCTCGCAATCGGTCCGAACTCGTTATCAATCTCTGCTCCCAGTTCCCACGCGAGGCCGGTTTTCGGGTCGATGACCGAGCCCAGTGAGTTCACTGCGACCATTGCAGCTACCGTAATACCTGATGTCAGGACTTCGCTTGCGGATCCCAAGCCACCCTTTATGGCTCCGGACACTGCACCGGTTCCGGCTCCAAGACATCCGAGACCGCTAGGCCTCGAAACTGCGTTCTCACAGGCGGTTCGTCCCCACTCCGGGCCCACGGGCGGAACGAAATCCTTGCCTCGACCGAGATCGAACAATACAGCCGCAGGCACGATCGGCACAGCTTTTCCTTCCGGCAACGGAAAACCCATGCCTCGTTCAGACAGCCATCGCACCACGCCATCAGCGGCCGAAAGTCCGTACACGGATCCACCCGATAGTACTACGGCTTGTACGTGTTCCACCAGATTCAGCGGTGCAAGCAGGTCTGTTTCCCGGGTCCCGGGTGCGGCCCCACGAACATCGACTCCGGCAGTGGCTCCGTTCGGACAGAGCACGACGGTCACTCCGGAAACTGCCTCCAAGCAGGTGAAGTGTCCTGTCAGGATTCCTTGTACGTCGGTAAGGTAATTCTCTTTTCCTATCTTTCCCATTAGTTCTGCACTTTCGGAAGCTCTGGGGCGGCCGAGCTTTTTCCCTGGAGCAATACGAAATAGCCGGTTCCCTGCCTGGAGAGAAAGAGTGCCGACTCGCCAAAGATTTCCATAGCTGTAGCAAATTCAGCGGGAGAGTTCTCCGCGAAGAGATCGAATCTGTCGAAAAGGATGACCCGGCCGTTCTCTTCTCCGCTGGTAATGTCAGTCATGCAATCTGCCAGAGCATCCCAGTTATGACCGAAGTAATCGGGAAAATGTAATATCTCGGCAACCTCTCTGAGGAAATCCTTTTTTGAGCGGATTCGGCTGCCCGGGAGGTGGAAAAATGTGAAATCGAGATCACGGGCCACATATTCCACCTCTGAGGCAGGTATGGTTTCATCCAGTAGATAAACTCCGGATGCTTCAGTTTTCTTCAGGAGCTCACCCAATTTCATCAAAACCTTCACTCCAGGATTCGTCTGAACGTTGTGTAATGATCGTCGGTATAATAGAACTCACCGCAAGAACCAGCAACAATGCGACGAGCCCCTCTTCCGCGAACACCGGGAGTTGGAACCGTGTATTCCCGATAATATCCTTTCGGTTTGTGTGGAAGCCGACCTTCTCGGTTGCCGAAAACGGTGCCGTCTTTTTGAGGATGCGGGAAGGGACCGCCTCTCTTGATCAGTGCAAGGGTATTCTGTGCTTGCGGGGGTAGATCTCCTGCTTTTATAACGGCTTGGGTACTATGGTGAGAATCGGCAGCGAGGATCGAAACCGGGTCAGCTCCCGCTGTGAGAGGGAGGCCACAGGAGATGGCAAGAGCGAGCAAAAGAGCCCAAGACTTTATAGAGGTCAAGCACTACCTCCGAACGAAGCAGGTTATATTTTGAGTCTTATCATATGGATTCATCGGGGATTCCCAGAAGCTCTCTTTTTGGTGCATTCCGTTTCCGCAAATATTGTTGAAAACCGGCAAGATACGAATATACAACGGGAGTTAGATAAAGCGTCACTACTTGTGAAAGGAGAAGACCGCCTACAACTGCCAGGCCAAGCGGCTGCCTGGACTCCCCTCCTGCGCCGTAACCCCATGCAATCGGGGCCATGCCTGCTATGGCTGCAATAGTCGTCATCATAATCGGCCTGAAACGGACGACAGAACCCTCCACCGCCGCGTCCAAAGGTGATTTGCCCTGCCGTTCAGCTTCTATAGCAAAGTCGACAACCATGATTGCATTCTTCTTAACTATGCCGATTAACATGAAAAGCCCAACAAAACCGTAGAGATTCAATTCCATCCCAAAGAGCCACAAAACCAGGAGTCCCCCGAATGCAGCGGAAGGGAGGCCGGCAATAATGGTCAATGGGTGAAGAAAGCTCTCGTACAAACAGGCAAGTATCATGTAGATTACGACGATGGCGACGACGAGCAGAACTGTCAGGCTACCGATGGACTGTTCAAAAGCTTCCGCTGTGCCACCGAATCTGTAGCTCACTGAGCTGGGAAGCGTTTGAGCGGCGAGTTCTCTTAAAGCTTCCGTAGCCTGACCCAGTGCAAAACCGGGAGCTGTATCGAAAGAAACGGTCACCGACGGAAGCTGTCCATAATGATTCACGGTAAGCGGACCGATTTGGGGAAGTACGTCTGCAACTGCATCCAACCTGACCATTTCACTCTTATCGTTCTTCATGTAGAGGGCAGACAATTGTTCAGGATAACGCTGAAGATCCTTGTCAACTTCTATGACCACTTTGTACGTGTCGGTGGTTCCATAAATGTTCGAGATTTCCCGTTGACCATAGGAGGAAAAAGCGGTTTCTTCCAGATTCCGGGCAGTAATGCCCACGGAACTCGCTTTGTCTCTATCAATTTGAATGAATGCTTCAGGATTCTTGACGTACAGATTGGAATTGACTCCACTGATCTGTGGCAGGCCGTACATGGCATACGTCAGGGCTTCCGCGCTCCGAAAGAGAGTTTTCGTGTCAGGAGATTGCAGAATAAAAAGATAAGGACTCGCTGAGACTTCCGTGCTGATTTCAATGAGAGGCGGCACGGAATAGAATGCAAGAAGGCTCGGAAACGAATTCATGACGGGAGTAAGTTGAGCCATGACCTGTTGCGCTGAGACTGTTCTCGGCGGACGATCTTTAAGAAATGCTATGGAAAATCCCTGGTTTCTTTGAGGATACCCCGAAACAGTAAGAACGGATCTCACATCAGGATTTGCCTGAATGGCCGGGGCCAGCTCCTTCAGCTTGTTTTCCATTTCATCCGGTGAGACTCCTTGTTCACTGATGCAGAAACCGATTAAATAATTCATATCGACAGCAGGAATGAAACCCTTCGGCATAATGGAGAAGAGATACCCGGTAGCGAAAAGAATTACTACAGCAAAACCTAGTGTAATGCGCCTGTGATGAATGGCCATGCCGAGGGTCTTCGTATAAAACTTCAGCATGGTCCCGAATATTGGATCTGATTCGGCAAGTCTCGTCTGCGGCCGAAGAAGTCTGCTGCTGAGCATAGGGCTCGCCATGAGCGCTACGACGCCGGAAACCAGGATCGCAACGGTTATGGTCACTGCAAATTCGTTGAGAACCCGCCCGTATATGCCTGCCATAAACATTATTGGAGTGAACACAACTGCGAGACTGGAGGTCATGGAGACAATAGTGAAGACAATTTCTTTCGCGCCGTCCAATGCCGCTTGAAACGGCTTCTTACCCATTTCGAGATGTCGGACGATGTTCTCGAGGACAACTATTGCATCGTCCACCACAAATCCTACGGACAATACGAGCGCCAGAAGTGAAAGGTTATCGAGCGAGAACCCGGACAGGTACATGACGATGAATGTGCTGACTATAGAAAGCGGAATAGCAATGCTCGCAATGATTGTGGCGGACACATTGCGCAGGAAAATGAAAACCACCAGGACTACAAGAACGATCGCCAGTACGAGTGTCAGTTTAACGTCATCAACGGAAGCCCGTATGGACTCCGACATGTCGTACACCACTTCGAGTTGAACCGTAGGCGGTAATGCGGCTCGAATGGAGGGCATCAACCGTTCGATCTCATCGACGATACTTATCGTGTTCGATCCGGGCTGTCGCTGAATTGCCAGAGCGACACATTTTTTACCAGCGTAGTAGCAAGCGATCTTGTCAGCGTAGACGCTGTCCTCTACGGTCGCCACCTCGTCTAAACGAACCGGCTGGCCCTCCACATACGAAACAATGACCGGTTCGTACGCCTTTGCGTTCATGAGTTGGCCGGAGGCCTTCAACGTGCGGGTCTGATGCTTCCCGTCAAGAGTTCCGAGGGGCAGATTCACATTCTGCGAGACCACAGCATTTGTTATCTCATCTATACTGATACGTTTAGCAGCGAGGAGATCCGGATTGACGTAGATCCTTACCGTGAATTTTTGCTGGCTATAATTGAGTACCTGAGCAACGCCGGGGACGACTGCGAGTGAATTGGAGACTATTGTCTCGGCGTAATCATTCACCTTGTACAGGGGCATGGCATCCGAGTGCATGACCATGTAATAAATCGGGCGTTCCGCGGGGTTGATCTTGTAAAAGGTAGGCGGACTCGGCATATTCGGGGGGAGTAATCCGCTGGCTCTGCTTATCGCGGCCTGAACATCCATGGCAGCGGCATCTATTCGACGCGAAAGATCGAATTGCAGGTTTATCGTGGTTGTTCCCTGGCTGCTGGACGAGTTCATCGTCCGGAGTCCTTCTATAGAAGAAAACTGCTTTTCCAGAGGAGTGGCGACGCTGGATGCCATGGTCTCGGGGTCCGCCCCGGGCAGAGAAGCGGATACGGAAAGGGTTGGAAAATCGACTTGCGGGAGGGCGGCCACCGGAAGTTTGACATATCCCAATATGCCAAAGAATATCATGGCCATCATGATCGTGATGGTCAGGACCGGACGTCGTATGAAAAGCTCGATGATACCCATACGGCTATGAACCGCTTTCCGAAGCCTTGATCTTAGGAGTTTTCTCGACCTGCTTGAGCTGGGCTTCGGTTTTGACGAGGACTTTAGCTCCCGGACGCAAGAGAAGCTGACCGTCCGTTATTACTTTTTCTCCCGCACTCAACCCTCCGGCAAGCACAACCATTTCACCATTTCTTCGGTCAAGTTTCACGGGTTTCATTGCTACGGTGTTATCCGAGTTCATCACCCACACATATTGTCCCTGAGGTCCTTCATTCACCGATCTCTGGGGCACCAGAACGGCATTCTTGCTGACGGTGAGTTCCAGCCGCACACGCACGAATTGGCCCGGCCACAGCTTTTCGTCAGTATTTTCGAATGTCGCTTCAAGCGGAATCATGCCTGTTTTGATGTTAATGAGGTTATCGATCAAAGTGAGGCGCCCGGCGATGAGGTCTTCTGTATTGTTGCCGGAAACGTACACTGCAACGTTTCCCTCTGCATGGTATTTCCGAAGTTGGTCGAGGTATTTTCCAGGCACAGAAAATTTTATCTTGATCGGTTTGATCTGCTTGAGAGTTACCAGACGATCTTGATTGGCATTCACAATGTTGAAATTATCTATAAAGATTTCGCCAGTTTCTCCATCCAGAGGACACTTTATAAAGCAGTAGCCCAGATTCAGACGGGCTGTTTCAAGCTCAGCTTGAATAAGCTCCGTCTGATATAATTTGGAATTCATATCAACCTGTTTTGTCTCAAGTTGTTCCTGACTCACCGCTTTTTCAGAGTAGAGTACCTGAAACCTCGCGTATTCGCGCTTGGCTTGTTCATACTGTACCCTTGATTGGTTGAGCTTCGCCTGCGCTTCCTTCACCTTCGCTTCGAAAGGAGCAGGATCGATGGTAAACATCTCCTGTCCCGCTGTAAGATAATCGCCCGCTTTGAAGAAGCTCCTGATGAGTTCTCCGGTGACTCTCGATTTCACGTCAACGGTATTAAGCGCGGCAACGTTCCCGATTGCATCCAGAAAGAAGGGGGTGTCCTGTTGCACCGTTTCAGCAATTGAAACGGGAACCGGAGGCGGTTCTTTTTGGGCTTGCTTATCGGATCTGCTACAAGCTGAAAAGCTCAAGCACAGACTCAGAAGAAGGAAGGACCAGCAGAGCAGCCGAGTCTCTCTCAATCCTTTAGGATTCATAGTAGCTCGTTTCCTGTTGTAAACGCAAAATGTGAAATTCTCTGTATGTTCAGTCTGAAACGGAAACACGAAAGTGAACAGATTCCGAATCTTTCCATATCGCTGAATTAAGCAGATCCGTCAGCTTTAGACTTTGATGGTCCAGGTTCCAGCCCGAGGATCGATCTGACAGACTCTTTTCGTGTCTCGACAGAAACTCCCGAAAAGAAGCGCTTTGCAACCAAACACCTTTCATGAGGAAATTGGAGCCTAATTCCTCGGCCACCAGATTGAACAATTTCAACGTGAAGATACAGCGGGTATGGACGTCGGTTGCCATCGATTCGGTGTACGTTATTCCGCTGCGCATTGGTGCGTAGAATCCGCCTTTTCTCAGTGCTGCCCCTACGAATCCTGGCATTGATGCGGAAAGCGCAAGCACACTGCCATCAACGATGATTGCAGAATCTACGTTATCCACTGGTTTACCGTCCAGGAAGACCGTATTTATCCTTTGGTCCAAATATTCGTTTTCCACTCCCCACTGATTGCAGAGGACTTCCCTGATGCTTGTTCCTGTCATAGCAGGGAGCATGAATCCTTCCTGGAGAATCTCGATAAAGCTCAGATAAACCGGAGATTGAAATGTTGTTTCTATTAGCGGATTTGACTGCATGCTGTATACCACTGTCAGACCTCTGAAATTTTGGCAAGTTTAATTCCGGCTAGGTTGTGCAAATTATAACACAAGTTCAGGAAAAATGCCGAAATCTTCGGTTATCTGAGGAGACTACGAACAAGGTGGTCTCTGTGCCTGTTGACAGTATCGTCCCTACAATGGAATATTCCTATTTCATAACTATCCTCGTCCAGGGTTTTATGCAGAGGCATGGAATGAAAAGGCCATCCGAAACAATCAATCGACTGGTTCATGCGATTTGCGGAGTGCTCGTCGGCAAGGAAAGAGAAACCAGGAACGTCCTCATAGGGTTGCTTGCACGAGGACACGTCCTGATTGAAGATATTCCGGGGGTCGGAAAGACCCTCCTGGCCCTGGCAGCGGCTCGGGCTATGGGAGTGCGATTTCGACGAATCCAGTTCACGAGCGATACTTTGCCCTCTGACGTGGTCGGGGTGAACGTTTTCGATCCAAAGACATCCGAATTCGAATTCAAAGAGGGACCGATCTTTACTGAGGTCCTTCTTGCAGATGAGATAAACCGAACTACTCCCAGGACTCAATCTGCATTGTTGGAAGCGATGGCCGAAGGAAAGGTATCGGTCGACGGAATTACTCGCAAATTACCTTCGTCATTTTTTGTGCTGGCGACCATGAACCCGGTGGAACGATTCGGTTCTTTCGATCTTCCCGAGAGCCAGTTAGATCGCTTTATGCTTACCATCACTCTCGGATATCCCGATCGGAAGTATGAGAGGGAGATTCTGGAGAGAGATATCGAGCACAATTTTACCGATCGCATTGAGGCAGTGACCGATCCCGAAGGATTACGGGTGCTTCAGGAACGCGTCCGTGATGTCCACATCGATACGTCCGTGATGGAATACGTTCTCGATATCGTTCATGCAACGCGATTTCATCCGCAAATCAAGCTAGGGCTTTCATCTCGAGGGGCCCTTCATCTCAAACGTGCCATGCAGGCGCTCGCGCTCATGGAAGACAGGGATTATGTGATACCATCCGACCTGCGGAGAATTTTCATGTCCGTTGCCTTGCACAGAGTACTCGTTACGGGCCCGGTGGAAGGCAGTGTGAGAGAGATGAAGAAGAATATATTGAATGACATTCTCCAATCGGTCAACGGACCGATTTGATCGATTCAGACTCAAGTGAAAACGCCTACTCTCAACAGAGTTCAAGAGAAAATTCGTATAAAGTTGACCCCATATGGTTGGGTTCTGGTGTTTCTCCTCGTTTGGTTGCCTATTTCAGCAATAGGAACCGCCAACAACTTTCTTATCGTGATGTTTTCTCTGGCAATTGGATTTGCCGCAGTTTCCCATGTCATGGCTCGCAAGAACCTTCGGGATGTACGAGCAGTCCGTCGGTTTCCGGAGGAGGTTTTTGCGGAATCGCATTTTCCGGTAGAATATATTCTCACGGTACAGCGCGAGACCCACCCTGCATTGCTGACGATCAGAGAGAATGATCCTTTGATCTGCGGTTCTGAAGGGGTAACCATTACTGAACTCAGGCACGATGAAAAGCAGACCTGCCGGCTTGTGTGCTCCACACCGAACAGAGGGAATATCCGGATCGGTTCGGCAACGGTCAAGTCTTCATTTCCGTTCGGATTGGCGTGGTACTCGAAGACAATTTGTGAAGCGTGCGATGTGCTGGTCTTTCCGGAAATCCAACCGGTGCACGATGAGATGCCTCACTGGTATGGAGGCATGGGAAAAGGAGTCGAGCGGGTCAATCTCTTTGGAACTGTGCCGTTCTTGCTTCGCGATTATGTCCCGGGGGATTCTTACAAGCATATCGAATGGAAAAAAACCGCCCGTACCGGGACACTCATAACAAAAGTGCCGGCTGAAGAGGATGCGCTTGAAGTTATAGTGCGGATTTCACGGAATGCGTCTGAACAGGCTTTGTCCAAAGCGGCCTCTCTTATTGTTCATTTCTCCCGAACACGTGCTCCCTTGCGTCTTCAAGGTCCCGGGTTGAATATCGGGCCGGGTATGGGCAAGCAATTTGTCCGAGAGTTGCTGACTGTCCTTGCGTTGTGGGATACGAATGCGGACCGGAACATCGTTTGCCAGGAAGCGGATGGCATTCTGGTGGAAGTCGGTGAATCGGGAAATCTCACCTGGAGCCGGTATGGAGAAGAACATGCGGTCCTGGCTCGCTAATCTTCCATTTTTGAGCAGTTTTTTCGGGAACAAGAAGGAATTTCCCAAAGGCTTTTTTTTCGTCTCCATTACTCCGGATCGGTATCGCTCTTTTCGATGGTTTCTCTCTGCTATGGTTGCGGTCTCCATCGCCTCTACGTGCATAGAGGGCGGGCTTCACTCACTTTTCCTCCTGTTGCTTCCACTGATCGTTCTTGCGCTGCTGCGACGTGATTACGGTTCAACCTTTCTCATGTCCGAACGGACCGCATTCATTCTCTTCGGCATATATCTTGTGTTCCTCGTGTGCTTCGCTGTTGTTTTCCGGGGGCGACTCTCACTCCCTTCTCTGATTGTTCATTTCTCTTTTGGAATCCTGCTGGTCCGGGTGCTGAATGTCTTGACCGATCGTAATGTCGAGCAGGTGTTTCTTTTGAGTCTGGGGTTGATACTTATCAACTGCATCATTACGAACCACATTCTGTTCGGTCTCCTGCTTCCTCTCTATCTATTCTTGTTCATGACAAGTCTGCTGCTGTTTCATGCCGCGCGAAGGGGCAGACTGGTTCAGGATGACCGGGTAACCGGCAGACAGGAATCGGATAATATTCCTGTAGAACGTCTGGCGAAGTACACTATCGCAGTAGTAGCTGGGGCATTGGTGCTTTTTGTGCTTCTGCCGCGTCCATTTTTCTCTATGCCGGGATTTAGAATGGCAATGTCGGGAAGCGGAGAATTGGGCGGCATGGCCCAACGGATCTCGTACCGCGAAATGATGGGCATGAGCGATAGGCAACGCATAGCCTTTCAAGTGAAGCTCGAAGGAGGGTCTCTAGCGAGAGAGCCCTACTGGCGGGGAAGAGCACTGGAGAAGTTTGACGGCAAGAATTGGACTGCTGCCGAGGGCAGGAAAGCAGCCGGCAGACCCGTACCCCTGGATTACTCCATTGCTACAGTCTATCAGTTCATCCCGTACAAGCTTCAAACAAACACTATTTATGCAAGCGGTCTTCCAATCAGTGCATTCGGTCGGATGCGGCATCCCCTGCACATAGATCCCGCGGGAGAAATCCTTGTCGATTCTCCATTCCTGTTCTCGGATTCCTATGAGGTAACCGTTCTCAACAGACCTTTTCCGATGGGCAGAAGATCCGAGGTCGTCAATCTCGACAGAACGGGAATCACGCCGAAAATTGCGGATTTTGCCCGGCAACTCACGGCAGGGGTGAGCCTGCCGTCCGAAAAAGCCAAGAGACTGGTTTCCGGTTTGAGGGACCATTTTCGATATGAATTTGCGCCTTCTCCTCCGCCTCCGGATGTTCACCCGATAGAGCATTTCTTATTTCAGAGCCGCTCGGGACACTGTGAGTATTTTGCAGGCGCGTTGTGCCTGCTTCTCAGGGCTGAAGGGATTCCTGCCCGAGTTGTAGAGGGCTTCTCCGGTATGGAACGTTCATCTGAACCCGAGGAATATACGGTACGATTCGCACATGCCCACGCGTGGGTTGAAGCGGGTTTGGGAGACGACCAGTGGACGCTTCTCGAACCCACTCCTGCCTCGCGGCTGGAAACCGAGAGTTATCTTCGGCAGTTTGCAACGGATCTCTATGACACAATTGAGAAGAAGTGGACAAAATACGTGGTGTATTTCGATAGGGGAGATCAAGCGCGGATCTATTCGGTGATACAGGAATTGTTTGATTTCGACATTGTATTCGAGGAAATCCGCTCAGCCGTTCGGCCCTACCTTGTCGTTGCGCTTTGTGGGGTCATAGGGGCTCTATCTATATTCCTGGGAGCCTACACGGTTCGCAGGAACCGGCGCCCACCTTCTTCAGTTTATCTTTCAGCTATGCGCGATCTCGTTCGGTCCGGCTTCTTGGATAGGGTTCACCAGTGGCACGAACTTAATGCGATGGAAGTCTCGGAAAACGCTCCACACGTTTCTGAAACGGTGGCAGAGTTTACGCGTACCTACTTTGATGAACGTTTCGGCAAGAAAAGCTTTTCCATCGGGCGGCTGGAACACGCGCGAAAAAAAATGGCCTCGGAACTCACGCGAAAATCAGTGAAATCTGCGACGACGAATGCATCGTGAAGGCAGAAAGTCCTGGAACTGTTTACAACCACAAGGTTTCCCCATGCTGTAACACGATGAATTCGTCGGATGGGACTCCTTTTTCTTTCTTGGCCTCGTCCAATTTTTTAGGCGGTTCGTCCAGGGGTTCGTCGCTGAGCACAAACGTACCCCAGTGAATTCCCACAGACTTCTTGGATTTGACATCCCGATGTACTTGTACAGCCTCTTCAGGAGAAATATGGTGAGGCCCCATGAACCAACGAGGTTCGTATGCTCCTATGGGAATGGCGGCCAGATCGAAAGGACCGAGTCTTTCCCCTATTTCCTTGAACAAAGGCGTGTACCCTGAATCGCCTGAAAAGAGAAACTTGAAACTGTCATTTCTCACAACCCAGCCTGACCACAACGTTTTATTTCGCACAAAAGGAACCCGCTGGCTCCAGTGGTGGACCGGAACGCAAATAATTTCGAGATGATCGACGGTTCTTGTGTCCCACCAGTCCATCTCTATGACGTTCGTCACTCCCACATCGTAAAACCATTTCTTGAGGCCCATGGGCACGAAGAACACTGTGGCTGCACCGTGGGGTCTGCGGCGAAGGCGTTTCACCGATTCGGTGTCGAGAGAATCGTAATGATCGTGAGAAATGAGAACAAAATCTATGGGAGGAAGATCGTCCAGTGCAATCCCCGGTTGAATCACCCTTTTGGGACCGGCAAACTGCACCGGAGATGCGCGTTCGGAGAATTGCGGGTCAGTAAGGATATTCTTTCCGTCTACTTGAACCAGGACCGTCGCGTGACCGATCCAGGTGATGGATGGTCTCGTGTTATTGGCTTTCAGCGAAGTAGGATTATTACGGTACAATTGAAATTGAGGTGGTTCCCGATCTGGGCGATTCGATGTAAGCCGCTCCCATTGCCACTTAAGGAAATCCATGAACCCCGAAGATCGACCGCCATCAATATTTTTAAATCCGTTCTCGGTGTGATGAGGCCGCAAGTGTCCGGACGCTACACCTGAATCAAAACCGACGCCCGATACCATCGCCACACCAAGCATGTATATCAAACAAGCCTTTATTTCCATTCTCTTTGCCAAACAAGAACATTAGCAGCAGCAAGGAATGCTTCCCTATTTCCTTTGGTTCCCACCCGTTACTACCGCCACGATTCTCTGAACCGAAACTGGAGGAGACGGAGTAGATCCGTGCTACGGATTCTCTTTTCGATCGGGACAAGACATGCACAGTTCTCCGTTTTCATCCACCTTCATCAAACCTCTTCGCAGCGTCTCATGTTCGATTATGGTTTCCGCTGACTCCTTCGGGGCTTCTGAAGCCTTCGACTGAGGCGGTTCGGCCTCAGATTCCCACCAGGGTTCTATGCATTCATCGCTTTGCATCAGAACATCATCATGAGGACCGTAGTCAGATTGGCATTTCATGGAATCTCCCTCTTTCTTATAAATGAAATTGTCACGCAGCGGTTCAAACCGGTTTTTTCAGTTTAGACACCGTTCCCACGAAAAACTCCGTCTGCCAAGAGATGGCTCGCTGTGGACGATGGATCGAATGCAAATCACCAGCATTAACTAATTCTGGTGGGCCTACGTCCTGTTTGACAGTGCTTTATAGAAAAAGATGCGAAAAAACGATCGGTGATTCCGAAGTTTTTTATCGGGGGGATGCTGAGCCGAGTTTCTGAAGGTGCAGGCGAGTCGATTTATGTGACGGGCGGAGTCGGGCTTCGAGGAAGTCCGACTCCGAAATTTTAGTTCCCTTCTCTTCTAGAGCATGCTTTGGGGTAAATCCTTATTTGCTTGCCTTGAGGTCCATGTATCAGCTCGAATTCGTTGTACGTGCTGAGATCGTCCAGCACTTCCATGAGTTCGGACATGGGGCAAGATCTGTTCTCTTTCCTGAGCTTGGTGATTTGCCTTTGCGAGCCCCCGCCGTTTTCCAATGGCGTAATGACTCCGGAAACAAGGAGGTTATTGGCCAGTTCGGATTCGATAATGATAGCAGGATGCGGCCGATTCTTCTGTATGGCCTTAAGTTCCTCTATCGTGGTCACAACCAGTCCGGTCATTGTTTAACCTCACTAACAGAAGTGCTGAAATATAAGTAAAACTAAACTATCAAATCTTCCCTCAGAAGTAAACCTCTCTTCGGTAAGAAAACGTCACAAGAATTGCTGGAATCCAAAATGACCTAATTTTCCAGTTAAATGAATTCACAGTTTTTTTGATCCTCGTTATCTGGGTAGGAGAAACGGGAATGCAAAAAAGTTCTGTCGAGAGTTCTTTATTCTGTTACTCAACATCTTGACACAGCCTTGTTGCTCACCTAGTCTAGAGGCCGGAGGACGATTTCCTGATGGCCTGTTTTCGGAGCCCGCACATTTCGTTGATGACGGTAATGATGTTTCTGGTATTGGTGCTGGGCATGGCAGCAGATCACTGTTCGAAAAACGAGAAAGGTTCTTCCCATGGTACGCTTAAACCTGGGGGGATCACGGATTGTTGTGCCACAAGTAAAGAGAATAGGGCTAATACCGGTGACTTAGATCATCCGGAAAAAGATTTCGGTTCTCCAGTCAGCGAAGCGGACGGATGCCATAGCGGATTCTGTTCGACATGTTGTTCTACTCTATTCCTCGTATCGGATTCACGTTTCTGTCATACTCTGGATGTGTTTCTGTCGCAGGTTGCCTTTCAATATCAACTTCCCTCCAGAATTTTTACCACTTCCTTGTTTCGTCCCCCGAAATCTTAGTCCTCACCTGATCGAATTGGTTGGCTTGATTTCCCGCACGTGGAAATGAAGGCAATCCGGATGTGTGAATCGGTTTCACCGGTTCTCTTGTTGTTCGTTAACCAAGAGCGAATACGCATATTACTCGGCCGATAATAAAGAAGAATCCGGCCTTGATTCCGGGGGTGAATCTTTGGAAAAGAGCAGTGCGGGTAATCTCAAGAGATTAATGAGGGACAGATCCTCTGACGCTGCTTCGGTTGAGCGAATTCCGCGTCCGAAATTCTCATGGAAAACAAGAGTGATCATTCCGGCCACAATTGTAGGCGGGTTTCTGATTCTTCTTGTGGCAAGCGCTTATAAGCATATTATTCCGGCGACCCAGGTGAGCGCCTCTCAAGTGGTACTGAAGAGAATCGAGGGTGGCAGCGCGGGCGCTGTAACTGTGCAGGCCGCTGGATGGATCGAAGCCGAGCCGTACAAGTCCTATGTCACCGCTCTTACGGACGGCATTGTGGACGGGGTGTTTGTACTGGAGGGTGATGAGGTTAAATCTGGGCAGGAGGTCGCGCATCTTGTGGATCAGGATGCAGAGCTTTCTGTTCGGGCATCCGATGCTCAAGTGCGGGAAATCGAGGCAGGCCTGGAAATTGCCAAAGCCGAACTGGTGTCAGCCCAAACTGAATGGGAAAATCCTGTGGAACGGACGAAAGCCATTTCCGTTTCGAAAGCTCAGTTGGCCGAAAGCCGAGCAACTCTGGAACAGATTGCATCTGAAATCATTGCAGAAGAATCCGACCTGGAATTTCTCAAAAGTGAATACGACAGAGGCGTGGGGCTACATGCAGCCAATGTCATAGCGGAATTGGAACTCGTTCGTCGCAGGTCTCGTTTTCATGCCCAACGAGCCAAAATCGAAGCAACCAGACAACGTCATATAGCAACGAAAGAGCTTATAGCAAAACATCAAGCGGAACTTCATGCGAATCAGGAACTGATGCGGCTTCGCACCGAAGAGCGACGCAAATTGGATCGGGCTCAGGCAGGCGTAACCCAGGCCGAAGCAGCACTCCAGCGGTCTCGTACAAGCCTTGCGGAAGCACGACTGAGGCTTGAAAGGACTCGAATCCGATCGCCTATCAACGGCATAGTCATGGCCAGATTGACAGAACCCGGCTCCAAAGTGGTCGTTCTTTCCGACAATCCGGCGTCGGCGCGGATCCTCAGTCTGTATGATCGGGAGAAGTTGCAGGTTCGCGTCGATGTGCCGTTGGCGGATGCCGCCAAAATTGGGGTAGGGCAGAAGACAGAAGTAACCCTTGACGTGTTGCCGGAACGCGTCTTTTCAGGCGTGGTCACACGGGTGCTGCACGAAGCGAATATCCAAAAGAATACGCTGGAAGTCAAAGTGGGCCTGCAGAATCCGGATCCGCAACTGCGTCCGGAAATGCTGAGTCGCGTCAGGTTTCTGGCAAAAACGGAATCCGCTGGTCCGGAGAGTCAGGAAATCGACCGGTTGTTCGTTCCCGAGAACGCTTGCAAGTCTTCAGGGTCGGGAACGAGCGCGTGGGTGATCGCCGATTTCGACGGTACCTATGGTCATGTAGTCTCTCGACCGGTGAAACTGGGCCGTCTTCGGAAAGAAGGGTGGGCGGATGCTGTTGAAGGCCTTTCGCCGGGAGATCTTGTCGTGAACAGGACTTCGGCCGAATTGAAACAAGGCCAGAGAGTCAGAGTCACCAAAGACTGAACCGTGTCACGGATAGTGGAGAATTTGTCATGGCTTTTATTGAATGTCGCAAGCTTACGCGGACCTATTCCAAGGGTACAAGCACCATCACTCCCTTGAACGGGCTCGACATGGATATCAACGAGGGTACGTTCGTAGCGTTAATGGGGCCGTCAGGCAGTGGAAAAACCACTCTCTTGAACCTGATCGCAGGCATCGATACGCCCTCCTCGGGCAGTCTCGTCATAGGTGGAGAAGAGATTTCCAGATTCTCGCGATCCAGACTTGCACATTGGCGAGCGGAAACCATCGGCTACATTTTTCAGCTCTACAATCTTATTCCCGTGCTTACAGCCTATGAAAACGTGGAATTACCGCTACTCCTGCACAATCTCTCTGCAAAGGAGAGACATGCGAAGGTCTGTGCAGCTCTGGAACTCGTTGGAATTGCAGATCGGCACGATCATTTCCCGAACCAGTTGAGCGGAGGTCAGGAGCAACGCGTGGCTATTGCTCGCGCCATCGTTGGCGATCCAAAGATTATCGTGGCCGACGAACCGACAGGAGATCTGGATCGGGTTGCAGCTCAAGAGATTCTCGAGCTTCTCCAGCAGCTAAAAGGGGAATTGCAGAGGACGATCATCATGGTTACCCACGATCCGAAGACTACCGAATATACCCGGAAAACTCTCCATCTCGACAAGGGCCGATTACTGGAATCTCAACCCGAGCTGGACTCCACGACATCTCCACGTACTGCCCGAAAACAAATGTAACGGAGTCGAAAGATGTTTGCAGTCAAGTTCTTACCGCTCATATTCAAGTATGTAACTCGAAAGAAGATTCGTAGCGCTTTGACCGTTGGTGGTGTTGCGACCGCGATGTTTCTTTTCTACGCAGTTCATGCAATGCAGCAAGGAGTTCGTGAAGCGACTGAACAGAGTGCGGCAGACACCAAGCTTGTGGTGTACCGTCAAGATCGATACTGCCCTTTTTCGAGCCAATTGCCTCAAGATTATGCCACCCGCATAGCTGCTGTCCCGGGAGTCAAAGCTGTAGTTCCCGTCAAGGTGCTGGTGAATAATTGCAGGACAGGACTCGATGTTGTCACGTTCAGAGGGGTTCCCCTGCAATCGTTCGAGGAAGGATTCTTCACCCATGCGCGACTCAGCAGCGGTTCGCTGGAGTCGTGGAAGAATCGGTCCGATGCTGCGCTGATAGGTCAGAAGCTCGCAAACAGGCGAGGACTCAAGGTTGGAGACCGAATGGAAATCGGAGGATTGACCATTACCGTGGCAGGAATTCTCGATTCACCGGAACCTCAGGACCAGAATGTGGCCTACACTCATTTGGAATTCGTCCAGAGAGCGACAGACAATAAGGTTGGCATCGTTACCCAGTTCAATGTCGCTGTTCACGATCCCGGCCAACTGGATAAGGTCGCAAAGGCAATTGATGACGAATTCCGCCATTCTCAGGAACCCACGGCCACTTGGTCGGAAAAGAACTTCGTGGCTCGCTCTGTGACGGATATCATCGAAATAGTCAATTTCGCTTCATGGCTCGGTTGGGGATGTGTGATCGGCGTCTTTGCACTGGTGTTCAATGCCATTGTTCTCTCCGTACGGGACCGTATTCGGGATCATGCGGTTATGCAAACCCTCGGCTACGGCAAAGGCCTGATTGCCGGCCTCATAATCGGAGAGAGCCTCATTTTGAGTCTTTCCGGCGGGCTAATCGGAATCGGTGCAGGGATTATTTTCACGTCCTGGGGAGGCCTGAGCCTTTCTGTGGAAGGTCTCAGTATTCACGTTCAGGCCGGTCTTGATTCAGTTCTCCTCGGATTCGCAATGTGCATTTTCACTGGTGTGGTCGCTGGTCTCGCTCCTGCCTGGCAGGCAAGCCGCCGGGAAATTGCAGCCTGTTTCCGGGCAGTTTAGCCGTCCGTAACCGGGCGTTCCGAGTAAGAAGAAAGGTTCGCACATGCGATTCCTGCCGTTTGATTATAGTGTACGTAATCTTGGAAGATCGAAGACCCGGCTGGTTCTCACTATTTTAGCCAGCGCTCTCGTCGTCATTCTCATAATGTCTGCCGCAGCTTTCGTACGAGGCATGGACACCTCTCTCGTCGTCGCGGCAGATGCGTCCAATGCAATCCTCGTTGCCTCGGGAAGTGAAGAGAGCATCGAAAGAAGTCAGATTCCCGGAAACACCGCAAGCATGGTAGCGGCAGATTTATCAGGGATTAAGACCAGATTCGGTATGCCCTTCGTTTCCCCTGAAATTCATGTGGCGCTGATCGTCCGATCCGAGAAAGAGGGCGGGCAGGAAATGCGTGCCTTGGTCAGGGGGGTTTCTCCCGGTGCTTTTCTGGTTCACCCAAGAGTAAACATTGTCGAAGGGCGCAGTCCGCAACCGGGCAAGGACGAAATTATGGTTGGCGGACTTGCTTCACAGATGATGGGCGTGCCGGATTCACGGCTGAGAATCGGTCAGAGCCTCTGGCTGGATAATCGGAACTGGACCGTTGTGGGGCGTTTCCGCGCGCGCGGAACCGTGATGGATGCAGAAGTATGGATTCCAATTACAGATCTGCAAGTTGCCACCAAACGGGATACCCTCTCGTGCGTGGTCCTCACTCTGGGTGAAGCGGAATTCGACGATGTGGACGCTTTCACGAAGCAACGGCTCGATCTGGGACTGACTGCGCTCCGGGAAACGGATTATTTCGGTTCGGTCATGCGATTCTACAAACCGGTTCACGCAATGATTTGGACAAGCGCTCTGCTTGTGTCTCTGGCGGGACTCCTCGGAGGCTTGAACACGATGTACGCTGCATTTGCGGCTCGTGTGCGCGAAATCGGTATGCTCCAGGCACTGGGATATTCGCGCATGGCCATTACGTTCAGCCTCATGCAGGAGTCTTTATTGACAGCTTTGGCAGGGACCCTCGTAGGAGCCGCAATCAGTCGATTGCTCATAGATGGGCGTGCCGTGAAATTCTCCATGGGGGTCTTTCAGCTTGTGATTGACGAACAGGTGTTGCTTATGGGCTTGTCTGCCGGATTAGTGATGGGATTGATCGGCGCTGCGCCACCTGCGTGGCGTTGTTTGAGGTTATCTATTCATGAGGCTCTCAGAGCCGCATAGCAAGAAAGGAAAAAAGTGAAGATGATCTTTGGAAAAGCTGGCGTTGTTTGTGCGCTCATATTCTTCTGCGCCGTGAGCGTGGTCTTGCCGGGAAAAACTCTGGGAAAAAGTGACGGACTGCCGAGCGGGCTGTTCGTGTCTCAAGCTCCGGTGAATGCAGTGGAAGTGGGGACTGCCCGGAAGAATGCCGAGCAGGGCAAACCAATTGCCGTACGAGGAAGAATCGGCGGGTTGGTTGCGCCTTTTGCCGAAAAATACGCTATCTTCGTGCTCTCCGATTTCACGCTGCCGCCGTGCACGGATGGCTGTCCCACCGCCTGGGATTATTGTTGTACTCCTCGTGAACAGATCCTCGCGAATGTTGCCACGGTCCAGGTTGTAGACGGGCAGGGAAAACCTTTGAAAACTTCGATCAAAGGTGCAAATGGGCTGCAACCGATGTCGGAAGTCATCGTCCGGGGAACGGTGGCCAAGCGTGATGACAAAATACTCGTGATAAATGCGGAGAATATCTTCATATCAGGGGTGAGCAAATAGAGGCACCGTCCATAAGGACTTAGGATTGTCCAAACAACCGGGTACATATCCGTGAGAACGACATCCATAATTCCTAATGAACGGAACCGGAGGCGTTCATTCATCTCCGTGGCTGTCGTTGCGAGCAAGCGAAGCGTCTCGCCGGATATGGAGGCACGTTTTGGCGAGAGATTTCCGCACGAACGCGAGATCGCTTCGCTCTCGCAATGAAGCAAACTTACAGCCGAATAGTTGATCCTATGCCGTTGGATCTTTAGATGCGGAGATCAATTGCTTGTGCTGGTGCCACCTAAGGTATTCACAAGATTAGTGAACTCTGAAATCGTCGTAATATACTGTTCCATGAAGATACGCAAATCTCGAACATACGTTTTGGGAATAAAGAGAACATCATAAGGCTTAACCAAAATAGCCGAACTCATATCGCCGACGTCAAGAATCTTCTTTAAATCGAGACGCCTTCCAATCGGCTTGCCATATATATTCTTTGAAATAAGGATTACGCTGGTCAGATCGGCTGAGTCCGAAATATGTCCGCCTGCAAGAGCCAGAGCATGGAGCGCCGTGATCGGCTGAGTAATCTGATATGCACCGGGGTTTCGAACTTCGCCCATAATGTACACCCGTCTCGAATTTGCCTGCTGAAGAGAAAGAGATGCAACCGCGTGTTCCAGAACGCTCTCTCTGTACAGGCGATTCACCGTATTCTCGACTTCCCTGACGGTGTAACCTGCACACATTACCCGGTCTTTTAGAAGAGGCAAGTCAATGGTCCCATCAGGTTTGATTACGATCTGCTTTTGACTGCCGGCTGTGAGAGTGGTAAGGGATTGGACCAGTTTGTTCACTTTTTCATAGAAACTCACCACATGGACAGTTACGAGCTGGTAATCCTTGAGTTCTCCTCGGGCATCGTCCTTGCTGAAAATATTGGTTTCCAGAAACTTTTCTTCTATACGTTTTGCCAGTTCCTGGGGCGACAGCCCTGCCGCGCGAATATCCCCTATGGCTTGAAGCGTGATCATGCCGTCAGGCCGAATAATCACATCTTCATTCAGTTGCGGATCCAGAATGAACTTAACTTTGATTTGATCCAAGGTATCCAGTTTAAAGCTTCCGGGTGGAAC
Source organism: Desulfomonilaceae bacterium (assembly GCA_041740635.1). GTDB lineage: Bacteria > Desulfobacterota > Desulfomonilia > Desulfomonilales > Desulfomonilaceae > Desulfomonile. The sequence goes on along the minus strand of JBGSLQ010000035.1, from coordinate 65,572 downwards.
ACTCCACTGGGGCTGAAAGAGAAGCGATAACTGATCGTCCGGTCCGAGCCGATAATTTCTGCATACAATATCAAATGCTTCTGCGAGATCGGTTACTTGAGGAGTCTTTTGTGGCCCTGGGGAAGGCCTGAACGGGGATGGCATGAGACCGATGCAACTCGTCAGGAGAATGCAAAGGATACCTACCATCGCTACATGAGTAATTCTTGATAACCTCTTATAATTATGCATTTAACAAACGCGTCCTTAACCGATTACCCAACAAATGGAGGATTTTGGCTTTGGATAGCCTTCTTCACGATCCTCCATAAAAGTGCGCAATGCGTCTATACTTGCCAACGAAAGGCAACATGAAAAATCTTTAATCCGATTAAAGAGCTAAATTCATACAAGTAAGTTCGCCACTCTGCGCCACTTGATAATACCTGGGAAAGTACCTTAAAGTCAAGGACTTTTCGAACATTATCACTGAAATATAGCTGCAATCATTACAGAGTCCTATGGTCAACAGTTTCACTTCATGGACGTTATATCGTAATTATATTGTTTCGGAATGAAGGGGAATCGTCACAATTCGCGCTTTTCTGAGCTGCGTTTTGGCGACGGTACGCACAGAACACCGTTTCGAAACAAGAACCACTTTTAGTACCTTAAACAGTCGGATTAGAACGGCGAAAGCAATCGGACGCATTACGGCGGGAGTCGGGGAACCTGACAAGGGCGGCCGTAGAAGACCTGTACCTCTGCCATTCGGAACACCATATTACGGTGGATGCAGTGATATCCCCCAAAGACGGGAGACCGCCCATAACGAATGTTAATGCTCGGATTGAAAAAGAGTACGGCACGGGCTGAGAATGTCAGGCGCCGCCCCTAAAGAATAATGAGCTTGAATCAAGTTCTTGAGAGTAGTCGATTCAAATCGGGTGACTCATTCGTTCTTGGAACGGGGATGAGTCACAATTGTCAATCCGGTGGGTTCCTGGTGAGTGGTTGTTAGAAGCGGTTAAAAATCATCATGTACATGAATAACATTCCTGCGACGAATCCAAGAATGAATCCATCAAAGGTATGTAGTGCTGCAAGCATCGGTATCTCCGTTTTTTAGGCAACGAGTCGAAATCTGACCATAGTCAAACAGAATCGGTCAGGAACGAGCTATGCTACCTCTGTTGATTCGGATGGGAACATAGACAGGCTCCGAAATGCGATCCAAACAGGATTTGCTCACGCTCTCGACAAAATTTGCGTCTCGCGTTCCCAACGGCAGAAGCGTGTAACAATAGAAGATTTGTTTACCACCACCACATGCCCAATAATAAAACGGCACCCACAGAGTGAATCCTGATTTTTGGTAATTCAGGAAGATTACATCCTTCAATTCATCAATCTTCGCGTGAATCTCGTCAAGCGAAGTCACATACCCCGTGCATGTTGCAGAAGCTTCAGCCGCTCCACACAAACTTAACACAATAACCAGGACGAGAAAATATCTCAGCATTTCATCTCCTTTTGATAAACAGCGACTTCTGCACCGACCCTGACGCAAGAACTGCACTCGTTTGAGTCAGAACACTACAACTGGAATTTTTTGGAGTAATTAATCAGTCCCGTGATCTGCCAGATCTCGTTGAGGCATGTTGAGAGAAACGGTCAAGATCTGCAGGGACTAGGAATTGTCAAGGACAATAAAACAAAGAAACGAAAAAATAAAGACAAAAATTGTGAACTCAGTATAACATCTTCACACTAAAAGTCAAAACATTTAAAGTGTATAAAATCATGTGGTTATTAATAAAAAGGATTTCCGGGGTACGAATGAAAGGGATAGTTGGCCGGGATATGTACAAAAATTGCCCTTTGAGTGATTCATACGAGGACGGGGATCATGCGCGGAATCTCATGGAAATAGCTCTGCAGCAGCTTTTGCCGCGCGGGAGTAACCTGTTCACAATACTCCTCACTCCGGATTGCGGAATAGCGATCTCAACCGGCAACGCGCATCTCGCGGCTCTCATATACCGGCTTTGACATTTTCCAATGATGGCGAGTCATCTATCGGCGGGAAGACTCAATAAATCCATGAGTACCTTGGGTTCCAAAGAAAAAATGTCCAAGTGATTCTCAAAATCACCGTTTTCAGAAGCTTCCTGAGTAACTCGCTACTGCAATTCATCTCGCCAGAATTTCAACCACATTCCTGATACTTTACCTGAGGAGTCGAAAACTAACCGTATTTCCGGCTGTTGAGATTTTGAGTAAATTCCTTTGAATCGGTAAATCGTTCCTCTGGGAAACAAAAAGCGTGGCTTCAAAACTTCCACGAGTTCCATTCCTTGATAATCACCGAAAATAGACCTGATCTGCTCGAAAGATTGATGTTGCATCTGGGGAGTCAATCCCTTCTGCATTTCCGGCGTGAATTCATCCGAGAGCGGTTCGAATCTGCCCCGCTGCCATTTGTCGTAAAGAGAATCGATGATCTGACGGGTCTTTGCGACGTATTCGGGATTGATTTTATCTTCTGGCACTTTTATGAATAGAAGGGATGATGCTTGAGAAAGTTCGCCGAAAAAAAGGATTACAGCGATTGAACACAAGACCGCTTTGGAGATTTTCATTTCAAGCATGGACTTCCTCATGTTCGGGACGTGCTCATGTGTTTTCACGATTCAAAGTCGGCGGGTGATACGGTGTTCCGCCGAGGTGGAGCTCTCTGTCACGTGGGCACACCTTGGAAATCCTCCATTTGTTCTAGAAAACAACATAACTTTTGGTATGCCTTGGAACCCGTCCGCACTATAATGATCACTATATCAGAACCGATTTCGGAGATGAACTCAAGAAGATCGGGGCCGTATTGAGAGAATCGGATTCAAAGACATATGATTTGGGGGCGGAGCTTTTTGCCTGAAGACATCATGAAAGACGAAGAAAAAACAAAAGATCAATTAATTAGAGAACTCCGGGATAGCCTTCGTCGATTGACAGAATTGGAAGCCGCTGCAGGGGATCGACCGGCAGTCCCGACTCATGTTTCCGATCCACACCATACGGCTGAGCTGGTTTGGGACCCCGATGAACAAGTCCCGGTTCTCGATGAGGCGGGACATGACGAACAGTCGCCGGCGACTTCCACGGTCGCTTCAACGATCTTTGCCTCTGAATCCGATGAACCCCAACGCAAGAATGTCACGGAAACCGGAAGTTTCGACGTCAGGTGGATCACGATGGCTTCTTTCGGGAAGCTCATTCAAGTGATACCCATGCCGATTTTACTGATCGATGAGTTCGGGACCATAGAATTCGCCAATAACGCATTCCTGAAATTATGTCTCGTCTCTAACAGGCCACGATCCTTCTTTTCACTCTTTGTGGCTGAAGACGCGGATGCAGTAAGGGACATGTTCATCAGACTTTTGACCCAAAGAAGACCCCAGTTCAGAGAAGGCCTTCTTGGCATAGGAGAAAGCAAACTCTGGGGCAGAATGCATCTGAGATCGATGAGGTTCGGACAGGACCGGACAATTCTTGTGCTACTCGAAGACTTGACTGCGGTTAAGCAGGAACTCATTCTGAATAAGAAATACCGGACTCTCGTAGACATATTCCCAATAGGGATAGCAGAATTCTCCCTGGGGCGTCAGGTCAAGCCTGACCACAAAGAGAATGAACTCCTCGATCGCGTGTTGCGTGCGAAAATTACTGACGCGAACGGAACATTTGCCACATTCTATGGATTGCAAAATGGTGAGGATCTCAAGGGAATGTCCTTGAATACAATACTTCCCCCAGATCATATGCATTATCTGGAAACATGGGTCGAGCAACAATTCGCCGTCAAACCGTTCGAGACTGCAGAAACGGGTCCCGACAACAGAGTGCGGTATTTCGAAAATACACTTGTGGCAAGTTTTCAGGAAACCGGGCTGATCAGGTTTTGGGTGATGAAACAGGACATCTCGGAACGCAAACGAGTCCAGGCAGAACTGGTGGAGAAGATCAGGACAATTGACGAGCTGTACGAGCACATCGTTCAATCGCGTGAGGCAAAAGTGCTTGCAGAACATACTGCAAGGGTGGCACACGAATTGCGGCAGCCTTTGACCGTAATTGGAGGATTTGCTCGGCGAATGGCAAAGGAATCCGCAACCGGCAGGTTCGATCCGGTGATGAACAGCGACAATTTTCAAATCATCATCAAAGAAGTTGCGAGGCTGGAGAAAATTCTCGGAAGACTTATAGATTTCACAAAACACGATCCGGTCAGTCTCCGGAAAGTGAATCCGAATAAGCTGATAGAATACATCGTGGGAATTAACACGTGGATAATACGAGAAAAGAACCTGATGGTGGAGCTGGACCTCGAAGAGGATTTGGGGCAGTTACTGCTCGATCCGGAGAAATTCGAAGACATGGTCCGGAATCTTCTGGCAAGCTCGTTGGAAGCTTCCCCTCCCCATGAATTTGTTCATATCAGCACGAGGGTAACAGTTCCGAGCGAGAAAGCGCAGCGCACGGGAGAATTGGAATCCAAATCCTATTTCCAACTAAAGATACACAATAAAGGCGAGCCGGTTTGTTCGACGGATTTGGAAAAGGCGTTTGATCCGTTCGTCACGACAGAAGGTGTTCGAGGGGCGGTCGGATTCGCTCTGGCCAAGAAAAGCGTCGAGGATCATCGGGGATCTATTTCTCTTACTTCGGATACAACCGGTACACTGGTTACCGTATGGCTTCCCATGAACCCTTTGCATCAGGAACGGCCGCGTGGAGATTCCTGCAGTTCTTGAACTCTTTCATTCAATGATAACATGTCATGCACAACAACTTCGCGATCCATTCCCCGTACTTAAACCCTTCGCACTCACCCTGCTTTGATAGAGAAGAGAGATACTGGAAATGAGCTCCCGCCGATTCCGTACGTTCAGGGAAAGTAGTTTGCACGGTTTAGGAACGGCCGAACTGATTCCTTGCTGCGGACATGTCGCATGGTACGAGGGAACTCGTATATGCTGACTTGAGCTTTTCGATACGGGTAATCGAATCCATCAGCCTCGACTCGGGAATTTCTCCGGATTTCAGGGCTTCGAATATACGTTGACGAGCGCGAAACGCTTTCTCAGGATTATTGCAGATGAGAAGCAAATCCGCTCCTGCTGTGAAGGCCGCAGTGCAGGCATCTTCAATGGAATAGCGATCTGCAACGGCTCCCATGTCCAGATCGTCAGTAATCACCACCCCATCATACGAGAGTTTCTCCCTGAGCAGGCCGTTTAAGATCGCACCGGACAGGGTCGCAGGCCAAAGCTTGTCCATTGACGGATAAAGTACATGCGCAGTCATCATCATTTCGACCTGCATTTTCGCGGCGGAGCGGAACGGAACCAGATCCAGGCGCTCAATCGATTCAAATTCCCTCGTGTCCATGGGCAGGTCTATATGTGAATCGACGAGTGTCCCGCCATGTCCGGGAAAATGCTTGCAGCACGGGACAATGCCTTTGGAACGGAACTCACGAATGACAACAGCCCCCAAACGTGCCACTTTGTCCGGATCGAATCCGAAGGATCTGTCTCCAATGACCGATGAAGTAAGGTTTTCAGGACTGCCGATCACGTCCATGACAGGTGCGAAATCGAGATTGAATCCTGTAAGCGTCAGCTCTTCAGCCGTTCTGCGAGCGAAATGACGCACTGAAGCATCCGGGTCGGGATGTGAGGAGAGTTCAAGAGCAGGCGCAAATTCTGTGAATCCTTCTTTCAGGCGGCGAACACGGCCCCCTTCCTGATCCACTCCTATAAACAGGCCATCCGAAGCACGTCCGAAAACCTGAAGATCGTGATTCAGTTGCGCCACCTGTACGGGAGACTCTATGTTGCGGGAGAAGAGAACCACTCCGGATGGATTGAGGTCTTCGAGGAACGATTTGAGTTCCCGAGAAAACTCAGTTCCCTTGAAACCGAGAATGAAGAGTCTGCCGATATCTCTAAGATCCATGAGACCTGTCTTCATCGGAGCTTTACATCAGAAATAACTATGTAAACCGGGGAGATAATTTACGCCGAAATAGGTGAATAAAACTGCACCGAATCCAATAATCGACAAGAGTGCGGTTTTCCGTCCTGTCCAACCCCTCGTAAGACGAGCATGGAGAAATGCGGAATACACGAGCCATGTGATGAGCGACCACGTCTCTTTGGGGTCCCACTGCCAGTAGCTTCCCCACGCATAATCCGCCCATGCTGCACCAGTGATGATTCCAATGGTAAGCATGGGAAATCCTGCAAGAATTGACCTGTACACTATCTCGTCGAGAGTCTGCCGCCTTGGCAGGTGCCTGGCAAAGAAATCAGATTCTCTTGCCATCAAAAGCAGAATCGCAGCCACGAAAGAAACGGCAAAACCCGCGTAACCCAGAAAACAGGTGATCACGTGAGCAATCAACCAGTTTGACTGCAGCGCTGGAATCAGGGGCTTGATGCTCGGGTCCATGAGAGAGGTGGACGCAAGCACAAGGGTGACCAGCGGCAGGCCCAGCAAGACCAGCAGGTCCATACCGAATTTGAAACGTGCGATGATCAGGGCAAGCGCTATGCACCAAGCAAAAAATACCAGAGACTCGTAAAGATTCGAGAGAGGCGCATGGCCTATACCCATCTGATAGGATTCAATCCACCTGAGACCTATAGCTCCTGTATGGAGTGCGAATACAAGGATCAGCGCTCCTAAAAGCCACCCTTTTATTGTCTTTGTTTGCGATCCGGACACCTGGGCAATGAGATACAGGACCGAACAGGCCAAGTATCCGAAAGTAACATACGTAATGAGATCGATGCTCTTCATAATTCATTCCAGCAACAGTGTGCTATTGCATTTTCGTCTGCGCAGAACGCGACTGCAGAGTTTCTCGTATGATTTCCTCTACGGACTTTCGGAATTCTCTTCTCATACTTCTACTTCTGCAGGAAACGCGGATAGCCGTACGAGTTTCCTCTTTCGCAAAAGTGACGGTGATTCGGCGAAAATTCGTAAACAGCGTAAGGAAAAATCCTATAATAAGTAATCCGCATCCGATCCATACAACGAGTGTACCCGGATCGTACCCTACCTGAAGCCCTGTCGCATACAACGGAGTGTAATCGGCAAAACCCAACTGGACCTCTCCAAGCTGCACCGGACCGGTCTTCTTGTAGACACGGAGGGAACGAGGATCTTCTCCTTTCTTATTGACCGCCAGATCCACTCCAACCCCGCGTTGTGTGGTACCCGGGTCGAGACTTAGCAGACGAGCTTCATAGTCTGTCCCGGGAATCTGTTGGGAACTTTGAGGCCGAAGGAGCAGATCGGTCTTGCTCGAATCCTGTCCGGTGACGGTCAGTCTCACCTCTTTCACATCGACAACCCGATAATCGGATTGAAACAGGGAAATTCCTTTGTAGGTGAGGGGATGATTCACGAGAATGGATCCGCTGCGCACTTCTTCGCCGTTTTCCAATATTTTTATGTCACTTCTGAATTCTTTAGGTTCTCCGCTGGGATAGCGAGTCAGAGAAAACGCAGAGACGGAAATGGCAAAAGGAAGCGGTTTGGTTTCTCCCGAATTGAGCGAGAATTGCTGCGCGGATGAGCCTTCCTTTATCAAAACATGCCCGCGGTAGCCGAAAAAAAGACCTATGACACCCCCTAAGAGGATCACAATTATCGCTATGTGGATAAGCGGAAATCCAAGGAGATATATACGATCTTTAATCCACACGAATTCATCGCCTTTTCCCGAACGCTCCGGCTCACGGTTCATGAATCCGCTCAATTTGGGAAGCAGAATTTCCATGAGTTTCGCAGGGGATCTGGTATCCGCCAGCTTGAAGCTGAAGGTGCTTCTTCTGGATCTTCCTTTCCACTCACCCGGGATTGCCGGAAGCCTCTCCATCAAGCAACCGAGGAGGTTGAAAGACAAGAGAACCAATAACAGAGAGAACCACCAGCTTCTGTACACATTGTTCAAGTCCAATATCACAATCAATCTGGACGAAAATGAAGTAACTGGGCCTATCTCATGCGTCTGAGGGACGATGGTTCCGAGAATCGAGCCTGCTGCAAGAAGAAAAAGGAGAACAATAGTGGTGCGAGCGGATGTGAAAAACGCGACAATACCGGAAATGATGGAACCCTTCTCCTCGGTGGAAGAAGAATTCCCCGCAACTCTTCCCTTCATATATGGATCGTCTCCCTAACGGATGAATTCGTCTACTTTTCAGAGCTGCAACGCCCCTGTTTTATTTCACCGGCGGGCTGCTTTACTCCCTTGAAGGTATATCACTTTTGTATGAACACAACAAACCTTCACCCCTAGAAACGTCCAGAACAACGATTAACCATGTTACCGGGGTATGGACGATTCCTTGTGACGGGTGTTCACCAGGGTATGGTCCTGGATAAACCTATCGAGGAAGCCTTCAAGGACGGCACATACACGGCCGGGCACTTCCGCAATCACAGAAAATCCTACGGACCCGAGTTCCCAGGTCGCTGCACTCGTGGAGACAGCAGCCTCACGAACAATTGAGACCTCCTGTCTTAACTGTAAATCGAGAGAATAAAAATGACCTGCGAGAAACTTTATCGTATTGATGCTTACGTAAAGCCAGGGATGGTCCGCCGAAGAACGCCATTCTTCATGGGTCAGGATCTTTATATCTGTGGCAGAAAGCTTCGTTTCCACAAGAGACTTAAGGTCGTTTGCTGTCAGACCGTCAGCTTCTACATCGGCTTTCAATGCCTCGACGATTATGAATACCCCCTCCAGCCCGTGAAGGGTTTCCCGAGTGTATTCCGTCAGATCCATGCATAAGCCTCTTTCCCACCGCACTCCGGTACGGAAGATTTCCCCGTTCCGGACGGCAAAACATATGGCCCGGTATCAGTCCTCATACATCAATAATGAGATATCTGCAAGCATTCGCAGATCGACCGTCGAGGTGACGGGAACCAGTGTTCACGGAGGCTGGCCGTCCGGATTGGTGCGTTCGCCACCCGGCACATAGGAAAATCTGTCTGAAACGGCGACCGAAGATTAATGAAAGCTCTCGAAATTCCAGCATATAAAGGTTGACAAGCCTCGAGGACGATTCTAGAATCGATCCGGTGATTTCTCAAGTTTTCCCTCTCTTTGATAGACAACCCCCTGCAAAAAGAAGGTATTATGAACGACAAGCAATACGTCATCGACGATCTCAGCGCGAAAGAAAGCTGGCGCATTTTCAGGATAATATCGGAATTTGTCGACGGGATAGAGCGCTTGCAGGAAATTTATCCGGCGGTTTCCGTGTTCGGCTCTGCTTCAATCACCGAATCCAGCCCGGTATACGAATTGGGGAGAAAAGTCGGTCGCCTGCTCGCGGAAAGCGGCTTCTCCGTGGTGACGGGAGGAGGCCCCGGCGCTATGGAAGCTGTCAATCGCGGCGCATTCGAAGCCAAAGGAAAATCGGTCGGTCTCTGTATCCAACTCCCCAGAGAACAAGCAACGAATCCGTACACCAACATCACCCTCGATTTCCGGTACTTCTTTATTCGGAAGGTCATGTTCGTCAAGTATGCCGTCGCATACATTATTCTTCCCGGCGGATTCGGTACTATGGATGAGATGTTCGAAGCTCTCACGTTGATTCAAACGAACCGCATAAAGCCGTTTCCCGTAATTCTGATAGGAAAGGACTATTGGAAAGATCTCATCGCATGGATCAAGAAAACCATGTTAATGAAGCATCGTATGATTTGCCCTGATGACATTGAACTGCTTCAGTGCGTTGACGATCCTGCCGCTGCAGTTGCAGCTATAAAACGTATCGTAATATTGTGAGGGATTGTACGGGAATGTGCGCAGAGTGGGCTGGGTGGTGTGAAGAATTCGGAGGAAACCAGAGGTTCCCTCCGTACTGAATTACTATTCCTCAAAATCAGATCTCAATCTCAATTGTATCCCATGGGACCGTATCCGAAAACCGGTGCTTTCTGCATGGGGCCAGGCTTGCATTTAGTCACCGGAGGCGGACCGCACGGAGGTGCCAGGGGCATACATCCCTGAGGTGCACAGAAATTCTGCTCGCACTGTTTCTTGGTAAAAGCGCTGCCAATCAATCTGAAAGGGAATGTGATTACGGAAAACAGTTTTGCAATCGGGTTGAAACCTTCATCAGGTCCGCAAGAAGGCGGAGGACATGGTTGAGGAAAACAGCCCGCCATGGGCCGCGGACCAGCCATGGCCGGACCCGCCATCGGAGGAGGAGGCATCATGCCCGGAGCCGCATTTCCGTAAACAGGTACTTTTAACGGTGGCGCACACACTCCCGGGCCACAATAGGATGCCTGAGCAGAAGCTATCATGAAGAACGGGAACGCCAACACAAGACCAACACATATGAGTCTGTAAACCATACCCATACTCCTTTGAAAAAAAGATAAATAAACCAATCTGTTTTTAAGCTTTACAAACCTACATTATCACTTTTGAGGTAAGTGGTCAATACAAAGGAGCCTGAATATGGGGGGATAATTCGTTTAAGTGATAAAAAACATGAGTTCAATTTCGACATGAACTTTAAGCTTTGTTGTATGCTATGTAAAAATAGTTTAATGCATATGGTAATTTGTATTGATATGCTAAAGTAGTTTATTAACTATTTGGCCGCTCCACGAGCAGCGCGCTGTCCACATAACGAGCCTCTGTTTTGTCCACTTGATCTTGGCGCATGATACCGTATACTTGTAGCTCAATTCTCGAATGGTTCATGGTGCGAGGACATTCCATGTGTGCTCAGGATGTAGATATCATTGTTGTGGGAGCCGGTCATGCCGGGTGTGAGGCGGCTCTGGCGTGTGCCCGGATGGGACTTTCCGTGTGGATGTATACCCTCAATGCCGACAGCGTGGGGCTGATGCCTTGCAATCCATCCATTGGTGGATTGGGCAAAGGACACCTGGTCAAAGAGATCGATGCCCTCGGCGGAGAGATGGGCAGGGCGGCAGATGCCTCTTGTATTCAATATAAGATTCTCGGTACCAGCAAAGGCCCTGCGGTGCAGGGATCTCGGATGCAATGCGATAGACTCGAGTACTCCCTGGCCATGAAATCAGCAGGCGAACGGGAATCGAATCTCTTGATACGGCAGGAAATGGTTGAGCGGCTGCTCGTAAGAGACAACCGATGTATAGGCATAATAGAGAGGTCCGGATATGAAGTAACTTCACGCGCGGTGATCCTGGCGACCGGGACATTTCTGGACGGGACCATCCACGTGGGAAATATATCGTACGGAGCAGGACGTTCCGGGGAATTCCCGGCAAGGGAACTCGCAATGCACCTGCAGAGCCTTGGATTGCCCCACGGACGTTTCAAGACAGGCACACCGCCTCGAGCCAAAGGTTCTACCATAGATTTTGCCGCTATGGAGGAGGACACGGGAGATGAGCAATTCATTCCTTTTTCTCTCCGTACAGCTCGGATCGACAGACCCAGACGGTCTTGTTACAAGACCTACACTTCACCCAGGACCCATGAGATCGTATCAGGAAATCTTCTGAAATCGCCGCTATACTCGGGGATTATTCAAGGGACTCCGGCCAGGTATTGTCCTTCCCTGGAAGACAAGGTCGCGAGGTTTCCTCATCGCGGGAGACATCCTGTCGTCGTGGAACCCGAAGGGCTCCACACGGCGGAAGTTTATTTGAAAGGGCTGGGGAATTCCTTACCGCCGGAAATCCAGGTCGACCTGGTCCGGTCGGTTCCGGGATTGGAGTATGCGGAAATCGTCAGGCCAGCGTATGCAATAGAATACGACTATATTAATCCGACTGCGCTGAAACCTACGCTCGAGACCAAACTTATCCGGGGGCTGTATCTTGCCGGCCAGATCAATGGAACTTCCGGCTATGAGGAAGCAGCAGCACAGGGCTTGTGGGCTGGAATCAATGCTGCTCATGCCGTGCTGGGGCGAGAGCCTTTTCTTTTGGACAGGTCTGAATCGTACATGGCGGTTATGGTGGACGATTTGGTCACCCGTGGAGTAAACGAGCCGTACAGAATGTTCACCTCCCGATCGGAGTATCGCCTGCTTTTGCGAGAAGACAATGCTTCGGAAAGGCTCATGAAAAAGGGAGTTTCACTCGGGCTGATCCCTGAATCCATGGGTAACGAATTGGATGAGCGAATGCGTGAGGTGGAGGCTCGTATCGAATTCCTGGACAGTGTGCGGGTCGCACCCCGGGAAGAAATCAATGATCTCATCATGTCCAGGGGAGGAAAAGAACTCCGGGAAACGATTTCCGGAAACAAGCTGTTAAAACGGCCGGAAATAATGCTCAGGGATCTGCTGAACCTGGGAATCCTTCCTCCTGTCATCGATGTTCGGGTAGCCAAACAGATTGAGATTCAAATAAAATATCAAGGATATATCGAGCGGCAGAACCGGGAAGCCGCACAATTCAGGCGCATGGAAAAGGTGCTCATCCCGGAAGACATGGACTACGAAGCCATCCCCGGACTTTCTCGCGAACTCCAGGAAAAACTGAAATCCGTGCAGCCCAGATCTCTTGGACAGATTTCCCGTGTCCCGGGGGTGACGCCGGCTGCATTGACCGCTCTCATGGTGAGAATAAAGCAGAGAAGTACCGGACAGAATAGTGCGGTCGTGTGAAAAATCATCAATATTTCCGGTGGAGTCTTCGGGGTCAGTCCTCGTTAAACACGATAATGCTGAGTCGCTCGGGACCATGTACGCCGATGGTAAGGGTCAATTCGATATCTGCAGTACGACTGGGGCCGGTTTCCAGGGTGATGTTCGTGGGCAAAGGGGAACCGACTGCGCCAAAGAAGTCATCTAATTTGTTGAAAATATTACGTGACGAGACTATGGCAATATGGTGTGCAGGGAGCAATCCAGCCTGCACGGTGGAACCGTTTTCAGAGGTACAAATCAGGCTTCCCGTTTCGGCGATAGCTCCGCGAACTTCTTCAATGCATACCGATGCTTCACGATAATTATCGGTCAAACGATCCTGAGGAATCGATACAGCCTTTTCGTTTTCCGTCATCCTCGCACAATAGACCGGGCCGTCATTTTCAAGAAGCCGTCCAACAATATTGTTCAATTCTTCGTAGCTGTTCACGATCACGGGTTCGGCTGCGGTATTGGCTGCGGTTTCCGTGAAGATTTTTGCCAGGTATTCGGTCACGATGTGCCTCGCCTTGGGTAGGTTTGCATAGCAACTATACTGAAGCCATAGTCTCCGAGAAATCGGATCCTGTCAACGATTCCACGATTGCGTCTCGGATAATTTGGAACTCCTGCTGTAACTCCGAAAAAGCATCGACCAATCCGGGATCGAATTGGTTTGCCCGGCCCTGGTGAATAATCTGGCTCGCTTCTTCGTGGCTGAACGGTCTTTTGTAGCGCCTCTCGGAGGTAAGGGCATCGTACACATCCACGAGCGATACGATCCTGGCTGACAGAGGAATTTCCTCTCCCTTCAATCCGTACGGATAGCCGGTACCATCCCATTTTTCATGATGGTAATAGGCGACCTCCATGCCTAATGACAGGAAGCTTTTTTCCCCTAACATCATAACTGCCTCTTCCAGAGCCTTGCCTCCGAGAAGAGTGTGGCGCTTCATTATTTCTCGTTCCGTGACCGTGAACAGGTCATGCGATAAGAGAATAGAATCCGGAATGGCTACTTTCCCAATGTCGTGGAGCACCGCGGACCGTATCAGGTCGGTCGTAAACCGATCGGTAACGATATCGCGATATTGATGCTTGTCAGAAAGCCGATTACAAAGAATTCCACAGTATTTCTGGATACGAATGAGATGCGAGCCGGTTTCCGCATCTCTGGATTCGGCGAATTTGGCCAAAGAAAAGACCGCCACATCCTGGGTTGTCTGGACTTGCTCCAGGAGCTTGAGGATTTCCTCTTGCTGGCGAATTTCTTCAGTGACATCCAATCCCACACCGAGAATGCCCTGAACTTCACCGTCTGTGTCGATCATCGGAGATAGTGCCAGTGAAATAATAAGCGTGCGGCCGTTCTTGGTGAGCTGATGCATCTTTCCGTGTACTGCTCCCCTCTTGGTACGAATCACGGTGCGAAGCTGCTCCACGGTTTCTGCAGTAAGAGCATCGGGAGGGTACAAACGAGTGATCTTGCTCCCTATCATTTCATTTGATGAATATCCGAAGATGTTTTGCGCGCCCGTATTCCAGAACAGTACGTTTTGATCCAAATCCGTGAGCACTATTGATACGAGTGTCGAGCTATCGAGAATTCCCTGGAGAAAATCTTTCGTACGAATCGCTTCCAGAAATTTTCGTCCGAATTCCGTCGCGGGTTGCGGGCCTTCCGCTGTCTTGCCCGGTATAAGAGTAGATGCGATCTGATTCTCGAGTTCGCTTATCTTTCGCCGTAAAACGCGAATCTCCTGTACAAGCTCTTCCTTGGAATTGTGCCGATCCATGCACTTCTCCGCGCGAATTTCTTGAAAGGGAATGTGTGGTCAGGATACGTATGTTCAATGTACATTGATGCAATTTTGTACAAAAGACAAGCTCAAAAAAGACCCAAAAATCCGACGGAGTGGGATGGAAGAAAAGCTCTCAGATTTTGGCATGATTTGAACATAGGCTGGAGAAATCCCTGATAGGGATAATCCACGGGCTCAATAAGAAACCTGCCGGAGCTTCATAGTAAAGAATCTGCACAGATTTATTCCGATTTGCGGATAAACTTTCATGATTTCCTGGAATTGATGATGTCGCAATACATATGCTTCAGTAACGACATCCGCCACGCACGTTGCGTTCGGAGGCATACGGGTGAACAGGCTCAATTCTCCCAGGAATGCTCCTTCGCCAACCGTGGCTTTCGCTTTCTGCTCGTCTGTGCCGTATTTCTCGTAAATCTTTATTTGTCCGGAAACGATGAGATAAATGGAAGAGTTTTCCTCGCCTTGTTTGATAAGGACTTCTCCCGGCGCGAACGTCTCAACGGAAATCACCGATGAGATCGCATGCAGTTCGCGAACTCCCATCCCCTCAAAAATAGTGAATGTTCTAAGTTTATTGATTTTGTCGATTATGTCGGGCATGGTTATGTCCTCGCGAAGAATGCGCTTTAGAGCGTAATCAGCTATGTCACGAACGTGGGGTTGGTCGTCGCTGAGCCTTGATTCAACAACCGGTAAAAAAGAATATTCCGGCATCTGCTCGGCAATCACGAAAAGCGCCAGCATACGGGTAATTGGATCCTTTGATTCCACCAGAAAAGTGACAATTCTTTCCGGAGTTTCTTTGCGAACAAGGGGAAAGAGCTTTCTGCCCTCTTCGATTTTTTCGTTGAGCGGAATATCTTCGATGAGTGGAATGAGATACGGACTCAATTCCTTTTGTATGGAGTTCTCTACGAGTTCGACGGCAATGGAAGCGGATTCGGACTTGAGTGCCTGGTACATGAGTCTCATGTCCGTATGATAGACCCACAGCGCATAAAAAATCAGACTCAGGTGTTCCTCATTTGCCGCCAGAAGGTGATCTTTGAGCATTTTTACGCTCAAACCTTCCAGGCGGTCGAGATCTCTGATTGCTATGAGATGCCAGTACGCTTGAGCAAGTTCTTTACCGAGAAACGGCACTATTTCAAATTCCGTCAATCCTGAAAGCCGTATGACTTCGAGAATGGCCTGTTTCGTGCGAGGAGGCGCTTCCAGCAGGGAAACTTCAAGGAACGGGAGAATAGGTTCGCCGTACCCCATGAGCGCTTCGATCGCCGCCTGCCTCACGTCGTCATCAGTGTCTTCCAGAAGCTGAATGAGCTTCCGCACTGCGCGCATATCTTTTGATTGAGCAAACGAAGCCGCAGCTTCGGCTCTGGTGATAGAGTTCTCATCATCCAGGAGTTTTAGGGCGATTTCGGGCTCCATGGCCGGAGCCGCCCGTTGCGGCATTTCAACGGACTCCTCAACCCGATTGGCCACTGTAGCGGACCCAAGCTCTGCCGTAGCGCCCGCGCCCTCGAATGGCCGTACTGCTTCTATCTGTTCGAAATCGACTTGTTTCTCTGCAATAACCTGTTTCAGTATCCTCGTGTAGTGCTTGCGGAAACTCAGAGTCTCAAGAAGCCAATAGAGCGCGAGAACGAAAGCGATATACGACAGACTTTTGGGTGCGAGATACGGCTTGAGAAATATCATGGTGAGGGAGCCTGACAGCATACCAACCTTCAACACACTGCCTCGAATAAATGTTCTGCTCCAGGCCTGAAGGTCGGAAGGGATAATGCTGTACAGAATTTTATTCACCGGCCCGGCTATGGCTCTCTGAATAAGTATCGTGGAAAACTGGCCGTATGCAGCGACGAAGATGTTGAAGAATAAGGGCAAAGACCCGAAGAGCAGGGCAAAATTCACTGGCTGAACAATCGATGAGTTTGCCAGCCCGATTGAGGAATACATTCTTCCCATGAAAAAGAGAAGGACAAAGGTAATTAATGTGGTTGTTCCACGAAACACGCTCAAAAAGGAGATCAAAGATTGTTCCGAATGAAACGTGCTGTTGGCGATCACGCTAAATTGAAAAAAGAAAATCGGAAGCAAAATGTTCGGAATCAACCCGGTTACGATCAGGTAACGTACAATGGGGTATTCCTTCATGAGGCGAGGAACCTCGGTCAACCCGATTGTCTTTGTAACTCCCCGGATGAAGGTTTTCGGCTTGACATGGGAGAGAAATCCGCTGCCTGTACGCCACATATACACGGCAATAGCGAGCGAGATTCCGGCAAACACGAGAAGAACCGGATCTTCTCCCCCCAACAAGACGGTCAAAGGACGGGTGAGAAAGCTTCCAACTGTAGTCCCGAGCACCTGACCCGCCGTAATGAGAGGGAATATTCTCTTGCCTTGCCGGGCATCGAACAGATCACCCGCGATATTCCACAGGTACACAAGAAGAACTGAATCGAGCAAGTAGAGCAACTGATAGAGTATCGGATATGAGATGCTCAGATCAGCTTTAACAGTAAAGAAAAGAACTGAGACGAGTATCCCGTACAATCCCAGGAACGCTGATAAGAGTATGTAATCGCTGAATTTCCTGCCCAGGCGATCTATGACGCCCATGACGAAGAACGTCAAGATCGCGTTGATTACCAGCATATACGGAATGTAATTGGGGCCGTACCTTTTGAGAAAAGCGGCATCCACGTAGTTTCTGAAGATAGCCGTTACGAGAAAAATTACGAAGCATATCCATGCAATCCAAATGAACTTCGGAGCTTCGTGAAGATATACTTTGAGATGTTTTTCCAGAAACTGCTTCATACGGATTCACTGGACAAGGTGGATTTCGGTTCCCTTGATCCCCGAAGCACATGGGGGACCGAACAAGCCTGTTTCTTTTCTCCTGTGCAGCAGATGCGGCTCTCTGAAGGGATTTGCTCGGAGCCTGAGCAAAACAGGGCAGATTATAGAGAAAGAGTCTGGCAGCATCAAGGACAATCAATGTTTCCGCTGGCCATAAGGCGAGTCATTTATAAGATTGATCGAGAGGGTCAAACAGAATACGTGCGGAAATAGTCCTCTGGAATTTCCTCAATAAACCTGGAGAGCTTCACCGGGATCTGTCCCCGGACGCGATCCAGTGCAGTATGCGGAGCCACGATAACGAGATTGTGTTTGGCCCTCGTGGTTGCCACATACATGAGCCTGCGTTCTTCCTCCAAGTCATCGGGAGATACGAGAGCCATGGGGGAGGGGATGCGGCCTTCTGCTGCCCAGATAAGGATTACCGTGTGCCATTCCAGGCCCTTTGCCGAATGTATCGTGGACAGAACCAGGCTGTCCTGTTTCGCACTCTCGGAGTTTCTCTCCTCATCCGGAGGCTCGAGAGCCATGTCATTGAGAAATCTGTTCAGGCTCTTGTAACTCGAAGTCAAATCCGCCAGGTACTCCAGATCGCGCATTCTCTTGGGGTAGTTGTCATACTTTTCCTTGAGCACGGGGAAGTAATAGGCATTTATGAGTTCCACTTTCTGCGATATTGGGTTTGTCTCATTCTTGAGTTGGAAGACGAGTTCAAGCAACCGGTCGAGATCTTTGCCATATTTCGGTGGCTTGGATACGATCTGGGCAGTGGAACGGGGTGTGCCGTTTTCGCAGATAGTGCCGGCCAGTTGAAGGGCTGTCTTGTCGCCGACACCTGGCAGCAGCTTGAGAATACGAATCCAGCTCAATCGGTCCGCAGGATTGTGAATCACTTTGAGATGCGCAAGCACATCCTTTATATGCTGGCTTTCCAGGAACTTGAATCCGCCGTATTTCACGAAAACAATATTGTTGCGCGTCAGCTCGCTTTCCAAATCGAAGGAATGGAATCCTGCTCGAAACAGCACGGCTATTTCATTCAGTTGCACTCCGTGATCGTTGAGTTCCCTGACGCATTGCACGACAAATTTGCTCTGTTGACGCTCTGTAGCTGAACGGGCATTTATGGGGAGAGGCCCTCCTGTTTTCTGAGTGAAAAGCCGCTTTGAGTACCCTGCAGCAGCCCGCTGAATAATGCTGTTGGTCACGCTCAAAATGGGCGCGGTGCTGCGGTAATTCTCCTCCAGTCGTATAATGCGCGTTCCGGGAAACAGATTCGGAAATTCTATGATGTTCGTGAAATCAGCGCCTCGAAATGAATAAATGCTTTGCGAATCGTCACCCACAACCATGACGTTATCATGAGTAGATGCAACTAGTTGCACAATACGAGCTTGAAGCCGGTTCGTATCCTGGTATTCGTCCACCAGCACGTACCGCCATTTCTCAGACACTTCCGTTCTGATCCTCGGATGTTCTTCCATAAGCTTAATCGTGTTCACCAGGAGATCATCATAATCCATAAGATTATTGTTCTTTTTATGTTCCTCATATTTGACTTTGATGCTGTCGATCTCCGGAGCATATTCGCCGAAATGAGGACAGCGCTTTTCTATTGCTTCGTTTACGCTGCACGCACAACCGACTGCTCTGCTGATTATTTCCGCAATGGTTCTGGTCTTGGGGAATCCTTTCGGATCGGTCAAAGGAGGAACAAGGTTCTTCTTCACATGGTCCACGGCTTCCACGGAATCGCCCTGATCCATAATGGAAAAGGATGAATCGAATCCCAGAAGAGACGCATACCTTCTGAGCAACATGTTGCCCGTGGAATGAAATGTGCCTCCGGCAATGGCGGTCAGCCTCAGGCCCAGGAGCTCCGATGCTCGCGAGAGCATTTCCTCCGCGGCCTTTCGTGTGAAGGTCAGCAGCAAGATGGATTCAGGTTCTATCCCCTGTTCTACGAGCCAGGCAACGCGGTATACGATGGTTCTGGTCTTTCCGGAGCCGGCCCCGGCGATGATAAGCAAAGGTCCTTCCGGAGCCGTTACAGCCTCAAGCTGCGCGGAGTTCAAATCCTGTTCGTATGCGATGTTTGAATAACCGGTTTTTGTCATAATTCACTCGGATAATTTAATCATTCTGGTGAGTTTGTCTCCAGAAAGAAAGTTCGTGTTCAAGAAACGCTTGGCTAAAAGCCATCACCTATGATATGGTATCGCTGTCGCGGGTTTTCGGGGAGGTGCAATTCAGTTATGGATCTCAAGGAGGATTGCGTGAACAATTCAGTGCTCGTAGTGAGTTGCCCTCTGTGCATGAATCACTTTTCGCATTGTCGAATCGTCGAGGGCATGAACACGTCTCCTTTCGGATATGGTTTGGATTTTCGCGTTGTTCCTAAAGACTGCAATCGATCCTCGGACGTAGCAACTTGTCCCCATTGCCATTATACGAGCTTAATACAAGATTTCCATCAACGAGTCCCCGGACATGTGAAGGAACTGGTCAAGTCCGAAGATTATTTGGAACTTTTTGAACACGAATCCGAGGAAGAGCAATGCGCGCGTAGTTGGCTGGCTCTTACTTCCATTTTCCGTGCAAAAGGCCTCAACCCCCGAGACTTGGGCCTGATGGCACTCAGGGGCTCATGGTTTGCTCGGGAAATCGGAGCGCTCGATGCAGAAGAGGAACTCCTGACCAAGGCAGACCGTTTCCTGGATGATGCGCTTCGACGCGGCCTTACCAAAGGAGATCCGGGAATGGTCATTTACCTGCTGGGTGAAATTAACCGCCGGAAGGCCGAGTTTCTCAGAGGTAAGGAGATGTTGACGTTTCTCGGCAATAATCCACGGTATCGATATCCCGCTTTGCTGCTGACCGTCCTGATTGAAGAGGAGGATTCGACACCATATTGGTCGCATTATGCTCCGGACCAAATGGAACAGTATTCCCCCAGATTTAAAGGTCTTTTCCCCGCTTTACGTAGCATTCCACCGAAAAAAATCGACTATTCGCCGGACGAGCTCCGGGAACAATCAGAACAACCTGACGACGACCGTCAACGCTTCTAACCGCAATTCGCTTTCAACCAGCAAATATTGGGGAAACCCTTCTTGTATGAAGTGTTTCCCCAAGCCCCTTCCCAAGAACTTTTGATAAGTGTTAAAAGTCTTCGGAGGAGCTTGAGGAGAAACTCGTTCTAAACCCGCACGTTTACAGGGCACGCATTCACAGGCAAGACCCTCCACATGTCCGGGTAGGGGCACACCCACGCCGGTGCGCACGATATTGGGCAGACACGCAGGTGAGCCGCTACCGCAGGATGGATGATCATAGAGAGAAACAGCACTAGCCTGGTGATCCTTGTGGGACGTACGTAGGCTCAGAAACCGGGTCCGTATAAGAATAGGCGTTAACTCTTGTATTTTTGGTCGCTTGTTCCGGAGGAATCCCGAGGGACTCAGGAACATTAGACCGGCGATTCATTGCCGGTTAGGGAAAAAATTAATGATTTTGAGTCCCGGAGGGAGAACACACAAATTCCCGGCAATAAATTACCGGGCTATTTTCTTTATTTCCTGCGGGACATAAATTACAGCAAAGTTGACGCCAATGCCCTTCTGGGACCTGACTTCAGATCAGGAGCGATTATTTCTTCGGCGGAGTCTTCGTGTCTTTCTTGGCGTCCATTTCCTTCCTTGCCTGCAGATAGAGTTCACGGATATCATCGAGCCGGTCTGCAGAGACATCATACCGGTCTCCCAGCGAAGGTGGCGGCTGATTCATTTGATGGCTCATACCTTGATCACGTGTGGTGGGTCCGGTCTGGTGTGCAGTCTGAGCGACGGCTTCAAAGCTGAGAGGAAAAGAAAGAACCAATCCTGCGAGTAATCCTGTTCCGTATTTTCTTAACAACGTATTCATGCTTATGTCGGCAATCCGGATCTTCATTCGAAAGTCCTCTGATTTCAACAGACGGTCAGCCAAACATCTCTATCGACTCGTCCCAAGGTCCTCGAGGAACATGGGATAAATCAAGCACTTCAGTGGCTTCCAAATACCACAGAAAATCGCCTGGATCAATGGCCTAGTACAAATCTTCAATACCCGACACGAGCATCGAAGCAGGCATTCTTGTCCCAATGCATCGGATCTCAAGCCCCGTTCAATATTCCAAAGGAACGGCAAGAAAAAAGTCTTTTCATTCCTTGCCTGAAGCCTCGGTCACTCGAAAGCGGAAACGTAGCCTTCTTCCAATATCATCAGGATTCGTGGCTTCCGAGCAGTCATGGGGCCTCCCACATAACTTGTTGTATGCGTTCTCGAGACATCGGTCCTTAGTCAATTCAAAAGGAACAAGCGTTTTTTCGCAACAACATGTTCTATCAAGCTGATCCTGCGACAGGTTGGTTTCTAGTAAATCCGCTCCATTCACACTAGCACGATATAAGCTATCTTCGTTTCCCTCGAAATTCGACTTTTTAAGATCGGCACCTTCCAGGTTCGCATATGCGAGATCTGCTTTGTTGAATAGAACTTTCTTTGCTGTTACTTGCCCCATGGAGGCACACCTGAAACTCGCTCCTCTGCAATCGGCCCAATCGAGTTTCGCTCCTTCCAGATTGGCTTCACGAAGGACAGCGCTTCTGAACTTGGCACCACGTAAATCGGCTCCTTGAAGTCGAGCCTTAATTAACTTGGCCATTTCGAAATTGCTTTTGATTTCTTCCGAATAGAAACGTCCCCATCGAAGATCGGCATTCTGAAGGTTCGCCTGAAAAAGAAAAACTCCTTCAGCCTTTATGCCGCGCAAATTTCGATCAGGGAGCAAAGCACGTTTAACAGGAGGATGCAGGGGCGGAGCATCGTCGTTCTCAGATTCGTCCGTCGGCTCTTTTTCATTCTTTCTTGCCGTCACGAGAGAGGTGTCATATCCATCGTTTTTGCGTTCTCGAGCTTTTCGTTTCTTCTCCTCTTTGATCTCCAGGCCGGTGAGATATTTCTCATACTCCTGCCAACCCGACTCTTTCACTGACACGTCCCTACGACGCAGATCCGGATAAAACTGCGAATCGAGCCATGCTTCAATAAAATTTGACTCTGTTTGCGCATGCTTGTTAGAATCCAGGAGCCAAGAATCAATCCATCCGGGGATGCCGTGGTTTACAAGGCAAGTAAAACCAATCAGGGCGGCAAGAGTCACGGCTGTACCACCAAGAGGAAGCGCAAATCTTTGTATGAGACTTTCAGGCTTTGCATCCTCCTGATCGATTGTGACTATTCCTCCAGCCCTGAGAGTTTTCACCGCAGCTTTGAATGAATCTGTTGCGAAAAACACTGCCAGAGCCACACAAACTGTTAATAATAGCGTGACCACCGTTTCGTGAAGCACGAGATACTGCTCCCAAAAGAAAAATAAAGTGATGGGGACCAAACCCCATGTAACAAAGAGGGATGCTGCAAACCCCAGAGAAGAATATGTTTTATCTACACGAATTTCCGCTTGTTCGGACAACTTCGGTCTATAACGTTCAAACATGATGTTCAGTAACCAGGGGCAGGCCTTCATCTTGAGAGGCAGACCGTCCTGGAACACTTCAGGGAGATATGACGCATAGCGCCAAAGATTGTACAAATAGAAGTGGAGATATAGATACATCCCGAGAAGGACGAGCGGGACCACACGAAAAAAGCTGATAATGTCGATTGTTATACCGACTGTCGGGACTTGCGAGGACATCGCGTTTTGTATGAGATCCAAATCCGATGCTGAAAAGATGGTGAGTAAGGAGAAAAGACAGGCTGCGATTATGCTGAATAATACCGGTCTAGCGTGAGACGTTACCTCAGTAATGCGTTCCAATCCGTCGAATCCGGCAAGATGCTTGGGAAGCTCCGCACCACAAAGTCTTGAAAGCGCAAGTTGCGTTTCGGAAAGGCCGCGCACATTGGAGAGATCCGCCCCACTCAAATTTGCACCGCGGAAGCACGCTTTTCGAACGTCTGCTCCGTGCAGTTTCGCGTCAGTCAAGTCAGCATACTCAAAATCAACATTCTTGAGGGAGACGCATTCGAGATTAGCGCCTTTCAGGGAAGCTCCAGAGAGCTTAGCATTTTCGAGATTGACTTCACCCCACTCAGGCTCACGGACCTCTTTCCTGAAATCCACATAATTGAATTCCGCGGGTTTCCCTTGCTTTGTTTTCAGCCAATGCCTGTGCTGCTCCAGCCTTTGCTCGATTTCGGCAGAGCTCAAGCTGTGGATTTCAGCTCCGCTTCTACGGGATTCATCTCGAGAAATATCTTCGACCATGACATCCCCCCATAATAGTGTTTTTCTAAATTATCGATTCATATTATGTGCATAACTCTCCGATGCCGTTGGGAAAGTTCAATTCAGACAATTCGATCTGTCAAACAGGCTAGGAGAAACCGATTTTCGCACTATTCCACAAGCTTCTGCTTTTGCCTCTGAATAGTATGAGGCTGATTGGTACGGATCTCCTGGACTATGTTATCTATGCCGAGAATAATAGAATCCAGCTCATCTGAAAGCCGAGAGGTTTGTCTGTAATCCTGATCGAGATTACTAAACCAGATTACGGTTTTTTTGAGGAGTCTGAAAAGATCGTCGAGTTCACCTCGCAGGCGTGGGGCTTCTTCAGGGAATTTTGTTACTTCATAACCGATCCGTACTGCAGCGCCGAGTATTTCTCGCAGTTTTATGTACAGATCTCCCATTTCCGATCCCGCGGCTGCTGCAGGAAGGGATTGGTCTTTGAGCCGATTTCTCAGGTCAAAACCTTCTTCCATGATCGATGCCAGCTTGGATCTGTCTTCGGCAGGTAAACTCTTTATCACCTCTGCATAATCTCTGGCTAGAATACGCCACCCATCAGAGAGCAAAGCCGGTCGGTTCCCCGAAACGAGCGGTCTTCGATATTTCATTCGAAATGCTGCAACCGCCATCGGTGCAACAAGGGCGATGAGCAACAGCAGAAATGCGGAGAGTCCTCCAAACAGCGGAGCACCAACCAGGGCAGCGGCAGACAAAACGAGACCGGGATTCCAGAGCTGTTCCCAAACCTTCTTTGGCCCGGCAGGAATAATTGTCCCTTCAATGTCGATTGCTTTGAGAGCATGAATGAGCCGTTCCGCCGATTCTTCGTCAATTCCGCTCGCCATCAGGGACCTGCCCCGGAATAGCCGCGTGTCTGCCTCGAAGAGATCAACCTCAGGAAACCAGCTCCGAATAAGTGACACTGCTTTGGTTCGCAGTATTTTCGATGGAACTTCCTGAATCTCGACCGCCAGATCTCCGGAAGAAATCGATGACGGCGACAATTCTCCGCAAGCAGGGCAAAACGGGTAGCCTTGTTTTATGCTCTTTTCACATGATGTGCAGGTATGACCGATGGAATCCAAAGCAGAAACCTCGTCCCGGAGTAGATTCTTGCGTATCAATTGCCATTTTGGAAAGGCTGCGATGCTCGCATGTAATATCGGAGAATGCATTCATGAGCATTCAAGGTTCGGGAAAAAACTTCGCTAATTGAATGATTTCCCGATGGTCACTTCCATTTGCGTGGCACTCCTCCATCGCTGAGACAACTCCTTCTCCAGGCACTTGAGAATCATCGCGTCCAGCCAACCCGGAATCTGCCACCTGTGAACGCGAGGAGGCACAGGAAAAGTCTTCAGGTGAGCAAACCGATATTCTTCGATTCCGGCGGCCTTGAATGCCCACTTTCCTGTGGCAAGCCTGTAGAGAGTAGTTCCCAGAGCATAGATATCCGCAAAGAAATGGTTCACGAACTTACTATCGAGCACGAAGCACTCG
Source organism: Desulfomonilaceae bacterium (assembly GCA_041740635.1). Taxonomy (GTDB): domain Bacteria; phylum Desulfobacterota; class Desulfomonilia; order Desulfomonilales; family Desulfomonilaceae; genus Desulfomonile. Next base: position 40,319 of record JBGSLQ010000035.1, on the reverse strand, counting down.
GGTGCAAGATTTGCCGGATCGACTTCGGGCTCCTCAAACATGCGCCGTTTGAATCCTCGGGCGTCCACAAGCGCTCTCCAAATACCGCATTCGTCCAACTTCACACTATTGGAACTCGGATCGAAAAGGAATTTCTTTGGACTTAATGCTCCGTGCGGAAGTCTTCGCGCTATTCCATCAGCTCCCCGATGCATGTGGGAATATCCTACTGCATTCAGCAACTGCGGAAGTAGATCCATGAACAGATCGAGAGAAATCCCGTCTTGAGTGGACTTGAGCAGGGACTCAAGGGTGGACGGCATATGTTCGTAAACGAGCGTCGGCTTGCCTTCCACAAGTGTCTTCCCGTACACCTTCAGAATGTTCGCGTCTCTCATTGCGAACTGATAGGCAAAGGCCTTTTCCATGAATTCGGAAACGATGTCGTCCTCGGTGTCTTCGAGATGAAATATCCGCACATTGAGAAGCGGCCGTTCCCCGTCATAAGAATCGAGTGCAGAAAAAAGGGTCGATCCCGCAGAATGCTCCAGTATTTCAACGAGGTTGTATGAACCTTGCGAGATTTCCTCCGGCGTTTCGTCAGAAAATGCAACCTGCTCCAATGGAACGCCGATCATATCCTGCACTTCTTCCGGGAATGACTCGTCCGGTATAGGCTCGGAGACCGGCTGAGCGGGAACCGGTGGGGGACTCGTCACGACAGGTTCGGGAGCACTTGGAACCGGATCATCGGGGGCTTCCGTTTTTTCGGGAATGATAACTAAAGCAGCGTCATCAGAGGATTCGGCTTCTACGTCCTGGTGCCGGGGCTCTGTAATAGATTCTTTGGTAACATCGATACCGCACGCGGGACATATGGTGAACGCAGTGGGGTGAATATGGCTGCAGACCGGGCAATGATAGAGAGATTTTAGAAAATCCTTCTCCTGTCGAGCCTCGATTTCCTGGATCACCCTGTTACGATCGAAATACTGCTCTTTCGATAAGTGACCGTCGTTTATAAGCCGTCTCACGACGCCGATCAGCTCTTTAGGATTCAGCCCGTACTTGGCCAGCAGCTCCCTATCCTTGAGTCCTCTACAATAGTCTTTGACGAATTCTTGAATATCCAGTCTTGTGCCCATTCAGCTCCTCATACAAAGACGTGCCGGGCAAGCGCAGGAAAATTGTATCGACCCCGTTACCGATCGAATATACTGAGCAATGTTTGAACCCTTACGGCTTGGCTGAAAGAGAGTATATCATCAAATTTGATGAGAGGGGTAATGGAAAGACACTATCCGTTCCGGCTTGAAGTACGCTCCTAATGTCCTCTGAGTTGATTCTCCCACCATCGGATATCGGAGTGCACCAGACCCGTCAGATCGTTGGATCTCAATATACCTCTTATCCATCGAAGTGATTTCTCGGGCGGGTGAAGGTAAATATGATTCCAAGCATGTGCCCCGGCTATTCCCAGAACCAATACTGTAGCGACGGCATTTGCGAAGTCTTCGGGCACCTCTTTCGGGATATGCAGTCTTCTCTCCTGGGGCATGTGAGCTTTCTAAAATGGTAATGCGGCGGTCACCAGACTGACGCAAAAAGGCTCCGCGTTCCACTCGAAGTAAAACGCTCTTCTGAGCCTCAGACTGACATCCGTCGAAACTACTTTAACAAATTTTTCTTCATGAAAAAACCAATGGCAATTCCTACGAATCCCAGGACCGAACCGGCCCAGAAAGCCCAGGCCCAGTACGAGAACAAAGGACCCCATTCAGTTCCATGAAAATCGGCAGCAGCAATTAAAGAATGAGCCAAATAATCCATAGTACGGTCCTCCTGTCATCAATGTACACGAATCGGGTCCCAAGTCAAAGAGATGCTTCGATCTACAGTATGTGTAGGCGAACGCAAAACCATAAAGAACGACAGAATTACACGAATAATATATCAGTCGAACAACTCACATTGATGAGGCGCCCGCGGGCGAGCCTTGGATGATGGTTTGAGAAACTCGCAGAGGTCTTTTCGAGTTTCGGATATGAATCGAGAACAGGGGAGTTCACGGACCTTTCCTCTGAATGCCCGACGCGTGGAGTAAGTCATGTAGAGCATATCTGCCGCCCGGGTCATCCCCACGTAGAGCACCCGGCGCTCTTCGTCCCAATCAGTAGAGTCCGGACGGTCGCCGTTCCCTACAATGTGAGGAATGATTCCGTCTTCGCATCCTGCAATAAAAACAATGGGAAACTCAAGCCCTTTTGCAGCGTGTATTGTCATGAGGGCTACGGATTCCGCTCTCGGATCGTACGCTTCGGCCTCCTCCGTTGGAGAAGATTTTCTGGCTCTCTGAAAGGGAATTCCGGATGACTTGAATTTCTCTTCCAATGCATCGCCTACCGAATTCAGCCGAAAAAGGACTGCAAAATCACGGAATCCGTAATTTCCGGAACCTTCCTCAGCCCTGCCTGAATCTTTCGAAAAAAAGGAAGTGCCGCCAATAATTGCATCAATGGTTCTGGATACGAACTCCGCCTCATAAGCCTCGGTCGGCACATGCACGATTTTCGGTTTGGCTTTTCCCGATCTCTGCGCAGTGAGATTTTCCGATAGACCTGTATGGTCAAGAATATGTCGTGAAAACTTGAGAATCGTCCCTTTGGATCGATAGTTGGTTCCCAGATTTACTTTGCAGACTGAAGGGTAATCCTGTTCGAACGCGAGGAAGAATCGTCGATCCGCGCAGCGAAAACCGTAAATCGCCTGATCGGGATCTCCGATGGCAAAGAGCCCTGCACCGTTAATTCCGGCGAGTGACCGTACCATGCTGTATTGCGCCGGATTGGTATCCTGGAATTCGTCAATGCACAGGTGACGAGCGTATGTTCCGGAAAAAGCTTCAGCCTGGTCACGATGGGAGCTTAGTAAATCGGCCGGTTTCATCAGCAGATCGTCCAGATCGAGCAGACCTTCTTTTTCAAGGTGCTGCTGGTAAAGCGAGTATGCACGCGCAAGTTCAGGGTTTTCGCACCGATCCCACTGTATGAGCTTCTGCTTGCACGAACTGACTGTTTCAAACATTGAACGGTGAGTACCGGGAATTTTCATACCTGCGGATTTGATCGAATCGACGAAAATCTCGAGTGCCTGGTCCCAGGTGAGTATCGAATCGGGCGGCTGACAGATTCCCTGATCCGCAAAGAACTTCAGGATCCGAATACCCAACTGATGGAACGTTCCAGCCCAGCACTGCTCGGCCTTTTCCGCCGGAAGTGTCCTTGCCAGCCGCTCCCGGACTTCCTGTGCAGCTTTACGAGTGAACGTCACCGCAACAGTATGTTGTGGATCGGCAATTCCGTTCTGAACGGCCTGAGCTATCCGGGCAATGAGCGTCCGGGTTTTTCCTGTGCCCGGCCCGGCCTGGACGAGAACAGGCCTGTCAAACACGACAGCGGCCTGATGCTGCTGCTCGTTCAGTTCGAACGCGGAATCGTCCGGGGCAATACAGTCGATCTTGGGGGAAGGCTTTTCGCGGGGTTTCCGAGTGACTTGCTTCGATCTGGTGCGGGGCGCAGAAATGGGCCTGTATCCGGGCAGGAGAGATTCCTGTCCCAGGAGTTTTTCCCGTTCTCCAGGGGAGAAGAGTTGTACTGTGCCGTATTCGCCATCGTATCCGGGTTGAATGAGAACGTTCCCATCACGCACCTTTTTCAATGCTTCCGCAATGAGAGGGGATGTCCTCGCCACAGTATCAAGTTCCAGAGACCACAACAAATCCAGTTCCGGCCCCAGCTTTGAAAGGATCTCCCTGTAGATTGCGTCCACTTTCTTACTCTGTCGTCCGACGCCCAATGTTTGTGCGATGATCTCCGAGAGGGACAGCATCCTCCAGAAAGGTGCAAACCCGGGCCTATCTCCCGAATCCCGGTCCGAAAGCTCATGTACCCGGTTTACAACTCCCACAGTGACCACATGGCCGCAAACGGGACATCTTCCTCCGGCTGCAACTGTCTGGGAAGGTTCCAATCGGACCGAACACTTTCTATGGCCGTCCAGGTGGTACTTGCCTTCTTCAGGGAAAAATTCGATCGTTCCAATGAAACGGGCTTCGTCTTGGCCTTCGCCGGTCCGCCCGCCGGTAGAGGTTCTGATGGCTTCTCTGATCGCTCGATACCCCGCTGTTCCATCGAAGATATTTACTTCTCGCCCCAATCGCGAAGGTGAATGAGTATCTGAATTGGAAATGAGTGTGTAATTATCAAGCGAACTTACTCTCCGATTCATCTCGGGATCTGAAGAAAGCCCGGTCTCCAGGGCAAAGATGTACGGGGCGAGATCCTCGAAGCACTCTTCGACCGAATCGAATCCCGATTTGGAACCCAGGAGGGAAAACCAGGGCGTCCATACGTGAGCCGGAATCATAAAACTTTCGGGAGTGACTTCCAGCGCGATTTCCAGCAGGTTGCGGCTGTCCAATCCCAAAATCGGTCTGCCGTCCGATCGAATATTGCCAATGCGGTCCAGCCGGGCATTCAGTTTCCTCATAGAATCCTTGTCCGGCATGAAAATGAGATTATGGACTTTTCGAGTGGCTCCATGCTTTTTATATATCGAGCTGATTTCCACATTGAGAATGAATCGGACGTCTCCCGGGCCGAATCCACCGGGCGGTGGGGCAATGTCAGGCAAATATTCGTCTTTCAGTCGAAGCAGCCCATGTCCCGCTTCCTCGAGCATTTCTTCTATTTCGGCAGCCCATTGAGGATGTGTGAAATCTCCGGTTGCGAGAACACGGATTCCTTTCAACACGGCCCAGCGGGTGAGTTCGATAAGGTTGCTGTCCCGGGAAGTGGCTATAGAATATTTGGAGTGTATATGTAAGTCAGCAAAATAATACACGAAGACCTCCTTTTGGGCTGATTCTTCGAAACGGTCTGGAGAAGAGAATTCGTATCAAGGCTTCTGAAGCGCATTGATCTTTTCCGTCAATGTTGTTTTCAGTGCCGGATCTTCTGCTGATTCCAGCGCACTTGTATAGCTCGATAAAGCTTTGGACGGATTTCCCGACCGTTCGTACGCCTGTCCTGTGAACAGAAGAGTCCCGGCTTTTTGATCCGGAGTCGATGATCGTTCGAATGCCTTTTTGTAGAAAGAGAGTCCTTTATCCGGCTTCCCTTTTTCCGTCCAGGCATGTCCCAGGCTCAGGAAGACTTCTCTGTCCTTGGGAGCAATCTTCAAAGCTCGTTCCAGGAGGGCAATTGATTCGTCCAACTGATTGTCCTTTAGGTACACCGATGCCAGATTGACGTAAGCCAATGCATACTTGGAATCATATTCTATCGCCTTCGTGAAATCCTGAGTAGCAGATCGAATGTCCCCATTCGTCCAGTAAATGACTCCACGATTTGTCAGTGCCTCCGCATGTTTCGGGTTCAAGTGCAGGACCTGATCGAAATCGATCCCTGCTTTTTCACGTTCCCCAAGCTTGGAGAGAGAAACTCCCCTGTTATAAAAATAACGCGGCGTCTGCTCGTTGATTTCAATTGCTTTGGAAAATGCTTCAACAGCCTCGGCATTACGATTCAAAGCCTGTAGGCAATTGCCAAGATTGTAAAATCCTTCAGGATTGTTCGGATCCAGCCGAACGCTCTCAGTGCAATCGTCCAGGGCTTTGTTCGGATCGTTCAATTTGAGAAGCGCAGAGCAACGGTTCATATACAGTAATGGAGTAGGCTGCCGTTTCAATGCTTCCGAATAATATGTGACCGCCTGGCTGAATTTGCTGTTCAGAAAATATGCATCGCCGCTACCGGCCAGCGCTTCAATTTGTTCCGGATCCCCGGTTAGCACCGTCTGGAATTCCTTAAGAGCTTTGTCAGGCAGTCCCAAAACGATATGAATTTTCCCCAGGAGGACGCGCGCTTTTTTCTGACGTGGATCGATACGAAGAACCTGATTAATGTCTTCGAGTGCCTCTTTATTTTGATTTTGCCGGGATTTCATCGATGCACGGTTGTAGAGCGCTGTTATGTTTTGAGGATCGCACACCAGGGCGCGGGAATAGTCCAGGAGGGCCTGCGAAAAATCCTCTCGCTCTTGATACACCATTCCTCGATTGGTGTACGCTTCGGCATGCGCGGGGTCGGATTCCAAGGCACGATTGAAACTCTCCAGAGCAGCGTCCCAGTTCTTGTCCTTAGCGTAAAGCACTCCTTTGTTATTACTGATGGCCGGGTTCTTGGGATCTAATTCTTCAGCTTTATTCAGCAATTCCATAGCCTCGGTTGTGTTACCCGACCTGATGGCGGTCTCGGCTCGCTGGAACAATTCTTCCAGGGAGTCTGCAGAAGCTGTTGTGCATAAAGCAATTAGCAAAAAGATGGATGCAATTGTCTTCATCATAGGGCTCCTTCTTTCGGTTGCAAAGAACGGCCAACACGATACAATGAATTTCAAGCCAACTTGACCTGACGGACCAGAATTGTTAAAAGCAGAATTGGTTGGCTTCCAGGTTTATGGTGCATTCATCGTATTGTTGCGTAAGCAGAGAGACGCTTATTCGGGAGCAAACTCAAAAATTCCACTGTCTGACCACGAGAATGGGGGTATGCATATCTGATGGTCAATCTGTTGTCAATTGTTCAAAGTCGGCGAACGATTAGGAGTTACGGAAGCCGTTGTTTTTTGATGTTTCTTTTTCTGGTTCTCCAACTTTCAGTCTCGATAACGTGCAGTGCGGATTCTTTCGACGAATCGCCCCCCGTATGGGAATTCATACTGTGGGGCGGCAAGCCGACAGCGGAGCCCACGGCGGTTGCTCGAGCAGAAGGAAATGGGAAAGAATCCGAACGGCCTGCGAATCTCGCAACCGATCCGACGCGGAAACCGGATCGGGAGTCAACTGATTCGACGGCAGGAGAAAATGAGATTTCTCGGCACACCATTGCCTTGAAACCTCGCATGGCCGATTCCAAAAGCGCCACTGTAGCAGTGGGAGCCCTGGGCGACGTCGGGCCCGAGCCTTTGCTCGCACAGCTCCGTGTCTTGGCTCCGAAGAATATACCTCCATTGTATGTCACACCGCCCATGCCTGGAGAAGGAGTGTGGACTTCCCAGGGAATGCCGACCGATCAGGACGGGCGCCCGGTTGGGTTTCGCACGAGTTATAGACCCAGCACGGAATACCCCAATGCAGTGGCTCATATGCTCGTACTCGACATGAAACGCCTTACAATGAATCTCTATATCGGTTCAACCGAGCCCTGGGCTGGAATGGCTGCTTCATCCGTTGAACCGGATTTACGGAACCAGATGGTGTGCGTGACGAATGCGCTCTGGAAACAGAAGCACTCAGGTGAAGGCGGTGCGGTATTTCGCGGCAAGGTGCTCAAACCTCTTGCACATGGAGTCGCGACAATTGTTACGTACAAAGATAATTCGGTGGACATTCTCGAATGGAACGAGGGAATTCCTGTCTCCATGGTAAAAGATGCACGTCAACTCAGGCATTTGATCGTCAAAGATGGTAGAATTGTGGATTCCATTATAAAGGCCGGGAAAAAGTCCGATTCGGAAATAGGACTCGGTTTTCTTCTTGTGGAAGACCAGCAGCAGTCCGCCGAGCAGAACTGGTGGGGCGGCTATGGCGGTGGCCAAGTGAACACGTATGGGGCAGACTGGTTCATTGCCACCAGAAGTGCTTTCGGTATCAGGCTTGACGGGAATCTCGTGTTTGCTATCGGACACCACATTAGTACGAAAGACCTTGCCAAAGCGCTGGTGCTTGCGGGATGCGATCGAGCAATCCATGCCGACGCAAATCCTCACAATGTTGTAGGCAATCTCTATTATTTCGATCCTAACGGTGGGACAGCCAAGAAGGCTAAGCTCTCGCCGGACCAGAAGAATTATACCCTGGACAGATACGATCGTAGTTATACAAGTGATTTCTTTGGTTTCTTTCTGAGACAAGGGGGAAATGAGTCATGACCCGAAAATCGAAATTGAGTATGGTTCTGGTAATTATGTGTGCATTTATTCCAGGTCACGTGTTTGCCCAAAGCCTCTGTGAAACCGAACAAACCCGATGGTCGGATGCTTTCGCTTCACTCCAAAAGGATATGAATGAACACCGCACCGCCAAGCAGGAATCCATTACCCCGAAGATTCAGGAACTGCTATCCGGCACAGCCAGGATGGATATGGCCGGAGCAATTCAATTTGTGCTCAAGGACCGGAAAAATCGTCTATCAGAATTGGAAGAAGCGTGCAGGCGTTCTGCAGAAACCGAAAAATCGGCCTACGATCAATGGCGTCGTTGCAGCGGTTCCGGCAAGAAAGGCGGTTCAGCCGCTTCCGGTCCCGGAGCCGTCGCTCGCGAACGGGAAAAACTCCTGGCCGAATTGCAGGAATTGCTTCTGGACGAGGCGTATGTCCAATATAAGAACGATCACTCCTCTGCAGCATCGTATTCTCAGGAGAGACAACAACAAGATCGCTGGATGGGAGGCCAATACCAGAACTCATGGCCCGGGTACCAGGGCTATTATCGATAATCCCTCAAAAGGTTACGAAGGACCCCATGTCTGAAGACCTCAATCTGAAAAAGCCGCTTTCGTTAAGCGGGAAATGCCTGATTCCCCTTCTCTGCCTGGTCTCATTCGTCTTACTGACAAGTAACTTGTGCTCGGCCGCTGATTCCGGTGCATACTCCAGAGCTTCGTACGTGTTGCCTCCGGACCTGGTGAAACGCGGATTCTCCTTTGCGGACGTGAAGATCCCGCTGGAACGTCAGGACGTTGTCTCTCGCGTCTCCGACCAGATCAACTATTTGCTCATGGATCGAAAAGCCGGGATGATGGAATGGTTCGATCGTCTCGCAGTGTACGGCCCCACAATTAAGAAGGTCCTGGTGGATGAGAAGGTTCCGGCCGATCTTATTTATCTTCCGGTGCTTCTAAGCGATCTCATGCCGAACTCCCGCTCTCGGTCGGGAGGAATTGGCTGGTGGGCTCTGGGCAACGCTAAGGATAAGAAGGATTCGGCTGTTCCCTGGGTTCAAACCAATGATTGGGACGACCGCAGGGATCCTGTCCTCTCCACGAGAATTGCTTGCACGCTTCTCCAGACCTATGCCCGAAAGAACCAGTCTTCCGACTGGCTCCTGACGATATGCTCCTTCGTTGACGGGTCTGACAAAATAGAAGCAGTGGTAGCCAAATCGCCGGGTTTCGGCTACTGGGATCTGGTGATGCCGCACTATTCGGAAATCCTTATTCCCAGGCTCGTTGCTTTGAAAATTATTTCCACTCATAGAGAGTTCTATGGCGTTGATGTTCCGCCTTTGCCTTCGTTGGCATACCATTTTATGGATCGTCTCAAACTGTCGAAAGAGCTTCCGCTTTATGTGGTCGCCGATTGGTGCGGAACCAATCCCAGATCCATATGGGAAATGAATCCGGGAGTCGATCCTTCCACAGGGGTACTGCCCAAACCTGATAAAAGAAGCCCGTCCGGTTTCCCTCTCAGAGTACCGAAGGGGACGGAAACCAAGGTTCGACAATTGCTGGTTCGTGAAGGTTACCTTGCGCCATAAGTGAATTATTCTGTGACTGGTTGCAGTTCTTCAGACTCGGCACGAGGTCCTCATGCTCGCGTATGTAAAAACGGACCGCAATGATAAGAACCGACAGGCTTATCTCTGTGCATGGTGTGGGATTTTTATTACCGACTCCGGACAATTATTCAAGGTTAACGGTGCCGATTCACACTCCTTCGTCAACCCTTCCGGCGTGCAATGCAATTTCAGAACTTTTCACCATTGCGAAAACGTTCTCATTCATCACGATCTTTATTTCGAGCATTCCTGGTTTTCCGGATTCGGGTGGCGATTCCTGATGTGCGCCCGCTGCCTTCAGCATCTTGGCTGGAAATATGACAAAGGCAACGAACCCATGGATATGCACGGCTTTTTCGGGGTATTACAGGAGGCTGTGGAAGCCGTATCGGCAGATGATGGAACGTAATATTAGCGGCGCAAATTCAAAAGCAATTTCTTCATGTGAGTCAGTCCGGAAATGATCCCGCTCAACCATCCTCCAACGCACCCCGTCAGAAACAGCATAGCATCCATGTCTCTGTAGTCGGTCAGCTTGAAATGGAGAAACACGTAAACAATAAAGAACGATAGGATCCCCGCGAGCAAAAACACCCGCATAAAATTGCGTCCTGAAATGCTCGTGAATTTTCCCACTATGAAGAAGACCAGCATCAAGGCTCCCAAAGAAAGAGCAAAACCCAAGAACCCTGCTTTCAGCAACAAAAGAATGTTCATTCCCAGACCATCTGTGAAATCAATGAAATAAGACATGGTGAACTTTTTTCACAAAAAAGGCTTCCCATGTCTTACATCTTTGACTGCAAATTGTGGCACTAAATGCCTGAATCGGATTGTGTTTCCGAGACTTCCCACGGTGTTTGGAGGTAATTCAATCCGTAGATCACCGCACCTTCATCTTTATCTTTGTAGAGGACACGAACACGGTCGCCTCTAAGCGGAAGTCTTGGCGGATCGAATCGGGCGTTCCATCTCAATACAAACTTGCGGGGCTGTTGCGCGGAACCGTCGGTAACGATCCAGACGTTTTCATCTTTCACGTCCACAATAACTCCGTCCAGGATTTGAATCGGCGCCCCATTCGCAATTATGGCAATCAACATAAAAATGAGAAGTAGATATGCTGTTTTTGTTGATGGGCGCATCTTGGAGGTAATCTCGTCATTTAGTCGGTGATCTATGGTGAATATAAGACCGCGGTCTCCTGATTGGGTTCCACAGGAGACCGCAATCCAGTCGTCTATTTTATGCCGAAGGTGTCGAGCATGGATAACGCGGCCTTTCTGCCGGCTCCCATAGCGAGAATCACCGTGGCAGCCCCGGTAACTATGTCACCGCCTGCCCAAACGCGATCCTTCGAGGTCTTACCGTTTTCCAGATCGGCAACAATATTTCCCCACTTGTTGGTCTCCAGATTCTTCGTCGTGCTGGGAACCAGAGGGTTCGCTCCATTGCCGATGGAAACGATTACTGTATCGCATTCGATATCGAAGTACTCGTCCGTAGGCATGGGGCGTCTTCTTCCCGAATTGTCGGCCTCGCCCAGCACCATTTTCTGACAGTGCACGCCGACGGCCCAGCCGGCTTCATTGCCGATGATTTCCGTCGGGGAAGTGAGCAACTGGAATTTAATCCCTTCTTCCACTGCGTGATGCACTTCTTCCGATCTGGCGGGCAGTTCTTCCATAGTCCTGCGATAGACGATGGTGACTTCTTCGGCTCCGAGGCGCAGAGCACTTCGGGCAGAGTCCATAGCCACATTCCCGCCTCCGAATACGACTACCCTGCGGCCTTTTGCCGTTGGAGTATCGGATTGCGGAAAGAGATAGGCCTTCATGAGATTCGCACGGGTGAGAAATTCGTTAGCGGAATAGACACCGTTCAGGTTCTCTCCCGGAATTTTCAAGAAAAGGGGAGCACCAGCTCCGGTTCCGATGAACACGCCGTCAAACTTCGCTTTTTCCAGCAAGTCGTCGACAGTCTCAATTCTTCCGACAACCCAGTTTGTCTTGAATTCCACTCCGAGTTTGCGCAATTCGTCGACTTCCGACTTGACGATAGCTTTCGGCAAACGGAATTCAGGGATGCCATAAACGAGAACTCCACCGAGTTCGTGAAGTGCTTCGAAAACCGTGACTGCAACGCCCTTCTTGATGAGTGCTCCGGCCAGAGTCAGACCTGCCGGTCCTGAACCTACAACTCCCACGCGCAGGCCCGTGGGTTTGGGCAACTCGGGAAGCTTGCCTTCTCCGTGAACGGCTGCATAATCCGCAACGAATCTTTCCAGACGTCCAATGGCGCAGGGTTCCCCTTTCTTTCCCAAAACGCACTTGGACTCACACTGGGATTCCTGAGGACATACGCGGCCTGCTATGCGCGGCAGGCTGTTCTTTTCTTTCACTTTCCACGCAGCACCAATGTAATCGCCCTTCTTGACCAATTCCACGAAATCGGGAATGTCGACTTCAACCGGGCATCCGGCCATGCAGTAGGGTTTCTTGCAATGAAGGCAACGGCTCGCTTCCAGGAGGGCGAGATCGTTGTCGTACCCCAGGGCCACTTCATAGAAATTGTGCGCCCGCTCAATAGGATCCTGTTCAGGCATTTTCTGCCTGGGAACTTTCGGTTTCTTGGGTTTTACTTCTTCACTCATCATGCACCTCCCGGAAATGTACACTGGCAGCCCCGGTCTGTTTCCCGGAATTTGTTCAAGGCTATCAGTTCCGGTCCCTTGTACATGGCCAGCCTTTTCATCAAGAGATCAAAATCAACTTCATGTCCGTCAAATTCCGGACCGTCCACACAACCGAACATGGTCTTGCCGCCGACTTCCACACGGCACGCTCCACACATACCGGTGCCATCCACCATAATAGGGTTGAGGCTGACTACCGTGGGTAGATTCGCTGCTTTTGTCACTTTGACCACGGCTCTCATCATGGGCACGGGCCCGATGGCAACGCAAAGATCGATCTTCGTACCTTTGTCGATAAGACCCTGCAACACCTGAGTAACGAAACCGTGAAAACCGAAAGAGCCGTCATCTGTGGCTATAAGAAGTTCGTCACTGACTTTCTTCATGTCTTCGGTCATGATGAGGAGGCCTTCGGTGCGTGCTCCCACAATGGTTATCACGTGGTTACCGGCATCATGCATACCTTTTGTAATGGGAAACAACGGGGCGACTCCGATGCCGCCGCCTATTCCGACTACAGTCCCGAATTTTTCTACGTGCGTCGGTTTGCCGAGAGGACCGCACAGATCCTGCAATTTATCGCCCACGCACATGGTACCCATGTAATAGGTGGTTACTCCCACTTCCTGCCACACCAGAGTAATTGTGCCTTTATCAGCGTCTTTATCCGCGATGGTCAGGGGGATTCTTTCACCGTCTGCATGTGTTCTGAGAATAATGAACTGGCCGGGCTTGTGGGCTCGGGCAATTTCCGGAGCAAAGATCACGGCCTTGTTAACTCCTGGGCCGATCCGCTCTTTTTCGAGGATTTCAAACATTTTAAACGAAACCTCCTGGGGGTGTTGAAGAACTGTCTTCTCCTAAGTGAACGATCAAAAGGCATGATCCGGTCTTCAGCCGATCACGCCGACTGTTCTTTTCGAAGGGCTGAACACAAACTGTTCCACCCTATGTGCCAAATCATTTGATTGCGCGGTTTCTGAGGCGACATCTTCAAGGAAATCGCAGACAAGAACCGTAGCATAATTTACCGATTCGGATCAATCAAATTTCACGTGGCAGGATTTTCAGATCAGCGGATTTTCTGCAATATTTTCTCAAACTCCGGATTGTTTCGAACGGAATGAAAGACAGGGTCGCGAGACAATTTTTCCCAATTGGAATACCCTGCCTGAAGTGCGCGATCCAGAGTCTCCAAAGCCTTTCCGGTTTTCCCGGAGATGGCGTACATTCCTGCAAGATTATAGAGCGCTGCCGAGTCGCCCGGTTCTGCATCCACCGCACGGATCATCCAGGGAATTGCATCCTCAACTCGATTCGACAAGGCAAGCGCCAAAGCGTAAGGTGAGAAAAGAACCGTTGCATCCGGATTCTTATCCAAAGCATTCTTAAGCAGTGCCGATGCATCCGCAATAAGCCCTTGTTCAAGATGCATCATTGCGAGATTTCCATACGCTTCGGCAAGCGGTTTTTCCTGCTCGATCAGATGTTTGTATATTTCTTCGGCATCATGCGTTTTTCCCGATCGATAATAGGCCACGGCAAGTGAAAACATGAGTTCGGGATCTTGTTTGGAAAGTGCCACCGCGGTCTTGTATTCCAGGATTGCCTTTTCATAATCTCCGTCTTCGAGATAGTAGCTCCCCAGCATTTTGTGAATTTCGATATTGTCAGGCAGGTGCTCCGCTGCCTTTTGAAGCGCAAATCGCGCTTCTTCCTTCTTGCCGGCCCACCGCAAGGTCTTGGCCAGGTTGAGATCCCTGAGTCCGAAGTATTCGGGCTCGAGGCTGCTCATTCCGTTGTCAAACACAGCCCGAATGTCGTCCCTTGAGAGGGTCTTCCTGCTCTCGAGAAATTCGTTCTTACGGATCTCTTCAAGAATCATTTCAGCGAGAAATTGATGATTTTCAATTGTGGGATGCACGTGATCCAGGAAGCTCTCGTTTCCCGGAATTCCCGATCGGTCACCCGATTGCGCTGCTTTCCTGTCCAGCGCATCCTTAAACGGCACGAGAACGGTCTTCTTTTCCTTAGCCACGGATAGAATCTTGTTCTCCAGAACCGACGTACAGCGCAGAGGACAGACATCCAGATCTTTCGCTCGGACAAAAGCCTGCCTTGCCGCATCGAACTGCTGGGCCTTCAGCAACGCCCGGCCGTGCAAGAAATGCAGTTCCGCATTGAGTGGGTCTCTCGCTATGAGTTCCTGGATGGGTTCGACAGTCGCCTGAAAATTGCCCGAATCTACGAGTTTTTGCAGTCGGGCGGCGTTTGACATTATTTCTCGTTTATCTGCAGCAGATAATCCGGGTGAGCTTTCAGATTTGAACGGTGAAAAGTCTTTGAGATTCGATGCCGGTTGCACGAGAATGAGGGGAACGCCTGCATTCGCGCACGCGGATATTATGCCCCTGAGGTTGTGATCGAGATGCTCTTCCACACCTTTCGAAAATGCATCATCTCTGTGGTACAGCTCTAATCCTGCACTTCTATCGAGAATAGCCGAGACCTCTCCCTGGAGCACCGGTTTACGGCTATCTTGCGAGGATTTGGGGCTAGAACCTGTTTTTCGATCAGCGGACGTAAAGGGTTGAAGAAGTGTTTGCATTGCCCGGAAAGTGTTAAAGCTCTCCAGTCGTGCTCTCAAGGCAAGAAATCCCGTAGGTTTATCCATTAATCCGGAATATGTCCGTCTTTCCAGGAATTCATTTTGGCCGGTGTATACGACCATCAGATCGGGTTGGTACTTCAGCGTCTCTTTAACGAGAGGAAGAATCCTGTACGAAGCGTAAGAAATTCCGCCGGCGTTCAATACTTCGTATGTGTGTTGAGGATCGGCAGCGTTCAATAAATCCTGAAGCCATCGCGGAAATGAGGTTCTCCCATCGAACGGGTGACCGTACGTTGTGGAGCCGCCGAAACAGAACACCCGTACGGTCCCTGAGGGTTTGGGAACCTTGAAAGATGCTTCATTGAAATACTTCAGCTTTTCGGGTGCAGTATGTGCGATCCCGTTTTCCACTCTGAAAAGAAGATGAATTCCGGAAAAACCTACAAACGGATCGCCACCTTCGGCCGGGGGAGGGAAACCGACCAATCGCAGTGCACCTTCCACCAAGAGGAAGAAGGTCAGACAGGCAACCAGACCGAATAGCACATCGCGGAATCGAGATCGCGCATGCTTCGTCGGTTCAGTATCTGAAATCTCTTCCTTGCTTCGGGAAATTTGGGACTGTTTGCTTTTTGGGACTCTGCCCGGAGCCTTCTTTCTCTTGCGCGATTTCATACGAGCTTTCTACGCGTGTCACGAGACAATTCTTTTCACGTCATTTATGCTTGAGCAGTATTAACTCATTGACACGGGAAAACAAGTACGAAGGAAAGGGCGCCGCTGGGAACTATCTTAGCGCTCTTATTTCCAAGCATACAGATTCCGGTTCACTCTTCGGATTAAGATCGATCATGATCGTGACTGACATTTGAAATGAAGGAGGACTGAATTATGGCTGTAATCCTGATAAACGCATTCGAGGTTCCGCAGGGTAAAGAACAGGAAGCTCTGGAATTCTGGGAGAGAGTTGCCGAATTCATGAAAAAACAGCCTGGCTATATCTCAACGCGATTGCATAGAGCAATCGTGCCATGGGCCCGCTTTCATTTGATCAACATAGCAGAATGGCAATCCGCGGAGGATTTTCAAGCCGTGATAGGAAGTGAAGAATTCAAGGAACTCACAGCCTCTTACAATGAGGTCTTCCCCCACTATCCGGGCCTGTACGAAGTTATTAAAACCTGAGGTGACGTGCTTCACATTACCCTGAAGACAGGCATCAAATCCACGAGACACTTGACAAAAAACGACAAAGCAGGTTTTGTGAAACTTCGGGAACTCCTTGACACGCAGGGCGTTTTAAGGGTAAGGTTCTGCGTTTTACAGGGACTCTAAAGAGGTGATGCATGCCGTCGGAGAATATCGAAACCAGGAACGAGCAGAAAGCACGATTCATTCAGCAGTCGGAAGCCCGAACAGCTTTTCTGAAAGAGAAGGGGATTCCGGAACAGAAAATCGCAAAAGATCCCCAGTTGAGAAGCATAAAAGCCAGAATCAAACAGGTGAACGCTGCGATTGCACGGATCGGCTTTCTCGACGATCAAACCAAGAAATTAAAGGAACGTAAAGAGAAGCGCCTGGCCGAAGAAGAAGCCGAAAGAATTGCTTTAATGAAAGGCGAGATCAAGAAGACGAAGAAGAAAGCGGAAGAAGCTCCCCCGGAACCCAAGAAGAAGGGTGGAGGCAAAGCCCCCGCTGCAGGAAAAGGCAAGCAGGAACCGAAAAAGAAATCCAAGTAAGTGCCGAATCCGCATTCAGGGAAATCGCCGAACTGAAAGTCCTGATTTCTTCAGGGCTTTCGGATAGCACATATGGACATCACAGATATTTTCAAGTGGCTTCAGAGGCTGGCTCTCCTTGCTCCGGGTTTTCTCCTGGCCATTACTGTCCATGAGTTTACCCACGGATATGTGGCGTACAGATTGGGAGATCCTACCGCAAAAGCGATGGGCAGATTGACGTTCAACCCGATCAGTCACCTTGATCTCTTTGGGACAATCGTGCTCGTGCTCACGGGAATGATCGGCTGGGCGAAACCCGTGCCGGTGGACCCCAGATATCTACGCAACCCGCGACGAGACATGCTCTGGATCAGCCTGGGCGGTCCTGCGGCAAATCTTGTTACTGCAATCGCTTTGTCGCTTTTTCTTTATGCCATGATCTTGGGCACGGGTGGGCAGGTCGGACCGTCTGCAGCGTACATTCTGATACCGCTGGTCGGCATTCTTCAGAAGGGAATTCTGATCAATGTGGGTTTGGGTATATTCAATCTTCTTCCTGTTCCTCCGCTCGACGGGGCCAAGATTCTGGAAGGAGTGCTTCCCACGCAACAGGCGTATCAGTTTTCTAAACTGGAGCCTTACGGTTTCATAATTCTCATGCTACTCATCTTCACGAGAGCGCTCGACTATATTATCATTCCTCCCATTCGTCTGATCGTGAGCTTCCTATTGCCGGGCCTGAGCTGATCGTATGTCCTATGAAATCAAGCTGGAGGTTTTTGAAGGTCCCTTGGACCTGCTTCTCCATCTGATTCACAAGAACGAAGTCAGCATCACCGATATTCCCATCGCTTTAATTACCCGCCAGTATCTGGAAACCATTGAGTTGATGAAATCCCTCAACCTGGACGTTGCGGGAGAATACCTCATTATGGCAGCGTATCTCACCCATATCAAATCTCAAATGCTCCTGCCTGCCGATGAATCCGAAGAAGAAGGCGCAGAACAGATTGCAGATCCGAGAGATGAACTGGTAGCTCACCTGCTGGAATACAAGCGATATAAAGAAGTGGCTGAAATGCTCGGCACCATGCCTCAGTTGGAAAGTGACGTATTTGCACGAGAATCCGGGGAAGATTCCGACGAATTTCCGAAATCGCATCAACCTCTGGAAGTTCGGTTATCGGATCTCCTGTCTGCACTCCGGGATGTTTTGGAACGCACCCCCAGGCGCGATCTCATGGAACTGCAACCCGAAACGCTCCTGGTGAAAGACAAGATTATCGAGATCCTCGATCGGCTCGGCTCCCGGCCCTGGATAACGTTTCAATCCCTTTTCGATAAGGACGAATCCCGACGAAACGTGTTGACTACTTTCCTTGCGCTTCTTGAGATTGTAAAGCTACAGCTCGTGCGAATCTACCAGGAGGTTCCATACGGGACAATTCTGATTTCCAGAAGGGAAGGTGAGGAGGCGAAAACGGCAGGGGATGCGGCGGAAACAATCGATTCGGTCGAATGAGACCGTGCCGACCCCGGACGATCGGCACGGAAACAAGTCAGACTTCTTTGACGGTTATTGCCTCTTCAGGGCAGACAGATACGCAGGATTCGCAACCTAGACAATCTGCAGGATTGGCTACTACGGTTTCATTGTTGTCCACCACCAGAACGTCTGCCGGACAGATATCCACACATTCACCACACTGCTTACATTTTCCTTCAGCTATCTCGGGAACAAACATCCAATTCCACCTCTGATTTCTTGGTATGATGAGGCTTATTCTCCGGGACGTGTGATGTCAGCCCCAGATACCTACCGCTGATGCCAGGTAATTTGTCCAGCCCAGAGCCTCATTGGTCGTGACCTGTAATTCTACATCAAAGAAGTACCAAGTCAATGAACAACCTGTCGGGAAGATCTGAATTGTAAGTAACAATCATGCGGAAGCGCCTTTCATCTTATCGAGCTTCTAAAGCACTCTCCTGAGGGGAACCTTCCCCGCAACTCATTGACAAAAGAAGATTCACGATGTTACCTTTTGAGGAAGGCACAGAGATGAGGCGTAATCGTTCCACTTTCTCCAAGATTGAAGGTAAATATGAAAAATGAAAAGAATTTCAAAGAGATGTCAATTACAGGAATCGCCTCGGACACACGTAATATGCAACCTGTTGTAGTTCTCAAAGAAAAAAACGGAGACCGGGAGTTGTACATCTGGATTGGGCCGGTCGAAGCCATGGCACTGCAAAGAGCAATTAACAAGGAAGTGTATCAGCGTCCGCTCACGCATGAACTATTGAGATCTATAATAGACAAAACCGGCACGCGTATCGAACACATAGAAATAGACGATCTCCGGGATCATACGTATTACGCTACCATCTATCTGAAGAACGCTGAATCGAAATTGGTTACAGTTGATGCTCGACCATCCGATTCTCTGGTTCTGGCAACATGGATGGGAGTTCCCATATTCGTTAGTGAAAAAGTGATCGAAGGGATGACACAGACTGAGCAAGAAGAAGCTCCCAAGCACAAAATCATTTTCACTCAGGAAGATATCGAGCAAACTGACGAGGAACTGACCAAGATCCTCGAGAGGATCAACCCTGACGATTTGGGGAACGCTTGACGTCTGTCTACAATCTCAGTTGTGAACAGAGCCGGGGACAATCTCCGGTTTTTTTTTGTCTTTTCGCCGCAATTCTTATGAATCAAGATCACATGAAAACTCTGCTCCTGGATATGTACCGGCAATCGGTCGCTGTTTTTGGGAAGAGGAACTGGTGGCCTGCCGGATCGCCTTTTGAAGTATGTGTTGGAGCGATTCTTACGCAGAACACTGCCTGGTCAAATGTGGCCAAGGCCATAGCAAACCTGAAGGAAGCCTCTGCGCTGGAGCCATCGGCAATCTATTATTCCTCTCACGAGCAATTGGCAACATGGATCAGACCGGCCGGTTACTACAATGTAAAGGCAGTGCGACTCAGGAATTTCATCAATTATCTTGTGGAACGACATTCCGGCAGCCTGGATTCTCTGTTTGCCGATAATGTGCAGGACTTACGAACAAATCTCCTGAGTATCAAGGGTATCGGAAAAGAGACTGCAGATAGTATGATTCTTTACGCAGCACATAAGCCGATCTTCGTCATTGATGCGTACACCGGGAGAGTACTGAAACGACACGGAACTGTCCCTTATTCTGCCAATTACGATGTCATGCAGGAGCTTTTCCATGAAAATCTGCCGGTGGACGTCGAATTGTACAATGACTTCCATGCGCAATTTGTAGCGCTGGGGCACCATTACTGCAAGAAGGTGCCCTTATGTTATTCATGCCCGCTGAAATCCTTTTTGCCCAACGGAAACCCGATATTGGTTTGATATTGTTTCGGAGACCAAAACAAACCCAGCCTATCGGACGATGGATCTGCGGAAAGGTTCTATTTACGACAAGTGAATTCAAGATGCGAGTTATTCTCCAATGATTTTAACCAGCACTCGTTTCCGTCGACCTCCATCAAACTCACCATAGAAGATTTGCTCCCAGGGGCCGAAGTCGAGCTTTCCTTCAGTGATCGCGACAACAACCTCTCTTCCCATGATCTGTCTTTTCAGGTGCGCGTCGCCATTGTCTTCGCCGGTACGGTTATGAAGGTACCTGCTCACTGGGGCATGGGGTGCTAATTCTTCCAGCCATCGGTCGTAGTCCTGATGCAGGCCGGATTCATCGTCATTAATGAACACCGATGCAGTTATGTGCATAGCATTCACAAGGACAAGGCCTTCTCTCACCCCACTATCATGGAGCACACCTTCCACCTGAGGCGTAATATTTATGAATCCTCTGCGTTTAGGAATATTGAACCACAGTTCCTTGCGATAGCTTTTCATGGAATCCTCCGCTAATATAGGATGCTTGTATTATCCTATTTTCAGAGCGCTGAACAACCCCTGGCGCAACGTGCATATGAATGCAGGAGGAGCAATATGGCTAAGATTGCAGATATCATGACCCGCGAAGTCATCACCGTAACTCCGGATACTCCTATCCGCGAACTGGCGAAAATACTTGCAGAAAAACGCATCAACGGCGTCCCCGTGGTGGACGAAGATGGAACGGTCCTGGGAGTGGTATGTGAATCGGACCTCATCGAACAGGGCAGGCCGCTGCACATTCCCACCGTCTTCGTGATCCTGGATTCCTTCATCCCCCTCGAAAATCCGTGGAGACTGCAGAAAGAGTTCAAAAGAATCACCGCAACCAAGGTTGAGGAAATCTATTCCCGGCCCGCTGTTTGCCTCTCTCCTGAATCGGATGTATCCGAAGCGGCAAAGCTTATGAGCGAAAAAAAATTCTACACCATTCCGGTTTGTGATGATGCAGACAAACTGGTGGGGATACTGGGGAAGGTGGACGTAATAAGGGGACTCGCGTGATAACTGTAATGAACTCAAATAGATATAGTGCTTTTTTAAATAGATGGTTTTGGTATTCCGGATATTTTTTAGAATATGCTTTAAAATATGTTGACAACTATTTGGAATCATGGTTTAAGCAATCTCACACAGCGGGAGGCGTAGCCCGCTGCCAAACATACCTTATCCCCATGCGAAGCCCCGGTTCTCATCCTCCTTTCCGGGGCTTTCCTTTGTACGCTTTCTCCTCCTCCGCTGTCATATCCCCCAACAAGGCTCAAATTCCTGCTAATTTCGAGAGGCAAGCAATTGGATCGTGATCGACTGAAGAAGATAATGGAAGACGTCCGTGACGGATCGCTCCCCTGCGAAGAAGCCTGCAGAATATTTCAAGATCTGCAAACCGAGGATCTCGGGTTTGCGGCGATCGATCATCATCGAGCTGTGAGACTCGGTTTTCCGGAGGTCATTTTCGGACAAGGTAAAACGGCTCAGCAGATCATCGGTATTGCCACGAGTCTGATGTCCAGGCAGGACGTTGTCCTCATCACCAGAATTGACGAAGAAAAATCAGCGGTAATTCTCAAGGAAATTCCCGAGCTTGATTACAACTCTCTGGCCGGAACACTCCTCTTCACGCGTGGCGAAATCAGGAACCGTGGAAAAGGCGAGATTCTGGTGGTGGCTGCGGGGAGTTCGGATTTGAGCGTTGCCGAAGAGGCCAAAGTAACCGCGGTTGCGATGGGGAATAGCGTCGGGACGCTGTACGACGTTGGTGTAGCGGGTATTCACCGGCTCCTGACGAATAATCGAAGACTCAGAGATGCTGCTGTGATCATTGCTGTAGCGGGCATGGAAGGAGCTTTACCGAGTGTAATCGGAGGATTGGTCGATCGGCCCGTCATAGCCGTCCCGACCTCCGTCGGATACGGTGCAGCCTTCGGGGGAATAACCGCGCTGCTTGCGATGCTGAACTCCTGCGCGCCGGGAATCGTAGTGGTCAACATTGATAATGGATTCGGAGCAGCCTATGCAGCGACTTTGATGAACAGGATAGGGGAATGAGACTTCGCAAAGCTATTGCTGCTGCTTTCCGATGCTCCTGGGAAATCTTCGGGCAGGATTCAGAAACACCGTAAAACAATAGACGCTCAGAGCCCCCGAGAGAACAGATCCGACAAGGTTTTCACCCTCCAATTTGACGAACTGTTCGAGTTCACCGGGGATATCTCCCAACGCGTACATGAAATAAAACAGGTCCCAAGCCTGATAGAAGAACCAGCCGCTCAGCAACGCCAGGAGCACGCAAAAATAGAGATACGCCCATTTCCTTCCCTCTATACTTTTTTGGGACCAAAGATAGGCACGGATCGCCTGGATCGCAATGTACGGTGAGATCACTTTGAAGAGCATGCCCCAGATGGACCCCATGGGGCCGCCCCCGGACACGACGTACCGGAACACAAACACCAATCCGGTATCCACAGCTTCCCCATGCAAAAGCACCAGCAGGACCGCGACGGGAAATAATAATAACGAAAGAATGAGGATTATGAGTTCACGAATAACAATGTACCACATGCATTTAGTATAGCATGCCTTTGAGGGGAATGTCCGACAAGAACCACTGATACAAAGACGGTCATGACGAGAGACATCTTTCTCATGGGAAAAAGAGGGACTAATCTTAGACAAATGCTTCAGGAATGGCGAAAAATGACTGATGAGACTGCATACAAGCTGGAATTACGAAGAATCACCACATTGACGGGTATTCGGATCCCGCGAGTTCGGGAGAGAATACGAACAATATACGGTGTTCATGTTAATGAGGCAGCGGGAGCGGCAAGTTCTCCGGAAATCTTGTTGGGATGGTGACGAATTACCCGGGAGAGCCGGATCGGTCTCCCGGGATAGATGGCTTAAGCTGCGGTAAGCTGATAGCTCACACGATCGCCTTCCAGACTGACCATCTGAAGCTTGACCTTCATTCCTGCTTTCACCGCATCATCCGGAAGTGACTTATCCAATCTGCCGAATACTTTTATTCCGTCTCCGAATTCTGCCACACCGAGAAGATAAGGGACGTCTTTTTCGAAACCTGCAGGTGCATACATGGCTTTGGTAAAGGTAATAAGGGTACCGTTTCCGGAGATGCTAAACCAATCCATGTCATTCGACAGGCATTTGTCGCAATCGCTTCGCGGAGGAAAAAACTTGGCTCCGCAGGTCTTGCACACGGTTCCGCGCAATTCATTATTTTTGAGGAACTCGACGAATTGCTCCGCCTTGGTCACTCCGGTGAAGCTTATAATTCCGAATTGTTCGAATCCCATTTTTCCTTTCTCTCCTTTTGCCGTGGGGGAAATCTGGATCATTCCACCCCGAAAATGCTCACATTACCGTAAATTCCCACTCCGCCAATATTGTGAACAAGCCCGATTTTTGCTCCGGGAACCTGCATTGGTCCAGCTTCATCTCTGAGCTGGAGCACGATTGTCCTGATTTGTGATCCACCCGTTGCGCCAATGGGGTGTCCTTTGGAAAGAAGCCCCCCATCGACGTTCACCGGAATCTTCCCCTCTTTGTACGTTTCTTTGTTTCGGATCAGTTGAGGTCCTTCACCTTGTCGAGCAAAACCGAGATCCTCATATGCCATCATTTCAGCAATGGTAAAACAGTCGTGAACCTCGGCAACGTTCACGTCCGTGGGGCTGATGCCGGCCATTTCGTAGGCGCGTTTGCCCGCAAGCTGAGCGCACTTCAGTCCGCTGAAGGAATCCCTTCCGGCCATGTTGATCGGTGCCGTGGCCATTCCCAAACCTTTTATCCAAACAGGTTTGCTGCACAGATCCTTGGCTTTTTCCTCGGACGCCACTATGACACAGGAAGAACCGTCCGCGTTGGCGCAGCAATCCATCATTTTCAGGGGAGTAGCGATATATTTGGGTTCAAGGATCTTGTCGAGAGTCAGCGATTTTCTGAACACCGCTTTCTCGTTAATGACACCGTACGTAGATGATTTCAGTCTAATGAGCCCGAGATCCTCTTCGGTTGTTCCGTACTTTTCGAAGTGTCCCCGCGCGTACATTGCATAGTATGCGGGCATCATGGTTCCAAAAGGAGCCTCCCATTGAATGTCCGCACCGCGGCCCATTCTCTCCTGGGATTCGGCAGAGGATATTTCCGACATTTTCTGAAAACCCAGAACCAGGACTACATCGTGAAGCCCGGATGCAACCAGCGCGTAGGCCGTCCTGAGTCCGCTGGAACTCGATGAACAAACGCTTTCGACATAGAAAGTGGGTTGAGGATTCAATCCCAGATATTCGGCCATCAGGCCAGCAGGTGTTCGTTGCTTATCGTACTCGGGGGCAGAACATATTACCGACGCATCAATCTGCTCCGGTTTAATTCCTGCATCACACATTGCATCTTTGTAAGCCTCGAAGGCCAATTCGCGAATGGAGCCCGGATACGCCCTCACAAATGCACTTTGTCCGACGCCGATCACCGCGACTTTTGCCATCTATTCCTCCTTGTCAGCAGACTGTATGCTTTTCCTGAGTCGGGATCAAAATAATAACATAGACCGAATTTCCGATCAATGAATGTGACGCGAGCTCCTTTCATGGTAAATATTCATCTGATACGTCCAGAGTGTTTGCAGAAGTTCACAATAGTGGACTCCTGGTCCGGCCTGCGTTTCTTTTTTCCCTGAAGATGAAGCGCACTTCGGAAGTCCTTGATCCTAGCCCCATTGTTCTGATATTTATGTTGTTTATTGGTTAGTGTGGTTCACCAGTTTTTTCCTTCGCCAACACGAAAAAATGTGTGATTTCGAGCTGCCGGATCCGGTACGGTGCTCTGCTGTGCCATGCGGTTTGCACGGGTCCATATACATGCTGCAATTAAGAAATGGAGATCAGTATGGAAATCAAAAGAATCGGAGTTATAGGCGCGGGGCTCATGGGTGCGGGCATCGCTCAGGTGGCGGCGCAAAGCGGGTTTGAAGTTACCCTCATGGATGTGGAGACCAGATTCCTGGACAAAGGAATGTCCACTATAGAGAAAAACCTCAAGCGCACCGTTGAGAAAGGCAAACTCAGCCAATCGGATGCCGACGCCATTCGGGGAAGGATACATGGCGTGCTGTCTCTGGCCGAGGCAGCCAATGGAGTGGACGTCATAATTGAAGCGGTCATTGAGAAGATGGCTCTCAAGAAAGATGTCTATGCTGAGCTGGACCAGCATGCACCGGCTCATACCATCTTCGCGAGCAATACTTCCGCTTTGAGCGTTACGGAAATGGCCGCGGTAACCACCAGACCGCAACAATTCATCGGTCTGCATTTTTTCAATCCAGTGCCGGTAATGAAGCTGGTGGAAATCATACGCGGAATAGCTACGAGCGACGAAACGGTGGCAACGATTAAAGAGCTTTCCAGCAAGATCGGAAAAACGGCCATTGAAGTACAAGAAGCGCCGGGATTCGTTGTGAACCGTATCCTGGTGCCAATGATAACGGAAGCGATATTCGTGCTTCAGGAAGGGCTTGCGACTGCTTCGGAAATCGATGAAGGCATGAAGCTGGGGGCGAACCATCCCATGGGGCCGCTTGCTCTGGCAGATCTGGTGGGGCTGGATACAATGCTGAATGTGCAACAGCACCTCTACGAAGAGTTCGGTGACCCCAAATACAGACCGCCCGGACTGCTCAAGAAGATGGTGAGGGCAGGTAGATTGGGCCGGAAATCAGGAAGAGGCTTCTACGATTACGGTTCATAAAAGATCGACGACTATTCTGATAGAAATCTCTAAACGCAGCGGCTTTCGGTCCGGAAGAATGCCGCTCTCCCCGAGTAAGGATATTAACTGGAGGAACTATGCAGCATAATGAAAGGTTCGGGTTGACAGAAGAAGAACAGATGCTTCGGGACATGGTCCGGCGGCTTGCCAAAGAGAAAATAGCTGCTGGAGCCGAAGAGCGAGATAAAGTGGGCGAATATCCGTTTGATATGCTGGAACTCATGAAGGAAAACGGCCTCATGGGCGTCGACTTTCCCGAGCAATACGACGGCATGGAAGCAGGATTGCTTGCCCACTGCATCGTCGTCGAGGAACTGGCCAAAGTGGACGCTTCCGTGGCTTTGATTCCGTCCTGTCAGGAACTCGGGAGTCTTCCCATTATTCTTGCCGGAAATCATGAGCAAAAAGAGAAATACCTGAAACCCCTCTCCACGGGCGAGACGTTAGCTGCATTCGGTCTTACGGAAGCAAAGGGGGGGTCGGACGTAGCGGCTCTTAAGACCCGTGCCGTACGCAAAGGCGATAAGTACATCATTAACGGTACAAAGACTTTCATTACCAATGGCGGCGTTGCCGATACCTATTCCATTTACGCGATCACCGATCCTGATGTGCCTTCCTACAAGGGAGCCAGTGTGTTCATCATGGAAAAAGGGATGCCTGGTTTCACCGTAGGCAAGAAAGAACACAAATTGGGCATTCGCTGCTCGGATACCAGGGAATTGATTTTCGAAGATGTGGAACTCCCCGTAGAGAACCGACTGGGAGAAGAAGGGGAAGGTTTTCACATCATGATGAAAACACTTGATTTCTCCCGTCCGTCCGTTGCAGCTCAGGCGCTCGGTATCGCTGCCGGAGCATTCGAGTATGCTACGCAGTACGCCAAGGAGCGGGAAACGTTCGGAAAGCCGATCATTCGGCATCAGGCCATTGCCTTTAAGCTCGCCGATATGGCCATGAAGATAACAGCGGCTCGGCAGCTCCTGTACAAAACCTGCGATCTCTTGCAGGCATTTGTAGGAAAGGATCTCTCGAAAGTTCCGGCTGAAATCATCCGCCATTCCTCCATGTCAAAAGCCTTCTGCTCTGACACCGCAATGGCCACGACCATCGAAGCCGTACAGGTGCTTGGCGGATACGGGTACATCTCGGAATACCCCGTAGAACGCATGATGCGGGATGCCAAGATCACCCAGATCTACGAAGGTACCAACGAGATTCAGAGAATCGTAATAGCATCTACGTTGTAAAACACTTTTCAATAAGGGGGGGCCTTATCGGCCCCTAATTTCTTCCTTCCCAATTTTCAAGATTGTTCGAAGTTTGAATCGCAGCTATAGCATCCGATACACATGTTGCTCAATCGGCTCTGGAAGTAATTGGCTCAGCGATAAGGGATCAATGTGGTTGCGATTTCTTACTTCGATTGATTCGGATGACGCTGTTGCATTCCCTGTCGTTCCGGCGCGCACACTTGAATGTAACAAAATTTTCTTTACTTATTTTTCTGTTTTATTCCTTGTTAGCTATCAAACTGAATGCTTAGATTTCTGATACCTATCAACCTATAAGTTCAAGCAAGGGGTAGACTAAGTAGCCTTTGTGCTACCCGATTTTTTCGTTTGGCTGAGCAATTTTCATTGTGTTAGCCTAAAGCTACTCTTCTTAGCATTACCATGATCAATCTGTAATACGTTGCCACCGGGGAATTGCAGCGGTGCCCAATTGCCGTGCAGTGGGAGGGGTTTGCATGATGATCGGACGGATTCTATGTATTGCATTCATGATGATAGTCTTCAATCTCTCATCATTTGTCTCGTCGGCTGTAAGTCAGAATTGGACAATAGGTACTGGTGGCAAAAATCGATGGTTCTATGGCCAGTACTCCCAATTGGGCTCAAATGGATTTTTCGGCCCATATAACGTTGACGTGGTTGCGGGAGATTTTGCTTCCTTGAACGGTTGGATGGGAGTACAGGGTATTGATCCTCCGCGCAATATTCTTGTATCCGGTACCAATTCTAGTGCGACAGCCATGTCCACCGAACTGAACCCGAAGGTGACTTTCAACTGGGCTACCGTCACTGGAAGATATAGGCTTCGTCCCTATGATACTGCTACTGCGCCAGGCTCAGAAGTACCCATCTCGCCGGGGGAATGGACCCACTGGGGGATTGGTGTCACCATGCCTGTAGGAGGAGCTATCTTTGTGGGAAAGAGTTATTTCGTCCACGGTTGCGGTCTTCAATTCAGTTGGAACAGGACGCAGGAATTCGTTCTTTTTGAATCACACCCAATTGAAATGCCAGATTTTGTCGGTAGGTTGCTGCCTGGCTTGGTAAGACACCCAAGAATAAAACCCATAGGCCCGGTTATTGTAAGAATTTGTAGAGCTCCGAAAATCTGTCCGACAGATCAGGAAAGGCCTAAGAAAGACTGTTCGGATGGAACCAATTATTTAGAGTTCACAAGTGAAGAAGAGATATCCGAATGTCTTGCTGCGCACCCAGAGGAGTGCGTCGAGGTGGATGTTTGTGACGCATGTCCGGCCGGCATGCTCCCTGTCAAACGGACAGATCCCGTAACAAATACCGCGCATTTATATAAGGTGCGCCGCGGGACGGCGGTTTATGAAACGTGTGACAGTTCATCTTACTTGAAATTGGGCTTTGGATTCCTACCCTGGGAACAAGATTTTTCGCTTTTTTCACGCACGCCTAGTATAATTTCCGCGGAGATCCCGGTCGGTTGGAATCAATTTGACGTCAATCGGGCCTTGCGGACCAATTTATTGACTTATCTTCTGTGGAATAATGATGTCATCAATTTTGAAGTGGGCACTTTATTCTCTACCTCTCATGTTGGACCCGAACTGGCCCGATCCACCTTTAGTAGGTTCAATTATGTGCCCACAGATAGATACAATTCCGAAGGGTGGGTTTATTTAGAATTCTGGAATGGGCCGGTAAGACTGAGGACAGAACTGGACTGGTTTACGAGACAAACTAGGTATCAGAGATCGAGATCGGGGAATTTTTTCAGTGTTCCTGCCACTGACAGAGCCGAGGGAAGCGGCAGTTTTTTTGCGCCGGACTTCATTGAATCACTTCGTTTCCTGGCCGATGCTAGGTTGCAGTTAGGCCCGACAGCGTTTACGGTATTTTATAGCCACATGCCGGGTCCAGACCGGAGACACGGAATTCTTATCAAGAAGCAGCCATTTGTCAGGCAACTGCAACAGACAGGATTGGATCCCTTCTATTCCGTAAGCTCCCTTCTTGCATATCGATACGGCAGCGGCATCAATTCCTTCGGAGACCTCGCTGATGCCTCGGCAATTGCCGGTCGAGTTGATTACGCTGTGGCGGCCAATTTGAATGTGAGCGCAAGTTTTCTTCATGCAACGAGAGTTTCCCATGGGTATGGTTGGGGGTGGATTCGGCCTTCAAACGATCCCGCAAGGTTCGGTGCAGTGGATTATGAACCGGATCTTCAGTCCTACTTGGTTCAGCCCCTACCTCCTGATCCTCCACGCTACGCCTTTGACGAATTCATTCCGGCGATACCATCAAGGGATCTTGGATGGGAAGTCGGCCTAGGTTTGCAGTGGCAACTTTTGGACCAGTTTACTGTCGAGCTTACTGCTTCTTACTGGCAGCCCGGGAAATGGTTCAACTTCGCGTGCGTAGATAAGTCTGTTGCAGGATGGAATAACCCGACGGCAGCGAACAACTGGGGAGTTAATCCAAACAGAACCATTGATCCGGTTCTCGGGATAGAACTACTCCTCTTGTCGAGCTTCTAACAATGCAGTTAAAGCATCTAAGATTATAGAAGGGAACGAGGGTACCATCCGCGTTCTTGTATACCTTAAACAAGATTGATGCCATAGCTTTCGGTCACTTAGAAAGGGTAAACGATGCCACAGAAACCTTTTCCGATTCAAGCCAATGTAGGCAAAACAGTACGATTTGCGTTAATTGCCGCTCTCTTCATACTTTTCTTTGATTTTTCCTTAGCACAGCTTTGCCAGGCTCAATCCATTCCGCGCAGACTCGACACCTCTAATTTTCAAAATCAAGCTCCTGCCGCACCCTTGTTTGAGCCACGAGGACCTCTGTGGGTCACGGGAGAGATCTCTCCGTTTACAGGAAGACCGGTAAAGATCTATTACAGGCCCACAGCAGAACAGCTCGATGCGGCTCCGGGATCGTCTTTGCAGTCTCCGACTCGTTGGAGGCCGTCGGGAAGGCAAAGCGAGACACCTCCAGGATCCTCGTTGTCGGGGTCCGTTGGATGGACGCCATCGGGAAGACAGCGCAACACGGCTCCTCCATCATCTCTGCGGGAAGGGTGGTCGCCGGATACGCTACAATCAGAATCCGCACCGTCATCCTCTTTGCGCCGTCGATCCGGTCGTCCCACTACAG
This sequence comes from Desulfomonilaceae bacterium, assembly GCA_041740635.1. Lineage (GTDB taxonomy): Bacteria > Desulfobacterota > Desulfomonilia > Desulfomonilales > Desulfomonilaceae > Desulfomonile. Next base: position 10,029 of record JBGSLQ010000035.1, on the reverse strand, counting down.
CGGGACCACCGGGAACGACATCTTCATCTTGTGCACCCGCTCCTCTCCGCAGAGTTCAGCGAGGCAAGCAGGTTGACTCACCACCACCGACATCTCTGCAACGACAGAACAGTTTTACTCTACCAGGAAGACAGCTTGAGGCTCTACCTGGGGCAAGATGATCTCAAACAGCTCAAAATAGATTTTCTATTAGGGCAATTTAGGAGTTGTCAACAATTTCAGACAGGCTATGCAGCACAAATGCCTCGTCGATAGACACGGGCGATGTGCTTATTTATCAAAGAATTATTTAACAGAAAGGAGATTGAGATGCCGGCTCCCGAACCAAAATTCAAAGACGGGCTGCGTCTGATTCACGTTACGTACTACGAAATCAACAAAGAACAAAAATCAGGCAGAGGGCTGATGGAGGTTCCTATCAAACTTGACGTGCCGAAGTCCACAAAATTTGTGCATTTGGGTGTCATCAGCGCAAAGGTGTCAGTACCTGAATGTGACAAGCCAGTTGCCGCAAAATGGGGCAGGATGGCATATGAAATTGTTCGTGATAAAGAAAAACTTGCGGATGGGAAATTTGCGTGTGAATTCAAAGCAATTCTTGACGCTGACGATTCGGAATGGTGTGGATACTTCGTACTGGAAGTACTGTGTTTTGGATGAGTCTCGCGATTCTCGCTACTACTGGTGCCTTAGTCTGACGCTAGAACGGACAGAGAGGCGAACACAATCGCTTCTCTGTTTGTCCTTAAGCCCTACAAAGAGGCGGACTTCCGAATTCCTTCTTGGTGCTAAAATCTCCAAACTTCCCAAGTTATGGAATAATATGAAGACGGTCTTTCCTCAATGCGGTGCTTGCCCGGAAGTGCCGCTCCGTGTATGATGGCTGACTCAAAATTCGCAAAAACTCGAGATAACCATGAGCCAAAGCTGGGTACCCATATCGACCATTCTGAAGACCGCTCCCAAACTCCTGGAACGGCCTGCGTACGCCAAAAACGTGGCAATGATCCAGGTGGACAAGTTCCTCCGTAACATCTTCCCCCGAGCTGAAGAAGGCACTGCTCACCAGATCCGCCAGTGCAGCATCAGAATTACGGATTTGTGCAACCTCCGATGCCACACCTGCGGGCAATGGGGAGACCACGGATTCCTCAGGTCGTGTTCCATTAAGGAATTGAGAAACCGGGAAGTCACTCCGGAACGATACATAGAGTTGCTCCATGACCTGAAATCCAACGGCCACACTCCCTCGGTCTATCTGTGGGGTGGAGAACCCATGCTGTACAAGGGGTCTGTGGAAATCATCGAAGAAGCCGCGCGCCTGGGAATGGCTCCCAGTATTGCTACAAACGGAACAGGATTGACAGAGCAAGCCGAGCGCCTTGTTGACGCGCCCATGTTCGTGGTGCAGATCAGCGTGGACGGTCCGGATGCGGAAACGCATAATGCCAGCAGGCCGGGTTCCAGCCCCAGCATCGACAATTTTGCGACCATCACCCGGGCAATAGACCGCATTACCGAGTTGAGAAAAGATCGAAAACAGCGCCTGCCTCTCATTGCTGCACTTACCACCATCAACAACGTAAACTACAATCGTCTCGTCGATATCTACGAGGTTTTCAAAGACAAAGTGGACGTGTGCGTGTTCTATCTCGCATGGTGGATTGACGAGGCATCAGCGGAAAAACACACCAAAGACTTTGCCGAACGTTTCGGTTTCGAACCTGAAAAGCATTTCGGGTGGATCGGGAGCTGGCGTCCACCGGACTATCAGGTGCTTTCGGATCAGCTTAAACGACTGAACGGGTATGCCGCGCGCTTTGACGGTCCTGCAGTAATTATCATGCCTCCACTCACGGAGGTCCCACAGTTGGAGCAATACTATACCGATCATGACTGCACATTCGGATTCGATCGATGCGTTTCCATATTCAGTGCCGTCGAAATCAACTCCAACGGAGATATGTCGCCCTGCAGGGATTACCACGACTTTGTTGTGGGAAATGTGAAAGAGCATACCGTTACAGAGCTGTGGAATTCCGAGCGGTACAAGGTATTCCGCAAGAGTCTGTCCGAAAAAGGGCTCATGCCTGTGTGCACGCGATGTTGCGGACTCATGGGGTACTGAGATCCCGTCACGCTGAGATTCGGCCGCTCCGGGTGAAAAGCTGCGTTTACCTTCCACATACCTGAAAGGAATCGTTCAATGCGTCCGGTCATGGGATTTCTCCCGGCAGACCACGGCCCCGAAGGAGCACGCGTCCCGGCCAATCTCCCGGAGATCGTAGATGCGCACGTACATCTGTTTCCGGATGAGCTTTTCGGAGCCATTTGGACGTGGTTCGACAATTATGCCTGGCCGATCCGTTACAAACTGTATTCCGAGGAAATCATTGAATTCCTGCTGTCGAGGGGAGTGCAGCGCATCGTCGGACTGCATTATGCTCATAAGCCTGGAATTGCAAAGGATTTAAACCTGTACATGGCCGGTCTGTGTAGAAAACATCCCGAAATCATCGGCTCTGCCACCGTATTCCCTGGAGAATCCGAAACCCGCGACATATTGAAAAGCGCATTCGATATGGGATTGGCGGCAGTGAAACTCCATTCCCATGTTCAATATTTTTCACTCGATAGCGCGGGGATGCACGAGATCTACCAGGTCTGTGCCGAATACGGAAAGCCTCTGGTTATGCATGCAGGCAAGGCACCGAAAAATCCCGTGTTTCCGTACAAAATCGATCCGGATGAAATTTGCGGCGCTGCTTGCGTGGAACCGGTTCTCAAAGAGTATCCTGAACTCAAGGTTGTCGTGCCGCATCTCGGAGCGGATGAATTTGATTCTTTTCAAAGACTTAGTGAAGTTCACGACAACCTGTGGCTTGACGTGGCAATGGCAATAGCCGATTATCTTCCGATAGAGACATTCCCACAGCTTGAGACTATGCGACTGGACAGAATTCTGTACGGCACTGATTTCCCACATTTGCCGTACGCATGGGACAGGGAGTTGAAACATATCTGTGCACTCGATCTTTCAGAAAAGGATCTTCAGGCTATTCTTGGAGGCAATGCGCTGGATCTCTTCTCTGGATGAAATATCCTTAGAGAACAGGGGATTTCTGTCACCTTATGAAAGCGAGTTTTGCAAGGGGGAGGTAACATAATGAGATACTTTGTATTCTTAGCGTGTTTTGTCGCAATATGGGCTGTTACGGCTGCTGCTCAAGAAATCGAATTGAAACATTATCCTCTGGATGAGGTCTCAGGCCTTATTACCCAATCGGATGTTTCAATAGATAAGAATGTAACATCTGACGGTAAGGGATCTCTCAAAGCAACAGCATCCCAGCCGCGTGTTGTGCGCCTGTTCGAGACCGGAGATCTCGGGACTGACAATGCTCGTCTCATTTACAGGGCTCGTCTCAAAACTGAAGATGTGAAGGGTCAGGCGTATCTCGAAATGTGGTGCCATTTCCCGGGAAAAGGAGAGTTCTTTTCACGAGGGCTGCAGAATCCCCTGTCTGGGACGAAGGACTGGGTCACAGAAGAGATACCGTTCTTTTTGCAAAAAGGTGAAAAACCGGACAATGTCAAACTGAATCTAGTCATCAACGGGACAGGAACTGTTTGGATTGACGACATACGAATCCTCAGGGCGCCTCTTAAATAATATGCAATGTTATAGCCTCGGAACAATCTGAGTTTCTCTCCAGGAGTCAGAGAAATACCGTGACTCCGGGAGCACCCGCTAGTTTGTCTCTTCAGGTCTGCCCCTTCGACTGGTGCGATGAAAAACGTTTAGATTTCTGTGAATGATGAGCTATGGCCAAAACGTGATTGTCTGCATCACCTCCACTGATGTTTTTAACGATTCCGGTTACGGAAAGCAGCTTGCGAGGCCGAGAATCTTATTTCCTGTTGAAAAGGAGCCGCATGGGTAGGGTAATTCATAGAACGGTTGCTTGCATCGCAATAGTAACACTTCTTTCAATCATTCTTTTCCCGATATCTTTTGTTGCGTATTCTTCCGATTCTGAAATCGCAGCTTCTGCACTCCAGGAGGATAAGAAGAATCCCAAAAAACAGACCGATGCTGCCCTTCCGGAAAAAATTGTATCAATACATACGGAAAAGATAGACGATACCGCCGCGAATCTCGAAAATACGGTTAATGGCGCAAAGAAGTATGCCACCTCTGTTTTAGGCAACTGGATAAATAAACCGGTGATCTTCGGGATTACTCTGTGGAAAGTGGCTGCTATGGCAGCGGTAATCGTCTGCGTGATTATAGTTCAAGCTCTTGCGGGGAGGTTACGGAAGAACCTGCAGGAGCGCTGGTCGAAGAGAGACGGTGCATGGAAAGTGGCAATCTTCGACGTGATGCAGGCTCCTCTCTCCCTCCTCATTTGGGCATACGGTCTTTATGTTGCTTTTCTCCCGATTTCCTCCGTATTCCGTTCGGCAAACGGCTCGAATGTCGTGCATTCGGCGGTCCGAAACGTAACTGATGTTGTTGCAACAATCGCGTTGATTTGGTTTCTGTACGGCCTGGTTAATCTGACCGAAATGCGTGCGAAGAGATGGCTGATCATTTCGGATAAGCGTATTCCTCCCACACTTGTGGGGGTGACCTTCAAGATAATACGATTTCTGGTCATAGCCGTTGCGGTTCTCATAATGATCCGCAATCTCATGGGACTTGATGTAGGCCCTCTCATTGCATCCCTCGGACTCGGTGGTTTGGCGGTAGCTCTTGCAGCGAAAGATTCGGTGGCAAACTTTTTCGGCACGTTGACGATTGTTTTCGATAAACCCTTCCAAGTGGGTGAAAGAATCGTCATCGAAAATTATGACGGCACGGTCGAATCGGTAGGATTCAGGAGCACTCGTCTTCGCTCGTCATCGGAAAACACGCTCATAACGATTCCGAATCAAAAAATCATAAATGCTGCAGTCAACAACATGGACCAGCGGCCGTTTCTTCATTGGACTACTCAGTTTCCCCTCTCGCTCCACTCGACCCCGGTACAAATTGAGAGAGCGATCGATATCATCCGAAACATCCTTGAGAATCATGAAGGACTGAACTCGAAGATGCCTCCACGAGTCTTCTTTCAAGGAATCAAAGATACGGGAATGATCATTGATGTGCATGCCTGGTACCATCCCGCTCAATGGTGGGATTATCAGGATTGGGTTCACCGGACGTGTTTGGAAATCCTCAAGCGTTTCGAAGCTGAAGGAATAGAATTTGCCGTCTCCCCAAAAACCATATATTTGGCAGATCGAGATTACCTTGTGCAGAATATGTTGAACATAAATAAATTGAGCGCTGAGCCCAAGACACGGCCGAACGGAATACCCGGGCAAGATTGACACTGATTTCTGCCGATGTTAACCTGAATGAGAAGAGATTGAAGTGAATCGGATTGAGCTTTATAGCTATTGAGGGCACACAATCCCATTGTTTCTTTTAAATTGTTGGATACCAAAAGATTAATTGTGAACTGACATCATGGGAAAATTACATTCGGTGAATGTTGTCATTTCTTTTCACATAACGAAAAGAAGGTACCGCTCTGGAGGGACCTGTGTCATCTCAGATTATTCCGGTAGCCCGTTATGAAGGTAATGGAAATTGCAGGTTTTGCGTTTGGGCTCCGATCAGAAATGCGGTAGATCTGCACATTATATCTGCGCAGGAACGCTATATTCCTTTAAACCGAGACAATCGGGGATATTATTCCGCAACGGTAACTGATGTACATCCTGGTGACCTCTATTATTATCGTCTCGATCAGGAGGAAGAATTTCCCGACCCCGCTTCACGGTTCCAACCCCGAGGGGTGCACGGACCTTCCCAGGTTGTGAATTCCGAATATGCGTGGAAGAACGATGCGTGGCGTGGAATCCCATTGAAGGAATACATTTTGTACGAGTTGCACGTCGGAAGCTTCACTCCTGAGGGGACATTCGATGGCGTGGAAAAAAGAGTGGCGGAACTGAAAGATCTCGGAGTCACAGCGCTGGAGATTATGCCTGTTGCACAATTTCCAGGGGAACGAAACTGGGGATATGACGGTGTGTACCCATTTGCTGTTCAAAACTCCTACGGTGGACCTGAAAGCCTAAAAAGGCTTGTTGATGCATGTCACGGTGCAGGTTTGGCCGTGGTTCTGGATGTGGTCTACAATCATTTCGGACCAGAGGGAAATTATCTAAGTAAATTCGGGCCTTATTTTACTTCACGTTATTATACACCTTGGGGAGACGCTGTAAATTTTGACGGTCCCCACAGTGATGAAGTCAGGCGCTACTTCCTACAAAACGCTTTATATTGGCTCGAAGAATTTCGATTCGATGCTCTCCGCCTTGATGCTATTCACGGAATTCTCGATTTCTCGGCTAGACCGTTTCTTGCGGAATTGGCGAACGGAGTACGGAATCTCAGGGAGCGTATCAACCGTCACATCTACTTGATTGCTGAATGTGACCGAAACGATTCTCGAGTGACTCTGCCCGGAGCTTGCGGCGGATACGGTATCGATGCGCAGTGGAACGATGATTTTCATCATGCTTTGCATGTTCTGCTCACTGGTGAGAATCAGGGCTACTATGCCGACTTCGGAAGTCTGGGCCACATGGCCAAAGCCTACAGGGAAGGATTCGTTTATTCGGGACAGTACTCAATTTTTAGGCAATGCAGCCATGGAACATCCTCAACCATGACGAGAGGAGAACAGTTGGTTGTATGCAGTCAGAATCACGATCAGGTGGGCAATAGGCTTCTGGGTGATCGGCTGACATCTCTTGTCCCCGAAGATGCTCTGAGGCTTGCGGCCGGTGCCGTAATCCTCTCTCCTTTCATTCCTCTCCTTTTCATGGGGGAAGAATATGGCGAGAAAGCTCCATTCCAATACTTTGTGAGCCATTCAGATCTGGATCTGGTCTGTGCAGTCAGGGAAGGGAGAAGAATGGAATTTGAAGCTTTCAAGTGGCAGGGAGAATATCCGGATCCTCAATCAGAAGCCATTTTCCAGGCTGCGCAACTCACCCGATCCCTGAAAGAAGCCGCTCCTCATAGTAATATATATGCCTATTATCAGAAGCTTATCGATCTGCGCAAGACAGTGCAGTCATTGGCCGAACTTGAGAAGGAGAGTATGGAAGTCACTGAATATGAAGCTCAAAACGTGCTTGTAGTGAGGCGCCGGGCACTTGATGACGAAGTAATTGAGATCCTGCATTTCAGCGCCAATTTTTCCTCTATTACGCTCCAGATTCCGTCCGGAACATGGAATACGATATTGGATTCGGGCGATCCGGTCTGGGGAGGTAAGGGGATGAGCCTGGATGATGAATTCAGATCCAGTGGAGAAATAGTAACACGCATCCATCCATATTCGTTCATAATTGTGAGAAAGAAGAGGTCTGCAGTGTAATGGAAAAATTTGTGTGCATTCACGGCCATTTCTATCAGCCACCCCGAGAGAATCCGTGGCTTGAAGCAATTGAGGTCCAAGATTCCGCGTACCCGTATCATGACTGGAACGAACGGATAACTGCCGAATGTTACGGTCCGAACGGCACTGCACGCATTTTCGCCCCGGATGGCAGAATTGTGGATATCACAAACAACTATTCGAAGATGAGCTTCAACTTCGGTCCGACTCTCCTCGATTGGATGCAAAAGGAACGCCCGAGGCCGTATGAGTCCATTATCGAAGCGGACCGCCTGAGCATCGAACATTTTGGCGGCCATGGGTCAGCGATGGCTCAGGTTTACAATCACATGATCCTGCCACTGGGAAATAGTGCCGACAAATACACGCAAATCCGGTGGGGCATCCGCGATTTCGAGACAAGATTCGGGCGCAAACCCGAAGGAATGTGGCTCGCGGAAACAGCCGTGGATCTCGAGAGCCTCGATCTGATGGCGGAGCAGGGACTGAAATTTACTGTTCTGGCGCCTAATCAGGCCAGCAGAGTTCGTCATCTGCAAAGTGATGATTGGCAGGATGTCAGTGAAAGCAAGATAGATCCCACAACAGCGTACAAGATTGTGCTCCCCTCCGGTCGAGAAATGGCCTTGTTCTTCTATGACGGCCCGATTTCCAGAGCCATCGCGTTCGAACGACTCCTTGTAAAAGGGGAAATTCTTGCCGATAGGCTCATGGGCGCATTTTCAGAAGACAGGCAGCGGCCTCAGCTCGTAAACATCGCCACTGACGGGGAAAGTTACGGGCATCATCACAGATATGGAGACATGGCCCTTGCGTATGCAATGAAGGCACTCGAGGAAAATCCCTCCGTTCAGCTCACCAATTACAGCAAGTTTCTTGCCGAGAATCCCCCTGAGCACCAGGTTGAAATTTATGAGAACTCCTCATGGAGCTGCGTGCACGGAGTCGAACGGTGGCGTTCCGACTGCGGATGCAACTCTGGAGGACATCCTTCCTGGACTCAGGGGTGGAGAGCCCCGCTTCGAGAGGCTTTGGACTGGCTCAGAGATGCAGTTGCCGGTCCGTTCGAAAAGACCGCGGGTAAACTGCTGAAAGAGCCTTCCGCTGCGAGGAATGACTACATCGATATTATACTGGATCGCTCGGAAGACAGCGTGCATGAATTCCTCAGCCGTCATGCCAAATCGGATCTCAACCACGAGAATCGCGTGAATTTTTTCAAACTGATGGAGCTGCAGAGACATGCGATGCTCATGTACACGAGCTGTGGATGGTTTTTCGACGAACTATCCGGCATTGAAACCGTTCAGGTGATTCAGTACGCCGGTCGGGTGGTTCAACTTGCAACCGAACTATTCGACGATTCTTTCAGAGGTCCGTTTCTCGATCTTCTGGAACGTGCCGAAAGCAATCTGCCCGAACATGCTGACGGGAAGAATATCTATCTAAAATGGGTCGAGCCGACAGTCCTGGATCTCGGCAAGGTTGCGGCTCATTACGCGATCAGCTCGATTTTTGAGGAGTTCGGCGAAGAAACGTCAATAAACGCGTATTCGGCAACTCGTCAGCATTTCAACATGTCTCAGGCCGGCAGAGCGAAATTGGCAGTCGGTGAAGTGGAAGTGACTTCCGAGATTACCGGAGAATCGGACAGATTCTGTTTTGGAGTGGTTCATCTCGGAGACCACAACATTAGTTGCGGCATAGAGCAATGCATACAGGGACCGGCATTTGACCAATTGGTCGAGGAAATCATCAGTCCGTTCAGTGCTGCGGATTTCGCAGAAACCATCCGAATACTTGACAAGAATTTTGGAGATTCTCCTTTTTCTCTCACATCTCTTTTCCGTGATGAACAACGAAAAGTCTTGAATCTCATTCTCCAGCCGACTCTGGAAGAGGCGCATGCAGCCTATTCGGCGCTTTACGAGCACCATGCCCTTCTCATGCGTTTCTTGCACCGTTCGGGGACGCCGCAACCCAAAGAGCTGGTCACGATGACGAATATTGTTTTGAACACTCGCCTGAGAGCGGCACTGGAAAACGATCGGCTTGACATTCAGAATATTGAGTTGCTCCTCGAAGAGGCACGGCTCGCCGGCGTGCAACCGGATGCTCCAACATTGGCGTACGTACTCGGACATACGATGGAATCCCTCGCTGATGCACTCTTGGAAGAACACGAAAATGTGGAGACTGCGGAGAAACTGGAAAATGCCGCAACTGCTCTGCGCGTGTTGCCGTTTGAGGTCAATACCTGGAGAATTCAGAACACCTTCTTCACAATACTCAAAGAGCATTACTCGGGTATGCTCGAAAAAGCCGGGAGAGGAGATGAAGAAGCACAGGAGTGGGTGCGTCTGCTGTCTTCGGTTGCGGAAAAACTCCTGATCAGAGTGCCGGAATAATAACGGCAAAGACATTTATGGGCGACGGTTCATTGCAGATACATCCTTAACAAAAATAAATAAGCCCCCGGCTTTGCCGGGGAGAACTCGTTGAGGTTTGACCGTGCGAGGCAGTAGATGGCAACCTCCCAGAACACTCCATGTTTCAATTGTGG
>JBGSLQ010000034.1:0-89602 GCA_041740635.1 Desulfomonilaceae bacterium | reverse complement strand
AGACGCGGGGTTACAAGAAGGGTTTCCCCGGTCTTACTCTTTTGATTTTCGGGCAACTCCCACGATTCCGAACTTCGATCCGATTTCCACCCCGTCAACAAGAAGCAAGGACTCTTTCCGGAGTGTCTCGAGGAACTGTGCCGGGCTGAATCGATCCTCGGTGGGGTGTCTTACAATATGTTTCATCAAGAAATTTGCGTAAAGCGGGGGATAGATTTCTTCGAAAAAGAATAGCCCTCCCGGCTGGAGCACTCGGGAGAGTTCGGCAATGCAGCGACGCCAGTCAAGAACGTGATGGATGATCCCGAAGTTAACGACAGCATCGAAAGAGGAGTCTTTGAAGGGTAGATCCTGTGCGTCTCCTACATAGAAAGAAATCCTGTCCGCTAATGAGTGTGGTCTGAGTCTCACGGCTCTTCGAATGAGCTTTTCTTCGAGATCGAATGCGGCAATACTCTGAAAACCCATATTCCTTGCCAGGAGGGCGGCTCCTCTGCCCAAACCGCAGCCGATTTCCAGGGCATTTTCTACTTCAACCATTCCGGTGAGTCTCAGCCATTTCCGAATTTCTCGCTTCTGAAAGAACACCCGGACCGGACTGTAGATCCACACCCGTTCCGGCCAATTCATGAGCATTTGTTCTTTGTCGGTGAGAGATTTCCAGTTGAAAATGGTGCGGAAGGGTACCACGGGTTTATCGGGATTGTGGCTGCATTTCATCATGCCACACTAGGAAAGCAAAAGAGAGATCAGAGCGATCACCAGAAAACCAAGCGGCATGTAACTTGCCCTATTAAAGAGAGAAGCTGCAGTTTTCGGATCGGGATTAAGGTAAACCTGTCGAGCAGGCTGCAACAGGAGTATCCAGGAAAGCACCGCGGCTCCGAACAGGTAAAACAAACCCACTCCGGGCCCTGAAAACCAGTACATCAGGATGCCCGCAGATGAAGCAACCGAAATACCCGCCAGGAGGATGAAAACGGATTCCTTCAAACCGAGGATCGTCAGTGTTGTTCGCGCTGAGACCTTTTGGTCTGCTTGCATATCTACGATATCGTTAGCAATATTCTGTCCACCGATTTCCCAGGCTCCGAGCCATATCACTAGCAACGCAACAAAGGCCGGATCCGGATGAGTTTCCACAGCATACAATCCCGCAAGACCACCTGTAGCTTTTACGATAGTGGAAGGTATTATCTTGAGGTGACTGATTCGAAGCAATTTGCAGTAGACAACTTCCATGCTTGCTGCGAGGGCAAAAAGAATGACACAAACCGGATTTAACCACCATGCGCCTGCCAACGCTATGAGAGACCACAAAGCAAACCAGGCCAAACCGGTCTCGAAGGAGAGTGCTCCCTGGGCAACCGGGTGTCGCATGAGAATTTCATCCACACGCACCGTCTCTGGGGAATTCTCCGTGTAACCCAATCGTTGCCGGTCTATTTTGCAGTCTACCAGGTCATTGAGAGCATATACTGCAGTGTACCCGGAAAAAGCGGTGATCAATCCTACGAGGGTTACAGAAATCGGAGGAAACCCACCGAGCCACAACACCGCGGCCAATGCCGGGGTACACATATCCAACACCGCATGGGGCGTACGCGATAGCGCAAAGAATAGTCTCCAGTCAGTTGACCAAAATCTGTTCAGTATTCCGGAGGCTTCTGCATGTGCTTGATTCATAAGATTCCTTTTTCCCGTTGATTGAAACATCCGCAGTACAGGTATCAATTGCCTGCATCAGTGAGAATCATAGGGAAAGACAAGTTTGCCGCCGAGAAATCCTATCGTGGCGGCCAAAATGGCCAGGATAAGAACGAGCAGAATGTAAATCAATGCAGGAACGGATGTGAAATTCAGAGGTTCCTGCACCGCAATACCCCTCAACACAACTGCGAGGACGGCCAGTATGAGTGTTACCCAGGCCAGGCGACGCTTTGAGGCAATAATCGGTGAATCATGGAGATCGTAGTTCATCCACCAGGTGAAATAACCGGTCGCAATTGCAGGTGGAATCGTTACTGTGGCCACCAGGACACAGCAATACGCGGCCCACTCGGTTCTTGCAGAACCGAAAATTATACTCAACCCTACCAAAAGGGGGGCTATTGTGAGAAGCCCGACAGGGAAGTGGACGACGGCAGGATGAGGATGTCTCCTGAAAAAAGGGTACGCGTCAAGAAGACCTTCCACCCGCGCTTTCAGCGGAGAAGATGGTGCCTGCGAAGTCGGCGTGTAAACGCCAATCGATTGAAATCGGTCCAGGACATCCAATCCATGGGGAGCGGAAAGAATATCCGTACTCAAATCGATTCCCGCCTGATGGCGTTTCATGTGATTTCCGCCAGTCCACCGCTTGCTTGCGGACACATCATACACTTTGCCGTTCACTGCAACAAAAGCAGGTCTGTTCTCACGACCATCGCTTTTGGCAAGCCCCTCTCGGTCAAACTGTCTATCCACGGCAGCCCCCGAAAACAAATTACATTCAAGATTTGCAGACGGTCTTGTTTTGCTGCACGGTCAGAGTGAGGCGACTCACCCGACCGTGTACAATCAATTCGATAAAGAAGCGAACTCCAACTAGATGAGAGCGTGCAATTTCCAGCGATGTTCGCCGGCAATCTGATCTATCTGGAATTGGTCACCGTCGGAATAGTTCTCGAGAAGGTCTTTCAAGATGGTCGTCAGTTTCAGGATGAACCTGTCCTGCTTCTCATCAGATTCGTCGGACACCACGGTGACTATCAACTGAGTGTTTTCGTCAGAATAGATGGCCTGTTTTCCAACGAAAATGCGAGGATACCTCGGATTGCTCGATAATTCGCAGTTAGCGAGCTTTTCCACGGCTCGGGGTTGTCTGGGCTCGGCAAGGTGCGAACGTCCTGAGCAGCTTTTACATCCAGCCATAATAACATCTCCTCATTAGATCGTACTAGCAGGTTAGAAATTTGAGTCACCTCTGTCAAGACGGGATCTCCTTGAATTTCAAGATTCCCCCTGATCCAATCACATCTTAGGCAACGCTAAGATCTTGATATCCTCTACAAAACTTCCGTCGAATTCCGATAAAACGGCTTTCGTTATAGGATTCTCGACAGCTTCCGTTTTCAACGCGCGGTTGAAGTCGCTTTCTCCATCCGAAGGCCCGACATAGGGATCTTTGGCGTCCAGGGAAGTGGGGGCTGCCAACGTCAAAATCTTGATGTGCGCTCCTCCGAAGAAATCCTGTAGCAAGGTTCCAAGTTCCGGTTTCTTTACCAACCTGGACTCGAAGCTTTCCTTATGAATTTTTTTCGTGAAACCGATTTCAACTTCTGTGGGACCGAACAAGAGCAGATTCCCATGGTCCATTACGGACGGCAAAATGGATTCATTTTCAGACCTGAACCGATTCTTGAGTTCTACCCATACCTCATCCGGACTCCCGGAAGGAAGCGGCACGATCTGCGTGATAGTGAATGTTTCCTCGGGAATATCTTCCGGAGGATCCGGTGGTGTATCGGGTACTGCAACCACGGACCTTAGAGCGCCTGTTTCGGCCTTCTTCAATTTTGGCGGGGGCCCCGACGAAGGTCCGGATTTCGGACTTGCCGGAAGACCCTTGTCAATGCGGCGGATGATTTCTGCAAGATCGGTGAGTTCAGGCGCATACGCCACTTTGAGGACGGTCATCTCCATGGTCACCCAGGGATTTCCCGAACGCCTGATTTCTCCTTCGCTCTTCAGAAGAATGCTGAACAGGTTTTGGAGTTCCTGGGGGGAAGAGCGTCCGGCTATGTCTTCCATGTCCTGAATCTCGGAAGGCGGGGCTTCGATCAAGCCTTCTACTCGAGCATTGCCGGGAATACTCCGAGCTACAATGAGATTCCGAACATACTGGATCAAATCCATCACGATTTGTTCAGGATCGAATCCTTGCTGAAAAAGTTCGTGTATGATCTTCAACGACGCTGCAGGATCTCTGTCCAGCACGGCAGTAACGAGTTTGCCGAAACAGTCTTTCCCGACGATTCCGAGAATTTGCGTCACCTCCTGGACGGTTATCCGCTCAGACGAGAATGCGATAATCTGATCCAAAAGACTCAATCCATCCCTGAACGAACCGCCCGCCTCACGTGCGAGCAGGATGAGCGCTTCCTCTTCGGCCTGAATTCCTTCCTGTACCAGAATTTGTTCCATTCCGTCGGCAATTTCCTTGACGGATATAGTCCGAAAATTGAATCGCTGACACCGGGAGTTTATCGTGGGCGGAACCTTGTGGGATTCCGTAGTGGCAAAAATAAATTTCACGTGTGACGGCGGTTCTTCAAGTGTCTTGAGCAACGCGTTGAATGCATTGATCGAGATCATATGGACTTCATCGATGATGATGATCTTGTAACGGGAAGCTACTGGCGGGTACTTTATGTTCTCGTTTATCTCACGAATATTTTCCACTGACGTATTGGATGCGCCATCGATCTCCTGCACATCGACGGAAGTCCCCGCGCTTACTTCTTTGCAGCTTGTGCATGAATTGCAGGGGTTCGGATCGGCTGCATCGCGGCCCGAACAGTTGAGCGATTTAGCCAGAATGCGTGCCACAGTGGTTTTGCCGACGCCGCGTACACCGCAGAATAAGAAGGCATGGGCTACCCGTCCCGAGACGATGGAATTCGAGAGAGTCTGAACCACATGACCTTGTCCGACTACTTCGGAGAATGTGGAGGGTCTGTACTTTCTTGCGAGAACCAAATATGATGGCATTTGTGCGAGGCATCCGCTGCCGTGGGAAACGACCACGGCCGGTGATCGGGATTGAGGGCCGGTCCCCGAGATTACTTCCGCTGCTTCCTTCCGGACCTGACGGGTTGAGTAACTCCAGACCGCCCTCTCCGACCACCGGCGATGGCCGCTTCACCAGCGCGTTCGGGAAGGATCGGCAAAACTCGACGAGTGTACCAGATTACTTCCGCGCTCGTCAAGATCCGGGCAAGAACAATCCGGCATTCTTCCCGCGTGGAGTCCGGAATGATTGACAATCGTTAGGTGCCGAACCCGATACAGAAACTCTGTTGCTCATTCCCTGCACTCTGAGGGAGTTCACATTATACATATTGTATCTGTCCGTTTTTTTCGCGGACAGTTCCCCGGACAATGAATGCAATTTTTTATTCGACACACATTCCAAGCCATTCCAGGGGACAGTAGCGCGGCCTATAACCTGCGATCTCCGTGCAACTATCCACGTCAGAGCAGATGCTTCATTCCGTGAATCACTTTCACAATTCAAGGTGAACATTTTTCATCGAATCATTTAACGCGAATCCTTCTTCTCAGTCAACACAAGTAACAAACCATAAGGAGGCGATTATGAAAATCGTGAAGGTATTGTTTTCCTGTGCGCTTGCGACTGTTTTGCTGATGGCTGCAGATATGGGGTTCGCACTGCAAAATCCTGCCCTGGAGACTCCGGGCCAGAAGGTTCAAAGTCCGCCCGCGGGGCCGGATGGTCCGCAGCCTTTCGATCCATCGGCCCCCGGCCAGTGGAGAAAGCACCGGCATAAAGCTGATATGAAAGAAGTGCTGGGGCTGAACGATCAACAACTCAAGGATATGCGCGGCCAGTTAGGTCAATTCAAGGACCGCACCAGGAAATTGCGTACCGGGCTGCACGCTCTCAAAGATGAAAAACGTACAATGATGATTTCCGGAAAAATCGATCAGGATAGAATGGCCAAAATCGATGATGAAATGGTGAAGCTCAAAAGCGAAATGCTCCGCGAACGTTTGAAGCTTCAGAGGGATCGACTCAGTTTGCTTAACCCGGATCAAGTCGATCGTCTGGCCGATCTCTTGAGTAAACGTCAAGTTCGCGGATTCTTAGGAGATATGTCGCATGGAAAAGGCCGCAGACACGAAAGGTAATGAAAATTCCACATTGACCGATCTTTAGGAACTTGAGGGAAGGGATTTCATCCAGAAGTCCCTCTCTGTCCCTCCCCAAGGCTCCCAATTCTCATTTTTTCGCTCCCGGGCCACGTTTTTCCGTCCACTCTGAATACTGAAATATCATTCCTGTTTGTGAAACGAGAGTACACTTGGCGCGCTCCTGCCGAACTGTACAAGTGTTACAATAATAACTTGACTTTTAAGTGCGGCTCGTTTACATCTGAACTGGGAGTGGACACATTGAAAACCTTCCTTGTGTGAATCACTTCTCTCAGCCTTTCTCTTCACAGTGATAGGCTGCCATGACGGCCGAGGGACGGAAGCGACCGACATACGGCGAAATAGAAAAAAATGTGCAACAACACGCTCACGGGTGCAATCTTCGGAAAAGTTCCGCATCACAAGGTCCAGGCTATGATTGTGGACACGTTTTCTGAAGCGTGATTAATGTAAACGTTTTTCAGAAACATTCAAACTGTCCCTTTTTTTCTGAGGAATCATGAACCTGAGAAAATTCATTCCGGCGCCCTGTAGGGATCTTCTTGAAATCCCCGAGGAGATTCAGGGACCTAGACGTTACGCGATGATACGGAGAAACATTTCAATTCTCATGTTTCTCATAACCTTGGTCCCGCTGGCTCTTATGGCTCTGATTAATTATCACCAATATCAATCGGCTCTCAAAGATGAAGTCCTGAGCCCTATCCGGGTGCTCGTAAACAAGACAAAGCATTCCTTTGAGCTCTTTCTGGGAAACAGGCTGGCAACGGTACGGTTCATTGCATCTGCTTATACATACGAGGATTTGGCGAACGAAAAAAAGCTGAACCGCATTTTCCGCGTGCTCAAACAGGAATTCGACGGATTCGTCGATCTTGGTCTCATTGACGCAAACGGAGTTCAGGTCAGCTATGCAGGCCCGTACGATCTGAAGGGAAAGAATTATGCGAATCAGGGGTGGTTTGAGCAACTTAAGGTGAACAGTGTCTATATAAGCGACGTATTCATGGGATATCGAAGATTTCCGCATGTGGTCGTCGCCGTATACCATCTCAGTGACAGCGGCGAAGCATGGATCGTGCGCGCAACCATCGATACTCGCAGGTTTGACGAACTCATCGGCAGCATGGGGCTCGATACTCGAACCGACGCATTTCTCATCAGCAGAAACGGCATTCTTCAGACGCAGTCCAAGTTCTACGGTAATGTTCTCGATGAGCGGCCGGATTTGATTCCTCCGGCCAGCTACGAGCCCGCAATTGTGGAGCGCAATGATTCCACCGGCAAAGAAGTGCTGGTCGGATATGCCTATTTCAATCGATCTGATTTCATACTCATGGTGGTGAAGCCCAAGGCCGAGGTGTTGAAAGCCTGGTACACGCTGAAGAGTGAGCTTCTCCTGGTTTTTATCGGAGGGGTTATGGTCATTGTGTTCGTGGTGATACGGCTAACGCGGGTGCTTGTGGAACGGCTGCAAGTTAGCGATGAAAAACGAGAGTTGGCGTACCGCGAAGTGCAGCATACACACAAGCTCTCGTCCATCGGAAGACTGGCAGCCGGCGTTGCCCACGAAGTGAACAATCCCCTGGCGATCATCAATGAAAAAGCGGGGCTCATGAAGGACCTGATTCAATTGAACTCGGAATTTCCTCAAAGAGAGAAATTTTTGGGCTTGGTTCAGGCGATTACCGCTTCGGTGGACCGATGTCGGAATATTACCCATCGGCTTCTCGGCTTTGCAAAAAGAATGGAAGTGCAAATTGAAGTTCTGGATGTGAACGAAGTCTTGCAGGAGACCTTGAGTTTTCTTGAAAAGGAAGCACTACACCGGAATATAAAGATAAGCCTGCATTTAGCGAAAGACCTGCCGCGCATAGCTTCCGACCGCGGCCAGATTCAACAGGTCTTTCTGAATATTCTGAACAACGCCTTTGCCGCTGTCAAAGACGGGGGAACAGTCTCCATGGCTACCTGGGATAAGGACTTCAATCTTGTAGGCATTTCTTTCCAGGATGATGGCGTCGGCATGTCCGAAGGTACTCTGAAACACATTTTCGAGCCGTTCTTTACAACGAAAAAGGTCAACGGGACGGGGCTGGGTTTATCGATTACATACGGTATCGTGAAAAAGCTCGGTGGAGAAATTGAAGTTTTTTCCAAACCGGGACAGGGCACGAGATTCCTGATTTTCCTTCCCAAGACCTCAAAAGAAGGAGTGGAAAGCTGACATGAACTGCAAGGTGCTACTTGTCGATGACGAAAAGGAGTTCGCTTCCACTTTAGCCGAGCGACTCGACCTCAGAGGTATTAGCGTCGATGTGGCAAACAGCGGTGAAGACGCATTGCGGAGTCTTTCGAATTCCGTCCCTGAAGTGGTTATCCTCGATTTGATGATGCCGGGAATGAACGGCTTGGCGGTTCTTGAAAGAATCAAGCAGGATTTCCCTCGGATTCAGGTCATCCTTCTTACCGGTATGGGCTCCGTATCGGAAGGAGTGGAAGGTTTGCGGCTCGGTGCATTCGATTACTTGATGAAACCAGTTCACATCGAAGACTTGATCGCGAGAATCAAGGATGCGGTAAGCAAGTCCGAGCGAGAGGTTTGATATGGAAAAAACGGAATTCATGGGCAAAATCACAGCAGGTGTCACCCATGAAATAAAGAACGTTCTGGCAATTATAAAGGAATCAGCAGGTCTGCTCGAAGATCTTTTGTTTTTTGGAAAGGATAACGCTCCATTGCCTCGTGAAAAGGTGCAGCGCACGTTGGGCCGTATTGCCGAGCAGGTGCAGCGAGGGGTCGATCTCTCCACAAAACTGAATGCATTTGCGCATTCATCCGATGAAATCTCCGCGAGCGTGGAAATAAACCAGGCTGTTTCACAGGCCGCGCAACTCTGCAAAAGATTTGCTCGACTCAAGGAAATCACACTACTAGTGAAACCGGTTGAAAAAAGTGCAAGCGTCACGACGGATCCCCTGCTACTGCAAATGCTCCTGTTTCAATGCATGGATCTTCTCATGCATGGAACGGATCCCGGCAGCACGATTGAATTGCGCGTCCCGGATTCTTCCGAAGGAAAATATGTTGAGATCACGGTGATTCCAGGGGAAAGCTCAAATAAGGCTGCCGAGACCCCACAATTGGCTGCAAACCCTCTCTTGACCGCGGTTCACAGGACCGCATCCGCGCTTGAGATTCAAGTCGAGACTGAAGATTCACCTCTCAAGGTGAGGGTCTGTTTCCCTGGCCGCTGTCATGGAAATTGAGAAATAAATTATGGAAAGCTACATCCTGTAAAGTTAGAGATTGCGGCCCAGCTCTTTTTGGAAAAAGGAATCGATTTGTTACAGAAATAACTTGCCACATATGAACCAAGGTGTTACAAGAAAAGCATGGGAAAAAAGACACAAAATCTCCCCATGACAGAGGATGAAAGGGAACTGCTGGAAAGCTGGATTCGAGCCAAGACTGCGCCTCAGCGCGTTGTCTTTCGTGCTCAGATCTGCCTGTTTGCAGCAGATGGACTGCCTGCTACGGAAATTGCCGAACGCTTGAAAACCTCCAGACCTACAGTCCTGCTCTGGAGGAAGCGTTTTCAAGAGCAAGGTCCGGAGGGGCTCACCAAGGATGCACCCCGGGGACCCAGTTCGAGGAAATTGGACCCGGAAGTCAGGGAAGCCATAGTTCAGGCAACTTTGAATTCGACTCCATTGGATGCACCGCACTGGACAACGCGGACCTTGGCGAAAGCCCTCGGTGTGAGTAACGCCACTGTTGCCAGGATCTGGAAGACGCTCGGAGCGGCATCCCGAAAGAAGCGCAGTGGCAAACGCCAGAAGGACAAACCTTCTGAAAGCAGATTCGTCGAAATTGCAGGCGTGTACCTGAATCCACCAGTCAGGGCCTTTGCGTTGAGGCTGAAGCGGGGCTCATTTCAGGGGTCCTTCGGATGCAGCTTCAGTCCGTCGCCTCTGGGTGAGAGAAAGTTAACACAACTGCGGGATTCCGAAATCGGGTGTGATTCGTGTTTGTCCGAATCCCTCAAGCTTCTGAATTCAGTTGTCACCGGACACAGTGACCTCGATGGAGCCACTGCGGGATTGTGGAGCTTTGTGCAGGAATTGGAGTCTAATACTTCAGATGGAAGCGAGCTTCATCTTTTCCTTGAGGACGCGGATTCCGTGAGACATTTGGCCGACAATGAATTGGGCGCGTTGCCAAATATCTGCGTTCAGATAGTTCCGCGGGAGTATTTTTCCGGACATGGCATACAAGAGCTTTTGGACGGCCCTGCAGAAGACAGGAGAGATTCTTCTGCTGCCGGTGTGCCCGATCTTGTGGCTGCGGTGGACGCATACATTCGGGGACGGAACGGTTTGGGTCCATTCTTGTGGTTCAAAAGACCCACTGCCCTGGAAGGTCCGGAATTATGTAAAGTTATCTTGGAAACACTACGCCACTTGACCGAGTTGAGCGCAAGCATGGCATGGCAATACTTCAACCGACCTCATCTCACTCTAAACAAAGAGGAAGCCATGAACTGGAAACCAAAGCTTGAAAGCTGGTTTGCCGCAGCCGCCTTTGCAGAGGAAGGCGAGCACAAGACCGCTCTAGAAATAGCGGAAATCTCTATTCCTGAAACCCGGGAAGCCGTCAGCATCTTACCTTCGTTCAGTACTGCATTTGCTGCCGCAGCATTTGCCGAGGAGAATTGTCACGAATACGCTGCCGAGATCCTAACGGGAGTGGCTCGTAAAGCTTCATTCCTGGAGACCGTAGGGCTGCGGCATGCAAAAGTCTTTTATGGGATTGCCGACTATCAGGAATCGTTTGTGGAAGCTATCGGGCTTGCAGGAGTGCGACTTAAATATCTGACTGTTACTATGTGAAACGTACCCTGCTGCGGGTCCACATAGATTTCGCTATCAACAAGTCTTTTTCGGGGTGCGTCCGGGAAACCTTTTTCGAAAGAATATCTGTTTTATCCGAAGCAGCCCGTTTGATTCGATAAAGCTGCGGAAACAGCCGAAGCTGGAGGATACAATGCAAGAATTCAAGGTACTTATGGTCGATGACGAGGAAGATTTCGTCACTACCCTCGCTGAACGGATGAAAATGCGGAATCTTTCACCGGATCTCGCTCTGAGTGGAGAGCAGGCGCTCCAGCGAGTGCAGGAAGATGTTCCCGATGTCATGGTGCTCGACCTTAAAATGCCCGGTATAGACGGTATGGAGGTTCTACGGCGCGTCAGGCAAGCATATCCGCAAGTCCAAGTCGTCGTTCTCACCGGTCACGGGTCCGAGAAGGATGAAGCAGAGGCGAAGCGGCTTGGCGCTTATGCATATCTTCAGAAACCCGTGGACATGGAGAGGCTCGTAAAAACTCTCCGACAGGCATACAAGAAAAAATTGGAAGACACTATGGCGGCGGCGGCATTTGCTGAAGAAGGTGAGTTTCAGACAGCCAGAGAAATCATAGACGACAAAGAGAAATGATGAGAAAGGAGGCCACTGATCATGGACGTGAAAGTGCTCCTTGTCGATGATGAAATAGAATTCGTAGAGACACTGGCGGAACGAATGGAAACCCGCGGCCTCAAGGTATCGCGAGCATATTCCGGCGAAGAATGTCTCGAGCGAATCTCCGATGAAAAACCGGATGTGGTAATTCTCGACGTGCTAATGCCAGGTAAGGACGGCATAGAAACGCTGAAGGAGATCAAGCAAAAATATCCTTTGATTGAAGTCATCATGTTAACCGGTCACGGAACCATTGAGACAGCGATAGACGGCTTGAAGCTGGGAGCTTACGACTATTTGATGAAGCCTACGGAAACCGCGGACCTGGTTTCCAAGATTCTCAGGGCGTACGCCCGAAAATCCGAACAGGAAGAACGTATACGCCGCGCCGAGATCGACAAGATTGTGGCGGCAAGAGGCTGGTAGACGGATATTGAGGTACTCACTCTTGTAATAGAAGGAGGGCTGCGCTTTCCATTCGCTGCATTATCCATCGAGATTCTGCCGGAAATGATGACGAGGACTTTTCCGGGTAAGCTTGATTTTCAGTGCAGTGTTTTCTAGTCCGAAAAATTGGAGTGAGATCCGGGGGAACTCGACCCGATCCTGTATCGGACGGGTCCATTGATGACGTCGGAACAGTGCTCGACCCTTTTCCGACGGCCAATGGTGAACTTTTGCCTTAAACGGCAGCTTTATAGATCAGGCTAGGTATTCGGAACTTTTAAAGATTACTCGTGCATGAGGGCAGGAGCTTGAAATGACAAAACGTGGAAGGCATTTCCTGATCGTTTCAGCGGTCATGGTATCGGTCCTTTTCCTGGGGCAGTGGGCATGTGCGCAGACATCGCCGATAGATCCAGGCGGATCGGAGTACGGATGGTGGATTTGGCCGGTACTTCTATTCGTCGTTACCTTTGTAATGGGGGTGGCGGCAGTGCTCGGCGGAGTTGGAGGAGGAGTTCTCTTCGTTCCTATTATCAGTGGATTTTTTCCATTTCACCTGGATTTCGTGAGAGGAGCGGGTCTGTTGGTCGCTCTTGCAGGAGCTTTGGCAGCCGGTCCCGGACTGTTAAAGATGAATCTGGCCAGCCTGAGACTTGCTATGCCTGTAGCTCTCATTGCTTCAACCTTTTCCATTATCGGTGCAATGATAGGATTGGCGCTGCCGACGAAGGTTGTTCAAATAGCACTGGGAGTGACAATCCTGGGCATTTGCGCATTGATGTTGACTGCAAAGAAATCCGAGCTGCCGGACGTGCCCCAGGCTGATTGGATATCATCTGCGCTACACATTAGCGGGGTGTACCAGGAGGCAACCACCGGGCAAATCGTTCAGTGGAAGATTCACCGGACCTGGCAAGGACTGGTCCTATTCATCGCAATTGGTATCATGGCAGGTATGTTCGGTCTCGGAGCAGGCTGGGCAAACGTTCCGGTGTTAAATCTTCTCATGGGAGCACCACTGAAGATCAGTGTGGCGACAAGCAAGTTCCTGCTTTCCATAACAGATACCTCCGCGGCATGGATCTATCTGAACAACGGATGTGTCATTCCATTGATAGTAGTACCTTCTCTCGTCGGAATCATGCTCGGATCGTTTGTCGGCGTGAGACTCTTGAAAGTGGCCAAACCCACTATGGTTCGGTGGATCGTTATAGCTATGCTGGGTTTCGCAGGATTGAAAGCTCTGCAAAAAGGAATATTCGGTTAACCAGGGCATGAGTCTGCCCGGATACGGTTACATTTGGAGGCAATATACATGACCGATCATCTTGAAAAATCCTTACAGCCGCGACAGGAACAGCTCGTGTACGCCCGGATTCTGGAAAAAGGCATGTTCTTCGGTCTTCTGCTGGTAATCTTGACG
Source organism: Desulfomonilaceae bacterium (assembly GCA_041740635.1). GTDB lineage: Bacteria > Desulfobacterota > Desulfomonilia > Desulfomonilales > Desulfomonilaceae > Desulfomonile. The sequence continues at coordinate 76,271 of JBGSLQ010000034.1, read as the reverse complement.
TACTTTATTTATGTGTCCGGTATCATGAAGCCCTATGTGCCGGCGTATGAAGTCACCAAATATTGGACCATGAACGTTCATGATTACCTGCATCACTTCGGGTTAAAAGACGGTTGGTCATGGCTTTCTCTAATAGCGTACGGGGATTTCCTGAATTTCATCGGAATCGCATTGCTTGCCGGTGTCACTATTATTTGTTTTCTTGCCATAATCCCGGTTCTCTGGAGAAATGATGATAAACTGTACGCAGTCTTTGCGCTCGTTGAAGCTCTCGTGCTCGCCGTTGCAGCGAGCGGGATTCTGGGCGCTGGAGGCCACTGATATTTTGCTTTCAAAGAGGTAAAATGTGGGAAACCTTTTTGCAAGAGGGGTTCCCTGCTTTTCCACTTTGATTGGCGAAGTTTGGTGATGCATTTTGGACGTGCGGATTGAAAGGAGACTTCCATGCCAATTGCAAAAAAAGTGAGGGACCTTTTGGTTCCTTTGAGCGAATATGCGAGTGCCTCTGTTGACGATTCATTGAGACAAGCAGTGCCAAAGCTGAGAAAGCTCTATTGCCAGATTGAAGAGGGAAAATGTACGCAGGCTGGGCACCGAAATATCCTTATTTTAAATAAATCCCAAGAATTAGTCGGCATTCTGAGCTTCAAGAGCATCATAGAGGCGCTTGTCCCCGAAATAGCGGGAGGCATCGCGACTCGACTGCAATCTGCTGAAATCTCTATTGCTTTCGCTCAGGCGGATGCGCTTGATTTGGACGAAGCTCGTGCAAGTTTCAGGGCCCGGGTGATTCGGAATGCTGAAACGAAAGTAAAGGATATCATGCTCAAAGTGCGGGGCACGATTCAGGCGGATGCGGATCTCATGGATGCCATAAAGCTTATGTACCGAAATAAAATTACGGTCTTGCCCGTATATGAAGACAAAAAGCTGATTGGGGTGGTCCGGGAATCGGATCTCTTCCTTGCAGTCGCGGACGTGCTGAACGATTGATTTACCTTTTGTAATCTTGAATCCGGGCAATTGTTGCCCCATACTCAGAAATATACTTTCGCGTGAGGTTTTATGCTCATGAAGAGATTTCTGATTATGGGGCTTTTTATATGTGCAGCGCTGTTTTCGGGCTGTACGGAACGGCAGCGGCAGGATTACAGCCACTGGAAATCTGACCTGGTCGGGCTGAAGCGGACCATTACGCTGTATGCGGCAGATGGGAAGCAGATCAAATCATGGTCCGGAAGATACAAAGTTGATGTCCAGGGCGGATCCGCGCGGTTTCTGCATGACGGCAAGGCCATAATCATCTCGGGAACCTTCATAATTGAAGAAGAATAGTGTCGATATAATACGGTGAAAAAGAACTCTTCCACACCGAAAGGCATTTCCCGAGGTGTTTCGACAAACGCGTTTCCCAATCCTCCTGAGCTTGATTCCCAGGCGATTCGGGTGTTCCAGGAAAACATATGGGCCCATTTTCGGGAGCATGGCCGTAGCCTGCCCTGGAGGAATACTGAAGATCCGTACAGGATCCTCGTTTCTGAGATCATGTTGCAGCAAACCCAGGTCGAACGGGTCCTGAGGAAGTATCAACTTTTTATCTCTGCTTTTCCGGATCTTGCCTCGTTGGCGGAAGCTCACTTGAGTCGAGTGCTGGAATTATGGCAAGGCCTGGGATACAACCGGCGGGCTAAAGCTCTGCAACAGACTGCCCGGAAAGTAATTGACGATTATTCCGGCACACTTCCTGACTGTCAGGACATTCTGAAGACACTTCCCGGTATCGGCGATGCTACGGCTGGAGCGATAGTAGCATTTGCGTTCCGAAAACCCGTTGTATTCATCGAAACCAATATCAGAAGAGTATTCATTCATTCTTTCTTTCCAGAATGTGAGTCTGTGAGAGACAACCAGATCCTTCCTCTCGTTGAACTCACCTTGGACACGTGCAGAATTCGGGAATGGTACTATGCGCTCATGGATTACGGAGTCATGCTCAAACAGACCATATCGAATCCGAATCGCCGCAGCGCTCACTATTCCGTGCAGTCCTCTTTCCAAGGCTCGGATCGGCAGATACGAGGGAACATTCTGAAGCTTTTGGTGAAAAACCAACAGCTTTCTGAGCAGGATTTATGCAGTGCTTTGAATGAACCGCCTGAAAGAGTCAGAGGTATAGTCGATGCGCTTGTGAGAGAGGGATTTCTGGATCGAAACGGTAACTATTTCCGTGTCGCAGATACTAGGGAACAACAATAATGAATTCTCGCTGGGGCTTGCGATTCTTAAATCAGCGTATCGGATTATTGTCATTGCGAGGAGCGCAGCGACGTGGCAATCTCCTGATTCAGGCGTCAATATTCAAGGGATTGCTTCGCTTCGCTCGCAATGACAAGGGCTTAGTGAGAAGACGACGGAAAGCCTTGCTCTTCAAGACATAAATCAATGGCTTCCCTGATTCTTTCCATGAGGGTATCCAATGACTTAGCTTGTGTATGGCAGCCTCGAAGCTCCGGAACTGTGGCCACATAGAATCCTTCTTCGTCGCGTTCGACAATCACGTTAAAAGCTATTTGCATGTATTTGTCCCGTCCCTTCGGAACTCATGACATTTTTATTATATCACAGAAATCGAAGAGAACCTGTGATCAATACTTGCTGTCCGCGAATGCGGACGTGCAAACCGAATGTGATCGTCATTCCAGCATTTCAATAATGGTATTGTAAACAAGGGGACGGAATTGTTTGATCCGCAGGTCGGATTCTCCCATGAAGACTCGATTCGTGAGGAGTACGCCAATGATTTCCCTGGGAATATCAATCCACAGAGAAACGCCGGTGAACCCCGTATGACCTATGCTGAAACGAGAGAATTTCTCTCCACTGGATGAGCCTTCAAGAGAAGGAGTATCGAAACCGAGTGCACGAGAAGAGCCCTCCACCAATCCGGCCGGCTGGCAAAACCGATTGATGGTGTCACATCGAAACAGACCTTCGGTTGTTTTTAGAGAGTGCAGAAACTCGGATGCAAGCGATGTCACACCTCTCAAGGTTCCGAACAATCCCGCATGACCTGAAACTCCGCCCAGCGACCTCGCATTAAGATCGTGAACCAGCCCGGAAGGATCGCTGAATCTGGTCCATACAGCACGGCTGTTGTTCACACCGGGCAGAAAGACGAGATCGTCATTCAATCCCATGGGCTCATACAGGTTTTCTGCGACAAAAGCGTTGAAATCCTGGCCGAATTGTTTTTCGAGAATGAAAGCGAGCAGCATGAACCCGAGATCGGAATAGACTGACAGCGTTCCGGTCGCGTATTCCAGAGGCGCGGAAAAGATCCGGTCAAGCATTTCACGTCGGGAATTGGAACCGTGCAGATAATAGGGTCTCCATGCCGGAAGACCGGAACAGTGAGCCAAAAGATGTCTCGGAGTTATCCCCGATTTGTCGCGGGGTACCTCGGCTAGCCATCGCGAGATACTGCTGTCGATAATGCCGGGCTCCCGCTGTTCCATGAGTATCCAGGCAGGAGTGACTGCGAGGACTTTGGTAAGCGAAGCCAGATCGAACAGACTGTCCGGCCCGACACTCGGGGAAGCCGAATTCCTCAGGTTCCCACAATACTGTTCGTGAACGGTCTTCCCTGAATGGGAAACGGATAATGCGCCGGCAGCAAAAAGTGATTGTTCGAGACCGCGAATCAACAGGATCTCGAGACCGCGGAATCCCACGAATCCGGGCTTTTCGCATGGGTCGGCTCTCAAAGGGGATACCTCACCTGAGCACCTGATCGTGGAAAGTCAGAAGCGAAATCGCTCCGGGTCCCTGGTTGAATATATAATCGTGCGGTCCTGAAAGGATCAGGTACGCATGGGGAATTCTCTTGGAAGTCAATAATTGGTGCAATCTCTGGACCGATGCGGCCATTACGTCTTTATCGCTGGTGACAAGCTGTATTTGTCTATGTTTCAAATGCTCCGCATTCCAGGCCACCAGATCGCGGTAAATATCTATGTACGGACCGAAAGCTCCCTGAATTGACCCAACACTGGAGAACACTTCAGGGTACTTGAACCCGTAATACATGGAACGCGATCCACCCATGGAAACGCCATCAACTCCGATTAATTCCGGTTTTACACGGTAATGCTTTTTCAAAGCGGGTATCAATTCGGCCATGACGAAAGCTTCGTACTCGGGAATCTCAGGCCCGGTCAACCTGGCGAGAGGAGGTGACGCGGGGCAGGCGAGAATAACGCCCTGATAAGGCTTCGCTCGCAACTTGAGGTTGAAATCCTTCAAATGAGCCGGCGTGACCAGGCCCCTGAAATGTGCTGTTTCCAGAGATTTTCCCGCCAATGCAACCACTGCATCGTCGGTCTTGTAATAATGGAGCCACGCCAGAGCACCCTGTCTCGGCGGCATGCCACATTCGGTGGCCCCGCCGAAAACGATAACCAGCGGATAACTCTTGTCCGGCTGTTCAAAATAGTCTAACGGCAGACTCACTGCAGTGACGTTTGAGGGAATGCGTTTGGACTGAAGAATAAAGTATTCTGCAGGGGTCTTGTATCCCTGGATTTTTTCGGTAACCGCCACGCTGTCGGCAGTCGATGCCGTTTCCGTTTTAATATCGTCAATTTTCTTGTCAATCTCGGGGTCGACGGTCTTTTCCGGCTCGGCCGCTGCTGGGAGGGGCTTGGTTTTTTCGACCTCGGATTGAACCTGCCGGGATTCGGAAATGGGAGCGGCCTTTTCCTGGGAGGAACACGCGCCCAGTGCGATTAAAGCGAGAATGACCATCACAATGAGGGTACGAGCGGTCAGGAATGACGTCTTGTTTCTCAAATGTGTCTGTATCAATTGGAGCCCCCTGTCCCGGAATCAGCGCAGAAACGTCAGCAATGCGGAGCCGTTGCCCTGTCCCACCATGATTCCTGCAAAGCAGTCATTTCCGTACAAGAAACGACTGAGTTTCTCCAATCTCGTTTTTACCACAAACCGGGCAGATCTTTTTGTTGCTCCGAGGAGGAACGAGATTGAACTTTGTCCCTCTCCGGGGAGGTCTGAGGGTCTGTTTTCGATTTGGCCTGATTCTGGTTGATTCCAAGAGTTGCAAAGTTCTTCTTGAACTGCTTTGAAAACCAATACAGGGCCTGATGACCGTTGGGATACCGGTATGCACAGTATCCATGACCGCAACTCTGGAAGATATTTACGTCCACGGGAAATCCTGAAGCCCGCATATCCTGAACCAGATCGTACAACCGACCATGATTGCTGTACGAGTTACAGCCGTCCTTCACATTGGTGTTGATGTTGTACGCAATTCCTCCCGCTTTTTTTATTTTTGCAAGATTGCTGCGCCAGACGTCAGGGGTCATGGGATAGCTTCCCAGGTCTGTTTGCTGGCCGCCGGCATACGCGAATATGTCAGGTCGGCGGGCGGAAATCATGATGGCTTGGGCTGCTCCGGCGCAAGCTCCGTCAATTCCCCTGAACAGACGATTGGGAACTGTGCGGTAATGGGCGTCTATGAAAGGAATGACTTCACCCAAAAGGTAATCTTCGTACCGGCCGGTGTTCCCGCCGCCCGGATTCCAGACCGCCACTGCTATTACATCATCATATGCATCCTGCTTTAGCCATTGATTAAAGACCTGGAGTTCCTGGTCGGAAATATTATCCTGAAAGCTCGCAGGAGTGAGCACTCCGGATTTCAGATTATCCATGGTCAGAGGCGTTTTGCACCATACAGACCAATATGTCGCGCCTCCAAGTTCAGGACCGTTATCCCATCCTGATTTTCCGCCCAGGAGATAGACTACTCCGTAACGACGATTCACGTTCTGTTCGTAATCATCAGGGAGTATGACGTGTACCGGAAACGGCCCCGGAACATCAACCCCGCCTTTCGCTCTGGCGCTCTTGAATACTTCTGAATGGACTCGAATGGTCTCGATATAGTGCTTTGTCCGAAGAAATTTCGTCCGCGCTTCTATTTCCGCCCAGGGCTCTTCTTTTGGGGCCGCATACAACAAGGCAGCCATACCAAGAATAAAAAGAATAATGCCGGTTATAATTCCGGTTTTTTTCATCAAAACCTCCAACTCAGGCCGTGTTGTCGCTTCCAACTCAACGAACGGTGATATTGTAAACCTTTACCGGAAATCCTTGCTGATCCGCAGTGTCGGACGAGCCAGGGTCCATGAGAATAACACTGCTCTTCACATTCACTCCCCTGAGAGCGCAGCGAACGTACAACGGATAAGTCCCCGGCTTGCCGGCTTGAATTTGCACAGTCATGTCATAGGGTTTGTTCTCGCCCCAGAGCTCGATCCATCGTTCCGCCATGGGAACCTTGGTCCTGATCTTATCGCTCATAACCGAGAGGACCGTACTCCCTTGAGAAAAAACTTTTCCCGGCTTTGCGGAGACAATCTTAAGTCCCGCGGGATTCGGGCACGACACGGTTATGCCTCCGTAATCAGATTCGGCACCCGCATTCTGAGCGTCTATGCGAACCGTGAAAGTCTTTCCCGCTTCTACGGTGTTCGGGACCTTCACACTGGTTATTTTAGGCTGAGCCTCTCTGGGCATTGCGACTTCAAAAGCGTTGGCCAGCCACTGGACACCATCGATTTTCACATTTACGAGGTACTCGCCCTGGCTGGTTGAGGGTTCTGCATTCGTGAAATCTCTGGGGTACACGACGTTCAATTCGTCTGCAGTATTTTCCAGGTTGCCCGAATACTGAGCATTTCCGCGAGGGCCTTGCAGGATGATTTCGATTTTCCTGGAAGCGTTTCCGTGATTTTGAAAACGAAAGCTCAACGCCTGCTTTGCATCGTCCGCAAATTTGGGGATAGAACCATTGAGGTCAGGAAATACTTTGAATACCTTGCCCGCCAAATGATTAATGACGATTTCCGGTCCCTTCTTTTCAGGTTCCCGTGGGGGAGGAGGCGGCGCCTGTTCCTCTTCTTCGGATGTCGTGGCGGTATCGTGGTTCGTGTCGGGCGGCTCCAATTTGGCCGTTGCAGTCCCGGGCTGAAGCTGCTGAGCAGTGCTTGTTTCTCCTGCAGCAGGCGTAGGCACATCCGTAACTGTTTCCTGCCCTATGGTGGGCAGGACCGCGGAGACAACCAAAATCATCTTTTCATCGCCCCGGGAGCCTCTGAACTGGCTCATGAAACGATTCAGTCCCTGGGCGGTGTTGACGTTCATCTTATGAACACTGCTCCTGCGAGTCGCATGATACAGCCATACAGCGCCTCTGCCATCCGGGATCATCATAACAACGTGATAATGCAGTATTTTGTACGGCCTTTCATTGCCGGCTCGGCTGATGCTTCCGAAATAAACATTGCCGGGCCGCATCTGGCCGTTCACTCTTTTCCACGCTGACGTATCCTGGAGATCGAATCCCCTGAGATTCATGCCATCCGCGCCTTCCAGCGGATAATCCTTTCCGTCGGGCATCACGACTTTGGGTTGCCTGCCATCACTCAGATTGAGAATTAAATCCCAGCCGAAATCCCAATCTTTTCCCATTGGGGAATTATTACCGCTGTTACCGAGTCGATCGCGGGTAACCTCCGCCAGAGTGAAGTTCTTATCAAAGAGAAAACGAGAAGCAGATACCACGAGACCGCTGCAGTTCAGTCCAGGGGTAGTAAAGAAACGGTCCGGGCGATCGAACGAGGTGAAATAACCCTTGTCGTTCAGTGCACCGTCGTCTCTGTAGGGGATTCCCACATGAGTATCGACGATTTCTACGGCCTCGGTTTTTGAATCGATGCCCTTGGCCCAGAGGTATTCGGGCGCATAGAGCTGGTCTCCGAAAACCGGCTTTGCAAAACAAATGCTCAAACAAATAAGTCCAAGCAGTACTAGCTTCATATTGTTTCGGGTAATTTTCACCAAGCCTCCGGAGTTAAACTTCATTTTGGATTATATCTTACCAATTCCTGTGTTCTCTTGCAAGCCGGAGTACGGATGCAAACAAAACCGTGAGCCGCTTGCGTGCTACTGTTTGCCGTTGCTGCGGCGAACTCCTCAAAAATGCAACAAACCAGACAATTATTCACAGCCGGCATTCTGGAAAATCGGCCCCCTGCATTATGGCGAACTGCGGAACTTCAGACTTTTACCTGACTGAAAAAGTTAATTGTCGGGCCAACTGATCGTCGATGTACAGGACCACTTTCCACAAACCTTTTTTGTGAGCCGCAAGTTCTTTCGTCCGCATACTGTGTACACGGGGAGTGCCGTCCCTGCGCCTTTCTATTCCCGCTTTTGCCTCTCTCTTGATATCAAAGTTTGTTCGAATCGTCCTGAATTCCTGATTGGTTGGGTCGAACCATCGGCTTTCGGCAACGTATTCGTTACGTTCATTTTTTGGGACGAATACCAGATTCACGGTCTCGTGCATAGTATGATTGAAGCTGTGCTTAGGGTGAGCCGCCGAACCGGCCGTAAAATATGCATTTTTCAGGAGAAAATAACGCTCGGATCTGATGGTAGGCTCTATCCACTGCGGTTTTCCGCAATTAAAAGCGTCCCAACCGGCAAGAAATAGCAGACAAACAATAATGCTTCCAGATCTTATTATAATCTGGTTACCAGATAAGAATTTTATTGTATCGCGAGGTTTCTGCAATCCAGTACGCTCCCTTTTTCGACACAATCTTTAGCAAGCATGCGGCTTCTCGAAAAAGACCATTCAATCCGCTGCTGGACATGGCCTCGACTGGTGAAAGCTTTGAGCGGTTAATCTTAACATTATTGCAGCACGTTCGTCGAGTTTGGCCTAACGAATGGAAAAGGAGAGTCGTCGAGCCAGCTTATCGTCAATATACAAAGCTACTTTCCACAAACCTTTCTTGTGGGCCGCAAGCTCTCTGGTGGGCATGGCGTGCATGCGAGGAGTGCCCTCCTTGCGCCTGTCTATGCCTTCCCTTCCCTCCTTCTTGACATCAAAGGAAGTGCGAAGCACTCGGTATTCCTGATCGTTGGGATCGATCCATCGGGTCTCGGCAACGTATTCATTTCTTTCATTTTTAGGAATGAATATCAGAGTCACCATATCATTCATGGTGTGATCGAAGCTCTCTTTGGGAAGAGCTGCCGAACCAGCCGTGAGGAATGCATCTTTCAATAAGTAATAATTTTCATCTTTCGAGGTACTTTCAATACCCTTCCATTTTCCGACATTTATGACTCCACAACCTCCGAGCCAAACAAGGCAAATGGTCAACGCGGTAAGCCTGGCAATGGGTCTCCATACTGAGGACAGCATTGTTGCTCTGTCGAATTGCCGCTGGTGCCGGAATATGGATTCTGTCTCCCGTATCGTTATCATTGAATTTTCACCAGCGCGACTTCATCACATTCCGGGAATTTCGTACACTTGATGCAATCTGCCCAGATTTTGTGAGGAAGCTGACTCTTATCCATAACCGAAAAACCGAGCTTCTCGAAAAGCGTAACCCGGTAGGTCAGGACGAATACGCGGCTAATTCCCAATTCATTCGCCTCTTTAAGTAGAAAATCTATCAAAAGTGTCCCAAGTCCGCGACTTTGGTGTGATGATTTTACCGCAAGAGACCGTATTTCCGCAAGATCTTCCCACACAACATGCAGCGAACCGCAGCCGAGTATTTCACCCGTCGCATCATCGACTAATACTGAAAAATCCCTCACCTGGGAATAGAGATCGCTGATAGCTCGCGCCAGGATGTGGCCGAATTTGGCCTGCTCCATAATAAGTTGATGAATGACTTTCATGTCCGAAAGCTGGGCTTTTCGAATCACTGCGAATTCTCCATGCTCCGAAATTCCATGAGTTTCTTTATATGCTCTTTTACAGATTCGGGATCGTAACCGGCACCCAACATTCTCGCGAGTTCCACAGGTATGGTTTCAGAATCGAGGTTCTTCACGTCGATCTGGGTACGTCCTTCACTCACGTGCTTCTGTACTGCAAAATGACGATTCGCCAGAGCGGCTATCTGATGCAGGTGAGTTACACAGAGCACTTGCTGCCGCCGGGCCACTCGCGCGAGTCTTGAGCCGACAGCAAACGCGGTATTACCACCGATACCCGCGTCCACTTCATCGAATATCACTGTTGATGCACCCTGTCCATCTGCCTGCAAAGCCTTCAGAGCCAGCATGATACGCGAAAGTTCGCCACCTGAGGCAATCCGTGCAAGGGGCCTTGCAGCTTCACCCGGATTGGATGCGAGAAAAAATTCTACGCTTTCGAGACCTTTTTGTGAAGACCGGTCGCGTTCCAGAGGTTGAAACTCCACCGAAAAGACCGCCTCCGGCATTGCGAGTTCACTCAATTCCTGTCCCATAGCCTTTTCGAGCTGCGATGCCGCCTCTTTACGGGATGTGGAAAGATTTTTTCCGGCTTTAAGATAATCCTCATGGAACTGAGTGGCTGCCGCTCTGGTTTTGTTCACCAGATCCTGGGCGTCCAGGAGATTTCCTTCCTCTTGCGAAAGGGATTCCAACAGCGCAATCAGGCCGGGGATGTCTCTGCCGTACTTCCTTTTCAGACGTCTCAGTGCAACCAATCTTTCTTCTATGGCTTCCAGGCGGGCCGGGTCCGCGGAGAAGTTCTTGGCTATGTCGCGAAGCTCCAGGGCAACGTCGTCCAAGCGGTACACGGCGTCTTGAAGATTCTCCCGGAGAGCTTCGAATTTTTGGCTTGTGGAGGCAAGGTAATCCGTTGCCCGCTTCACGTCGGAAAGGTTCTCGAGTATGCTGCCGGATTTTCCGTACAAGACCTGGTATGCTTCAAATGCCTTTTCTCGAATCTGAACGGCTTTTTTCAGCGTGTCCCGTTCTTGCGTCAGCTCTTCTTCCTCACCATTTTTGAGACCGGCCTGTGATAATTCTTTTACAGAATCTGCATTTTCACGGGATTCACGTTTTAGCTCTTCCAGGCGCCCGAGAGCCGCATCCACGTCCTTTTCCGCTTTCTTCCATCTCGAGTGCAGGTCGGCAACTTCTTCGACCTGCTTCTCCAGCGCTCCATACCGATCCAGAATGTCGATATGCTCATCCGGGTCAAGAAGCACGCGATGATCGTGTTGCCCGAATATGCTGACAAGAGATGAGCCGATGCTCTGAAGCATGGCGACACTGGCAAGATTTCCATTAATCCAGCATCTGGAACGACCGGACCGGGCAATTTTCCTGGAAAGCACAAATTCACCGGATCCGATTGCTTCCTGCAGATTGTCGGGCAATGATGCCCGGGAAATCTCGAACAATCCTTCAACGTGAGCTTCTTCTTCTCCCGTCCTGATGAGTTCCGCGGACCCGCGGCTGCCCAACAGCAGGTTGAGTGCTCCGATCAGGATCGATTTTCCTGCCCCTGTCTCTCCCGTGAGTACATTAAACCCGTCGCCGAATTCGATTTCGACGTTATCGATAATGGCAAGATTCGCTATTTTCAGATATCTCAGCATTCAGGAAGCGGTTTTTCACAATCATGCGACGTGTTTACGGACGTGAGAATTGCTGCGAATAACGTCCCTTTGCTCCAGGATCGTATACGTGAAAGCTCACACAAGGCCAAGTTTTTTTTGCTTTAAAAGTTCAAAGTAATCCCTGGTCCTGCACTTTACCATAGTAAAAGGAATCGGCGCTTTCTTAATACGAATCGATTGACCCTCCTCAAGGTTAATCGTCGTGTGACCGTCCAGAGTCATCGTGAGAGATGGCCCTTTCTTGAGGAGTACTTCAATTTCCACATTCGCAGGAAGCAACAGGGGACGCCTTAGTCCCACATAGGGACAGATCGGTGTGAGGAGAATACCCTCCACATCCGGATGAACCAAAGGACCGTGCGCTGCATACGAGTAAGCGCTGGAACCTGTTGGAGTAGACACGATCAGCCCGTCGGCCCTGAGTTCTATTTCGCTGGAAGAGCCTATTCTCAGTCCCAAATCGATCAATCGCGCGATTGCTCCCCAGTGGATTACTGCATCGTTGAGAACGCGCATCCGGCTTGATTCTTGCCACGTAATCTCCAGAAGCATTCTGGTCGCATATTCCGCAGTCCCTTGCATTACGGACTCAAGTTCGGAAATAGCATCATCCGGTGAAAGCTCGGCCATAAATCCAACTCTTCCGAGATTCACGCCCAATACGGGCATAGACTTTTCATTCAGCAGAGACGCGGCGCGAAGTATCGTGCCGTCTCCTCCAAGCACAATCAAAATATCTGCTTCGTCCGTGAGGCGGTCTGTGGCCCGGCCACCCCATTGGTCGGCTAGTGCGGTGAGCGCGGATTCAAGCAGCACCTCTTTGCCGGATTTCAGCACAAAATTCTTGATCTTTTCACCGAGCCGAATCGCTTCCTGATCTCCGCGTTTCAACACGAATCCGATTCGTTGCATGCAAGCCTCGACAGATTTCGAGTATTTGGACAGAATTAAGTACCACGGATCAGCCATAAAATCCAGGGAAATGGTAGAGTACCTAATATCACTGTAGATTTTTTACTACAAAATTCCTGGAAGAATTATTCTTGAGCGCGTAGTTCTTTAGCGGAGTTTTTCTGTTTCGTACTCGAAACCTGATTTCCGAAAAAATTGAAAAAACACAACCAATTGTTTTCGCGTGACAAATTAGCAAAATCGAATATGAAGCGAATGTGCTCTTGATAATCGACTCGCTTAGCGTTAGGTTCAGCAGTATGGATATGTTCGACAACATTTTGGTTACGGGTCCGGACAGACCCCTGGCTGACAGAATGAGACCGCGAAGCCTGGACGATTTCGTCGGTCAGGAAAGCATTATCGGCCCAGGTAAGATCCTGAGGAATGCCATTCGAGATGACCGGCTGTTTTCCATGCTGTTCTGGGGACCGCCTGGAACCGGAAAAACAACGCTGGCAACCATTATCGCGGAGGCGACAGGATCAAAATTCGTACCCTTCTCAGCGGTTACCGCGGGGGTCAAGGAAATAAAGGAAATCGCTGCACGAGCCCGGGACGATCTCAAGTACGGAGGCACCCGAACCATTCTCTTCCTGGACGAAATCCATCGGTTCAACAAGTCTCAGCAGGATTATCTTCTTCCTCATGTAGAGCGAGGTACGCTGATCTTAATCGGAGCAACCACGGAAAATCCGAGTTTCGAGGTAAACTCCGCGTTGCTGTCACGGCTTCGTGTATTCATTTTGGAATCGCTTTCCGACGAACATATCCGCGCTATCATTCGTCGCGGTCTGACGGATACAGAACAGGGTTTAGGCAATTTGCAGGTGAAGCTGAATGAAGATGCCGAGCATTTCATAGCGGTTATCTCGGGAGGCGATGCACGATCTGCGTTGAACCTGCTCGAACCTGCAGCCCTGGAAGCTGAAAAGCATCATGAGGGAGTGATTTCCATCGATCTGGTGAGAGAGCTGGCTCAAAAGAGAAGCCTGCTGTACGACAAGACGGGCGAAGAGCATTACAATCTCATCAGCGCACTCCATAAATCGTTACGAGATAGCGATCCCGATGCAGGGCTGTACTGGATGGGTCGCATGATCGAAGCGGGAGAAGACCCACTGTACGTGGCGCGGCGACTGGTCAGGTTTGCCAGCGAGGACGTGGGCCTTGCGTCTCCGCGTGCTCTGGAACAGGCAGTTGCAGCATACCAGGCCTGCCAGTACATAGGTCTGCCCGAATGCGCTTTGGCTTTGGCACAGGTTGTGGTGTTTCTCGCGACGTCACCCAAATCGAATGCGCTTGAAGCCGCGTACATTGCAGTGAAGGAAGAGATTGCGGCAACAGGCCATTTACCCGTGCCTTTGCACCTTCGGAACGCTCCCACCCGATTCATGAAAAAAATCGGGTACGGAAAAGGTTATAAGTACGCCCACGATTTTGCCGATGCAAAGGTGGACCAGGAGCACCTCCCGGAGGAAATCCGGGAGACACGGTTCTATCATCCGACAGGACGAGGATACGAACAGACCATAAAGGAATGGATGGAAAAGACCGGATACCGGGATTCGGAAGAGAGCGACCCTGAAAAGCCGGATTCATCTGATTGACACGCTGTTCATCGACGGCTCCGAATACAAAACGGGACAACCTGACGTTGTTCCCGAAGAGCGCGCGATCTCGCGTCTCGCGGGACAATCTCTTTACTCAGGTGCCTAATTTCAGGAGATTGCCACGTCGCTGCTCTCCTCGCAATGACAGCATTTGATGGAATTGCTGAGTGAGCAGTTCCGATACTAGGTAGGGGCATCCCGCGAAACGTGGGACGCATGCCTTCCCAAATTCGGTCAATCATGACACCGCCTCAATACCAGTAATCTACATTCTGAGGCAGCCTCCGGGCTTCGCCCTGGCAATATCATTTCCTCCAATCCTCTGCTGCAGGTGGGGGGTTTTCTGTTGACGAGGAATCCGTTATGCTGTCCCGGACTGTTCGACCGGGAAGTCATTCGAAAGGACCCGAACCTTGGACACGAAAGAAACCACATCGGCCAAAGCGGCTTCACGTCCTGTAGAGCTGCTCTTCGATTGCAAGGTGTACTACGAGGACACGGATTGCATGGGAGTAGTATATCATGCCAATTACTTGAAATTCCTGGAACGAGCCCGTACGGAATACGTTGAGAAACGTTTGGCCAGCGTAGCAGAGTACCACAATAACGGATATCTGTTCATGGTGCACAAGGTTGAGATTGTATTCCATGCTCCCGCCAGATTGGGAGATTCACTGGTCGTGCGGACCTGGATTGAAAGCACGACGCGGTTCAGGATTGTTGTCAAACAGATAATCACCCGTCAAGGGGAGCCTCGGGATTATCTTATTACGGCAACGGTTACTCTGGTGGCCGTCAGTCCGGAAGGGGAACTGAAACAGATTCCTTCGGAATTCCATTCGCTCTAAAGGTACAAACCAATTGAAGGAGACGAACACCATACCTCGACCACCGAGCCGCGCATCGGTTGTATTGACGCTTGTTCTGATCTTGTTTACCTCACAGGCGACATTTGCCGATGATACAGACAGCCTGATCGATCAAGCGCTCAAGATTTCCGGGATTACAGGTCAGCTCGACGCATTGCCCAAGTCTGTCCTGGCCGCTATTCCTTCCGATGTGTTTCCGGACTCCAGATTGAGGAACGAAACCGAAGCGTTGCTTAAAAAGAATTTCTCCCGAGACACTTTGCTGAATATCTTGCACTCTTCTATCCGTGATGGATTTCAGCAGGAATACCTCGGCAAAGTAGTAGAATTTTATGAATCATCTCTGGGAAAAAAAATTGCACGAGCCCAGGAAAACGGTCTGGATCCCGGTCTGCTGAAGAATATTCGAGAAAGCCGAAAGATGGCAGTGTCACAGGATGACGAACGTTTAGAGCTCATGAGAAGAATCGTTGCCGCAGAGGACGTATATGGCAACAATCAGGTTCTCGTAAAAAGTGTCATCGAAGGATTGCTCTCCGGATCGGATCACGAAAATGCAGCAAACGACGATCAGTTACACGAAAAGATCGGCACGATAGAAAAAGGGCTCGGCTTTGAAAAGGGCAGAATAGAGGAAACGGCAATCACAACCATTGCTTACACGTTCAGGCACTTGAGCGACAAAGAATTGGAGAATCTGGCGGCATTCCGGGAATCCGAGCCGGATCGATGGTTCAGGTCGAGAATAATCAACGGCCTGCAAGTCGCAACATACGGATTGGCGCGAACTCTTGGGCAGGCATTATCGGATATAAAACGTCCTCCTGCTGATGAAAAGGAAGAAAAATCGACACGTCGTAAACAGGGGTGGAGTCGCGACGAGTGATTACACGAGCAACGTTTCTCACGATCGTACTATCGATGGCATTTTCGGGAACTGCATCCGGGCAAGACGGTTTTTCAAAGTATGTCGATCCTGCCGGGAGATTCACCTTCGATTACCCGACATCCATGACCCTGAAAACTGCCGGCGAAAATGAGGTCAAGATTTTTCACCCCGGAGCCACCTTAAGAATTAGCGTTTTTATCCAGGAGCGCCAAAAGAAAGGTCCTGTTACGGCAGAGACAATTGCCGACCTCTTCCGAAAACTGAAGCAAGAGATGAAAGACAGCTCGGTTCTCGAAGAAGGCAAAATAAAGGGACTTGACGGAACTCAAGGCTACACTATTCTTCTTTATAAGGATCATCGCGGTCTACAGCTCGTACAGCTTGTACAGTATTACATTGCTGAGGAACGAGTGCTCCAGATGGTTGTTTCGGATCGAACCCAGGGATTCAAGAACTTGGAAAAAGTGATACGCAAAATCCATAATTCCCTCAAGATCCTTAAGCCATCTCTAAAATAAAGAGCGTATTAGGTTCGCATTTAAGCAGTAAAGTTGGGGAACCTTCTTTGTAAAAGGATGTTCCCCAAGCCTTTCCAAGAAACTTTTAACACTTGGCTGCATCATTTGTTTGCGAAGCAAACAAAGATGCAGCCAAATATTGGAAGTTCTTGGGATGGGGTTCGGGGAAACACTTCTTTCAAGAAGGGTTTCCCCGATATTACTTCCTTGAATACGAAGTTGAGGAACAGATACATGCGGCCGTTTCAAATATATTCGGATTACGTACCCAGGGGCGATCAGCCTCAGGCTATAGATGCGTTAGCGACCGGTGTGGAGAACGGGCTGAAGCATCAAGTATTGTTGGGTGTGACAGGTTCGGGCAAGACATATACCATGGCCAATGTCATTGAAAGGGTACAGAAACCAACACTCGTGCTTGCCCCGAACAAGACGCTGGCTGCTCAATTGTACGCCGAATTCAAAGGCTTATTCCCGGAGAATGCGGTAGAGTACTTTGTTTCCTATTATGACTACTACCAGCCGGAAGCCTATATACCGCATTCCGACACGTACATTGAAAAAGATTCCAGCATCAACGAGACGATAGACAAAATGAGGCATTCCGCGACAAGATCTCTTCTGGAACGGCAGGATGTGATAATCGTTGCGTCAGTCTCATGTATATACGGCCTGGGATCTCCGGAAGCATATCAAAATATGCTCGTGCACCTGATTGACAAAGAGGATGCCGATCGTGATTCAGTGCTGCGGAAGCTCGTGGAAATTCAGTACGAGAGGAACGACATAGACTTCCACCGGGGAACCTTTCGTGTCCGAGGCGACGTCGTTGAAGTATTTCCTGCGTACGAGGAATCGGTTGCGCTCCGGATAGAATTCTTTGGGGACACTGTTGAGTCGCTCTATGAGATTGACCCACTCCGGGGAAAAGTGATCCGATCCCTGGAAAAGGTTGCGATTTATCCGGCAAGTCATTACGTGACTGAAAGGTCCAGATTGCTTTCGTCCGTAAACGCCATTCTCGAAGAAATGAAAGAGCGGGTGGAATTCTTTCGCGACCACAATCGTTTCATCGAGGCTCAGCGCATAGAGGAAAGAACCAAATTCGATGTGGAAATGCTCAGGGAGATGGGCTACTGCAACGGCATCGAGAATTACTCTCGATATCTCACGGGACGCAATCCCGGCGAGCCTCCGCCTACGCTTCTGGAGTATTTTCCCAAAAATTCCCTGTTCATGATCGATGAATCCCATGTGAGCATCCCCCAGTTGGGCGGTATGTTCAAGGGTGATCGAGCCCGAAAACAAAACCTGGTCGATTATGGATTTCGGCTTCCCAGTGCTCTGGATAATCGGCCGCTGCGGTTCGAAGAGTTTGAATCTCATGTGCATCAGGCCGTTTACGTGTCGGCAACCCCCGGCCCGTATGAAATGGACAAGAGCAAAGACCAGGTAATAGAGCAGATCATTCGTCCCACCGGCCTGACAGACCCCATGATTGAATTACGACCTGCTTCCAACCAGGTAGACGATCTTTTAGGGGAAATCCGCAAACGTGTCGATCAGGGACATAGAGTGCTGGTCACCACGCTCACGAAAAAAATGGCGGAAGATCTCACCGAATACTATGCAGGTCTGGGTATTCGGGTGAAATATCTGCATTCGGAAATCCACACCATAGAACGCATGGAAATCATTCGCGATCTGCGCTTGGGAAAATTCGACGTGCTCGTGGGGATCAATCTTCTGCGGGAAGGTCTGGATATTCCTGAAGTGGCTCTCGTTGCCATTCTGGATGCGGACAAGGAAGGTTTCTTGCGGTCCGAACGCTCACTGATTCAGACTTCCGGGAGGGCCGCTCGTAATGTCGAAGGCACGGTGATTCTGTACGCAGACCACATGACCGAATCGATTCGCAAGTCTACGGAAGAGACCACGCGAAGACGACGTCTCCAGCAAGACTACAATATCGAAAACGACATAACTCCGGAAACGGTTCGTAAGAACATCACCGATGTCCTTTCTTCTCTGGCTGAACAGGATTACGTCACAGTGGAGGTTGAGAAGAAACCCGACT
Organism: Desulfomonilaceae bacterium; assembly: GCA_041740635.1. Classification (GTDB taxonomy): domain Bacteria; phylum Desulfobacterota; class Desulfomonilia; order Desulfomonilales; family Desulfomonilaceae; genus Desulfomonile. Next base: position 57,847 of record JBGSLQ010000034.1, on the reverse strand, counting down.
TGCCCGATGTAGCTCCGGACGAGATTCCCGGTCTGATCAAACAACTGACGGACCGGATGTTCGCTGCCGCTCGAGACCTGGAGTTCGAGAAAGCCGCCGAATTACGGGATCAGATTCGTGCGCTGGAACAGCATCAGCTCACGTTTGGAGCAGCATTCGGCAAGCAGCGTCCTGAGAAGCGTCAGCGTGAAAGAATTCTGCATTGACGTAATTGCGCAACAATTCCGTGCCAGAGGTCAATGTGTCAAACCACCGTTACGACAAACGGTATGAGCATGATAACGAACAGTATCCACCCGAGCTTGTTGGCGTCCATCCCATGGGCGATGGGGGGCTGGTCGAATATCCCTACAGGCATTACTTCGAGCTGAAGCATATCAACCGAATTGTGCGCTTCACAAAGGACATGAACGTTCTCGAAGTAGGAAGCGGCAACGGCCGCTGGGTAATGTCCATTGCTCCCTTTGTAAAGCATTATACGGGCATAGACTCAGATCATGAGGGCATGACAATAGCCAGGGGGGGTGTCGAACGCCTGGGTATCGCGAACGTGGATCTCAAAGAAATAGACATCGGAGATTTTAGAGGAGATAGACCGTACGATCTCATTTATTTCAGTGGAGTTTGTGAATTTCTCGAGGACGATCAAATCCACGATGCACTCAAGAATGTATCACCTTATTTTACCTCGAAAACGACGATATTGGATCGAAGCACAACGAACCACAAGCAACCATCAGTCGAGCGGGTGCACGGCGGCTTTTACACCTACCGTACGCCAAAGCAACTCCAGGATATGTTCGGCAAACACGGATTTGTCCTGCAATATCACAACCGGTCATACAGACCTCTCAGGGGAGGCCGCTTTGTAAGTAAAAGCCAGCTTGAGGCGACTGTACGCCGTCTTGTGGAGTCGACTAAGCCGGTTTCTTTCTATCTCATGCACAGCCTCTCTTTTCTTGCCGATATCATTCACCCTACTCAAATAGCATCTAGAGGCGTGTCGCACGATTTTTCCCTGTTTTCGAGTAACCGTTCAATTACGCGAGGTAGATAAATCTCCTCCTGTAATCATGGTACCTCTGACTTTCTAAATCTCCCCTAACCCCCATAGGCGCTAACTTAGCGTGTTCTTGGTCGTTTGTTCCGGAGGAATCCCGCGAGAAGCGGGAAAAATAGGCTGGCGATCATCACCGGTTAAGAAAAAACATAATGATTTTAGAGTCCCGGAGGGACGGTTGATACGCAAATTCCCGGCAATGAATTACCGGGCTATTTTCTTTATAGTAATTGTCAAAATTAATGTCCGATTGATGTCCGATTTGAGGAGGATTATTGGTGGGTGCCGGCCTCCGTGCCGGCACATCTTCAATATGATCAATGATATCGATAGAATGGACCGGCAGGGACGCCGGCCCCTACCAATATCCTGTGATTCACACGCGGGACAAACGACAGAATTTTTGGCACTGACTGTAGTCCCTTTCGGAACAAAGAATGACAGCAAAGTTAGGGGGCATTTCGCATCCCTCTTGCATTCAATGCAGGTCATGAAGTACATTCTCCCCTTCATTTTTCGATCGCGATTGGAAAAAGAGGCTATATCAAATCATTACCTTCCTCGCACACGAAAGAGAGAGACGGAGGTTGATTTGTAAGTGCTTGAATGATGTGAGAGGAAGGTTTTGGATGAATGGCTGTGTTGAAAATGTACAGAGGCATTTCGGTTGCGAGTAGATATATTGAGCAGGTAAAGAGAAAAATCAATTCAGAGGGTCTTAAACAGTCTCACGAACTCCCCTGGAGCTCTTATATACTTGATCTCAGGTCGAATTTAGCGGAGTTGCTGAACAGACCCGATCTCTCTACGTCACATACTCGATTTTATAAACCAGTACAGTGCATTACGTCGGAGAGTGTTCGTCAGAGGGATCTTCCTTTTCCATTCATCTTCGCTTGCGGCGATAAGACTGGTGCCGCCTACTTTGCGAACACGCACAATCGAACCGAGCACAAGGATTTTCCCCTGGTAATAGAGTTTCTAGCTCCTGTGGAGGATGTTTTTGTGGACGGCAAGGATTTTCTCTATTCCGCATTTGAAAGCGGACCTCGTCCAGGGTTGAGAGAAAAGATCCTGCAATGCTTTGGCGTCGCAATTTCAGAATATCTGGATGGCGCATGGAGCTCTAAGAAAATAGAGCATCGAATAGCCATCTGTGACCTGGCAGTTCAAGATCCGGAAGTTGTCATCTCACATTATCGAAATCCGATATCCATTGGAGGTAAGCACGGGACCGTGTTTCGATCCGCGTTCATGGTCCGACTCCCAATCGATGCCGATCGTATACTGTCAGTACGTAAGGCAAATCCATGTTATGAGGCACCGAGGTTTTCCATCCATGATTTTAGAAACAAGACCTCAATAACCATGCCGGAGGTTTTCCGAAAATTCGGGTAATTCTGCCAACTGTTTGAACCAGAAGCTGTGCAACGAGACTTGTCCTCTGAACCGATAATGTAAGATCGCCCTGCTAATCCGGTCATCTCAAGAAACCAGTTCAGAGGTTTAGGGCGTGCGCAATGTGAAAAGTAACTGAAGATGTCTGGAGCCGGGGATGGGAGTCGAACCCACGACCTGATGATTACGAATCATCTGCTCTGGCCTCTGAGCTACCCCGGCGACAGAAACTTCAAAATAGATCAACTCCGCAGGGAATGTCAACTAGTGCTTTGTTTGAAATGAAAGCAGGGATTCATCTGTTCGCACCCGAATGCATGCATTGTTACTGGATCACCCTGTTCGCAAAACCTGATTCAGCTTTTCTCTTAGCTTCGCCATGGTGTAAGGTTTCTGAATAAAACCGGCCAGTCCTTTGCCGACGAATCGGTGAGTCACGTCTTGTTCATTGTATCCGCTTGATAAAATCACTTTAACTGTGGCATTCAACCGTTTCATCTCCTGAAAAACCTGTGCCCCGTCCAAGCCCGGCATCGTGAGGTCAAGCAGGACGAACGAGATCTCCTCCAGATGCTCCCGGAATATTTTCATGGCTTCAATTCCGTCTGAAGCCGTAAGCACCGTGAGACCCATTTCTTGGAGCATTTCCTTGGCAATATCGCAGACGACTGACTCATCATCAGCTACGAGGACTACACCTTCGTACATCAACTGCTGAGAATTCTCGTTTTCGATAGTGAGCATCTCATTCGTCTTCAACTCGCGACCGGCCGGAAAGAGGATCTTGAATGTGGAGCCCTTGCCGATCTCGCTGTAGATTCTGACGAGTCCTCTATGCCCCCGCACAATTCCGAGCACCGCGGCCATGCCGAGACCGCGACCGGAAAATTTCGTAGTAAAGAAAGGTTCGAACACCTTGCTCTGAGTCTCGGGATCCATTCCGCACCCCGTGTCACTGATTTCCAGGGCGACGTAAGAGCCTTCAGGGAGTGGTTCATGGTAATTAGAGTGCAGCCCTTCACGCATGGCTTCAAGGTATGTACGATCGCAAGAGACGGAAGCGGTTGACAACCTGATTACTCCACTCTCTTGGCCTAAGGCTTCCGACGCATTCGTGATAAGATTCATGACTATCTGCTGGATTTGATTCACATCACCTTCGATGAGGGGCAGATTTTCTGATAAGTCATACGTCAAAATAGCCTTCTTTGAAATTGACACGTCAAGCAATTGGGCCAGTTCCCGGACCAGGCCGGACAAATCGACGGACTTCAATTCAAATTTCCCTTTGCCCGAGTAAGCCAGCATCTGATTAGCCAAACCGGCTGCACGAAGCGCTCCTTTTCGTATTTCCTCAAGATTGTCTCGCGCGGGCGCCATGGGAGAAATTCGCATCAGGCCTAAATCGGCATTTCCCAAAATACTCGTTAGAATGTTATTGAAATCGTGGGCAATGCCTCCAGCCAAAACACCGAGGCTCTCAAGCTTTTGAGCATGCTGCACCTGTCTTTCCAGCCGCATTCGCTCTGCCTCGGCCTCCTTCAGGTCTGTAATGTCTTTTACTATAGAAAGGAGGTGTGCTTCTCCATCCAGCATTATAGAGCGGGCTGATAAAAGACCTTGTCTCATTCTGCCGTCTTTCAAATTGAAGGAAGCGTCCACATTCCGTACAAATCCTTTTTCGGCAAGAATCTCTATCATCTTCTCTCGACCGTGAACATCCTTCCAGATGTTCAGATCGATCGCAGACTTGCCTATCAGTTCATCTTTGGTGTAGCCCGTGAGATCTGAAAAGCTCTGGTTCACATCCACATAGATTCCGGTCTCCAACTTGCTTATCGCTACTGCGTCAGGAGCTATCTCGAACACGGTTCTAAAGAGATTCTCACTTTTGAACAGGAGCTCTTCCGATCTCTTACGATCGCTGATGTCGACTCCCGTGCCCAACAGATATCTCCGGTCACCGAGCGTACGCCAGACAATAGTGAAGAGGTACGGAACGGTCTCACCTGACTTCGTGAGCGAATTTGCTTCGACGGATTCGCTTCCGCTGACAACGGATGCTTCAAGTTTTGCCGCTACTGCATCCCTATCTTCTTCATCTATGAACTCGAGTGGATTTTTCCCGGCAAGTTCCTCAGAGGTGAAACCGGAAACCGTTTCAAAGTTCTTGTTCCACCGAATCAATCTGAGCTGTTCGTCAAATACATAGAAGGTCCCCGGAAGACTATCGAGGATTGCTTCAGCGTATTCGTTCGCTTCTCTAATCCTGGTTTCAGCATGTTTTCGCTCAGATATGTCGCGAACCGCCGAAGTACGCATGACGCGACCACCCAGGTAACTCATTCCCGCTTGAACTTCAACCGGGAACACTGTTCCATCCTTGCGGAGAGCCAAATGCTCATATGGACCCTTGTTCCCTGTTCGAATCGCTGTTTGCACAATATTTCTATATTCCGGAGCAACACAAGTTATGACGGGCTGTCCGATGAGTTCGGAACGTTCATATCCGAGCATCCGAGCAAATTGATCGTTTACATCTACAAATAGGCCGACATCGATTAGTGTAATGCCCTCAAAGGAAGCTTCCGAAAACGTGCGAAATCGTTCCTCGCTCTGGAGCAGAGCCTCCTCAGCACGTTTTCGCTCCTCCATTAGCGTGAATAGCCTATCGACCGCCTCTTCTAATTGATCGGTTTTGTCCCTAATCTTCTCTGCTTGAGCTCGGTAGACAATTTTTTCGAATGCGCTCACCAGTATGCCGAGGACGATATAGGTGATCAAGAATCCTCTATTATCCCCGGAAAAGGCAGCGTAAACGTCCTGCGGATTCAGGATCACGCTCAGAAAACCGATGAAACCAGCCGTTGTCCAGAAAAAGCCTTCCCGACCACCAAACAAGAGAAAGACGTAGACCGGAAAAATGAGTATCCATAGAATTCTCATTCCCTGAGGGCCGGCGACCCCTGTAAGGAACAGAGAATAGCAAAGCATCACCAGAGCGCTGACACGAAAGGCAATCTTTGGATCTTTGGAACGTCGAAGAATCAGAAGGCTAATTACTTGCCCTGCTCCAGCCAGGGCCGCAGCCAGGCTCCGACCGGGTCTGATTGATATGATGTTGAAAAGGAAGAGAATAAATAGTGCACATGACAGAATGCTCACAAAATAAACAAAAAAGCGTTTCTGCGGATTCTCGTCACCTGTCGGGAGAAGTTTAGCCATGAATCCGTCTATCAGCGAATCTACCTGTCGCCGAGTCGCTGTGAATAGTTGTATCATGCCTCTTCCCCCTGCGGCAAAAGGTAAGCCGAAGGAAATCCTCAAAGAAAAGGAAATTTCCATAACTTATTGCGACATCTGCCACACTTGCGTCTGAACGACTTTGAGTGACAGGGGGTGTATCCCTGAACACGGCAAAACATTCTTACGGGGAGGTATATCGAATGACATCTGTTTCGTCCGCCACCGGAACATGAGAGGGATGTCCCTAACAATAATAATATCGGAGCTGAATTTTCAGGTCAATGTTTATCACATGCCGCGGAGGGGAACTGTGCCTGGATGTTGCGTCGGATAGATGCAACTCCTATTTATTAGCGGGCTCTTAGAGCGTTAAATATGCTTTGTCCCGAGAGTAAGCCAAGTTTCTTTCTTATGTTTCTTCGATGCGTTGAAACCGTTTCCAGGCTGAGACCGAGGACATCTGTAATCTCTTTCGAGCTTTTTCCAGCTAATATCAGATTACAAATTTCCGATTCTCTCGGTGTCAGGCTACTGTACAGTTGAACAGCTCGGTTATCGGAATTGGAGAGGAGCTGCTCAAGAAACATTTCTAATGTGACGACAAGCGCTTCTCCCCGGGTGGACAGTGTTTCGGATCTTATGCGAGAGACCATCGGCTTCAAATGTGAAATCAACTCGAGAATTAATTGCTGCCTTTCCTCTTTTAATCTGGTACCAAGAGATTCCATAATGAGCTGCATAGCTTTGCTTCTTTTATGCAACATGACTTCATTATTTGCCAATTGTGAAAGAAGCTCTCTGTAAGCGCTGAATAATTCATCGGTGGTTGATTCTTTCGAACGCATCACTGTCCGAGAATGAGTAAAATCCTGGACTGTTACTGTCGTTAAATTCTCCATACCACATCGAATCGGTCTGAAAATTGCTTTCACAAAATATCGTTTCTGCAAAATCTCCATCCAGGTAGAGATAGTGATAGCATTTTTATCCAATAAACTCCGGTCTATACATGATTTCACTCGATCGAAAGAATCAGGAAATAATGACATTATCAATTGACCTTCAAGATGGTCCTTGTCTGGACCGATTTGGCTACAAAATTCATTAACGGAAATTATTCGATAGCATTCGTCTATGAGTAAACACGGAATGGCGAACGCGTTCATTGCAGAACTTAATAAATCGACTCCCATTCCCGTTTCAAGGCTCTCACAATCGATGATTTCGTTGTTCAGTCCGGTCCCATGTTCGATGTTGCCCTCCAAACCAAAAGATGCCTCTATAAAATGCTGACGGTTTTCGCACGCAAGAGCGGCCAGAGATGCTTTGTTTTCCTCGAGCGACTCCGCGAAAACCAACTTTCGCAGCTCCGTTCTAGCCCGGTCGGATAGTATCTTTATGCGATACCCTGAAGTCGTCTCACCTGGGTGCGAATCAGGAGTAAACCAGCGGCACTCCGCCTCAAGCGTGAATGTGCCGATCGGCAAGAAATCTTTTGCCTTGACGACCAGTCTCATGGTTTCTCCGGTGCAAGCCGGAATTCCCTTTATCTGGAAACCTTCTTCCGTAATGTTTTGCATGAGACCTGCACGAACCGGGTTGCTCACATCGTGAACCAGAACTGTTCCCCGAATCACATGTCTGGGATTTTTTCTTTGTTCCCGTATTTCGATTATCTGTGCATCCAGAGGCAGAAATCTGCTGAGTTCCTCCGATTCCATAGCCTTCGTCCGGAGAATTCCGTTCAAGGCTTTCATCAAGCCAAATAAGGACAGACTGTGTTTTTCCATGAGTTGACAACAATCCATTTTGGCTCGAATATCATTAACCATATCTCTAACGTTAATTTCTATTGTATTACCCATTGCCCCCTTTTCGTTCCCCCTACAATTCTCCTCTTTGTCACAATTCCGAAGTTAGCAGACAATCAATTACTAACCTGTTAGAGCCCATATTTGAAAATTCGATCCAAAATAATCGAATCCGAATAAAAAAACCATAATTGATGATTGAATAAGAAGGCCGGTTCTCCGGAATTCCACGCAGGACACTTTTTGCGAGTAGCCCAAGGAGTGCACGTAACGCTTACGAGCACCCATTTCCAAAACAGTGGAATCATCCAGTGCGTCCGGCGGAATACGAAGCATCGCGGTTACGGATAGTTGGCTTCTCATAACAAAAACCGGCCAAAGAGCCGAGGAGCGGTCCATCAATGGCATTCATGCTTTTTCGGTATCCCTTCTTAACCCTTGAAGTATTATGGGGACGTGACCCAGTATGAAATGGGTAGTTGAGATACCGAATAGTCTACTTACTTTTTGCTGGTTGACGAGATAGATTTTTTCGATACTACTAAAGTAGAATTATATTGCTCATCTGATTACTGGTCGAGAAGGAGCAACGACCTGGAAGATTTGGCAAAAAGGGCATAAAATTAGTTACCTGAGGTCACGCGAAGATCAGAAGTTTCCCGTGGTAAACATAATTAATGGATTTGGGCAGAAATGACATAACTTTCAAACGCAAAATATTTCGACGATGTTCGGGGGAAATTGAGCTGTGCACTGCGCTCAGCCGAGCCTTGATACTGCCCATTTTATCTTAATTCGTGCATAAAAGCAAAAAGCGATGGAATAGTAGCCAGTTACAATGACTCGTAAGGGGCGAAGCCTGCGCTTTAATGGAAAAAAGCAGAATGATCGTTGAATCTCCTTTATGTGAGGTGAGACACAGTAGCGCTGCATAATTGAATTGGACTTATCTTATTAAAAGGTTAATTACTTTGCCACCACTGGTGTCCATTATAATATGTATTTACAATTCTGTTACCACGTTGAATTGGGCCTTAGCTTCTGTGTTGGCCCAAACGTACGAGGAATGGGAAGCTATCATCGTAGATGACGGCTCGACTGACAGCCCTGACGTTCTTGTCCGGGAAATCAAAGACGAAAGAATCAGATTTTTTCGGTTGCCACAAAACGTGGGTAGAGGGGCCGCCCGCAATTTTGCCCTGACGAAAATTCGGGGTCCGTATATGACAATTTTGGATGGTGATGATTGGCTGTACCCTTCAAAATTGCAGACTCAAATCCAAATCATGGAGAGTGAATGTCAATTAATCTTGTGCAGTTCTCCTCTTGTTCTGGTGAAAGTGGACAACTCTCTTTCCGGTATAGGCGGTTCAACCGAAGATTTCTCGGATAAAACCGTAATGGGGGAATCGAGACCTCATTGGGTATACGTGCCTTTTCCCTCTTCCTTGATGCAGTCGTCGGAAGCGAAGAAGATAGGATTTAATGAACATCTGAGAAGATCGGAAGATTTTGATTTCCTTATAAAACTACTCTGGGGCCAACCCTTCTATCTCATGGCAAAGCCTCTCTATTCATACAGAATTGAAGAGGAGTTAACAGCGAATTCGTCAATGATCGCGGCAAAGGAGAGCCTCAAATCATGCCGGCAAACGCTGAAAGAGTATGAAACGCAATTCCCTTTAACCGCACGTCTCATGATGCTTCAGTCCTATGGCCTGTTAGCGAGGACATTCTTGCGGAGAAAATTGCGAATTCCATCGCATCCCCGGCAAGCGAATGAACAGGAAACGAAAGACTTTGAAGACGCAAGGACACTCGTGGCTTCGCTGGCAGATGATTTGTTCAACAGAGTTTAAATTACGGTTATGTAAGGAGCCGAGAGGATGATAAAACCCGCCACCGTTCTCATCATAATAATCTTAACATTCACATTTTTCGGATACGGAACCTGTGCATCAGTGGAAGAGAACCATGTTCCCACACCCTATTTGATGATGCTGACCTTTTTCGGTAATCCAATTACTAAAAACAATCTTGACCATGTCAGAACCAAAATGGCCGTTGTATTCAATGAATCGGCTTATGACGGTATAGCGGTATTTCCTATTGATGCATATTACAGTTGGGATCGTACAAATTTTATGTGGCTGGCGCAAACAGGAATCAAGAAACAGATTTGGCCCTGGATTTTTTTCAACAGAATAGCGGAAGACCCAAAGGCTTCCCCCAGGAACAAACCATGGTTTCGGGGCATCAGGGGACTGGACCTTTACAATCAAACAGGTGCACTTCAGGATTTTTACGAAATTTTGCACCACTCCCTGGTTGCTTCCAGAAAGATGAATTCTCCGGGAATAGTAATCGACGCAGAACTGTACAATAATCATGACAATCATAAAATAAGTCAGATAACATCCAGGCAGGGCAAGACCGAGGCCGAAATTGTTTTGGCTTTGCGAAATATTGGTTCTAAAATGGCTGATATGATTCACGAGAACCATCCGAACGCAATAATATGGTTTCTTTATGCTCCTTTGCACCAGGAAAAACCATGGAGTACAACAGAAATCGTGTTTGGGATCCTCGACCGGGCAAAGGAAAAGAATTATACATTCAAAGTCGTTGCAGGCGGAGGAGTAGATATAGGATACTGCGTCCGTGATCATGCCGATTTGGAATCCAAAATCAACTCCCGCGCACTTAAGTTTGCGACCTATTTGGAAAAATATCCCAACATTCTGAAATTGGGAGGAACTGTAGGACCGTGGGAATCTCTCTCTTCAAAAAAGGGCTGGACAATCCGAGGTGAATGCGGTTCTTCCGTTTTGCGGAACGCAACCGATTTCGAGCCGATTTTCAAAACTCTTATGAGAAATTACGAATATGTATGGGTCTACGGTGATTCGGGAAACAATTACAATCCTTTTGAGAAATCAACTCAGTTCAATGCCATTCTGACGAACGTCAGGCAGGAAGTGCAAATCTCAAGAGGTCAACAGCCATAGTGCTGACAAATTATTTCTCGTGACCTTGTCGAATTGATTTTGACTGAAAGTAATTGTTGCAAAAATTATGCGTGAAAACTGGTATAAATTGTTTCCCACACAAACAAATTACGTACTATATTACAAATTGGAAATAGAATTCGAATGTCTCTTTTAACTACCAACATTCTCGCAAACTATGCGGGACGGGGCTGGGTATCTGCGGTAAGTCTTATAGTCATCCCCTTCTACGTCCGATTCATGGGGATTGAATCTTATGGGCTCATAGGATTTATCACGACACTGCAACTCGGCGGCAGCCTTCTTCATGATGGCATTGCTACCATCCTGAATCGTGAGCTTGCACGATTGTCGGGTCTCAACAACACCGGTCATCAGTCGAAAAAGGTTCTCCGAACCTTGGAAGTGATTTGCTGGGCGCTGGCGGTTATTATTGCAGTCGTATTTGTCTTACTTGCACCTCTTCTGGCATCACATTGGCTCAAACTTCAAGAGCTTAGCACTTCAACCGTGGTGACATCCATCATAGCTATGGGTCTCGCTTTGGGATTGAGTCTTCCCTATACCATGTACATTGCGGGGTTGATGGGGCTGCAGCGTCAAGCTCTTGCAAATGTCATTGGAGCAACCACTACTACCGTACGCTTTGTTGGCTCTATAGTAGTACTTTATTTTATTTCTCCTTCAGTTGAAGCATATGCATTATGGCAAATTCCGGCTGCTCTGATCCAGACCTTCACTGCGGCATTCTTTCTGCATCGTGTCATGCCGAAAAGTCACGCGAAGGCCAAATTCAGCAGGGCGGTGATGATGCTCAATTGGCGCTTCGGAGTGGGGTTCAGCACAGGTACGGCACTCCTCTTAATACTGCTCCAGGCCGACAAAATCGTTTTGAGCAAGCTTCTACCACTGGACCTGTTTGGCTATTATTCACTGGCTTGGACATTAGCAATCAGTGCAATAGGATTAGTGGCGGATCCCATTCGAGACGCATCTTTTCCACAGCTTGCCCGGTATGTTCAAATCGGTGAGAGGTCCGGTTTGGCTGACCTGTATCATGGCTGCTGCCAGATCGCCGGTTCGGTAATCATACCGGTCACGGTCATTATCTCGCTGTTTTCCCATGAAATTTTGTTTGCCTGGACGAGAGATCCGCTCATTGCCCGGAATACCGGCCCGATTCTGCAATTACTCATTATCGGCATGGCTTTTCAGGGGTTGAATGCGCTGCCGAAAAATCTGCAACTGACGTATGGATGGACAAGACTGATGACCGGAATGAATACAGTCGCATTGATGTTTTTTGTGCCCCTCGTGATTGTGTTGACGAATCTGCTCGGCCCAAGTGGCGCTGCAATAGCCTGGATAATAGTGTGGGGAACATACCTGATGTCAGCCGTATGGTTTACTCATCGTCGAGTTCTCATTGGTGAACAACGTAAATGGTACATCGATGACTTTGGCCGTCCACTTCTTGGAACGCTTGTACTGGGTTCGTTTTTCCGCTATCTCGTTCCCGGTCAGATGTCGACAGTTCTTACGGTGCTCTATATCGGAATCGCAACCAGCGCCTGCATCGGCTTTGCACTGATTTTCGGACCGCAGACAAGAGAATGGATACTGCGGCAATTGAGGAAATCACTTTCCCAAAAAGAATTCGCGGTCGATTCCTGCGCTGCTACGGTTTTGGAAAAGAAGCAACTGTAACCCTAAATCGAATCTTCATCCGAGTTTTTAAGCCGGAGTCAATGTTTTGAAATTAAAGAAGGTTTGTAGAGACGAGCAAATGACAGGGAACTTGCGGGAAGAAGGAAATTCGGTGTCCGCGGCCCTGAGTGCCAACAAGGAAGCTCAGCAAGCAGAGCTTCGTGATAATCGGCTGGATTATCTGTTTTTTCTGCTCCTGTTTGCCTCCATTCCTTCTATACCGTTCTTTCAGATTTCGATAGGCGGTTTTGAGGTCACTCTTTCCGTTATCGTAATTCTTGGGTACATGCTGTTCAAATCCATAGAATTATTGAAATACCATGACAGGACGAACATCCGGTATGCAATCACTCTTGTGTTTGTTCTCCTGCTGGTCTGGAGCCAAATCAGCATATTTTGGGCAGAAGACCCACATTTGGCTTTTCGAATTGTCCTCAAATGTTCATTCTTTTTCATATTCACTGTATTCTTGGTGAATTTCTTCTCTCTATCGATGCAATCAATACCAAAGAGATTATTTACGCTTCCGTTTCTTATGGTAATACCCGTTCTTATCGGATTTGCAGAATACCGGTCGGGGACACATGCCTTTTATTCTTTTGTCTATGGAGATGACGTTTTTGGTGACAAAAATACAGTAGGATTCATGTGCACTACTGCTCTTCCTGCATTGGTGGTGCTCATCGCTTCCCGGAAACTTATGCTAAAGCTGATCGGTTTCATTGCTTTTGTTCCGTTAGGATTGGCAACGTATCTGACTTATTCCCGCGGGGCCGTGATGGAGGGAATCCTCATAATTATGCTGTGCAGTTTCAGTTACCTTATCCTCAGCCGAGGAATGAAGGGTATCATACATTTTGCAGTTCTAGCTGTCCTGGTTCTTTGTATCGGATTAGCGCTGTTTTCATCAGAAGGGCTTACTGAATCCAAGCAAATGTGGGAACAAAGGTTTCAGGAAGGAGATCCGCGTGGGATGTTTTTCGCGGCGGGATATGAGATCGTCTCCATGAATCCCTGGACCGGTGTGGGCATAGGAAACTTCGGTAATGCTTTTTTGCGAACCAACATTGCAGTTTCATCGGAATCGAAGCTCTATTATCCGCATAACTCATTTCTTGCAATGCTGACGGAATTAGGATTTCCGGGATTAGTATTGTTTGCAATTGTTACCATGTGGCCGCTTTCCCTCTTTATCAGGGCGATCGGAAAAGTTGTCCGATGCGGGAACTCTGCGGTTATAGAAGGCTTTTCAATTGGGTTGGGGCTAAGTGTGCTTATAATTACTTCCATCCTGACCATAGATTTTATTTATTTTCCATACTATTGGATTATTTATAGTATCAGTTCATGTATTGGTTTGGTTATTAATGATGAATCGACTCTTGCCTGCAGAACCTAAATAAGCATGTAAGCTTATCTGAATAGGAGGATTTGCCGAATGAAAGATCGGATAGGAATATACGCTCTTTGGGACCTTTGCTGGGATGGCACCACATTAAGCGGTCTACATTGTCATATTCGATATGTTCGACATTTTCTGGATCACGTAGCAAAATTGAAGCTATTCACTTCTCTAAATGGAAATCGAACCGAACAGGATGATTGCATAAGCCATCCTAATCTGGAAGTAATCCCGGTTCCATGGGGATCTTTTACAGGAGCATGGACAAATTTGCCGAGGGTTTTTGGCCTATTTTCAGCCAACTTAGAGGATATCGACGCATTGTATATACGGCTGTTCGACCCTTGTGCATGGATGTTGAGTCCTCTCTGCAACAGGAGAAAAATAGGCGCAGTTTTTCACATTGTAGGCGACCCGATTGCGGGTATTTACGAAAGAAGCGATTGGTCCGGGCCGGGCAAGTTGTTCCGGAGACTACTATTTCTCCCGGAGGAACTCCTGACATGGAATGCGGTGCGATCTCAGGTCCTGCTCTTTAGCGGATCCGACTTGAAGCAACGATATGCGGTACGTGGAAGTCATGGCGAGGTAATTATTGATTCGGTTCTAGAGGAGTCGGACTTTTCTTATCCCAAAGACAGCTCTTCTCATGACTGCACGACAGTCCTGTTTGTGGGCTTTCTCAGGCCTCCAAAACGGGTAGAGTTCCTCATTGAAGCTGTCGGTATGCTGATTTCCGAGAATCGCAACATCAAATTGCGTATAGTCGGATCGGGTGAAGAACAGTATGTAACATACCTGAAATCCCTTGTCAGTGAGCGAAATCTGGCGAAATCAGTAGAATTTTTGGGATATCTGCCCATGGGAGACGGTCTGAATAAAGAATACCGGACGGCTGATATATTCGCTTTCCCATCCGCCACAGAAGGGGCCGCTCGTAGCCTGTTAGAGGCGGCTGCAAATTCGCTCCCGATAATTACTACAAATGTCGGCAGTGCCAGAGATCTATTTGTTGACGCCGAGAGCGCTTTGATCGTTCCTCCTAACGACCCTGTTGAAATTGCTGTCGCTCTCAGAAGATTTATCGAAGATCCCGCATTACGAAAAAAATGCATGGAGAACGCGCGCCGGTCTGCAGGAGGCCGAAGTGTAAAAACCCACGTTAGGGTAATTTTAGAATACTTGAACAAAGCTTCTGAAATTGCTCGGAGTACTATATGAACAAAGTTCTTATTATGTATAGCTGGCTTATTTTTGTCATAACTTTCTGGATGCCTGATATTCCTCACATAATGCGGTTCAGAGGCTGGCTGTTGGGCTTGGCTATGAATCGCAAAGGCAAGAATTTTCAAGTCTCAAATGCTGCAATAATAAGAGGATTAGAAAATCTTTCCGTAGGAAACGATGTATATTGCGCTTCAGGAGTGGTCATCTTAGCCGCATCGAATATACAAATAGATGACGAAGTTATGGTTGCCTTTCACAGTGTCATTATAGACGGGAATCACCGTTCCCGGGCAGGGAGTTATCGTTTTGGCAAATCAGTCAGAAAACCAATAAGGATCGGCAAAGGTACATGGATAGGAGCGAACTGTACTATCTGCCCGGGAGTATCAATCGGCTCAAACGTTGCTATTGCTGCGAATTCAGCAGTAGTAAGAGACTTGCCGTCGGATGTGACTGCGGGTGGCGTTCCCGCAAGAGTGATTAAAGATAATTTTTCGTTCGATTCATCCGGTTATGAAGAAGAAGTCGTATACTTTCGGCAGTCTTAAAGTCTTCTTACGTTTCATGATACATCGCCAATGCGGCTTCACGGAAAATGCGAAGCTTGGGGGTTTTTAGCAATCCATATGAATAGTTTTCATAACTAATTGCGATCAGGGATTTGCGCGCCAATTGCCTGAAAGAGATGCCTCGTATTCGGTCTAAGACCAGCGTCGTATGTCCGAAATCTCCTCCAATTTGTTTTTAGGGCACGTATCGAAGTCTCGCATGCAGTGTGCGGAAATATCCTGGTCTAATTGTTCGATAAAGAAGGGCTTACCCATTCAAAACAGGCCTGAAGTGAGTTCTTGCTTTCAAATGGTTACAAACCTCAAATGTAGAATCACATCCCTATTCAATTATCCACCCTGATCGCCTGTGCGATCACACGAGAAGCAAAGATCATGAATGAAAAACTTTCGATAATAGTACCTTGTAGAAATGAAGTAGAATATATAGATGCTTTCATGGCCAGCGTACTTCTTCAGGAAGTCCCCGAAGAAATTGATGAATTAGAATTTCTCATTGTGGATGGCATGAGTGACGATGGTACCACAGAAAAAATCCGGGAATACATCCGTAAGGATTCAAGAGTAGTGTTGATAGAAAACCCATGCAAGACTACGTCCAAGGGATTAAATCTCGCACTCATGCAATCGACCGGCGATTACATTATGAGAATGGACGTTCACACTGAGTACGCTCCGGATTACATCAAAATGTGTCTGAAAGAGCTACTCAGAACAGGAGCGGACAACGTGGGAGGCGCCGCCCGCGTCAAAGCCATGGGCTATGTTCAAGCTGCAATCGGCCTGGCTTACAAATCGAGGTTCGGCACCGGGGGAGCCAAATTTCACAATGAGCATCATGAAGGCTATGTTGATACCGTGCCTTACGGATGCTGGCATAAGCATACATTAACAAGAATGGGAAATTTTGATGAGGAATTGATACGTAACCAGGATGATGAGCTGAATCTGAGAATTATCAGAAATGGAGGTAAGATTTTCCAATCGAATTCAATTCGATCCTGGTATTATCCCAGAAATTCCATAATATCGCTGTTTAATCAGTACAAACAATACGGATACTGGAAAGTGCGAATAATGCAGAAGCACAAAACGTCCGCAGCAGGCCGGCATCTGGTTCCTGCAATATTCACTTTGGCTCTATTGACAAGTGCATTTCTATCAATAATTGATTGTGCATGTGTTCCCATCCTGATCGCTTTGATCGCCGTATACCTATGCTCTTCCTTAATTGCGAGTGTCCTAACGTGTAATGTCTCGGGCAAAATTAAATACTTGCCCATCATGCCTATCATTTTTGCAGCTTATCATTTCGGATATGCCTTGGGATTTCTTATAGGGCTGGCTGATTTTGGCCTATTTTCAGGAAGGTCCGGACACTATTTCACCGGATTGACAAGGACGGTAAGGAAAACCTCTCGAAACTAAGCATAACGAGGATTCCAGTCATACTTTTCCAAAAATTCAAATCTATTACAGGATTCAAGAACATTTGTACCCGTATGAAGGTCGTACTAAACCAAATAGTAAATCGAAGTAGTAATTGCGAAAAAGCTCGGTCGGAGATCTATCATGGATGATTCTGGTAAAGATGCAGTCTTTTTGCTGAATGTAGTAAAAAAACATAAGTTTATGATTTTGTGTATAAGTTGCGGGCTTATCTTAGTGACCGTTGTATTTACTTTTTCCCGAGTCCCATGGTTTAGATCATACGCTATGCTCGAAGTAGACGTTAAGAAACCCGAGACATCGAATGCCTTGGTCGGGGAAGCAAATTCTGAGGCGATAATCAGTACGCACCTGGGCAAATTGAAATCAACAAGCGTAGCAGAGTTGCTAGTAACAGAAATGAAGCTGGATGAAGATCCGGAGTTTATAAGCTCACCCGGCCTTCCAAGCCAAATTCTATCGGGTCTGCGTGGTCTTCTCTCTGCGGAAGACGCCCCGAACTCGTCGAAATTTGCCGAGATCGAGAAGAAGAATAGGTTCATAAAGACTGTTTTGGACAGGATTACCGTTCGACCGATTCATAAAAGTAACTTAATTATGGTCAGTTTTGACGCAAAAGATCCGTTTCAGGCCAAAACTCTTTTGGATCAATTCCTCAATTTATGCGTCACGTATCAACAGGAGCAGAGAAGAAAAGATTTGAAGGACACGTTAACCGGCCTTGAAAGAGAGCTGCAAAAATCTGAGTTGAAACTTTTCGATTCGGAATCCGAACTTGTCAAGTTTGTGTCGAAAAGTGGCTTGGTTCCATCGAGTGACGGTGGATTTGGTCCCATTATGGATCAATTGAAAAGACAAATGGAGACAGTGCTGAGAACCAGAGAATTGCGCGGCAAATACCAGGCCCTGGACGATAAATCCACCGGCAAGAATGATGAGTTGCCTGGAGATCTCCCCAATAGCGAGTATGTGAAAAAAATGCAGGAGCAGTTGGCAACCCTCGAAGTGGAAGATCGCCGCATGGGTGCCCTCTATAGTGAAGCATTCCCCAAACGAATTACCCTTCAAAAGCAAATTACCGAATTACGACATAAGATTGAGCACGCCCAGAAAGAGGCTGTTTCCGCAGCATTGGATGCTATCAAGAAAGAAGAGCTTATTTCAACAGAGTACCTTGACGGCATAAAATCGGAAGCAATGCGAGTCAATGCTTTGAGTTCACAGAGCGCTCTTCTCATGCGAAAAGTGAACATGAACAGAGAAGTGCATTCGAATCTTCTGAAACAATATTTGGAAACACAAATTCGGATAAATAGCAACTTGAACGACATTCACGTAATAGATACCGGTTCCCTGAACACGGGCGCAATCTGGCCTCCCAAACTCCTGTTTCTCAGTGTTGGGCTCTTAGCTTCAGTATTGATAGGCGTACTCGTTGCATTTATACGCGAATATACCGATGACTCGATTCAAACCACCAAGAGATTAGAAACCCAGTTCGATCTTCGCGAATTAGGCAAAATACCTGATTTGAACAATGTGGGTATCAGGTTGAAAAATGGCACTTCCAGAGGAGCTTTTCTGGTACACTCGGAACCGCAATCGTTCTTGTCGAATGCATTCAGAAACATTCAAACCTCCCTCTCGTTTGTCGCAGAGGATTCGGACATGAAAACGTGGGTTTTGTCGAGCGCAATACCCCAGGAAGGCAAAAGCTTTGCTTCCATGTCATTGGCTCTTACCTATGCTTTAGACAAGTCAAAAAAAGTATTACTCATTGACGCCGATCTGAGAGGACCGACGATCTCGAGAATGTTTAACGAAATAAACGAGGACGGATTATCGAACTTGCTTCAGTCGCCTGATATGCCATTCGAGAATGTTGTTCACCATCACAAGCCATCAAATTTATTTTATATGTTAGCAGGGCCGTTATCTCCTGATCCAGTAAATCTTTTGAGATCCGATAGACTCAAAGAAGTATGTAACATTTTGAGAAAGGAATTCGATGTTGTCATTTTCGATTCGTCGCCCATATTGGCTTTTCCTGACACCCGGATACTTTCGAGAGTTACGGACGGACTTATATTTCTCGCACGGCAAGGCCATGTTACAGAACATGAAGTGACCTCAGCGATAGAGATGATACGCTCTACACAAAAATCGAGAATTTTAGGTGTCATTCTGAATAGAGTTTCGACATTCGATCGAGCATACAATTATTACCAAGCCTACTATTCCAGTAGAAATGGAAAGAACGGATCTTCTCTCATTGGAAAGGAGATATCATGAATGACATTCTTCTCAGAATGTATTATGGCCTGCCGTCCTGTGCATTGAATATTGCTGCTTCACTGTACGGATATTATCAGACAAGGATAAGATACGGCTCTTTATGGGAAAGAATGGTTCCGGTCATTGAACTGAGAGATGGCTGGACATCAGAGCAGTGGAGAGAATATCAAAATGACAGGTTGATGTTCCTCTTAAAACGTGCAGTAACCAGAATACCGTATTATAGGCGTCTCCATGCATCCGGACGTTTTCCTGTAGAAGATGTCAAATCGATTGACGATCTAAGTATCCTTCCTATTCTCGAAAAAGATGTGATTCGTCTAAATCCTCGCGATTTCATTGCAGATGATTGCAATCCATCAAAACTGATTTGTGAACAGACAAGCGGCACAACGGGAAAACCTGTATTGACTTATTGGACATCCAGCACGTACCAGGAATTATTTGCCATATTTGAATACAGGCTCCGTCGTTGGAATGGAGTGAAGTATGGCGATAACTGGTGCATGATTGGCGGCCAATTGGTAATCTCACAAAAGCGGAAACACCCGCCGTTTTGGATTTGGAACCAACCCTGTAGGCAACTCTACATGTCGAATTATCATCTTGCCCCACAATTCCTCGACTATTACTTAGATGAGATCAAGGCAAGAAAAATCCGGTATATGCTCGGATTTTGCTCGTCAATGGATGTTCTTGCCATTCATGCTCTCGAGAGAAATAGGACAGATATCAAATTTGATTTTGCAATCGGAAATGCCGAACCATACCTGATTCATCAGCGCGATCGGATCAAGGAAGCTTTTCAATGTGAAACACGTGACTCATACGGGTGTTCTGAAGGTGTGACACACGCATACGAATGCGCTTACGGCAATTTACACCTTTCGCCCGATGTAGGCATAACGGAATTTATCGATCAAAACGGCGAAGCAGTTCCTCCTGGTGAAGCGGGGGAACTGGTGTGCACAGGTTTGCTCAATCCAAATAACATTTTTATTCGATATCGTGTCGGTGATTGGGCGATTGCCGGCGACCGCGATTGGCAATGCGAATGCGGACGCTCAATGCCGATTATCAAGAAGGTCGAAGGCCGGACTGCAGACATGATAATTACTCCGGACGGTCGCAGGATAGGCCTCATTGACCCTGTGTTCAGAGGGAATTTGCGAATAAAGGAAGCGCAAATTAAGCAGTTGAAAGCAGAGGAATTTGTCATTTGTTGTGTACCGTGTGCGGGATTTGATGATTCCGACAAATCGGTCATTATGAATCGCTTCCGGGACCGGGTGGGCTGCGTAAACGTGCGCATCGAATTAGTCGATACAATTCCCAGAGGAAACAACGGAAAATTTAAATTCGTGGTCAATGAATGTTGTCAAGCATTAACAAAATCGGCACAACCACTGGTGGAGAATTCCTCGAGGTCTGGAGCGTCAGTGTGATGCATATGGGGAAGGAAATCCTTCCTCGAACACTGCATATTATATTTTTCCTGTCACATTTACTTTTCCATATAGCAGTCATCTTTTCCGGGGCTTCAGCCGTCAGATACTAAGGACAAAGCGGCACTTTCCACAATACCAATTAATACGGAGCCATTCGGGGAGAACATGCCCGAAGTTTTCTATTCAACGGGGTCTCCCATTTATTGCTGCGATCTGAGAATGCTTTTTATTTGCCCATAGGCCTTCGGAAAAGAGCCCAAGACCATAATCTGTATGAATTACTAAATTTTATACCCTCCGCATTTTGTTGCGATAAATCATAATATCGGTGTCTGGAGTTCGAGATGGATGAAACAAATAGCCATGAGATAATATTTTCAATCATTCTCGTGGTTCACAATGAACGTGAATGCCTGATCAATTTGCTTCAGGATTTGACTTTACAGGATTTTCCCGCCGAACGGACGGAGATAATTCTTGTGGATAGTGCCTCCGTCGACGGGACCGGTCACGTGATGAAAGACTTTGCCGATAATTATTCCCCGAGAAAAATTATCATACTGCAGAACCCGTACAAAATCACAGCTCCAGGTTTGAATCTTGCCATCAAGGCAGCGACCGGGAGATTCGTATTGCGACTGGACGCACATACCAGAATTCCCACCGATTTCTTGACACGCAATTACGAAGCATTAGAGAAAGGAGAGTCTGTCGTTGGAGGCCGCATCGTTTACATGCAGCCGAGTGGGATCTGGGAACTGATTCTCTCCGCTGCTGCTTCATCACGTTTTGGCGCCGCTTGTGCTCCATTCAGGCAATTACGGGCCGCAGGATACGTGGACACCCTTGCTTTTGCGGCTTATTCAAGACACGTTTTTGCAAATGTAGGGCTGTTCAACGAGACCCTGGTGCGTAATGAAGACAACGAAATGCATTATCGGATCCGCAAAGCCGGTTTCAGATTTTACTACGATCCGACGATTATATCGCGCTATTTGTCACGTCGTACTCTTCGTGGACTGCTCAGACAGATGTACAACAACGGTCTGTGGATTTTCCCCACAATGGCAATTCAACCGAGATGTTTTTCATTCAGACATTTCGTACCATTGTTCTTCTTTCTTGTTTTGGTATTTTCCGTTCTCACAGCCACGGTATTGACCGGCTGGCTCTTAGGTTTTGTGCTGCTGGTCTACTTTCTCGCTGCTTTTATTTTTGCTGCACAGAAAACCTCCTCTTTCAGCGGGTATCGGAAGTTCGCTGTTTTTTTGATACCATTCTGTTTCTTCCTGATACATTGCGCATACGGTATTGGGACGTCTGTTGGAATGTTCCGATTAATCGGGGAGTTTTTCGGCTTGGTTCTGAATCCATCCCAAGAATTTTGAAAATGGATTGTGAGCTTCTCAGTGACTGGTGTACACATTGTATCGGAGAATGGATCGCGAAAATTCTTCATCTTCCGGACGAGCGGGATTTCGTGAGAAATGTGCCAAAATCACAGGCGGTGTATCTATGGATTTTGTAGGTTTTGTCTTAAAGAAATTAGTAAGTGCGATGGTTCAGCCCGTCGGGATTTCTTTCGTTCTCGTGGTCACCGGCCTTATTCTCTGGAAGTTGAAGCACTGGAGTCGGGCCGGGGCCTTCCTCATCGTCGCTGGATCGGCATTCTTGTTGGTTCTTTCATTACCGATCACATCCTATTTGTTATTATATAGTTTGGAGGCTCAAGCCGGGCCGTATCAGGATCCTGATTTCCTCAAATCAAATGGCGTGCAGTATATTGTTGTATTGGGAGGTGTTGGCAGCACTGATGAGCTAACCCCTGCAGACAAGTCCGGAGATTCCATTTACCGGGTTTTGGAAGGAGTGCGTCTTTGGCACGGCGTTCCCGGAAGCCGATTAGTTCTTTCCGGAATGGCACACCCGGTTTCGGGTAACAATTTGGAATCGATGAAGTCTTTTCCCATGTATCTGGGGGTTGAGTCCGATGCTTTGACAATCTATGCCAACGCATGGGATACAGAGGACGAGGCTGAATTCGTGTCGGCATTTCTGGGCGACTCCACATTCGCACTGGTGAGTTCTGCTTACCATATTCCCCGAGCCATGAAGCAATTCCGGAACAAAGGCCTCAATGCTGTTGCCAGTCCTTGCGGATTTAAGGCCAAAACTCCGCCCCAATTGTATAGAAGCTTTCTGCCGGAAGGCAGTGCGCTACTTGGTTCGGAATTGGCAATACATGAGTATTTGGGGCAGCTTTGGATGAACCTTAGGAATCTGGTTTCGCGAACAGCTTAAAATGCCCGATGCTTCGTTGACTGTGAATTGGCGTCAATCCGTGTGCCGGTACCCTGAAAGACATTCCTTGAGAGAGCCCCTATTTTTAGGTGCGAACTGTTTTCTTGGGGAATTGTGACCTTTGTTCCTACTCTCCCCACATCAGGAGAGTAAAAAAAGGGTCATGCAGAGCGCAATAGTGTTCCGAATGATCCAGAGGAATTGATAAAATTATTTAATAGGCCAAAAAATGGGATTCGTAATCATCAGGTCGTGGGTTCGACTCCCATCCCCGGCTCCACTGATTCCAATGGATTATAAGTCTTGCAACTGACTTACGGACAGAGGGGATAACTGAGGGATAACAACCGAACGGATTTGTGATTCCTGCCGACCTGCCTCTCTTGCTCCATTTTCGACGACTCACGTTGAATAATAGTTTCATGCTTCGGTCGACATGCTTGACCTCAGATTGGTCCGTGTTGGGCATGGAGAATGGTAAATACTATCCGCATATGTGTTTTTCTTCAAAGGGATCTGGTCTCCACGGCTATGACCAGCGACTAGCGAGTGAATCTTAAGCCATGTGAAACCTCTGAATAAGAGTCCAATTATGCCAGGTTGCTTCAGAAATGTCGTAAACAGCATCGCAAGAGACCTCGGAGAGACGCTCTTGGTTTTTTCCCCCCTGTGTTGAATCGGGTGGCCCTTCTTGGCCCCCCGGTGGTCAGTGACGGACGTCGATAGTCTTTGATTTCTGTCGCTTTGGCAAGGAATCTCGGCAAGACGGATGAGAATTTGCCAAAGCCCGCGTTTTTTGGCAATGATCGATCTGAGGAGGAAGCCCCAACAATTTGTGGCTTCCTCATTTGTTTTTAGCCCTTTCACACGGCTGGTTCATTCTTCAGAATGCGAAATGGCATCAGATCTCAGTGTTGGCCTTATATGTCAAGAATGCTTATAGGAACAATCTGGGATGTCGATTGAGCTCCTCCGGAACCTGCATTCCCCAGATCGTTTACCACAAGAGAGAGTTCGTCGGAGCCAGAGTAGTTGAGATCCGGGTTGTAAGTAACGTCATGCAACACCGCATTGAGCTCGGCCCATGATCCGAGGAACACCATCTGAGCGTCTTGCGTCCCATCGCCTGTGATAAAATACAGTCCGGTCGTACTGGCGAGACTCAATGTGCCGTGACTCACGGAAAGAGATACCTGAATCTCATCACCAAGAGAATCGACATCATAAACATAAATGGCAGGGAGCTTGAGGCTCGCATTCTCATTACAGTTCTGTGCTCCCGGAACCATTGCTATGGGCGCTTCATTTACATAATGCGTGGTGTGTTGTTGAATGTAGTGGAAGTTGTTGCCCCAGATGTACTCACTGGAATGCCAATCGTTGTATACCATCACGCCATAACCGTCGACAAACCAGGTGAAGGCTAATTCCCATCCATTCTCATTCACTTCATCCTGCCAGTACCACTGGCCGTCTGTATGATCCTGATAGAAATAATTGAGTTCGTCGGCGTAGTAACTGCTGCCGGTAGAATCATTATAAGCCCACATCCATTGTGAATTAACCTGGTCTGCAAACCAAGTGAATGCCGGTTCCCAGGTCTGATCGCTGATATCGTCCCACCAGAACCAGTTGCCGGTTGAAGTTTCCTGCGCCCAGTATTGATGCAGCCCGTGATACCAATAGGAGAATTCACCGGAATTCTGCACCCACCAGCCGGTATTCTGGTTCCAGTACCATCCGCTGGATTGGTCCCACCACCATCCGCTACCATTATCCTCCTGCCACCATCCGTTATCGACGTACACCCAGCCGAGACTATCGACCTGCCCCCCGTCAGTTCCGGCGTCCTGCACATCCTGCGCGTCAGCCACGGCCCCGTCCAGAACAATCCGATCTTCCAACTGCTCCAGGGTGATTGAGCGGCTGGTTCCCTCAAATGACTTCTGTAATTCAGGCATAATTCTCATCAATTCTTCCTCCGTTTCAGCAATTACGAAAAGAGTTTTTCGAGGAGGCATGCTCACCTCCACCTTCCCCCAACTGTGCTTTTCTTATGAGTCAAATTATGTCTCATCCAATCCTCTCCTTACTAATTCCGACCACGGCTTTTGGGCTCCTTATTTTCTCCACCTGTCGTCTCTAACTGTCGCTTGGTGGAGCAGGAGTACTCATGAACGGCTTTTCCACTCGATTGTGTCGTTCAGAGGTTACTTGCGACAAGCATAGATCTTTCTTGTCAGATAATTGTTTTAGTTCGTGTAATCAGAAACGAACCTTTCTTATGTAAGGGAGATTCTGAAAAGCGGGCAATACACATACTGAGAACACTAGCAACTTATAAATGTCAATTAATCGGACAAAATCCCCCCAACACAATTTGAATGCGTAATTCCAGAGACTGGACTGTATCCATCGTCTTTGGAATCCAGTATACGCAAAAAATGACTTTATGAAAAGGGGAGTACTCTGATTTACAATTTTCTTATATATTGAGCGAACTTCGTGCTCGGAAACGAGTGCGAAATGCATCCATGTACGAACATGTCAATTTTCAAGAGACGTCGAATAACGGCGCATCAAGGATAGAATCGGAAAACTCCCTAAGACTTTCATTGGTCAATTCAAGTATCAAACAACTCACGTTCTATAGTAACTGACTCAACATTCTGAATACTCGCGTGCACATTCTTTTTCGCATTTTTTTTCAATTTGAAGCGAGGACGTACCGAATTGGTAGGGGCGGCGAACGTGCCTGGAAAGTCGAAAGAAGTATATCAGGCGATATGCTTGCAGGCAGCAATTTTCTTGAAATCGGGGAAACCTTCTTCTGCTCAGAAGGTTTCCTTCTCAGTTGGTCTCAGAATGATGTTTCTGCCGGAAAAGAAGGTTATTCTGACTTTCGTAGGAGTTCTTCCATCTTTTCCATCTGGCTCTTGGCGATCTCGTATTGCAGACTTTGCGCTTTCTTCAAGCCTTCCCATAAATCTCTGAACTGTTTCTCCAGAGCTTCATTGTAGAAGGGCGCCTGCTTCAAACCCCTGAAAAACGTCTCTTCACTCTGCTCCATGAACGTTTGCCACGTGGCCATGTTGATGTCGTACGAAGATCGCACAGTGCCGATCCAGGAACTCCATTTTCCTGCGAAGCCGGCGTCCGTGCTCTGCATCAGGGGTGATTTGGAAGCCATTTGCTTCCAAAACGTCCAGCTTTTTTCCATCATCTGAGTAGTTTGATCGAACAGCTCTTTCATAATTTGCCTTCCTCTCTGAGCATAATAGCCCTGTGATGAGCAGGTGAACACCAGGAGTGATTCGGTTCTTCAGGGTTCCATGTGTCACAGGGAACTAAATTATGGGTCAACAAATCGTAATATTACGTCTATGTCGAATTTTAGTGCGTCAAAATCGATAACAATGAGATCTGATCAAGAATCGTAACTCTTTCAGACTAGGGCGAAAAATAATCTTTGTCAAGATTCGCGTGCAAATCACTGGAGTTTCTAACTGGCCATTGTCCGTTTCTTAACAATCCGTGCATGTTGTCGCTGTATAGAAAACAATACCGAGTGGCAGTGCTGGTTCGTATTTCCCGGTGCAGGCAAGAGAACTTCGGTTGACACCGAAAGGCTAAACGGCAAAGATAGTACGGTACGGAATTATTTTTGCTCGTAATTAATCAAGACCCGGGACCAATGTGACTAGCGGCTGATACGACCGGGAATCGCGGATCGGAGCTTAGCCCGATCAGGGGAGGTCAATTTCGATGGAAAAACAGCGCGAAACCGTGGGTGCGAAGTCTCTTATGGAACTGTGGCTCAAGACTTCCACTGACTTCTGGACGACCGTGACAGAATCCGATCTGAACGGTTCACAACAGCAGCAGTCCGATACGGGTGAGTCGCGGGAAAAAGGTCGGGCTGAAGAAGCCCTGCAATCCACCATGAGAGCGGTCAAGGCGTTTGCCGCTTCCATGGCTGAACCGGCGGCAGCCGAATCCTGGGCGAAAGGTATCAATTCGTTGCCCGAGGTGTTTGTCAAAATGACACAGCCGGTGGCCAACAGCTTTTTTCTTGCCCAACAGGAATGGCTGAAAAAAGCCGGCAGAGTCGGTCAATGCGCTTCGGATCACAGGCTCAATGACATCTCGGGACAGTCCTTCAGAGTACTCACAGAGGTGTACGAGAGAGAGTTCCGGCACTTTTTCCACATACCTCAGGTCGGTCTTGCGCGGGGGTATCAAGAACACTTCAATGCTGCTGTCGATCGGTACAATCTGTTTCAGACCTCACTGACGGAATTCCTTTCGTTGCTGTACCTTCCATTGGAGCAATCCCTGAAAATAATGCAGGACAAACTTGCCGAAATGACTGATTCGGGCAAACTCCCGGACGATTCGAAAGAATACTACCGCATGTGGATAAAAATCCTGGAAAATCACTATGCGACACTGTTCAAATCCCCCGAATACCTCGAGACGCTGCGAAAAACACTCGATTCGGTGAATGAATTTATTATTGCGCGTTCCCAGATGCTTCAAGACGCTCTGAAAATTCTTCCTGTGCCATCGCAGCAGGAAATGGATGAATTGTACAAAGAAATCTATCTATTGAAAAAGAAAATAAGAACGATAGAGAAGCTGATTCCGGAATTATCGAATCCTCAAGGGTAAAGATCGGACAAGCTTAGGGAGGTTTTCATGGGGCAGTCGAAGATACCTGTAGATCTCCTCATTTCCGCTCTGGCGGAAGATGTGGAGAAAGCTCAAAACAAAGCCCAGCGAGCGGCTGACTTATTTAAGGGGTCCCTGGACACGACAATCGCGAGTACTCCGCACGAGATCGTTTACCAGGAAGACCGGGTGAAACTGAAGCATTATCGTCCCACGGGCAAGAAATCGATGAAGACTCCGTTGCTCGTCGTCTATGCACTCATCAATCGAGAGACAATGCTGGATCTGCAGCCGGGGCGCAGTGTGGTAGAGGTATTCCTCGACGCGGGAATCGACCTGTACATGATCGATTGGGGATATCCGACTCGCAAGGATCGTTATTTGACCATTGACGATCATGTCAACGGGTACATGGACTCAATCGTCGATTTTATCCGGAAGAGACATAAGATCGATAAGATCAACCTCATGGGAATCTGCATGGGCGGTACTTTTTCTGTTATCTATTCGGCCTTGTTCCCGAAAAAAATTAAAAATCTTATCACTACGGTTACCCCAACGAATTTCGAGACCGAACAAGGTCTGCTGCACGTGTGGACCAGGAATATGGACGTTGACCGAATGGTGGACTCCTTCGGCAACATGCCGGGAGATTTGCTGAATTTTGGGTTTCTGCTATTGAATCCGGCGCGTTTGATGATCGACAAGTACGTGGGTCTCATTGAGAATATCGACAGCAAGTCTTTCGTTGAAAATTTTATTCGTATGGAAAAATGGATTTTCGACAGCCCCGATGTTCCGGGTGAAACGTTTCGGCAGTTCATCAAAGATCTTTATCAGAAGAATCTCCTTATTCAGAGCCAACTCATGGTGGACGGGAGACGCGTCGATTTGCAAAACATTACCATGCCCCTGCTGAATTTCTATGGATATTTCGATCACCTTGTTCCTCCTGAAGCATGTAACAAGCTGACGGCCATGGTGGGCAGCTCCGATATCGAGGATGTTTGCCTCCATACAGGTCATATCGGGATCTACGTGAGTTCCAAAAGCCAGAAAGAATTCGCTCCTAAAATTGTTAAATGGTTGCGAAAACGCGATTCGTGATCGATCCGGAACGTTGAAGGAGCCTTCAAACGATACTGATATGAATTCTGCATAGCTGCCAATTGAATACAATTGATATTCGGGAACTGGAGATGCTTATGACCACGAAGAAAGATTATTTTCAAACTTTTTGTGAAGTGAGTAAGGCTTTCGGGACCACACTGAGCAAGAAAGAACTCTTAAGCCTTATCTGCAAGAGCGCTGTTGAAACCATGGACGGTAAGGCTGCATGTTTGTTCTTAGCTGACGAAAGAAGAGAGGTATTTGTGCCGGTTGCTCAGTATGGACTTTCCCAAACCTATCTTCACGCGCATCCCATGAATGCCAAGAGAGTGGTGGCAGAAGTCCTACAGGGAAAGCATCTTTCCATCGAGGATGCTACAACGGATCCGCGACTCGAGAATCATGATGTCAAGAAGGCTGAAGGTATAGCTTCCATTCTGGTAGTACCGGTTTTCGTGAGGAACCAGCCTATTGGCGTGCTTTCGCTCTATACTTCCGAACAAAGGGTTTTTTCGGAAGATGAAATACACTTCCTTGCAGCATTGGCGGAACAGGGAGGCATGGCAATCCAGAATACAAAATTGCTGGAGCGCATCAAACAAACGTCGCTTCTGTTCTGCGAATTCGCGGCGAATTTGAATTCAAGCCTGGACATCAAGAAAATTTTGCACATTATGACCGCGGACATCGCCGATGCATTCGGTATGAAGGGCGTTGCCGTCCGACTGCTCAATCAGGAAACCGGGAGTCTCGACCTGGTTGCCAGCTACGGACTGAGTGAAGAATTCTTGAACAAAGGCCCGGTTATCAATGAGACCGCGTTACGCAGAGTCCTTGGAAGCGAAACGGTTATAGCCTCACTAAAAGATCAGGGCGTGTACAAGGCTGCCATGGAGCGAGAGGGGATTCAGTCTATTCTTTGCGTACCCATGCGGGTCGCTGACGAAGTTATCGGGGTCATGAAACTTTGCAGTGAAACAAGCAACGGTTTTTCGCAAGACACGATTCAGCTCGCGACTGCCCTCGGTCATCAAGGCGGACTTGCTATTCGGAATGCTTCACTCTACTTCATGCTGCAACGGGACAAAATGGCGCTGGAACAGGAAATCTGGGGCCATAAATCATGGTTCTAAGTCAGTGTTCAGGAGGTAAGCATGATGGGAAAAACGATTACCCAGCTAAAAGTGGGTGATGCGGCAGAGTCGGCCAAAACCATATCAGAGGCTGATGTATATCTTTATGCCGGAATAACCGGTGATTTCAATCCTGCTCATGTGAACGAGGAGTACGCTCGCAATACGTTCTTCAAGACGCGGATTGCCCACGGAATGCTGACCGCGGGTCTGATTTCAGCGGTTCTGGCGAACCAATTGCCCGGACCCGGTACCATATATCTGAAACAGGAACTGAGCTTCCTCGCTCCGGTAATGTTTGGCGACACCATAACGGCCAGAGTGGAAATCATTGAAATATTGGAAGAAAAGAACAGAATCCGTTTTAAGACGACCTGTTCGAACCAGAATGGGGAAGTGGTGCTGGAAGGTGAGGCTTTGATCAGTCCTCCAAAGCCCAAAAAGACATGAGCCATGTGAGGACCTGTTCCAGTCCATGTTATGGCGCAACGGAGACTACGAGTCCTCTCCTGCAAGCCTTGATGATTTTCCTTTTAAAAACGAATAGCTCGCCTCTAAAGCAAAAAATCTTTGACTCCAAGGTCCTTGGCCTGCTATGGTCTCTCACCATGCACTGTAGTTTTCATTCAACAGACTGAGGTTACCCCCGGCAGCAGGACTCAATGCGAACCTTGCTTCCCTCCTCGGTCTGTTACTACCTTTTTTTCTTCTCTTGAACTTCTGAACTCTCAAATCGTTTACCATCATTCTGTTGGATCCAGTGCTCGGAGAAACGTGGCAATTTCATGGTGCCCTGCGGTTGCTGCAAGTACGACAGCCGAATGTCCGTGGTTATTGCGAGCAGCTATGTCAGCTCCAGCGCGCACCAGAAGTCTCACCACTTCGAAATGGCCTCTGTAAGAGGCGCGCATAAGAGCAGAATTCTCATCGGCACCTTGACTATCCGGCAATGCACCGTTTTTTAGCAGTAATTCCACTGTTTCTTTGTATCCGGCTTCCGCTGCCTTCATCAAAGCTGTTTTTCCCGATTTGTTCCTGGCATTTGGAACTGCCCCCCAGTTAAGAAGAAGCTCGACAACTTCCACGCTTCCTTGCGAAGCAGCGACGATCAATCCATGGTCCAGCATACCCTGACTCCTTCCGGCACCCCGCTCCAGAAGTTTTCGAACCGGGTGCGGTTGGCCTGCTCTCACGGACAATGCGAAAATCATGTCTCGTACTTTGTTATTGAGAGCCAGGTCAGCGTCCTGAGTCACCAGAGCTTCCAATTCTTGAGGGTCTGCTTTCTTGAGCGCAGAGACGATTTGTTCCCAGTTATCGTCAACAGACTCATCGGTCTGCAACAGAAAATCGATTAACTCGTGACCGGGATGTCCTTCAGTCTGGCTTGTGGTAGGCTCTTGGCCCATGGTAATGGTTTCCGCGCCACTGATTGCCAGGAGATTTGCAGTTGCTGTATGTCCTTTGAGGGATGCCTTGGAAAGGGCATCATTCCCGTACATATTCTTCACATGAACATCCGCCCGTGCGGCCAGGAGCTGTTCAACCGCGTTCAGGTGGCCGTTGGAAGCGGCTCTTATGAGGGCAGTATTGCCTAGATGATTTCTGGCATTGATATTAGCTCCCCGGGCCAGCATCAGTTTAACGATAGAAGTGTGACCCATTGCAGCGGACTTGATCAAAGGGGTGTCGCCGTAATCATCCGCCGCGTTGATATCTGAACCGCAGTCCAGGAGGAGCTTCGCGACGCCGAAATGATTTTTGAAAGCAGCAATTTCCAGAGCCGTGCTGCCTTCGCGATTCGTTGTATGCACGTCCGCTCCTGAATCGATAAGCATTTTGACAAGCTTGAGATTTCCTTTGAACGCCGCTCTCATTAGGGCCGTGTTACCGTACCGGTTCTTCGCGTTTATGTCTGCTCCTCGCGAGAGCAACAGCTCCACCACGGCCGATTGTCCCCTTGAGGCTGCTTTCATCAGGGCGGTATCTCCGAATCTGTCCGCGGAATTGATCCGAGCCCCTTCCCCAAGAAGATAGTCCACCCACTCCTCGTCGCCTTTTTCTGCTGCAATTATAAGAGGTGTCTGTCCCAGAGGATCCGCGCCATCGACAATGTCCAGTGACTGAGTGGCAATGTGTTCGGCTGTTGGTGCACTGTCAGGATCGATTCTCGATGATGCGCGAGCATCAGTGAGAAGCTGGACTACCTCAGGATGATAGTCAGAGTAAGCCCAATCCAACGCGGTGTTGCCCTCCTGATCGTGTTCGAGCGGGTCGGCTCCCCACTCCAAAAGAACACGGACCAGCTCGAGAAATCCTGAAGATGCCGCAAACATGAGACAAGTTCTGCCTTTCAGGTCTCGCGTCTGCACATCTGCACCAGATGCCAGGAGAAGGCGCGCGACCTCCGGATGGCCACCTATGCAGGCCTCCAGGAGCGCGCAATTGCCGTACTTGTTTCGCGCGGTCAAACCTGCTCCGCGTTCCAGAAGAAGCTTCGCCGCATCGAAACGTCCGGAGTAACTGGCGCGCATAAGCGCCGTATTTCCGAAGATTGTTTGATGATCTATCCAAGCCCCTGCTTCAACGAGTACCTCGAGAATAGGAACGAGCCCGACACGCGCTGCTTCTGTGAGCCCCGTATCCCCCGATTCGTTCTGAGAATTAATGTCTACTCCGGATTCTATGAGGAACCTGACCACTTCCGTTTGGCCAGAAGAGACGGCTTTGATCAGCGGAGTACCCTTTTTCTTGTCGGATGCTTCGCTCTCAGCCTCGTTCTCCAAAAGCACTTGAGCTACCGATACATGCCCTGAGGAGCATGCCAGCATAAGGGGTGTCTCTTTTTCGCTATTTTGCGGATCGACCGGTATCCCGTATTTAAGCAAAGTCTGCACGATATGCGACTGGTCTCGACATGCCGCCCAATGCAGTGCAGTATAGCCGTACGCATCCTCTTTAAGGGGATCTGCGCCTGCATTCAGGAGTATTTCCGCAATATCTGCGTGTCCCCAAAACACGGCGTGCATCAGCGCTGTTCGACTTTGATGATCTGTTCTATCTAATGATGCGCCTCTGTCGATCAGCAGTTTTACAACCTGAGATCGCCCCCAGAGGCTTGCTTCAATTAATCCGGTCTTTCCCGAAGAGTCCTGGTAATCTACATCTGCACCAAAGAACAGTACTTCTTCCACCAAATCAGTCCGACCCTGTGAAGCAGCGGCCAACAGACTGGGACCAATATTCGAATCCGCCGATACCGAGTAATCGGAAGACTTGTTCGTGCCGGGAAATGGTAAGAGGTCTTTTGACGAAACCGCGCCGGTTTCGGGGGCACTACCTTCTTTCTCCCGAATCGATTTTGAAAAGAAAGTGGAATCCATGAATGAACTGCTTACGTCCAGCACCTTCCCCCCAGGAATTATCACGGTTTCGAGTGTCTGAATCACTCCAACTGCCAAGCCGTAAGTGAATTATCACTCAGCGGGCAAACGACAATGGTAGAAAAGATGACAGAGAAACCCTACCAAATGCGTTCCCATCCTACCGCTTTGATCCGAGCGCCCGATTCCCGGTGTGGAGATCTATACGGAGATGTATAACACCGTGCGCATCAATCGCACTGGTCTGAGACAAGCCTCCCTGACACCAATAGACTACCGTTATAGTGATGTGAAAAAAAGGTTATGTCAATAATAGAAAATATACAATATTTTGGGTAGCCAGAATACCCAATTCAACAAAATCGGTCACTGCCGGGTTTATCAATTCTCTCGTACCTTTGCTGTCAGCTCAATATTCCCTGCTACGACCACTTCTTGAGATATCCGATGAGACTCGATTTCTCATTCTTGAGGCCTAACTTCTTCCTGATATTTTTTCGATGAACTATAACCGTTTCATAGGTCAAATCGAGCCCCGCGGCAATTTCCCTGCTGTTCTTTCCAGCCCTGATCATATGGCAGATCTGCAATTCTCTTTTTGTGAGTTTATTTTCAAAGCTAAGGACCTTTGCTCCAAACTGGGACATAATATGTCTGAGATTAAAATCGAGTATGTCTATTAAATGTTTGTGAGATGCAGTCGTTTCAGTTTTCTTCAATTCCTCGAGAATAGGTAAAATAGCTAATCTCAAATTCTGTTGAATACGTTCCTGCACGTCATTCTTGTAATCTTGATGTAGTTGCAGGACCTTCTTCACTGCATCATTCGTTTTCATGAGATGCTGTACGCTTTGTTGCATACTTTTCTTGGCACGTTGTGTGTCGTGTCTTTGATTTTCCGACTGTTTCCCTGAAGCGGTACTTGCCTCAGGAAATCGCGTATCTTGTCGGATACAAGCTGCGGTATCGTGCCAAGGGAGTATGTCTGAAATAACTAAAGCAATTACAGTGTTCGGGACACCTTTTCGTTTGGCAAGGGAAGTCTGGACCCGCAGGGGTATTGGGATATCATAAGGTTTGTAGATAATCACATGATCGGCTACCCCATCCGACATTAACGCCTTTTCCCACAGGCCGATAGTGCAGAAGACCGATTTCAGTGCCTCGGAATCCGGCGAATCGTCCCCATTAAGATTCAGCGTATGTGCGAATTGTCTGCTCATCCGAATAGATGTTCCCAGTAAATCCACAATTGCCAAGCCTATAGAATGTTTGTCGAATGATGTCCCGTGTTCATGAATCTGATGGAGAGGCAACAGTTCTTGTTCAAAACCCCATTCGGATGTCAGTTCCTCCCACGTGCAGTCTCGCAAGATTTTCCATTCCGAAATTTGGGTCAGATTGCGATTTATAACAAGCACTGCTACACATTGTCCCTCGTTGTCGAGTATCCGGAAAGGATAATAGGCTATATCCAGGAGTTCACCGGCTTTCGTAAATCTTCTTGTTACCAGCCATTTGGGATCCCCATCACGTGCCGCTAAAATGGCGCACAATAAGCGTTCCCGCTCGCAATCCGGCACATATGGATTCCCGCGGTCCTTGAGTTCTTCGAGACTCCATCCGAACGACTTGCCGAAATTCGTACTTACCTGCTGAGGAGTTCCATAGAGATCGTAAATTACATAAGAATCGGCTAAACATTTTTCAAGGAATCTCTGCCGGACCTTCGTCCCTGGATAATGAATTTCCGATTCCCCCAAACACGCGCTTCGGTTTTTCACGTGGTGAGAAGAGAGCTCTTCCATAACAATTATGCCTCAAATAAAGAATAACTCTGTCTTTTTTTTGTCAGGAAACTTGGGACAATAGTCAGAAACGCAATCCCCGATTCGTCCTGCATAATCTACACTATCAAACTGGACAACTGTAAGTAAGATCGGGAAGAATAGGCACCTATCTTACCATTTCAAAAATGGTTTATCAACAATATTTTCCACCCCCCATGTGCAGTTTATGTCAGAACAACGAAATCCAATGTGATCCCTCTCTCGAATATCTTAACGAAACATGAGATGCGAGATTCGAATCTTATGAAAGAACCCGTTGAATTTAAAGGGTAACTTTTTATTTCTATAAAAAAAGGAATAAACATGGTATACTATCGTAATAGACCATAAAATGTGTGAATGAAATGATCGGATTGCACTTGCTTATTGATCTTTGGAGCGCTTAATTCACTGTGCTGCTGGGTCAAAAGTGAGGCTCCGAACAGAACCGGTCGCAGAATTCTCCGACCGTGTAGATCAGGCAAGCATTCATGGAGAATAGTTTCATCAAAGCGGCCAGAACCGGAGATCTGGTTCGAATTCATCAGTTGATCCTGCAAGGAGCTAATCCGGATGCCGATCTGGAAGGAATAAGACCTCTTGCGGCTGCTGCACTCGCCGGTCACGCCGCCATCGTGGAACTGTTGTTATCACGAGGAGCGCAGCTTAATCGCACGGACCAATTCGGGAATACACCTTTGATGGAGGCCGCTCTCGCCGGCCACCGCGAAGTGATTCAGTTGCTGCTGAATCGAAGCGCGGAAATCGAGACGCGCAACATAGATGGTGAAACGGCATTGCTCAGAGCCTGCATGTGGGGGCACACGGATGTCGTGGAACTCTTGTGGCGTGTCGGTGCTCGCCTGAATACCCCGGACAAGGACGGAAACACTCCACTCGCATGGGCCATACGACAAGGTTATCCCGAACTGGTGGAATTGCTCCTGGAATTGGATGCTCAGGTCCACCCGGGAAGTCCCGACAACAGGGCTGCGCTCGCTCTAGCAGCCTCTTCCGGGCATCAAGAGGTCACGGAAATTCTTCTCGATCGGGGAATCGAGATAGATTCCTTTGATGCATTCGGGA
Source organism: Desulfomonilaceae bacterium (assembly GCA_041740635.1). Taxonomy (GTDB): domain Bacteria; phylum Desulfobacterota; class Desulfomonilia; order Desulfomonilales; family Desulfomonilaceae; genus Desulfomonile. The sequence continues at coordinate 21,714 of JBGSLQ010000034.1, read as the reverse complement.
ATCTTCCTCTTGCTGCTGCTGTGCGGTCGAATGATACCGAAACTGTGCGCTTTCTCCTGGATCGCGGAGCACAGGTGAACCGTCAGGAGCCAAGAAACGGCTGTTCGGCGCTTTTCTGGGCTGCAGATAACGGTAACGCTCCCGTTGCAGAATTACTCCTTTCCAAAGGGATCGATCCGAATCTCCGAAACAGAAACGGCAGCACTGCTTTATTCTGGGCGGCATTCAAAAAGCATACTCCCTTGGCTGAGATGCTGCTCAAATATGGTGCAGAGGTGAATGCGACGAATGCGGCCGGATTCACACCGCTCATTCTGGCGGCTCGGGCTGGCAGCACCGATACGGTCGACATGCTTCTCGAATACGGAGCCGACGTTCACGCCCGCGATAAGTATCGAAAAACTGCCTTGATCTATGCATGCAGCGGCGGGGCTGTTCGTGCCGTGAACTTGCTTTTGGACAGAGGCGCCGAAATCGACGCCCAATCCATATGCGGTAACACCGGTCTTTTCTGGGCCGGCTACCGCGGTCACACCAATATCGTCAAGCTACTGCTGGCTCGCGGGGCTCAGGTGAACGCCGTGAACCAAGCAGGTCAGACCCCTATTTTTTGGGGTGTATGCAGTGGAAAGGAAGAAGTTGTGAGTCAACTCCTGAGATTCGGTGCTCGACTGGATATACGCGACGTAAAATACGGCAGCACAATTTTGTTCTGGGCCGCATACAATGGCCATGTCGAGATCATCGATGCTCTTTTGAAAAAAGGTGCAGATATAAATACCCGTGATAATTCGGGAAGCACGCCGTTGATCTGGGCGGTTCGTTCCGGCAAGACCCATGCAGTCGAGCTGCTCTTGAAAAAGCGCGCGAATGTGAATGCACGAAGCACCTCGGGAGCAAATCCGCTCTCGTGGGCATGCCACAACGGAGACCTTCCCATAGTTCGACTTCTTCTCGATTCAGGAGCTTCAATTGAAGGCGGAAGAGGTCGTCACGGTAACACGCCGCTCATCTGGGCATGCTACAAAGGACATGTTCCCGTTGCCGAGTTGCTCATATTGCGTGGAGCAAACGTCAATGCGCCCAACGATCTGGCGAGAACTCCTCTTATGGCAGCAATCCTGGCGGATTCCGTTCCCTTGATGAAAATGCTTTTGAAACATGGAGCCGATACCGAATTGCGGAGCAAAGAAGGCTTTTCCGCGTTGGAATACGCTTTTCGAGCCAGACGGAGTGAATTGGCAAAGATTTTGATAGAGACCCGTATCAAGGGAGGCGCAAGCATAGATTTCCTGAACGAGGCGCTCCATGCTGCCGCGAAGCGTAACATGCCGGATTTGGTGGAAGCAATGCTCGATCGAGGAGCCGACGTGAACTCCATGGATGCCAAGTACTGGAACACTTCTCTATTCTGGGCCGGTTACGGCGGTTACCGCGCAGTTGTGCAACTTCTGCTCAGCCGCGGCGCCAATCCCGATGCGCGGAACAAATTCGGGAACACCCCGCTCTTCTGGGCTGCCAAAGCAGGAACTGCCGAAGTAATCTCGCTGCTCATTTCTTCGGGAGCGGACGTGAATGCATCCGATAAAGACGGCAAAACCCCTTTGATGATAGCCGCGGCCGCAGGAAGACTGGAAATAGTGAAAGTGCTGTTAAAATCGGGATCATACATCAACGCGAGAACCAAGTTCGGATGGACGGCATTGATGGACGCGTATTTTGAAGGACACCCGGAAGTTGTGGCTTACCTGAAGGGAGTCGGTGCACGCCTCACCGGTTTTCTCAAGACTCGGTCCTGGCGGTCAGGCTGGCAAGACGCTCTCGAATCTCGTTCTTTCTGATATCGAACTCAAACCGATAGTCTTCGCCTTCTTGCATATGTGGCCAATTCAATAGAATCGAGTTAGCTCAGGTCCGAACAGAAACTTTTGGTTTTATCTCACGCTCTGCCCGTGTTCTCCCACGCTGCTTGAAATGAGTTGCTGAGGCTCCGGGAATCTCTTCACTGCCTTATTGTGCGCATTCGCGATCCTGAGGAAGTTCTTCAGGAGAATTCCTCCATCCGGCCGATTGCTGTAGAAGTGCTCCGGATGCCCCTGGATGCCGTACACGGGTTTGCTCGGATGGCGAATGATCTGATTTCTACTAACCTTCTCTGAAGCCAGGAGAACAAAGCCCGGCGGCAACACCTTAACTTCATCGAAATGGCTCTCGAGCATTCGAATCGATCCCACTACACCTTCGAAAATCGGATCCTGAGATGTCACGGTGAGAGGGACCACTCCTCCTTGCCGATCACGGCTGTAAGGCATGCAGGCATCGTCGACAGAGCGAACAGGGCCTACTTTGCCGCCGAATGCAAGAGCAAGCGCCTGATGACCGCCACAAATCCCCAGCATCGGAATATTCATTTCCTCAGCGAATACAGGTAACGACCACAGGAAATTCTGGAGAGATACTCCAAGCTCACCGGAATAGCGACACCACGGAGTTCCCTGGGGACTCAAGACGATAAACTCGGGCTGCATTTCCATTACGGTTTCCAGGGTCACTTTTGAGAAGTGGAGAATGACCCCATTTGGATTGCCGCTCAGTTGCTTGATCACAGAAAAGACATGCTTGCATCCGCGGGAACATCCATCGGTTGACAGGCCCACCATGAGCCAAGGGCGCCGGTTTTCGCTTTTGGACCGATCCTGGGCAGCAGACTCCCTGCACATCCCAAAAAGCGCGATAAGAGCTATAAACAGAGGTAGGGCAATCCTGACCAGAGGCCTCAACAAAGATTTCATAAGGATACTCACGATTGTATTTAAGGGGCTGGCCTCTTATACACCATGGGGAGATCGACAGGCAACGGAAAAAACGGTACCTGAGTAACCATTCCGTTATTCGGGGGCAGAGACTGTGATGACGGCAATGCGAAGTGCCTGCGCACCTACTCTTCGGCTTTCATGGCAATTATTTTTCGAATGCCCGTGGTCCCGCTTCGTTGAAGCAGATAGTTTGAAAGCAGTAGAGAGCTTCTCCGGAAGAAAAAACTCTCTACTGAATCCATTTCACGTGCGCAGGCTCGTTGAAAGCAAGACGATAATTGTGAGTTTCAGTACCATACATTCCATGCAGGAACACAGGCTGAATAGTACACAACATTGTTTCCGGAAGGAGCACTTCCCGCCTGCGCCGGCTGATTCCACGCGGAATTTTGCGTCCCCTGTTGCACTGGTTGGTTCGAGACTGCCGACCCCACGGCTGCGGGAACTCCCCATTGAGTCCAGCATTGTGCTGTAGGGTTGTAACACACGGTGTTGGGGTAGTAAAAACACGTCGGTTGAGTCGCTACAGTGCCCCTCTGCGGAGTCTGCATCGTTTGGCCCTGCATGGGAGAAGCCGACGGATATCGTCCCGTGTCGCTCCCTGCACCGGCAGATGTACCCCAGGAATTGCTGTTTGCGCCGGGAAAATAACATACCGTTCCCGGAACGGAGGACGCCATCTGCGGATTCGTCTGGAGCGCAGGCTGAGCGGCAGCAACTCTCGGGCTTGGTGCAGGCTTGACCACTGAGTGCTTTACTGGCGTAACATTCGTCTTTTTTCGGTTGTCTGCATGCACCGGCGTATTCCAAACTGTGGAGCTCACAATGAATGTGACGAGGAGAAGAACCAAGTAACAGATTTTCATAATTAAACTCCTTCTGCTCATTCTGTATCAAACAACGATGGATCAGTGATTCGATCATAAAATCTGAGCATTATGTACATAAGATGCTCATGGATATGTCAAGATTCCAAAGCCGTAAAGCGAGCGTATTTTTTACAAATGTATATATTTGTCGTTCCGCACGTTTGACTTGCAGATTTCCTCCGATTGAGCAATAATGCGGCTCCTGTCAATATTTGATTCGTCCGTAGTCTGAGTCCCTCGTTTTGTTAAAATGCAACCACGTTTACTCTTTAGAAGGCTCTTGCTCCTACGGACCTCTTCGGGAGGCGCTATGTTACGTCTTTATCTGCAAAAAATTCTGCCGATTTGTTGTATGGTGATTTTATTGAATGTGAGCGGTTCGGCTGAAGCGCGAGCCCCAATATATTGGGAAGTCACGCTCTGGCCCACTCCTCAGGAAATTACCGTCAAAGTTGTTCCACGAACACGGGTCAGAGAAGTAACATTCCAAGTGGAATTTTTCGATGAATCAGGTAAACCAATTGCTGTGCAGACATTTCCATTCACGGATCCGGAGCAGGCCGAACTGGATTCAGGGAAGCAGTATTCGAAAAAGTTTTCCCATACTGCTGGCAATGCAAAGGCAGTGAAAGGAAAACTTATGTTTGGAAAAACAGCCCTGAGTTCCCCGAAAGCGGCAGCCGATTCTGCAGTGAACGAACTGGATAAAGGAATACCACCTTTATCTGAATAGATCCCAATTGCTAATTCCCTGAATGGCCTCGTCTTCGTGCGAGGCCATTTTGTATCCACTTCCAAGATATAGCTCTCTTTAGAAATTGTAACCGGCTTCACCGTGAATTGCCGTGTCCAGGCCTTCCTCTTCTTGATCTCGAGGTACACGCATGTACAGGAATAAATTGAGAACGTACATCAGTATAAATGTTACTGAGAAGGCGTAGATGGATGTGACTACAACGGCAATGATCTGTGTTGTGAACTGTCCAACATTTCCGTATATAAGTCCGTCCACACCGCCGATTCCTTTTGCCGCAAAAATTCCGGTGGCAATGGCACCCCACGCCCCTCCCACAGCATGAATTCCAAAAACGTCCAAAGAATCGTCATATCCCAGGAATTTTTTTGACAAGCAGGCGAAGAAACAGATTGCCCCAGCGACCAGTCCCAGGGCAAGAGCGGAGACCGGCCCCACGTACCCGGCCGCGGGTGTTATGGCAACCAGCCCTCCAATAGCTCCGGAAGCCATACCGAGAGTTGTCGGCTTACCTTGAACGATCCATTCCGCACAAACCCACGACAGGAGAGCAGCCGATGCAGCCATTTGGGTCACCAGAAAGGCCATCGCAGCGCTTTCATTAGCTTTGAGCGCACTACCGGAGTTGAAGCCGTACCATCCTATCCACAGTAATCCGGCGCCTATCAGGGTGAGTGTCAGATTGTGCGGCATGAGGGGTTTTTCTCCGTACCCGTCACGTTTGCCCAAACTCAATGCACATGCCAACCCTGCCATGCCCGCGCTGATATGGACTACGGTCCCGCCCGCAAAATCGAGAGCCCCCATATTGGAGAGCCAGCCATCAGGTCCCCATACCCAGTGGGCCAACGGGCAGTACACGAAAGTCGACCATAGGGCTATGAAGATGAGGAACGGGCCGAAATTCATTCTTTCCGCAAAAGCACCGGTAATGAGTGCCGGAGTTATGACTGCGAATCCGCACTGGAATACCACGAATGTAGCCGCAGCGATGGTGGAGCCCGTCCACAATTCACCGGCTATATGATTCAATCCGAAATACTTTGTTCCGCCGAGAAACCCATGAAATACATCCGGGCCGAATGCCAGGCTAAATCCCCAGAGCATCCATATTACGGATACCAATCCCATGACAATAAAGCTTTGCATAATAGTTGCGAGCACGTTCTTCGCCCTCGTCATGCCTCCGTAGAACAATGCCACTGCAGGGGTCATCAAAAAGACCAGCGCAGCGGAAGCCAAAACCCAGGCGTTATCTCCGGTATTCATGTCGCTGTACCTCTCTCACCTGACATAAAATTGAATACGATCCTACGAGCAAGAGATGTACCAGCAGAAACAGCCTCTGATGCGGCTTGAATCAACCCCACAATATCAAAGAGTTGCGCAGGCACAAGAAAGGTCAAAGCTTCAGAAATGTATGTATCACATGCAAAACGTACGTAGGTGTACCAATCCTCCCTCACTGGAGCAACTCTTTTGAGGATTTGATATTCAGCACTTTACAGAGGGCTTTTTTGTCTCAAGAATAATGATAGGCACCCCAAGAAATATAATGGATTATATTCACGCATTGTGAAATATGAGCATTGTGTAAAGGAACTAATAATAGCTGATAATTTTCGTGACAATAAGATATGCTTTGGCAGGTCACAACAATAGACATTCTTATTTGCCAATAGCTTTTCTTGGTTACTGAGAGAGTCTGCATGAGAATCCCATGGTAAGAATTATTACGTAATTATCCAAAATGTATACTGTTTTCTAACACGTGCTCTATTCCACTCCAAAAATTACCTTCCACGGTGCACGACAAACGATAGAAAGGGATAGTTTTGGCCAAGCCAATAGCGGCATTCAAGAGGTCATTGCGTATTTCAGCGATGCGGGCCTGAGACCCTGAGAATCCCTGTAACGAGACGTATGCTGCAGATTGGGCAAGGGCAACCGCTCCCCGGGACCGATTCAGCGGAACAATTTCGTCCGCATCTCCCTGGAGAAGAACCGCGACAGCACAGAGCGGGACAGAGCGACTGATATCCCATCTCTTATTGAGATTGCGGAGCACGAGATCGCTCCAGGTGGGCAATGGATGAGCCTCAAAGCCCCCCGAGGATACCGGCAGAACGAGCGCCTGATCGTCAGAAAGCGCAGTCCACGAGGCAGGCAGGCGAGTGCAGCAGGTGGTCTTACCTGCGCCGCTGCTTCCCATGAGTAGCACGCCTTTTCCTTTCCATGCTACCAGCGCCGCATGCACCGGCATGCTACCGATCCCGCGAAGTAGGCAGTACACTGCCGAAAGAGCCTGATTCATTGACAAAAGGGTCTCTTTTCGGTCAGAAGACAGATCGATTTCGCAACAGATTTCGCTGGTTCTCGGGTGGAACCAGAGCTGCACGCGGCCGAATCGATCGGTACTCCATCCTTCCTTTGGAAAACGATCGCTGTCTATCCCGGAACAACTCGATACAGTTTTTTGCCAGCACCGGAAAAAAGAACTTTTCACAAAATGAATACGAGCCTGGTAATCCTGCTGATTCGTCTCACGCAGCACCATAATCCGGCTGAATTCGCGGAGCCAGTCCGTCATTTCCGGAGCAGCCGACAGCGCAATTGCCAAATTGCCGGGAAAAATCAACGAATAAGTCATTGGCAGCGCGCTTTCAAAGCAGGATTGATACGAATTGGCATTCAAAGAGAGAATATCTGGGAAACCCTTCTTGTAAGAAGTGTTTCCCAGACCCTTCCCAAGAACTTTCAATATTACTTGCTTTGAAAGCATCTTGGTATGAGAGCGACAGATCGGGGTACAGTTTGCAGAAAAGTTTCCCGATTCCGGTCAAGCCTTCTTGAGAATGAGGCATCCATATGCAGGCAGTGTGAGTTCCAGGAATTGGCCGTACCCGTGCTGCTGGCCCGAAATGGTACCGATTCTGCCGGAATTGCCTATGTTGGTGCCTCCGTAAAATGCCGAATCGGAGTTGATCACTTCAACATATTCTCCCGGTTCGGGCACACCCACACGATAGCCTGTTCGTTCGACGGGAGTGAAATTCAAGGCTATTACCAGAAACCCTTCAGGCCCTCTCCGGATGTAGGCCAACACGCTGCTCATGTAATCGTTGCAGTCTATCCAGGAGAAACCTTCGTGTTTAGCATCCCATTTCCACAGGGAACTGTCTTCCAAATAGAGTTTTCCGAGATCCGAAAGAAAACGCGAAATCCCTTCGTGCACACTATATTGTAACAGATGTCTTTCCAGGGAAGATTCGTGATTCCATTCATTCCACGTGCCGAATTCAGCACCTCCCATGAGCAGTTTCTTTCCTGTGTGCGTGAACATGTACCCGTACAGGAGACGTAGATTTGCGAATTTCTGGAGATCGTCACCGGGCATTTTTCTCAAAAGGGACCCTTTGCCGTAGACCACCTCATCATGGGATAACGGAAGAATGAAATTTTCGCTGTAAGCGTACATCATGGAAAACGTGAGATCGTTATGGTGAAAGCTCCTGTGGATAGGATCTTTTGAAAAATACTTCAACGTATCATGCATCCAACCCATGTCCCACTTGAAACCGAATCCCAGTCCTCCCAGGTAGGTGGGAGTGGTCACGCCAGTCCATGCGGTGGATTCCTCGGCTATGGTAAAACACCCGGGAAATCGGCCGTACACTGTTTCGTTGAACTCTTTGATAAATTCAATTGCTTCAAGGTTTTCATTGCTACCGTACTTGTTTGGAATCCATTCCCCTTCGTTCTTGCTGTAGTCCAGGTACAGCATGGATGCAACCGCATCCACTCGTAATCCGTCTATGTGGTACTTATCCAGCCAGAACAGGGCATTTCCCAGGAGGAAATTGCGCACTTCGTTTCTTCCGTAATTGAAGATCAGTGTTCCCCAATCCCGGTGTTCACCTTGCCGTGGGTCCGCGTGTTCGTACAGTGCTGTGCCGTCGAAAAGACGTAAGCTAAAATCATCCCTGGGGAAATGAGCCGGAACCCAATCCAGAATAACCCCTATTCCGTGCTGGTGAAGAAAGTCTATGAAGAATTTGAAATCGTCCGGAGTGCCGAATCGACTTGTGGGGGCAAAGTAGCCGGTCACTTGATAGCCCCAGGAAGCATCGAACGGATGTTCCATTATCGGCATCAGCTCAACATGTGTGAATCCGTACGTATTCATGTGTTCTACAAGGAGCGGCGCGATCTCTCTGTACGTGCCCCAGCGGTTGTTTTCCTCTGGGAATCGGAGCCACGATCCGAGATGCACTTCGTAGATATTCATGGGAGAGTTGATCAAGTCTTTGGCTTTGCGTTCTTCCATCCACGCGTCGTCGGACCATGCATATGCATCCGTATCCCACGTGATGCTTGCGGTCCCGGGCCGCAGTTCCATATAGAACGCGTACGGATCGGTTTTGGTTCGTAAATGACCTTCCGGTGTCTTGATCTCGAATTTGTACACCTCGTTTGCATCCAGGTTCGGAATAAACAATTCCCACACACCGGAAACACCCATGCTTCTCATGGGGTACAACCGGCCATCCCAAAAATTGAAATTGCCGATCACACTCACGCGCTTCGCATTAGGAGCCCAGACTGCAAAGGACACCCCTTTGACTCCGTCAACCTCTCGAAGATGAGCCCCCAATTTTTCATACAAATGTAAGTGCCTGCCTTCGGCAAAGTAATAGAGATCCTGCTCTCCCAGAGTGGGCATGAAGCGATATGGAGTGTCGGATTCCCAGGTTGTGCCGTCAGAAAAGTGGAAAGCGATTCGATAGGCAACGGGTGGCTTCAGCTCGACTAAGAAACACCAAAACATTCCGGGAGCTTCCGAATTGTGCATTGCAACGCGACGATCCTCAAAGACAATTTCCGCGGAGGAAGCATCCGGATGGAAAGCCCTGAAAATAGTGCCATCCTCGTTTCCAATCTCGGCCGGATGTGCTCCCAAAACACTGTGAGGATCGGAGTGTTCGGTAAGTATGATTCGATCGATATCGTCTGCAACGATACCGGAGAGCAATTCCTTGGAATATTTTTGCTTCTGAAGGGGCATGAGAATCCTCGGCGACTCTGTCACTATACGTATTGCATGATACTGGCAGATTACAGGACGGGCCGTCAATAGTCCGACCCCCGAAAGTCACAGAGATCTGTCGCGATTAGCTCATGGAGCGAGAATGCATCCCCCGGAGAGAAGAAGAGTAAGGGGTCTTTTCAGAGCAGACCCCAGGAAACAGAATTGTTACGATTCCAACCGATTGGAAGTCGGAATATTTTCCGGCCTCACGTACAGTATTCGATGACAATTCGGGCAGGCGATCATCTCTTCCTGCTTCAGCAATCGAATATGCAACTGCGGCGGTATCGATATATGACACCCTGAACACGACCCGTTCTGCAGCTCGGCAACAGCATATCCTTTGGCTCTCTTCACTATCTGATACTTCTTGAGAAACTCCGGATCGATAGATTCTACAAGGGTTTCCTTTTCCACTTTAAGTTGTTCCAACACCTGATTGGCTTCTTCTGTCGAGACCTCAGATTCAGCCTTTTTTTCGACAAGTACCTGTTCTGCTTCCTGGATTTCCTTTTCTTTCCTGTCAGAGACTTTCTTGAGAGTCTCGATCTCAGTCATGAATCCGAGAATCGCATCTTCGATCTCGCCGGCAACTTTTTTCCCAAGTTTCACTTCCCTCGAGAGGGCGTTGTATTCCTTTTGATTTTTGATACTGAGGAGCCGTCGTTCGGATTTCTTGATCTTTTCCTGTTCCGTGGCAAGATCCTGTTCTTTGCGACGAAGATCCTTCTGCAGAGTCTCGGTTCGTTCCGCGGCTTCTGCCATTTCTCTTCTGAGTACCACCATGTTTCTGGCGATTTCCTGTATTTGCAACGGCAGGCGGGCCAGATTTTGCTCATGGCGATCAATCTGGCCATCGATCTCCTGAAGCCGTTCAAGAAGCAGAAGTTGTTCTTTCAAGGTGAAAACCTCCTGGAGTTGTATATGTTTGAAATGGGTCAGTTTCTATCGGACAAGCCACACATCGGACCGCAAGACCCATTTGCGTAAATTCCCGATCGAATGCGGAGCACATAATGCTGACCGCATCCTTTTCCAAGCCGAAATGCCCTGCATCAATGACGGGTAAGCCCAATTCCAGAGCTTCTCTTGCCGCATGGTACCGGACATCTCCCGTGATCATGAGATCGGCTTTCCAAGCAAGCGCGTCCTTGAGATAGCCCATGCCGCTGCCGGAGACGCAAAAAATCGTCTTCACAAGCCTGTCGTCCCTGGCTACAATCCGTAAAGAGCGAACATGCAGCTTCTCAGCCAATAGATCGGCCACTTGTGAAATTCTGAGAGAATCCGGCAAAACACCCAACCGCGCAGCTCGAGCAGGAACCGGAATTTGCACCTTTTCCAGACCGAGAACCCCTGCCAGCCAGTGGTTTAACCCGCCTTCAGCGCAATCCAGGTTGGTATGCAGACTCAGTATTCCTACGTTACTTCTCGCCGCATGTAATAAGGTACGGCCTACCAGAGATTCTGGAGTAATTCGACTGATCGGTTCCAGGATTGCAGGGTGGTGTGTGATGAGAAGCCCGCAGGCATTTTCCGCAGCAAAAGCAAGGGTTTCAGGAAGAGGATCGAGACTGAAGGCGATGCCATCTATGGTTTCGGAAGGATCTCCTATCTGTATGCCGCAGTTATCCCAGTTCTCGCATTCGGAAAAGGGGAACAGCCTATCCGCTATCTCGACGATCTCTGCTAACGTAACATGTCTCACCCGATCTTCACTCCGGCCGTGCCCATCCCCTCTGTGCGGGCTCTCAGGCCCTTTTCGCTCTGTTCGAAATAATTACGGGGAGCCTCGTGAAGCTCCCCGTGAAGAACGTGCATCGTGGTATTTGTTACAAGGGGGGGTTGCATGGCCTTACTCACAGAATGGTGGGCCCACCTGGATTCGAACCAGGGACCAACCGGTTATGAGCCGGGAGCTCTACCAGCTGAGCTATGGGCCCCCTCTTTTCGCCGACAGCATGAGTATCACGCATGTACCGGACTTAATTCCGGAAGATACACTGCGGCTTCCAATAACTTTTCATCTTAATGCGATTATGAAAATCTGTCAAGAGGAGGCAAAAAATATACGGTTTATTGACCCCACCATCTCCTGTACATCTGCTGATAATTCTGCCAGTAATTGTTCACGCTTCTCGCATAGGGATCCTGGTCTCTCATGGCTTCCGAATACGGAATCGCAGTGTCCTTGCCTTCCACTTCCTGCACTTCGGCCAATGATATCTGCACCTTGTCTATGAACGACTGACGTTTCTTTGCCAAAGCCTTCAGTTCTTTTTCCTTCAATTGGCCCGATTGTACGCATTCCTGAAACTGTCCGAATACTCGTTCTTCCGAAGCCGCAAGATCCCGGCATTCTCCCCGTTTGGTATTGAGTAATTCATTTTTCTGCTGGAGCGCCTCAAATACCTGTCTGGCTATAGATTTGTTCTCTCCTTTATCCACGAGCGGCCTTTGAATAATTTTCTCCACATGCATCTGCTGGAGGGCCTGAAATTCCTGGAGCCTGATCTTCAGCTCCTGGAGCATGCCTTCCCACTCAGTCTTAATGGCTAAGCAGTCGGAGACACTGGCTGACCATCCCGGCACTACGTGCCAGAAACAAAGGAGGAGCATTATGAACCCGCAGAATAGGTATCGAGACCCTAATCGTCCACTGAACAATTTTCTCTCCTTTCAGCGACAGAAGCCTACCAGATTTCTTATTATAAACCAATTAATAAGATTATTCCATTAAATATTCCGGATCAAATACTAATCCGGCTAGATCAGCTATGTCGAGAGACAACTTCGTCCATTATGGCAGAAATCTTTTCCGCCAAAAGATAATTTATACCGCCTTTTTCAAACGAATCCCTGACGAGGTCGATAAACTCATCGAAAACCCCCGGTTTTTCCAGAATCAACCGGGCATTTCGAGCCTCTTCTTCGGAGTAACCTTCGCTGTTCCGCGCCATTTCCTCAAAAGTCTCTCGATATTCTCGTTTGCCTCCCCAGAAGACGATCACGTTATCCATGTACTCATTCATCTCTCGAATATAAGCAATCAGTTCCTCACGGCTCATTGTATCCAAATCCATTGCAGCCTCCATGAATGTTCCCGAATGATCCTCTGTAAATCGACCAGGGTCAAAAAGCAAGGGGAAGCTTCTTGATTTCCCGCATGTCCTCGTTTTCCAGATTCCGTGACATAGTCTGCTCCCACCTGAAAAACTTCTTCGAGAGATGTTCCACGCGAGACAATATGTCTTCCAGTTCCGCTATCAACTCACGGTTTTTGTCACGTTGTGCTCGCTTCAACTGGTCCTGCAAGTGCTGAATCAGTTTCCGCGCCTGCTCGGGCGTCTCGAGGAAAAGCACAGGGTCATAGTTGCTCCCGCGTTTCTCCCTGGGATTCCACCTGATCCGTATATCGTTCAAGTGCTCTCGTAGCATTGTTAAAACTATCCAATCAAGAATAACCCAACTCGCTCGCATCAAGAGGGGTTCGCCTCGTGAGAGGCCGATTCCAATCCAAACCGGACTTTCTCCCCAAATCAAAGGAGGACTTGTAAGCCACTATACAAGAGTAAAAGCCGAAATTCAATGGCGAGAAGTCATTCTTCGCTCGATACTTTAAAACTTATAATAATCACGAGAGCACAGCCAAGTCACGGGAGAGAAAATAAGTATAAGTACTTAATTTGCAATCCCTTATTCTGCATAAAAATAGATATTGCTGAAAATCATGTGATTAAACGAATCTTACGCGAAATTACTTTCAGATTATGGTTGACTAGATTGATTTAATTATGTTATTATTGCAGCACAGTCAGCCCCAGGAGGTTCAAGGCTAACAATGAATAGGTTGCGTAAACTGACCCTATCCTTCGGGATCGTATCTTTATGTATTTTGCTCCTTGCCAACGCTGCAAGTTGTTGGCAGGCTCCTCCCATGACCCCTATGGGACCGCCTATGGGAAGGCCCATGGGACCCCCTATGGGGCCGCCTATGATGGGACCGCCTATGGGACCGGGAGGTGTCGATGCGAGCAATTGTGCTCCTCCATGTCCACCCCCTACCTGCGGTCCGCCGCTCTCGTGTGCTCCTCCGGCCTGCGGCCCTCAGGAATGCCAATTCACTTGGGAATTGGGGTCTCGTCTCATGTATTTCAATAATGCATTCAAGGTGAGTTTCTCCGATTCCAGGCAAAACATTGATTTTGTGAGGGATCTGAATTTTTCCCCCAGTTTTCTGACTGGAGAGGTGTACGGAGCGCTGAGGGTTGCCCCGAGATTCGTTCTCACATACACTTTTATGATTCCTCGCTCGGATGGTGGCTGGGGTGTATTACCTTCAACCTTGAATTTCAATGGAACTACAATCCTTGCCGGTTCCACGACTAATTGGAAGGTTACCCCTTACGTCATCAGGCAAGAGGCAGAGTACTATTGTTTCACGGGATGCAATTACCGGGTTGGACCGGTATTAGCCGGTGAAGTAATTGTAAGCGACATAAAAGTGGATTACCTGGATCCCCAGGGACTCGCCCATCACAGAAAAACCACCAGTGTTGTCGGTTGGCCGTCCATTGGCGGTATTGGAGAATTTGCTCCGACAAATGGCGCGTTTCTGCGGTTCAAAGGGCTCTACCATTTCATTCCCAGCAAGCTCAGCGGATTTACGCTTGAAGGCGACATGCGCTTCTTCCCGGATCTCGGATCTTCATGCGACGGGGCTCCGCCAAGCCAGGTCCGTCCATACCTTGGTGTGGGATACCGGTACACGAACATCTGGGCCAACATCAGTGATAACGAAGATATTACACACTCTTTTTACGGCCCCTTCGGAGAGTTCGGCGTAATCTTCTAATCCAACTCCACCTTACGCGAACCACAGGACCTCCGGAACCTCTCCGGGGTGGCAGGCCCGCTCTCTCCACAGGGAGCGGGTCAATTGGCTCGCTCTGTTAACCTTGATCTTGGAAAACATTGTTTGCTTCGGTATCCAGGCTTTTTCTTCGGTTCCATTCGTGATAATTTACGATCAGGTAGCGGGATTACCGTACGGAAGAAATAGTGAATACTGGATCGGCTGATGACCATCCCTGACGAAGGCGCCTGTTTCAGGCTTCTGGAAAGATACGGGACTCCTCATCATATAGTCCTTCACTCCGCAAAAGTGTGGCAGGTGGCCAGAATACTGGCTGAAGCCTTGCTCCGCAGGAATCATGCTCTCGAGCTGGATCTACTCAGAGCGTCATGTTTGTTGCACGATATCGGTAAATATCCTTGCATCGTCGACGGCTCGAAATTTCACGACATTCGAGGCGAAGAAATTCTGATTTCGGAAGGCTACCCGGCAGTGGCCCGTATTGTCGTGCAGCACGTGATCTTGAGAACGGAGATTCCTCCGGTAGCTGAAGAGCACGTACTTTTTTACGCTGACAAGAGAGTCGTACATGACGAGGTCGTGACTTTGGAGAATCGCTTTCAATACCTGCAGGATACGTACGGGAAAACAGCGAAAGCCGTTGAGCGCCTCATGATCATGAAGCAAAATACCATTCAGCTCGAAACCGAAATCTTTAATCTTTTGGATTTTGCTCCTCAAGACGTTCCGGGGTTGCTTGAGGAATACTCTCGGAAATAGATCATCCTTGCGCACACTGGCAATAGGTTTGTAGAGCTTGTTTCTTCAGACAATGGTTGTATTTCTATCGCTTCTCTGTTATAATGCCTCCGTAATTTTGATTTTTCTTAGTTATTTCAGTCTGTTAGGCTGAATTTGGTCATTTTGGTTGAATTCAATTCGGACCGAATAGCGTAATGGTCCGGGTTAATGCTGATTCGCAATCAAAGAAGCAATATTTTTCAATCCTTGCTGATTTGCGTGCGGATTGGTATGACGTGCGGATTCCGCCGTAATGAAGAGTTGGTTTGGAGTTAAAATGTTTTCGGGTATGTGGAAACGTGTTTCTTTTCTGGTTTGCTTAGTTCTTGTCTTCTCAACTCCAGGATTCTCCCGGGATTTAACCTCTCCCATTTCCGTTCACGCTCGCATTTCCAATTATGCAGTAGAAGAATCCGGGTCCGACAGCAGGCAATCCGAACCCAGCTTGAAATGGTTGGAAGAACTGCTGACACGAGTCCCTGAATATGAGACGCCTGAGAACGTCCGGAGTGAAGCCGATACGATCGTGAGCGCCAATACAGCCGTGGAAGCCGATACGGTGGTAGATGTAAACACTGCTGAACCCGCCGAGGTCATCCAAACGGAGACCGCCGCACCGGCCGGTCAGTTGCGGCTCAATCGAATCCCCCCGCTCTATACGTCGCCCGTAATTGAAGGCGAGGGAGAGTGGACATCGGAAGATATGCCTCAATCGCCAGACGGCCAGCCTCTTGTGTACAAGACGGTGTATCGGCCGAGTCTGGAATTCCCCAATGCGACCGCGTATATGGCTGTTTTCAATATGGATCGATTGAAAACGCGCTTGTTTATAGGACAAACAGAGCCTGGAATTTATCAGATTTCGCATACGCAGGATCGGGAAAGTCTTAATAAAATCGTCGCAATAACCAATGCCATGTGGATGCAGCAGCACGCTCGGGGCGCAGGAGCAATCTTCAGAGGTCAGGTTGTGTATCCAATGGTTGCGGGTATGGCCACATTAGTCGTGTACAACGATGATTCCGTGGACATCCTTGAATGGACTGATGAGATTCCCTTGTCTCTTGTCAAGGATGCCCGGCAGCTCCGCCATCTCATGGTGAAGGACGGCAAAGTCGTTGAGGAGGTCGTCAAACACGGCAAAGTAGAGGACTCGGAAATCGGGCTCGGAGGTTTCCTCATTGACAATCAGGGCCGCAGCACCATGGGAAACAAATTCTGGTTTCTTGCAAACAGGACTGCATTCGGCATCCGTGAGGATGGAAATCTCGTTTTTGCCATGGGCCACCATATAAGCACAAAGGATCTGGCCAAAGCGCTTGTCCTCGCGGGATGTAAACGTGCCATTCACGGCGATGCGAATATCCACAATATCGTCTGCAACTTTTATTTCAGGAATGAGGGCGACAAGATTGTGCGACGTGACCGGCTTTCGCCCGAGCAGCTCCAGTACACCATGAAGCGTTACGATCAGGGTTATGCAAAAGATTTTTTTGCCTTTTATGAAAAATAATTGAAGAGCTGGGAGAGAAAAGGGAGGTGCTGGTCTGGTGAGCATCTCCCTTTTTCGTTCTATGATTTAGCAGGTTTATAGCGATTGCGAAAAATTCTGACGTTTATCCCATGCTCCAATACACGATACTAGTGGGGATCGGTGTCCCTGTCGGTCCATTCTATCGATATCATTGATCATCTTTATGGCGTGCCGGCACGGAGACACGGCACCCACCAATATTCTTAGTCTTCAATCGGACATCAGTTTTGGCAATTCCTATGCTGACGGTTTCTTGTAATCCGACTCTTAGTTGGACTTCTCTGAAACCCCAATCCGACATTTCGCTATTTGTTGAAGTCCTTCTTCTGGAAATTGAGCCCAGCGATGCTGAAAGTTTTTGGAAGAGGTCTTGTGCGACTTCTCCCCGAAGGACTTCCTGAGTTCATTTCCTGGATGATAATGCAAGCGGATTTAAAAGCATTTTGTCGCGTATACAGCGTGCTATCACTTGATGACCTCCCACATTCGGGTGGTTGTCAGGCGTAATTTTGTAAGGTTGTTTTCCTGAATTGACGGCTTCTGTCAGATAGGGAAGCGTATCGATATACGCTATCCCGTTCTTGCGAAAATAATCGAACGCTCGCTCTCTTACGTCGGACTCGTTTTCGATAATTGCTAAGTACGTCTGCGGAACGGTCTTTTCCAAGTTGGCCGAGTGTTTGATTACTGCATCCCTGAACACGGTGTGTTTTGTAGGAATCACAAGAACAAAAAAGCGAATCCCTTGCGAGTCGGCTCTCGACTTCATGAGCCGAAATGCCTCCAGTGAAAAAGCAAGTCCTTTTTTGATCCAATCGTTCCGCATGTCTAGGCCGCTGAAGACTCTTTTGTTGGAAAACACCGTACAATTCGTGCCGTCGTCAAAAAAGAACGCCTCGTGCGAAAACGAACACAGGAAGTTAATGAAGTATCTCAAGGCATTTCCGAGCAAACCACTATCGGGCGAATCGAGGAAAGCGTATTCAGACATTGCGTACATAGCACGGATCAGAGCAATCAGTTTCAGCCCGGAGCGGTTTGCCGGCACTACGGCGTTCTTGAAACTCGCTCCTTCCTGTCTTGTCACCCGGGGAACCATATGGAGAAATTCCATCGATTCTTCGAGAGTACACTGCATCGGAGGATGCTGCGTCTGCCCTGAAAAATAGTGGAAGTCCACCAGATGAAATGAGTCAAACAAGTCGTTGCCCGTGTAGAACGTTGCGATCATGATCTGAGGTTTCCTTTCGATCACCCGATCGAAAAGAAGCAGATAATGAACGGGACCGTATCCGGGACAGGAGACGTTCACAACCTCATGCGAGAAATCCAGACCCGAATCCAAAGATGGTCGTTCGCCCCCCGAGATCAAATTAATTTCACCTGAATAGAATTTTTGGCCCAGTTGCCCGGCAATATGGGGTTCTTCAACGAATGAACCGAGTATTGCAGGCCACGCTTCACGGGGATTTACTCCCGATCCGTACGTGATCGAATCACCCAGAGCCAAGAGTTTGGGGCCGTGCATGAGGTTCGGAGAACTTCCCGGTCCCGGGCTGTCGGAAACGAACCGGTATTCGAGATCCGCATCGGGCACGACTTCAGATGGAAAGATGAGACTGCCTGCCTGAGGAAAAAACCACGTACCTGCCGTTAGAACTGATTCCATCAACAGCAGGCCGAAAAGAAAAGCCAAGCAATAATAGAGAAGAATCCTACTTCCCTTGAGCAGCAGCATGGGTACGTCCGCAGCGCAAGTCGATTAATTGAAGCCGGTTCTATTAATAGCATACAATCAGTATGTTAGCAAATTTAAAATAAATAAACTTGAAGAATATTGGGCAACTATTTAAATATAGGAATGATCTAAGTGGTGGCGCTTTGGGGAACGGGGTTCGTCACAATTGCGGTCTTCCTTCGTAACGGCTTTTGCAGTCGGAAACACAAGTTGCGTAAGCTCCCGGATTGAGCACGGGATCGTATGCCACCCTGCATTGCATAATGCAGTTGTCCATCTCATAATTTGATTGGGTAACGGCCGGAAAGGCAGCTATGAGCGCGGTGACGGCCAACACCAAAAGCAGGCCTTTCGGACGATTGGGTTTCATACTCGACCTCCGCTATTTCGCTATTTTCTCTCGTCTCTGACTGTAAGGCGAACATTCTGCCTCTGTACCCTTTACTGATGCAGGACAAGGCGCACCGGATCACTTGACCGTGATCGTGAGAACGTTCTTGCCATTTTCTCGTAGATAGCTCACTGAATCGGCAGTTTGCCGCACAAGGTAAATCCCCAATCCACCTTCACTGCAGTCCATAATCGAATCATTGAGTTGTGGTGACGGAAGTGAGAGCGGATCGAAGGCACAGCCGTCGTCTTCACACCTGACGGTAATTTCAGACTCCTGTAAAGACAGCATCAACTGTATTTCGTGCGCCCCTTCGTCCTTGAACGCATATTTAATCACGTTCGTAACCACTTCTTCCAGAATGAGGTTAACACAATAGACAGTCCGGTCCGGAACGCGCCTTGAACGGAGAAAATCCTCCGCTGATGACATCAGACGAGTGAGTTCTTCGAAATTATTCGCCAAACTGAAGTGTATCGTGTCCATGATCGGATCCCGCATGCATTTCAGCCTGCAAGAATCGCCAGGGCATCTTTCTCGTCGTGCGTTACCGGAATGAATTTCGCGGTTCCGGAATTCAGCAGGGTCTCTTCCACCATCGGCTGAGGATTGAGAACGACCAGCTTGTTTTGGGACGACGCAAGTGATTTGGCAGCGGCAAACAGCAAGCGGATTCCAAGAGATGCAAGGTACGTAACAGCGCTCATATCCACGAGCAATGAGGTGTTGTTCACTTCTACAATATGTCTGAACTCGTCTCCTATTTCTCCTTCCCCCGCTACGTCGAGCTTTCCGGACAATGCAATTCGTGTCAGATATGCTTCTTTTCCCGTGACTTTCAGCTCCATGGATTTCCTCCGAACGCTTTTTGCCATGAATAAACCACAAGTATTGAAAAATATAAAGAGAAAACTCATCATTGTGGTCAAGAAGGGCAATGCTTCCCCATTGTTCTACAACTGTTCTTACTGTGTGACGATAATCGTCGCTTTGGGGAGCGAATGAGAGGGGCGTTATACGTGTCTCAGAGGTGAAAAATCCGGCAGAGTGCACATAAACCCATTCGCAATCAAAGAGGAATATCGGAGAAACCCTTCTTGTAACCCCGCGTCTGGGCGGGGTCCGATTTACTGATTTGAAAGCGCATTGGTACAAGAACGCGCCCGAGGAACTGAGAACGCGTCGCATGCCTATAGTCGAGGGGAACTCGAATGGTATAATCGAGCGGTAACCGGGTTGGTTCACGGAATGAAAGGAGTTATTGCCTATGGTCTGCCTCAATGAACAGCATGTACGCCTGATAGGTTTTCGGTCTGACACCACTCACGGCTACTCACAAGAGCAGCTTGATTCTCTCAACTGCGAGCTCTTCAGAAGGTTGGAAGGACTCGAGCCAGAATCGGACGAGTGGTACCGGGTCGCAGAAGAATTTTCTGAAAGCGTCAGGCGGGGGTGATGTCCTCCTCTCCTTCACTTCCGGCGTTGGAGCGAAACTGTTTCAATAATTCGAGAAGATATGCGACCAGATTAACAGGCTCAAAAGGTAGCAGGGTTTTCGACGTGCATTAATCAGGTATTACGCCGATAGCTTTGCAGAATATTACGCCTCATGTGCAGCTCTCGACTGTCAATTTCCATCATCCAGACTACCAACCAACTGTTTGAAATATGGGGGTATTCTAGTTCGAAGAGTGAGCCTCTTTTGACTAAAAGGATGTGTCAAAGAAATCGACATGGAGTGAAGAGCCAACCGTTTATGGGCTACATCTTTCTTTCCATATTTTTCGTCCCCGACAACCGGATGCCCGATATTTGCGAGATGCACGCGTATCTGATGCTTCCTGCCGGTCAAGAGATCGACTTCCAGTAAAGTAAAATCTCTTGTCTCTTTGAGCACCTTGTAGGCGGTATGAGACAGTTTTCCTTTGGTGGCATCGGACGTGGAGTATACGTTATGAGCTTTATTCTCCACCAAATATGTGGAAATGGTCTCTGAAGATTTCTGACACTTGCCATGAACCACAGCAAGATATTTTTTACTCGTTTCGTTCCAATGGGTTTGCAAATAGAATTTCGCCTGTTCGCTCTTCGCGAAGACAAGTATGCCTGAAGTGTCCCTGTCCAGTCTGTGAACGATGAAAAGACGTTTCCTGGACCTGGAGCAGCCCTTGCGGAGATAATCGGTGAGAATAAAGTAGGCTGTTCGGGACTTCTCTGTGTCCGTGCCAATCGTTAAGAGGCCCGGCGGCTTATCCACCACAAGGATGTCTCTGTCTTCGTAAATAATCACGAGTCCTTTTAGCGGATGTCTGTCGTCCGGACCTGAAGATCTTTTCATATTGTGTGCTCTAACTGTCATTGTGAGCGGTCCAGCTACCAGCGTTCAGAGACCGGGATTGTGTTTGTTGCCTTCCTTTTAGAGCCGCCTGGATGACATAGTCAAGACGTTCGAGGAAACGAGACCGATCTCGCTTTTCAAACGGAGCCGGACCTCCGGTAATATTTCCCAATTCCCGCAGATGGGCCATCAATTCTCTATTGGCAAGAGCACTGCCGATGGATTCCTCTGTGAAGACACGGCCATTCGGAGTGAGGGTGCGAGCGCCTTTCTCGATACATCGTGCAGCAAGAGGAATGTCATTTGATATTGCGATGTCGTTTTCACGAATGTGCTCCGCGATCCAATGATCTGCCGCGTCAAATCGTTTCTCGACAAGAACGAGTTCTATAATGGACCCCGAAAACTGGACAGTAGGTTAAGGTGGAAAAGCCGACCTTGTTGATGTAGAAACCGGCGGGGGAGGACAAGGAGGCTTTGATTGAGTGGTATGCGAAAGAGGTATGACGGGAGTTTCAAGGCGCGAGTC
>JBGSLQ010000033.1:0-53632 GCA_041740635.1 Desulfomonilaceae bacterium | reverse complement strand
TGGAAACAACCCAAGGGCCATCTGAAAAAGGTCGGTATCTTGCATCGGGAGTCCCTCCTGGACGATACCCGATACCAAAAACCGAACCCATGCGCAACACACTACAAATTGACGTTACCCACACGTAACAGCGAAGAGCCTCTTTTATGTTCTCTCAGATCCACCTTCACGCAGCAACGAAAGCTTCAACCCGGTTTGTCCTCGGCACGGGGGCTATGGACACTCGCCTAATATGCATTGTACCACAACAAAGGGAACCGCCAATATAGAGCCAATCGTCTCTCCCAGAGTTTCAGCGGATGTAACCACCCGATTTCCTGACCCGGCCGGCACCGGAGTGTTCGCACAAAAAGTCCCGGCAACCCCTGACCCGGCCGTGGCTGGCACACACCATCCATTCGTAGGAGCGATACACTGAACGGAATTAGAGCCAGCGGGGGCCTGAACTGCAGCAAAAGTAACTTGGGGCAACGAAGCATTTACGAGAAGGATTCCAACCGCCAGGACAACAATTACGCCGATGTATTCTTTAATTTTCATCTTTTTACCTCTAAGTCATTCCTTGGAAATTTCTTTAGGGTCATTACAATTTAAGTACCAGATGCAGTTCACCTGTAAAAGGATTCAGAAACGTGAACGTCTTGACTGAAATTGCGGCAGCCTCCAATGTCGGTACTCGCTACCGAATCCACTGGGGACGGGTTCTCTGTGCTGCTATTTCGTTCCCGCTTTCAAGACCATTCTCTAAAATGCAATCAGGTATTGTGACGGCTAACAATTGAAGGGGTCTCGGTCGTTTGTCACACACGAAAGTTCAGAAAGCGCTTCCGAAGCCTGCATGGGAGGAGGATCCTGAGATTCATCATGTTCGACTGAAAAAACCAAGGAATAAGGATACCGGGTCTCGAGCATACGGTGTGCGAAGGAAATTTGCGTGCCATTAAGTCTTGGTGTGGTTTCGATGCAGATAAATCGCAATGTTTCTGTTGGATCTAATAGCTTCCTTTACGGATTCAGTGTTCTTATGTGCTTGCATCATGGTTTTCCACGAGTACACCTGACTCTGCTCATGAAAATCAGAGTTTGCGATGTAGTTGAATTTGCGAACCCCAACCACATCGAAGAGACTGTCTCTGTTTGCCACTTCCCACGCATCAAAGAGGTTTTGATATTCCTGATGGTGCTTCCATAGATGTGCGTACACGGGCTGGTAATCGACCCCTTCTTTGTAGTGAGGATGACATGCTATGGCGACAGCTTCTTGTTTATGAATTTGCTCAACTATTCCGGCTACCGGCAGGTCGGGATTTATATATTCTTTGATGTCCAGGGCGAGTATATGATACTGTCCGGTATTATTAGTAATTTCAGTGCCGGGTATGAGTAGCATGTTGTGCTCGCTCCATGCCCGTTTTTTCTCATGCCATAGATCATGCAGGTAATCATCGAACTTCTCTTTCGGAATTGCCCAAGATTGTTCGTCTGTTTGCCGCATCCGCTCTGTAGTCCCGCTGTCGAGTATGTGATCGGTGATTGCGATCACATCAAATTTGTGGGTCCCGTAGAGATCGATGACAAAATCAAGCGGATGTAGACCGTCGCTTCTACTCGTGTGAATGTGGAAATCGCATAATAGCCAAGTCTTAGTCATTGTCTCATTTCTTTTTGCTGATATCTCTCAAAGGCGTGTTTTTCGCCAGAACGGCCTATCTCGGCACGCTTTCGGTGAGCGCAATAGACAACGTTTCTGTGAGGATTTCTTCAGGAAACAATTGATTTTGCATGAATAGCTGACACAGGTGCTGTTTCGGCATGTGATGCGATTCTCCATCAATTCTCAACGAGACGTAGATTCAGTTTCGGCAACAAATCCGAGAGTTAAGAGGTCAAATCTGGAGGATGCATTGTGTACATCTGTTTTATTTGGTTTCGGAGAGTCGCAAGACACGCAGCTATTTGCTAGGATTTTGTAAGGGAGTCAAGACTCCTTGACTCCTCATCGGGATATTGATTAGGGTCACGTTCGGTATAGCGATTAACAGGAAAGGGGAATAGTTGTTATGGAGTCTGTCAACGTACCCAAAGATGCACAAGATGTGATAGAGCGTCTTCTCAAATTGGCGCATTTGATCGAGATAAGCGATCATGGCGCCGGGAAAATTGTTACGGCGACTTCTTTTTCAAATCTTCCCAAAGTCATGTCGATCCTCCAGGACATTGATATCGATAAAGGATTGAAGCTAATCCCAGGCTTAAAGGGCTATACTGTCAGCGTTTGGTCGAGAACAGCGACGATCAGCTACGATCCTGCCATCTTATTGCCCCGCTTTTGGGAACAGTTCTTTCAGATCAGAAAAAATCCTTCCATGGAGGAGAAGGTTCGGGAGAATTTCCGAGCTCTTTTTGAAAATGAATCCTGCTGAAAATTCGGATAGTTCTTTTGGGTTCGATCATCTCGTTCACTTCTTCCAACCGATCTACAGTCGAGGGGATTTACATACGAAATACAATCGGCTAGACTTGCAGTAATGTTGATGCAATTGTTCAACAAAGCTGGTTGATTGTTCAACAAAGATGATAGATTTTTCAATTAAGAATTGCTACGGAGGACGATAATTATGGCATTCGATCCATTGAAAGAAAAAGGAATTCCTATCGAGAAACAGTTCAAGAATTGGAGAGAACTGAATATTAAACCGTACGACAAAAAATCAGTGCACCCGTACACACAGACCCGCATCATTCTGATGAATGGTATTGAAGTTGAAGCCGCCATTTTCAAACATCAATTTGCGCGCATAACCCCGGATCAGGAATTGAAAAGGCAATTGTCCGCGTCGCGCCGAGTAGAACAGCAACAGCAAAAGATAATAAATTGGCTGGTGCCGGGTGATGCCTCGACTTTGGAAACAACCATAGGATATGAACAGGTTGCCGTGGATTTGACCGCATTCCTAGCGCGTACAGTGCCTGATTCCTATGTGAAGCAGGTGTTCGATTTTGGACTTTTGGAAGATTTTGACCATCTCTATCGGTACGCCAATCTCATGCAGCTCACGGAAGCCAAAGAGGCTGAAGAAATCGTAAAACAATACACAGAGATTGTCCCCGGACGACCGACCATGAAGGAACATCGCCATCCTTTCGATGAGATTCGAAAACCTATCGATCGGAAAAAAGCCGATCCCAAGACCGTGCTTTACATTCTTACTCTCGTTGCCGGTGAACAGCAAACGATGAACTATTACATGAACCAGGGAAATCGTTTCAAAGACGACCTAACGAGAGGCTTGTACCTCGAAATTGCGCAGATAGAAGAACAGCATGTCACTCAGTACGAAAGTCTTCTCGATCCGCGAGCCTCCTGGTTCGAAATGGCAGTTATGCACGAATACAATGAATGTTATCTGTACTATTCCTTTATGAACCAGGAACCTGATTCGAGAATCAAGAATGTTTGGGAAACGAATCTCGCCATGGAAATCGAGCATTTGAAATCAGCGGTGCAGATGATGGAAAAGGCCGAAAAGAAAGATGCTGCAGAAATTCTACCCTCTAAAATGCCCGATCCGATCATTTTCGAGTCCAACATTGAATATGTGAGGGAAATCCTTGAATCACAGGTGAATTTCACTGCCAAAGAAACCAATTTCGTACCGGTGGAGGAACTCGAGCCCAATCACAGGTACTTTGATTTTCAAAAGAAGGTTAATGGAAACTGGGTTCCAAGCGAAGAAGTTATTTTTGCGAACACCAAGAAGAACAAGCATGATTATCGCCTGGAAATAGAAGAAAAGGAAACCAGGAAACCCACCCGGGCCGAGCGTAGGTCATCTACCGACAGGTAGAGATGTCAGCCCCCAAAAAAGAGAGTGGCAGAAAAAAGTGTTCTGCCACTCTCGAATTCGAGGCCGCGTGGACAGAAAACCCTGATCCGGGCACCGAAACTCGAAGCGTGTCACTGCGTGTTGGAATTGGTTATGTCTTGGATAGCAATAGGTTCAAGTGAGGCGACGCTGTAATAATTAAGAGATTCGATAAGCGAAATCGTAGCAATTCTGTGGTGGATCAATTTTACAATTCGGGGTCTGTACCAATAACCCTCTGTATTAATATCCTCCCTTTGGTCTTTCGCCGAGACCCTCACCCCATTGAACTGCGTCGCCCCACTAGTTTCTTGACATTAAGCAAACGCGATGCCAATACTAATATAAACAGGTATTTTAGTGTGTTATAAAAAAACTCACTGATTTTATTCTGTGGTGTGGGTGAAAAACAACCGCTCTGCTCTTTGCCCGTATTTTGGCTTTAAAAGCTATTTTAATGTTAATTCATTAAGAATAGTGTATTTTTCATTCCGCCTGTTAATTGAGTGTTATGTGGGAAAAATACCCGAGGAGCGAAATCGTCCGGGCAGAAAAAGACTTGTGAAACAGCAGTTACATAAGCTAACACAAATCCGGCCTGTTGTGCGTGAGTTTTCCGAATGCTTAATCATCATCAATTTGCTGAATCAGTGATTCCGGGTGGCCGAAAGTAGATATCCAAGCTCATCGTCCTGGAGCATATTGACCTCCATTCCCGCAGCTCGAAAAAGATTGCGCATTTCCGTCTCTGCCGGGAGCATGTCGTGCAACACCGACATATCGGCTTTGCGGTGAAGATCGTTGATACCGGTCGAGTTCATGAAGTGAAAAACAATGAATCTTCCTCCTTTCTTCAGAGCAGTTGCAAGACACCGAAGTGCAGCGGGTTTGTCATCGAAGTGAGGGAATACGTTATGGCAGAGCACAGTGTCATAATCCTCCGGGACAAACGGATATGCCTCAACAGGTTCAAGGAGGAGCAACACATTCTCTCGGGTGCTCATCCGACGCAGAGCTGCTTCTCTCATTTCACGGCTGATCTCGAATCCGAGAACCATACCCGTCGGTCCGACAGCTTGGGCGAGAATGGCCGTCAGTCTTCCTGTACCGCAACCAGGTTCAATGACGCGGTGTCCCTGACGAAGATCTGCATACTTCAGCATTCGGTTTATTTTCACGATCTCTTCCGCCCCGTACTCCGAGGCAGCCCAGGATTCATTTACCTGGGAATCAAAGAATTCCGATTTCGCTCTGTTCATGAGAAAACTCTCCTGAAGATGGCATGCTCTAGAAATCCACGGTCAGGGAAACACATCCTCCGAGAATGGGGTCTAGCGTACGGTCGGGATTGGTGCCGAAAGGATAAGTAGGGGTAGAATCCGTCTGTGTGTCCCACCCGGGGATGCTTCTATCAATCGAAGCATATTTAAACCATTTTCCGGGCTGCCAACAAGATATCACTCCTCCCAGGGTATAGCGTTCCAAAAGCTTCCAATCAAAACCGGTCGTGACTTCCCATCCCAGGGCTGTATCGGGAATATTCGGCGCGTTTCTGTGCTGTTTATAGGTAAGAGCAGGGGTCCACGTCACTGTGTCCACGAGGGTCCCGGCGGCATTCACGTTTCTCACCGCTGCGGCTGTTTGGTTGGGTCTCAGGAATCCCCACCCGTAACCGTGAGATGATCGTTCGGCCCAGAGAAAAGAGCTGAAAACATTCAAGTTGGCCGCAACCGAATAGTCGATTCGAGAAGCAAGGACCCAGGCTGCATTAATATAACCGTCTCCATTCACATTGAAGGCATTCACACCGGAACCGTAGGCATAACCGAGAAGATAGCTGTAAGGACGAAACACATCATATGCTCCCTGACCTGCACCCTGGGTGTACGGTTGCTTGTTTATCAGTGCGCCTCCGCGCCTATCCGGGCCTGGCATAAAAGCATAGAGAAAGCTCACCTTCGCCGGGCCTGCCACGATTCCTGTTTCGGCCATGTATCTCCAGGATTCCTTGTACCTGGGACCGGGAAGTGCCGTCACAAGAGTGTCGATGATTTCGTTATAATAGGCCAACTCGGTGTTAAAAAAGCATCGACCGTTATTGTATTTAAAATAGAATGTGCCCAGATTCAACAGCACGTCATAGGGATTAAACGTATTGCGGGTAGACGCTCCTGTGGGAGGAACCGTGACTATTAACCCCTGTGATTCCTTGCCCGCATGCCATCGCATACCGGCCCAAAAGATTCCCATGTCGACAGGACCATTCTGATAGGTCGCAAAGACTCTCACCGAAAGCTGTCGCAGATTGTTCTTGTCCAGAATGTTGAAGAAATTGTATCGGGTGTTCAGTTCATAATCAGGCTGTAATAGCCACTGAGGTCTTACAGCCAGGCTAACGCGGAGCGGACCGTAAGGTGCCACCAGCGCAACCCCTTCAGTCGTATTATTGCTTGCCCCGTTGAACTGGAGACCTGTTCCAAAAGCTTCCGGTCTCTTACCGACCACGATTTGACCGAGAGGCGTCTGCGCGACTACCCACCACATGGTCCACTGCCCATCTGAGGTTGCCACATTGGTGCCTGGCTTGGTATTGGTCAAGTAATCGGAATTGTTGGGCTCGCCGTACGCACCGAGGCGATATTTACCCCTGAAGCGGATAGCCTTGGTAATGGTGAACTGGGGCCACAGTTCAAGATTTTGATAAGCCTTCACCGCGTCGGATCCAGCAGCGAAGTCGTTTCCTTGCCGTCCGATCTGTCGACCGACCCATGCATTGACTGCAGCATAATCCCCGGCAGACAGACCTCCAACACCGATACTTCTATCTATATTGAACTGCCCGAAAAATCCCTGGTTACCCTGTTGACCGTAGTATTCATACTCATAATTAAATGCGCCGTCCATGGAGAATTCCCAGGCTGAAGCCGGAGCAGGAACGAACGAGACGAGCACTATACAAATGAGAACAACGGAAGACCGTAAGAAAGGCATACCTCACCTCCCTCCACATTGCCAAGTCCCGCTGCGGTTCGGTGCTCATGCAGAAAAAATGCATTGACAAGGCCGTACCGCTATGGTTGGCTACAAAAACTGAAATAATGGCATATGTTGCTACGGGAAAAGATTACGTGGCACCAAGAAGGATGTCAAGTGTTTTCTGTCGGGAAATGTGCCGATCCGGTCAGGGATCCGCATCTTACAGCTTCAAGTGATCCGATCGAACAGTGTTAGTGATATACTTCGGGTATCCAACACGGTTTATAGCATATATAATAACCTTGTTTATTGAATTTGAGTTAGTCACGATAAAAGCTGCCACAATGTCTTGACAGAGAATCGCTGCTCCACTATGATCAGAAATAGGAAACGTTCCTAACAACTGCCGTTCATTATTTGTATAGGCGCCGATCTGCCGGAAAATGTGGAAATCCGGGAGATGGCATTACACGCCAACCTAACAAACAATTAGAAAAGGAGGTACTCTTGTGAATTTCGTACGACCCAAGTTAATCTTTGTTATGGCTTGCTGCATGATTGTGGCGCTTGCGGGATTAATCTATGCTGAATCCCAGAAGGTCCCGAGCAGCTATTCTCCGGTTGTCATCACCGAGCCCTTTAATTCGATTATGGCTCGCATGAAGGCAGCCAAGCCTGAAATCGAAAAGAAACATACCGATCTGCTCAGTTCTCGCTACGACCTCAATAATAAGCCGGCCCAGGGTGTTGCCATGTCCCGGGGGAAGGCAATACAGGAAGGCGTGCGAGTCAAGCTTCCGCAAGGCGTCACGTGGGAGCAGCTCGCTTCCATGACACCCGAGCAGATCAAAGAAAAAAACGTATGGCCTGAAGGCTTCTATCCTCTTCCTCATCCGAATCATCCTGAAGGCGGGATGGTCTTCCCAAAGACGCACATAGACGAAATCAAGAAGCAGGAGCAAAGGGACCTCACCCGCTTCGACCTTGATTTTGACCTGCCGGATCATATTTTGCCGGAATCTCCTGCTGCCATGTTTTTGACAACGAGACCGGACCTTGGGGACGTTTCCAAGGGTAAACTTATTACCATTGACAATTACTTCGAGCTCTTCAACGGAATTCTTAATCCCAAGCAGCTTGAGGGGCTCAGACTCCTTGTTACTCCATTTCCTCAGCAGCAGTTCAATCAGACAGAAGATCGCCGTTCCGAGAAGCCTCACCGTGGAGTTACTTGTTTTGATTGTCACGCAAACGGCCATACCAATGCGACGACACATCTCGTGGGCGACATTCGACCGCAGGAATTTCGTCATCGACTCGATACTCCTCCATTGCGGGGCGTCAACATTCAGCGTTTGTTCGGTTCTCAACGCGCCCTGAAGAGTATTGAAGATTTCACTGAGTTCGAACAGCGTGCAGCCTATTTCGATGGGGATCCTGTCATAGCAACCAAGAAAGGCGTCAATGTTCTGGAACGGGGCAGTCAGGTGCATTTCATGGCTGAATTCCAGGCGCTTCTTGACTTTCCTCCTGCCCCCAAGCTGGATATTTATGGAAAACTCGATCCCAAAAAGGCATCTGAACTCGAACTAAAAGGCGAGGAAGTGTTTTTCGGAAAAGCCAAATGTGCAGTGTGTCATCCGGCCCCTTACTACACGGATAATCTCATGCACAACCTGAAAGCGGAGAGATTCTTTAAACCGAAAATGATAAACGGAAGAATGGCTTCTGCTGACGGACCTATCAAGACCTTCCCTCTCAGAGGCATCAAAGAGTCACCGCCGTATCTTCACGACGGCAGGCTGATCACACTGGAAGACACCGTAGAGTTTTTCAATCTCATACAGGGCCTCAACCTGAATACAGACGAGAAAAAAGCTCTCGTCGCCTTCATGAGAGCGCTGTAAATCCTGTAATTTCGGCAGAATTTGTGCCAACCTGCCGTCGCCGCCCTTATCCTTCAGAGGTCGTAAACACCTCTGAAGGACCTTCATTTCGATCCGTATGAGGAATAATGGAAGACTTTGAGGGGAAGAATCTTTTTCAGAGAAAAGCTGTTGCCTGGACATTTCTCACAATGATCACGGATCGTTTCTTCACCTGTTTATTGCGGTGAGTAACTGAGTCCTTCTTGACCAATTCTGTCCGAAAAATTGTATTGACTGGCTTTTTCGTTTCCATAGCCATATACTCTCTTCTGGATTCAGATCGCCCCAGCAGAAAGCTGAGCCAATGTATAAGGAACGATTTGAAAACGTTTTCAGGGTAGCCAAGAAACTTACTTCGTCGCTGGAAATAGGTGACGTTCTTGAGATCATCCGGGATGAGGCAAAGAGCAGCATTCCCGATCTTCAGGAAGTTTGCCTGCTCATGATAGATCCTGAAGCGCAGAACTACACCCGACCCCTCCATTGCGCAGTCGAGAAAAAACGCATCAATTGTCAACTCTGTAAGAGAGGAAGAACCACCATAACAGGTACGTTGGAAAAGGGCCGGACAGCTATGTGTTTTCTGGCCGGAAAAGCAGGAGAAAGTGTACCTGCAGATATTTCCATGCCTGAAGGTCTCTGTGAGATTGTGGTGCCCATTTATCAGGCAGATAAACCTCTAGCCATCCTCGATGCCATTTCTGCGCCAGGATCGAATCTCGGAGAAAAGGATCTTGTGATATTAAAGGACCTTGCGGAACTTGCATCCAATGTTATTCAGAATGCAAGAGGTCACTGGAAAATAGCTCAGGAAAAGCTGACAGTAGACAGTATCCTGAAGCACCTTCGACCATTCGTTCCCTCCACGGTCCAGAAAATCGTCGAAAAGAACCCTGCCGCACCAGACCTTGAAAAGAGAGACACGGATGTCTCTGTCCTATTCTTGGATATAGCCGGGTACACCCGGATCAGCGAAACCCATACCCGGGAAAAGATCAATTTCATCATTGAAAAGTACTTCTCGGCTTTTCTCGACATTATTGAAACGCACGGGGGCGATGTCAACGAGACTGCCGGTGACGGTCTCATGGTGATTTTTCAAGGCTCTGGAAAGAATTCGGCCCTCAGCGCAGTTCATGCAGCATTGGAGATCCGGGGCAGAACCGCTGAAATCAATCAAGAGCTTACAGACAGATTTCCTCCTCTTGAAATCAATATGGGTATCAATTCCGGTATTGCCGCAGTGGGAATGAGCAAATTCAAGGGAAGTACCGGCCTGCGGATGACATTCACCGCAACGGGTGCGGTAACCAACCTTGCAGCGAGGATAGCCGGAGCAGCGACACGGGGAGATATCCTCCTGGGAACACAGACTGCCGATTACGTTAAAGATGAACTGTCTCTCCATGACAGGGGCTTCATGGAATTCAAGAATGTGCGCGAGCCGATTCGGGTCTATAGCCTTGTACGGGACAACGAATAGATCTCGTGGAATGGCATGGCCTGGGATCAGGAACTTTTCGTGAATTGAGGCTACAGAACGTGAAGCACTTACAAGGATTTCTTCAGTGAAACAGTCTAGAAATCAAAAAATTGATATGTTTCGAATTGTTTGCAAAGACCACGGTATCAAAGTTACGCCTCAGCGTCTAGAAATTTTCCTTGAAGTTATTGCTGCCAACGATCATCCCTCGGCTGAAGAGATATTCAGACGTGTACAAAAGAAATTGCCTACTGTTTCACTCGATACAGTCTACAGAACTCTCAGCACGTTTGATGAGCAGGGATTGATTGCCAAAGTTCATTTTCTCGATGACAAGACACGTTTCGATCCGAATACCCAGCAACATCATCACATGATCTGTGTCAAATGCGGTAGTATTAGGGATTTTGCATGGCCGGAAATTGATGCAGTATCCCTCCCGTTAGAAGTAGAGGGATGGGGTAAGGTGAGCGACCGACAAGTGCTCGTTCGTGGAGAATGCTCTCGCTGCTCGGATAAAATCGATCGCCAAGACGGCAAGGATGCTGAAACTAGCACCAATGATTCATAATTTCGTACAGATGTAATTGATTACACAGCTTTTGTTACTCAATTATGCAAGGTCTGAAATCCAATGAAACAAAACGATGATCGCTTTTGGTAAGTGGTTTTTGTTATGTTCCTTAATTTATTGGCAATTCCAAAATTAGTGTTCGATTGAACAATAAGTACTGGTCGCTGCCGGCCTCCGTGCCGGCGTAATCAATTGTGTCAAGAGAATGGATCGCCAGCGACGCCGGCTCCCACCAATATCTTGTATTTGGACGTGGGATAAGCGTCAGAATTCTGACTAATTACAGTAATGCACGTGAGTTCACTATCATGTGAGGTTGTCCTGGAATGGAGGTTTCCATGGAAATACTTTCCGAGAAGCGGGGACTTGAAGATATGCTCTCTTTCGGCCTGATTGAGGCTCTCATCGGGCGTAGATCCAGAAGATTTTTCAGGGGAGCGGAAATTCCCGATGGCGTGTTTACATATAAATCCCGACATGAGCCGCTTCCACTCTCCGAACTGGAAAAGCTCCTGGTGTTGGCGGCATCCGGAGGCAACACCGGATGGAACTACTTGATTTACCGGGCAGAGCATTATGCGCCATTTCTTTCGAATTACGCCGGAGCTGCGGGAGGCCGTACGTTTCCATCTTCAGCCGGTTTTCACACGAGCACGACGTTCTTTACGGATGATGAAGGCGTTTACGTCCTGGATCTGCGAGACGCCCCTGCAAGCGCAGAACCTGACGAGAGCGGACAAGTCAGTCTGGTGACAGTCCTGGATTTTCTCAAACAGCATACCAGAAAAATCCAGGATGGACGGCTCGGCATTCCCCCTGAGGTTCCTTATTCGGAACCTCACAACACGTGGGTTGTGAATCATCCTGGGACGTTTCTCGTGATACCGGTCGCGGATCTGGCGCAGCATGTTCTCCTCAATATCTGCTACATGCTGCAAAACGGTGTGGTTATAAGGGATGACATTAACAAACGCTCAATACCCGGAATCGAAAAATTTCGCGACATGGTGGACGTAAACAATACCTGGCCGTTGACCTTTGTCGAACAATGGTCCTTGGGAGAAGTCTCTGTAGAAATGTCATTAAGCTGTTACGCAGGAGCTTTGATGTTGCAAGCAATGGGGCTCGGGGGCTGGATGTTCAACGGCCTCGATCCTTTCAGCGTGCTTGGGGCCAGTGGCAACCCCGCCGTTCCCGGATTGCGGTTCCGTTACGATGAGAACGAAAACTGGCCGTACCCGAATCCCACGGGTCTGGAAGGTGTGATGGAAGCGTTCTGTCCGCCGCATTATAGTTCGATGCGTGATGCGGTGGAAGCAGTCTGTCGGCGAAAGTTCCGTCCTGGAGGACCTTTCAATCCAAATACTCCGGGAATTTGGAAGGACAGCCGCAAAGTTCGTTCTGCGGCACAAATGCATAATGAACACTTCAAAGAATGTGTTGCACTACAGGCTCAATACATATTCGACACATTCGGCAAATTCCCGGGGACGGTGCCTTCGATTTTTCTGATCACGTATCTTCAGGCGCACCATCTCGATCTGGAGTTTTATGACAAATTCTACAAACCCGGAGCATACCTGAGAACTCATGCAGCCCACATGGAACAATGGCATTCTGAGCTCTCAGACTGAATAGCCGGGGATTCTTCGATCACATGGCTCGTGCACAGGTTTTGCATACAAGAACCCCGTCCTTCTCCTCCAGCCTTGACTGCATGGTCGGTTCTTGGCATTGGGCGCAGGACATTGAAGGCTCGATATTCGCCTTTGGCGGCAATTCAACGGTGATGGATTCGATTGTGAACAGTTCAGCCGGATCTTTTTCCAGAATACCGATACTTCTTTGCTCGTGCAGGCTTCGGAACTCGGAGCGTTCCTGGTCGGTTGCCGTGTCCGTCCTTATTTTCTGAATAAGCTCCATGTGTCTTTCATTCGGCTGAAATGCGCCTGCACGGAGCGCCACTCTCACGCCATTTCCTGAGAGTCGGCTGACGAGAGAAAACACCATCTTGCCGTGATCCTTAAAGATGAAGTTTCCCTTGCCAAAGGTACATCCCGTGAGAACCTGAACGGCATCGGCACTGCATGCGTTGGTCTCGACGATTGCTATTAATTCCTCATCTTCAGAGCGATTTTGTTTAAGCCATTCCATTCCGGCTGTAGCGGCTTTGAAGCCGATAGCCAATCCCGGGCACACATGACCGTGAAAATCAACTGCTTTTTTCCAGGCATCACTTGACTGAACTTCATTCATGAGAATTGACCTCCTCTTGTGCAATCAGGTTAACTATAAAAATCTTTGTCGGCAAATCCAGTTTTCAGCCATCGTATTTCTTGGCGAGCGGGTCCTTGCCATCTTCAAACATAGCAGAAAACGGCTCGAAATGGTTTATCTCGTGCACAGTACAAAAATTCATGCCTTTCCGCAGACTCGTCATCATAAGAGGCTGTGCTTTCGATAAATCGATAGTCCCGTCAGGTGCGAGAACATGGTCAGAAATCTCCAACCTCACTACTTGTCCCACTATGAGAACATAATTCGTCTCTTCATACAATGTGGCAAGCTTGCATTCCATCCAGGCATAGCAACCTGCGATGCCGGGAGCCTGAATCATCTCCGATTTTTTCTCTTCCAGTCCGGTGAAAGTGAACTCGTCCGCTTCCGGCGGTATGGGCTTTGCCGCTGGAATCACCTTATCCGCAAGTTGAACTCCCGGCAGGTTGACCACAAATTCTCCGGTTTCCCGTACATTCCGGAGGGTATCGCGTTTATGGGCCGATGCGGCGCAAATGAGGTCGAGTGGACGCAGAATCGGCATTATGCAAGACCATGGCGCAATATTCCTGATCCCGTCGGTGCTCACGGTGGAAATGAAGGTGATGGGAAGGGACATAACTCCTTCTCTGTGAAAAGGTTTCAGAATCATTGGTTCTCCTCTGCAATTTGTCATGCGAGCAGACAGCTATGCTTCGCCTACGGACCGTCTCGTGGTTATCAACGGGAGTCCCCATCGGACGACGACATCATGACTGCTTGACATCGTGCCACATTTGTTGGTAATGATAGCACATAGAGGGTCGCGGTTGTCAACACGTGCCACTGGCCAGTCTCCTCGACCGAATTAAAGCGTGGGTTGCTGACGGCGCATCCTGGGCGATTCCGGGAATATGCCCGATCTACGGAATCGATCGCGGAACGGATAGGAACAAACTGCATGGAGCACTCTTCCGTCACTCAAGCCTATACTGATTTAGTCAGAAGAAAGATGCTGCTTTTCGTTCTTTTTTCTTGCGCAGTAGTTGGGCTTGGGTGTTTTGCGTTGGCTCGAGGCTCCTTCGATATCTCTCTTTTGAGGGTTATTGCGACAGTATTGGGCCAAGGCGAGGGATCGACCGGAGTCGTTATCTGGAACATCAGAATGCCACGCATTATTGCTGCAATAGTTGCCGGATGGTCCCTTGGATTGTCCGGTGCGGTCATGCAGTGTTTGCTGAAGAATCCCCTCGCATCCCCATTCACCCTCGGAATTAGCCAGGGTGCGGCTTTTGGAGCTGCTTTTGCCATTGTCGTTCTGGGAGCGGGAGGTGCTGAAGTGGCCGTCGGTCATGCCAGCGCTGTTCAGACTACCAGTGCCGCCGGTCCGATGACGATAAAGAATATCTATTCGGTGACGCTTTGCGCTTTCATCGGGGCCCTTATCGGAACCTTCGTCATTTTGGCGCTGGCACGATTAAAGAAAATGGCTGCCGAATCCATTATTCTGGCTGGAGTTGCGCTCTCATCGTTGTTCGTGTCGGGAACGATTCTGGTTCAGTATTTTGCAACGGAAGTCGAAATAGCGTCCGTCGTCTTTTGGACTTTCGGAGATGTAAGTCGCTCGAACTGGCGCGAAATAGGTTTAATGACGGCCTCTGCAGTTGTCGTCACGTTCTATTTCGGCCTGAGATTCTGGGACCTGAATGCTCTTTCTGCCGGCGAGGACGTCGCACGCAGCCTGGGTGTGAATGTGGATAGGTTTCGTCTTGTCGGTATGTTTCTTACTGCTCTAATAGCGTCACTTGTCACGGCTTTTCTGGGAGTGATTGCTTTCCTCGGTTTGTTGGCGCCTCACATCGGCAGACGTCTCGTTGGCGGAGATCATAGGTATCTCATTCCTCATAGCTGCATAATCGGATCACTCCTGCTTCTGCTCGCCGATACCGTCAGCCGCACTCTTGTAGGATCCGGCACCTTGCCCGTTGGGGTCCTCACATCCTTTATGGGAGCGCCATTGTTTCTCTATCTCCTGATGAGGGGGTATTCCCGGTGATTTTGTCAGTAAATGATATAAGCTTTCGATATAACGGTCGTCCCGTGCTTCAGGATGTCAGGTTCGAGTTGTCTGAAGGCAAAATACTTGGTGTATTGGGTGTCAACGGCGCAGGCAAGTCCACCTTACTAAAATGCATAAACAAAGTGTTGCGACCTCAATGCGGCTCGGTACTCCTGGAAGGCAAGGATTTATCTGCTCTTACGGGTGAAGCGGTTGCACGGCGGATCGGATACGTGCCTCAACGCTTCAGCGAAGACCAGATCACGGTCTTTGATATGGTGCTCCTTGGCCGCAAGCCTCATATCAAATGGGCTGCAACCGAGCGAGATATGCAGGTAGTGGAGAGAGTGCTTACCTTGATGAAGCTCAGGGACCATGCTTTGCGGCCCGTTTCCACACTCAGTGGAGGAGAGGCGCAGAAAGTTGTCATCGCAAGAGCACTCGCACAGGAACCGAAGGTGCTTCTCCTGGACGAACCTACGAGCAGCCTGGATCTCAAAAATCAACTGGATGTCATGAATCTGATTGTTGAAGTAGTCAGAACCGAAGGCCTTTCGGTTGTTATGGCGATTCACGATCTTAATCTCGCTCTGAGGTTTGCAGACCTGTTTCTCATCTTGAAGGATGGTTCGGTACACGCGATGGGATCCACGGATTCTATGACGCCGGAAGTAATAGAGGAAGTGTACGGCGTGCATAGCATCTTGAGAATGGTCGAAGGATATCCGGTTGTTATTCCGGTTCACTGCTGCAGAGGCGGAGCCGAAGGAGCGTGCTGATGAAGAGATTTTCGTTCATGCTGTTTGCTGCTTTTCTCGGGTTGCTTCTTGTGCAAGGGGCGGTTTATGCTGAAAAAATTACTGTGTCCGACATGGGAAAACGGATCGTTGAAATACCGTCAAGTCCGCAGAGGATTATCTGCCTGAGTCCTGGAACCCTGAGACAGATTGTGTATCTTGGAGCATTCGATCGAGTGGTTGGAGTCGAAGAATTCGAGAAGACGCGTCCTTCCGGCAGACCGTACATTCTGGCTCATCCCGAACTGACGAAATTGCCGATAATCGGTCCCGGCGGTCCAGGGAGCATCAACAAGGAACCGGACCTGGAAGCGGTTCTGAGAGTACGGCCGGATGTGATTTTCATTTCCTATATGGAGCCATCCAATGCGGATGCGCTACAAAAAAAGCTTGGCATCCCGGTAATCATTCTCTCCCACGGCAGGTTCGCGTCCTTCGACAAACTCATGTACGATTCGCTGCAGGTTGCGGGGAAGGTCCTCAAGGCGGAACAACAGGCTGAAAAAGTGATCTCGTACATTGAAAACGCAAGGAAGGATCTTCAGTCCCGAACCGAAGGCATTGCCGAAAATCAGAAGCCCGCGGTTTATATAGGCGCCCTTGGATACAAAGGTGTACAGGGAATTGAGAGCACGGACCCGAGCTACACCCCTCTGGATTGGGTGCGAGCAAGAAATCTTGCCCAAACGGTCTCGCAAAAAGACCACTTGTTTACGGATAAAGAGCAACTTCTCGCGTGGAATCCGGACATCATTTTCATCGATGCTGGCGGCCTGTCACTGGTGAAACAGGATTTTCAGAAGAAATCGGAGTTTTATAAAGAGCTGAAAGCATTTCGCGAAAACAAGGTGTTTCTGGTTTATCCGTTCAACTATTATGTCACGAACA
This sequence comes from Desulfomonilaceae bacterium, assembly GCA_041740635.1. Lineage (GTDB taxonomy): Bacteria > Desulfobacterota > Desulfomonilia > Desulfomonilales > Desulfomonilaceae > Desulfomonile. Next base: position 36,805 of record JBGSLQ010000033.1, on the reverse strand, counting down.
TCAGCACTGCCATTGCCGATGCGTATGCAATAGGAAAAATCCTGTACCCCGACCGTTTTTCAGATGTCGATGTTCCAGCGAAAGCAGATGAAATTTACGCATTTCTGTACGGCAAGCCCCTTTACAAAGAGATGGAAAAATCCTACGGGCCTCTTGGAAGCTTACTGCAATTGAACTAGAACTCATCATCCGCATGAACAGTGGAGTGAAACATGCGGAACGTGAGAATTAACATTCCGTGGGAACTTTTTCAGATTTGCCAGCGACTATACGGGTTGAACTGAATTGAGAGTCACCTGCTTCCGGCAAAACTCGTGCGTACAAACAGTACGGGTCTTCATTGATATGTAACCGGCAATAAAAAACTATGGCCAGACTGCACATTTGAAACTTTCGCGTTGCTCAAGCATCAACTCAGAGAGTAGGGTGTGTACATCATCGCAACTGATTGCAGGAAAGGAGAATTTATGATGCCGGAACTTAGCGAAAATAGATACGGACCGTCTCAGGAGGAAGTCTTCGGAGAAGTCCGGCGTAACTGGATATGGCTCCTGGGGCTTGGAATATTGTTCGTTATCCTTGGGTTCATAGGACTGGGGATGACTTTTGCCGTCACCCTCGCGAGCGTCTTATTCTTTGGCGTTCTCCTGCTGATTGGCGCTGGGGCACAGTTCGTGGAGGCAGTCAAATGTAAGGGGTGGAAGAGTCTGCTATTGCATGTACTCATTGCCTTCCTGTATTTGATCGCCGGAATCGGTGCGATTATGCATCCGGTCGGAGTTTCCGCGATGCTGACCCTCATGATTGCAGGTGCATTGATCTTCATAGGATTGTCTCGTGTAATCATGGCATTTCAAATGCGAAAATTCGGCTCCTGGCTGTGGCTCCTTCTCGGGGGAATTATTTCTGTGGTCCTTGGAGGGCTGATTCTGGCTAATTGGCCGGTTTCCGGATTATGGATAATTGGACTTTTTGTTTCAATAGAGTTGATCGTGAACGGTTGGTCGTACATCTTTGTTGCTCTTGCAGCCAGGAACGCATAGGGAACGCTCTTTTGTAGCGGGTCCACAGATGACCGGGTCATGAATCAGTGTCTTCAGCGTCAGGCGATTCACACGCACTGAGAGCAGTGCGCCCTGCAATTGCCTGATCCCTTCCTCATATAGCTTCACTTGAATCTACAAATAGCAGAATCGTAACCAAATTCTTATAATAATTAGTACAATGCCTCTTGACGGTCGGTCACTAAGAGGTGAACGAAATTTCAGAACCATATCGATCTCTATTACCAGCTTCACCCATCAGAGACACGTCAATAATCGCAGGATCTCTCGACCCGAACAAGTCATGTGGTGCAGGAGAATCGAACACATTTTCAGTGGGGTGCGGGCATGGGATCGGTGCACACCGTTTGGAGACAATAAATGCCAGTTAATGTTCTGTCGGAGAAGCTGTTCGGACTCATTCACGGAAACAGCCTAGTGTACAACACGTGCTGGGAAGATCCGAGAATAGATCGTATGGCACTGGATCTGACTCCACAGGATCGGGTTATGGTCATAACGTCCGCAGGCTGCAATGCTCTCGATTATGCGCTGAAGAACCCCGATCGTATCTATGCCGTGGACATGAACCCCAGACAAAATTTCTTGCTGCAGTTGAAGATTGCGGGGATTCGGTCCCTGGCTTTTGAAGATTTTTTCTCCCTTTTTGGCAACGGGTACTCGCCTCGATCGACTGAAATGTATCGCGATGCCATGCGCAGATACCTCTCTCCGGATGCCCGGAGATTCTGGGACAAGAAAATGTCGTACTTTTCCGGGAAGAGCTGGAGATCGTCCTTTTATTTTCGCGGTTCTGCCGGATTGGTCGCAAAAACGGCAAATTATTACATAGATTATGTGGCAAAGGCCCGCAATCATATCGAAGATATTTTGCAGGCACCCTCCTTGGAGGTTCAACAACGAATCTATGAAGACCATCTCAAAAGAAAGTTCTTCTCTCCTTTCGTCCGGCAACTTGTCAAAACCAATCTGGTCTTGTATCCGGTCGGCGTTCCCACTGCACAAAAAGATCTCTTGAACAGGACATACTCCGGAGGAGTCGAAAAACTGCTCACCGATTGCCTGGATTACGTGTTTTCAAGGCTTCCGCTTTCCGACAACTATTTTTGGCAGGTCTATCTGAATGGGAAATATTCGAAATCTTGCTGTCCCGAATACCTCAGACGGGAGAACTTCAATCGTCTCAAAGAAGGACTTGTTGATAAGATTGAATGGTTTACCGGTTCGGTATCCGATTTCCTCGCCCAACATGACGGCTCCATTTCGCGTTTCGTTCTCCTGGATCATATGGATTGGCTGGCGGCAAATTATCCTGAAGAGCTCAATAGAGAGTGGCAATGGTTAGTACGGCGTGCGAGCATACCTGCTCGCGTCATCTGGAGAAGCGCTGCAACCGGGGTCAATTTTGTCAATCCTGTCGAAGTTCAAATCTATGGCAAAAGTGTGCTCTTGAAAGAACTCCTCTCGTACCAGAGCAAACGAGCCGCAATCCTTCATCAGCAGGACCGGGTCCACATGTACAGCAGTTTCTTTATTGCAGATTTGCCGGAAATGTGAAAACGGCCCTCGAGAAGCCGGATCGTGGAGAAAATGAATGGACTCGGAAAACGGAATTATAAGAAATAAGAACAAATTGCAGGATCTGGAAACGCTCTATCATCTCGTGTTCAAACGCATGTGCGGGAAGACCCTTCAAGAGAGGCTCAACAGTTTCTATAGAGGTCAGGAGTCTCACTACGATAGTTTTCGCGAACGTCTCCTTTCGGGTAGAGCCGACCTCTTCAATCTCGTTTCGTTGAAGCCGGGAAGCATCTGGGTGGACATGGGGGGAGGAACAGGGGCAAGCTTCGAAGCTTTGGGGCCAAACATGGCGACGCTGAAAAAAGCTTATGTCGTGGATTTGTGCGAACCTCTTCTGGAAATAGCACAACAGAGGAAGAAGCGTAACGGATGGGATAATATGGAAATAGTCCATGCGGATGCTTTGAGCTTTACGCTTCCCGGAGATGAACGAGCCGATGTGGTCTCCTTTACGTATTCTCTTACCATGATCCCGGAATGGTATGCGGCCATCGATAGAGCAGCAGCGATGCTGAAACCGGGTGGATGTTGCGCAGCTTGCGACTTTTTTGTCGGAAATCCGTTCCGTATCACGGAAAAGCAGAAATCTCACAATTGGGCAACTCGCTTATTCTGGCGAGTTTGGTTTGAAACGGACGGCGTATTCCCCAGTACCGACCATGTCCCATACTTGACCCGCCGGTTTGCACTACAGTACTACCACCAGAATCGAGCAAAGCTGCCGTATCTTCCTCTTGTCTCTGCTCCTTATTACTTATTCGTTGGAATGAAACCCGAATAGATTCTTTTCTCAGACCCGCTCTGCACGAACTCGAAGAGCAAACGGGCGGAAACACTTCAGAGCCAAGGCCGAAATGGCTTCTGTCCTCTCGTCTTGACTCGGCATCCAGACACATCTATCCTAAAGCATAGAAGCAGAACCGAAAGAGAGGAGGGGGTTTTTCATGTACAGAGTTATGACAAGTTTGTGCATAACGCTTCTTCTTGCAGGCCTTGTCTTTGCCGCGGAACCCGGCAGTCCCACAAAAAATGAGCAGGAAATCCGCAAAACCGTGGAAGCATACGTGCAGGCGTACAATCTGGGCGATGCTACGGCCTTGGCATCCCATTGGAGCCGCAAAGGTGAATTCGTGTCAGCTTCCGGAGAGCGCCTGAAAGGAAGGGACAAAATAAAACCTGCACTGGAAAAATATCTCCAGGACAACAAGGGTATCCAATTAAAAGTGGCACTCTATGATGTGGAATTCAAATCTCCGGATCGCTCGGTTGCAAAAGGTATTGCGCTGGTTCAGAGACAAGGAGATGAGCCCGAGGAAACTCACTTCACGGCCACTCTCATAAAGGAAGAAGGGAATTGGAAACTATCAAGCGTTGATGAAGAAGAATCTTCAGTCCCCTTTGCCACTATTGCACAATTAGGGCAACTCGAATGGCTCATGGGGGACTGGGTAGACAAAGATGAAGAGGCCACCGTCGAGACATCCTTCAAGTGGGCCAAAAACTATGGGTTCATCAATGGAACCTTTCGCGTCATCGTTGGTGGCAGATTGGATGTAGAGGGTACTCAGGTGATCGGATGGGACCCTGCAGCCAAGACGATTCGTTCCTGGGTATTTGATTCAAACGGCGGTTTTGCTGAAGGAACCTGGAGCGGTAGTGAAAATCGATGGACCGTCAAACTGAAGAGCATACTCCCGGACGGTCGAAAAGCTTCTTCCGTCAACGTGTACACGTATGTCGATCCGGGCTCGTTTACCTGGCAGTCAATAGGACGCGAAGTGGATGGTGAGCTATTGCCGAATATCGATCCGGTGACCGTGGTCCGCAAAGAGGCTCGTTCAGCGGTCTCAGGAGCAACGAGGTGAGGGAAAGATCATGAAAAAATCAGTCATAATCAGTATTCCGATTCTGCTTCTTTTCTGCGGATACCTCTTCCTGGAAGACGCCTATTCTCGTGGCGGTCGCGGCGGCGGTGGCGGTGGATTCTCCGGCGGCCGTGGGGGTGGCGGTGGTTACGGTGGCGGCGGTTACAGTGGTGGACATAGGGGAGGGGGGGCTTCCTATCGAAGTCCCTCCATGAGTTCTCACTCGCGACCCTCTACTTCTCAATCGCGACCTTCCAGCCAGGTGTCGAAACCACAGCGGCCTTCAGGACAGCAGAAACAAGTTGCTCAGCGCCCCTCCTCACCGGCAACCCGGCCCTCAACCGGCGCGGGAAGAGTAGATGGAAGACCCGGCCCGAGCGCATCAACAAGGCCGAGCCAATCCCAGGTCCAGCAATTTCTGAATCTTCCGCAACAACCACGCAGTGGTATGTCCGATATGGGCAAAGTAGGAATAGGCGCTGCTGCCGGTGCACTCGGATATGCCGGCGCTCAGCAGCTTGTGGGCGGGGATCGTCCTGGAGCTGGAGATCGTCCGGGAGCGGGTGATAAAATGGCGGGAACACTTCCTGCGGACAGGCCTGGCATGGGTGATCGACCGGGGATAGGTGACCGTCCCGGAACTGGTGATCGACCCGGCATCGGCGAGAGGCCTGGAGCAGGCGATAGGCCTGGAGCAGGCGATAGGCCGGGCATAGGAGAAAGACCGGGGGCCGGTGATCGACCAGGGCCGGGTGAGAGGCCATCCACATTGCCTTCGCAACCCCACGCAGACCAGATCAGGCAGAACTTCCAGAATAGGCATGACAATATGTTCACTCCGCAGTGGTGGAAGGATCATCCACACGCAGCGCACGCCTACTGGGATCACAACAGGCACCCCTGGAATTACTGGTGGGGAGCCGCAACCTGGGCTACGGTAGGTGCAGCGGTGTACGGTTCTGCTTATGGTGGTGAGCCGGTGTACTATGATTATGGGGACAACATCTACTATGAAGGCGATCAAGTGTATGCTGGGGGGCAACCCGTTGCCACTGCCGAACAGTATTATCAGCAAGCCAGCGATATAGCGGCTTCAGCTCCTGCAGAACCGAAGTCCGATGCTGACTGGCTTCCGTTGGGAGTGTTTGCTTTGACAAAGGAGGGAGCTTCCGATTCAAACATGGTGTTGCAGCTTGCAGTCAACAAAGAAGGCGTGATAACCGGGACCTATTACAATACCACTACGAACACCACAAGGCCTGTGAAAGGAATGATTGACAAGAAAACCCAGCGTGCCGCCTGGACCTTTGCTGATGGAAAGAATACCGACATCATCATGGAAACGGGGCTTTACAATCTTACCAAAGACCAGACCGAAGCTCTCATGCATTTCGGTAAAGACAATACGCAGCAATGGATAATGGTGCGACTCAATCAACCAACTGCGGAATCAGCGAAAAAGACCCAATAGTGGCAGGCTTGTGGTTGGACGTTTGCACAAACGGATCCGGGGAATCTCCGTCAAGAAGATTCCCCTTTTTCTTTTCTGTCTAACGGTTTCCGTTTGCACAAAAAATTCACACGATCAGGTTTGAGGCGGTTGGTCTTCATTCTTCCGGCGACCTTGCATCAGGACATAGAGAGCGGGAGTAAAGAAGACTCCGAGAATCGTTACCCCCAACATTCCGGCGAACACCACCGTTCCCACCGAAACCCGGCTCACAGCACCCGCTCCAGATGCTGAAACCAGCGGTAATACTCCAAGAATGAATGCGAATGACGTCATGAGAATGGGGCGAAACCGCAGCGTTGATGCTTCGATCACTGCTTCGTACAAGCCCTTCCCCTTCGCTCGGGTATCTCGCGCAAACTCCACGATGAGAATAGCGTTCTTAGCCGACAAACCAACGAGGAGCACAAGCCCCACCTGAGTGTACAAATTGTTATCAAGTCCCGTAATCAGGAGGCCGATGGCCGAACCCAACACCGCCAAAGGCACAATGAGAACAACGGCAAGGGGATCGGTCCAGCTCTCGTATAGTGCCGCCAGAACCAGGATAACGACAAATATTGCAACGAGGAACACTATGGAGCCTTTTCCTGCAGACTTCTTTTCCTCGAAGGCCATGTTCGTCCATTCGAACGTCATTCCCGGGGGAAGGACCTTTTTCGCGAGCTGTTCCATGGTATCGAGAGCTTGTCCCGAGCTGAATCCGGGAGCCGGAGAGCCCATTACTTTTGAAGTGGGGAACAGGTTATAACGGTCGACACGCATAGGACCGACCTCATAACGTGCGTTGACCAGGGTTCCCAGTGGAATCATTTTGCCTTCATTGTTTCTGACGTACAATTGAGAAATGTCCTCGGGATTCCTTCGGAACGCACTCTCAGCTTGAGCCCTCACCTGCCAGGTTCGGCTGAATTTAGTGAAATCATTAACATACGCCGACCCCAGGTACGTTTGAAGAGTGTCAAATACGCTCTCAAGGGGTACTTTCAAAGCGAGTGCTTTTGTGCGGTCAATATCCAGGTACACCGCAGGATAGGTCGCTCGGAACGTTGCCACTACCGATGCAAGATCGGGTTGGCCATTGGCCGACTGGGCCAATTCATTACCTGCCTCTTGCAAAGCTGGAAACCCGAGGTTCGCTTTGTCCAGCAGTTGCATCTCGAAGCCGCCACCGGTTCCCAAGCCGATTACGGGAGGAAGCGTGAAAGGAAAAACAGTACCTTCAGGGATTTTTTGGAATTGAGCGTAAAGCTCTTTCATTATGACGTCTCTTGAGCGGCCTTTTGCCAGACGTTCGTCCCAGGGTTTTAACGGAACGAAAAACGTAGCCAGATTCGACCTTGCCGAATCGATCATCGAATATCCGATCAGCGCTCCCCAACTTTCCACGCCATCTGTCCGGCTAAGAATCTTGCCTACCGCTTGTGCGGTTTCGTACGTCCGGTGCAGGGTAGCTCCATCCGGCATTTGTACGTTGACGAGGACGAGGCCGTCATCTTCCAACGGGAGAAATCCGCCGGGAATCTTTTGAAATGCAAGCACTCCAATAACGACCAGTCCGATGAACAGGATCATGGCTATCCCGATCCGTCTGATTGCTGCAGATACGACACGGGAGTACCAGTTGGTCGTTCGGTCGAAAACCGTGTTGAAGCCTCTGAAGAAGAAATTCTTCGATCCGTGGCCCGGTTTTAGGATCAACGCGCACATGGCCGGGCTCATGGTCAACGCATTCAGCGCACTGAAAAATGTAGAGATGGCAATGGTAAGAGAGAATTGACGAAACAGTTGCCCGGTAATGCCTCCCATGAAAGCAGGAGGCACGAAAACTGCCATGAGAACCAGTGTGGTGCCGATAATCGCACCAGTGACTTCTTCCATTGACCGAATGGCAGCTTCCTTGGGATTCATGCCGTGCTCTGCCATATTACGTTCGACGTTCTCCACCACCACGATTGCGTCATCCACAACAATACCTATGGCAAGCACCAGTCCGAAGAGAGTGACCATGTTGATGGAAAATCCCATGAACGGCATTACGGCAAAAGTACCTATGAGCGAAACGGGAATCGCAATGAGCGGTATCAGAGTCGCCCGCCAGTTTTGCAGAAAAACGAACACCACGATGACGACGAGAAGAAATGCTTCAAACAATGTTTTGATCACTTCGTGAATCGAAGCATTTATGAAGTCCGAAATTCTATAAATCACACGGTACTCAAGTCCTTGCGGGAAGGTTTTCTTGAGTTCGTCCATCGCTTTGGTCAAATTCTCGGTAACTTCGATAGCATTGGAACCCGGAGATTGATACACGATCAGAGTGGCTGCGGGCTGGCCGTTGAAGAGCGACTGGAAATCGTACGCCTTGCCGCCCAAATCAACCCGCGCAACGTCCTTGACTCGAATGGCCCGCGTGCCTTCACCGGTTTTTACAATGATATCAGCAAATTGCTCGACATCGGTGAGCCGTCCCAGCGTGTTCACGTTGATTTGGTACGCCTGATCCTTGGGAACCGGAGGCTGTCCCAACTGGCCGGAAGCAACCTGGACATTCTGCTGCCGCAAGGCATTCACCACGTCATCCACCGTTATGCCTCGTGCATGCAGCTTGTCCGGATCCAGCCAGACACGCATGGAATAGTCCTTGGTAGGGAACGTCGAAATGTCCCCCACGCCGCGTATTCTCGAAAGAACGTCTTTTACGTTAATGGTGAGATAATTCGTGATGAAGAGATCGTCATATCGACCTTCCGGAGAATAAAAGGAGATGACTGCCACAAGTGCGCTGGACACTTTTTTGGTTGTGACACCTTGTCGTTGAACTTCTTCCGGCAATTGTGAGAGAGCAGCCGATACTCGGTTCTGCGTGAGAACCGTATTCATGTCGATATCCGTTCCCAATTCGAAGGTCACGTTCAGACTGTACGAGCCGTCAGCGGAACTCTGGCTCGACATGTAAAGCATGTTCTCAACGCCGTTTACCTGCTGCTCGATTGGGGCCGCCACGGTCTCTGCGATTACTTGCGGGTCCGCTCCAGGGTAATACGCTTTTACTTGTACTACCGGCGGTACGATATCCGGATACTGCGCAATTGGAAGTGAGAAAATGGCAACTGCACCGGCGAACACGATGATGATCGAGATGACTGAAGCAAATATGGGTCTTTCAATGAAAAAACGACTAAACATGATGAGCCTCGATTACTTTCCGGAAGACGGAGCCGCTTTGTCGGTCTCCTGGGATGTAGCTGAAATCGAGGACTCCTTGGGAGCCACCTTCAAACCGGGTCGTGCCCTCTGGATGGCATTCACAACCACCCAATCGTCTTTTGTGAGGCCTTCCTCGATGACTCGAAGAGTTCCTTCCAACTGGCCGGTCTTGACGGGTCGCATTTCCACTACCTTGTCCTTGTTTACCACGAGAACGTACCTTCCAGCCTGGCCGATGCCGACTGCGATTTCAGGTACGAGGAAAGCATCCTTCTTCTCGATAGGAACACGAATCCGGCCGAAGAGACCGCTGATGAGTAAGCCCTCGTCATTCGGAAAGATTGCCCGTATCCTCAAAGTGCCTGTGCTCGGATCGATCCGCGGGTCCACAAAATCTATTTTCCCTTCGTGGGGATGCCCGGTCTCATCCGCGAGTTGAAGAAAAGCTAAGGGTTTCTCCCTGCTCGAATCCGTTTCGGATTCGATTCTCGGGAATTTCCTGAGCAGCATGAGAAGATCTCGCTCACTGACATCAAAGTAGACGTACACCGAGCTGTCGTTCACTATTTCAGTCAGAAGGGTCTTGTCTTTTGCACCGACAAGATTTCCTATATCCACCATGTTACGACTGACGCGTCCATCAATGGGAGCGGTTAATTGCGTGTACGCGAGATCGAGTTTGGCCTTTTCGAGGTCAGCTTTTGCGATTCCCACCTGAGCGAGAGCAACAGACTCGTCAGCATTCTGGATATCGTACTGAAGTTGGCTGATAGAGGCTGAGGAGAGTAGTTGTTGCGCACGCCTGAGATTTGCCTGTTTCAGTTGGAGATCCGCTTCTTTACCCTTCAGGGCAGCCTGAGCCTGATCGACCTGGGCCTGAAAAGGTCTTGGATCTATGACAAAAAGCAGGTCACCTTTTTTCACTCGAGCCCCGGACTCAAAATGAATGCTCTGAAGCCATCCCTCAACCCTGGCTCTGACTTCGACAAATTCCAATGCGGCAGTGGTTCCCGTAAATTCAAGAGAATTGGTGACTTCTTTCTTGAGCGGTTTACTTACGTAGACTTCAGGCAAAGCAGGCTCCGCAACCTGGGGCTTTTCGCTGCATCCCATAATGCCCAAAGAAACGAAAGCAATGAGAATTAGAACTCCCGGAAATCTCATGGTCATGAACCAGTCTCCTGATTGTGTTGAGGATGATGTATTAACTATAAGACTGTCATAGCTCTGTGGTCAACAAAAAGACTTGTTCAAGATCCAAGGCTTCCGTGAACACCAATACCAGCGCTTGTCTGTACGCGATTTCTTCTATACTCTTACGAATGTTTTGCGGCTGGGCTCCTGATGATCTAAAATATGCAAAAGAATCATCGCCAAAAAACAATTGTCGTTGAATTCCATTGCTCAGGGGAGGCTTTCCAGCGTTTGCCGTTTTTTCAGTGGATCTACAATGCATTGCATGAAGAGCGAGGATTTTTTCGTCTGAAAACCCGAGTGAGGTGTGAGGTCCACTTTTTATTTCCCTGTGCTGGAAAATCTTCCCGCAAAAGAAACCAACCGGACGATCAACCGAGGGGACACAGAATCTGAACAGGAAACCTTCGTTGACACGGCTGGGAACTGTCTTGATCTTGTCATGCAAAATCGGCGTCCGATATTGAGGGCTAGAAATGAAGATCTCAGATAAGAACTCTGCAGCAAATCGTCTGCATAATACAGAACCGGCGAATGGTGCGTCTTCTCCTTCGGTTGCAGAATCTAGACCTCCTGCAATGAAGACAGAAAATTTGATGGAGGAACAAAATGCCTATGTGGAGCCCTCTGCATTCCGAGCAGCTCAGATTGAACAATTGTACCGTCAGGCTTACGCAGGCATTTACGGATCGTTCATCGTCGCCTGCATGCTGGTGCTTACCTTCTGGACTGTGGAGTCCCATACATTGCTCGTGGCATGGTTAGTGTGCATCTCACTCATCTACGTGTCGAGACAGTGGATCATAGCCAGGTTCCAGAAATTAAAGATATCGGGACCGGAAGCTCTCAAATGGGAGCGACCGTTTGTCGTCCTTACTTCCATTTCAGGTTTGCTGTGGGGGGTGGCCAGCGTATTATTTTTTCCGAGTTCCTCTCCAATCCATCAAGCACTGCTTCTCATATTTCTCACGGGGCTCTGTAATGGGGTCCTCATTATCTATTGTGCGCTGAAAAGTGCTTACTTACCGTTTCTTCTCTTGGGAGGATTGCCTCTCATCGGGCGTCTTATTTACGAGCAGACCTCAACGCTCCTTACAGTAGGATTTTTGGTAGCGGTGTATCTCGTTGTTCTCATAATGACGGGAAACCGAATGAATCAGGCTTATGGACGCTATCTACGGCTGCGCCTGCTCAATCTCGACTTGGTCAACTTTCTCGGCCAGGAAAAGAAGCGAGTGGAATGTCTCGATCGAGCTCTGAAAGAGAAGGCGGTAGAAGAAGCGAAAGCAGTAACGGCTCTACGGGATAGTGAAGAGAGGTTGGAACTTGCCTTAAAGGGAGCCGATCTTGGTCTGTGGGATTATAACATCCAGACTGGTGATATGTTTATGAACGAACGCATAGCGGAAATGATTGGATATTCCCTTAAGGACTGTGAGCCCAGTATTACGTGGTGGGGATTACAGATTCACCCTGAAGATCTGCAGAGTGTCAGGAGAGCTTTTAATGCGCATGTGAAGGGTCGTATTCCGTTTTACGAGAGTGAACACCGCCTGCGACAAAAATCGGGAGGATACATTTGGGTTCTGGCACGGGGCAGAATCATGGAATTGGATGCACAGAACAACCCAATGCGTATTGTGGGAACGAGCCTTGACATCACAAATCGCAAGAGGATTGAGGAGGCATTGGAAGGATCGCATAAGGAGCTTGAACGTCGTGTCCAGGAACGAACATCCGCACTCCTCACTATCAACCGCAGGCTTGAACAGGAAATCGTGCAGCGTAAATTGGTTGAGAATAAATTGAAGAAAGCTTATGACGAACTCGAATTGCGAGTAAAAGAGAGGACGCAGGAACTTCAACTCGCTAATATCGAACTGGAGCGAAGCAATACAGACCTTCAGCATTTCGCATACATTGCTTCACACGATCTGCAAGAGCCTTTGCGTTCCGTAGGGAACGCTCTGCAAATGATTGAGAAGCAACATAAAGGTAAACTGGATCGGTCTTCTGACGAGTTAATCTATTTTGCCGTAGAACAGGCTAAGAAAATGCAGGCACTCGTAAGGGATCTCTTAAGGTATTCCCGTATTCAGACTCGAGACCAAACTTTGGAATTGGTAGATATGCAAGAGGCGCTGAATCAGTCGATCCTCAATCTCGAAGAGCTTATTGTGGAAAAAGGGACAGAGGTCACCTGCACAGAAATGCCCATGGTTCTCGGAGACTATACTCAGCTATTACAAGTGTTCCAAAATTTGATCGGGAATGCTTTGAAATTTGGTTGTGAAGAATCCCCTCGAATTCACATATCAGCCGAAAGGAACGGCGGCGAATGGGTTTTCTCGGTCCAAGACAATGGAATAGGCATTCAATCAGAATATTTTGATAGGATTTTTGAAATTTTTCAGCAATTGAATCGGACTGACGCATTCACAGGCACTGGCATCGGGTTGGCGATCGTCAAGAAAATCGTCGAACATCACCAAGGACGAGTCTGGGTGGAATCCGAGATTGATGCGGGTTCTACTTTCTATTTCACCGTACCTATTGCTATGCAGGACTGAAACAAGAATGATCTGGCAAGAGCCGACGAATTGATAAAGCCATGGCAAAAGTCATTTAACCTTTCCGTTCCGGATCTCCAATTTCTGTCTTTTCCCGAATCCGACTTCATTATCAACGAAGAAGACGTAGTCCGGCCGAAATACATACAGGGTAATCTTTGCCATCTTACCGGCGAGACCGTCAGCGATCAGTCCGGGATGAGAGATGAAATCCTTCACAAAGGGATACCGGAGCAAATAGGTTGTCAATGCAAGGGTTTTTGCGGTAACCCCGGTGATCGGCTCGACAAAACCCTGCATTTGCAGTCCCTTAATTTCCTTCCAGCCCTTGTAATCTCCGTGAATCGTTGCGGCAGCTCTGGGATTTTCTGCAAGGAACGTTGCATGTCGAGACTGGGGAGAAGAGAAGAATATGAGATCGAATCCATCCCGTGCGTAATAGACTGCAGCCACCCACGGCTGTCCCTCACTACAGCATGCCAGAGACATGGTGGTGTATGTGTCAATGAACTGGAGCACGGTTTTTTCCAGCTCTTGATTAGTCATGCCTGTCCATCATTTGCAAAGTTGCCTGGCTCCTTCAAGCGCAAGTAGTACTTTCCGGTTGCCGTCTTTTCCACTACTCCTTCACTCAGCATAAATTCGATAGCTTTCGCATGATAGTTTCTCATTCCGATACGCAGTGGATTGTGCCGGACGTACGGCAACTCCACTGCAGTGACAGGATCCACGGCCTGGTGCTTTTGCAGATCTCGAATTATGTAGCCGGTGGCACGCTTGATTTGGAACGCGACAATATATCTCGTCAAAACAAAAACACCGGCCAGACCAAGCAGACCAAGGGCGACTTGCAGATATTCAGGCATAATTCCTTAGCACCGATGTTTGACTTACACACGAAAAGTAAGGTCTGTGACCTTCAGATCGTTGACGACTTTCTTGACTCCGGGGTATTCCGCAGCAATCTTTTCCACCTTGGCTCTATCAGCCTTTTCACGAATGCGTCCGGATATCCGAATGACACCCCCGGACTCGGCGCAAATCTCAACGTTACCAGCCACTGCAGAAGTGAGCTTCCTTCGCACGAGGGCTTCAATCCTCTTGGCGAAAGCTTTGTTCTTAAGGGTCTCTATAAATTCGTTGCCGTCGGAGAGCTTATCCACCCTGTTGACCGCATTGACAACTACGTCCGCTGCATTCTCGACAGAGAAATGATCTGTATTGATCACCAGATTGTACAGCAAAAGATCTGTAGGATCTCTATCAAAAACAGTCTTGATCAGGTTGACGCGATCGGCGTCGTATTTATCCACGTAGTATTCGGCTTCCTCCAGGGGAATTCCCAGTTTTTGCATGATACGCTGAACCCGATTGACGCGAGATGCAATGACGCCCACACAAAATACACCGGGAAAATCGTGCAGTACTATCTGAGCGCCGCGCCCGACCAGCACGACGTTTCCCCTGCTGGCCTGCTCGTAGGTGAGTGCTTCGAAGAGGCTCTTATGGGACGGTCTGTCAAAAAAGAGACGCTCGAAGAAGCCAGGGCCGTGTTCTGTCTCGTACAAAGTACACGCTTCGCGATATTCAAGATCGCAACTCATGGCCAGCTCATGCAAACCAGTTCGCCCAACGAATTCAATGCCCATTTTTTCGGCGATTTTTGCGGCAATGTCGTCACCATACGAACCAACGAGCCTGGATACGGTTATGATATTCATAGTGACTTCCTCTCGGATTCGAAAATGTTGCCCACTCGGTGGGTTATTCCCCGAAAAGCGCAGTCGGAAGATACATTATCAGAGGCGGATACACAACGCACGCAATCAATCCAATCCACTGCAGACAAATAAATGGAATTACACCCTTGTAGATAAGGCCCATGGTCATTTCAGGCGGGGCAATGCCTCTCAAGTAAAAAAGCGAATACCCAAAAGGGGGGGTGAGAAAAGCCATCTGGAGATTTACGCAAATCAGCGTACCAAACCACAGGGGATCGAACCCGAGTTCCTGCGCAACCGGCGTAAACACCGGGATTACGATGAGCAGAATCCCCAACCAGTCAATGAACATGCCGAGGAAAAATACGATTCCCATCATTATAAAAAGAACAACATAAGGGCTGACTTCAAGGCCTAGTAGAACGCTTGACACGGCATCGCCGCCGCCAAGACCCATAAAGATCGACTGAAACGCGTTTCCTCCGAGAAACAGGATCATAACCATACAGGTGATCTTCATCGTGGCTGTCGCGGAATCCACAATTGCTGTCCACGTGAGTCGTCTGTAAGCAAGAGCCAGAAGCACAGCGCCGATCGCCCCAAGACCTGCAGCTTCAGTAGTTGTAGCGACTCCGGCCACGATGCTTCCGAGGACCATGAAAATCAGAAAGAGGGGCGGAATCAAAGAAGTGAACACCATCCCAAGCTTTTGCTTTGCTGTTTGCGTTCGCTCTTCCTTGGGAAGCGGGGGCCCCATCTCAGGATTAATGCCGCATCGAATAGCCACATAGATGATGTACAGAGTAGATAACATCAATCCCGGTACCATCGCTGCTGCGAAGAGTTTGCCCACGGATATGTTCGTTAGCCCGCCGTAAACCACCAGCATGATACTTGGAGGAATGAGAATTCCGAGAGTACCTCCAGCGCAAATGCATCCCGCTGTCAGGGGAATATCGTAACCACGTCTCAACAGATTCGGCGCAGCAAGAAGCCCGATGGCCACTTCCGTTGCTCCCACCACGCCGGTTGACGCAGCGAACACGGTGCACACCATGATCACGGCAATTCCCAGCCCTCCCCGTACAGGCCCCCACAGGACGTGCATGGTATGAAAGAGCTTTTCCGCCACTCCGGAAGCATCGAGCATCTGGGCCATGAAAATGAAGAGGGGCACAGCGACGAGAACGTACTCCTCCATGACTCCATACGTTTTATTGGCAAAAATACCGAAAATCTGATCCGGAGAACCGCCCCACCCGAGAAGACCGAACAGGACTGCTACAGCACCCAATGAAAAAGCCAGGGGATGTCCCATGAACAGCACCAGGAAAAGTGTCCCGAACATGGCGACGGCAACGAATTCAGGGCTCATATCTCTTCCCCTTTCAGCCTATAGATGTCTCGCACGAAATTGGCCGATCCTTGAAGGAAAAGTAACAGGAGCCCTATGGGCATGACTGTTTTGTACAAATAGAGCGGAGGTTTCCACGCGCTCCAGCTATGCTCCGAGCTTGCCCATGAATGTGCAGCGTACGATACGGCAGCGTAAGTAAGGCCGCCAACAAAAGGGACAAATAATAGCCAGAATGTGATGACTGACAGCCAAATTTGAACTTTTTCCGGAAGCTTCTGGGACAAAATGTCTATTCGAACGTGACGATCATGGAGATGTGTGTAAGCAGCACCGAGCATGAAATGTGCTCCGTAAAGCCAAACCGTAACCTCAAAGGCCCAGATGGTAGGAGAATGAAATATTTTTCTGGCTATGACTTCGTACACCACCACGAACACGAGTGGCAAGATGAGCAACGCCATGTTCCTGCCAAAGAATTCATTGAACGCGTCCACAGCGCGGACGAACTTCTTCATCGCTGTTCCCCTTCTGAAAAATCTCGATTGCAGTTGTTGCCCCGGAGAGACTGATCTCTCCGGGGGGTGCGAAGTTTTCAGGGACAATAGACGAATCGTCTACTGGAAAAGTTGCCCTTTGATGAACTGCTCGTGTGGCCACGGCGATATGCCGCCGCGCATTTTACGCCAGGGAGCAAAGTCTTTCTTGAACTGATCTTGCGAATCCAGGACTTTTTTCACATCGGGGTTTTTGGCGCCCAAGTCATCGAGGTACTTCTTGCTGACCTTGGCGAATTCGATGATGGTGGCATCGTCCATCTGAACGTATTCCACTTTTTTGCCCATTTGCTCGATTGCCCCGATATTGAGGTTTTCGATCCAGGCCGTGGACCAGAGTTGCGTTTCTTTCGCACAAATCTCAACAATAGCCTTCAGATCGTCCGGGAGTTCATCCCATTTTGTCTTATTTATGAAGATATCGGTTTGGCAGCTCGGCTGATGCACACCCGGCTCGATCACGTATTTTGTAATCTCGTGGTAGCCTTGTGGAAGGTTGATTGCCGGGCTACTGAATTCGCATCCATCAATAACGCCTCTTTCCAATGCCAGGTAGATTTCCGGGCCCGGAAGCGGCGTCACGTTGGCGCCCAGCAGGTTGAGGATATCCTGATACCACCCAACGGTCCTGACCTTCATCCCCTTGAAGTCTTCCATCTTCGTGGCCTTCTTATTGGAATGAATGCCAAGTTCCTGACCGGAATTGCCACAGAAGAACCCAACCATATTGAAGGGAGCATAGAGATCGTTCAACATCTTTGCTCCGCCGCGCTCGTAGTACCAAATGTTGTATCCCTCGACGTCAAGACCGAACGGAACGGAAGCAAATGCAACAAAGGCCTCGTTCTTCCCTTTCCAGTAACCGGGCCAGGCGTGTCCCACATCGAGAGTGCCCTTTGATACTGCATCGAAGGTCTCCATTGCGGGTACGATCGCACCGGTCTGGAAGACCTTGATATCGAGCCGACCGCCGCTTGCAGCTCGTACGCTGTCCGCGAAATGAATCAGGAAATCGTGGAAGATCAGCCCTCCCCAGGGGTCACTCGCACGCCAGGTAAACTTCTTGTCGGAAGTCGTCCATTTCTTCCCTTTCCACTCTTTGGCTCTCTGATCTTCGCCGAATTTCTCGATCTTTTTTGCGGGTTTTTTTTCCTGAGCAAACGAGTTGTTTGCCGAAATTCCGAAAGCGAATGCGGTCAGCAGTATCACTAACAGCAGGCCGAGTCTTTTCATAAGGTCTTCCTCCAATAATGGTTTTGAGAATCAGGTGAATGTTCGCAAAAAATCAGCTCTTTTCGCAAAAAACCTCCTTCCTCCGCAACGAGCGTGTTTACTGGACAAACCACGAAAGGACCACTCATGTAGTCGTTTTACTGAAAGTTAGACGTGACAACCTGTTATGAGGAACTGTCTGCGAACCACGAAGCCGAACTAACCCCCTGGATCACGCTTCTTTGTGCTCTAATGACATACGAATAACCTGAGATATGTGCGACAACGACCAATCTTTCTTCCAGTGCTCCCGGGCGAATTGAAGCTGCATGAAACAACCCGGATTGGACGTTATCACCCGATCTGCACCCGTTTTGTCGATAGCTGCAACCTTCGCCTCAAGTATCTTCATGGAACGTTCACGATGGGTAATATTGTATATTCCCGCAGATCCGCAGCACTGGCCTTCATCGGGAATATCGACCAGGGACAGATCCGGAATGCGACGCAAGAGATCTCGCTGCGGTGAAACCAGATTTTGACCGTGACGCAAATGACATGGATCGTGGAAACACACCCTCTCCGAAAGAGATCCGAAGTCGGCATGCGGAGCCAGTGCAGAAACCAGGAATTCAGAAATGTCTTTGACCTTTCCCGAAAACATGTCGGCTCTTTTTGAAGCCAGCGTCACTGGAGCCAGAGTCTCTCTATACGACTTGAGTTCCATGCCGCATGCGGCGCAATCGGTCACGATGGCATCTACATCATGTCTCTCGAACAGAGCCACATTGTGTTCGGCCATCTCCCGATAGATTTTGCGTTCACCTTCCGCAATGTTGGGTGTGCCGCAACATTGTTGGCTTTTGGGAACTATTACCGTGTACCCGGCCTGTGCCAGACAATAAATGGTGTCTCGACTGATATCCGCAAAGATCAAGTTCATTGCGCATCCGAGAAAAAAGCCGACTTTGCCCTTTTCCTGGCCTGTTGCGGGTATGATTTCCGGGATCGTGTCGATCAGGTGCCGATCGGGAAGTCGAGGCAAAAGCGACTCCATAAAATCCAGGTCTGACGAGAGCGCTCGAAGTATGTGAGATCTGCGGACTAACCGTTGGATTCCGAGATTCTGATATAATCGCAAAGGGGAGAGATAGCGGGAAAGCTTCTTCTGATCGCGAATGGCAGATTCGAGAATGAGACGCTTCAAAAGCGGTTGCGGGGTGTGCTGCTCGATTCGGTGGCGTGCTTCCAGGACCAATTCACCCACTTTTACTCCAGCAGGACAGACTGTCTGACAATTGCGACAATCCAGGCAGTGGTACATATGCCGGGCGAACTCTTCTTCAGGCACTAATCGACCATCGATTACCGCCTTGATCATGGCCACCCGGCCTCGCGGTGACTGCGTTTCGATTCCATCTGTACGGTAGGTAGGACAATAAGGGAGGCATGAGCCGCATCGCATGCACTGCAGGACGTCTCCGTAATCGTGAATATCCAGCGTGGACATGGATTCGGCTATTTTTTCAGTGTTCATGTGCTTTGCCACGAATTATCTCTCGGTGGGAAGGAATATCTTACCGGGATTGAGCCGGTTTTCCGGATCGAATGCATGCTTGATCCGTTTCATTATTTCAACTGCTTTGGGGCCAACCATTTTGGGGAGGTACTTGGCCTTGCTGATCCCGGTGCCGTGCTCTCCGGATATGGTGCCTCCGAGAGCGATTGCCTTCTCAAAAATGACTTCGTACGCTTGTTCGACACGGCGGATTTCTTCTTTGTCACGCTCGTCCGTAAGGCATGTCGGATGAAGATTACCGTCACCGGCATGACCGAATGTGCCGATGGTAATGCCATATTGTTCTGCTGCTTGTTTGATGGTTATCATCATTTCGGGGATGGCAGGACGAGGAACCGTCACGTCTTCAAGAATCGTTGTGGGCTTCACCCGGGCGAGAGAGGTCAGAGCATTTCTGCGTGCCGTGAAAAGCTCTTCGGACTCTCTCGCATTTGCTGCGATCCTCAATGAGCGCACTCCATTCGCGGTACACGCTTCTCTGATAATTTCCGCTTCTTCTCGCACAACCTCCGGATGTCCGTCAGTCTCTATGAGGAGAAGGGCTTCAACATCGCGGGGTAAACCGATGTTCACGTGATCCTCTACGCAGTTGATGGTTACGGAATCCATCAGTTCCAGCGTGGAAGGAATGACTTTACGGGAGATGATGGCTGAAACTGTGCGGGCAGCGTCCACAATGTCGTCATACAAAGCCAGAAAAGTTGTCTTTGTCTTTGGTTTCGGAATCAGTTTAAGAACTATCCTGGAGAATATACCGATTGTCCCTTCGGTTCCGACCAGGAATTTGGTGAGATTGTACCCGGCGACATCCTTGAGGCACTTGGTTCCGTACCGGACCTTGGAGCCGTCAATGAAGTAAGTATCGAGGGAAAGGACGTAATCACCGGTGACCCCGTATTTGAGTCCTCGTAAGCCACCAGCATTCTCGGCAACATTTCCGCCGATCGTGGAAATCTTCATACTGCCCGGATCGGGAGGATAGAAGAGACCCTCAGCTTCCACAAGCGTGTGGAGATTTGCCGTGATCACTCCCGGCTCCACCGTTGCAGACATATCATGAGCATCTATTTCAATCACGCGATTCATCGAGGTTGTGACGATCAGTATACCCCGGTTCACCGGCACAGAACCGCCACTCAACCCTGTGCCGCTCCCTCGAGTGGTTACTGGCAATCCTTCCTGTGCGGCGAATTCCAGAACAAGTCGAATATCTTCCTCGGAATCGACTAACGTGACGACGTCAGGTTTGTGAGAGAGAAGGGGGGTTGCATCGTACGAATAGCAGAGCAGCTCTGCATCAGAGTCCAAGACTTTGTTCTTACCAAGGATATCCCGAAGCTTACTTACGAGAGGGGTAACCATGATGAATCCTTACCAGCAAAGTGGTATAACCAGTTTAATCATAGAGTCGTCAAACTTGTCAAGTCCTTTTACAAAGACGGGAATCAAAAGACTTGACAATTCATGTGCCTTTGCTTATGTAAAAGTTTATGAACGTTAAACGTAAAGTGCCCGCCGAACCTGTTTTTGAACCTATTCGCCTTGAACGCATTTCCCACAAGGTAGCAAGTCAACTGAAGAAAGCCATTGGAGCCGGGGTTTTCAGGGTGGGGGATCGTCTTCCCTCCGAACGAGAATTGGCCGAACAGATGGGGGTCAGCCGACCGTCCGTTCGGGAGGCCATTCAACAATTGGAAATACAGGGATTTGTCGAAATTGTGCATGGAGGCGGGAGTCTGGTCAAGAATATCGCCGAGCAGGAATTCCAGCAACCGATGGAATTTGTGCTCGGAGACGACAGGCAGCGCGTGCTCGAATTGGCGGAAATCAGAGCTTACATGGAGTCATTGGCTGCGAGAAAAGCTGCAGAGAATCGGACCGAAGAAGAACTGAAACGTATGCGTTACTACCTGAAAGAAATGCAGCGAGATTTTGAGAAGGGGCAAATTCGGTACGAGGTTGATTTCAAATTTCACACGGAGATAACTGCAGCCTCCCACAACATGATATTCCTCCATTTAATGAGCAGTATTTATCGGCTCATGAATTTCTCGATCAAAGTTCATAGAGAACAGATGTTTCTCAGCAAAGATTCCCAGAAAAAGATTCTCGATCATCATATGCGCATATTCAAAGGCATCCAGAAGAAAGATCCTGAGGAGGCAGAAGCCGCTATGAAGGAGCATCTCCTGTTCGTCATCGAAGAATTTCGAAGATGGTCTGCTTCGCAATAGCACTTCACGCTAACTCATCCCCGCGCGAAAAGTCTTCACATCCCAATTACCGTTTCTTCGGTGTATCAACTCTCTCCAAACCAGACATTTTCATTAATTGAGACGAGTCACTCAACCACAAGGTACGTAAAGGGAGGCACGTACGCCATAAGGAGGACCAGCAAACCTACCATGACCGCCAGGACAATGCTGTGAAAAAAGACATATCGCAGGATATCTCCCTCATGGCCGTACCATTGGGTTGCGGTACTGGCCACGACAATACTTTGAGCGTCAATCATCTTTCCCATAACTCCGCCTGTACTGTTTGCGGAAGCCATGAGATTCGAGCTGAGGCCGAGCTGCTCAGCAGATATGCGCTGTAGGCTGCCAAAGAGGACGTTGGAAGCCGTGTCCGAACCTGTCAGAGCGACGCCGATCCAGCCGAGGAGGGTTCCGAAAAAGGGGTAGAATGGACCGGTCATGGCAAAGGTAAGCCCCAAGGTCGCATCCAGCCCGGAATAGCGTGTGGTAAAGCCCAGTGAAAGCATGGCGGCTATCGTAAGTAACGAAAAACGAATTGATTTGATGGTCTGAAAATATACCCTGAAAAGATCTCGCAAAGAGTAGCCCAAGAGGAGTCCCGATATGACTGCGGCCACCAGAATTGCCGATCCTGTAGTGGTCAGCAGATTAAAGGAAAACACAGCCGGTTCGGCGGTTGGAGCAGACACCACAGGAGGCATCCGTACGACCGTTCCATCCAGGCCGGGCACCGGTATTTTCGCGGAGAAGATTCCATCCAGGAAGGCTTTCACCTGAGGCAGCCCCCAGACGAAGACCAGAACGCTCAGGATTACCCATGGCATCCAGGCTCTTGCTATCTGACTGGTAGAGTACCCGTGAGATCCTCGTGCGGAGGCTTCTGAATCATAGCCGTTTAGCCCCCAAATGTGCTGAGGATGCCAGTACAACAGAAATATGGTGGTCACCGCCATGGAACAGACGGAAGAAACGATTCCTACGAGCCAGGGCCCATGGAGATTGGAGACCAACACCTGCGGAACAGCAAAGGAGATTCCGGCGACAAGAATAGCCGGCCAAACTTCTAGCATTCCCCGAAAACCGGCAAACACCCATACCAGCCAGAATGGAATCAGCACTGAAAATAATGCGAGCTGTCGGCCGGCCATTGCGCTCAGAGCCAGTACGTCCAGATCGGTTACCGCTGCCAGTGTGATAATGGGAATCCCCAATGCAGCGAAAGCCACGGGGGCTGTATTGGCAATAAGCGATAACCCTGAGGCTTGCAGCGGTCCGAAACCAAGTCCGATGAGAATTGCAGAAGTGACTGCAACGGGAGTCCCGAAACCTGCAACGCCTTC
This sequence comes from Desulfomonilaceae bacterium, assembly GCA_041740635.1. Lineage (GTDB taxonomy): Bacteria > Desulfobacterota > Desulfomonilia > Desulfomonilales > Desulfomonilaceae > Desulfomonile. The sequence continues at coordinate 13,790 of JBGSLQ010000033.1, read as the reverse complement.
AAAGAACGCGCCGAAAGCAAAAGCGATAAGTATGAGCTGCAGCCTGCTGTCCTGAGTAATTCCGGTCAGACTATGTTGCAGGACCGTGAACTCACCTTTTTCTTTCGTAAGCTGATAGAGGAAGATTACGTGGAGAATGATCCACCCGATGGGCAGAAGTCCAAAAGCCGCCCCGTAAATAGCTGTTGTAAAAGCAATTCTCGCAGGCATTCCAAAAATGGAGACGGATACGATGAGAGCTACGGCAAGTCCCATGAGAGCCGCCCAATGTGCCCTCACCCGAAAGACGGCTAAGGCCCCGAGAAGCACCACCACTGGTATTGAGGCGACCAGTGTTGACAGAACAAAATTATTCAGCGGATTGTAAACCTGTTCCCAGGCCATCCAAATTTCTCCTCGCAATGATATTAAATGGCGATGATCTTAAACTCGGCACGACGTAACATTAAGTTCATAAGGCTGAACAATGGCGTCATTTGATTTCCGAGCGTACCTCACCTTATGTCAGGCAGTCAATCAGAATCTTCTGCGGAGGCTATCAATTACGGTCTCTCAAAGGTCTCCAAAAGGGGCTTCATAAGACGAGGAACTATGATAGAATGAAAAATTCTTGATCTGCTTTACAAAAAAGAGTCCGAAACGCTGATGAAATTGAAAGGTTCAAAAATTCTTATCGTGGACGATGAGCCGCACGTTTGCGAACTCCTGGTTCGCTGGCTCACCCCGGAAGATTCAACTGTGTCACTGCATTCGAAGCCGGACGAGCAATGCATCTGCTTCAAGAAGAAAAATTCGATCTGGTACTAGCGGACATTATGCTTCCGGGTATGTCGGGGATAGATCTTCTGGTCTTTATAAAGGGTCAATTTCCGGATGTTGCGGTTCTCATCGTTACTGCAGTGGACGACCGGCGAACCGCTGTGATGACTTTGGAACTCGGTGCCTGCGCCTACGTCATCAAACCCTTTGAGCTCAATAAGATTTTGATTCATGTGGCGACAGCATTGGAAAGGCGCAGAATCGAGCTGCAGACCATTGAAAACATGAAGAAGATGGAGGTCCGGTTCGAACAAAAGGATAAAATGTTCCGTGCTCTGGAAAAGGAGCTTGTGGACAGACTGGTGTTGCTCTCACACGCAGGAACCGCTGAAACACGGGAGCATGAATTACGTGTAGGTCTTTATTCTGCAGCCATCGCCAAATATCTCATGTGGCAGGCTGAGGCTGTGGAAAAAATCCAACTTGCCGCGCAATTACACGACATTGGCATGGCCGGGGTACCGCAAAATATTCGGATGAAAAATGGCAATCTTAGTCCGGAAGAATTCAGCATGATACAAACACATACAGAAATAGGAGCGCGTCTGCTCAAGGGATCCGAAACTCCTGTCCTCAGAATGGCTCACGATATCACCCTGCATCATCATGAAAAATGGGATGGCTCAGGCTATCCATCCAATCTTTCAGGAGAATTTATTCCGGAATCGGCGCGAATAGTCGCTATAGCCGATGCGTACGACGCACTCACCCAGCCGCGCCCATTTCGACCGGCATTCCCGGAGGAAAAAGCCCTTTCTCTCATGAAAGCGTATCGTGGATCGTCTTTCGATCCGAGAATGTTTGATTATTTCATGGCATTACTTCCGCTTTTCAGAACCATACGAGAGAAAGTCGGTTGCGTGTCATCGTCTTGATCTCCGCCACTCCATTGTTTTGGAGAATCGTCTCATATGCCCAAGAAGGACTGTGTCTTTGTCAGGTTGGCACACAACGTGCATGTGGAACCCCCAAGGGGGGAATCTCAAGTTCGGGCGGATAAGACATCTTGTTGGGGGCTGGTGAACAACAATATCAACACCGCCGCTACATCTATTCGGTTGTAAGCGGCGAAAATTCGCTGTAGATTCATTCGTGCTGTAATTTTGGCGTGATTTTCGATTCCACCGGGAGATCTCATGGATAGTGCATCAACAGTCAGTATCTTAATTGTGGATGATGAACCGCATATCTGCGATCTCCTGTCGCGTTGGATATCTGCTGAAGGTTATCACTGCACTCTGGTCCATGACGGCGAAGCTGCAATAAGAGAGCTCCAGAAAGAGTCTTACGCATTGGTCGTAAGTGACATCATGATGCCCGGGATGTCGGGGTTGGATCTGCTGACGATCGCCCGCAAACTGTTTCCCGATTCAGCTTTTATCATGGTGACGGCTGTTGACGATCGAAAGACGGCCATCCTGACGTTGGAACTCGGAGCTTACGGGTATGTTATCAAGCCCTTCGATCGCAACGAAATATTGATAAATGTTGCAGGAGCTTTGGAAAGACGGAGGCTCCAGATTCTAAGCCGAGAGTACGAGCGCAGCCTTGAATTGCAGGTGGAGAAACGAACCAAAGAAGTGCGGGACAGGGAGGAAGAGATCATCCTCCGCCTGATTTCTGCGACGGGATACCGTGATGATGAAACAGGTGCTCATGTGAAAAGGATCGGGCTCTATGCAGCGGAAATGGCCGCAGCGTTCGGATGGAGTCGTCTCCAAATAGAAGAATTGAGGCTTGCAGCTCCCATGCATGACGTTGGGAAAATAGGCATTCCTGACAGCATTCTCCGGAAACCGGGAGGATTGGATCCTGAAGAATTCGAAATCATGAAAACACACACGGAAATTGGAGCCAAAATACTTCGCGATTCAAACGTCCCACTTATCAGGATGGCCCGGGAAATTGCTTATTGCCATCACGAGCGATGGGACGGTTCGGGGTACCCGAGAGGACTATCCGGCGAGGAAATACCCCAATCAGCAGCAATAGTTGCGATTGTTGACGTTTATGACGCTCTGACTCACGATAGAGTCTACCGACCGGCACTTTCGGAAGAAAAAGCATCGAACATAATGATGGCTGCAAATGCCGAACACTTCGGAAAAGAGATCTTCGACTGCTTCTTGAGTCTTCTGCCAATTTTCCGTGAAATCGGAGATACCGTGAAAGAAGAAGTCATACATGATCGAATAGCTGCGATGTAGAGAGATCGCATTTAATCCCATCAAACCCACGCAGGCATTCGAAGAGGAATTCCAGAACTGGGAGCGTTAGTCGAAAGGCTGGTTTGCGGAATTGCAGCCAGCACAGAAATTAAAGTCGCTACGCTGCGTTTCGTGTCGCTCCTAATCAAAGTGAGACCGCTCTTTCCCTCGCTTCTACGAATAATCTGTATCGGTCTGCAAAATTATTGCGAAAACGTGGAGCGAAACCTTAGATGAAGAGTCGGATCGCTAGTGCTTTGCTGCAGCAAAGTTTTCCAGGAGCACTTGCTGTTTCGTCATCTCGTGTTGCTCTCTTTCAGCCTGCAGGTTAGCGGTAGTCTCTGCCAACTGTTTCTGCAAACGACCAATTTTCGCCTTGTAGTCTGCAAGTTCTTTCTTCAGCCGTTTCTCATCTTTTTGAAAGGTATAATTTTGAGTTTTCTCGGAAGTTATATCCTGAATAATGACCATTATGTGGCGATCGGCCGAGAACCGTACAGACCTGAGATGCAGCCGCGCCCATATTCTTTTGTTCCCGATCTTGAGGATTGCTTCCGTATGCACGGGTTTTCTATCTGCAAGAACTTTTTCCAGGAGTGCTGAGGTTTTTTCCTTGAGAACCAGAGCTCTCTCGGGGTCATCAGGGACGGGCAACGCATCAATGAACCGTGAACCTTGTATTTTCTCGCAATTAGAACTGATAGAATTCAGTGCGCCATTCGCATACACAACGAAAAACCATTTATCTATGAGCATGATGGGGATCGGAATCGACTCCAACAGTTTTCCGAGAGCGGTGCTGCCAATACTCCTGAGATCGAAAAGTCCGGATGCAGTGAATTCCGGAGAAAACAAATTTTTTAGATCGATGGAGCACGTCGGTACTTCTCGAAGTCCCAGGTTCTGAGGGCATTCCTCCAGTGTCTCGAAGCTATAAATGGTTTCAGATGTCATAATTTTATCCTTATCTTGAATGCAAATTGATTGCTGTGCATCGATGAGAGAATCTTTGTGTACAGATCCACTCGATTCACTGCCTTACCGGGTGGTCAACATCACCGGTTTTTGATCTTGAGAGATGGCCGGAATTATCCCCGAATCGGAACTCGTCGTTCTGTTGGGAACCATTGGGTAAGAGCCATCTGCCAGGGTGAATCTGCTGGGCATTACGGGTTGCGAGTTTTCGTCGTTCTTCACCGCAATCTTCTGGAGCGATTCATGTCCCAGCAAAAAGTTCAACTGTTCCATGTTCTGCGTGGGGAGAAAACCGATGCTGCCTTTCACTCTATCTACACAGGGAATGATGAGACTGACAAAACGGACTCGAGCAGCTTTGGGGGTTAATGGAGCTTTGAGCATATCCTCTATTTTTCCGGTGCTTTCCTGCCAGGCGAACACTTTGATTTCCATGTCCGGCCCGCCGACTTGGCTCCAGTTGGTGTATTCTCCTGAAAACACCTTTCGCAATTGATCGACGGTCAGCACTCGCACTGGATTTTTCGGATTCGTCACAATGGATACCAGTTCACCCCGGGCCAGTTGATCTGCTGCTGCCCTGTCGGAGGCATTTTGTTCCGGGCGATTTACCGCTGCATCGGCTGCAGGCTGGGGCAAGATTTGTTTCCCGAGAACGGTCATGGCATGAACGGTATCAAAATGTTGCTGCGAAATTTCCGATTTGCCGGTCTGAGCAAGAACCTGCGCGAGTTCAATGGGGTTGCCTGATGTCAATTCTTTCTTCACATCTGCTACCATTTGCTTCGCAACTTCTTCCATAAGTTCTTTCTTGAGACGATTTATTACGTCTTTGGGAAGAGCCTGAACGAGGTGCTTCGTCAAATCGCTCACTATAGAAGACTCCTGGGCGCTTGCGCTCGTGACCGTCGCAACCGCGAGAACCACTATTGCCAAAAGTAGTTTTTTCATTTTGGGTCTCCTTTCCAGGGGGTGCATCTCCACATGTGTCATTCTTCTATAGGCAAATTATGTGCCAATCCCCATGTCTTGCTCTTTTAGTAGGCATCTGAGAGTGTAATTGCCAGCCGGATAAACATCATCAAGGAGACTGTACTGCGGAAAACTATGGGATTCATCCCATACATTCATGGGACAAAATCATCGGCGGAAGGAAAAATACGCGGCAGTACGCTGTCGATCAGCAGAGAAGATGAGCATAGCGCTCAGTTATCTTCTGTGTTGATGCGGTACTGTTTTATCTTAGCATGGATTGTCGTGTAATCTATTTGCAAGAGACGCGCCGCTTTGGCTTTGTTTCCACCCGTCTTTCGCAGGGCTTCTTCCAGAATGCGTCTTTCTATTTCAGTAGTGCTGCGGCGCACGAGTTCCTTAAACGAAATGCCTGCCTCCAGAACAGATTCAACAGAATCGGAGTTGTTTTCGTACCCATCAGTGAGAGTGTCTTCGAGACCGAGGTGCTCCGGATCGATGAAATCCCTGGCTTGCAGAACCGCTCGACGGACTGCGGATCTCAACTCTCGGACGTTCCCGGGCCACCCGTGGTTCACGATCATTTCAGCTGCTGATGGAGAAAATCCTTTGATTTGCTTGCCTAGTTCAATATTCGTGGCTTCAAGTATACGATTCGCTATATGCATGATATCTTCTTTGCGGCCGCGAAGAGGAGGAATAGTAATGGTGAACTCACTCAATCTATAGAACAGATCGCGGCAGAAGGAACCATTCCTTACCCCTATGTTCAGATCTTCATTTGTTGCTATCAGGATTCGTACATCCACTGTTACCGCCTTCTTGCCTCCAACCCGAAAAAAGCTCTTTTCCTGTATGGCACGAAGCAGCTTGATTTGCGAACCGAGCGGCATATTTCTGATTTCATCCAGGAAAAGCGTCCCTCCTGTTGCCAATTCGAATTTTCCCGGCTTTGAGGCATTCGCTCCCGTAAAAGCCCCTTTTTCATAACCGAATAATTCGCTCTCGAAGAGAGTTTCAGGAATGGCGCCGCAATCGACCGGGACCATTTGGGCCTGAGCCCTTTGACTGGCATCGTGAATAGCGCGAGCCACCAACTCTTTACCTGTGCCGGTTTCTCCTTGAATGATGACGGAGAAATTGGATGGGGCCACCAGGGCTATTTCCCCGACGATTTTAGTCACCGCATCGCTTGGGCCCATCATTTCCTGCAATCTCAGAATCGCAGCGTTTTGGTTTTCATCACAAAAGGTGCGTTTGGCGAGACTGGGTCTTCTGTCCTCCAGGGCTCTCCTGATTTTTGAAAGAAACTCCTGGAAATTAAAAGGTTTTTCAACATAATCGAAAGCTCCCAGCTTGACTGCTTCGACTGCTCCGTCAATCCCTCCCCATGCGGTTATCATGATCACAGGCAGATTCGTGTCCAGGAAACGCGCTTGCTTTAGCAGTTCCATACCGGACATGCCCGGCATTCTGACATCCGTGATCATCAGGTCCGGCATGCCGAGCCGTATCATCTCGAGTGCTGTAAATCCGTTATGTGCAACTATCGGTGAGAATCCTTCTTTTTCAAGCAGACGAAAAATAAGATCGCAAATGTCTTCTTCATCATCAACAATCAGGATTCTTTCTTTTTGACGACCCATATCAACAGCTCCTAATGAACAAAACTCGGGGTAGAGAATGGACAGAGGAAAGCTCCTCATGATTTTCATATCAAATATACTTGGAACAAACAAACACACAAGGCTTGAACTCTTGTAAAACCTCCAGGCCTACAAAAAAATCGGTTGACCCGACACGAGAGCTGAAAAACCTGCTCATCAGTGCTCCACCCCCAAATCACATGAACTTTTCGGAATAGCTACTTGGAAGACGCCATCCATGAAGGATTTCGTCGTGTGCGTCCCTCTGCATACGCACCCAAGAGTTGGTTCAACTCATGTTGTTCAGATCTTTACGAATAGACCAAAATGCGTCAATTTACAAGAAAAATCATGAAATTTCACCGTATATGCTTTATTCTAATATACACTTGTTAAAGAGGACACTGAATCGTGAAAGGTGGGAACTCGTTTTTCCGGATTGGGCAAAGGTTCCCGCTCAAATTCTCTGTATGATCGCTCTTGTCTGATCCCAATTGTGCACGAACTGACGATCTGTACAGGAATCGTTGAAAGAATTTCGTTGACAGGCATTTAAATTGTGCTAAATAGCGACGCCATCCTAGCTCAGTGATGACGAACAGTTTGCGGAACGTGTCGGGATTCGTGCCTGAGAGGAATCGGATTTCTGTACGCCGGAAAGAACTCAATGTGAAGCGGAAGCAAGGAGTTGTTCCAATTTCCGGAAATCTTCGGCGTTAGAGCTACGGCATATTCCCAATTGAGTTGCTGAGCTATAATTATCATCAGGACGGGAAGGGACCATGGAATCAAGAGAAGTCCCGGGAATTTCTGCAGACGTGATTACTGAAACGGGCTGGTTCCGTAGACGGATGAGATCTCTACCCAATTATTACAGCACCCTGGCATTGATATTTTTTAATTGTTTGTTATTGCTTGTAATTGTCAATCTCATTGCAGATGCTGTACTCGAAATGCACTCGCAAAGAAAGAAAGCGGCTGCACAGAACGGAACCCCCTGGTCGTACAGAAGGTTTCATGATTCTTTGACCCGAGTTTATCCGGGTCTTACGAACGAGCAAATATCGAAACTGATGGCTGAAACCCGACATCTCAGACAGGAGTACGAGTCGTACACCGAATTCAGGGAGAGTCCTTGCAATGGAGAATACGTCAACGTAGATGCCAAAGGTTACCGTCCCATAAAAAATCAGGGACCCTGGCCCCCGACAACCGACAAGTTCAACATTTTCATTTTTGGCGGCTCTACAGCCTTCGGATATGGCGTTGCCGATGACATGACCGTGGCATCACGCATGCAAGATCTGCTTGCATCCGAGTACGGAATCGCTGCAAACGTGTACAATCTCGGCCGTGGTAGTTACTTTTCCGTTCAGGAACGTGTACTCTTCGAAAAACTGCTCCTCGCTGGATACGTGCCGGATATGGCGATCTTTATCGATGGGCTGAACGACCTGACTCTTTACGACGGTGTGCCGGCTCGTACGCGAAACCTGAGGGCATTCATGGACGAAGGAGAAATACCCTTAATAGCGAAAGTCATCAAAGGACTTCCACTCATGAAGGCCATCAAGATCTCAATGTCATCACACGATACCGGAGACGTAAAGATCCAGGATCTGTTCAAGATAGCTCCTCCCTCGGATCAATCCGGCATCATGCAGGGTGTGGCAAAACGTTACTTCTCGAACATTAAGCTTACGGAGGCAATAGCAGCGGGTTACGGCGTAACACCGATTTTTGTCTGGCAACCGGTGCCTGTTTATGCATATGAGCGTAAATACTGCATTTTTGGTGAATTCGATTACGAAGGGCAACTTCCGGCCTTGAAACCCGGGTACGAATTCATGGAGCGGACGTTTTCAGAGCATCCTCCAAACAAGAATGTCATCTGGGCCGCAGATATTCAACAGAACCTGAAAATGCCTCTGTATGTCGATGCAGTTCATTACAGCCCGGAAATGACTACCATTCTGGCTAAATTCATTCTGGACACCGTCATGAGCCGCGGTCTTTATGAGGAATCCCTGAATCGCCGACAGAACCGCATAGATAAGAATCACTCTTTCGAGAAGCAATTCCGAGCGGGCTCCGCGCAGGAATGACGCGGGAGGATCGGCTCTTGAACACTGCTTTCCATTTTCATTCCTCCGAAAAGAATTGGGAAGACAGGATTCGGCAGATTTTCTGGATTATCGGAATTCTGGCCGGCGCAACCCTGACCTACACTACTCGCCACTTTATTAATGGCGACGCGATCAATTACATCGAAATGGGAGAGGCTTTCCGTCAGGGAAACGTCCGGGACTTTATTAATCTCACTGCAAGTCCGGGTTATGCAGTCTTACTAGGTCTCACGCAAAGCCTGCTGAATACGAATTCCTGGACTGAGGTTCCCTTGTTGAAAGGAGTCAATTTTGTCCTTCTGTTAATTGGCATGTGGGCATGCGATTTTCTCCTCCGCTCTCTGAAGAAGAGTTATGCGTCCTTGATCCATAAGGGGATTTGCCTGCCTTGGTTCATGGTAATGGCCCTTGCCTATGCAATGTTCCTGTTTTGTGCTCTCGTTTGGATCACTCCGAAGTTGGTTGCTCCAGACATGGCCACCTTCTCCACCACACTATTGTCTACAGCTATGATTCTGCAGATTCGAGAGACCCCGGAATCGTATCGGCCGTATTTGTGGCTGGGTGTCTTGCTGGGTGCAGCCTATCTTTTCAAAACCTTCTTCTTTTCGTTTTCGCTCATGTTCCTGGGTGCAGCCGCCATAGCCTGTGGCTCAATCAAAAGGGCTATTCCGAGAATCACGCTTTCACTCGTCTCAATGCTGTTGGTGAGCGCTTTGTGGATAATTCCCCTGTCCATGAAACTCGGAACCATATCCTATGGGGAAACAGGAGCGCTCAACTATGCAATATACGTGAAAGCAGAAGGAAAGGGACGTTACTGCCCGGTCATTCTCGACGCCAATCCGGAAGTGTTACTCTATAAAACTGATTTCGTCGAGAAATGCACGCGCCCCGCAACATTCGACCCGGGCTACTGGAAAGTCGGTATGAAGCCGGTGTTCGATTTGAAGATGCACCTGACATTGGTCTTCGAGCATGCTCTTCAGATCTGCTCGGACAAACCTTGGCTTTTCCTGGCAGTGCTCATCTGGATAGCATGGAATATAAAAGCAAGGGGCTTCCAATTCAGAGAGTTGAGTGCTTTCGCTATTCCTCTGTATTTGGCCGTCCCATCTCTCGTGGGCATCTTAATGTACAGTATGATTCATGTAGAAATGAGGTACATCGCGCCGTTCATATTCCTCGTTTTCCTCGGTGTGGTTCTCTGTTTGAGATATGACACGGCAAACCACTCTTCCATGAGGAACGCCATTATTGGGGCATTCGGGATGCTTGCAGTCATTCTCGCGCTACTGGCAGTTTCCGTGATCGATCAGAGTGTTCGAGGATTGATTTCCGCGGGATCCAAACCGACGTACAAAGAAGCATATTCCGAATTGTTCGCGGTAAAAGATTACCTTCAAAACCAGGGGTTGCGGCCAGGGGATCAAGTTGCAGTGATAGCGTATCCCCCAATTTACTGGGCCAGAATATCGGGGGTGAAGATTTCGGCAGAAATTCCGAACGAAAAAAAAATGATATCGGCCGCCGTTGAAAACAGGAAGGAAGCGCTTGCTACTCTTCGCCCGGTCGGAGTGCACGCAGTTGTGGCTAAAGGCAAAGAGTTTGCCGGACTGATTGCAGAAGGATGGAAGCTGATTCCAGGCACCCGTGATTTCTACGCACTCACGTTGAAGTGAAGCAATATGCTTGCATCCAGCAACAGTTGCTTCGCACCACAGACGACTCGCTTTCCCTGAAGACGATCTTTTTTTCAATTCGGAGAATCCGATTTAGTGAGCTATGAGGTTGGTATGAAAAAGCTCACAGGTGTATGGTGTGGCAGAATTCCGGTGAGGAGTTCCAGTGCATCGTCGCTGATGAGGGAGTTCCGACCTAAGTCGGCGCGGCAATGAACGGCTTTCAACTTTGATGCAAATACAGGAGGTTTCTGCATGCCGTGGTATGAATTTGAAAACAAGCGTCCTCAAGTCCATTATGAAGCTTTTGTTCATCCTCAGGCAGTACTCATAGGAGATGTACGGATCGATGCTGGATGCTACATAGGCGCCGGAGCAGTTTTGCGGGGTGATATCGGCTTTATTCAGGTGGGACGCGGATCGAACGTCCAGGAAAATTGTGTGCTTCATACATTTCCGGATAAGGGGACTGTCCTGCACCCCGACACCCACATAGGTCACGGAGCAATCCTTCACGGATGCGAGATTTGCTCTAACGTCCTTGTCGGGATGGGATCCATCCTTGCCGATGATGTCAAGATACATCCTAACTGCTTGATTGGTGCCCGGAGCTTTGTCAATTCCGGCGTTGAGATTCCACCCAATAACCTCGTGATGGGAGCACCCGCCAAAATCGTGAGTCCGATCACTTCCGATCAACTGGAAAATATGGCAAAGGGTAGGGCAATCTATCAGGAGCTTGCTCGACGGTACCTTCGAAGTTTTCACAAAATACCGGATTGCCGAGTTCGGTGAAAGCACGAATGCGAGAAAGTATGCTCTGCTGATAACAGCATAATTTTGTACGAAACGAGAGCGTTTTCGAGATTGGAGAATTTTCCACGCACCCTATCGAAATTAGTCGCCTTGACTTCCATGGTGACCGTGCCCTATATCCATTCCTTGGAGACTCTCCGGCAGTAGAGTATGTTACTATGAGGTTCCCTTTATCGCGATGAACCAACTCGGGAATTCAGACCGTACGGGCTCGAGTTGGTCTGCCCGAAGATCTGCTGAAATTGCACAAGAGATCGACTTTTGACTGAGGAACCAGTGATGAGCGAGAGTAAGAAGCCGAATGAACCGATAAAACTTGATGATTTACAGATTCCCTATGACGGAGCACAGTTTAACGTTTTCGAGTTATCATCAAGAGACAAACCGGAATGGTCACGGGAGAGATTGCACCGGTCTCGACAAATTCTGGATTCCTTGCCCATGGGAATTGGCGTGGTGGTTCACGGAAAATTGGTGTTCTTGAATCAGCGAATGGCCGAAATCCTGGCTGTTACTGGTGAGTCCAATTCAGTCGGGCGAGACTTTCTTGATTTTATCCCTCTGGGATGCCAGCAATTAGTGGCAAAATCTCTCAGAAACGCATTGGTAACATCTGCTTTGACTCCAGTGGGAGAAACGGATTTCATTCGGACCAATGGAAAACTCATTACAACGCACATGATCGTAAGGGCGATCAAGTTCGAGGAACAAGAAGCAGTACTAGTCCTTCTTTCCGAGATTTCTCCCCTCCCTGCGATCCCTGCCACCACGGAGGTTCCTTGGGAAGAAGCAGCAGATCCTCTTCAGGAAAATGCTTCCGAAACGACTGAGCCGGTAAGAGTTCTGCTCGAGAGAATAGACGATCTCACTCAGCAGTGCGAGAGCTTGCGCAAGAGAGGACAACTCATTGGCGCAATCTTCGACGAAGCGCAGGATCTTGTCTTCAGCAAAGACATCAACCTGCGGTACTCGTTCGTGAATCCTGCCATGCAGAAATTGCACGGACGCAGTGCGTCGGAGATTCTGGGGCTTTCTGCTGACGATCTGATGCCCGGAGAGGCAGGGAAACGTGTCAATGACGTCGATGCCAGAGTGATTGCAGGTGAAACGGTCGAAGAAGTGTACACCACCCCTATACACGGAACCCCTCTGACTTTTCATGGGATCAGAGCACCATTGAGGAATTCTGCAGGACGCATTGTAGGCATGTTCGGCATTGTCAGGAATATCACTGACAATAAAGGGATCAGAAACCCCGAAATGTCGCCCGCGAAATGCAGCTACCCTTCCCGGGCCATGAAAGAGACATTATTACAGGCCCAGTCTGTTGCTGCCTCGGACGGTACCGTGCTCCTGTTGGGAGAGAGTGGGAGTGGAAAGGATTTCATGGCTAAATGGATTCACGATCATTCTAAACGTGCTGACGGCCGTTTCTTTTCCATCAATTGCGCTGCGGTTTCCGGTGAACTTGCCGATTCAGAGCTGTTCGGGCATGAGGCAGGTGCTTTCACCGGAGCCCGTACGGCAAAAAAAGGTCTTCTGCAACTGGCTGAAGGCGGAACTCTGCTACTCAATGAAATCGGCGAGTTTTCTCTCCCGCTCCAGGCAAAACTTCTCACATTCTTAGATACCAAGTCCTTTCTCCGAGTGGGCGGAGAACAAATTATTCACGTCAACGTTCGCGTTATGGCCGCAACTCACAGGGTATTGGCGAACGAAGTTGCCGAGGGTCGTTTTCTTGCGCCCTTGTTCTACAGGCTGAATGTCCTCAAACTCGACGTTCCCCCATTGCGACAACGAGTGGAGGATATACCGATCATCGCCCGAGAGATCGTGTCCTCACTCGCGAAAGAGATGCAGTTGAAAAGAGTGCCTGAATTTGACTCATCTTCTCTGCATGCACTGGCGAATTATCATTGGCCTGGGAATGTCCGAGAGTTAAAAAATGTGGTCGAGCGTGCTCTCATGCTCTGGAAGGGAGGCAACCTCCGCGTTGATACGCGTTCTTTGGATGTGATTCCCGAACCCTGGTCCCATAAAGTGAATCTTGATCCCGACAGATCGCTTCATGAAGTCCTGGACGAAGTAGCCAAAGCCCTATGCGTTGAATCCGTGCGGAGATGCAATGGGAGTAAGACAAAGGCGGCTCGCATGTTGGGCATATCTCGAGGCGTCCTCTATCGCAGTATGAAACGGACGAATATGTCGCGCGATTTTGAGACATGATTTGTTCGGTTCGCGCGCTTTTGGACCAATTAACTGTGGGGGACACTGAGTTATATCAACAGGTTAATCCGTGCCTCTGTTCCATATTCGCGCGAATACTCTTCGTCAGATTTCTTCCATTTTTGTAAGCTAACCTTTAGAATTCAATAAATATACTGATTCCAAACCCAAATGCCACATTCTGTAAACGCCGGTTGAAAAACGCGACGAAAGCCGGGGCGGTCTAAAATCGCGGCACCCTTAACGAGCCTCACGTGATAGAGGACGTTCGGGAAATCCAGTGGGTTTCTCGATCAGTCCTTCATGAGGAGGCGAGAGGGG
>JBGSLQ010000032.1:0-15214 GCA_041740635.1 Desulfomonilaceae bacterium | reverse complement strand
TTAGGCTCTGATAGTCTTTCATCATAACCTCCCAGAATTGAAACTTGGTGTGTTCTGGGAGGTTGCCTTCTACTGCCTCGCACGGTCAAACCTCAAAGAGTTCTCCCCGGCAAAGCCGGGGGCTTATTTATTTTTGTTAGCAAAGATCTGGAGCTTGCAATTGCTAAGTTATGTTTAATAATATTTGGATAATGACAATAGCCCGCCAGTGGTCCATCATAGAAAGGTTCTCCCTGCTCAGCTATGAGAGCCCCAGAATTGTAAGTCCGCCACCTGTCTGAGTATCTGAACCTACCAGCCTTAGCAAAAGATCCCTGAGTCACTACATCCATGAATCCGACCTGTACTAATTTCTTCTTTGCCCGTGCGATGGTGTCCTCGCCCTTAAATCCTCTCTCCTGAAGATATTTTGTAGGCAGTCCGAACTCGCCTTTGTTTAAGAGCACGCCGAGTCCACACTCGAACAGTTGGTCCTTGGGGAATTTTCCTCGCTTCTTCTTGCTTCCAGGTGCGTACCGCAATTGAGACATGCATTCCAAGAGAATTAATTTCTCTGCCTTACTCAAAGCATGGAAGGCTTCCCCGTTCCATAATTCCATGGGTATCAGTATGAACCCTTTTTCCTGTTTGGCCTTTTTCAAACGCTCCTTTCTCCATTCTTCAATGGTCTTAGGTTTTTTTTTCAACATGTTTACCCCTCGGGCCGTATTTGCTCGGCCCCTTTTGCCGAATAATATTTTTCCTTTTCGCCGTGATGAAGTGCTGGGGGTAATAATCATGTATTCGGCTGAACCCGCCCTGAAATTCCCCCAGCAAAAACTTTTTCACATTGATTTTCTGTCTCTACATACTAACTAGGCCACAAATTCATCTCTGGCTGAAGTGTCGTGATTTCAATTGATTGAAAAAACAAGGCTGAATATTTTTGAAATTTAATCAAAAACAATGCCGACACCTGTCGGTTGTGGTCTACGGCAGGAAACATGCCGTACGTACGGCGAGTTGAAACCACGCATCCAGACAGGTCTTCCCTATCGAATGGGCAATTCAGATTCATAAGGACTCACGTAATCAGGTCGCTCGACCTTGACTATTTCCCGCAATGTTCTCACATAGTTCACTGACGCATCCAAATCGCCTCGCACCACTGTGGGAGCATCTTCTATTATCCAAGCATGGAGACGGTCTTCATTTAATTCCAGAAGTCGAATTATTGCGTCAAGATCGTTGTTGTTCAGTCGGCAGATCATATCTTTATCAAACATGGCATTGTTCCTCCCTATTAATTTTCTCAAATGCTTCTTTAGCATTCATGCCCGCGTCCATAAGTTCTTTTGCGAGTCGCAAAACTTGCATCACTTGCTCATCGTAGATCCGCAGGGTAGTTTTGCCCATCTGCAAGCGATCTGGGGAAATCAGGGCCCTTGCCTCCCAACGCCGTAATGACGACGGGTGCAGTTTTAGCTCGTTTGCCACTGCATTAATGCCGTAATATTTCATTATCGTCCTCCTATAAGTTATGTGTAGAGGTAGACCTCTATACATTTCCAGATGGGAAGTTAATTCATTGGAACCGTCCACAGTCATGAGACCCCACGGTTGCCCCGTGAAGGGTTTTGCCATGTCAGGCCAAAGGAGGCTTTTTGTATTAATTCGAGCAGATCAAGTCTTGAATACGGTTAATCATTAATAATGGTAGGACTGATGCAGCATTGCTTCCATTTCAGCTATTTAAGTGTCGATACATTCTCGATGTGTACCGACCTGTCGCAAGCAATCTCCGACAAGTGCCCTCAGGCTTAGCCAGATCGATTCTCCGCCACGTTCTCTTCGGTGTAACGATTTAGCATGGGTGAATTTCCAACATTTGCTCCCAGCGTAGTAATATCCCGCACCAGTATTGCGGTTCTTTTCCACTGGCCAAGGTGGACTATGCCGATGGTGAACCGAAAAGAGAAGTGAACGTTTTGCTTGCATGCGTTTTTCCTTGAGAGACACGGGCGAACATGCGAATATCCATCTACCTGCCCGAAAAGAGGTTCCCAGGGGCTCACGTAATCAGGCCACTCTGATCTGATCAGTTCTCGCAACGGCTCGACGAAATTGATTGACGATTCCAGATTGTCCCGCACTGCCGTAATGGAGCCCACGACCAGCCACACATAAAGACGGTCCTCATTTAATTCCAAGACCGCTATCAGTGAGTTTCTATCGTACTTATTAAGTCGCCGTATTCTTTCCATATCAATCATTGTGCTGTTCCTCCCGCTCGATTTCACCTCGGGCGCGGCCAAAAGCTTGTGACACGCTCATTCCCGAGTCCATCAATTCTTTTGCCTGCCGTAGTACACGCATGGTTTCTTGATCGTAATTCTCATCGTGGTCTTGCCCATCCACCTTCGGGGATGGCTGGCCCCGCACTGACACGATTCTAGAAATAAAAGTGTTGCCTATCATAATGCTTGATGATATTCTTAGTCACGTTATGACTAGACAATATTTGAATACTGCCAAAACGGAGAGTTCTCGCAATCCAGCCGAGTATCCGTTATTGGGAATTCTGGCTCTCGGAGAGGCTCATGGTTACGACATTTCTCGTCGTCTTAAGGAAGAAGTGGGGTTGATTTGGCGGTTGGGCAAGAGCCAGATTTACGCTCTCTTAGCCAAACTGGAACGTGAAGGCCTCGTGACCCATGAACGAGTAGGGCAGGACAACCTGCCTGCGAAAAATATCTTCAGCCTTACACCGGAAGGAACTCAGGTCGCCAAGGAATGGCTTGAACATCCGGTGAACCACTTCAGGGATATGAGATTGGAGTTCGTGACCAAGCTCTGGTTTGTTCGACAAGCCTTCCCTGATCAAGAGCGGCTTCTCATAGAGAAGCAGTTGGCCGTCTGCCGTAAGAAGGTAGAGGTTTTTGAAGGACTGAAGGAATCATGTGGAAATCAAGCAGAGGCGCTGTCGATTGACTTCCGGGTAACAGTCGTCAAATCCACTGTTTCCTGGTTAGAGGGTTTGCTCGACTCGATTCAGATAGAGACTTAAGAAAAAAGGGAGACTGAGGTATGGGTAAGAAATTCGTTTGTATCTTTTCGTTGGTCAATCTGGCGATGGTCCTTTGGATTTTCGGACCCTCGGCACACTGCTTTGCGGCGGACAGCCTTTTGGTGTTTGCGGGTGCTGCCAGCAAACCTCCGACAGAGGATGCTGCAAAAGCATTTGAGGCCAAGACCGGAGTCAAGGTTGACGTCATTTTCGGGGGGTCCGGGTACGTGCTTTCTCAAATGATGCTTGGCAAGAAGGGGGACCTCTATTTTCCTGGTTCATCGGATTACATGGAAGTGGCTAAAAAGAAAGATGTGGTTTTCCCGGAAACTGAAAAGAATATCGTCTATCTGGTTCCGGCAATCAATGTCCAGAAGGGTAATCCTAAAAACGTCAAAACTCTCAAGGATCTGACTCGACCCGATCTCAAGGTGGCCATAGCCAACCCTGAAGGAGTATGTGTTGGAGCCTACGCCGTTGAACTCATCGAATCGCTCTTTACGCCGCAAGAGAAAGAGGCTTTTCGGAAGAATCTCATTAACTACACGGAAAGTTGTGAAAAGACCGCTACCGCAATCTCCTTGAAAGCCGCCGATGCGGTCGTCGGTTGGAGGGTCTTCCATTATTGGGACCCCGAACGCATCGAGACCATCCCGCTCGATAAGTCCCAAGTCATCCGTATCGGATACATTCCCATTGCCATATCGAAGTACACCTCGAACCGTCCGCTGGCTCAGAAGTTCATTGACTTCCTCTTTTCAGAGGACGGCAAGAAGATATTCCAGAAATATCATTACTTTATGAGTGCCGATGAGGCAGCAGCCTGGATCGGTGAAAAAAAGCCAGTGGGCGGTGAGTACGTGGTTCCCCAGGAATGGATTAAAAAATAGCTCCAGCAAATCGCAGAAGTTCTTGAGCGAGGGGGCGAAGCTTCACTCTGATCTGAACGAAGGAGGATGCATGATCAATATAGGGGAAGCCCAAAGACAGGTTCTTGAAGAAATCCCCGTTCTGGGAACCGAGAGGATTCACATCCTCGAAGCGTTGGGGCGGGTGCTGGCCCAAGACGTTAGATCCTCCCGAAATGTTCCCACATGTGAAAATTCCGCCATGGACGGCTATGCATGCCGCCATGAGGATTTGGTGGGCTTGACTTCGCAGACACCGGCACGATTAAGGCTGGTTGGGGAGGCTCCGGCTGGAAAACCCTACAGAGAGACAGTCGGCGCTGGAGGGGCGGTGCGAATAACCACAGGCGGAGTCATACCTCCTGGAGCCGATACGGTGGTGATGGTCGAGAATACGGAATTGCAAGACCACTTCGTCACAATCTTCGCCGCTCCGTCCAAGGGAGCCCACATACGACAGGCGGGAGAGGACGTCAAGGCTGGTGAAGTCGTACTAAGCCAAGGTACGGTGGTTCGTCCGCCTGAGATAGGGATGCTTGCCACTTTAGGCCATGCGTACGTTAACGTTTTTCAGCGACCAATCGTTGCGATCCTGTCCACCGGCGACGAACTTGTGGATTTGGATGAACTGCTCACGGAAGGCAAGGTTGTATGTTCAAACAGCTACAGCCTAGCGGCACAAGTGACTGAGTGCGGAGCTATCCCGCTCTCTCTTGGAATGTGCTCCGATGACGGGGAAGAACAGCAAGATAGGCTGTATCAGGGCTTGCGGGCTGATGTCATCGTGACGTCGGGCGGGGTTTCGGTGGGAAAGTACGATCTTGTCAGGGATTCCCTTTCTCAGGTAGGGGTCAACGTCAAGTTCTGGAAAGTCGCCATGAAACCCGGCAAGCCTGTGGTTTTTGGAACCATCGGGAATAAGCCCGTATTTGGCTTACCAGGGAACCCGACTTCCGCCATGACCTCATTTGAACAGTTCGTCAGACCAGCGTTGCTGAAGATGATGGGACACAAAAGGCTGTTCAGACCAACAACAGAAGCAGTTCTCGCCGAAGACGTGCCCTCCGAGCTAGGTCGCCTCCACTTAGTGCGATGCTCATTATTTGAGGAAAACGGACGAACCATGGCACGATCCACTGGTACCCAGAGCTCCGGGGCGCTACGTTCCATGGTCCTAGCAGACGGACTTATGATCGTTCCTCCCGTGGAGGGCGGCTTTTCACGAGGAGCCAATGTCAAGGTCCAGCTCCTGCATTCAAATGCTCCCCTCGTGACTTCTTCTCCCTTCTGGTAGAGAGCATAGTTGCTTATGGCCGTAACTCGGAATGTTGATGTGAGATCGACTCCGTCAGGAGATACAACACTGGCTTCCAACCCAGTCCGGATCGAGAAATGACCTTCAGAAAGATTTCAATCGCTTGCTCTTTCACCACCTTTGGTCTCTACGCGGTCCTCATCTTGTCCCTGTTCTATTTTTTTCAGGGGGACAAATTGGTGGACACGTTACTCTCCGAAAGAACCCTCTTCTCTGTTCGGCTGAGTGTCGCCGCCGCAACAATCAGCACTGTATTTTCCATACTCATTGCTCTTCCGGCGGCATTTGCGCTCTCCCGATATGAGTTTCCGGGTAAAACAGCCGTTGACACGATGCTGGAGCTGCCCATGATAGTCTCTCCGGCGGCACTGGGCGCAATGTTATTGATTTTCTTCAATAACCCTTTGGGGCTGTGGATACAGGATCACGGGGCTCAGTTTGTGTTCACTTTCTACGGCATTGTCCTGGCTCAGTTCATAACCATCTGCGGAGTGTCAACCAGGCTCATAAAGGCAGCCATGGACGAGATACCCTCCCGATACGAAGCGGTAGCCAGGACCCTCGGAGCATCTCCGGGCAAAGCTTTTCTAACTATTACGCTCCCTTTGAGCAGAAGAGGCATTATAGCAGCGTCCATCCTGTCATGGGCAAAGGCATTGGGGGAATTCGGAGCAACCATTACCATAGCCGGATCGATGGCCATGAAGACCGAGACCCTGCCCATCGCAATATTTATGAGACTCTCCAGTGCCGAGATCGAGGGGACCGTGATCTTGATTCTTATACTCGTGTCCATGGGGCTAAGCATCCTCTACATTGTGCGATCCCTGTCCAAGGGGTCTTCGTATGCTTGAAGTTACGAACCTTTCGGCACGAGCTGGGATCTTCGTCTTGAGCAACGTCTCCCTCAATGTGCTTCCCTCATCGTGCCATGTGATACTCGGACCCACCGGCAGCGGCAAGACACTCCTTCTGGAATCCGTCATCGGGTTGAGAAATCCACAGGCGGGGAAGGTGATCTTGGAAGGCAAAGAAATCACATGCCTTCCGATGGAACGACGGGGGCTTTCCTATGTACCGCAAGACCTGGCCTTGTTTCCACACATGACTGTGAGGGAGAACATCCTGTATCCCATCAGGATTCGAGGCGGCAAACAAGACATTGAAAACGGCATCGTACGCGAACTGGTGGACTCTCTAGGGATAAATCACCTTCTGGATCGCTCCGTACGGAATCTCAGCGGTGGAGAACGCCAGAGGACAGCCCTCGCGAGAGCGGTAGCATCCGGCTGCAATTACTTGATTTTGGATGAACCGCTTTCCGCCCTGCATGAAAGCCTGAAGAAGGAATTGTGGTACCTTCTGAAGGATTTACAGCGGCGATATGATCTCGCAATACTCATGGTCACCCACGATCTGGAGGAGGCTTTCTTCTTGGGTGATACCGTGAGCGTCATCCTCGATGGAAAAGTCTGCCAGCAGGGAACAACAGATTACGTTTATCAGCATCCGGCAAGCCTTGATGTGGCAGGTTTCTTGGGTATCAGGAACCTCTTTCATGTCAGGACCGAGCGGGTTACCCGTGACTCTCTCCAGGCGTATTGTGAAGATCTTGGTGCGACATTGAAGTTCCCACGCTCAACGCTCAAGTCGGGTTCAGCCGAAACATCCTCATTCGCCGTGGGAATAAGGTCTGAAGATGTGGCGATTCTGATGCCAGGAGAGTCGAAGCCCGATCTAACCAATATCATTGAAGGAAGCATCCAGGATATCTTTGAAAATGGGGCTTTCCTGACGCTTCTAGTGACAATCCGCTCTTCCTCAACATCCTTGGAAGCGGCTCTCCCACGAGTTACGGCGAATAAATTAGGACTTTCCAGGGGGATTCCCATCTTTCTGCATCTGCCGGAAGAGAGCCTGTTTCTAGTTGTTCGTGGTTCCCCCGACCGGCTCCGCTGATCGCCATCTGAAAATGAGCGTTGGGAGACCAATCAACTGAGGACGATTTTGAGCCTGAGAGGCAATCCTTATAAAGGAGCCAGAGAATTCACATAGGTTCATCTTACGGAATCAAGTGCTTTTCTGCCTTTTCAACACAGTTCACACGAAACATCTTTCCGAAAGCCGCATAACCCAGTTCTTGCAGGACTGAAGTGTTCCTCCTCTGATTCGTCACATTCTTTGCTCGATCCCCACTCGAACACCTACCGAAAGGTAACACAGTTACCGATGAGAGATGCCCTGAGGCTTAGCCAGATGGATTCCACGCGACGTTCTTGAGAAGGTAATGGTTTAAGGTCGGATTTCCAACATTTGTCCGCCCGCCATGCCCGAGTAATTCATTATCCCCTCAAGATCATATTATATTTAAGGGTTAGAGGGTCCATCCTGAGGGATAGACTTTCAAGATCAAGAAGGAGGCACACGCTCATGAGAGACAGCGGATTCGTAACATTCATCCTCATTTTGGCCCTGCTTTACATCATCTCCCCAATCGACTTGGTTCCAGATGTCATTCCTGTCGTTGGCTGGGCAGATGACGTGGCAGTCGGTATCGGAGCAGGAGCCGCAGCTTTAGCAGGAGGTGGTAGAAGATAGGAGGCACACATGAAGCCCTCAGAAATAGCGATCATCGCCCTGATCATTGTACAGGCAGCTGTGGAGGTCTTTAAACTTATGGAGAAATGGAAATATGCATGAAAGGAGCACCAATATGGGCACTAATGGATTCCGAGAAGATGAACTGATCACCAGAAAGCTAAACGGCCAGACCAGAGTATTCCCTGTTGTGGGCGGTCGATTGAGACTTGCACATGAGGAAAACCAAACCCTCAACCTACAAACTGAGATGGTAAGCTGGGACGGACAGTATGCAGTTTTCAAATGCTCTGCTGTTACCAGTAAAGGCCAATTCGTCGGGTATGGCACCGCAAACAGCCAGAGAGACGCAAGACTCGCGGAGAGCCTCATTGAGCTGGCTGAGACAAGATCCGTGGCAAGGGCGCTGAGATTTGCAGGTTTTGGTCTCGAATTCACAGGGGCTGAAGAAGTGTCGCATGTGGCCGGCACAGAAGCTGAAACGGAGCAAACCAGCAACAAAAAGCCTGAAAGAGTATTCGATCAGGGCAATGGGAACGGCAAAACAGGAACAAAAGCCGAGGCTACTGAGACATCGGGCAACGGAAACGGATCAAAGCCGTTAAATGGAAGCATTGGCAAAGCTACTCAGGCCCAGTGTCGAGCTCTCTTTGCGTTGACGAAGCGGGCCCAATACAGTGACGAGGACATTGCCTCTTTACTTAACCCGCTAAACGCTTCTTCCTTCCAAGAGCTCACCAGACAAGACGCTTCCAACTTGATTCAGAATCTCCAGATTGAAGTCGCCGCCTAAGTAACCTCACAAGCAAAACTTACACTTATCAACCAGAGAGCGGGATAACTGCGTCCCGTTCTCTGGAAAGGAGAACAAGCCATGCCAGAAGGACCAATCACGCACTTTTCATATTCCCAGCTTAACACCTATCTGAGCTGTCCGATGAAATATCGCCTGCAATATGTGGAACTCATCCCGTCAGCATTTACAGCCGTTGCATTGGCTTTTGGATCAGCTTTGCATGAAGCAGTCGGTGCCTATTATCAATCCCGCCTCGAAGGAGAATCCCTGAGGCCTGACCAGATGCACGATGTTTATCGGGCCACATGGCAAGATGCAGAGAACATCAAGTACTTCAATGGCGATAATGAGAAAACTTTGCTCCAGAAAGCAAGGCAACTCATTGACGTGTTCCACGAGAACGTCAGCCCCGAGACTCTGGTGTTGGGCGTGGAGGAGTTTTTCGAGTTCCTCATCGAAGGCGTCCCTCCGTTCCAAGGCTACATCGATTTGATTGAGCAATCCCCAGAAGGGATGATCACAGTTGCGGACCTGAAGACCGCGGCCAAAAAGCTCGGAGACAATAATGTCCATAGCAATCTCCAGCTCACGGCCTACTCTTTAGGAGCTGAAGCTCTGGGCTTCGATCCTGATGTTCTTACGATGCGACTGGACGTACTCACAAAGACCAAGAGCCCTGAGATGGTCAGGTATGAAACGACGCGGACTCAGCCTGCCAGAGAGCGTTTTGTAAAGCTGGTTAAACAGGTCTGGTCTGCCATTGAACGGCACGCCTTTTTTCCTCGTGAGGATTGGCATTGTGCTCAATGTGCTTGGGCAGATCATTGCCGAGACTGGTAAGGTGTGAAATGCGATTACATGCAATCTTAAAGACCGAAAGGTCTTTTATTCCCCGCCCAGCCATAGGAATCTAGCATTTTCTATAGTGTCCGAACGTAGGCAAGTGGGAGATTTTGTAGGCGGGGCCTCCCCCTATACAAGAATCAAGGCGGGGCCTTGCTTTTCTGCTATTTCCAGGAGTGCTTCTAATTACGTCCGATGAAAGAGCTAAGGATATTATCGCCATGAATACTACATCTTTTGGTTACCCAGACGCCATTACGCTAATGCGAACGGCATCAGCTTCAGCAAGGGGATTCATGAAAGTCTATACATGATGAACTCCGATATGGAGTGTCATACTGCGGTCCATAACAGAGCCGTTTTTTAACATGCCGTACGTACGGCAAGTTCTTTTCGAATGGGGGGTGATTGTTTCTATGCTGGTTTTGTTGGGGAGATTATTAGGAGCGTGCTCCCTCGGGAGGGTCGAGGGAACACACTCGTTAAAGGAAAAGATTACATTTCCATAAGCTACGCGTTTACCGCCTTCTCTTTACGCATATAGGCCAAGGCGATATTCTCTCTGGCCTCTTCGAGAATTTTTGCGGATTCAAACATGCTGGTAATTAACTCATCAAACATTTCAGCCAGCTGTATTGCCGTTGATAACGGCATGTGTACTTTGATGGCCTCTGGATTCGCCAGCATTTTCTTGACTTCCTCATCCTTCATCAAGGCCATTGGATTGCACAATATCTCTATCAACTGTTTGGCTAACCCAAGGGAAGGCTGAACAGTATCCTGACCGCTCCCATTGTTGGCTTTGGCAGACGCATTCTTTCTGATTTCATCAGCAAGCTTGCGTGCTGACCATCCACCCTTGACTGCCTTTGCTATAAGTTTGTTACGCGTTTTTGCGTCATCCACTTTGAGCAGAACGGCAAAATGAGAGTAAGCAAAATTTGAGCAATCCACATTCGTAGCTGTGAGTTCCTTGCGAAAACCAGCGACTCTCACATACTCTCCGAGACGTCTACGATCGACGTTCAGATCGCTGTGACTGCAAATCAAGCCCATAGACTTGTTCTTGTACGGATCACGAGAAGTCGCTTCGTCCAAGCTCCCCTGAAAAGCTTTCTCAAGCACTATATCTCCGATGTCCAATTGACCTTTTCCAACCGCCATATACAATCGGTTAATATCACCGACTAACTTTGTGACCTGCTGGGGGGTCAACTTACCAGTGCTCTTCGTCGTCTGCCTTCCAGAGTTTTCCTCATTCGCATTTTTCTTCATGATCTAAATCCTTTTAAACTATTCTGTAATCAATCCTTTCGTTATGTCCGGCACTGGCATCTGCCAGACTGGACGGTCTGTTACAACGGAGCGATGAATTTTGTTCTCCACTGCATCCCCAGTGGCCATCACCGCTTCTCGGGGACTATTGCATCTTCCAGTTGGAAACCTTCAGATACTCACCAATGGCATAGGGACACACACCTCCGCGTGGAGGATCGATATACAGTTGGCAATACGGTCCCGATTTTGTCAAGGGCAAGAGACCACAAAAAACGTCTGTGAGTGAAATTCTGTTAGTGATCCGTGTGATAAGAATGAAGAATGATCATCTGGAACAAAATTGCAGGGGAGAAACAAGCGGACATCGGACGTTAATTCACACCACACTTCGTACAGTAAATAGTGTCGGAATACTTTATTGCAGTGATATTCAACCGACTCGCATAGCAAATTGCATTGTTGACCAGTTTAGGCATATTTGGGCATGCGTTGAAGAAGATGCCGTACGTACGGCATGTTTATTATTGCCCATTTGGAAAGGACGTGAGCTGGTTTGCCGTGACTCGAATTTGATGTCTCGACACATGCGACCAGCAACTTGCCGTACGTACGGCATCTTGAATTTTTTGACCTCCGACTTTACTGTAAATCCCTTGCACAAGCCTGATAATTCTTGACCAGCTCGTAAAAGACCTGATAGGAAAAGAATCAGTGGCGATTCGAATGACAGGAACGCACCGCTTCAGAAAAAGGCATGAAAAATGGCAGGAGCCAGATTTGCGAATTATGTGACACCCTGATACATGTTTGCCTAAATGGTACGAGAAGAGGCTAGAATGGGTCACAACCCCAAGAATAGAAACCTTGCTACAGTGCGTCCTGATCTTGTAAAGGAATGGGATGTACGGAAGAATGGTGTCCTAAAGCCTGATGAAGTCGCGGCAGGTAGTCACATCAGAGTTTGGTGGAAATGTGATCAGGGTGAGGATCATGAATGGCTAGCTGAAATCAAGAGCCGAGTTAACGGCAATGGCTGTCCTTACTGTGCAGGACAAAAAGCTTGTAGGACCAATAATCTGGCCATCCGGTTTCCTGACTTAGTCCCTGGATGGCATCCTGAGCGAAATGGAAGTCTAACACCTTACGACGTGACCCCAGGAAGCGGTATCGCCGTTTGGTGGAAGTGCGATGAGGGCCACGAATGGTTGGCCACTCCGCACAATAGGGTCAAGGGGAATGGATGTCCCTTTTGTTCTGGGAGATATGCGAGCTATGATAAAAACTTGGCAATTACTAATCCAAACCTCGCTATTGAATGGCATGCTGAGAAGAATGGAGACCTCACGCCTTGCGATGTTCTACCTCACAGCAACAAGAAGTGCTGGTGGAAATGCCCTGTTGGTCACGAATGGTTAGCTACAGTGAACAGTCGGATGGCGGGTTGTGGTTGCCCGTACTGTTCTGGGAGAAACGCTACACCTCAAAATAATTTGGCCATTAAGAATCCCGAACTCGCTGCTGAATGGGAAATTGCGAAAAATGGCAACCTAACACCTCATGATGTTTCGCCAACTTCGAACAAGAAAGTGTGGTGGAAATGCGATAAAGGCCACAAGTGGTTTGCTACGGTTGGTAACAGGGCTGCCGGTAATGGATGTCCTTTCTGCTCTGGGAAACTTCTATCGGATGACAATAATTTGGCAGTTCGATTTCCTGAGTTAATTGCAGAATGGGATATCGAGAAAAACGGAGACCTGACACCCGACAAAGTTATGCCAGGGAGCGACAAGAGAGTATGGTGGAAGTGTAGCAAGGGACATGCCAGCTATCTGGCTACTCCAAACAGTCGGACTACCGCCAAGAGCGGTTGTCCCATGTGCAAGATGCAAACTTCAAGACCTGAATTCAGATTGTTTTGTGAACTCAAATTTGTTTTTGGGGACGCAGAATGGCAAAGGAGAATGGGTCGGAGCAAGTGCGATATTTATGTTCCAAGCCATAAAATTGCCATAGAATATGATGGCTTTTACTGGCATCGCAATACTCTTGAGAAAGATCGCAAGAAGGGGGAGAGACTCAAGAAGCGTAACATAATCCTCTTCCGATTACGAGAACATGGGCTATCCGCTGTTTCGCCTCTGGATGTGGTCATGGGATCGCAAAAGGCATTTCTTGATTCAATAAAACAACTGATGATAAGATTAAGCTCTTACGTTTCCATGTCTTCCGATGAGCAAGCAAGATGTCAAATATACCTCGATTCAGATGACTTCGTTAATTCTGTAGCATACAACAAAATGGTCTACTCACTATCAATTCCTCGACTCAAAGACTCTGTAGCAGCACATCCAGTGCTAAATCGAGAATGGGATGATGATCGCAATGGGGCAGGTAAACAACCCTACATGTTCAGCTTAGGGAGCGGAGAGAGAATCTGGTGGAAATGCAATAAAGGGCACAGCTGGTTGGCACCAATAAACCGCCGCACAGGAAGCAACACTGGATGTCCAGAATGTAGCGGACAAAGACCTGGTAAAGATAATAATTTAGCCAATTCTTCCCCTGAATTGGCCATTGAGTGGAATATCGAGAAAAACGGCAACTTGAAACCTCATGACGTGACATCATGTAGTGGCCGCAAAGTCTGGTGGAAGTGTGCGGAGGGCCATGAATGGTTAGCTGTGATAAGTAGTCGGGTCAAGGGTAACGGATGTCCTTTCTGCTCTCGAAAACTTGCAACAGAAAGCAATAATTTGGCTGTTCAATTTCCTGAGTTGGTTGCAGAGTGGAATTTTGACAAAAATGGTGCTCTGAGACCCGATAAGATCCTGCCCGGCAGTTCTCGAAAAGTCTGGTGGAAATGTAGGAAGGACCACGAATGGTCGACTACCGTAAGTAGTCGTGCGTCAGGAACTGGATGCCCCGAGTGTGCTGGCCAGAGAGTTGGGAAAGACAATAACCTAGCCGTTCGTTTTCCTGGCTTGGTTTCCGAATGGCATAAGACTAAAAATGTGGCTCTCACGCCTGATAGGGTCATGCCAGGTAGTGACAGGAAAGTCTGGTGGCGGTGTAGGAATGGCCATGAATGGCAGGCTGTAATTTCCAGCAGAGTGGCAGGCAGTGGATGCCCGTCATGCAACAGGAATCGGCAGAAAGCTAGGCGACATGCAACCGAAGATAACAATTTAGCTATCAAAAATCCTGTAATCTCTCTTGAGTGGCACCCCGATAAAAACGGAGATTTGACAATTTACGATGTGACACTTGGTAGCCACAGCAAAGTTTGGTGGAGATGCAATGAAGGCCATGAATGGCAAGCTAGGATTCAAAGTCGAGTCAAAAGAAATGCTAATTGTCCAATTTGCAGGAAAAAGTGATCCAGTGAGATCTACCCTGTGCATGGAGGATGCTCTAAGCGATTCTCCGATTACGCACTCCTAAAAAGACTTTCGGTTGAGGAGATACGAAGTATATGACTGACTTTAAGGATAGATTATATAAGGAACTCCAGACAGTAGAAGAATTTCGATTCAAGTTTTCTATGGCCAAAATTGCCTTCGTTACCACATTGCTGGGAATTGGGTCAGTAAAATTGGCAGGCAACAGCCCAGACGCATCGAGAGTCCTCTATTTGGCCCCTCTGGTAGCTGTCCTCTTTGACATTCTTGGTATGGGTGCGACCGTTGCTATTTATCGGATTGATGCCTTCCTGAGGGTCAAAGGCGACACGGAAGAACAATGGCAAACCTTTCTCAAGGAGAATCGTAATGATTTCTCCATGTACGCAGCCATAGGCTTTACCATCTTGACATTTCTGGCATCTTTCGCTGGGATACTGATCAGTTTCGTTCCTGATGACCGTCCTGACCGCTTAACGCTGGGCATTTGGTTCTCATGTATAGCCGTCCTCTGGATCTTTTTTCGTGCCTGGGAAGCTCAAATTAAGCATAGCCTGAGATCTATAAAGTCTCTTGAGGAAAAGCGTCATTATTCGTTCCTTTGGTGCGGCAGAAGGTAGTCAGTCGTCCTGCAGCATCTGAATGTCAGATATAGGACATGAACTGCGGAAACGGAAAGGACGGGACCGCTGATCGTTTTGGCACTTTTTGGGTCCCTTTTGGCCCCTCGATGGTCAGTGACGGACCTCAATGGTTCTTGATAGATGTTGTTTTTACAGGAGAATCTCGGCAAGACGGCTCTGGGATTAGCTGGTTGTAAGCCTTCGGGATGCAGGGGTCGCTGGTTCAAATCCAGTCGTCCCGACCATTAAAATCGGCAACTTAGGTCGTGTGCTGACGCCGGTTGAAAATCGCGGAGGGTGTCGGTCGAAAAGTGCGGCACTCGTTGCATGATTAGCCTGTTGCCTCGTTGGTTGTCAAGGTTTTCCTCCTTTCAGTTTTCTGGCTGTGTCTGCTTTGTCTGTCGTGAAG
>JBGSLQ010000031.1:0-84895 GCA_041740635.1 Desulfomonilaceae bacterium | reverse complement strand
GGCGTCAAACATGGAGGCGGAGGGGGTACAATGTGGCGCAATGCGGGTGCTCAGGCCGAGCAGTCTCCAGAAAACACCCCGATGACCGGCCCGCAGCCCCGTGTGCTTCGCGTCCGAATAACACTTTTGAGACAGCCTCCTATGCGTCTGCCCTCATTTGGGCGGACTCGCAGGTCCGCCCCTACAGTCAGGCCGGGAAGATCTTGAGAAATATGTGCCACGGTCTGGGGCAAGTTTCGATTTTTTGAGACAGTCTCCTAGTGTCCGCCCAAATAAGGGCAGGCACGAGACTGCCCCTACTCGGAGACAGTCTCTGAATTACCGGGCTATTTTCTTTAGTCCCTTTGGGACAAAGAATTGGAAACAAATTTTGCGTGTATTGAGATGTTCTTACAGTCCCCTTTCGAAATAAAAAATCCGGCAGAATGTGCCGGATTTTCATTTCTGATCGCTTACTCTTACATTTCGTCAAAGCGGCTTTTATTCCGGTCAAACATCGCTCTTGGAGAGGGACCGGTATTTGGGGGGGGGGAGAAGATCTCTTTGAGAGTGGACCACAATCCGCCGCCCTCCTGCTGCTGTTGCTGCTGTTGTTGTTGTTGCTGTTGCGGCATTATCTGGAGCGGAGTTGCCTGGCCGGGGCGACCCTGGGAAGGAACGATGATTTGGGGATTCGTCGGCATTCCAGCGCCAGCTGCTGAGGCCTGCTGTTGAGGTAGTCCAGGCGTCTGACCCGCCTGACCGTAATATTGAGGCTGGGCAGGGGAAGGAGTAGCTCCAGCCTGTCCATATTGTTGTGGCTGCGCCTGCTGCTGCGGTTGTCCGTATCCCTGAGGAGCTGCCTGCTGATACTGCTGCTGTTGGACGGCTGCCTGACGGGCCTGATAACCCGCCTGTGGTCTAGTTGCCTCGCCGCCCGTTCCCATAAGATCGTAGTAACGATTCTGTGCGTGCTTGAGAGACTCATAAGCCTCTGCTACGGCTTTTTGATGATACTCCTGCTGCAGGGCTTTCTGTTTTTGTTCCTGACTACGCATACGTTGCTGAGCCGTCTCCATTTGCTGCATTGCCTGCTGCAGCTCCTGAGCGGCAGCTTGTTGTTGTGCAGACAGTTCGGCGGCTCTCTGGCGAGCAACCGCCCTTTCATACGCTTTCTGTTGAGCCTGCTGTACCATGGGGTCGCCGCTCAATCCGCTCTGTTGACCAGGCTGCTCGGCTACCTGCTGCGCGGCCCCGTATGCTCCAGGTTGTTGATATCCTTGCGGTTGCTGCTGATATCCTTGTTGTTGTTGCTGCTGGTACGCTTGCAGTTGTTGCTGATACTGCTGGTATGCGGCCAATTGCTGTTGGTACGCCTGCTGATCGTAACCCTGGCCCTGGGCCTGTTGCTGTTCGTAGGCCTGCTGTTGGGCCTTTTGTTGCTTCGTGCTCAGACGCCTCTTCTTACTGGCCTGGGGCTGAGCCTCAGCCTGCGTCGTCGTCTGGTAATACTGCTGCGGCTGAGCTTGCGGCGCTGTCTGATACGACTGCTGAGCCGGGTATTGATTCTGGTACGTCTGCGCCGGTTGAGCCTGTTGCTGGGAGTAGTAATCCGAAGGATTATAATACATGGCAGTAGTCTGCGGAGATGTCGCTTCGCTCGACTGCGATGCCGGATAATAGCTGGTTATGGGAACGGAATTGCCGTAATTACCCGTAACCGACTGATATCCTCCCTCACGCTGCATGCTATCCAAATAAGTGTGCCAATAAGGATAGTAATAAGGATTCTGTCCTTCGAATTGACCGCTGGGTGTCTGTGTCAGGGTGCTTTGGTCAGAGCCGTAATTTGTAGACCACTGTGCAAAGGCTGGCGCAACGAGAAGCCCCAAACCAAGGGCGGCACCTACCAGGGCCATGTATTTGCGTCGCATTGCGAATCTCCTTTCCGGGAAAGCAGTCCGCCAATGGAACAAGAGAAGCGTCGCTGTCGCGTTCTTCTCAAAAGAGTTGTCACCATTGACACGAACCACCCACAATAGTGCATTTTTATTATACGTTTTTTGTCTAGCGTAATCAAGAACAAAATAGATCGCTTATGTTTCCTAAAAATACCCAAATTCTAAAGGCATACACAAAAAAGAAGGGAAACTGCTCACAGGGTTGGTTTTATTTTACCACTTTTAGCAGACTTTTTGTTGGCTTGGTCGGCTCCGGCGGACCCGAGCCCTTGACCTTCTCGTTAAAAATCTTGTTTTTTACCCGCACGGAGTTGATCAGAAAGTACACAACTATGGCTCGCTCCCAGTCTCTTGTGGGAGAAAACTCAGAAACTTTCTTGAGATACTTTTCTTGAAGCTGAGCCAGAGAAGCCTCGTCGAAATCCAGTATCCGGT
The DNA here is from genome assembly GCA_041740635.1 of Desulfomonilaceae bacterium. Classification (GTDB taxonomy): domain Bacteria; phylum Desulfobacterota; class Desulfomonilia; order Desulfomonilales; family Desulfomonilaceae; genus Desulfomonile. The sequence goes on along the minus strand of JBGSLQ010000031.1, from coordinate 82,520 downwards.
CCGCCAAGCCTAGCAGTACTTCCTCGATCCCCACATTTCCTCCTGTCAGGTTTTCCACGACAGGTTAAAACTTTTCGAGTGACCGGTCAAGGGGCTATCGTCAGATGTCGACCCGGTCTTTTCCACTGCTTCAGAATCACTTCTTCGGGCCGCCTCCAAAGCGGGTGCCAAGGCTTTTCTCAGGGTTTGAACCATTAGCACCGTTCCGTCAAACAGGCTTTAGACCCTGCATCCAGTGCAACGAGATTCATTGCACGCACCTGCTCGTTGGGGTGAAGCGCAAGTCGCGCCTTAATTTCATCAGATTGTATGGGGAACTCGTTAATCATGCACGCGAATCCGAGTAACACCACGTTTTCCAGTTGCACCCGCCCGAATTCCCGCGCCAGGCGTGCCGCATCCACGCGAAGCACACCGTTTTCGCTTGGTAGAGGACTATTCTCTACAATGACGCCCTGGCTCTTGAGGTAATGTTTATTGTTGTCCGTTTCAGTAGCGTCCAGGGACAGCAGAAAGTCTGCGTGACCATTCCGGATGAGCGGAGAGGAGAAAGCTCCGATTCTCAGATGACTGTTGATAGAGCCTCCGCGAACCGCCATCCCGTGGGTTTCCGAAGAAATCACGTTCAATCCTTTTGACGACACTATATCTCCCAGGAGTCGAGTCAAAAAAACGATGCCTTGTCCGCCTCTGCCGCAGAGTATCAGTTCTGCCATTTCATGCTCCTTTGACCTTTACTGCATGGGACGGACACGTATTCACGCAGAATCCGCATCCCGCGCACAAATCCACATCTATGGTCATGCGCTTTTCCGGTTCTTTGACAAACTTGAAGGCCGGGCATTCCAGATCCTTGATGCAACTCATACAGAGATCGCATTCCTCCCCAACCTCAAATCGCAGTGACGAGGGCTCTGCAAGGGAAGACATCACGCAGGGCCGCCTCGCAATCACCACAGAAACTCCCCGTGCTTCATCATAAGTGTAGCTCCGGGCCTTTTGCAGCGTCTCTCTAAGCTGCGCGTGATCGTAGGGATCCACCACTTCGACAAAATCTACCCCACAGCCGTGAACCAGTCGTTCCAAACTGATGGGCACAGCAGGTGAGCCGTCGGCCAGCGTGGGTGTAGCCGGGGTCGGTTGACCGCCGGTCATGGCCGTGACTGCGTTGTCCATGATGACCAGCACGAATGAAGAGCGAGTATGCACGGCATTGATCAAAGCGGGCACACCTGCGTGGAAGAATGTGGAATCTCCGATGGTGGACACCACTCTGAAAGAGTTTTCCTCCAGCGGTGCTCTGAACAGACCGCCTGCCATACCGATTGACGCGCCCATGCACAAACAGGTGTCAACTACGCCCATGTTGATACCAAGCGTGTAGCATCCGATATCACCTGCGTACACGGATTTATCGAACACCTCTTTGATCATGTAGAAAGCCGGTCTGTGAGGACATCCCGGGCATAGAGACGGTCGCCTGGGCTTAACTGTAGGAGTCGATCTGGTCGGCGTGGGTTTGTCCAGCGTCTTAACGAGGATGTCTTCCACTGCTTCAGGGGTCAGCTCACCCTGAGGAGGAACATCTCCCGACATTCTCCCGGTGACTTTCGTCCGATTCCGAATCTGGAGTTCCAATACGGGATAGGTTTCCTCGATGACAAGGGTTTTCGCATGACTGTCTACAATATCCTGGAGAGCTTCCGTATTGGCAGGGAAGGGCATGTCGACTTTATACACTGCAATATCGCCGTATTCAGGATCGGATGCCACGATGTCGCGCACATGGGAAGAAACGGAGCCAGAAGTAATCAGGGCAATGGAAGCGGAAGCATTGCCCAGAATCAGCGAAGGCAAGCTGCCTGGTTCATCCCGCACGATTGTGGCCAGTTTTTCGTTTAACTCTCCGTGGAGCACCAGCCGGTAACGCGGAATTGCAGCCCACCGCGTCCAATTGCGTTTGAACGGCCCGACATCACCGATGGCCCCGGGCACGTTGAGTGCAACATTCTGACGAGCATGGCAGACTCTCAGGCACGGGCGGAGCAATACCGGAACCTGGTACTTTTCCGACAGGTCAAAGGCCTGGATCATCATGGTAAGGGCCTCTGCAGGAGTTCCCGGGTCCAGCACCGGCACTTTGGCGAACCATCCGAAGAAGCGGCTGTCCTGTTCTGTCTGACTGGAATGTGGGCCGGGGTCGTCAGCAACAACGACGACCAGTCCACCTCGAACCCCGAGATAGGCCGCACTGAGGAACGGGTCGGAAGCGACATTCAGACCGACCATCTTCATCGCGGCCATGGATCGGGCCCCCGCCAGCGACGATCCGTAAGCGACTTCAAAGGCGATCTTTTCATTTACCGACCATTCCAGGTAGATGGGATGATTCAGCTCTTTTTTCCACCGAACCAGGGATTCCAATACCTCAGAAGAGGGTGTTCCCGGGTAAGCCGCTGCGACGCTGCATCCCGCCTCGATAGCTCCGCGGGCGATTGCTTCGTTCCCCATGAGGAACCTGACTTCAGAATTCTGCTTTTCTGTCATGCTCTATTCCTATGGAAATCCAGACTTCGGTCCGCTATATGAAAACCGCAAATATTCCAAGCTGAATTGTGCTCGAGCAATCAATGGGAACTTTGAGAAGTGTTCCTGCGCATTACGTTCAGTGCTGACAAGATTTCCCTTTTGGCTCGTTCATTTGTCTCTTTGTCAAGAGCACTCTGAAGAGCGGCAAAAGCCTTTTCCCGGTCGAGAAGGCTTATTCTCGCCAGGGCGGTGGCTGCCGCTGCTCGGACTCGAAAGTCGGCATCATTCAAAGATTGTTCGATAGCGTCCACTCCGGAGGGAGGAACCTTCTTGAATGAGCTGATGGCGCTTATGGCCGCACTGCGAACGCGTACATCGGGATCTGTGCAAAGACGAACCAACTGGGGGACAACTTTGCCAGGCTCTTGACCGAGTCCACGAACAATCCTGACAGCGAGCATACGGTTTTCGATATCCGGATCGTTCAGAGCTTCGAGCAGTCCGTCCATGAACAGATCTGCACGGGATTTGTACCGCATGAGCATCGTCAATGCATCTTTTCGGTCCAACGGGTCGGGTTCTTTCAGAGCTTTAACCAAAACGGGAATGGCATATTCCCCGGTCGTATCGATAGCGCTCAGTGTTTCAACAATTTCTATTTTGTCAAACTGTTTTGCTCCATCGTACAGAGCGGCGACCTTTTCAACCGCAGGAGCAGCATGATTTCTCATGTGTGCCAGGATGCGAAGCGAGTTGATGACTCCAGGATTTTCCTTCTTGTCGAGCACTTCCATGAGTCCGGGCAACACCTTATCGGGTTTTTCCACTGCAACTTTGGTCAGAGCGATTCCTGCAGCCTTTGCCGTTGCCTCCTGCTTGTTGTTGATCGCTTCCAAGAGAATAGGAATGGAAGACTCGTCCATATGTCCCAGGATGGCCAATCCGACGAGAGCGTTCAGTTTGATAAGTGGATCGGAATCGGAGGACATATTCTTGAGGGCGTCTTCCGCTTTGGAACGACCTCTTCCCAGTCGACCGATTGAGAGCACAGCGAGACGGCGTACGTCAATGCTCTCATCTGAGAGTCGTTCTATGAGAGGATCGAGAGCAGATACTCCATCGCGAGGAAAATTGCCCAGGGATTCGGCAGCCGTGGCTCTGACTTTGGACTCAGGATCTTTCAGGGCTTCAATGAGAGGCGGAACCGCCCTCGCAGGGCGGTTTCACCCACAACCCAGTTCATGGGCCGCCTTGGCTCTTACCGCAGGGTCGTTACTCTTCAGTTCTTGAATAAATGTGTCAATCGAAGCATCCGATGCGGCAAAGACTGTTCCAGCCGAAAACAACAGCAGGATGGCACAGAGGAGAATGCGTTTCATTTTCTTACCCTTGGGAACCAAGGACTTCTCGCTTCTTCTTTTCCAGGTATTCCCTATCGATTTTGAGAAATCCTTTTTGTCCGAATAGTACGAATCTCAACCATTGCATCCCGAAATACAGGAGCGCCAGATCCTCTTCGCGGATCTTCTCCAGAATGTCGTCGTCAATTTTGAATTTTTGCAGAAATGTGCTCTTGAAAATAAATTCCCTGAATCTGTCCAGATCGTAAAGGGCCATCAAAAACATGTCCTGCATTCTCGGGTCCGCGATTGGTTCTTCCCAGGCCTGGTCCGCTGCCATTACGTCCTTCAGATTATGGTCCGGATCGTCATAATAGTGTAAACCCTGTTCTTTTCTCCATCTTTCAACGGTCCATGTTTCCGATTCCGCCAAACCAAGGCAGGTTTCCGGCTTGGCGATGAATTTGTACTCCACTCCGTTTGCCGTATCCAGAGGGAACAACCGGCAGGAATAAGGCCGATCCTGGTAAATAGAACAGCCCTCTTCGGTAACAAACGGGCAGGTCTTTCCTTCATTCTCATTCATCCTGAGAACCACAGCAGGCAAACCGGTATTATGGGAAATCAAACGATGAGTATGACGTTCCAGAAATTCCTCGGACGATATTCCGAGCGCTTTCCTCATGCGCATAACATCTATTGGAGTCAGGAAAATCGTTACATTACCGCAGCACTTGTTGAAACAGTCGACACCGGGATAACATTTAAAGCAGAATGAATCGTCCCACGTCATGAGTCGATCCTGACCGCCTGTCTGATCCTTTAATTTCATAAAGATTCCTTTCCATTGTTCCGCACTGATACGGATTGGCTGCTTCGTCCGGATTGAACTTTGCCGATTATTGGGCTTTTGTTCCAGCATCGCCGGACGACCCGACTCGTTTTATATTATCGAGCGCTTGTTTGTTTTCTGGATCGAGCTCGAGAGTCCTTTTCCAGCATTCCATAGCCTTTTGGGTATCTCCCATAAGTTCAAATACGATACCCTTCTGGTGATAAGCACTTACATAATCCGGCCGAACAGATGTGGCTCGATCGAAGCAATGGAGCGCCTTTGAGAAGTCTCTCTTCTTTATCATACAGATTTGACCCATGTTATACCAGGCTTGCACGTACGCAGGATTGATGTCCACGGTTTTCTGGAATTGCGCGAGGGCCTCGTCTTCCCTTTTCAAGAACGTGTATGCCACGCCGAGATTATAGCTGATAACCGGGTTATCCGATTCTATCCTCTGCGCCCGTTCGAGTCTCTGCGCTGCAAAGTCGTACTTGTCGGCTTCCATGTCGGAAAATGCCCGCTGAAGCTGGACGTTCACCACAAACGTGTGTTTTTCCCGGGTTCCAGCCTGAATCTCTTCGAGGGCCTGAAGTATCTGCGTGAGGTGTTGTTTGCGTTGCTGGTCTTGAGTCATTTCGAGGCACTGTCGAAAAGCTTCGGCTCCCTTTTCGGGCCGTTCCCCGCACGCCCGGGATATTCCCAACATATAATGAAGATCGAAAAAACGGGCTTCCGGAGCCACAGCGAGGGCCTTTTCATAATATTCTGCGGCGATGAGATATTCTTCCAGCCCATCGTAACAGGAAGCCATGGCTTCCAGCAGGATATGGGGATCTCGAGCATTATCCAATATCGAATTGAATAAATCGATAGCCTGATTCCAGTTCTCCAGGGACATTTCTTTGAATGCCGTCGACCGGATCTGTTCGGCGCTGTCCGGTTCCTGATCAGGAGAAATTTCTCTTGCGAGACAACATTTTTTGTATTTTAATCCACTGCCACAGGGGCAGGGATCATTTCTTCCCGAAAGGGCCATGAGGAACTCCTTGGAATTGTTAAGGACGCAATCTTTGAATTTATCATAGGCCCGAATTTCAGACAAGGAGGTACATGACGAATTTCATGAGAAAATTTCGCAAGCCTATACAGAAAAAGGTCTTGACATCTTGAGCAGGATTTGATTGAATTTGACATTCCCATACGTGTTTCGGCACGGGCTTCGGACGTTAGCGGGACGGCCGGAGAGAGTCCTAATATTACTTGCAAATCATTAATAATCGTGAATGGTTTTGAATAGTGGCGTTTTCTTGGAAGGTGAATTCGGGTGCGACTCTTTTTTACTAGGGCCGCAGACCGCGGGAAAAACGTTTTGACGGTGGAGGCAAAACGTGACGGTTCCGTCTAGGCACGAGTCACGGCCGACTCGCAGCCTGAAGGGTCACGCGTTTATCTCTGTGACCACGAGAGAAAGGAGGAGGCTTCACAACACCGTAGCGCCTTGCGGCGCAGTGTGACATGGGGTTTATAAAAGACTCACAAACAAAGCTCAAACTCATCAGGAGGTTGGTTCATGCCAAGTTACGTAATTTTGGAGAAATGTGATGGATGCAAGGGGCAGGATAAGACTGCTTGCATGTACATCTGCCCGAATGACTTGATGGTGCTGGATAAAGAAAAAATGAAAGCCTGGAATAGGGCTCCTGAAATGTGCTGGGAGTGCTACAACTGCGTGAAAATTTGTCCGCAGCAGGCAATTGACGTAAGAGGCTATGCAGACTTCGTGCCTATGGGCGCTTCAGTTGTTCCCCTAAGAGGTTCTGAAGACATTATGTGGACGGTCAAGTTCCGCAGTGGAATGATCAAACGGTTCAAGTTCCCCATCCGGACCACTCCTGAAGGATCGGCAAAACCCGATGGCGGTTACGGTGAGGTCACTCCTGATCTGGCCAGCCAATGTTTGTACAATGAGCCGACAGCACTTAAGCTGGATGCGTTGCCCACGGTGAAGAAGTAATCCTCTGGAGGTATTAAAGATATGGCGAATTTTGAAACTATTGAAGTTACCACTGATATCCTTTTGTGCGGCGGCGGCATGGCTGCGTGTGGTGCAGCGGTCGAAGCCTCTTACTGGGCCAAAAAGAACGGCCTGAAGGTCACGCTGGTTGACAAAGCCGCTATGGACCGTTCAGGCGCAGTTGCTATGGGCCTTTCAGCCATTAACCAGTATGTGGATATCAACAGCGGAAACAACACCTGTGAAGACTACGTTCGCTACGTGCGCACCGACCTTATGGGTGTTGCCCGTGACGATCTGGTTTATGACATAGCCCGTCACGTGGATTCCTCAGTCCATCTGTTCGAAAAATGGGGCCTCCCCATCTGGTTGGACGCTGATGGAAAGTACGTCCACGAAGGCCGTTGGCAGCTCATGATCAACGGCGAATCCTATAAAGTAATCGTTGCCGAAGCTGCCAAGACCGCTCTCGCAGAGAGTGGTGGCGAGTACTTCGAGCGCGTATTCATTACCTATCCTCTGATGGATGGCGATCGCATTGCCGGCGCAGTCGGATTCAGCACCCGTGAAGACAAATTCTATGTCTTCAAGGCCAAAGCCACATTGGCAGCCATGGGCGGCGCGGTTCACGTGTTCAAGCCCAGAAGCGCAGGCGAAGGTCTCGGCCGTGCATGGTATCCCCCCTGGAACTCAGGCTCCAGCCTGTATTTCACCCTGATGGCCGGCGCAGAGCAGACCTGTCAGGAAGTCCGTTTCATCCCCGTCCGTTTCAAGGACGCTTACGGACCGGTCGGCGCATGGTTCCTCCTGTTCAAGTCACGTGCAACCAATGCATTCGGCGGCGAGTACATGGTGGAGCGCAAACCGGAACTCGAGAACTGGGCACCCTACGGCCTGGCGAAACCCATCCCCGCAAACCTGCGTAACTACCTGGGCATGCTGGATGAGTTCGAAGGCAAAGGCCCCATCTATATGAGAACTGAAGAAGCCATCCAAAAGATAGCCAATCAGTATGCTGACGATCCCAAGGCTTTCAAGAAAAAGATGAAAGAGCTTGAATCCGAAGCATGGGAAGACTTCCTCGACATGACGATTTCCCAGGCCATTCTCTGGGCCGGAACCAACGTTCAGCCCGAAGAGAAATCCTCTGAAATCGCAGCCGCCGAGCCTTATTTCATCGGTTCCCACTCCGGCGCTTCCGGCGCATGGGTAAGCGGTCCGAAAGACCTCGCCCCGCCCGAATATTTCTGGGGCTATGAATATATGTCAACCGTAAAGGGTATGTTCTGCGCGGGTGACGCTTCCGGCGCTTCCAGCCACAAGTTCTCCTCCGGCTCCCATGCTGAAGGTCGTGCGGCAGGCAAGTCCATGGTGCGTTTCGTGCTCGACAACAACACCCTTCCGAACGTTGACGCCGCTCAGGTAGCCGAGTTGAAGAATAACACTCTGAAACCGTTGGATATTTTTACCGAATTCGGTGCAAAATCCAGTGATCCCGATATCAACCCCGAGTTCATGAAACCGAAAATGTTCATGTTCCGTCTGCAGAAAATCATGGATGAGTACGCAGCGGGCGTGACCGCCGCTTTCAAAACCAACGAAGCCAAGTTGAACAGAGCTCTCGAGCTCCTCAACTGGCTCAAGGAAGACTCCGAGAAACTGGCTGCACAGGATCTGCACGAACTCATGAGATGCCATGAGAACATTCAGAGAATGTGGCAGGCTGAAACTCACGTGAGAACCATGCTGTTCCGCCAGGAGACCAGATGGCCCGGATACTATTTCAGAAGCGACTATCCTAAAATGGATGAAGCTAACTGGAAGTGCTTTGTGAACTGTTCCTGCAAAGGTGGAAACTGGGAATTCAAGAAGGTTCCTATTCTCACAATAGTTGACTGATCTTAACAACTGACCTTGAAAACTCCGGGCCCACCTATGTGTGAGCCCGGAGTTTCGTTACGACAACTCAAAAGAAAACTTCGTGAGGGGACTGTTTTTTCCGGTCCCCTCATAGCCCTTTTCAGGGAGGAAACATGGCTGGAGACAAGACCGTACTGGTCGTTGGAGGCGGAATTAGCGGAATTACGGCGGCAGTGGAGGCGGCCGAGGTTGGTTGCAAAGTCATTCTTGTGGAGAAGCTGCCTTACCTGGGGGGCAGAGTTGCCCAGTTGAACAAGTATTTTCCGAAGCTGTGTCCTCCCACGTGCGGCCTGGAGATCAATTATAAAAGAATAAGGCGCAACCCGGATATTACGGTATACACCCGTGCCGAGGTTCTAAATATTTCCGGCACAGCAGGAAATTATAAAGCCACTGTCAAAGTAACGCCACGATACGTGGAAGATCACACCGCAACCTCAAAGTGCGTTGAAGACTGTCCTGTAGAGATTACGAACGAGTTCAATTACGGAATGGATAAGACCAAAGCGGTCTCCCTTCCTTACGAGATGGCGTACCCTATGAACCTGGTGGCCGACAGAGATGCATTACTCAAAGCAAAAGGGCAACCGGGAATGGCAGAGTTCGTGGAAGCCTGTAATGCCAAGGGCATCCGCTTCAATCTTGACGCAGAGCCTGAGACGTTCGATCTCGACGTCAGCTCCGTGGTCTGGGCAACCGGTTGGCGACCTTACGACGCCAAGAAGCTGACAAAACTCGGTTTCGGAACCTGCGCCAACGTCATCACCAATGTGATGATGGAGAGGCTCGCAGCTCCGTCGGGGCCTACAAAAGGCCAAATCCTCAGACCTTCGGATGGAAAGAAGATAAATAGTATCGCCTTCGTGCAATGTGCAGGATCGCGAGATCGTAATCATCTGCCTTACTGCTCGTCAATATGCTGTCTGGCATCACTGAAACAGGCAACTTACCTGCGTGACTATAATCCTGAAGCGCAGGCTCATATATTCTACATCGACCTGAGGGCGTACGGACGGTTCGAGTTTTTCTACGATAGAGTGAGAAATGACGACAAGATTCTTCTGACAAAGGGAAAGATTGTTTCCATTACCGAAGATCCCGTCACCAAAGACGTGATCCTGGAAGGAGAAGACATTCTTTCCGGCCAGAAGATTCGCCGTACCTTTGATATGGCTGTCCTCGCCACGGGCATGCAACCGAACACCAGCCTGGAGAAAATTCCGGCTCAGAATGTGAAGTACGATGAATTCGGTTTTGTCATATCGGATGAAGGCATACACGCAACAGGCGTATCCAAGAGGCCCATGGACGTGGGCACGTGTCTTCAGGATGCAACCGGTGCCGCTCTCAGAGCACTTCAAGACACGGTGGGGAGGTAAGAATCCATGGACCTCAAAATCGGAGTTTACATTGATACAGGTTACGGAATAGGCGAAGCCCTCGACATCGAATCTCTTTCCAAAGTCGCAACGAAAGAGATGAAAGTGCCTATCTGCAGGGCCGAAGCTTACTGGAGCGATCCGGACAAGCTGGAGATCATCAAGAGCGACATAGCGAACGAAGGCGTAAATGCGATCATTATAGCGGGTCCCTCGCCCCGTGTTTTTCAGGAAGCTTTCAGGTTCGACGGCATCATCACCGAACGCATCAATCTTCGGGAACAGGTTATCTGGTCACACCCCGCCAATGACGAAGATACCCAGATGCTTGCGGAAGACTACATGCGCATGGGTGTCACCAAGCTGAACAAGTACGAAGATCGCGCTCCTTTCGATGAAGCAAGCGAGAAATCGATCCTCGTAATCGGCGGCGGTATCACTGGAATGACCGCAGCTCTTGAAGCGGCTCGTGCGGGAACGCAGGTGTATTTGGTGGAAAAAGAGCCTCAACTGGGTGGATGGGCCGCCAAATATCATAAAGTGTTTACCGGTCGAGCGCCGTACGACTCCATCGTGGATTCTCCCGTACAGGATAAGATCGCTGCAGTCAAAGCCACCAGCAATATCAAAGTGTTCACGGGACATCGCGTGTACAGTATTGCCGGATCGCCCGGAATGTTTGATGTGATAATTCGAGAAGACGGACCCTGGATCGATCGCCTGGTGAGAGAACAGAACGAATGGCTCGAGGCCAAGAAAGCGAAGGAGCAAATCGGCCAGGAAGACGAGCAGAAGCCCAAAGCTGCTGCAGCCGCGGAAACTCCGGCAGAAGAAGAAGCACCAGAACCCACGGACTTCCCCCATGAGAAAGTCCGAGTGGGCGCAGTGGTTCTGGCAGCAGGCTGGAGGCCCGAAGATGCTTCGGCCTTCGCTGACCTCGGTTACGGTGAGTATCCGGATGTTATCACCAGCGTGGAACTCGAAGAGCTTGCAAAAAATGGGAAGATCAAGCGGCCGTCCGACGGCAAGGAAGTCAATACCATCGCCTTTATCGATACCCCCAATCAGAAGGCGGATCATCCCCTCCTGTTCAGCTCCTCGGTAGCGTCTCTGGTTGCTCTGAAGCAAGCGCATTACCTGCGTCAGACCAATCCGGAAAGCCGTGCATACATTTTCTACGAAAATATGCGGACACCCGGGCAGTATGAGAAATTTTACCAGGCAATGCAGGACGATCCCGGAGTATTTCTGTCAAAGGGAACTCCGGTCGGTGTCTCCAACGGCGGTTCTGCACTGACTATCGAACTCAAGGACACGCTCCTTGGCGAACACATGAAGGTGAAGGTGGATCTTCTCGTTCTCTCGACCGGAATGGTTCCGGCAACGAAGGATTCCGCCATTGTGAATCTGAAATACCGCCAGGGCCCCTTTATGCCCGAGAACGTGTACGGTTTTAACGATTCCCACTTCATCTGTTTTCCGTATGAAACGCAGCGGACCGGCATCTATACGGCAGGATGCGTCAAGAACCCGATGGATTTTCTCACTTGTGAGATGGATGCAACCGGCGCAGCCTTGAAAGCGATTCAATGTGCGGAGCTAACCGCTCAAGGTCGAGCAGTGGCCCCGAGGGCTGGAGACGAGTCTTTTCCTCAGATTTTCCTTCAGCGCTGTACCCAGTGTAAACGATGCACAGAAGAATGTCCTTTCGGTGCATACGATGAAAAGCCGGACGGCACTCCGTTGCCGAATCCAACCCGTTGCCGCAGATGCGCAATCTGCATGGGTTCCTGCCCTGAGCGCTTGATCTCGTTCAGAGATCACTCCGTGGACATGATCGGATCCATGGTGAAAATTATCGATGTACCGGATGAGTATTCCGAGAAACCTCGGGTAGTCGTATTCATCTGCGAGAACGACGCGTATCCGGTGGTCGATATGGCCGGTATGAACCGCCTCGAATATAGCCCGCACGTCAGGTTCATTCCCCTGAGGTGCTTGGGCAATATAAACATGGTGTGGATCGCCGATGCCTTGTCCAAAGGTATTGACGGGATCATGCTGATCGGCTGCAAGTATGGTGACGATTACCAGTGCCACTTCGTCAAGGGAAGCGAACTTGCCGAGTACAGGATGAGCAAGATTTCAGAGACCCTGCAGCGACTGGCCCTGGAACCGGACAGAATTTCCGTGCATCAATTGGCCATAGACGAGTTCAACAAACTTCCGAAGATCATTGGCGAGTTTATGGAGAGACTGTCAGAATTCGAACCCAACCCGTACAAAGGTTTCTAAGGAGGCTTTACCCATGCCAAATGTGACAGTTGCCGAACCTGATCTCCAGTTTACTAAAGACCTCATTGCCGCCGGCGCGGATGATCTGAAGAAGTGTTATCAGTGTGCCACGTGCTCGGTGGCATGCAAAATAGCCCCTGACAACGGACCCTTTCCTCGCAAGGAGATGATTTGGGCCCAATGGGGTTTGAAAGATCGTCTTCTGAACGACCCTGACGTCTGGCTGTGCCACCAGTGCAACGACTGCTCGACCGAATGTCCCAGAGGGGCCAATCCGGGAGAAGTCCTGAAAGCCGTGCGCAAAATGAACATCCAGGCGAATTCCTGGCCTTCATTCCTGGGCAACCTGGTAGGCACTCCGGCGATGTTCATATTGGCTGCCGGAATTCCCATTGCTGTTGTGCTCTTCATCGTGTACGTAAGCGGATGGAGTTTTCCCTCCGGCCCGGTGCACTATTCGAGCCACAGCATTAATCCTGCCACGAGGGACGGCTTCATTTATCTGCCGCTTCTCCAGGTGATTTTTACTCTCGCTCTGCTGTTCGGTGTGGTCTCGCTCGTGATGAGCTTAAGGAGCTACTGGAACCAATTGGAATCGAGTAATCCCATAGGGATAAAAGGCCCTGGTAAAGGATTTGTTTCAAGCCTTATCGAGTCACTCCAGGAGATTCTGCCCCATTCGACATTCAAGGAATGCGAAGCCAACAATATCCGGTACGCTGCCCATATGCTCGCTTTTTGGGGTATGATCGGACTGTTCGTGACTACAGCCATTGTTGCCTTCAACTATGACATCCTTGGACTCAAGCCGCCGTCCCAAAACGGGCCGGGCACCGTGCCGATCAAAATCCTGGGTAATGCAAGTGCAATAGCATTTGTCCTGGGACTCGGCATTATGACGATTCGCCGTTTGACCAATCCTGAACAGGCCGGAAACAGCTCCTATTTTGACTGGTTCTTCTTGTTCACCATTTTTGGAGCGGGTGCAACAGGTCTTCTGACCGAGTTGTCACGGTGGTCGGGGTTCATTGCGCCCACGTACACACTGTATGTCATACACCTGATGTTCGTGTTGGCGTTGCTCCTGTACCTGCCGTTTTCAAAATTTGCCCATCTCGGGTACCGGACCGTTGCCATAGCGTGGTCCAAATCTGTAGGACGGAGCAGGCCTCTTCCTGTTGTGCCGAACTACGTCCCGCCCACTTCCGAATAAAATGGATTCGGCAATCAGATGAGGAAAATCGGGGAATCCCGCTATCGGCAGGATTCCCCGAACCCCACCTAAAGAGCTTTTTCCCCGCCAACAGGTCGCTTCTCAAGAATAATCGCGGATCGTGAAAAACAAACCCCGTCGTTCTGCCGAGCCATATGGCCGATTGTTGCTCTTTTGAATGCAAATAGAGAATACATTCCCTACGGGTGAGGTCTTGCTCTTTAAGCAATGGCCTCACCACATCGACATGGTCTTTCTTATTTTCCTGTTTGATGTACGTGCCTGAACAGGCCGAATTATTTAAGAGAGGCCAAGCTCATTCCGGATGGTCGTCAAGTTGGGAACCCAGGTTATCATCTAGCACGAAATCCTTCTCTCAAATCGGTCCCACAACAACCCTGCTATTTCAGGACCCACCTCGGCCCAATCCTGATTTGCATCACTCAAATATCTGGACAGATCTCGGGTCCATTTGGACCTATCGCTTTCCATATAATTTCTCAGGAAACTGCCGTACAGGCCTTCATACATGTACGGACTAATACGCTCCATTTCACGAATGATTTGTTCAGCTTTGACAGACGTTGCCATAGCATCCTCCTGCAAGAACACGACTAAAACACTTCCTTGTTTCTTTAGATGTCCGGATACCCTCCAGGTTTCAAAAAAAATCTACAGGTTGCAAGAAAGCTCCAGATTTACATCCGGTCTCAGTATTAGAAGCAAGATAACTCCCATCAAAGCTAACGTTTGGCTTCGCAATCGATCCGGCTTAAACAGGATTTCCGGAACACTAAGGTTTTATGTAGGCAAATCCATCCCGTTGCAGATCAATGAGCTCAAGGATGCCCGCGGGCACAACCTCACATACCCCAAGTAAATCCTTTCTTTCCACATTGTTTTTGGCCAAAGCGTTTCTGCACGCTTTGAAACAGACTCCCTGCTTGTGAAGCTCTTCCATGTCCGCTGCGTATTTGCCTGCCCGATCCTGACGGAACAGATTCACCGCTTTGCCGTTTGCCACGACACACACGGCGCATTGCTGGGGAGAAATTGCCTTGAAGAGATTCTTTGTGTTTTCCAAAGCCATCAACAATCTTTCTTCTTGATCCCAATCCAGGTGAAAGACGACCTTACGCTTCGCATCCATTTGCTTATCGCTCTCCCTCTGAAATCGATTCTTTGTATGAGATTCGTCATAGCCTGATTGACCTGCATTGGCAAGGCTAAGACCTGAAAAGGCCATTATGGACATACAAATAATTCCGAAAAAGAGATTCATGCGTCAAATCCTCCGTAAACTGAATACAAATTGCTTAGCAGCCTTGCCATATACATTGGGACGATGCTTCGATCTAGCCGGACTTGTACATCCGGCTTCATGAGAATTCGGCGATTCCTGCGTTTTGTATTACAGGAAAACTAAAGGACAAAAAGATGAGCAGACCGTTAATTTCCGCGTATTCGGATGCAATTCTCTGTTTGCATGTCCGGATTCAGCATGATATGGTGAAGCGCTCCTATCTGCGGAGTATGTTATTGTTTCTTTTCTTCTGTTCGCTCTTTTGGAGGTCATTACCTTTACAAAGCCTTGTTATTCACCGGGGCGAAAAAGCCGGAAAGCCGTCACCGGGATGTGCGAGATATGCATGATCCTAGCTGAAAGGATGTTGTAGTGATTCCGAGATATACGCGGCCCGAAATGGGCACGATTTGGCAACCCAGAAACCGTTATCAGAAGTGGCTGGATATTGAGATTGCGGTGTGTGAGGCCTGGGCCGACCGCGGTATGATTCCCCAGGACAGCCTGGCACGTATCAAGAGTAAGGCTGATTTCAATCCCGAACGCATTGACGAAATAGAGAAGATCACTCGCCACGATGTTATCGCATTCACGACGAATGTTGCCGAATATGTGGGCGAAGACAGTCGTTGCATCCATAGAGGTCTCACCTCGTACGATGTGGTGGACACTGCGTTCTCTTTGCTCCTCAAAGAGGCTGGTCTTCTCATCCGCAACGGTCTGGTCGCTCTGCTCGAAGCGCTTAAGGCAAGAGCTGAGGAACACCGGCATACTCCCATGGTGGGAAGATCGCACGGAATTCACGCGGAACCGATCACGTTCGGCCTTAAACTCGCTTTGTTCTACAGTGAAATGGAGAGACACCTGCATCGGTGGGACAGGGCGGTGGAATCCATTTCTGTGGGAAAGATATCCGGAGCAGTCGGAACCTTCGCCCATCTGGATCCTCAGATGGAAACGGAAATACTGTCACGGGTCGGATTGAAACCTGCTGCAGTATCCAATCAGGTAATTCAACGTGACCGCCACGGGGAATACTTTTCTGCTTTGGCGCTCATGGCATCGAGCATGGAGAAGATAGCCGTCGAAATCAGGCACCTTCAGCGCACTGAAGTGGCCGAGGTGGAAGAATTCTTCCATAAAGGACAAAAAGGCTCTTCTGCCATGCCCCACAAACGCAACCCTGTTCTTACGGAAAATCTGAGCGGCCTTGCCAGGATCATCCGTGGGAACGCTTTGGCAGCTATGGAAAATGTACCTCTTTGGCATGAACGTGATATCTCACATTCCTCGGTAGAACGGGTGATCGCACCGGATTCGACCATACTTGCAGATTTCATGCTTCACCGTCTGACATCGGTCGTACAGAACATGGTCGTGTACAAGGAAAGAATGCTGGAGAATCTTAATCTCGGGCGGGGGCTCATTTTTTCAGAGGCAATCCTGATTAGATTGGTGGACAAGGGGCTCACCAGAGAAGCAGCGTACGCGATGGTGCAGCGCAATGCGATGCGAGCCTGGGAGCAGAAGACTCCTTTCATGGAGGAACTCCTTAAAGATACTGAGCTTTTAGAGTATCTGAGCTCGTCTGAGATAGAGTCGGCATTTGACGTGGACCATGCCCTGCGGTGGGTGGACGCCATATTCGAACGAGTTTTCCAGAATAATTCGGCTATGTTGTAAGTGAAAATTAAAGTAAAATCTTGACTTTTCCGGCAACAGCATATAAAAGGGATGCCCATGTTGGCTCCTAAACTAAAGAATTCCCGAACGCGGGGTTCGCTTATGCAGGCCAAAAAGAAAATTCCCCTTGTGGTTCTCGTTGTCACTTGTCTCTGGACCTGTGTCTGTAGCGCAGAGCCCCTCTATCCTGTCGCCCTCATGAATTGGATGGTGGAAGGCACGTTTTATGCCCTTATTGTGGACAAATCTCAGCAACGTCTTGGCGTATGGCAGATAAAAGACGGGGAACCCCTGCTGCTCGAGTCGTACCGCTGTTCCACCGGTGAGAACGAGGGAGACAAATGGGTCCGTGGAGACATGAGGACTCCCGAGGGCGTCTATTTTTTCTGTTCGGTGATTGACGGTCGGGCCCTCCCGTCGAAATACGGCTTTTGGGCTTTTACCACAGATTACCCTAATTTCGTCGATCGTCGCAGAGGCAAGAACGGTGACGGCATCTGGCTCCACGGACGGGACAAGCCCCTTGCGGAAAAGCCGGATTCCAACGGATGTGTAGCTCTTGAGAATCAGGATCTGGCAAAGGTGTCGCGTTTTGTAAGGCTGCAAAGCACACCTCTGATCGTGGTGAACCAACTCGTCATGGCTCCCCGAACAACAATCATTCAACAGGAAAGGCATCTTCGGGGTTTTATTGAATCGTGGCGAAAGTCGTGGGAGTCCAAGGATCTGGACGAATACATGGCGCATTACTCACCCAATTTTCAAAGCGCATGGCTGGATTATAAGGGTTGGAGAGAAAAGAAGCGGAAGCTGAATAGCCGTTATTCAAAGATAAAGGTGAAGCTGGGGAACATATATCTCTATCGTCAAGACGGTATTATCACCTCGATTTTTACTCAGTCTTACAGTTCGGACGGTTTCCGGAGCACAGGGATCAAGGTGCTGTACCTTGTCCCCAACGGCGACCGATACAGCATATATACCGAGGACTACCACCAACCTGTTGACGATCCCTTTCCGGTGGCCCCTTTGCTTGCCAGAATCGGAGTGGATCCCCCCACTGTTGCTTCCTCGGAAAAATCCGATTTCAGAATTCGTCTTGTGTCCACGGATGAGCCACTGCACGACCAGCAGGGTGAATTTGAGACTCCAAGACCCTCTGCTCCGTCGCTGGGAGTTGTGCTGGATAGAATTGCTAACAACGTTAAGAACTTTGCGGTCCCAGAAACTGAAACAAACGCCAAAATCGGGGGCCCCGGACAGGTACCGCGCTTGATGGTTCAGCGGGAAAGCTCTGCGCCCATTGCGGAAACTGCGAACATAACCATGGCGAAGCGCGTGATTGTCAATGAAGGACCGATGGAGTCCATAGCCCAGCTTCACAAGGAGGGAACCATCGGTGCAGGCTTGACTGCCGCAACGAGAGGCCCTGTCGCTGTGGTATCGAAACCGGAGAGCAAGTGGTCTGAATCCAAGGCTGCCGGTGACGGCAGTTCCTCAGCCCGGCTGCAACAGAATGAAAACGGCGTTCAAGAATTCTTGAACACGTGGAAATCTGCCTGGGAGCAAAAGAACCTTGACAGATACATGAAAATGTATCATCCCGAATTCCAGCAGACCGGAATGGATTACGCCGGATTGCTCAAATCGAAGAAAAGTTTTTTCCGTAAGTATAAGACCATCCGAGTGGAAATCGATCGGGTGGAAATCAGGAAGGAGAACGGACGAACACATATAAACTTCGTCCAGACCTTCCAGGGAGACAGTTACCGTGATAAAGGTTGGAAAAGCATGGTCCTGGCTGACGACAAAGATAAAAAGCTCCGGATCGTCTCAGAAGGATGGACCGCCCTATCGGAATCTGCCTCCGATTCCGGTTCCAAAACCTCGAACTAAAGCCAGATACACACTGGTGCTGATTCATGAGACCGGCACCTCTCATGAATTTGAACTGACTCCGCTCCGGTTCGGTCTCTGCGCTGCTCTCCTTGCAGGTATCATTATCGTATCAGCGGGTGCATTGTCCTGGGGCACGGGGATTTCGAAAAATCCCGGAGATGCTCAACTGGAAGCGCTTTCCCTTAAAGTGAAGTCTCTGGAAGAGGAGCTGCAGAAAAAAGAGCTCGCCCTTGCTGTCCAGGAGAAAAAGCTGAAGGAATCTCAAGAGGCACCAACCCTCGCGGCAGCATCCAAGCTTGAAACTGACACTGCACCGGTCAAGACACCCAAGACGGAAGATTCGCGGGACTCCAACCCGCTCACAACGTTCAGCGCTGCTCTGAAGACACCTTCCGGAAATCCTGGAGAAGAAGAGCAGGATGAAGTCGACACAGCTATCCAAGCGAGGCCGGGGCCCGCACGAGTCGCTGAATCCATGAAATCCGAGCCGAAAAGTTCATTCGAAAGGGGACCGACCAGTCCGATGATCATGAACTTTAATGCGCAAAATGTAACCGCATTATCTCAGACGGCTCAATCCGGAACACTATCCTTTCGGTTGATCAAGGATCAGCCTGATATCATGTTTTCCGGATACCTGTTCGTTTTCGTGGAAATGACCGACCGACGGGGCGAGAACAAGATTTATGCCTATCCGAAAAAAGCCAGGCTCGGTGAGGAAGATCTTCCTGTCGATTTCCGCGATGGCGAAAGTATTGCGTTCAAGCGTAATTCGAAAGTCGAACTCCCGTACGAAGACATCCGTGCAGGCGCAAATCTGTCCCGGGTATCCATTCTCCTCTATGGCGAGAACGGCAGAATACTTTTTCAGCGCGGGTTCGATCGTAAAGAGCTGAAGTCAGCGTCACACAGGGGTACAGTTTCTTCCCACGAAAGCAGACCCCGAACTGCAGAAGGACGTAGGGCTCTGTGAAATAACACGGAGATTGTCCCCTCTGTCATTCCTTGAAGCTTCAGATTCGTGAAACCGGTATCCTCAAATCGGGGGTATCGGTTTTTGACGTCAATCGGTATCAAGTGCAAACGAGCTGATTCGTTAGAAGCGAAAGCGTATGCAACCAGTTCAGATTTTCTGTCCCGTATCAAAGACGAGTTCTGCGTCACCTCGGAATTCGCACTTGAGCGATGCGTTTGGACGCATGGTGCTGATTCTTCTTGTATGCATGCAGCTTATTTGTGCGGACGTCTGCTTGGCCGAGACGAATCACCGGGTATATTTCAAAGGATCTGATGCGGAACTGGATGTCTATACCATTACGGGGAGCCTGCCCGGTCCCACCCTTCTTCTGTTGGGCGGCATTCAGGGTGATGAGCCCGGCGGTTACCTCGCTGCAGATCTTTATGCGGATATTTCCCTCAGACAGGGAAAAATGATTGTGGTACCAAGGGCCAATTTCCTTTCCATTGTAGAAAACAGCCGGGGCGTAGCGGGTGACATGAATCGCAAATTCGCCGGAGTAAGCGATGCGACGGATCGTGACGCCCGGGTTGTTGAAATTATAAAAGAGCTCATGAAGAAAAGCGATTTCTTCCTTAACCTGCACGACGGCTCGGGATTCTATGCTCCGAAATGGGAATCGTCCGAGCGAAACCCGTTTCGTTTCGGGCAGTCGATTATTGCCGATGCTTCCGATCACAAGCGTCCGGATGGCAAAGTCATCCAGATGGAAAAGATCGTCAGCAGGGTTCTGGAAAGGGTGAATCCGCAAATATCCTCAGCGGAGCATGTGTTTCGGTTTAACAACCACCGAACCTTGAGTGATGACACCAAACACAAAGAGCAGCGGCTTTCGGCAACATTCCACGCACTCACCCGGGTGGGCATTCCGTCCTTCGCGATTGAAACATCCAAGAGTGTGAAGGACTATAGTCTCAGGGTTCGTTATCAGACGATGGTGGTAAACGCATTTCTCCATGAATTCGGGATAATTCCCGAAGCCCCCAGAATTTATCTTGAGAATCCGCAACTCAAATACCTGATTGTCTCGATCAACGGCAGAGCCCCCATAGTGGTAAGCGCAAACGATGTGCTGAAGGTGCATGAGGGAGACATAATCAGAATTGTCCACATAGAAGCAAATTATTCACGGGGATTAACTGCGAAAGTGAAAAATGCCGCGGGTAAACTCAATGATGTGAACCGTGATATCCAGATCACCAAGAACACCAATGTACAGATCAAGAAAGACCGATTCGTCATCGGAAATATTCCCGTAGAAATAATGCCGGGCAGACCCAACTCGGTGGCAGGTATACACTTTGAACCTCGTGTAAAGCATTTTTCCATTCGGGTGAACGATCGGACATTTCAGATAGAGCCGGGGGAGGAGTTCCCGCTGATCCGAGGGGATTCCATAGTTATCCTGGAACCACAGACCAATCTTCCCCAGGACGAGGAAAAGTCGATCAGAATAGACTTACGTGGATTTCAGGCCGAATCTTCACCCTATCCCACAGATGACAGGGGACACAGGGTGAATACTTCCACGGACCTCCAGGACAAGTACGGAACAGTTCGCGGAAAATCCACGATATTCCCTCTCCAGGCGAAAATAGGCAACAAGGTAATTGCCGAAAGCTATATTGCAGTGGGTGAGCCTCAAACGGAGTACATGGTCCTAAAAGTCGTGAATTCGGGAAGTTTCGTTATATACCCGGGCGATACCCTGGAACTTCCGGCTCATCAAGTCGTCACCATAGAGGACATTAAGACGAATATCGCTGACAAAGCCCCCCTGTTCATCACCATGCGGGGTAAAACCATAAGGTGGGACCAGAAAGGTTCCGCAGGTATCGACGCTTCCAAACTGAATGATAAAGAAACCCCACTGGACATCAGCCGGGACGGCGGACACACTATCGGCAGAATCTGGCTCAAACAGGGAAGTGGATTCAGAGTCTTTTCAAAACAGAGCGAGTCCAAAGAATTACTCGTACCAGCCCGATACTGAAGCTGAAGAGAGGTTCGGGGCATTCGCTCTAATTTAGAGTGTTTTGGTCGTTCGTTCCGGATGAATCCCGCGAGACGCGGGAGCAATAGGCCGGCGATTCATCACCCGTTAAGGAAAAACATAATTTCAGAGTCCCGAAGGGGCGGCTGATACACAAATTCCCGTTAATGAAGAAAGTGTCTCAAAACTGTATTGACACTCAGAATCGTGCCACGCTGGCCACCCGGCGCTGAAGCACCGGCCTATTTTCTTTAGTCCCTCCAGGACAAAGAATTGGAACGAAGTTATGGTCGAGTCCTGCGAAAGGCGGGATTACAGGAGGTTTCTCTCCGACCGACTCAACTCGTTCCCTTGATCTGGTTCTTTTCATCGACATATATATTGCGGCTCTTATGGCCCTTGCTTTCGTGAGCGTCCATTTGAGCGTACGAGCAAATAATCACGATGTCGCTCACAGAGACTTTTCGAGCTGCCGCTCCGTTCAGGCAGATTTCACCTCCGCCGGCAGTACCCGGAATGGCATAAGTTATGAATCGTTCCCCATTTGACACGTTGTAGATATGTACTTGTTCGTATTCGAATATGTCCGCTGCTTCGAGCAGGTTGCTATCTACGGTGACACTTCCTTCGTAATCGATACAAGCACCCGTAACTTTTGCACGGTGGATTTTCGATTTGAGCATAGTCCGTATCATTTTCCCTTCCTCCAAGGGACTCAGGTCCGGCGTAGACGCATAGTACCGATGCGCTTTCAAAGCAGTAAAATCTGGGGAAACACTTCTTACAAGAAGGGTTTCTCCGATATTACATCTTTGATTGCGAATGGGTATAAGCGACTATGCAGGATCCTTTTGGTTCTGGTTAAACTCCTCCAAGGAGCATGTTGTCGATCAGTCGAGTTTTGCCTATTCGTACCGCGAGGATTGCCAGAGCACCCGACCGGTCGACATGGTCGAGATTTTCCAATGTGCGAGGATCGACAAGCTCGATGTAGTCGATCTGGGCTGATGGCTCTTGCTCCACACGATCACGCATTATTGAGAGATAAGCCTGGGGGTTTCCTTCACCTCTCCTGAAAAGCCCATCCGCAGCGTTCAATGCCTGATAGAGACACACTGCCTGTTTTCGCTCTTCCGGGGAAAGGTACGAATTCCTCGAACTCATGGCGAGGCCATCCGATTCCCGCAGGGTAGGGCAGGGCACTATTCTTATATCCATATTCAAGTCACGCACCATTGTGGTAATGACTTGAAGCTGCTGATAGTCTTTTTGGCCAAAGTATGCCGCCGTAGCGCCTACGATATTAAAGAGTTTGGTTACAACGGTCGCAACTCCTCTGAAATGTCCGGGTCTGGACGCTCCGCACAAAGGGCCGGAGACACGCTCCACGTCCACATAGGTCTGAAAATCAGGACCGTACATTTCTCCGGGTGTCGGTGTGAACAGTGCATCTACGCCTGCATCGGCGCATTTTGCCGCATCCGACTCGGGTGATTTCGGATAACTCTCCAGGTCTTCGTTTTGTCCGAATTGAGTGGGATTCACGAAGATGCTCGCGACCAGCAGGTCGTTTTCGTAACGCGCTCTTCGCATGAGACTGAGATGTCCTTCATGCAGATACCCCATGGTCGGGACAAGGCCGATGGTACGTCCCTGGCGCAAATGGTTACGCGACCATTCTTTCATACCGGTCGTGGTCTGTAGGGTTTCCATCTTCACCAAATAAAAAAGCCTCCCGCGATGGAAGGCGTATCTTCTGCTTATTCGATTTCGTCCTTCCGTCCCGGTCAAGAAGATCCAGGCGGTCTATGGTTTCAGATTTTCGGTGATTCCGGGTCCCGAGGAACTCCAGATCATAGTATCACTATAGCGAAAAAACGCATGGGGTCAAGAGCAAATTTGCAGTATTGACGCATAGGCACTGTACTATGCTACAAGACACTCATGAGAACTTTCGTTTCTTTAAGAACCTGCAAGAATTATGAACCCGAATCGTTGAATAACGTTGTCGAGACGGTTCTGAACGATCTGGGGGGAATCTCTTCGTTTATAAAACCCGGCGACAGGGTGCTTCTCAAGCCGAATCTCCTAAAATCGGCCGCTCCAGACGAAGCTATCGTGACGCATCCCGCGCTCGTTGAAGCAGTGGCCTCCGCGGTTCTGGAAGCCGGCGGTTCTGTGTCCATTGGGGACAGTCCCCCCTTGGGAAATCTGTCGAGAGTGCTCTCCAAAAGCGGATATGATGGGCTCCTGCAAAGACTTCCTGTCAAGATCGCACCTTTCAGGCAGAAAATCTCCGTAGAATTCACCGGCGATCGGCTGTTCCGGAAGATCGACCTCGCGCAGGAAGTATTTGAGTATGATTGCGTTATAAATCTCCCCAAGTTAAAGACTCACACCCAGATGGTCTTGACCCTTGGAGTGAAAAATCTGTTCGGTACTTTGGTGGGAACCGATAAAGCATCATGGCATCTCAGGGCGGGAAAGGACTTCGATACCTTTGCCACGGTGCTGGTCCAGATTTATGAGAAAGTGAAGCCGGCCTTGACCATCATTGACGGCATTCTTGCCATGGAAGGCAACGGCCCGAATAGCGGCAACCCGCGTCACCTGGGAATTGTCGGAGCTGCAATCGACGCAGTTGCTCTGGATTCGGTGATCTGCAAGCTTATAGGGCACGATCCGAATATCTTGAGGACCTGTGTCATCGGGAATGCCCTTGGCGTGGGAACGTCTGACCCTGAACAAATAACCGTTATTGGAGACGAGTTGCATGGATTTCCTCTGACTGATTTCAAGATGCCCGAATCTGCAACCGTTACCTGGAATATGTCGGACCGAAATCCTTTCAGGCGATTCCTGCAGAAGCACATGGTTACGGTTCCGGAAATAGACGCGTCGATTTGCGAAAAATGCGGTATCTGCGCGAACCATTGTCCGCCCGCTGCTATACGAGAGATTAGCGGAAAAATGGAAATCAACCGCGACAAATGTATCTCCTGCTTCTGCTGCCACGAACTGTGCTCCCATCGGGCCGTTCGCATCGTACAGCCTCTACTCGGCAAAATCCTGACCAGAGTAATCCGGTGAGGGGGGAGGAATTTTGGGGAACCTTTTTAAAAAAAGGTTCCCCAAACCCTTCCAAAAACTTTTAATATTGCGAGTGAATCTCGTTTTTTCTTACGAAAAAAGCGAGATACACACGCATGCTAAAATCTTTCGAGAAGTTCGGGAAAACATTAAAGGCTTTAAGATAAGGTGATCAGACGTTCAGCCTTCCTGGTAGGGGTCGGCGTCCCTGCCGACCCAAGCATGATAGAACACATCCTCCATCAGCTTGCGTAGGGTGTTGGTGAGCAAAGCGAACCGTATCAGTCATGTCGAAAGTCTAAATGGCTGTCATTGCGAGCGAAGCGACGCCGTTGACGACGTGCACACTTACATGGTCGACTTCACTCTCCTGTAGTCGGTCAGCACCTCGCGGACCTCGTCTTCATTCGCTCCGTGAGATCTTAACAGCCGCTCCAGCTCGGCTGCGGACATTTCAGCCTTCTTGATCCGAATCACATAAAAAGTGTCCTCAACGAATCGATGCACGATCCGCAAGGATTTGAGAGTTAGGGATGGGGGGTGCTGATCGGCCGATTTTAGTACTCCGCGGCAGAAATTCAGATGTACCGTAAAGGCAAGTTCGTTGCTATTCCAGCGCCTTCTTCACATTCGGCACGGTATCTGCCGGACTCACCTTGTACCAAGCCTGCACGATCTTACCAGCTTCGTCGATGAGGAAAGACGATCTGATAATGCCTTCGTAC
The DNA here is from genome assembly GCA_041740635.1 of Desulfomonilaceae bacterium. Taxonomy (GTDB): domain Bacteria; phylum Desulfobacterota; class Desulfomonilia; order Desulfomonilales; family Desulfomonilaceae; genus Desulfomonile. The sequence goes on along the minus strand of JBGSLQ010000031.1, from coordinate 57,281 downwards.
GTCTTGCCGTACATCTTTTTCTCACCCCATGCGCCGTATTTCTTGGCAACAGCATTGTCCTCATCAGACAGGAGCGGAAAACCCAGACCGTACTTGTCATCGAATTTCTTCTGCTTATCCGGTTTGTCCGGGCTGATACCAACTGCGGCAATACCTGCCTGACTCAAATCAGGCTCCGCATCCCGGATGCTGCATGCCTGCTTCGTGCAGCCCGAAGTGTCCGCCTTGGGATAAAAATACAATAACAGCTTCTTGCCCTTGTAATCGGCAAGACTAACAGTCTTCCCTCCCTGATCCTTCAACTTGAAGGCAGGCGCTTTGTCTCCAGCTTTGAGCGTCATGTAATCCTCCAATGAAAGAAGTAATATCGGGGAAACCCTTCTTCACGAAGAAGGTTCCCCAAATCTTACTACTTTGATTGCACGGTTGCATGACCTGAATCCTGACGGCGGAGTTCTTTTCGGAGTATTTTACCTACAGCGCTTTTGGGCAAGTCGCTTACGAACTCGATTTCTTTGGGAATCTTGTACCGGGTCATTTTTTGCCTACAGAAGTCGATTATCTCTTTATCTGTAGCCGTTTCACCGGGTTTTAGCACCACGAATGCCTTGACCTTTTCGCCGGAGTGGCTATCGAATACACCCACTGCGCATGCTTCCAGGATTTTCGGGTGGGTATACAGCACTTCATCGATTTCTCTGGGATAGATGTTAAATCCTCCGGAGATAATCATATCCTTTTTTCGGTCCACAATCGTGAAGTACCCTTCTTCGTCCACTATCGCTATGTCACCTGTAAGCAGCCAACCGTCCTTGAGTACAGCATTGGTCTCTCCAGGGTTGTTCAAGTAGCCTTTCATCACTTGCGGACCCCTCACGCACAGCTCTCCAGGTTCGTTAAATGCAGTGATTTCTTTGGAATAGTCGTCTATGTCCACAAGCTTTGCATCAGTGCTCGGTAAGGGGAGACCTATGCACCCGGGCTTCTCTTTTCCGCCCAGGGGAATAGCATGGGTGCAGGGTCCCGTTTCCGTCATACCGTATGCTTCCGAGATAAGTATACCCGTGAGATTTCTGAAGCCTCGGATTGTTTCCACTGGAAGAGGTGCAGCCGCAGAGAAGCAGCCTTTTATGGACTTGAGGGAATACTTCTTAATATCTGCAAAGTTTATCATCGCGTTAAAGAGCGTGGGAACTCCGGGAATAAGCGTGACGGCATACTTGTCAACGGCATCGAGAATCGCTTTGGCTTCAGGTTTGGGAATCAGAACGTTACACCATCCGTAAAATACGGCCAGATTCATGACCACAGTAAGGCCGTACAGGTGAAAAAACGGCAAACACCCCAGGATGACTTCTTTTCCATCAAAGAAATCGGGACACCAGGCTCGCATCTGCTGACAATTAGCCGAAAGATTTGTGTGGCTAAGATCCACACCTTTGGATACACCAGTCGTTCCGCCCGTATAAATAATAACTGCCGTGTCTTCCATGGCCGACGGATACTTTTGGGTCCAGGGTGTGCTGGATTTCATCAAATCCATGAAATCGTACACATCCTTTTCCTTTGGGGTCTTCAGATGCATACCTCTCTTGACCAACGGGAAGAGCAGGTTCAGCGGGAAGGGCAGGTAATCGCGTATATGGCAGGAGATAATCTTCTTGACTGCAGTCCGGTCTCGCAACTTGATCAATCGGGGAACCAACAGGTCAAAACAGAACACGACTTCGGCTCCGGAATCGCTCAACTGATGTTCCAGCTCACGGTCCGTATACAAAGGGTTATTGGGGACGACGACTGCACCCAACCGAAATACCGCAAAAGAAGCCACTACGGTCTGAATGAGATTCGGGAGAACCAGCGCAACCTTGTCCCCCGGTTTCACCCCCAGTGCAGACAGAGCCCCCGCGCATCGAGCAACCGTCTCGTCGAGTTTTCGATAGGTTAATACCTTTCCTTGAAATATGAGCGCGGGATTTTCAGGGAATCCGGAAACAGTTTTGCTGAATGCATCCTGAAGCGTTATTTCCTCAACGACTATTTCATGCGGTATCCCTGGAGCGTATGATTGCAGCCAAATTTTTTCCATGGTCGATCCTTCGCGTTGATAGAAGAATAGCTATCCTGGATGAGATCACGTTCTTTCTCACGTGTCCGGGCTGGAACACAGAAGATATCACGAAAAGATCGTGAGCTGGAACATCATTGTTTCTGAGAACGCCTCATGTGAAGAGTTTTTCCCACGAGGCCTTACGTAGGAGACAATTTCCAAAATAATCGATGAATCCGAGTGCTCGAGCAGCCACGCCGGATCCCACCATGAGCCGCTGGCGGTCGACATCTGAGCCTGCCAGCGCAGGTTGATGAAAACGAACCGGTACAACTCCCGATCATTGAGAAATCCCATCAGAACGACTCTGCAAGAGCACGTTCTGCTGCCAGAAATCCGCACATCCCATGCACTCCCGCACCCGGCGGCATGGATGAAGAACAGAGATAAATCCCTTTAACCGGAGTAGAATAAGCACGAAGACGTCCCAGCGGCGCCAGAAAGAGTTCCCGGAACCTCTGCATTCCCCCGGCAATGTCGCCTCCCACGTAGTTGGGATTGTACTCTTCCATGTCTCTTGGCGACATGACACTTCGAGCGATTATCCGATCGCGAAAACCGGGTGCAAACCGTTCGATCTGATTCTCGATCCGTGCAGTCATGTCCGTAAGACAGCCGTTGGGAACGTGACAATAGGCCCAGGCAGTATGTTTTCCTTCAGGCGCTCGTGTCGGATCGAAGAGGGTCGGCTGGGAAAGAAGAACCATAGGTTTATGAGGCACGCTGCCCTTACTGACCAGGAGTTCCGACTCCGCGATCTCTTCAAAAGTGCCACCGAGATGGAGCGTTCCAGCGAGCAAACATGCAGGGTCACGCCAGGGAATAGGTGCATCCAGAGCCCAATCGACTTTGAAAACCCCTGGACCGTACCTGTGCTGTTCAAGCCTGTGGCGGTAAGCTTCGGGAAACATGCTCCCGGCTATGCGCAAGAGTTGCCTGGGTGTCACATCGAAGAGAACCACGCGTGACGATGGCAGGTCTCTGTAAGATTCAACGGGAGTTCCAACGCTAATAGTACCCCCGAGAGATTTCAGGTAGGAAGCGAGAGCGTCTGCAATTGTCTGCGAACCTCCCCGCGCAAGAGGCCATCCCACCGCATGCCCCAGAATGCTGAGCATCAACCCGAATGCTGCCGTCGATGCGGCATCCAGCGGCATGATAGAATGTGCGGAATTCCCGGCAAAAAGCGCCCGAGCCCGAATCCCGGCAAACCACCGACGCGTCAGCGTTACTGCAGATAGAATCGCGCGAGGTCCGAATCCGAGAAGCGCCCGTGGATATTTGGGAAATCCGAGCGGTTTCAGCAGATCGTGCATCAGCTTATCCCAATCCTCCACAGATGGACCGATCAACTTTCTGTACGCTTCTGCATCAGAACCGAGTTCATCCGCTGTCTTGTCTATGGACCGATGCAATAGGACAGCGCTCTGATCGTCCAAAGGATGCGCGACCTGCACCGGGGGATGAATCCAGGATAACCCGTGTTTCTCCAAATCAAGTGAACGAAAGAAAGGAGATGCCAGAGCAAGAGGATGAACAGCAGCACATACGTCATGCAGAAAACCGGGCAAAGTAAGTCCCCGAGTGCGCGTACCGCCGCCAACAGTGTTCTTTGCTTCTATCAGCAGTACGGATTTACGCGCCCGCGCAAGAGTAATTCCTGCGGCCAATCCATTGGGGCCGGACCCGACTACAATCGCATCATAGGGGCGCTGAGTGCTCATTATCCGAACGAGTTCTAAATATGTTGTCCTTGACAGATACCTGCACAGCATTATACCATGAGAGAACTTGAGGGGGCACTATTGTGTTCGCTGCTCACATCGAGCAAGATTGAATTGCTGCTTACTATAATTGTGTTTGGGGGAGAGAGAGTCTTCAACATTAAATCCGGTTTTCACTTTTGATAAAATACATTTAATTGCGTTGCAACTAATTTGGAATCTTCGGGGTAACTTGCTATGAGAGCAAAGAAAATTGATGCGTTGGAGGCCTTGACCGATCTCCGCCAGGGGATGAGTAATGCCGAAATTATGGGCAAGTACAGTTTGTCGTATATGGGGCTGAAAAGCCTGTACAGGCAGTTACAGGAAGTTATGGTTGAATTGCAGGTGCCGGAATTTCCCGCAGTGACAAAACGAAAACAAGTCAAGGCAAGAGAGGTGCTGAAGGATATTCAGGCTGGTTACAGCCCTGATTTCCTACGGGAAAAGTACAAACTTTCGTCGTCGGGCCTCAAAAGTCTGTATACGCAACTTGAGAAAGCCGGTCTGTTCAGCAATCATTCAGGAAGGCAATTGCGGGTGAAAGAGCTTGCGCAGGATATACGCAAGGGCTTGCTTGAACCGGATCTTATGGAACTCTACAATTTAACGTTGGTCGAACTGAAGTGGGTCTTGAACTCTCTTATCATTTCAAAGTTTCTGGAACCGGAAGAAATTGCGTTCCTTGAATTTGCCCGTCCACAATCGGATGACAATCCGCTCCAAACACGATTTCCTGTGGAACGTTTTGAGATTTGTGAAGTCGATAATCCTAAATTGACCGGAGAAGTGCAATATATACGCGGCAGTCACGTCTGCGTTGAAGGCATGTTTACTCGGAAAGGCGAGACGAAATCGGTTTTCTTGCGATGTGCATCCTTTCAAAATGGTGAGTTGCCTTTCGATGTTAAATGCGAGTGGGTTATTTCCGGTATGTTGGCGAACTTCAGAATAGTGCATATTGCTCCAGCGGTGATGAGAGATCTCATTCGGTGTACTGCGGCATTGACCAAAGTCTTCTGTGAGGAGAATGATGAATTTCTGACTGAAGGATTCGATTATTTCGAAATTAGCGATGTTACGGAATTGAATCCGCAATAATCGCTCAGACATACTGTCGTAATATTTAGTAGTTATATAATTTGTTTAGAAGTAATTAGGATATTCTCGCGGCGGCAACAATTAGTAGTGGATACGATATTACAGGAGACAAACAATGAGCGACATCGAGACAGCAAATTCCTCATGCGAAAATACGGCTGGGAATCTCCTTCACATTGCGAATTACTCAGTGGAGACATCAACAATAGATCTGGATTGTCTGCTCGCTACCGAGGTCAAGTCTCTTGATGATTTCGATCTCAATGCTTTGAGACTGAGCATTCTCAAGAGGCTGCTTCAAGAAATGGCAGTTCCTTCAGTGCTCGTGGATGAGAAATATTCTATATTGCTCGCCAACGGTGCTTTTCAAAAGATGACCCGAACTCAGGTAGGCAACCGGCAATCATTCGTGTCGCTGTTTCCTCTTTTCTCGGAAGCTAATCGCATAGAATCCACCTTGCAGAAAGTGTTCTGCGGAAAGAAACCGCAGTTGGGTGAGGGAAGATTCAAAATCGGGAAGTTTAATCTGTGGTGCCGCATGCATTTTCGATGCATTCGATTCAGCAAGAATCAATTCGTTCTCGTGCAGATAGAGAATTTAAGTGCCCAAAAGAAATTGTTGTCTGTTCAAAAATACAAGAAACTTGTCCAGATGTTTCCCGTAGGCATAGCTGAATTTACTCTCGATGCAGCAATTTCATACAAAAGCTCCGGAGAACAATTACTCGAGCACATTATGACGGCAAAGCTCATAGACGGTAACGACAGTTTTGCAAGGACGTATAAGCTTCCCCGTATTACGGATCTCATGGGACTGAGCCTTGAAAAACTCGTGCCGTCCCGAGGGAAGGCAAAAGAATTTTTTGAAAAGTGGATTGCCCACGGATTCAGCCATAAGGCTTTTGAGACCCGTTTGCGAGGAGGTCCTCAAGGCGTGCGGCACTTCGAAAACACGTGGATTGCCAATGTCAACGATGAGCACCTCATGGGGCTGTGGTGGCTGAAGAGGGACATCACGGAAAAGAAGCACCAGGAAGACGAGATGCTCAAAGCGCAGAAACTGGAGTCCCTGGGTATATTGGCAGGAGGAATTGCACATGATTTTAATAATTTGTTGACAGGCATACTGGGTAATATCAGCCTGGCGCAGATGCATATTAATGATCCGGAAGATGTTCGCAAAAAACATGAACTGGCACTTAACGCGGTCAGAAAAGCACAGGCGCTGTCAACCCAGTTGCTCACCTTTTCCAAGGGCGGTGAGCCACTCACCACGGCATGCAGTGTCTCGGATCTTCTTAAGGATTACACCAGCTTTGCACTGCGCGGCTCCAATGTTTGCTGCGAACTCAACATTCCCGACGATATCTGGCCGATCCAAGTGGATCAGAGCCAAATGAATCAGGTCATCAACAATCTGATGATTAATGCAACGCAGGCGATGCCCCAGGGAGGCACGATCCGGGTAAGTGCGTCCAATGTGGAAATCGGTATGGGGAGCGAGCTTCCCTTGGCGGAAGGAAAATACGTCAGAATATCCATCTCGCACAGTGGAAACGGAATTTCCCCGGAAAACCTGACCAAAATCTTCGATCCCTATTTCACGACCAAAGAAAGCGGCACCGGTTTGGGACTTGCAACCGCTTATTCCGTCATGAAGAAACACAGAGGGTACATTGGCGTTAATTCAAGGATTGGATTAGGCTCGACATTCTTCTGTTACATACCCACCAGCCAAGTGGAGCCTCGAAAAGATCCATCGGAAAAGAACCATCTGGTGAAAGGCACTGGAAGAGTGCTCATCATGGACGATGATGAAGGCATAAGGACTCTGGCCGAGGCAATTTTATCCGAAATCGGGTACCAGGTTATAACTGTTCGAGATGGCAATGAATGCCTCAAGGAATACCATGCTGCACTCCTGGACAATAGATTCGACGTTGTAATCATGGATTTGACCGTGCCCGGGGGGATGGGAGGAAAAGAGGCAATCCAGCATCTTCGCCGCATCGATCCTACCGTGAAAGCAGTTGTATCCAGCGGGTATTCAAACGATCCGATCATGTCCGATTACGAGAACCACGGTTTTGTCGATGTGCTCACAAAACCGTACGATGCGGCAACGCTGAGTCATGTGCTCGGAAGGATCACCGCATCCCTGCACTAAACCATTCGTCCGTTGCGGAGAGGAATGAAGTATCGATAGCTTTCTTGTAGATGCAAAACCGCTCTAATCCCAATCCGGTGATCCGAATTCCCGGTTCAAACAGGCTTTTCGCCGAGAAGACACTTTTCCTTTACCTGCTGGTCCAAATTCTGGAGTACAATTGGGCTGTGCCTGAATTCACAGCATGACGACAGAGTATCTATGCTGCATTCGAGCTATACTTTTGTGAATCGGGCCAGCCCCGGTTTGGAGAAACGGTGCTTGGAATCATTAATCTGAAGGAGACGGAAATGTACGTTTTGGTGCTTTATTATTCAAGAGGCGGCAACACCAGGAAATTGGCCGAACAAGTTGCCGAAGGAATTAAATCCGTGGCGGGGGTTGAGGCAGTTCTGAAGTCGACTCAGGAAGTAACCAAAGAAGACTTCACCGGAGCCGCCGGGATTGTGGCAGGCTCGCCCGTTTACTTCGGGCTGATGGCTGCAGATCTCAAACGCGTGTTTGATGAGTTCGTGGGGATCCGCTCGAAAATGGAAAACAAGGTTGGCGCGGCTTTCGCTAGTTGCGCTTTTTGGGCGGGGGGCAACGAGACGACCATCATGTCCATTTTGCAGTGCATGCTCATTTACGGCATGATCATCGTCGGTGATCCCATGTCCGCAACCGGACATTACGGTGCGGCTTCGGTAGCTGCTCCGAACGAAAAGGATAGCGAGATCGCGCAAAAACTCGGGACCCGGGTAGCCGAATTGTGCAAAAGCCTGCAAAGCTGACGGGTAGGCTTCTCGTCACACTTTTCCACCACGAGAACATTATCGTTTATGAATACATCACGAAAAACCCCCTTGCATGCATGGCACCTGGCACACGGCGCGCATATGGCTGAATTCGCGGGTTGGGAGATGCCTCTCTGGTATCCCTCCGGCGCGGTGGCAGAGCATAGAAGCGTTATCACTGCTGCGGGTTTATTCGATACAAGCCATATGGATGTGCTTACCGTCGCAGGCGGGGGGGCTTTCGATCTTCTGCAAGAATGCTTTACCCGTGATCTCCGCGCGTGCATGGGAAAGGGGAAACTTCCTCTCTCAGAGGGTGCATGCGTGTATGGAGCTTTTCTCACTGAAGAAGGTTGGGTCATAGACGATGCGGTGGTGTACAGGACTGGCCCGGGGACTTTCTTCATAGTCGTCAATGCCGGGATGGGGCCGAAAATTACCGATCACCTCCAGAGCAGGTTAGACGGAAGAGAAGCGGCTGTATCGGATGTGAGTCGGAACATCGCAAAAATGGATCTTCAGGGCCCTGCTTCGGCGCGTATACTCACGCGCGTCCTGCAGTCCCCGGAGAACGTGCTGCCGGGTCTCCGGTACTTCACGTTTCGCGGTTCGTACGACGAGTCCGGTTTCTCCGGTCTACGATTCAACAAGACCCAAGCGCCGATTCTGGTATCGAGAACGGGATATTCGGGGGAACTCGGCTTCGAGTTGCTCGTATCTCCGGAAAGACTGCTTGATGCATGGGAGGAAATCCTGGAAGCGGGAAGGGACTTGCCGCTCGTTGCCTGCGGACTCGCTGCGCGGGATTCTTTGAGGACCGGTGCTGTGCTCCCGCTTTCTCACCAGGATATCGGTTCCTGGACATTCATCAATCACCCCTGGGAATTTGCTCTTCCGTTTAATGAAGATGGAAGCGGGTTCACAAAGAGGTTCGTCGGCGATTGTGTACTGAATGCGAGGGGATCCGCGGATTTCACGTATGCGTTTGCAGGATTCGATCCCCGGAAAGTCCCCGGATCGTCCATTGTTCTGGATGAAGCAGAAAACGAAATCGGGATCGTTCTGACCTGTGTAAGTGATATGGCAATTAATCGAGTGAACGGGAAAATCTACAGCATGGCCAGTCCGGATAAGCCTGAAGGGTTCAAGCCTCTGGGGTTGAGTTGCGGGTTCGTGAAAATACGCGTTCCCGTGTCTACAGGGGCCACAATTTATCTGAAGGACCAGAGGAGAACGATCAAGGCTCAAATCCTTGACGAAATTCGACCTGACCGGACTGCCCGTCGCTCTATAAGCCGGATGCTATAGGAGGGAATTGTGAAAGCACTTGAGGAAGTAAATTTGCCGGACAATTTGCGTTACGCAGAGACACATGAATGGGTGAGACTGGAAGGGGATATAGCCTTTGTAGGGGTATCGGATTATGCGCAGGACAGCATGGGTGACATCACGTTCGTCGAATTTCCCCAGGTGGGGGATACTTTCCAAAAGGGCGAACAGTTTGGCAGCCTGGAATCGACCAAGGCGGTATCCGAGCTGTTCATGCCTGTGAGCGGAGAGATCCTCGCCATCAACGAATCTCTGGCCGAATCTCCGGGATTAGTGAATTCAGATCCTTATGGTGAAGGATGGATTGTGCAGGTGAAACCGTCTCACATCGAAGATATGGAATCCCTCGCCGGTCCCGATGCGTACAGAGAAACGCTTGGAGGAGAGGAGTAGATGCGTTATCTCCCCCACACGGAAGAAGATATCGCTTCCATGCTGGAAACTGTGGGAATCGAAAGTCTTGAAGATCTTTACAGTACGGTTCCGGCGGCATGCAGGCGTTCGACCCCCTTGAACCTTCCCGAGCCTCTATCGGAATGGGAGCTGGATAACCGTATGTCGGCCCTGGCTGCCACAATTGCAGCATCCCCGGAGTACACAGTCTTTCTGGGAGCGGGAAATTACGAGCACTTCATTCCGGAATCGGTTCGTTATCTTCTTTCACGATCTGAATTTGTCACCGCATACACTCCGTATCAGCCCGAACTGAGTCAAGGCACGCTCCAGGCTATTTACGAATATCAGACTTTGGTATCGCGTCTTCTCGGGATGGAGATCGCCAACGCCTCCTTATACGACGGAGCTTCCGCATTGGCCGAAGCGCTCCTCATGACTGCGCGAATCACTCATAAGGAAAAGATCGTCATATCCGGAGCAGTTCATCCGGCATACAGGCAGGTGGTACGCACGTACTTCTCTTCAACAGGGTATGAAATCGTCGAGCTTCCATACCTGGAAGACGGAAGAACCGATCTCTCGGCATTGCACGGGATGCAAGACGTGGCGGGAGTGGCCCTGCAATCCCCGAATTTCTTCGGATGCATCGAAGGCGTTTCTCAAGCTGCTGAAATCAGCCACTCGGTCGGTGCACTTTTCGTTACGGCATTTTCCGAACCCCTCGCGTACGGGTTATACAAAAATCCCGGAATCCAGGGAGCGGATATTGCGTGCGGAGAAGGCCAGAGCATGGGAATTCCCCAGTCCTTCGGAGGTCCCGGACTGGGAATGTTCGCAACCTTCATGAAGCACGTACGCAGCATTCCCGGAAGGCTCGTAGGATTATCCCGGGATGTCACGGGCAAAAGAGGATTCGTTCTGACTCTTGCCACCAGAGAGCAGCACATTCGTCGTGAGAAAGCCACATCCAACATTTGTACCAACGGAAGCCTGTGTGCACTCGCAACCGCCATGTACATGGCCTCCTTGGGACGAACCGGACTTGGAGAGCTGGCCAGGCTGAATTTTGATAAAACCGAGTACCTCAAGGCCGCATTTCGGTCTGCCGGATTTCGCATACGGTTCTCGTCTCCCACGTTCAACGAATTCGTGGTGGAGTTCCCTCCCGGATTCGATACTTTGCATGAGCATTTGCTGGAAAAGAAGATTATCGCGGGAACACGTCTTGCTCGGTACTATCCGGAATTGGAAAACTGCTGGTTGCTGTGCGTCACGGAAACAAGAACCCGGGAGCAGATGGACCGCCTGGTGCGGGAGGTGCAATCATGAACCAATTTCCGGGTGCATCGGGCTTGATCTTTGATGAGCCTCTCCTCTGGGAAAAGGGAGCGAATGGCCGCAGAGGAATGAGTCTTCCGCCTCGAGACGTGGATTTTGCTTTGCCTGACGAAGCATTGGTGGGGGAATTGCCCGATCTTCCCGATCTGAGCGAAATGGACGTGGTGAGACACTACACACGTTTATCGCAATGGAATTTTGGAGTGGACCAGGGAATGTACCCTCTCGGCTCGTGCACCATGAAGTACAATCCCAAAACCAATGAAAAACAGGCAGGCCTCCAGGGATTTGCCGCAGCCCATCCGTTGCTACCGGATAGCCTGAGCCAGGGTGCTCTGAAATTGATCCACGATCTGGAACGATTCCTTGCCGAGATCACCTGCATGGATGCGGTTTCTCTCCAACCTGCAGCGGGTGCTCAGGGCGAATTAACGGGAATGCTGATTATTTACGCTTATCACAAAAGCAGGAATTCGAAACGCACAAAGATTATCGTCCCTGATACGGCACATGGAACCAATCCCGCGAGCGCGGCACTGTGCGGTTTTCAGCCCGTAAACGTGAAGTCCGGTGAAAAAGGCATTTTAACTCCGGAAGTCATTGCCCGTGTGATGGACGAAAGCGTAGCTGGGATCATGGTGACGAATCCCAATACGCTCGGGCTCTTCGAGGAACACATCATCGAAATATCTGAAATAGTCCATGAAAAGGGTGGGCTGGTTTATTGCGACGGCGCAAACATGAATGCAATCATGGGAATTGCCGATTCAGCTAAGATGGGAATAGACATTCAGCATCTCAATCTTCACAAGACCTTTTCCACACCCCACGGCAGCGGCGGTCCGGGCTCGGGCCCCGTGTGCGTGGGGAAACATTTGGAGCCCTTCTTGCCGGTTCCTCGTATTCTTTTTGAAGAAGGCCTTTACAGATTATCGGAGGAGTTCCCGCAGTCCATAGGGAAGCTTCATGCTTTCTATGGGAACTTCGGTGTGCTGGTGAAAGCGTACAGCTACATCCTGTCCATGGGGCCATTGCTCCAACGGGCCAGCCAATTGGCTGTACTGAATGCGAATTATATTAAAGAGCTGCTGAAAGACGTATTTCACTTACCTTATGACCGCCCGTGCATGCACGAATGCGTGTTCACGGACAAAGAGCAGCACGAGCAGAAAATCAGTACTCTTGAAATAGCCAAACGACTTATGGATTACGGGTTTCACCCTCCAACCATCTATTTTCCCTTGGTTGTGAGCGGAGCAATAATGATCGAACCCACCGAATCCGAGTCAAAGGAGACTCTGGATTCGTTCGTACAAGCCATGAAGACAATTGCTCAGGAGGCTAAAGATCATCCTGAACTGCTGCGAGAAGCGCCCACTAAAACAAAAGTAAAAAGAATGGATGAGACTGCAGCCGCACGACATCCCTGTCTCACCGGCTAACGTTCCTTGCGGGATTGACAGGAATGCTGCAACAGTAGCATTGAATTGGGTACGCTGGGGTCACAAGTCGGTGTTTATAGCGGTTCTCAAAAATTCTCGCGTTTTGCACCAGCAAAAGGCCAAGGTCGTCTCCTGGGTGCCACTGACCTGGTAGCGGTCAGTGCCGTTGTCACTTGACGCGCCCAACACTGACCCGAGCACGATCAGGTCAGTGGCACCCGCCCATTTTTTCTCAGCCGTTTAATTACCTTTTCTAATTCCACAGCGAGGAACACGATAGTTGAAAGCAGTATCGTCACAAAGAGTTCCCCGGCAGTGAGTGGCTCGGTCTTGAAAAGGGGGTTGAGAAACGGCACATAAATGGTGACAAGCTGAAGGGCGAAGGTCAAAAGGACGGCTCCTAGAAGGGGCATGTTTGATAAAGCTCCCTGCTTGAAAAAGGACTGGTTTTCTGATCGAATTGCCAGGACGTGACCCATTTGGCTCAAACAAAGAACTGTGAACACCATGGTTTGCCAGTGAGTCTGACTGCTGTCAATGAACCAGGCCTGGGTGATGATGGAAACCGCCCCCATGAGAAGCCCAACCCAAATAATGTGGGTACCGAGACCGTGAGCGAAGATGCTTTCTTTCGGGTCTCGCGGAGGACGACTCATGACGTTTCTCTCCCCGGGCTCGGCTGCTAAAGCCAGACCGGGGACACCGTCGGTCACCAGGTTGATCCACAGGATATGGATAGGCAATAGGGGAATCGGGAGACCCAGGAATGGTGCCAGAAAAATGGTACAGATCTCTCCCGAATTGCTGGTCATGGTGTATTTGATGAATTTACGAATGTTGTCAAATATGCGCCGACCTTCCTCGACGGTCTTGACAATGGTGGCAAAGTTGTCGTCCAGCAGGATCATGTGGGCGGCTTCTTTAGAAACATCGGTCCCGGTAATGCCCATTGCTACCCCGATGTCGGCTCGCTTCAGAGCTGGCGCATCGTTGACTCCGTCTCCTGTCATCGCAACAAACTGCCCTTTGTCCTGAAGAGCTTTGACAATCTTCAGTTTCTGCTCAGGGGCGACCCGGGCATAGACGCGTATCTTCTCCACCCTGTCTTCGAACTCCTCCAGAGTCAGCTGTTTCAGTTCGCGGCCGGTCATGATGGCATTTCTCTCATCGCGGATAATTCCGACTCGTCTCGCAATAGCCTCGGCTGTTAACGGGTGGTCGCCAGTAATCATGACCGGCCGGATACCTGCGGATCTACAGATGGAAACCGATTCTGCCGCCTCAGGCCGGGGCGGGTCCATCATGCCGACGATTCCAATAAAGACCAGCCCCGATTCCGCCAGTTCCGAAGTAAGTGGATCAGGAACAGCGTCCCAAACCCTAAAACCGAAACCTAGGGTCCTCAGACCGTCGAGGGCAATTTGTTCAGTGGCCGCTGTTATTTGTGATCGGTCGATTTCTTCCTCACCATTAACGGTAAGAATCAGTTCGGACCTCGCCAGTATTTCTTCAGTCGCCCCCTTGGTTAAGGAAATGACTCTGCCATCTCTCCATGGGTGAAAAGTGGTCATGAGTTTTCGGTCCGAGTCAAAGGGGATTTCGGCCAGCCTGGGGTGCTCCTCATCAAGCCTTTCCTGAAGAAATCCCTTCTTTTGAGACAGGTCTAGAAGGGCCGTTTCGGTCGGATCGCCGACAAAGTGACCTGTCTGATCCAAACGAGCATCATTGCAGAGAGCCAGGGTTTTCATCTGTAATTCCAGTAGATCGCCCGAACCTAACGGAATTCCTTGTGATCCCTCTTGGCCTGAGGATGGGATTTCTTCAGGCCGGTACAGCCTTCCACCGGTGTAGACCCTTTCCACGGTCATGCGATTCAAAGTCAGAGTACCGGTCTTGTCTGTACAGATATAGGTAACCGATCCCAGAGTTTCCACCGCCGGAAGCTTTCGAATCAATGCCTGCTGTCTTACCAGCTTCTTGGCTCCCAGAGCCAGTGAAATGGTGATGACTGCAGGCAGGGCTTCCGGAATTGCCGCCACCGCTAGAGAGATAGCCGTAAGAAGCATCAAGAGCGGAGGCTCTCCCCTGAGGAAGCCAGCGATGAAGACGATGATACAAATCGCCAGGACCGCGTAAACAAGCTTCTGTCCGAAAGAGGTCAGCCGTTTCTGAAGAGGGGTACGTCCCTCGCTTTGGTCCTGCAATAAGGCGGCGATGCGTCCGAGTTCCGTATCCATTCCGGTTGCCACCGCCACTCCACTGCCTCGACCGTAGGTCACGAGGGTTCCTTTATAGGCCATGTTTTTTCGGTCACCTATAGGAAGATCCATTTCTTGGAGTGCCTCGGTCTCTTTGTCAACTGGTACGGACTCACCGGTCAAGGTTGCTTCATCGATCCGAATTTGCACTGCTTCCGTGAACCGAATATCGGCTGGCACGACGGTGCCCGTCTCCAGGACGACCAGGTCCCCTGGAACAATAAAATCCACCGTGATCGATTCGGGACGTCCATCCCGAATGACCGTCGCTGAAGGCGCTGCCATTTTTTTCAGCGCTGCCATTGCTTTTTCGGCACGATATTCCTGAATGAATCCGAGCACGGCATTCAGTACCACAATTACCACGATGGCGATGGTATCCGAAGGTTCGCCGATAATTCCGGCTACTATGGCCGCAGCGATCAGGACCAGGATCATGAAATCCTTGAACTGATCCAGAAACATCATCCACACCGATTTGGGCTGTTTTTCGATCAGCTCATTGGGACCGTATTGATCGAGGCGTATACGGGACTCCTCCGAAGTAAGCCCATTGAGAGACGATTGCAGCTTTTCCAGCGCTTCCTCAGGACCAAGCTGATGCCAGTTTATCGACCTGTCTACTTTTGCCTTCATGATATCAACGGCCTTCTTTCTCATTCCACACGGGTCTGAGGATCACGTGAACCTTGAATACGGAAACATCAATTTGGCTTCAAAAGCGTTGTTGGCCGCTTTCTCGCACATGCCTGTCCGGTCTTTCCCGCACATTTTGTTCATCGAGCCCTTTGCTGCCCGCATCGAGTCGTTTTAAGACTGCTTCAAGAGTCACACTGTGCCAGGGAGTGTTCTGTGTATCCTGCATGTCAAGCTCCGTGCATTTATCGTTGCTTCAACATAAGACAGCTTGGCTCGTATGAAGGTTTGAGGCAGAATCGGTCGCGGGCCGAACAGGGGATTCATTCCGTTGTGGCAAAAATTACGCCACCCAGGATTAAAATGCCGCTCACCACATGAACCGCATACACCGGTTCACCCAGAAAAAAGAGAGCTTCAGCCCCGCTGAACAGAGGAAGACAATAATAAACAAACGCTGCCCGGGTCGGTCCGATGATTGCCACAGATTGATTCCAGCACAGGTACGCAAGCAGGGACGGGCCTAGTCCCAGATAGAGCAGGGCAGCTACAATTGAAGTCGAGAATTCGACCATTCCATGCTGCACAGTTTCCCGGACGAACCATGGAAACGGGAGAAGCAATCCCAACACGAACAGGGAAAAGAGAAACGTGAGAGGTTGCAGTTCTTCGGGTTTTTTCCGCAAGAGAATACTGTAAGCAGCAAAGGATGTCGCCTGCCCCAGCATCCAGAGGTCGCCTTCGGAAAAGGTCAATTGACTGAGACTCGAAAACCGGCCTTTCGTTACGAGAAGGATGACTCCGAACGTGGCGGCGACGAGACCTACGATTCTCCGCATGGTAAGTGTGTCGCGAAGGAAAAGGCGGGCAAACAGAATAGTCAAAACCGGCGCAAAGATTGCGATCAGGGACATATTCAAGGCGTTGGAGGTACCTGCTGCCATATAAAGAAGCGTGTTGGAAGCAGTTACTCCGAGAAACGCCGTTATCACCAAATAGCCGAGATGTTTTCTCATGCTGACTATTCCCCTGCGCAAGGCAGGTATCACGAATGGCAGCAATACAATGGAAGCAATTATCGAACGAAGAACAGTCAGTGTCACGGGTGGCACGGTATCCGCCAGAATTCTGGCGACAATAAAATTACCGGACCAGATGATCATCGCTGCTAAAACAAACAGATATCCTTTGACAAACCCATAATTCTGCAAGAGTATCCTCACCGCGGATTGTAGCGATGGCCGAAAATTTCGACTTTTACCCGTGCTCCAACACAAGATACTGATGGGGACCGGCGTCCCGAGACTGTCTCAAAAAATCGAAATTTGTCCCAGACCGTGGCACGTATTTCTCAAGATCTTCCCGGCCTGACTATAGGGGCGACCTGCGAGTCCTCCCAAATGAGGGCAGACGTCCCGCGTGTTCGCAGGACCCCTACTCGGATGGAGTGTCGTGGCACGATTTTGGTGCATTCGAGAATTTGAGACACTTTCTTTCCGTCGGTCCATTTTATCGATATCATTGATCATATTGAAGATGTGCCGGCACGGAGGCACGGCACCCACCACTATTCCTAATTTCAATCGGACACTAACTTCGGCAATTCCTGTAGTCCGTTCCTATCAGGAAAAGAAGATTTGAAGAGAGTTTCTCGTCTCGCAGAAGAACAGAACGGGGAAAATCCCCTTCTAGAAAAGTGTTTGCCGAATTGTGCTCTGAGCGGATTCGGAAAAAAAACGTGGCGGTTCACATGCCATGAGTAACGGCGATCTTCTCGAACATGATCGTCATTCCCGCGGCAAGCCTGTAAATCGATTCTACAATCAGATTATCGGCAGCCGTATTGTCGAAGAAGACGTTGAGGGACGATTCCATGGCGCCGTCGGGTCTCCAATAGCAGATCAACATGGGAATTCTCGGCAAAGGATGCAAGACTACCGCGATGTCTGAATTGAAAGCACGGGGCGCACGTTTTGCAGCAAAGATATGAATCATGTGCTCAAACAGGTCCGTATGCGTATCAGCCACTTTTCTGAGAGGTTTTTCACAACGTTGACCGAACAGGGGAGCCCACGCGAGACCGTCTTTGAGTTCGCGAAGCGGGACCCAGTTGCCTGTCACCGGTTTGCCTGCGCAGGATACTACGTAATTGAGAATAGGTATGGTGATCCATCCGTGAATATGGCAGACCGACGTGACATTCCCTTGTGTATCGACGTGAAAGTCTTTTCCAAGGGATTTGATCGTCAGCAAGCCACCAGCGAACGACGCTCCCAATCGTTCTGCTGAAGAAGCCAGGTCCATGTGGCTGATTTCCCCTCTCAACTGCTCCAGTGCTTCAGATTCTCCACGTTCCAGAGTCCTGGAATCGGAATTTGCGACGCTGAACTTTTCGAGGGCGTTTCTATCTATATGCGGGCAATCTCTTAGCCGATGATCGCCTTTGAATACGGCCGCTGCAAATGCAAAACAGGTGGGGACACGGCAGTCCCGGCAATTGGTGCGGGGCAGTATTTTGAAAATTTCCATGGCATTTGTCAGTTGGATCATTCCCTTGCTCCAATCATCCGTCCATCTCATACTGATGCGACTGACGTGGTTATCCGGCTAACCTCTCCGGAAAAAAGGTCTTCACAAGAGAGGAATTCGACGGTGTACTTTAGCATAATCTTCTCCTTTAAAAAATCCCCTGCAGCTCGCTCATATTCTGTCGTACTCTGCCGAGCGATTCTCTTTTTTATTTTGTACGAGCAGCGAAATTGTCTGGATAAATCTTTGTAAAGAGCGGCATAATAAAAACTAACATAATTGAAAGGAGGAATGCGCTGTGAAAATTCGTATTATCATCGGCAACATAGTTATGGACGCCGAGTTGAACAACTCGCCTACCTCCGAAAAAATAGTGAAGGCTTTGCCTCTTGAGACGTTCTTCAGCACATGGGGAGACGAGATCTATTTTTCCATCCCTGTTAAGTCGGTGCTCGATGAAACAGCACAACAAGAGGTGCAGATGGGCGATCTGGGGTATTGGCCCTCGGGCAACGCTTTTTGTGTATTCTTCGGTCCTACTCCCGTGAGCACCGGCGGCAAAATCATCCCCGCTTCACCTGTAAATATCATTGGCAAGGTGATTGGCGACGCGACGCGGTTCAAGATGGTCATGGGAGAAAGAACGGTACGAGTCGAGGGCAGTCAGTAGCGATCAGTCCTTGTTCAAAGAGGCACCTTTCACCGGAGTCAATGCAATTGTCTTTTTCTGGAGAGATTCTGCAGTCGCATAATCCTGTTTCGCGAGATCCGACCGGCTTATAGATTCATACAGCATGGCTCTATGGCGATACGCTGTCGTGTTTTCCGGATCGCATAATATGGCTGCAGAGAAATAAGCATGAGCATCTCTCAACTGACCTCTCTGCACCAACTCGTTCCCCTTGGTGACATGCTTCTCGGAATTCTGAGCATTATCGTCGTAAACGAGTACTTGTTCATTGGAAAACATGCTTTCGCCTGCTTGATTCCAAGCAGTCACAGCGAAATAGTAGATCTTCTCTTTTTCCATGCCCTGCAGCAGGATAGAACAAGCATCGGAGTTGACCACGCCTCGATATTCGCCTCTTTCGGTTCCCCAGAAAATCGTGTACGAGTGAGCGTCCGGAACACATTCCCATACCAGTTCGATTCCCGCGGGCAATACCCGTGAGCTTAATTCGGATGGAGGCTTCGGGGCGGTGCCTATTCTTGATTTGCCTGTCTCAAGGCAAGACGCCAGGGCAAGGCAAACCACTATGCACAATATTATGTAAGGAATTCTTCTAACCACACCTCATCCCCTTTTTCAAAATTCACATATAATTCGTTTGTCGCCATTATGCAAGAATCATTTCAATATGGGTACAACTCCTGAATTATGCGGTCAAATTTGTGTTCAGATGGAATCGCATGGGAAGTCCTTCAGGCAAGATGTAGCCCTCGCAGAGAGACAGATGATTTTCACCGAGGGGCATACTCTCAAAATGGCTTCCATCAACGTGAACCCGGCCCCTCTCCGACGAAGTTGCCGCAATTTGCATTCAAGATGGAAGTTAGTCTGGTCCGATCGTACAGTCCACATTGTATGGACGAAATCCTTTGAGACTCGGAGTATTTGACTTGAAATAGTAAGTATGGTATAAACTCCGGCGATACAGAAAATAGTTAGTTATATTTGAATGTTACATAAAAACAAGAAAAGGAGACTTCAGTGTCAAGCAATCACTCTCGGCACATTTGGATTGCAGCAACGTTCATGATGCTTCTGCTGGTCAGCGCTCCGAATTCTTTTGCCCAGACCGACAAAGTTGTGGCAAAGATCGGAAATCAGACCGTGACTGAGTCCGACCTCAAAGAAATTTCAAATGCGGTACCGGAGAAGTTTCGCCACCTGTACCTTACTCCGGAAGGTAGGAAAAAGACTCTGGATTATGTGGTGAACATCTATGTTCTCGCCGCGGAAGCCGAAAGACTCGGGATGGACAAGAAGCCCGAAACCGACAAGCTCCTGCAGTTCACCCGACGAGATCTCCTTGCAAGATTGTACCTTGACCAGATGAGCAAAGATTTGCCCGCACCCACCGATGCGGAAGCCAATGCATTTTACGAGGCAAACAAGGCCCAATACGCCACTCCCGAAAGTGTCCACCTGCATCACATTCTGGTCTCCTCTGAAAAGGAAGCGAAAGATGCGATGGATAAATTGAAAAAAGGTGAGAAATTTGAGGACTTGGCAAGCCAGATTTCTATCTGCCCGAGCAAACTGAAGGGCGGAAATTTGGAATGGCTGCCCAAAGGAAGCCTGGTGCCGGAAATTGAAGAAGTGGCATTCAGCATGAAGAACGGTCAGATTACAGGACCGGTCAAATCAAAGTTCGGATATCACGTGCTTCTGTTGGAAGATAAAAGACCGGCCCAGGAAAACAGCTTCGATCAGGTTAAAGAGTACATTCTGGAACAGCTTCGGTTCCAAAAACAGCAAGATCATTACGAAAAGATTTCCAATGATTTGCGGAAGAAAATGCAGGTACAAATTAACGATCAGAATTTGCCGTCCGGAGTTCCCATTCCGGCAGGCCCGACCTCAGCGCCCAAGTGATGCTTTGAATTCGTATATGTAACTCTCGGGGAGGAGACCTTCTTATGAGAAGTTTTTCCTCCCCGAACATCTTCCTTTATTCCTCCAACGGAATAAACATCTCCTCCGCTTCTTCCGTGAATTCGGTCATGTCTCCGACCTGCTGCTGAATCCTATCGAAAGCTTCTTCCGCTGTTCGCGTTTTCAGGTCTTCTTCCCGGACCATAATGGAGACGAGTTCATTAAAATAGTGTTCGTTGGTGAGATATATTCTCATCAGAATATCGAGCGTCTCTTCGTCACTCACTTCCAAATCGTCGGGTTTGAGTTCTCCGCGATCCAGCTTGACCATGAAATCCGCGGGAAAAGAAGTTGCATCTTCATCTTCCGGCTCGGCTGTTTTTACGGAAGGCCGGATGATCTTATCCTGAAACGCGGACGCCACAACTCGAATCTCCAGCCTGGAAAGGAGCTGTGTGAAGGTTGCGTCATCTTCCTCAAGAAAACTTACCATCCAGTGATAGGCCGTTTGCGGGTCTGTTACCCCTTTGGTGGAAAAGAGTTCCTGATCCAAATCGAGAATGGCTTGGACCCGTTCCGGGTTGACGAGAGACAACACGCCAATATGCGTCGAACTCTGGGATTTCATAATCCTGAAAAGAGTTCTATCCCCGATACCCTCAACAACGTCGCGGCTCTTGTCGTCATCCATCAGAAACAGTAGTTCCTGTGCAGATTTCGGATCCTTAAGAGCCTGATGGCTCACGAGCGATATCTGCTCATCTCGGGGAAGGCTTTCCATGATTTGGGATGCTTCTCTCCTGTTGGTTTTCAAAAGGTCAACGACTCGTTTTCCTCGAGCCGTGACGGGAACAAGGATCGTATCCTGCATTACTACTCCTCGTCTTTCATCCAATGAGGATCTTCAATTGCTCGGACGGTTTCCAACATGGAGTCGTCTCCCCCGAAATCCTCTTCCGTCCATCCTTCGTTGGGTGGGGCGTACGATTCTCCAAGATTAAGAACTATCCGTCCTTTTTCTCTGCTGATTGCCATCAGTTGGAGGGCTCGGACAAGTGAAAAATGGTTCTCCTCATCATTACCGTCTCTGATGGAAAAAATCACGTTTCTTAAAGTGCCTGCGTGGGCCTTATCCAACTGAATTCCCTTCGTGGCCAGGACAATATCGAGGGAAGGCGGAAGTGAATCGTCCTGAACTGAATTCAGCAGGATTTCCAGCAGTTCCCGTGAAAGCCGGACAAGGTGTCGCATGCTGAAGGCCAAAGTCACAGCATCCATATCCAACGGATTGTTGCTCACCAGTTCGAGGTAGCTCGCTTCTCTTCCGGAATTCTCCGAGCAAAATTCAGTAAAGTTTTGGAAATCCTCGCTTACTTCCGGACTGACGTTAATTTCCTGGTCCAATGGCATCGTGAGATCCTCCTGGGAATCCGGTCATTCTAACGATCTACTCTGCGGCTTGCAAGGAGTATGGCCTTACACATGCATTTCCAACCACGTACAATATATAATTCTAAAGCCATAGTCGACAAGTACTCAATAAATGCTGTACACAATGGTGAATCCTCTGGTGACAGCTTGGAGCTTTCATTCAGGAATGGAATGCTCGTGGGTTGTTTCGATGGATATTTTGCAGGTTCGACCCGGCGAGTACGCTCGCTGAAGGGTAGGAAGACGAGAGAGCACCAGTCGTGAGGCTGTGCGTCTTCAAGATCTATAGCCATTGCCAAAATTCTGACGTTTATCCCATGCTCCAATACAAGATATAGTGGGGACCGGCGTCACGAGACTGTCTCAAAAGTCGAAATGTATCCCTGACCGTGGCACGTATTTCTCAAGATCTTCCCGGCCTCACTGTAGGGGCGGACCTGCGAGTCCGCCCAAATGAGGGCAGACGCATAGGTCTGCCCCTACTCGGATCGAGTGTCGTGGCACAATTTTGGTGCCTACGAGAATTTTGAGACACTTTCTCCCTGCCGGTTCATTCTAGCGATATCATTGATCATGTTGAAGATGTGCCGGCACGGAGGCACGGCACCCATCAATATTCCTAATTTCAATCTGACACTAATTTTCGCAATTATTATAATCAACTTCATTCGTGGAATTGCGGAACCGAATAAGACTTATATAAGAGCAACGGGCAGTTTTTCATTTGGGCTCTACAAAGAACGTGAAGATTTTTCGGAAAATCTTCAGCGATTGCGTGACACTGCCTCTTGGAGCGATTGCCAAAAAGCGGGCCCTTTTTCGCTCTCGAATACAAATTACCAGAATGGACCGGCGACTCTGAGACTGTCTCGTAATTCTCGAAGGCACATAAATCGTTCCACGATTGTCCATCCTTGTAGGGGCACCCATTAAAAGGCCCTCATTTGAGCTGACACTAGGCCCGTCCCTACAATCAGGCCAGCAGGGCGATGAGCAATTCGTTCCACGATCTGGGATAGAATTCGATTTTTGAGACACCCGTCGGAGGCCGGCACCCACCAAAATTCTTATCCCCAATCGGACATCAATTGTGGCGTATCAATCCATCTCGCATCGAGAAAGGCATACTTGAGAAAAGAATAAGGAAAACAGCATTCGGGTCTGAAAAGGAAAAAATTGCGCTGGAATGAAAACCTCTTGACAATACAACAGTATAAGTTATATTCAGCTTAGAGGCGATGCCAAATACCAGTCAAGTTTCACCCTCAAACCGGGTTCTCATCCAAAAGACTGGTTTTGCACGCTTATCCTGCTCGCGGCAGAGCCTAAGAAAGTCTGAGCGCGAGGTACCACACGGCAAACAGGGGAAGTAGGTTTCCATATGATCACTGCAGGGATTGACTGTGGTGCAAAGAACACGAAAACGGTCATATTGAAAGACGGACGGATAGTCGGAAGAGGTATGGTTCTCACCGGCTTCGTGCAGGCTGCGGCGGTCAATGAATCATTGCAGATTGCGCTGAAAGATGCCGGGATCAATGAATGCGATTTGGAAAGAATTGGCGGGACCGGTTCCGGGGCAAATGCCATTGCGGAAGCAAATTTCAGAGTCAATGATATTAAAGCCATAGTTACGGCGGCGCACTTCTTTTTTCCTCATTCCCGGACTGTTGTCGATGTTGGAGCTGAAGAAAGCCGCGCAGTGAAATGCGACGAAAATGGCGCAGTCGTGGATTTTGCGATCAATGAAAAATGTGCGGCAGGGGCAGGTGCATTCATCGAAGCCATGGGAAGAGCTCTCGAGACGCCGTTGGAGCAAATGGGGAATCTCGCGCTTTCTTCAGATAATCCCATTCCCATGAATGCCCAGTGTGCCATCTTTGCTGAATCCGAAGTGGTGGGTCTTATACACGCAAAAGTGGAGAAAAGAGACATTTGCAGGGCAATTCTCGATGCAATGGCAAGCCGGATCGTGTCCATGATCAGGCGCATCGGCGTGAATCCCGATATCGTTATACTCGGTGGCGTTGCCTGCAATCCCGGATTCGTTACTGCGCTGAAGAGAGACCTGAGTCTCGATAGCGTGTACGTTCCGGAATTGCCGGAGTACGGAGCTGCCGTGGGAGCTGCGGTTATTGCCGCGGCAGAAGCGAAATAGAGCGTACCTGAAGCATTCATGACGGATATACGGATGGCCGACGAGAACACACAAGAATTCTGGAATTGGCAAGAAACCAATTGGGCGAGTCCCGATATCAATTGGGAGAACGGCCGGTACATCACTGTCGGAATCGATGTCGGTTCTGTGAGTTCCCAGGCGGTCGTCATGGTTGACGGTGAAATGTTCGCATACGGAAACATGAGAACCGGGTCCAACAGTCCTGACAGCGCTCGAAACGCTTTACGGTTTGCTCTGGAGAAAACCTCGCTCACGGCAGACAAGATACATTATTTGATAGGGACCGGGTATGGCCGTGTCAACGTTCCCATGGCCGATAGGACTGTCACGGAAATCGCATGCCATGCAAAAGGTGCGAATTTCTTCTACGGACCCACTGTGCGCACGGTCCTGGATGTCGGAGGACAGGATATCAAGGTCATTCGCTGCGATGAAAAAGGCAAAGTCACAAACTTTCTCATGAACGACAAATGTGCGGCAGGAACGGGCCGCGGCATGGAGGTCTTTTCGGATTTGCTTTCCGTTCCCATTGGCGATGTGGGAAGACGCTCCTTTGAAGTGGATGGGGAACCGCCACCGGTTTCCAGTACCTGTGTGGTGTACGCCAAATCCGAAGCGACCGGTTTGCTGCGTAAAGGTTTGAGTACGAATGAAGTTCTCGCTGCCTACTGTTCCGCGATGGCTAATCGCATTTATTCTCTTCTGGAACGGGTCGGCGTGGAGCCGGAATTCGCGATCACCGGCGGCATGGCAAAAAACCGGGGGGTTATCGGAAGGCTTACCAGGAAGCTGGGCTTGGAACCTCTAAAGACGAAATGGGACACTCAGTTGGCAGGTGCTGCCGGTGCGGCCCTGTTCGGGTATGCCCTGAGCCGACAAGGTAAGGGACGGAAGTAGTGTTCGGTTACCGGATTCATACCAGGCGATCATGAACCGCTTCCGGACAGAGACGTAGAATGCTGGCGAATTACGGTTACAGTGATGCTTCAGGAGATTACTTCATCACCATTGATACAGATGCGTGCAATGGATGCGGTGAATGTGTAAGTGCCTGTCCTGCAGGGGTTTTTCAGGTCGTTGACTGCGATCCCAACGATCCTATGAACGAAGAACCGGTTGTTACGGTGATTCCCGACAAGGCAAAGAAAATTAAATATGAATGTGGCCCGTGCAAGCCGTTCACGAACATGCCGTCTTTAACCTGTGTCCGAGTCTGCACACACGGTGCGATTGCTTTTTCCTGGTGACCTTTTTGAAAAAAATGAGAAACATCGTCTCGCATTCAGAAAAACTTTGCTCGTACAGCATCGAAAGAAACGGATACCTGCGGAATCAAGGTCGGGTCTTTCTCGATTCGAACGCTCTCCAGGGACCAGTCCTGTCTATTCACAATGATGAATATCACGGACACCGGAAGATCGAGAGACGATTTGTTCCCCGCACGACACGTTGTCCTGCGGGGATTGATAGTCCTTGGCATTTGGGATATATAAAGAATGGAAAGGCGGATGTGTCCCATGCGACAATGACAAACGTATTCCTTTCAAGGAGTGCCCGGTCGTGTGTGCATCCGTCCGTGCGAATCGATTTGCGCGGAAAAGTCAGACCTGTCCATTCTTGCTTTGAAACGTTCGGCAGCAGACAACAAAAGTGTGATCTTCGGCTGCTTTTGTAGCCGATAAGTCTGCCGCTCCAATACATCCTCGAATTTACAGCCGATGACGTCGAGAAAGTTCCGGATTCTGAAAGAGCTTTCAGGCTGGAAGGACCGAGAAGTCCATCACGTGAGACCGAGAATCGAGAACTTCTCATCGAGCCCTTGAACCTGTAAGCAAGCGAAATTCTTTGTTCAGGAAGAAAACAATGTGTTTTCCGTCCAGGAAAGCAAACACGTAAAGCAGCGTCTGCAAACACGCGGTAAAATCGGAGCAGTGGAGGTGAGGAGAAGCAAGCACGACGAATCGGAATTCCGTCCGGACACTGTGTCATATCTGCGCTCGAGTCGCGATCCCTGTGAAAGCCGGGATTCGGATTTCTGCATTCGCAGGGATCACGAGATAATCGAACGCATGTTTTGGCACCACTACTAACGAGATTTACCCGAACACGAACGGGAGGTACAGAAGATTATGGAACGTAATGTGTGCATCGTTGCCGGAGGAATGTCCAAGTGGGGCGTCAGAGACGGCAGCCAGAGGGATTTTTTTCAGGAGGCCGCAAAAGCCTGCTACGAAGACAGCCCTCAAGTGAACCCGAAAGATATTGATGGGTTACTGGTTGCATCCGCGTACACTGAACGGACTTCCTATCAAACCCATCTCGCACCACTGGTCGCAGAATACGTAGGCATAAAGCCGAAGAATATCTGTGCACGAGTGGAATTGCTGTGCGCGAGCGGCAGTTCGGCGATTATCCTGGCGTTCGCCATGATCAAGTCCGGCCAGGCGGACGTTGTCATGGTCGCTGGAGGCGAGAAACTCTACACCCCTCAAAAATGGGAAATATTCTATAGTGAGCTTGCTTCGGTAGACCACGACTGGGACGGCTCACAGGGATTGGGACTGCCTCCTCCCGTTTTCGCGATGGTGGCAAAACAGCATTTCAAGCAATATGGGACCAAGAAAGAGCACCTGGGCGTGATTTCCGTCAAGAATCGACGGAATGCCGCACAGAATCCCAAGGCACAGTTTCAAACACCCGTGACCATGGAAGAGGTTATGTCAGGCAAGATGATCGTCTCGCCTTTGACCCTTTACGATTGCTGCCCCATTACCGACGGTGCAGCAGCCGTAATCCTGGCTTCTGAAGAAAAGGCCAAAGAGATGACGGACAAGCCTCTGGTGTATATCCGGGGAACAGGACAGGCTTCCGTGAACAATATGTCCGCGAACATGCCCAACTGGACAACATGGGAAGCTCTGAAAATCGCCGGGGAACAGGCGTACAAGAAATCGAAAGTGGAGCCCAAGGACATTAACGTGGCAATGACCCATGATTGTTTCACCATTTCCGAGATCATCGAAATGGAAGACCTGGGATTCTGCAAGAAAGGTGAGGGCGGCTTCTTCGTAGCGGACGGACAGAATGACTTCGGTGGAAAGATTCCCACCAACACGGACGGCGGTCTCCTTGGCTGCGGTCACCCGTTCGGAGGAACCGGCATACGTCAGGGTATCGAGGTTATGAAGCAACTGCGCGGCGACGCGACTCAGCAGGTTCCGGGAGCTACGATCGGCCTTACTCACAATCTGAGCGGTTTTATTGCCGCACACACGGTCATCATTTATGGCAAGGAGGTCGCATGAACACGCCCGGCATTTCCGTACTCACCGGTAAATATATGGTAACTATGGACCTGTTTCCGCAGCAGTCCAAAGAATTCAATCAGATGCATCCGTTCTATGAGAACCTCAAAGAAGGACGCTTTACCACGACAAAATGCAAAGCTTGCGGATCTGAGCCCTTTCCTCCCAGGTTGATGTGCCCGGACTGCTACAGTACCGATATGGAATGGATCGACTGGCCGCTCACGGCTACAGTCATAGATGTAACCGAAGAGATGGTGGGCGTTCCGCTGGGGTTCGGCAAACCCCCTTTAATTCATGCATTGATCGATCTTCAGGGAAAGAAAACCTTTTTTGCTCGCATCATTAATTGCAAGGAAGGCGAACTGAAATCCGGCGATCAGGTAAAGCTGTCGGTATTTGAAGTAGATCCGGTTCCTCAGGAAGTGGGGCGGAATGTAGTTGAAATGCCGCGTGTTTTTTATGCTTTTGAACCGGTCAAATAAGGACTGAACCATCGCAAATCGGCCGGGTTCCTGCAAAATTGTCTCATGAACCCGGCCTCCCAGACAACCGATGTATTTCGTTTCGCATGAAAGATAACACCGCTTCAAGCGGCCCCGAATACCGAAATCTTATACTCAGGAGGAGCAAATATGGCATTAGAATGGTTGCCAAGGGACAATGATCTAAGGGATCACATACTCATTGGTTCCGAACACTGGGGAAGCGAAGCTCCTTGCACGGTTTACGAGAAAAAACCTCTTACCGACCCGAACGGCAATCCTGTGGAAGGGCTCTTTGTGGCCTGGATCAGGCTCAATAACCCGAAACAGTATAATTCCTACACTACCGAAATGGTAAAAGGCGTTATCGCAGGGTTTACGGCTGCCAGCCAGGATCGTACCGTTGTTGCCGCTGTGTTTACAGGAACTGGCGACAGAGCTTTCTGCTCGGGCGGAAACACGCGAGAATACGCTGAATACTATGCGAGAAGGCCCCACGAGTACGGCGAGTACATGGATTTGTTCAACGGCATGGTTGATTCGATTCTGAATTGCAAGAAACCGGTGATTTGCCGTGTGAACGGAATGAGAGTGGCTGGAGGTCAGGAAATCGGGATGGCTTGCGATATCGCCATCTCCAGCGATCTTGCCATTTACGGTCAGGCAGGCGCACGCCATGGTTCGAGTCCTGACGGTGGGTCAACAGACTTTCTGCCCTGGTTCCTTTCCATGGAAGACGCCATGTGGAACTGCGTGAGCTGCGAACTTTGGAGCGCCTACAAGATGAAGGCCAAGAACCTGATCTCCAAAGTCATTCCCGTGCTCAAAAAGGACGGCAAGTTCATCCGGAATCCCCTCATCATTACCGATGAATACGTGAAGGATGGCGAGATCGTTTACGGAGAATTCAAGTCCGGCAACGCCGCAAAAGAAGCTCGTGAAATGACGAAAGATCTTCCCATCGATTTCGAGCTTCTGGACAAGGAAGTCGATCGGATAGTGTGGACTTTTGCCAATTTGTTCCCCGGTTGCCTTATCAAGGCTATTGACGGGATTCGCGCAAAGAAGAAATTCTTCTGGGATCAGTCGAAGCTTCCCAACCGTCATTGGCTCATGGCCAATATGGGGTATGAGGCATTCCTTGGATTCAATGCCTTCAATACCAAGAAGCTTACCGGAAAGGACGTGATCGATTTTATCAAGTTGCGTCAGCTCATAGCCGAGGGGTCTCCGATGAACGCAAATACTTATGCTGAGGTACTTGCGAAACCGCAAGGATAGCGTTCGGACAAACTGAACATACGCGTTTTCAGTGTTGCTCAGAGGCCTGAATCAACGGCTTCCGTCCTCGTCGCGTCCGGATAAGATTAAGAGTATTGGTGGGTGCCGGCCTCCGTGCCGGTACATCGCCAATATAATTAATGATATCGGCAGAATGGACCGGCAGGGAGAGGCTGTCTCAAAATTCTCGAAGGCACAAAACTCGTGCCACGATTTTCTATCCTTGTAGGGGTCCCGCGAACACGCGGGATGTCTGCCCTCATTTGGGCGGATGTTTTCATGAATCGTTCAAGACCGACTGACTCCTCAGAAGGGAACTGCTATGGATTACAAGCTTATCAAATGTGAAAAACTATTTGACGGCGCAGTGTTTAAGGTTGTCCTGAATGCTCCCAAAGCGAATATTCTCGAAGCCGCCATGCTGGGAGAAATATCCTGCGCACTTGACGGTCTCTGCAGTGAAAAGGACTTGAAGCTGATCGTGTTCGAGGGGGAAGGAAAACACTTTTCCTTCGGAGCCAGTGTTCCGGAGCATACCAAAGAGAATGCGGCAATGATGCTCAAAGCATTTCACGGCGTATTCTTTCAGTTGGTCCGCTTATCCGTCCCGACGATGGCCATCGTGAGAGGCCAGTGTCTCGGAGGTGGAATGGAGTTGGCTCTGTTCTGCAATTTCATAGTTGCGGACGGCAGCGCCGTGTTCGGCCAGCCTGAGATCATGCTCGGGGTCTTCCCTCCTCCTGCTTCTGTCATGTTGGCTCGCAAAGTAGGCCAAACCTATGCGGATGATATGGTGCTGACCGGACGTTCGGTTAATGCAGCGGAAGCCCAGAAAATGGGTCTGATCACGTTGCTTGCCGGAGAGGGCCAGGATGCGTGGGAAATTGCTGCTCAATGGATTGAAAAGCACATTCTCCCCAAGAGTGCAGAGTCTCTGCGCATTGCAAATAGAGCAGTGAGAATGGATTTCTTCAGAGCTGTTATGGAAGATTTCCCCAGAATGGAAGGGCTCTACCTGAAGGACCTCATGGAATCACACGATGCCAATGAAGGTATAACGGCTTTCATCGAAAAGCGAAAACCGGCCTGGCAAAACCGTTAGAATAGACACCGGGGAAACCCTTCTTGTAAGAAGTGTTTCCCCGAGCCCCTTCCCAAGAACTTGTAACACTGCTTTAACAGGGATTAGAGAACTGCTTTCCAAAAAAATTGCCTTAGTACTTTCAAACCATGATTCGTATCACTCTTTATCGGCGGGAAATTTGAATGCGGTCGACACGCCGG
Organism: Desulfomonilaceae bacterium; assembly: GCA_041740635.1. GTDB lineage: Bacteria > Desulfobacterota > Desulfomonilia > Desulfomonilales > Desulfomonilaceae > Desulfomonile. The sequence continues at coordinate 26,872 of JBGSLQ010000031.1, read as the reverse complement.
TATTCCCAACCGGTGTCCTACCTTCCCGGTCGAAAATACGAACACCCCGCCTGTACAGACACGTCTTGTATACGATATTATCCCGGCGGAGCCTCACCACAAGACGCTGGTTCGGGCATCGTCCGTGATTCTCCGACTCGCATGCTCGGCCTTTCCCCCGGTCCGGGCAGGGTTCCACGATATTCATAACGCGCCAGCTTTCACCCGGTTCGCAAAACCTATCGTTCAACCCGTCTTTATCCGCAAGGAATCTCAGGCCGACGAGGTTCCGTATTACCGAGCCGATTCTGACGCCCTTGAAAATATTTATGCGGCTGTTGCATGTCGGGCAGAGGATGTACGATCTCCCAACGGGTACCTTTCCGTCCGGGAGTTTAGACGTTGTTCCACACTGTGAGCATTTTAGTTTCACTTTTTAAAAGTAGCGCACCGAATAAAAGGCTGCAACATCTTTTCACATTATCATGCGGTTTTTTGGAGCTTTTATGCTTATGAGAGAGATTTCGCAGGCAATTGTCATGTCGATGCAGCGAATTCTGTAGCGATTCTCCCAGGAGATCCCATAAGCGTTAAAATAAGCGCATCCACTTTCAACGTTCCTGGCGTTTTTTGAGAACGAATTAGTTAGACAAATGTTAAGAGTTCTTGGGAAGGGTTTGAGGACCGTTTCTTGCAAAAAAGGTCCCCCATTTCTGACTTCCAGCTTCGCCCGACCGGGCCATTAATTTCTGTTTCACGTTGGGACCAGTTGCGCTGGCTGTCCTTCCGACGTGGGAGGGACTACGCGGAACACCGCCTGGCTCTCCGTAACTCCTGAGCAGGTCTTCGTAATGTTTTCCGCCTGGTTCGAAATATTAGGACTCTGACCTTCGCCATCTATTTGTTTTCGCATGCCCTGCAGATCGGATATGAGCGAATTTGTGGTATCTATCTGTGCTTCAATATCTGAGCATGCCTTCTGGACAAGATCGCTCCATTCTCTCTGGACCGCTACAACTGCCTGATTGGCTTCGTATTTTTCATCTGACAATTTGTCCCGGAATCGATCGAGAACCTCGAGCTGCCGCTTCAATTCATCTTCTGACTTCCTCAATTGTTCGCCCACGCGGATTTTGGCCAAAACCACCTCATTTTCGGCTTTTTCTCGAGCCTCCCGTATTTTCTCTATCTGGGCTTCAATTTGAGTTTTCGTATCCTGAATTCTGTTTTCAACTCCGGATTGTTGTGCAAAAGCCAAGGTACCCGCGAATACCCAAAGAATACTGCTTGCCACGAACAGGAATCTTCTCATGTTCCCAACTCCAGGCGCAAAGTCCGGCAATTTCTGTGCTGAGATATATCAAAAAGATAGAATAATTACAAGAAATTCTTAATGTAAATTGTCAAGAAATCGCCGCGTCGTGGCAGGCCCCACGATGTAGTCCTCCAACACCCGACTGAACGCGGCAAATTCCGCATATTTCGCCAAATTTTGAGCAATGTAGCGGCCCGTGCGAGGTATTGCGGAGAGGTAACGATCCGAATTGCGCACCCATGACTGGTAACCGAACGTTCCAAGCGCTTTTATATTGCGTTGCAAGGACATGATATCAAAAACATATCTGAATCGAATGGGATCGGGGGCGTCGATAGCATGCGTATAATGGTCGATGAGGCTGTCGACCAGATCCTCGGGGAGAGACATGTACGAATCACGTAATAGAGAGGCCAAGTCGTACTGTGCAGGTCCCATCCGTGCATCCTGAAAATCGATCATGAACAGCCGATCCTCATGCAGAATGAGATTGCGTGCATGGAAATCTCTGTGGGTAAAAATGCGCGGCTCTCGTGCAAGGGTTTGGCAGATAGTCAGGAAAAATGATTCGAGAGCTTTCACTGCAGCAGGTGACGGCTGAAGACGTGAGAAGCCGATTACAAAATGCTCCAGAAAAAAATGCATCTCCTGCATCAATTTCTCTTCGTCGAAAGCCAGACTGTAAGCACGGCAACCGTGGTCCGGAATCTCTGTAACAGATCGCATGCGTACCAGCAGGTCCACCGCCTCACCGTACAATCGGGAAACGTCATCACTGGAAGCATTTTCGACCACACATTCCAGCAGTTCATCCCCCAGATCCTGCAGAACGAGAGCGCTTTCTTCCTCGCTGTACGCGAGGATTGAAGGAACAGGAAGTCTTCTGTTTTCGAGGAATCGGTGTAATTCAATGAAAGCGGCCTCTTCGTTGGCTCCCGCAATCGCCTGCAGCATAACGATGACGGTCTGACCGGTCGGGTAGAGCGCTCGGAAATATGTCCTTGTGGATGCATCTCCTGCAAGCGGAACGATTTCCGATGGTTCGGGCCCATTCCGGAGCACTGCTGAGATCCGTCTTCGGGTTTCTTCAGTCAATCCGTTTGAATTCATCTCGGATGCCGCCATGTGTAGCTTCATTTCCGGATTATGCTTCCCTGGTGAGAGATTAGGCGGAGATGTCCAATTCACCGAATCTGGTAACGATTTTGTTGTGGACATGGTTCTTGAGAATGACGCCCGAGCCCGCAATACAGTTGTGCACGTGCGTTTTTTCCATGACTTCGACATCTTCCCAGAGGATGGAGTTTTCCACCACAGATTCAGAACGGACAAGGCAACCTTCTCCTGCAGTGGAAAAGGGACCGAATGCGGCTGATTCCTCAATTCTGGCTTCCGGAGAAACGCAGGTATACGGAAGTTTTGTTTGATTGCCGCACAGCCTGGTCCGCACGTTCAGGAGATCCCGTTGCGCTTCCAGGTACCGCTGAGGACTGCCCACATCGTTCCAGTAACCACTCACTGGAAAACCGAGTACCTTTGCTCCTCGCTTGATCGCTTCCGGGTAGACCTGCTCGTTTATTTCGTACGGCATGCCATGAGGAATAAACTGAAAGATTTCAGGCTCGAGAATGTGAATTCCCGTGAAGACATAATTATCGGGGAGCGCACTTCCAGGTCTACTGATATGTGGGAAATTCAGGAGATTTCCCTCTATATCGATACGAATCGGAAAATACCTGGGCGGAGAGGGCTGAGGAAACATCAATAAGGTCGCGAGCGCACCCTGCTCCTTGTGAAATGCCAGCGCTTCCCGAAACGAAAAATCTATGACGATGTCCCCATTCACCATGAGGAACGTGTCGTTGTCAAAGAAAGCTTCATTCGCTTTCAGAGGGCCGGCTGTACCGAGAATTTCAGGTTCATACGCAAAAGAAACAGGCATATTCAGGCCGGGCCCGCGCTCGAAGATCTGCTCGACGGAGTGCGGCAGGTAGTGAAGATTCAATCGGAATCCATCAACCCCCTGAGATAGGAGATTTTCGAGCAGCCAGAATAAAAGAGGTTTTCCCAGCAGAGGGATAGTCGGTTTGGCTCGTTCCAGAGTAAGAGGTCTCAACCTTGTGCCGAGACCGGCCGTGAGGATCAGCGACTTCATACAGGCTTCCTGTCAGTCCTGATGGTCATTTTTTCGCGATGCCTTTCCTGAGCCAGCTCTACAAGTTTGTCCACGAGCTGTGCGTACGGCAAACCCGTAGCCTCCCAGAGCTTCGGATACATGCTGATCGAAGTAAAGCCGGGCAGGGTATTGATTTCATTTACCACAACGCGATTGTCCGGTGTGAGAAACATATCCACTCTCCCCAGGCCCGAACCGTCAACCGCTCTGAATGCTATTATCGCAGCCTCTTGGGCCTTTTGCCGCATTTCTGCGGGGAGTTCCGCCGGAATAACGAGTTCCGCGGAATCTTTGAGGTATTTCTCCTCATAATCGTAGAAAGAACTGTGAGATATGACTTCACCGGGAAGACTTGCTTCGGGATGGTCGTTGCCAAGAACGCTCACTTCCAACTCCCGCCCCTCAATACCGTCTTCCACCAGAATTTTTCTATCATATGAAGCGGCCAGATTGACTGCGGCTTTGAATCCGGAAGGATCGGACACCTTGGTGATTCCCACAGACGACCCCAGATTGGCAGGTTTGACGAACAAGGGAAAATGCGCAGACTTCAACTTTGCAGTGATTTTGTCAGGATCCCTCTCCCATTCAGAGCGAAAGAACCAGAAGTAAGGTCCAATGTTCAGCCCGTTTTCCCGGAATGCTTTTTTCATCAAAATCTTGTCCATGCCTACTGCCGAAGCAAGAACACCGCACCCCACGTACGGCATGTGCGCCATTTCCAGGAGTCCCTGAATGGTTCCGTCCTCGCCGTATGTTCCATGGAGCACAGGGAAAACAAGATCTACGTGCATCGGCTGAATGCCCGATTCTCCATCCAGTTTCAGGAAACCTTTGTGCTGCGGGTCTGGAGAGAATATGAGTCGGTTCGATTGAGCCGGATTCACCGCGGGATCGAATGAAGCAGGCTCCGAGGGCATGCTATACCAGCAACCCTCTTGCGTGATCAGAATCGGAATGGGATCGTATTTGGACCTGTCAATCGCGTCGAAGATAGATCGCGCGGAACGCAACGAGACTTCATGTTCCGCAGACTGTCCTCCGTAGACCAGGGCTATACGCAATCGTGGGTTTTGCATGGAGCCTCCGCAAGAAAAGGCATTGCGGGCTGCATACCACATCCGCGGTCGTCGTTCAAGTGCAACGCTTACGTGAGAGACCGTATCTAACTGCTCGCAGCAGTACTGTCTCCCTGTTGCTGAAGAAGTTCGCTATCGTTTTCCTGAATCCAGCCGATGATACGAGGAAATACTTCCTTGTCCGATCGTTTGCCTACCAACAGGTCCATGTGGCCGTAATCTTCCGAGCATCCCGCTTCTTTCCCCACCAACATGCATTCACGTCTTCCTCCGGGGTGTTCCGGCGAGCAAACCTGGGGAGTGAGCGCTTTCGGAGCCATGAGATCCTGGGAGCCTGCAATAAAAAGTATTGGAGCAGGAGATCGGTCAAGCCCGTCAAAATACGATCTTCCATTTTCGGGCGCACATTTGCCCATTTCGATATACCTGCCGAAGGTAAGCCAGATTTTATTGGAGGTTACCAATTCCGAAGCCAACGCTATAACCTTTCTGGCAATTTCCGGGAGTATATTCGGAGGATGAAACAATCCCAGCAGGCGTCTCCCGATGGAGTGAGATATCGGCAGCAGAACTCTGCCGAAGAACGGTAAAGGAGAAATGGGAAGCCATGCATACAGAGGTCTGATTTCCAGAAGGAGATCGATAGAACGATTCCGCATTCCGGAAAAATCCACGGGAGATCCCAATGTGACAACCGATTCGACCCGAGCAGACGGATTCGCCGCAAGGTGCGCCAGTATCAGCATCCCTCCCATGCTGTGCCCCACCCAGTGTACTTTCGGAGCCCCGGTCTTCTCCAGCACGAAATCGATAATTGCCGGGACATCGTTCTCCAAATGATCGCAGAATTCCCAATCGTAGGGAACATCGGAAAAAAATACCTTCGGCCTTGCACTCATACCGGAGCCTCTCAACTCTGCCGACCAAACGTCGAACCCCTGGTCTTTCAGGAAAACAGCAAGAGATGCTGTCCCGGGAAGATCGAATACATATCTGTTGGAACTCAGGCCGTGACACAATATGACCGGAAGAGCACCGGACTGCCGGACAGGTCGGTACCGATGGACACTGATCTTCCACCCGTCTGTTGCTTCAAAGAAGAATGTTTCATCCTGTGATGACGGAGCAGAGTAGTACCAATTCCACCAGTATCCGTTTGCAATGAGCAGGCCCAACAGGATGATTACGGTAAAGACCGCAGCTAAAAAGAATTCAATCATGCAAGCTCCTGAGGGAACGAAAAGACGTTCCTTTGAGAATGCGGATCACGTACCGGATCGTTGCAATCAAATCGCAAAACCGCCCTGAAACAGGCCCGCTGCCAGACGGTATACCCAGAAAACGAACAGGGCTGCCGCGGTAATCCAGATTACCACTTCGAGTCGGTCGTGAATCCATTTCAATCGGCCTTTTACCTTATCTTCCCGGAAATAAGCCCATATCCGGTACGGGATCTGCAATACGCAAAGCATGAATAAAGCAGGCCCCACAGCGTTGTATTCCACCGCACGATTTAACTGCCCGTGCGCTACTGCGACAAAGCTGCGAGTCAGACCGCATCCCGGGCAAGAGATTCCCAGTACTCTGCGACTCAGGCAGCCGTCTACGAGAGGCATGTCCAGACCGAGGACCGGCAGTCTAAACGAAACGAAGCCTTCAGGTTCGATGCGACAGCAAAATGCAGCAACCAGAATAACCGAAGCCATACACAGCAGGAGCAGATGCTCGCCTGCATGCGACCTGCGCTCTTTTTTGGGTGCCGGAGTCATGGAAAAAGCATCTCGTCTTGCGCCAAAGTTGTCAAGTAGTCTCCGCGGCTATCCGGCAAAAGCAAAGATATCAAGCTTATGTCCCGAAGAAAGACAGCGCATCCAAGCTTCTTTGCCTGCATTCAAACTAACTGCACTGACCTGGCTCCGCAGGTCAGTGGCACCTCTGTATCGGTGCCCAAATGTCAATGTTGGGTGCCGCGGGCCTGCTGTGTAGGTCCGTGTTATCGTCTCAATGGGAAATATCTTGATTGCAAGTCCGTATGACCTGTCTTCAGGTCACAGCCGATTCCGTTGAATCTGAAAAATTCTTGCGAACACACTCGACTTCAAAATAATCCGCTCTGTGCCAGCCCAAAGAATTAGGATTTCATCCTAATTTCTTGACAATATTCCCATCTTCTGCTAATTCCACCGCAATCGTGAGTCCCGGGATTTCAGGGACTCCCTCCTGGAGGATGCTCATGGCGCCATTTCTCAGGGATCGATTCCATCCGATAGGGATGGTTGTCACGGCCCTGATTCTTCTTTTTTCCGTTATCGCGTATGCAGATGACTGCAAACGGGTCAAGAACATCCTTGTGCTCTTCGATGCTTCCGGTTTCATGAAGGAAAAAGACCGGTATCAGCAATTACTCACGCAAATGGGCCTATTCGACAAAGGCATCCCCGTCACCGCTGACGGATTCTTCAATGTAGGACTTCGCCACTATGGACTTAAGGTGGGAATGGGGTGCGAGAACACGGAAAGCATTCTCGCTATTCAACCGTGGGATCCGGAACGATTCTTCAATGCGTTTCCTAAAACCGTTTCGTACGGCGTGAGCTCTCTTTCCGCAGGACTGCGTGGTGCCGCTGACGATGCTTCTCAAGCTGAGGGAAAAACTGCAATTTTTGTCATTGGCGGAGGCATCGAATCCTGCAAAGCCGAGCCCGGACGAATAGCCGAACAGATCATGAGGAACAATCCCGATCTTGAGATTTATACATTCCAGATTGGACAGGCACAGGAAGGCTCTTTTTTCATGCGTCAGATTGCAGAGGTGGGAAAAGGGACGTACGTAAGGCTGGAGGAGTTCACTTCACCGGCAGCGTGGTACGGCTGGATGAAGAAGAACCTTCTCATGCCGTGTCCTTCCAATGTAGTTCCCCCTTCGGCAACTCCGACATCTGGATTTGCACCTGTTACATTCGATCTCAACAGCGTGTCCGTAACATCCAAAGATCCAGCCGCCTCAACCGCAAATCAGGCTGCACTGCAAACAGTCGGTCAGTTGTTAAAGACAAATCCGCAATCGCGACTGGTGCTCCATGGCTATTCCAATGGCCAGGGTAGCCCGGAAGTCAACCTCAAGCTTTCGCGGAAACGTGCCGAAGCTGTGGCAAAGTTCATCATGTCACGATATGGGATTCCTTCTTCTCGCATCGGAATCGTGGCGCATGGTGCGACTCAAGCGACCACGCCGCCTCCAGGTTTTTCCGGTGACAGAATGTCCCGGCGGGTGGAATTCGAAATATCCCAGCAGTAGAGATCCTAAACATTTCGTGAAAATCGCTTCCAAAAAATCCGCGGAAATACTATCATTATAGTCTGAAATCTATATCGGGCGCTTGGACCGGTTACGGTCCTTACAGGTAGCAGCTTTGGAGAGATTCGGGCGGATCTTCAGTTTCATTCTTTTTAGTTTACTGGTTTATACCACTTGTACATGGGCTCAGAGTGCGCCGGATGCGGAAAAACTCCTGAAGAACGGGCAGCTTCTTTCGGATAAGACTTATTATCTTGAAGCGCTGGATCTGCTGGATAAGGCTCGGGACATTTTGGAAGCGTCAGGGGCAGACAATTCTGCCTTGTTTGCCGATGTATTGTTTACCCTGGCCCAAACGAAAATACGAGCGCGGCTGCACCAGGATTTTCCCGCGGATTACGTGAAGATGGCCCTTCAGGAGGTACAGACCGCAAACCGTCTTAGAGAGACATTGACGGGACTGCTGCCGCAAAAGATGTCTGAAGGATATTTTTTGGAAGGATACATTCACAAAAGATTTTTCATGCGGTACAGCGTGGCTCGGATATGCTTCGAGAGAGCATTGAAATTCGATTCCGGTAACGCTGCCGTAAAACGTGAGTTGAGTGAACTCCACGTCTCGGATGACCAAAAATAGATCGGCACGTGCGGAAGCAGATATGAAAAAAGCGATGGAAAGAGATGCAGTAACAGAGAACTTTGACGACAGCCTCGAGAGGCTCAAATCGATTGTCGAGAAACTCGAGCACGGAGGACTACCTCTGGACCAAAGTCTCAAATTGTTTGAAGAGGGAATCGGCATTTCCAGGAAGTGTATGGAAATACTGAACGATTCGGAAGGAAAAGTGGAAGAGCTGCTCGCCACCATGGAGAGAATACCTTTTGGCAGGGTGGAAGACAAAGAGTGACCGCCCTCAATATAAGAGAATACATGGAAGCAAGGCGTGATTTGGCTGAAAAGGCTCTTGACGCCATGCTGCCGCCTGAAGATAATGAGCCCGCTCTTTTGCACCAGGCTGTGCGGTACAGCGTTTTTGCCGGTGGTAAGCGGATAAGACCGGTGCTTGCCATGGCTGCCGCTGAAGTGGCAGGAGGCAACGGAAACCAGGTTTTGCCTCTTGCGGTCGCATTGGAATGCATTCACACATACTCTCTGATTCATGACGATCTTCCGGCCATGGACAATGATGACCTGCGGCGGGGAAAACCTACAGTCCACAAAGTATTTGGTGAAGCTGTCGCGATTCTTGCCGGAGACGCTCTCCTGACCTATGGCCTGGGTGTCCTGAGCCTTCCTGAGGTAAGCCGCAGGTACAGAGCCGAAAACCTGTTGGCCGCGATCCGGGAACTCGCTCTGGCAGCTGGTTCCACCGGGCTCATTGCCGGTCAGGTCATGGACATTCTGTGTGAGGGAAAAGACGTAGATGAGCACATGGTCGAATATATCGTACGGAATAAGACCGGCGCATTGATCAGGGCTTCACTCGTGTGTGGCGCTACATTGGTCGACGGAGAACTCGAGCGGATTGAAGTATTGGGAAAATTCGGGGAGATTCTTGGCATGATATTCCAAATACGTGACGATCTTCTGGACATAGAAGGTGATCCGGTAAAGATGGGGAAGGCCGTTCAGAAAGACGTTAACAGAGGAAAGGCGACTCTTCCCAGGTTGTTGGGGGCGGAGCGCACTGAAGAAATCATGCATTGTCTCATACGTAATGCCGAGGACACGATCAGACCGCTCGGGGAAAAAGCAGATCCGTTGGTCGAAATTACTCATTATATCGGTAAGAGGGTGAGCTGAGATTCAGATGAACGGAAACATTATGAACAAAAATGAATTAGTTCTAGCTGGAATACAATCTCCTGCGGATATCCAGGACCTCTCTTTGGAGGCTCTGAAAACCTTGAGTGATGAGATCCGGGAGGTGATCATCCAAACAGTAGCCCAAAGAGGCGGGCATTTGGCTTCAAGTCTTGGGGTTGTCGAGTTGACTGTGGCTCTTCTGAAAATATTCTCACCCCCCAAGGATCGCATAGTGTTTGATGTCGGTCACCAGGCGTATGCGTACAAGATCCTCACTGGCAGACGCGATGCATTCGCGACGTTACGCACTAAGGGCGGGATTTCAGGATTCCCAAAACGGGACGAAAGCCCGTACGACTTCTTTGACGTGGGACACGCGGGTAACGCCATAAGTGTCGCGGCAGGGCTCGCCCAGGCACGGTGTTTTAATGGAGACGACCACAAGGTCATCGCTGTTGTGGGTGACGGTTCTTTGACCTGTGGTGTGTCGTACGAAGGTTTGAACCAGGCAGGCGCTGCGGAAAAAGATCTTATCATCATCCTGAATGATAACGAAATGTCCATATCTCCGAATGTCGGCGCTATGGCTGCGTACCTCAATCGCATTATGACAGGCCAGATAGTCACCAGATTCAGGGCGGAAGTGAAAAACATTCTGAAAAACATCATGGGCGAACCCATATATAGCCTTGCAAAGCAGTTCGAGGATGCACTCAAGGGATTTATTACTCCGGGTAAGCTTTTTGAAGACCTCGGATTCAAATATGTCGGCCCCATTGACGGCCATCAGGTGAAACATCTTGTCGAAACATTCAAAAATATAAAAAGATTCCGGGAGCCTGTCCTTGTGCACGCGATCACCTGCAAAGGTAAGGGATACTGTCAGGCAGAACAAAATCCAAGCAGATTTCACGGAGTAGGGCCGTTCGACATAGAAACGGGAAAAGTGCATTCACAGCCCCGACCGCCTTCCTACACCACAGTATTCGGTAAGGCGCTGGTGAAACTGGCAAGCAAAGACCCGAAGATCGTCGCTATCACTGCTGCAATGGAGTACGGAACCGGACTCGCAGAATTTGCCCGCCTCTTTCCCAGGCGTTTCTTCGATGTGGGAATAGCCGAGCAACACGGGATAGTGTTCGCAGCAGGGCTCGCCAGCGAAGGCTATCATCCTGTTGTCGCGATCTATTCTACGTTTATTCAACGCGGATACGATCACCTTATCCATGACGTTTGCATGCAGAATTTTCCTGTTGTCTTTGCCATGGACCGGGCCGGTGTAGTGGGAGAGGATGGACCGACTCATCATGGAGTATTCGATATCGCGTTCGCCCGGAGCATTCCGAATCTTACTGTCATGGCTCCTGCAGACGAAGATCAGTTGTCTGACATGCTGGCCACAGCATTGACTCTGAACAGCCCTGTTTCCATACGGTACGCCCGAGCCGATGGACTGGGAGTTTCTATTAAGAAGGAACCGGAGCTGATTCCCGTCGGCAAGGGACGGATGATGACAGAAGGTGAGGACCTCCTCATAATAGCGATCGGATCGATGGTCGACCCGGCCGTGCAAGCCGCAGACCTTCTTGCCAAACAAGGCATATCCACCGGAGTCCTGGATGCCCGATTTATCAAGCCTCTGGATGAAGATCTGATACTGGAAAAATCCAGAGCAGCAGGCAAAGTACTGGTGGTGGAAGAAGGAATCCTGGCCGGTGGATTCGGCAGCGCAGTTCTGGAGCTTTTTTCCGACAGAGGGTTGGAGGGAGTCAGCACCGCGCGCATGGGTATCTCCGATGCTTTTGTGGAGCACGGCACAAGAGCCGAACTTCTGGCCGATCTCGGATTAACGCCCGAAGGCATTGCAGCACGAGCCGTATCCATGTTGAAAGATCGAACTGAATCGAAACTGAGACGATTCTCATCAATCAGACTCTAGCCCATATCGTCTGTTAATCGGGGTGTCCTGGAATGACAAATGAGCTGCGTGAAGAGCAGCATACCCTGAAAGAGTGCCCGAATACCGGTACCACGCCTGAGTCGGGCCTCGATTCCGCAAAAATGATGCTTTTGTTCAATGCTGCAAAGGCATTGGCTTCTACGACGAATATCGATCAGCTTCTCGATGTCATTGTCAGTGAAGTCCAGATGGTGCTCAATTGTGAAGGGGCGGGAGTATTGCTGTACGATGCCGAACGCGACGATTTCTACTGGAGAAACGTTCAGGATCGAGAGAGCCTCTTTGCGTCGGCCCGCGAGGAAATTCGTATACCCAAAGATCAGGGCGTCTGCGGCTGGGTGTTTCGGACCGGAGAACCCGCTTTGGTGCAAGATGCAGTCACCGACCCCCGGATTTACCGACCGGTTGAAGATAAATCCGGTTTTACCACACGCAACATGGTATGTGTGCCGCTCCAGGTTTTGGAAAAACGGCTGGGAGTCCTGTATGCGTTAAATAAAGACGGCTCCTTTACCGATGCAGATGTGGACATTATGACTGCGCTCTCGGGAAATGTAGCCCTTGCCCTGGAGAACGCCGCCAATTTCGAGAGCCTCATGAATTCCAACAAAGAACTGGAAAGGCTCAACAGAGTAAAGAACAAGATACTGAATCATCTGTCACACGAACTGAAAACACCTCTGGCTATTGTGGAGGCTTCTCTCCGGATCATGCAGAACCGCCTGGAAGATGGAGGAGCAGATATCGGAAGGCTTCCCTTTGGCCGTATTTCTCGAAGTCTGTCGAGACTGAAAACCATAGAAAAGCAAGTCGCGCATATCGTGGAAGATAAGATCTATCTTGAAAGAGAAGCGATTCTGAGCTTTCTCGACAATCTTCCCGATCTTCTCGAGGTGGAACAGGAGCAGGAACCCTTAATGGAACAAGCTCTTGAGTTCCTCAAACAAAAAATCAAAGAGCAATTTCCCGATAAGATACACGAAACAGAAGGAATATCGGTCCGTTCGGCTTTTCAGGCAGTAGAGTGGCGGCTCAATCAAATGCTTGAGGAAAGGCAATTGGACATACGTTTCCTTGAGCCAGAACGGGCAACAATCAAGATACAACCTCAGATCATGATATCCGTGCTGGGCGGATTAATTCGCAATGCCGTAGAAAACACTCCGGATTATGGAAGAATCATTATTTCGGGGGAAAATGTTTCCTCTGGCTACAAGATTACTATTCGCGATTACGGAGTAGGCATTCCGGAGAGCGAACAGCCCAATATCTTTGAAGGATTTTATCCCGTTCAGGAGATCGATCTCTACAGTTCAGGCCGAAAGTATGATTTTAATGCCGGAGGGACAGGAACGGATCTTTTGAAGATAAAGATCTTTTCGGCACGATTCGGCTTCAAGGTAGGGTTCCGCAGTTTTCGCTGCCCGCATCTTCCCACGACTCGGGATATCTGTCCCGGCAGCGTCCTGCGCTGTCCTCACTGCAAAAGTGTTGAAGACTGCATGGAAAAGGGGGGGACGGAATTCTTCGTTGATATTCCTACTCAATTGATTGAGAACGAACAAACCTCTGCGTGAGGATTTTCCATTTATTCAGCGCTTCCGTACGATCGTAACTCACGAGCAAGACTCTTGAGCTGGCTGTCCAATTTAAAGAACGACTCCATCATCAAATCATGAATGACAACGAGCCGGTTCTGGGAACCGTCGGCTTTCCTCAGCCTATCATCAATTTTTTCCTGCAATGAAAGTAATTCAGGGTGATCCTGCAAAAATCGATCTCTCTCCAGCAATGCTCTTGCGTGCTCATCCGATTTAACTGTACTTAAATGAGACATGACACACCTTTACTAATTACTTCGTTCCCCCCATATAAATATTAGTGCACGGATGCTCGCGAATCTATAGCCGGATCAATCGGTGGAATCTGATGATTGCAGATCCAAATCATATTCCTTTAATTTGTGCTGGAGTGTGCGGCGGGTGATTCCGAGAACACGTGCAGCGCGAGTCCTGTTGCCGTCATTGTCCTCCAGAGTTTTCATAATCAGTTCTTTTTCCATTTCCTTTATTGTCATGCCGGGACGGATACCTTCTCTCACCTGTTCGGAAAGCGGATCGCCTGCAGATCCCCTGATGGATTCGGGAAGGTCCGCGAAGGGAACATAGTCGTCCTTGGAAAGGATGACTGCCCGCTCGACAATATTTTCCAACTCACGGATGTTTCCGGGCCAGGCATATCGCATCAGGGCATCGAGAGCTCGCGGATGAAACCCGAGCAGATTGCGATTGTTTTTTTCATTATAGAGCTTCAGAAAATGTTCGATCAGCAATGGAACATCCTCGCGGCGTTCTCGCAGTGGAGGAAGATTTATAGGGACGACGTTCAGTCGGTAAAACAGATCCTCACGAAAATTTCCTTTTCTTACTTCTTCTTTCAAGATTCTGTTGGAAGCCGTCACTATGCGAATATCCACTTTGACCGTCCGGGTAGAGCCGAGGGGTTCGAATTCCCGTTCCTGCAATACTCGCAACAGTTTTGACTGGGTAGCGAACGTCATCTCTCCTATTTCGTCGAGGAAAATGGTGCCGCCGTCTGCAAGTTCGAATCGTCCTGGCCTGCGTCCGACTGCTCCGGTGAACGCACCTCTCTCATGTCCGAAAAGTTCGCTCTCGAGAAGTGTTTCCGGCAAAGCCGCACAATTGACTTTGATAAAACGTTTTTCAGCCCGACCCGACCCCTGATGAAGGGCATTTGCTATAAGTTCCTTGCCCGTGCCGGATTCTCCCAGAATAAGCACCGTGGCCTCTGTCGGGGCCACCATTGCAACGGTTTCGAGGACCGCTTTCATTTTTTGAGATCGTCCCACGATTTGGGACGCATCGAACAGGTTTTCAATACGCCGCCGCTGGAGAATGTTGTCCTCTTTGAGGCGCCAGAATTCCAGCGACTGATGGACTTTTATTTTGAGTTCCTCAATATCGAGCGGTTTTGTGAGATAATCGTGGGCTCCGGCCTGCAATGCCTCTACAGCAGTTTCCACAGACGCATAAGCGGTAATGATGATGACCGGGATTCCAGGTGATATATTCTTGATTTCCTTGAGCGCCTCAATCCCGTCCATGCTGGACATTCGATTATCCATGAGGATCAGATCGAAAAATTCTTCAGAGACTCTCTTTATTGCGCTTGTGCCATCATCGGCTTCAAAGACCCGATAGCCTTCCAGAGACAAATTGGCGTTCAGCATTTTTCTTTGGGACGGTTCGTCGTCCACCACAAGGATTTTAGCCTTGAGAGCTGTCATAGTATTACCCGTTTCGGAGAACTTTTACAGCAACGAATCCATGTTTCCGGGTGTTCCCGGCCTGACCGAGGCTGATATTTTAGCACATATGAATCGAATAGGGTTTGCGAGCGAGCATCAGTTCTGAGACGCAGCAACAGTTATGCCGGTATCTGCAGTTATCTGTTCGACTTCTTCTTCCACGATTTTGTAGGCATTCAGGAGCACAATGAACCGAGTTCCTTTCCCCGGTTCGGATTCTACTTCTATTTCCCCACCATGTCCTTCGATAATTCCTTTGACGATTGCCAGCCCGAGTCCGGTACCCTTTTTCTTTGTAGAGAAGAAGGGATCGAACAACTTATCCAGATTGTCCCGGGGAATTCCTTCACCGTTATCTTCAAAGGTTATTTGTACCCTGCCCTGATCGTCCACATCACTGGATACAATTATTCGACCTCCCCGCGGAGTGGCTTCAAGACCGTTAAGCAATATGTTCAAGAAGACCTGAGTCATCTGATCCGTATCCATCAGTACCAGGGGAAGGTTATCCGGACTGGGTTTTCGTATCAGTTCAATGTCCGCAGCCTGAGTCTCCCTTTCCAGCACGCGGATGCAATGATCCAAAATTTCGTCCGCGGACCTGACATTCAAGCGGGGTTCTCGCGGTTTGGAATAGGCCAGCAACTTGGAGATTACTCGATTGAGCCGATCCACTTCGGTAAGCATCAGGTCGGTGTATTTATAATCTTCCTCATCGAGCGGGAGCTTTTTCTGGAAATATTGTATGAAACCTCTGATCGAATTCAGGGGGTTTCTGATTTCATGGGCCACGCCGGCGGAAAGTCTCCCGAGAGCTGCGAATTTCTCGCTTACCAGAACTTTTTGTTCCAATTCGCGAATTACCGTTAAATCCCGGACAATGATAACCGCACCGCGGCTGATTCTCGAATCGGGTTCTTTCAACGCGGAAACTGAGATATTTAAAAAACTCTTGGACTTACCTTCCGTGGATATCTTTATCTCTTTTTCAAGGATCAGGTCTGAGTCCGCCAGAACCTGTTTGGCCTCATCCTCCAGAGGCAAGAGATCTGCAATCGGCTTCCCGTCTACTTCTTCTTTGGGTTTCCTGAGTATTTCCAGAGCAGTCGGGTTAAATGTGGCCACCCGCAAAGAGCGATCCACCGTGATCAGGCCGTTGGCCATACTCTCCACGACATTCCGGGTATAGGTCCGCATCTCATCCAGGGTCCTCCGTACAAGGTAGGCGTTCTGGACGACAAAGATGAAGTAAACACCTGCAGAACCTATGATGAAAAGCACTGCCGCCATGAAGATGGCAAAAAGGATGTCCTGCTGACGTATCTGTTGAAAACGGTCCATTTTGAGGGCGAGAAAAAGCACCTGTTTCTTCTCTCGGTCGAATACGTCCAGGAGCTCCTTACCAATTCGGGTATGGCGGGCAAGACTCTCTGTTTGGGCAATCTGATCGGGGAAAGGAGTAAATGGTTTCCATATCTCGAATATGGTACGACCGCCCGGAAGATCTCTCTTGAAGGACAAAGGTTCTCCGGTTCGGATAACTGTCCGGACCGTATTCATTTCCTGACCCATGAGTAATCGCAACCCGATTTTCGCGGGCTCGCTGTGAGCGATGATTATGCCTTCGCCGCTGATGAGTCCGACCCATTCCACATCAGGATCTTTTGCGGCCTGTTCGATGAGCATCTGGAGATGCTCTATACCCCAATCGCCTTCCATGAAACCGGTACGGGTTCCAGCTTCCAGGGTTCGTATGACCGAGACTCCCTGACGACTCGTGAGCTCTTCCATGCGCTCGTTTTGTGCATTGATGTTCCGCAGCGTGAACAGCACCACGATAACGAGCATAATCCCAGCCACGAGCACAATGGACAAAACCGGAACATATTTGAGTATACCTTTGATCGTCATCCCTCAAATCCGAACTATCAGCACAATCTTTCCGTACAATAATCGGCGCGTCGCGCCGCAATACCTCAGATCGTATCATAATCATGAAATCATTTTAGATACAACAGGTCCATTGCAGTATTATCACTTTCAGAGTATGGAGAGTCCCTTTCAGATTAATTGAAATTGACCGGAGAAAACGAGAAACAAGTTGAAAAGAGGCTTCAAATATGTTAAGGATAACTTCATAAAAAGTAGCCAAGATGTCTTAATACATCTTTTTTTTGGCTAAGACTAAACAATATCCGGAATACCATGAGTATATCAATGATAGAAATCCGCTCGAGCGCTCCGGAATTCTCCTTGGTTGCCAAGGGACGTGAATCTCTGGAGCAAGGAGATTTTGCCTCAGCAGTAGAATTCTACGAAAAAGCCTTCGATCCTGAGGCGCTGGATGAAATCGAGGCTCGTAGCATGCTGATTGAGGCCCGATCGCATTTATCCCGCAAGCATCTGGTTGAGGCTCTGGAAAGCTTTGAAGAGGCTTTGCTCATGGGGACGGAAGTCCAGAGACGACAGGCTTTGGAAGGGATTCTCGCTGTGGGGGAATTGATGTCTCGTCTGGAATCGCTCACACCTCAGGTGAAGAGTTCTATAGAAGAAGCTCTTGCACTCGATCCGGGAGTTCGCGACAAAATTGACATTGCTCCGGGCGAAGCAAATATCGTGTTGATATCCCGCACAGTGCTGGATCGACTGCCAGGACATCTCTCGAAATCGCCGCGGATCTCAAGGCTTCCGCAACACCTGCAGGATCAGACATTATCCATCAGTAATGCCAGGTGCGTGGCATACGCCGACGAAGAAGACGTTCGTTTTATAGCAGAATTGGCAAAATCTGTGGCAGGTTTGACCGATACGGCACCGGAATCGTGATCGATCCTGTGCGGTATTTCAAGATCGCGTAAATCCGGATTCCCGGGTACCGCTAACCTCCAAGTATTCACTCGTTTGCAATTTCTACCCAAGTACTATAAGTTTGGTCGCACCATATGAACACGGGATTCGATTCTATTCCCGACACGTTTAGAATTCTTCTTCAGGTGGACTCTTGCGTATTCTCGGTTTGGATATTGGTTCGAAACGCATCGGCGTGGCTCTGAGTGATGAACTGGGCTACACGGCGCAGGGCGTCGAGACCGTCACGTACAGCGATCCAGAATCAGCGGCGGACCGCATCCAGGGAATTGCCGAATCTCGCAACGTGACGGAAATCGTCATCGGTATACCCTACAATATGAATGGGACTGAAGGGCCCCAGGTTCGCAGCGTCCGGGACTTTATTGAACGGCTTCGAAAAAGGATACATGTGCCGATTCATGAATGGGACGAGCGGCTCACGACATTTGCAGCGGAACGTGTCCTCCTGGAAGCTGACGTAAGCCGCGCGAAAAGAAAGAAGGTCGTGGACAAGCTTGCCGCTGTTCTGATTCTTCAGGGGTTTCTTGACAGTCAAACATTCAAAGGCTCAACCGGAGTATAAGATTGTCGTTCTTTTCCATTCTAAAGACAATATTGGCCGTCGTATTACTTGTCGCGCTCGGCATCGGAGCTTACACAGCGTACTCGAAACTTCCGGATCTGCTGCATGATTTGGTTTCTTCACCCGGTCGCGCTCCTGCAGTTCCGGGCCAAGAAGTCATTATATCGATTCCCAAAGGAGCATCCCTTTCCCAGGTGGGCAGCATACTCCAGGAAAACGGGGTAATTTCGAGCCGGTTGGTTTTTAAGCTGGTCGCTATGATTCGGGGAGAGCAACGGAAGATCAAAGCTGGAGATTATGCTCTCAAGACTGGAAGCGATGCCGGAGACGTCCTGGACCAGTTGATCTCAGGAAAAACGCTCATGTTCTCGATCACTGTTCCAGAAGGATTCGACATATACCAGATTGCCGATTTAATGCAGCAATCGGAAATTATGTCCAAAGAAGAGTTTATGGCTCTTTGTCAGGATGGAGCATTCCTGAAAGAGCTTGGAGTAGAGGGCTCTAACGTGGAGGGATATCTCTTTCCCGACACGTATTTCCTGAGACCTACGGAAAAAGGGGATGGAAAACTCATCGTGCGCCGAATGGTCCAAAGGTTTTTCAACGTTTATGATAAGAACGTCCGGCAGACTGCAGAAGAAAACGGCTGGTCGGTTGCCCAGGTGCTCACTCTTGCCTCATTAATCGAAAAAGAGGCTCGGGCATCGGAGCATGCGCTGGTATCTGCAGTGTTTCACAATCGACTTAAGCAAAAAATGAAGCTGCAATCGGATCCTACGGTGATTTACGGAATAAAGCGCATGGGCTCCAAAATCACGAAAGAGGATCTCAACCGCAAACATCCTTACAATACCTATCAAAACACAGGCTTACCTCCCGGGCCCATTGCGAACCCGGGGAAAGAATCCCTCATTGCTGCCATAAAACCCGCAGATGTAGATTACCTGTACTTTGTTGCGAAGAACGATGGAAGCCATCAGTTTTCAAACAGTCTGAAAGAGCACAACCACTGGGTTAATCTCTACCAAAAAACACCTCGTTCCGAAATGCAGTAGGTTGACCTGCTTCGATCGTTAGTGCGTCGATGGAAAACATGCCTTCATTCAGATTGACCTGCAACAGGTTTCATTTTCAGAGAATTCAACTATCACTTATAAATCAGCAGGTATAGAATAGCAGGAGAGCTTCGCGGACCTGAAACATAGGGTTCGATGTTCCATGAACATGCGACGAGGGGGAGGTTGAAGGAGTGAACCAGTCTGCTTTCGGATTTTCGGGGAACACGCTCCGGGAAAATCGGTATGAGCTGATCGTCATCGGAGCCGGCATTGCGGGAATGGTTGCCGCTGTTACGGCAGCAGGGCTCGGCAAACGTGTTGCGGTGGTAGAAAAGGACAAGATCGGCGGAAACTGCACCAATCTGACATGTATTCCGAGCAAATCCCTCATACACCTGAGTCATCTGCACTGGGAAATGACTCATCTCGAAGGTCTCGGTCTCCGTACGGCAGCCGCATCGAAATTGGACACCCGCCTCATCTTGCAGCGCATTCGTTCCACTGTTCAGGAAGCTTATGAGAAGGATCGCCCGGAAACCTTCGGAGACATTGGTATCCAGGTTCTTACGGGAAGTGCCGCATTCCTCGATCGTCACCATATCCGGGTGAACGGGGCCGTCTTTTTTGCCGAAAAATTTATTATCGCGTCGGGCACAGTTCCACTGGTCCCACCACTGGACGGTTTGCAGGACGTGGATTATCTCACGAATGAGAACCTCAGCGCTCTGGAACACTTGCCTGAATCCATCATTGTCCTCGGAGGTGGTGTTGATGGATTGGAACACGCATCTGCATTCGCTCGCCTGGGCATCGAAACCACGGTCGTGGAACGAGCCACTCATTTGCTGCCCATGGCGGACCGGGAAGTCGTGAACCAATTGGTTCGCATTCTCCAGACAAACGGAGTTCGATTCCTGACCGGCTCAAAAGCGGTGAGGTTCCGTAAGGAGCAAGGCCAAATTATTCTCACCGTCGAACAACCTGTTGGAAACACCGCAGAAATTCGCGCAGAGAAAGTACTTGTGACTGTAGGTCGGAAACCCGATCTGCATGAGCTTTTCCTGGAGAAAGCGGGAGTCAACAGGAACTCCAAAGGAATTATCACCGACAATACGCTTCGAACTTCATCGCCCAATATCTATGCCTGCGGCGATGTTGTAGGGCCGTACCAGCTTGCATCCACGGCAGAGGCGCAGGGCATCGTCGCAGCCACAAACGCGATACTCCCTTTCAAGCGCAAAATCGATTACGCCAACAACGTGTACGTGGTCTTTACGGAGCCGCCCCTCGCATATATCGGACTGACTGAGGAAGAAGCCCTTAAGAAGTACGGCCACAGGCTCAAAGTATATCGGTTCGATTACTCGAATATGCGCCGGGCTCTGATAGACGGCGCCCGGGAAGGAATGGCCAAATTCCTTCTGGATGGCCGCGGACGCATTGTGGGTGCTCATATTCTTGGAGTATCCTCACCTGAGACTATTCATGAAGTGCAAGTGATCAAAGCATTCAGGAAACCTCTCCATGCATTGCAATCGATAACGCACGCATACCCTACCTATGCACAGGCTCTGGTGGGTCGGGCGAGCCAGTTGGCATTTCTCGACAGAATGGCCGAAAATCCCTTTGTCGATCTTGCGTTAAAGCTGATGCCCGGATGCTCGAATCGACTGAGTCTCGCACGGGACAGGTTGGCGGAAACCCATACGCCGGAATCGGATACTCGTGAGACCCAACTCGCTTTAACAGTGAATCTCGGGACGACTCCAACCAGGAACATGCATGTCAGCGCCTCTCATCAACCGGAAGAGCGCTGTATAATACATCTGCCTCAAGAATTGACTGACTACGACGAAGGTCCATTTGTGCTGCTGATCGAAAACAGCGGCTCGAATAACTGCAAGCATCTGGTGCTGGATTTCTCTGACGTGCAAAAGATAAACAGCTTTGGTGCCTGTATGCTACTCAAGCTGAACGTTCAGTGTATGCGGCGGGGAATCGATGTGTCTGCCCGCGGCGTTTCCGGAGCAATTCAAGAAGTCCTTGCCGTAACGGAACTCGATACGGTAATCCGAGTCTTGAAGATTGGGACTGGTGGTAATTCTCTGGAACAGCCTTCTGCGAAATACTGGATGCAGCCGGTCCCGGAACTCCTGGTTCCACTCATGCCTGTAGAGGCGAAAAATCTGAACGTGCACGGCCGCCGTCCTGTCGGCCCGGTCAGCGGATTCGGCCAGCTCTGGCAGAAGACCTTTCGGTTGCATATTCATGATGATTCCATTACACCCACTCAGGCTTTTGCGGAGTTGAAGCACGGTTTTATCGGTTTCCAGCCTTCGTTCAATCGCTTTTATGCATCGGAATCAGGAATACAACCCGGAGCGATAGTGCTCATAAATGCGTCAACTCCCGGTGGTCCGGTATCGACAGGAGTTGTCATTCTGTACGCAGATGAATCTTTGTTTACGTTTGCCACGCCCCTGGGCCATCCGGAATGCGGATGGGTGAGCTTCGCTGCCTTTGAGCAAGGAAGTCGAACCGTGGTCCAGATCCTCGGACTTGCCCGATCTGGAGATCCTGTTTACGAGGGTGCCTTCAAAATGGCTGGAGCAAGAGTTCAGAGACGCATTTGGACGCATGTTCTCAAGGCTCTGGCAGCTCATCTCGGGATCCCTGCCGAGATCACGGTTGACGAAAAATGCATTGATCCGGGAATGCAATGGTCTCAGGCGAGGAATGTCTGGTATAACGCCCAGATCAGGACGCTGCTCAATGAACCGGTTCGATGGTACAGAGAAGCTCAGGAGTTTGTCCAAAAGCGCTTCTGACGCGATACACTGTCAATATCACCTGCATTTACAGTTACTTGACGATTCTGGCACCGACACCCGGTGAAAAGCCCCGCTATGGGTCATTGCCGCCTCTAGAACAGCGAGTTAGAGCCAGGAATAAAGCAAAGCGTTACAGTACGATAAGAATTTTGACATCCAAACCGACCTGCCTTTCTCTAAAAAAAGCCGATCAAAGCGTATTCCTCTACAAAACTCGCCATTTGAAAAAGCAGGTTTTTGGCACAACCATTGCTTTGCTCGAAGGCTACATTCGTCTTTGAGAGGTACCCCGGTGAATATAGCGGAATCGTCCGTAAAATTGCCTATTACCGTCATTGTCAGAGTCCTTCTGGTCCTGGTATTTGGATATGTGTGCGTCACTTTCCTGGTTGTTGAACTCAAGCCCGATACAGAGCAGCCCGTGCTGGTGGTAAGCACCAGATTCCGGAGCAGCTCCCGAAGAGGTCGAAGGAGAAGTCACGACCCGGTTCGAAGAAAACATCTCTGGCGTCACAAATATGGTTTATACACAGAGCTTCTCCCGCCACGGCGAATCCCTGATAATGATCTTCTTCAAACCGGGAACAAACCTGGATATCGCGGCTTCAGAGCTTCAACGCAACCTCGACCGGGTGCGGGATCTGCCCAGAGCAGTTGAAACACCTCAAATTTTCAAAGCAAGCGATCGTGTGAGTCTGCCCGTTTACCAGTTCGCTCTCACCGGAAGTGTGGATCTGGTGACCATGTCTACCTGGGCGGACAAGGAAATAGCACCACGGATCAAGAGGATCCCAGGGGTAGGCGATTGCCAATTCGACGGGAACCGCACTCGTGAAATGCGCGTGACCTTCGATGCAGAACGCCTGAAAGCACGGCGACTTACCGTTGAGGAAATAAAGCGATTCATAGATCGGATCTCAATCAGAGCGGCAGCTATTTCAACGAAGGGGCCAGAGAATGGACAGTGAGAACCGTGGGAGAGCTGCTTACTGCAGAAGCATTCCGCAAGGTTCGCATATCAAAGCCGGGAGAACCGATCCTCCATCTTTCGGATGTTGCGCGAATAGAAGATAAATATGAGAGGCCCGAATCCTATTGCCGCGTAAACGGCCAAGATGGAATTGTGTTTAACGTCTTCAGTCAGGTCGGTGCGGACATAATCTCCACAATAGATCAGGTGAATGAAGAAATCCGCCTCATGCAGCAGGAATACGGGCCTCTAGGGGCAAATTTTCAGGCGCTTTACAACCAGAGTACGTATATTCGCGACGCCGTTCGGATCGTGAGATCCAGCCTGCTCGAGGCCATAATTCTTGTTTTACTCGTATTATTCGTGTTCTTGAAGCATTGGCGCAGTATCTTCATTGTCGCAACGTCTATCCCGGTCTCTATAGTCGGCACGTTCATAGGCATGTACCTGCTCGGGTATTCGATAAATGTTCTCTCATTGGCTGGGCTCGCGTTGTCCGTGGGAATGATCGTCGACGACGCTATCGTTGTGCTCGAAAATATCTACCGCCATCGGTACGAGGAAAAAAAGGATATCGTCTCTGCATGTGTGGATGGGACCCGTGAGGTGGGAACCGCCGTCTTCATGTCAACTCTTACTACCGCGGCTGTTTTCGTACCGGTTCTCATGCTCAAGGGCGAAGTTGGGACGCTATTCGGGCCGGTCGCTTTCATCATATCCTGCGCAATATTTCTCTCTCTTTTCGATGCGTTTACGGTCGTTCCCATGCTGGCATCCCGCTGGATGGCCGAAGAAAAAGAACCGTCGGGATTCCTGAAGAAATTGATGTCACCTTTGTATGAGCTGGATCGCGTGGGGAACAAGGTATCCGAAGCACTCATACGTGCACTGAGATTCTTTCTGAACTCCGGGAAGAGGAAGGCAGCGCTTATCTTTGCGGTGTTGATTGTGCTCTTGATATCGTACTGGTTGTTACCCCGCATGGGATATCTACCCACGGGCGGAACCCATTTATTGCGCATACAGGTGGAAACATACGAGGGAACAAGCCTGCAGGAAAAAAGCAGGCTCATGACCATCCTGGAGAACCGGTGGAAGGATATAAGAGGAGTGCGCCATGTCGTAAGCATTCCGAACCGGAACATGCCTCGTAATCAAATCTATTTGGTCTGTGAACGAGAAGAAGACAGCGGGGTCTCCATAAACCAAATAGCCCGCCAAGCGTACGCCTCTTCCAACGATCTGCCGGTAAAAGCCATAAACCCCATCAGATTTCCTCTTTTCGGGAACATGTACTCAAGATCCAATGTTGTGGACGTCCGCATACGAGGCAAGAGCTACGATGTAATCAATGAGATTGTGCAACAGATTCTGGAAATCGGGAAGAATACACAGGGGGTGGTCTTCAGGTACACTGATCTGTACTTGAGGAAACCTCAGGTTGAAGTGAGAGTAGACGATGAGCGTGCAGTTCATTACGGATTTGACGTGAAAGACATAGCAGATGCTGTGGAGAGCGCTGTTGGCGGGCAACGGACCGATACCCAGTTCGATGTGGAAGGACGTTATTTCTATATCCGCGTGATGGGACAGGAGAACGACATCACGACAGTGTCGGACATCGGGCGTATCATTTTGACTTCTCCTCAAGATTCCAAAATACAGATTCCGCTCACAAGTGTTGCAACAGTGGCCACGACATTCGGACCGTTGCAGATAAACCATTACAATTCCAGGCGTAATGCTCGGGTGCAGTTAACCATTCAGGACAGATCCCTGGGTGAAGTATTCGATGAAGTCGTATCCAAAATCAATTCAACCGTGGCTTTTCCGGTGGGTTATACGTATGTCCCGTTTGGTGCGGTGAACGAATTACGTAAGCTTAACGAAGCGATAAAATTCGTATTCCCACTTTCGGTTGTGGTGGTTTACTTATTGCTCGTCATGCAATTTCAGTCATTTATTCGACCTTTGTCGATCCTTTTGAGTCTCCCGCTGTCGATCATCGGAGCCAATTTCATAGTGAAGTTAACAGGTATACCTTTCGATTCGTTTACTATCCTGGGCTACATAATGATGGTAGGTTTGGTGGTGAAAAATGCTATTATTCTCATTACCTATGCAGTTCAACTCATGGATGAGCAGGGTGTCGCCCGTGATGCGGCTTTGGTCCTGGCGAGCACAAGAAGAATGCGTCCCATATTCATGACGGCCATCGCAATGGTTCTGGGAATGTTGCCTCTGGCTCTGAAGACCGGAGCGGGTGCGGAAATTTACAACGGTCTCGCTATGGCGGTAACAGGAGGGCTATCCGTTGCGACACTTTTCACGCTTATATTCATTCCTGTTGTCTATACTGTCCTGGATGACATAAAGCAGCGTTTCTGGAAAGTAAGTCCACTCATAATTGACAAACCATAAGTTCTCTCGGAGCAAAGCCGGCTGTTTTCCGGACGTGTTCTTGCCTGTAGAGATTGACTACTATATACTGATTGCAGCCCCCGAATGAGGAAAGGATACATCATGCATCATTTGGAAAATACCGAAATTGATAAGCAAACACAGGAATGTATACAAAACTGTCTCGATTGTTACGCTATTTGCACGAACACTGTGCAACATTGCCTGCAGATGGGTGGAAGACATTCGGAATACGACCACATTCGGACACTGCTCGATTGCGCCGAAATATGTTCCCTTTCGGCCGGCTACATGCTCAGACAATCACCGATGCACGCAAAAACGTGCGAAATGTGTGCGAATCAGTGCGTGAGATGCGCTGAATCCTGCGAAAAAATCGGAGCGGATGATGCTCAGATGAAAGCGTGTGCAAAAATGTGCAGAACTTGCGCGGAATCCTGTCGACAGATGGCCGGTCATTAGAAACGAACGACATTGAATGTAATCGGGGGCTGTTCTGTACGTGCACCGTATCTGTTTTTCAGCATGGCCTGAAAAATAGACTCACCATGACGAAGTCATTCAGTTGAATCTGATTTCTTCCAGACGTGGTAAATATCGAATTGGGCTGCAGGACGATAATTCTCCCGTATGAATTCATCCAGAGCGGTGATTCCGGTGCTGACGGAGCTTGCATTCGGTTCTGTGGGCTGCTTTATATCCACCAGGACAATCTTGTGTACGTTAAGATCTGAAGGTGTCTCTATTATTGCTTCTTGTACAGTCAGTCGGAGTCAAGGGCAGAGTCTACTCTAACTGGATCGACCACGAATCATGCCATTTCAGCTGCTTCATCATTCCGTCCTTCTGAAATTCAAGTGGATGACTCCAGTACTGGAAATCATGCCCTTTTATTCCGTCGGGCGTGGATTGCCACCTGTCACCGATCCATATGTAAACCGTCCCGAATCTAGCTTGAATGGCTGCAACTTGCGCTTGTTGAGCATGAATGATCGGATGCCCCAGTCTTGGGCTGGTATGGGCTTCATGGGATTCACTTCCTGCAAATTCATCGGATGCACGGTTGATATTTCCGGTTCCTCGCTATTGTGTGTGGGTAACGGAAAGATCGAGCTTTCCTGCAATGAGGTAGACAATAGTGATCAGATTCCTGGATGACCTGTATCCTCTGGCCTTTGCCTTGGCGGCCTGGATCAGGCTGTTGATTCCTTCAA